>CALFVT010000001.1 GCA_937928165.1 uncultured Caulobacterales bacterium
CCCCGACAAGACGCGAAGCGCAGCGGGCCGTGCTGCCAGATACAAAATGCTCAATCAGTCGCAGCTGCTTTGACCAACTTAATCGGCTCTTCCTCATAGTCCCTCATAACACATAAAATGCATTATCTAGGACAGCCCCTTGTTTTTAATGGTAGCTCTTACCCCCCAACCTTAACCACATTGTAATGAACTCGTTCAGTTTCCTGTAATGTTAGGCTCTCTATTGCTTATATCAAAGGCCGTAATATCGGTCATGTTAAAGGGGTTTTATGAAAGCGGGTCATTCTGGATTTGCGTTTAACTTAGGTGAGAGGCCATTTTGGCGGCGTCTTGCAGCTTTGCGCCATGACCCCCGCCATTACCAAATTGCGACCCTGTCTAGCCTTGTTATGCTCGGCGTGTTTGTTTTTGCCTTTGATATGCGGGCATGGCACGCGGCGGCTTGTATTAGCTCCACGGTTATCACGCAGTTTATCGCGAGCCGTATGACGCGGCATAAACTTGACGCCCCCAATTTTGACATAAGGAGCCCGCTGATTACGGCGCTCTCTCTGACCTTACTTTTGCGTAGCGGGAGTGTGTGGCTATCATTCTTAGCAGGGGGCTTGGCGATTTCATCAAAATATATTTTACGGGTTAAAGGCAAACATATTTTCAATCCGGCCAATTTTGCCCTCGTGGTTTTATCCCTTGGCTTTACATCCGTGTGGATTTCGCCGGGGCAGTGGGGTACGGCGTCCCTTCTGGCCATTGGCTTGATTATGGCCGGCGGTATCGTGACCGGTAAGGCGAAGCGATGGGATGTCTCCCTTGCGCTCCTTGTAAGTTACGCTGCGCTTATTTTCGGGCGAGCGTTATGGCTCGGTGATCCGCTGTCTATCCCGCTGCATCAAATGCAAAGCGGCGCGCTGTTAGTCTTTGCATTTTTCATGATCTCTGATCCCAAAACAACCCCTGATAGCCGTAAGGGGCGAGTGGCTTATGCGGCCCTTGTGGCGCTCGCCGGCTTTATTATTCAGTTCCAATTTTACAATGCAGCGGGGATTATTCTCGCGCTTATCCTCACCGCGCCGCTTGTGCCGTTGTTTGATAAATATCTACCGGGGCCGCGCTATGCGTGGCCGCGCTTTCAAATTCCCAATAAAGGAGTGTCGCATGACAAAAATAAAGTCCTTGCCTAAAGCCTTACTAAGCAGCGCGATGATTATGGGCGCGGCGGCTTTGGCCCCGCAAGCGAGCGCCTTTTGCGGCTTTTATGTGGCCAAGGCCGATACAGATTTATTTAATGAAAGCTCTAAAGTGGCCCTTGTGCGCGACGGAAAACGCACGGTCATCACCATGGCCAATGACTATATTGGCGACCCCGAAGAATTTGCCATGGTCATCCCTGTGCCAACGGTGATTACCAAAGATCAAGTCCATATTTCCAAGAGCAGCCTGCTTGATCATCTGGATGCCTATACGGCTCCAAGATTGGTGGAATATTTTGATCAAAACCCGTGCTTTCAAATAAAAGAGCGCCGCTTTGCGCTACAGTCCGCGCCCGTTGCTGATGGCGTACGTTTTGAAAAAGGAGCAATACAGGAATCCCTTGGTGTGACCATTGAGGAAAGTTTCTCGGCGGGGGAATATGATATTCTTATCCTCTCGGCGACGCAGAGCGATGGGCTTGAAACATGGCTGACGGATAATGGCTATAAAATTCCCAAAGGCGCGACAAAAACTCTCGGGAGCTATATTAAGCAAGACATGAAGTTCTTTGTCGCCAAGGTCAATTTGGAACGCAAAGCCAAAGAAGGCGGGACCTATCTTAACCCGATTGCCGTGGCCTATGAGAGCCCGAAATTCATTCTACCCATACGGCTGGGTACGGTGAACGCCAAAGGCACGCAGGATTTATTCGTCTATGCGTTGACGCGGGACGGGAAGGTGGAAACCACTAATTACCGCACCCAGAAAATTCCGTCTGGCCAAGAGCTGCCGATTTTTGTTAAAGATGAGTTTGGCGATTTTTACAAAGACATGTATAAAACATCGGCAAACCGCGAAGGTGGCCACGGGGTGTTCATGGAATATGCGTGGGATATGAACTGGTGCGACCCTTGCGCTGCCGATCCGCTCTCCGATGACCAACTCAAAGAGCTTGGCGTGTTTTGGCTGAATGATAATCAAGCGCCGAATAAGCCGCAAGTTCAACTACGCCGCCGGCCTAAATCACAAGCCAAAAATGTTTATGTGACCCGGCTGCATGTTCGCTATGACGCGGAGAGTTTTCCAGAGGATTTGAAGTTTAAAACCACAGGTGATCGCCAAAACTTCCAAGGCCGCTATATCCTCCGCCATGCCTTTGATGGGGAGATGGAATGCGACGCCGCAGAGGATTACAAACGCGGCGTGAATAAGCGCAAAGAAAAAGAAGTCCAAACCCTCGCTAACCTCACTGGATGGGAGCCCAAAGAGATCCGCACAAAAATTGATAAAAGCGGCAAGGGCGGCTTTTATGACATCAGCAAAAAACCTCGCACAGATTGGTGGAATAAAATCTGGCCCGGTGATGAGTGAGCATCAAGCTCGCATAAAGAAAATGATTCTGTGAATCATTTTCGCGAGCGCAGATGCGAACAATCAAGCTCGCATAAAGAAAATGATCCCCCCTTTTTCTTTTGGGAATCATTTTCGCGAGCGCAGATGCGAACGATTGCTATGACGGTTTAACCCCGCTCCACCCTAATGTTTCGGCGCTTGAATGATATGGGCTTTAATTGTCTCTGAGCCGAGCATTTTTAGGGCTTCGAGGCGGTGCACGCCTGATTGGAGTACATAGCGGTCTTTACCAATGCGCACATATATCGGCGTTTTATGTCCGTTTTCTAAAATATCTTCGGCGAGGGGCAGGACTTTATCCTCATCAAGAGTTTTAGCCTTGGCCGCCGGGACATAAATCTTATCAATAGGAATAGTTACAACGCGCATGGCGGCCTCCTTTATACCCTAAGTTAGGTATAAGCTTTAAGCCAGATTACCTCAAGTTTGGTTGCGGTAAAGGGGTGAATGATAGATTTTTTGTTTTAAAACAAAGTTGAAAACAAGTTTGACACGGCATATGGCTGCGTTTAGCTGAGCTGCTAATAAGCCCTCTTATGGCTTTTAATTCTGGTAATTGGCCGCGATAAGAGGCAAACATTCTAAATGGGGGCGTGTAACTATAAATTTTAGTTGTCTAGTTATGCGAAATAGTCTTGAAACTTTATATTCTTCTGTTTGGAAACCATCGATCTCATTATTAGCTGCTTTCGGCTCAAAGATGACTTTAAGTTCTGAAAGTGCATATAAAAATATGTCTATGGATGTGAAAAATATCGGATTACTCTTAGTTGGCGGACATCATCACATTTTGCATCTTGTCCCTATCGCGTTAGAACTGCACGTTATTAATAATCTACATGTCATAATATTTGTCAGAGATGAATCTGAAAAAATATTATGCGAAGACGCCTTGCATAAACTGGGTATGGAAAACCCGGATATACGCATTGGCCGCAAAAATAAAATCTGCAAACATATGTCTCCTAAGCTCACCTTCCTTCTTTTTAATTTGAATATATGGAAGAATCTTGATGCTTTAATAACCGTAGAGCGAACCTCGACGATTTTACGCTATTTTTCTAATAATCTCCCGCCTTTGATTCATATACCTCATGGGGTGGGGGATAGAGCCCGAAGTTATGATAAAAGAATACGGCATTTTGATACGGTCTTGGTGGCCGGACAAAAGGATAAAACACGCATGATTGAGCTTGGCCTTGTTAATGAAGAAAATTGTAAAGTAACAGGTTATATAAAATCTCATGCTGTCAAGAACATGCCTCATAATGTCCCAAACCTCTTCAAAGAAAAACGACCTATTGTTATTTATAGTCCTCATTTCTGTAAAGATCTGTCCTCATGGAAGATTTTCGGACAAGGGCTGCTAAAGGAATTTTCATGTAACTTAGATTATAACTTTATTTTTGCGCCCCATGTCCGCTTGTTTGCCAATGCTGGAAATGCACTTCGTGCGCAGATCCAGTCTTATTCAGAATTTGAAAATATTCATGTGGATTTAGGGAGTCAGGCCTCGACCGACATGACCTATACGCGCTTGGCGGATATATATCTGGGTGACGTGAGCAGCCAAGTCTACGAATTTTTAGATGTCCCGAAGCCCTGTATTTTTGTTGGTCGTGAAAATATTCAGTGGCGCGATAACCCTGATTATGCCCATTGGAATTATGGGGTTGTGTGTAATTCAGTCGCTGATGTGATGAGTGCCCTAAAAAAAGCGAGTGATGAGCATCATTTATATATAGATAGACAGGTCAGTGGGTGCCTATCAGCCAAAGGCGACCCAAATTGGGATCCAATAAAAAAAGCCGCTAAAATAGTTCATTCACTTGTCACGGCTTAAATTAGGTATTGCAACCAAAGCTGAGTCCGTTGTCGATGACTTACCTCTAGCGCCTCTTTAGCATCTGCATAGCTAGCCCCCAATCGCCGCGCAGGCAATGCGTGCCCCCGC
>CALFVT010000002.1 GCA_937928165.1 uncultured Caulobacterales bacterium
TATGAATAATTAACGCCTTGGCATCCCATGTAATTTACGCATAAAGATAGACATGACACCCGCAACTAAAACCACCCTCTCCCGCCTTGGGATTGTGGTTGCGCTTTATGCCCTTTTACTGCTGCTTGCGGGGCGTTATGGGCGGGCGGTTATTTATCCGATTAATCTTTTTGTCACAGTCCTTCATGAGCTTGGTCATGCCCTAGGCGGTATCATATCGGGCGGCAAGGTGGAATATGTGCAGATTAATGCGGATGGGTCTGGCAAGGCGTCTGTGTTGGGCGGCAACGCATTAATTATATTAATGGGCGGTTATTTAGGCAGCGCTATTTTTGGCAATATTATCTTTTACATCGGCGTAAAAGCCGGAAAGCTCGCCCGCGCGGCACTTTATGTCTTAGGCGGATTTATGCTGCTCTCCGGCGTGATTTGGTTTTCTCATTTATTCTCGACGCTCACCTTATTTGTCTTTGGCGGCGCGCTTATAACGTTGGCTCATAAACAATGGGTGATGCGCGAGGCGCTCATGTTCCTTGGCCTTGCCAGCCTGATATATATTATTAGGGACTTTAACGTCGGGCCGAGTTCTGATCTAGCGCTTTATGCGAGTATCATAAAAATTATCCCCGCCGCCTTATGGATGTATATCTGGCTCGGCCTCGTGCTAGTGATGACATATTTTAATCTTCGGATGATTTTAAGAGCGCCAAATAAGCTTTAGAGATTTTTGTAAAAACTTAGCGATCAAAGAAACAATGCTGCATTTAGCACGTGGCTTTATTTAGTTTAAGTGAGTCCCCCTTGGGCTTTAAAGCGCTTTATTTACCTCTTATATTCCACAAAGTTTAGGTTTTGCTAATGACATCATTTCGATATTTCATATCGACATCACTGTGATTATCGCTAGGCTCATCACCCCTCATCGTGAGGCATCACCCCGCGGCGGGGTTTTTCATTTACAAACTCACTCCCAATGCGGTAGATAAAAACGCCAATACATAAAACCATAAATATAAGAATATATATCATCTTATCGGCATAATATTCATCGCGGCTAGCGAGGTCGACATTTAAAACAATTAATCCAATAAAAAGCGGAATCATCGCTAATGACATTAACGGATTGCGGGCCGAATGACGAAAAGAGCGGATCATAAGCAGGGCGCTAATCGCAAAACAGACGATGACAAAAATCATTAAATCTTGGGTTGGCATGGTCAAACTCTCCCTTTTCACACATCATAACAACACGCATGCACGCCCATATAAGCGCCGCAGCGATTAAGAGTCACGTAAAAAGTAAGTTTCGCAGATCAAAGCCCCCGCCCAGCAGCGGCCAATGAAGTCACCGTTTACAGCGGGACTATGACTATAAGTCTTAGGCCGCGCCTTATGCGAAAATGGCGGAGAAAATCGCCGTAACAATCCCAAGCCCGATCACAAAGCCGTACCATTTCCCCTTTAAGCGCAAGGCCATTCCGATAATACAGGCGACAATGATAGAGATGAAGAGGGACGGGAGCCAATTCATCCCCACCGCAAACATAAGGATAGGGTAAAGTAAGATGTAGACAATCGCTGCGCCGCCATAAACCGTTGTATTGATGAATCCACCAAAAGTTCCTCTTTGTTCGCTGACTTCCATTTGCCCGCGCTTATAATCTGTACTCGCCATGTCCCGCCCTTATCATTAAAAGATTAGCCGTTAAATTTCGCTACCGCATAACATTCTTTATGATGGGCCTCAAGACGCCAAGATGTGAAATTTACTAGTTTTCATAGGTTTTACAGACATAGTCTTTAGCTATGAACTTCGTTTTAAAAGAAATTTTACCTTTCATTAAGGACGACACTTAAACGCAAATTTACACCGCTTGCCTATAACCGTCCTAAATTGGGGCGAAGAGCCGAATTTGAATATAGGGAATAACATGGCAAAAACGGTTCTAATTGTAGATGATGATCCGACGCAGCGGCGCCTCCTGCGGGCGGTGGTGGAAAAACATGGTTTTTCTGTGCTCCAAGCTGAGGACGGCGACACAGCCCTCAACATGGCTCTTGGGGCCAATGGTAAAAATATTGATCTGATGCTGCTTGACTTGATTATGCCAGGGCGCGGCGGTATGGACACCCTATCAGAGCTACAAAAATCTCGCAGTGATTTACCTATCATCGTTCTAACTGGTAAAGGCTCGATTGATACAGTGGTCAGCGCCATGCAATCCGGCGCGCGAGATTTTATCGTTAAGCCCGCCAGTCCAGAACGGCTTATTGTCTCACTACGCAATGCCCTTGAGATTAATAGCCTTGCCGGAGAGGTTACGCGGCTTAAGAAAACGGCGAGTGGCTCTTTGCAATTTGACGATCTGATCGGCAAAGCACCGTCTATGCGCTCTGTTATTGCCATGGGTGAACGGGGCGCACAGGCCAATATCCCCATTTTAATCACCGGCGAATCGGGCGTGGGTAAAGAAGTCATTGCACGGGCTATTCAAGGCGCATCCCAGCGCGCAGGACAGCCTTTTGTGACCGTGAACTGCGGGGCTATTCCTGAAAACCTCGTGGAATCCATTCTTTTCGGCCATGAAAAAGGCTCTTTTACGGGGGCCAATGCCAAACATTTAGGGAAATTCCAAGAAGCCCATACGGGCACGCTTTTCCTTGATGAAATCGGCGAGCTTCCGCTTGATATGCAAGTCAAACTGCTGCGCGTACTCCAAGAAGGCGAAGTTGATCCTATCGGGTCTAAACGCCCCGTATCAGTGGACGTGCGGATTATATCGGCAACAAACCGCGACCTTCAAGACCGCGTCAAAGATGGGAATTTCCGCGAGGATTTATATTACCGTTTGAATGTCTTTCCGATCGAAGTCCCTTCTCTAAGAGAACGCCGCGAAGATATTGGCGCACTTACGGAGCATTTCATCAAGCGGTTTAATGCGCAAGAGCGTATGAAAGTCAGCGGGCCTTCCAAAGAAAGTCTTGAAATACTTCGTAGCTTTGATTGGCCCGGCAATGTGCGCCAATTAGAAAATGCAATTTTTCGCGCTATGATTTTAAGTGATGGGCAAACCTTACAACCCCATGACTTTCCGCAAATCTCTGGCCAAACGCCAAACCTAAGCCTGAGTGATAACCTTACAGCGCTCTCCGCAGCGGCGTCTGTTGATAAGGGTGGGGTCGCCGTTATTGACCCGGAAGGTCACTTACGGCGCCTCGAAGATATTGAACGAGACTTAATCCAATTCGCCATCGAGACCTATGCGGGGCATATGTCCGAAGTCGCTCGCCGTCTGGGTATTGGCCGTTCGACCCTTTACCGCAAAGTGCGCGAGCACGGCGTCGAGGTTATCGAGTCTAAATCAGCCTAAGTTTTAAGGCCGTATCATAAAGCCAAAATATTTTATGATCCCGTCTTAACCAGCCGCAGAAAAGGCTTTTGCGGCTTGGTAGGGCTGTTAAAATCTGGAATAAACGGTTCTTGATTATCTACATCCCTAGGCCTTTTAGGCGGGGTAACACCGTCAAAATCATCATCAATTTGGCGCACCCGCGGCGTGAAAGATTTTTTATTTTTAGGTTTAAAGCTAGACTGAAATTTTGGCTTGGCTGAAGGCCGCTCATGATCGGCATCATCTCCGCTTGGTAAGTTTTGCGCGGCTTGGCGTTTAAGGCGCGCCGCCTTGCGCTGATCTTTGGCTTTTTTATTGAGCGCAGCCACCACACGTTTTTGCGCAAAAGATAAAGCATCTCCGGGGCGGCCCTTTTCAAGATCGTGAAAAGCCGCGCCATATTTATCAAGCCGATCGGCGACAGAGCCTGAAAACTCGTCTTCCCAATCGGACAAATTATCCGTCTCGCTTAATGTGCGGCGAAGGCGCTGTAATTTTCGCTGGACATTACGGGCCGAGCGCTCGCGGGTTTTACGCTCTTTCTCGCGCTGTTTTTCAAACGCCGCGTCCCGAGCCTGCTGCTCCGCTTGCCATTGCTGTTTATCAAAATCACTCATGACAGGGCAAGGCTAGAACATTATAAGAACAAAATAAAGCGGTAATTACGCCTGATCGTCGACCACGCCCATATACATATCAAGAAGCGCTTCTTGTTCGGCCCGTTCCGATGGCTCAACTTTACGAAGGGCGACAACTTTGCGCATGACTTTAGAATCAAAGCCAAAGGTTTTAACTTCCGCATAGACCTCGCGAATATCGGCTGTAATTTCGGCTTTATCGGCTTCCAGCCGTTCGATACGGGCGATAAATTGCTTTAATTTTTCCCGTGTCGCTTGTCCCATCTGGTCTGCGCGGTCACTATCACTTAACATAGCCTTGTCCTCTTGATATTTAGCGGTAGATATAAAGCGCCCGCTCTGCCATTCAAGCCGTAGAGGCGAATGGACAAAAAGAAACTGTGTATAAATGACAAATGGAGAGATAAGATGACAAGATCGCACAAGCCCCTATCCACTCAATTTCTAGGCCTCACAATTTTATGCGCCTCTTGCTCTTCTGCTGCCTTAGCCCAAGATTGCCCAGCAGGGGGTGATTATGCCCTCGCGATTCACGGCGGCGCAGGGGTTATTTTACGCGAGAACCTGAGCGCAGAAAGAGACGCAGAATATCGCCACGCCCTTAATACCGCTTTGGATATTGGGCAAGATAAACTGACCGCCGGAGCTAGCGCCCTTGATGTTGTCGAAGCAGTGATTATCTCCCTTGAAAATGATGAAAAATTCAATGCTGGAAAAGGGGCCGTGTTTTCTGATGCGGGGATTAACGAGCTTGACGCCGCGATCATGGACGGCTCTGACCGCAATGCCGGCGCGGCCGCTGGGGTGACGACGGTGAAAAATCCAATCACCCTCGCCCGCGCCGTGATGGACAAGTCAGATCACGTCATGCTTCAAAGTCAAGGCGCCGAAGATTTTGCCAAAGCTCAAGGGCTTGAGATTGTTGACAAAGACTATTTCTACAGCCATCGCCGCTGGAAACAGCTCCAAGCCAAACAAGCGCGGCTAAAACAGCAAAAGGGCAGTTTTAACCGCTGGCTTGAAGACCCTCAAACAAAATACGGCACAGTTGGGGCCGTCGTAAAAGATAGCTGCGGAAACCTTGCAGCAGGCACGTCAACGGGCGGGCTAACTGCGAAGAAATTTGGCCGTGTGGGGGATACGCCAATTATCGGCGCGGGGACTTATGCGGACAGCCGCTACTGCGCTGTCTCTGCAACGGGCACAGGGGAGTTTTTCATCCGCGCTACTGTCGCCCGCGATATTTGCGCCCGCCAAGAGTTTACATCTGAAACGATACAGCAATCCTCAGATCATTTAATACATAAAACCCTACCTGAAATGGGCGGGGACGGCGGCATTATTGCCATAGATAATGATGGCCATATCGCCTTTAGTTTTAACACGGCCGGCATGTACCGCGGCAGCGTCACCCCCAAAGCGCGCCGCGTCGCCATTTTTAAAGGCGAGACAAAAGCCCTACCCCATAAAAAATAGGCACAGGCCTCAAACCATAGGTAAGTTATCAATATGATGAAAAAGCTAATCGCTCTTCTTATGGTCCTCATAATGGCGGCGGGGATTTATTTTTACGGCTTTAAATTACCCCAAATTGACCGTGATTTTAATGCGGTCATAGACCATAAGCCTTACCCGATAAGCGAGCCCGCCCAAAACTTACATCATAGCCTTTTTATTGCCGATCTTCATGCAGACACATTATTATGGCGGCGCAATCCTGCCCGGCGTCATAATTACAGCCACACCGATTTACCGCGCCTTAAAGACGGCGGCGTAAATTTACAGGTCTTTGCGACAGTCACAAAATCACCACGCGGGTTTAATTTTAATAATAATTCCGCCGATACGCCGGATGATATTTCCCTCCTTGCTAAGGTGCAGCTCTGGCCGCTCCGCACATGGAACAGCCTTTATGAGCGAGCGGTTTATCAGTCACAACGGCTTCATAAGCTTGAGGCCAACCCCGCCCATAATTTCAAAGTCATACGTAGCGCCGCCGATATAAGCAGGGCAAAAGACGGCGTGCTTTTGGGTCTGCTGGCCACGGAAGGTGCGCATCCCCTCGAAGGTGATCTTGAAAATATTAACCGCCTTTATGAGGCCGGATTTCGCATGATGGGCTTACAACATTTTTTTGATAACGAACTTGGCGGCTCCCTGCATGGGGTGAAGAAAGGCGGGCTAACTCCCTTTGGCATAAGCGCGGTGAAAGCCATGGCGGAAAAAGGGATTATTATTGATGTTGCCCATTCATCCTATGACAGTGTGCGCAGCACATTATCCGCCATTGACGCGCCTGTGATAATTTCTCACGGCGGCATACGCGGCGGCTGCGAGGAGGTGAAAGCGCGCAACCTGCCCGATGATATATTAAAACAAATCGCTCAAAGGCGCGGGCTGATTGGCATTGCTTATTTTAGCCCCGCCGTTTGTGATGCCTCTCCGGCCGGAATAGCCCGCACAATTAAGCGCGCCGCCGCGCTTTTAGGGGAGGACGTTATTGCGCTCGGCTCTGATTTTGACGGCACTGTTGAGACACATTTAGATAGCTCAGAACTTGCTGCTATTACCCAAGCACTCCTCAATGAAGACATGGAGCCGCGGGTTATTCGCAAAGTTATGGGCGAGAATGTCAGGCGGTTTCTTTTAGAAAACCTACCCCAAGACTAGCCCTCTAAAGCACGTCGCCTTCCACCGAAGACATCAAAGCCGCGCGGCGAGAGGCAACGGATTCAAGGGCCGGATAAAGCTTATGAGCTTCGTTATAGATTTGCAGCGCATCATCATAACGCTCGAGTCGTTCCATAACCGTGCCGAGCGTCCAAAGGGCGTAAAAATGGCGCGGCTCCAAGATTAAGGCCTTAGTCAGCTCCGCCAAGGCGCGGTCAAGATTATCTTCCGTAAGTGCATGACGGCCAGAGCGTGCCCAGCCTTCTGCATAATCAGGGACTAATGTCGTTACATTATCAAACATACGCCGGGCCAATTTCCTGCGGCCTTGGCCCGCAGCCTCAGCCGCGCGCCGCAGGGTTAAATCAACCGTGGCCGAGCCGGAGCGCGTCCATAGCGCCCAAATCTCTTCGGCAATCAATCCGGCTTGTTCTTCATCTTGTTCAGTGGATAATTTCACAAAGAGCTTGTCAAGCCGCGCGGCTTTTTCCTCACTTTCAGACAGGCGGGAGTAATCGGTTTCATCTTTTAGAAATTCGGGCACATCTTCTTTGGGCGCTTCAAGGCGCGGCAGATTGATCTGCGCGGCGGCAAGGGGCGCGGCAGCAAGGAGGGCGGTGGTCAGACCAAGGCAAAAAACAGTCAAAATTAGGAAATAACGCATAGAGCATATAGTGACGCCTCGCGCTGCATATATCAATAGATAATGGCGGCGCGAGGCGATCACAAAATTATGTTTATCCGTGCGCAAAAACGCAAGGACAATATAGGGTTTAGCCTTGACGGGCTTTAAACCGAGGGTCGGTCTTGTTAATCACATAAAGACGGCCTTTACGGCGGACAATTTGGCAATCGCGGTGACGGCCTTTAAGTGACTTCAAAGAGCTGCGAACTTTCATGACGCGCACCTTTATCTAATTCCAAAGAAGCCGCGAAATAGAAGCTCTGGCCGCTAAGGTCAAGGGCTTTATTCCCCCATACACAGAGTTTAAACAATAATCATAGTTTGATATCTTTGCTGACTTCATCTTTTTCAAAATATTTATTGTTTTTCAATAATTATTATCGCAAAACAATAAGTAAAAGAGGAAATTACAATGTTCAAAAAATATTTTATTATGGCATGCACAGGGTTCTTATTATCAACCTCAGCACAGGCGGATGAGCAAAAAACCTATGACTTATCAGGATTTACGGGCATTAAAGCCTCCGCAGGCATTGATGTGACCTTTAAAACGGCCGATGATTACAGCGTCACTGCCAAATTCAAAGGCGGTACGGATGAAGATGACGTCAAAATCCGCATTGATAATGATATTTTAAAGATCAGCTTCGCTTATACAAGCGGAAAACGAAACCTAAATGCTAAAATTGCCGTGACCGCCCCAGCGCTGGATTATGCCCGCGCTACATCAGGGGCCAATTTATGGGCTGAAAACATAGCCGCAGGGAATATAGAGCTTCATGCGGATTTTGGCGGCAAACTATCTATTTCGGGCACATGCCAATATGTTAAAAGCCGAGTGAGTTCCGGCGGCGCGATAAAGGCTAAGAACTTAAAATGCCTCTCGGCCCATGTTAAAGCCAATAGCGGCGCAAGCTCAAGCGTTTATGCCTCCGAAGCGGGCAAAGGCCATAGCAGCTCCGGCGGCTCTATTCGGATTTACGGTCAGCCTACAGAGCAAAAGAAAAATAAGTCATGGAGCGGCGGAACTGTGACATTCCCATAGGCCGCCTCTTAAACATTTATTAACCACTATGACATTTCAGTTAAGCGCAGTTAAGGCCCTAGCCGAAAGGGGGCAGGTTTGATAGCTTCCAGCGTATGACCACTCGCACTTTCATACCTGCCCTATTTTTTTTCTCCCTCACCGCGAGCGCCTGCGCCGCCCCAGCAGAAAACCTGCAGCCACAAACTCCAAACGCAGTTGCGGCGCAAGCCTCTGCAAATACAGCACCAAATGATAGCTTAACGCAAGAGGAGCGCTTTACCCGTTGGAAAACCGTCTTTATTAATGAAGCCGCTGAAAAGGGCTATGACCGCGCCTTTACCGCCGCCTTAATAAATCCAGCAAAAATCAACAGCCTCGCCCTTGACCGCGACAGTCAGCAGCCAGAGTTTTCACGGCCTATTTGGGCCTATATTGACGGCGCTGTCTCTGCGGATCGCCTAAACCGCGGGAAAAATGCCCTCTCTAAGCATCAGGCAGATTTTGACATTATCGCCCAGCGCTTTCCTGTCGACCGCCATATCCTCACCGCTATTTGGGGGCTTGAAAGCAGTTATGGGCGTATTTTAGGCCAGCATAATATTATCGACGCCCTATCTACATTTGCTTTTGAGGGCCGCCGCACAAAATTCGGAACCCAACAGCTTTACGCGGTTTTAGACATGTTGCGAGACGGAGATATTCGCGCCGAGCAGCTGACAGGCTCATGGGCGGGAGCCATGGGCATGACCCAATTTATCCCTGCCACATTTCGTGATTACGCGGTAGATATGGATGGGGACGGCAATAAAAATCTGTGGGAGAGTGAGCAAGACGCCCTTGGCAGCGCCGCTCATTATCTCGCTCGTCATGGCTGGCAGCAGACCGAGCCCGTCATAACAGAAATCCGCTTGCCGCAAAATTTTAATTATGCCTTATCGGACGGGCAGAAAAAAACAATCGCAGAGTGGGAGCGCCTAGGGATAAAGCCTTTCGACGGACGAGCATGGTCACAAGACGCAAAAGCTTTATCCGCGCGCCTACTTGTTCCCGCAGGTCATAAAGGGCCCAAATTACTCGCCCTTAAAAACTTTGATGTGATTATGAAATATAACCGCTCAACAAGCTATGCCCTTGGGATTTCGGCCCTTGCAAGCGGGTTTCAAGGCCAGCCTTTAATTCGCACCCCTTGGCCCAAATCGGACAAGCCTTTATCCTTTGAAAATAAGAAAGCCATGCAAGTGAAGCTCACGGCCCTTGGCTATGACACGCAAGGGGTCGACGGGCAAATCGGGCCCAATAGCCGCCGCGCTATTCGGGGGTGGCAGGGTGACCAAGGCCTTCCGGCAGACGGCTATATGGAGCAAAGCTTGTTTCAAAAGCTCATGGACCAATAGAGCCCGTTTATGCCGCCGCCTTTGCCTCTTACGGCTGCGCCAACGGCCCGTTTAGATTGGAGCCGAGGAGCTGTTCCTGTTGCTAAGGGTTTTGATGATATTTATTTCTCCGTAGATGGCGGGCTTGAAGAAACCCGCTTTGTTTTCCTTCAAGGTTGCAGCCTACCGCAGCGCTGGGCGAACGGGCAAGACCATCATATCGGCGAACTTGGTTTTGGCTCTGGGCTCAACTTTCTCACCGTCTGGCACGATTTTGAAGCTTGTGCAAAGCCAGAGCAAAAGCTTGACTTTACCTCAATCGAAAAATTTCCTTTTACCCGCAATATGTTGCAAAAGGCTCTCTCTCATTGGCCGCAGTTTGGAGATAAAGCCGCCCGCCTGACTGCGCTTTGGCCCGGCCCCGTTAAAGGCGTGCACCGTCTTCACCTTACAGAAAATGTCACTTTAACCCTTTACATCGACGATATTCAGCCCGCCTTATCTGATATGAGCGCCCCGATAGATAGCTGGTTTTTAGACGGTTTTAGCCCGTCGAAGAATCCCGATATGTGGTCGGCGGGCGTTATGAAACGTTTAGCGGAACTTTCCCATAATCAAACCCACCTTGCAACCTTTACCGCCGCAGGTGATGTGCGCCGCGCCCTTGGGGATGCGGGGTTTAATGTTCAGAAAAAAGACGGATTCGGCCGCAAACGCCACCGCCTTATTGCCACATATATCGGCGGGCCAAAACCTCCCACCAGGCCCGATATAGCGCCGCTTATTATTGGCGGCGGCATTGCCGGGGCGAGCCTGTGCCGCGCCGCAAAGCAGTTCGGCCTAACAGCAAAGCTTATTCATAACGATCCGGCTATGGATCGTGCCGCTAGCGGGAACCCGGCCGCCCTCATTAAGCCCCGTCTTGATTTACAAGACCGAGAGGAAAGCCGGTTCTTCCTTGCAAGCTATCTTTATGCCCTGCGCGCCTATGAACATAGCCATGAACATCATGAACAAGCGGATATCATTCTCTCTCGCGGCATAACTCAAATCGCAAAAGATCCCGCGGAACTCGCCCGTTTTGAAAAACTCACCGCGCAAGCCCCCCTGCCGCTCACCCATCTGGCGGCCCATCCTAAAGGATTGTATTTTCCAAGCGCTCTGACGATTAATCCACGACCGCTTATCTCTTTATGGACAACGGCAACGCCGTCCAGAACGGCAAATATCACCCATATGGCTAAAACCGGCGATAATTGGACAGCTCATGATAAGGACGGCCAAATCATTGCGGCGTCCAAAACCATGATTATCGCTAGCGGGGCGGGGGTGCGGGATATTCACTTACCGAGCGGTGAGAGCATCGCCGCCGCATTATCCTTACGCTTCTCTCGCGGCCAGCTCACTTGGGCAAAGGAGGCGGGCAAGACACCGTTAAATCAGGCTATAGCTTATGGGGGTTACGCTATTCCTTTGGGCCAAGATATTTTACTCGGCGCGACTCATAACCGCCTTGATGCCCGTGATGACTACGCCTTGCGGCCAGAGGATGATGCGCATAATCTGGGCCAAGCGCGGCACTATCTTGAAACGGAATTAACAGCGGCCCCGCAAAAAAGCCGGGCCAGCCTTCGGGTGACGACGGTCAATAGTTTACCCCAAGTCATAGAAATAAAGCCGGGATTATGGGTTATGACGGGACTAGGCTCGCGCGGATTTGTTTTTGCACCGCTTTTAGCGAATAATTTAACAGCCTATTTATGCCGTAAAGCGCCTAGCCTCACGCCAAGGCTTTGGGCCAAACTTTCACATAATTGATAAGGCAGAATTAAATAAAGTGCGGGCCACGGCGAGAGAGACATCGGGCCTTGGCCTGCACCTCTATGATATGTCTTCGCGCCCCGTGGTGAGATAAAGACAGACCATAATCTTCAAACTTAGAAAATAGCTTATCTTAAAGCTTACTCGCGCTGATAATGTATGCGGTTCACATAAACATCAGAGGAGCCGCTCACATCAACACTCACCTCACCGGTGGCTTTTTTAATGCGCACATCAGAGCTTCCCGATGCTTGCACATCTACGTTAACGGCGGTTCCGCCAAAATCAACATCACCAGAGCCGTGGGTCACGATCTGGGCGTCAGTAACATCGCCCCTGTCGATCTCCACATCACCAGAACCGTTGAGGCGAATATTAAGCAAATCACCGCTCACCCTATCAATCAGTAAATCTCCAGAACCATTGTTTTTATGCTCAAGCCTGCCCGTAATCTTATCAATTTCAATATCGCCAGAGCCATTAACCCTTATAGTTGCATCTCCGGTTATCGTCTCGGCATTAAAATCACCAGAGCCGGATATAGTCAGGGTTAAGGGCCCGGTTTCACCCAAAACTACGTCCCCAGAGCCGCTAATTTTTATCTTAGCTTCACCAATATTTTCAGCGCTAAAATCACCGCTTCCTGAAATACCGAGATCAAGCTTTCCTGCGATATTACGCGCCGTTATATCCGAACAAGACGGCATATGAATATGGGCGCTGCCCAGATCGTCAATATCGCCGTAGATAACACTGCTAGATATGTCCAAATGAGCCTGTTTCGGCAAGGTGACTTTCAAATGGGGATAATCATTTATATTCTTATAACCGCCGCTGCGTTTGCGCCACCGCCAATTTCCTAGAGAGATTTCTATGCGGCTATTACGGGCACGGCAATTCACACCTTTAATCTCCTCACCGCCTAAGATCGCCCAGCTTAAACCATCCTGTTTAAGCGTGTCGTCTTTTGCGCCTTCAACCCCCATTACCTCAGCGTTTTCTACAGTGATACGGCCAATGAAGTTGTCTATTTTTAAGACAGGAACTCCAGAAAAGCTTTTCGTTTCAGACGGGCTCTGTGTTTGCGCCCAACTTGAGCTTAATCCTGCAAATAAAGCGAGGGCTGAAATGACCGAAAAGGATATAATAGGGTAATATGTCATGGTCTCTCTCTTCATTATCTTAAAGGCTTATCGTCACAGTTTTACCGCTACCGGATATAAACCTAAGATTAAACACCATTGCTTTTGTAAAACTCGCGTCAAATCCGTCTGGGCCGCCAAATTCAACTTTCACGAGACCCGCCGTAATTTCAGTTGTGATATCAGCTTGCGGAGGGAGTAAATCCGCCTGAACGGCACTTGTGCCTAAAACGCCCGTTGCGGTTAATATAATTAAACCTGTCTTGATCATTTTTCGCTCCATCTCTCTTTCTTTTATCTCTCATTTATTTTGCCTTATTTTGGCAAAGCTTCGCTCCTGCGCTCACAGCGCTATTTTTCACGAAGGTTTATTAAGGGTGGGCCGGCCTTAAAGGGAATAACCGGCCCTTGGGGGTTAAGAACCTAACTTTCTAGGTCGCGGAAATCACGGCGGAGTTTCCATTCCTTTGACGTGATAGACCGCTCTAAATCCTGAAGCCGGGTTTCAAGGGAGCGAAATTTTGACTTCACATCGCGAAAGTTCGCACTGCTTACCGGCGGCGTATCATAATCATCACGGCGGCTTTCACGGCGGGCCTTGCGGGCTTCGCGGTATTCACGGCGGTAAGGGGCGCGCTTATCCGACGGAATAAACATCCACAGTAGGACATAAGCGAGAACCGGAAAGGCTAAGAACAGAACGCTCAGCACAAATAAAATCCGGACAATAATATGGTCGATGCCAAAGTAGTCGCCAAAGCCTGAACACACCCCGCCAAGGACGCCGTCGATTTTATTGCGGCGAAGTTTTTTATGCGGTTCTGAATATTCATAGCGATCATCATCACCGTCCCAGTGAACGTCTTTCATCATACGTTCGTATTTATGTCTATATCGTTTTGTCATGACGTCTCTCTCTCCACTCTGGAACCTCATCATCCAGAATTCTTTCTAATACATTGACCCGTTGGTCTAAAATGTCGGCAATACGCGACATTTGCTCTAGCTCGGCCATTTGACCTTCGCTCATTTGGCCCATCATGCGTTCCTTATGTTTGAAATATGTTTTCATCATCGCGAGTCCGATGCCCATAACGATCGCAATTATTGGTATAAATACAGCAATAATATCTTCATCCATGATTCTGTCTCTCTCTTTCATGGCGGAGTGAATAACGTATCACCCCATTACATTTACGTGGCGGCTTAGACTATTTTTTAGCCTTTTTGCTCATACTGGCTTTAAGGGCCGCAAGCTCTTCTTCAATGACGTCGTCTGCCTCTAATTGGGCAAATTGACTTTCGAGGCTATCGCCGCCGCTACCAAGGTCAAAAGCTTCTACATGGGCTTCCAGCTCATCTACTTTGCGTTCCATACGCTCGTAACGGGCGAGGGCATCTTCAACTTTGTTATCATTAATAACCGTTCGCATGCGGATTTGGCCTTTAGCCACACCTGTGCGCATCATCAGCGCTTTGTGTTTCGCCTTAGCTTCATCAAGCTTGCTTTGCAGTTTATTCAGATCACCATCCGCCTTAGCAACGGCGTCATCAAGAATAGATATTTCTTTCTCAACAACATCAGCCATTTTTTCAGCCTGCTGCTTCGCTTGCAAGGCTCCGCGGGCAAGGTCTTCACGCTCTTTACTCAAAGCCAGCTCTGCTTTAGCGGCCCATTCACCGGCCTTTTCGCGGTAGCTATCTGACTTACGGCTAAGCTCCTTACGCTCAGCAATATTGCGGGCCGCGTCTGTGCGAACTTCGACCAAAGTATCTTCCATTTCCTGAATAATCAGGCGGGCAATCTTCTCCGGATTTTCGGCCTTGTCGATCATGGCGTTTAAATTCGAGTTGATAATGTCGCCCATACGAGAAAAAATTCCCATGATTGCGTCTCCTTTTCTTAAATTTTAAAAAATTTTGCCGAGAATGAAACCGGCGGCGAAAAAGCCCCAGACTTCCATTTGGCGGGTTGAAAGATAGCGAAGAAACCGAAGGCCTTTAGCCTTCCACTCTTCGCGGGTCTCGAGGCGGGACGTACGCTCATCAAGGCGGCGTCCCATATCGTCATTATAGCGGCTCATCTTAGCGGCCCTAAAATCCAAAACCGGCAATGCGGCAACCGGCTGAACGGTGGGACATGGCCCGCGCCCGGCGGCGGCTACGAAGGTTCCGCACAACATCTGCCGAGGTTGTGGCATCTGCCGTTAGCGCAGCATTGGGGCTCTCAATATCAAATGTTCTAAATGTCATCTCTCTCTCCTGTTTTAGCGCCGGGCCCCTGGCCTCTCTCCTAAGTCCATATATCTGGCCCGGCTATGAGCTTAAATTGACGGATTTCTCCGTTTTTGTCACGTCATTTTAAGTCATTGATTTTATTGTTTTTTTACAAACTTTCGATATATAGTAAAAATTTATGTAGTATTTTTCACAAATGTATAGTATAAATAACCACACTTTATTAGTAAAAACAGATAAATAAATGAGTGCACGCCCCCCACAGCTTATTGGCGAGTCGCCGGCCTTCCACCGCTTGATGGATCAAATATCAGATTTGGCCGTTTTAAATCGTCCGATTACGATAACCGGCGCCCGAGGAACAGGGAAAGGCCTTTTGGCCGCGCGGCTTCATTTCCTCTCCCCGCGCTGGGAGCAAAGCTTTTTAAGTTTTAATTGCCCCGCTATATATATGGACCACCATATGCCGCAGCTTTTCGGCGATGATAATATGGACGGGATGATACGCGCCGCCGATGGCGGTACATTATTGATTGACCATATTGATGAGCTCGGCCTATCGGCGCAAAACCGCTTATTGCATGTGATCGAAACAGGCGAGGTTTTACCCATTGGCGGCGAAGACCCCGTCAAGGTTGATACGCGGATTATCGTGGCCACGCGCAATAACCTGCCTGCACTTGCTGCGCGGGGGTTATTTGATTTTGACCTTTTGGACCGCCTTGCCTTTGGCCATATTCATGTCCCACCTCTTAACGCCCGCAAGGCAGATATTCTGTCGCTCGTGCAATATTTTGGGCGGCGCATGGCCACGGAACTCGGCGCTGATAGCTTTCCCGGTTTCACCCCCGAAGCCATTTTAGATATGGAAGGCCAAGATTGGCCCGGTAATATTGGTGAGCTTAAAACCGCCGTAGAGCGCAGCACGGCAGAAAGTTTCCTCGCTGATGAAAGCCTAAGCCAGCCGATTGCGCGGGTACTTTATAATCCCCTGCAAAACGCGGATAATTTAGGCTTAACCCTGCATATTCCGAAATCATTACAGGCTCAGGCCGTTCACCTTATCGGCGCAGCACCGCCTGTAGACGCGGCCCCCTCATCGGCAATAATGCCGCCCAAGGCTCAGAAAGACATAAGTGGGGACAACATAACGGATGTGCCAGACACGCAGCCAAACGGCTTTCATGCGCGCGTTTTTACATTTGAACGGGCGTTAATTGATGAAGCCATGCAAGTTAGCGGCGGCCACCAAGGCAAAGCCGCCAAACATCTCGGCATGACCTATCACGCCTTTCGCGGATTATTGCGCAAACATGGGCTTAAGAAATAAATATTGCTAACACCAAAAGCGGGCTTAATAAATCTTATTCTGGCAGAAAGATCTCACGCTTGCCGCCGCTTGCCGCCGCGCCAATCATGCCTTGCTCCTCCATGCGGTCAATTAAATCTGCCGCGCGGTTATAGCCAATAGATAGTTTTCGCTGAATATAGCTTGTACTGGCTTTGCGGTCGCGAGCAACAATGGCAACGGCTTGGTCAAATAATTCATTCCCGCCCCCACTCGTCCCTGTCTCATCCGCCGCGCCCATATCCTCATCAGGGTCTTCGGTGATTTCATGCATATAATCCGGCGTGCCTTGAGCTTTGACAAATGCGGCAACTCGCTCGACTTCACCATCGCTAACAAAGGGGCCGTGATAACGGCGCGGGCGGCCTGTGCCCATAAATAACATGTCGCCATTACCCAAAAGCTGCTCTGCGCCCTGCTCACCTAATATTGTGCGGCTATCAATTTTAGAGCCGACGCGGAAGGAAACCCGCGTTGGGAAATTGGCTTTAATCGTACCAGTAATCACATCCACGGATGGGCGCTGGGTCGCCATAATCATATGTATGCCTGCGGCCCGCGCCATTTGCGCAAGGCGCTGCACGGCCCCTTCAATATCTTTCCCGGCCACCATCATAAGGTCGGCCATTTCATCAATAATCACGACAATATAAGGCATGGGCTCATAATGAAGCTCTTCCGTTTCATAGAGCGGATCACCACTTTCTTTATCATAGCCTGTCATAACCGTGCGGGTCAGAGTTTCCCCGCGGGCTTTATATTCAGCGACTTTTTCATTATAGCCCGCCATATTCCGCACACCCATTTTCGACATTTTACGGTAACGGTCTTCCATCTCCCGAACTGTCCACTTCAGGGCCACCACCGCTTTTTTCGGCTCTGTGACAACCGGGGCAAGCAAATGCGGCGCGCCGTCATAAACAGAAAGCTCGAGCATTTTGGGATCAATCATAATAAACTTACACTGCTCCGGCGTGAGCTTATACATCAGGCTTAAGATCATAGCATTAACGGCCACGGACTTACCGGAGCCAGTCGTCCCTGCGACGAGTAAATGCGGCATTTTCGCAAGGTCAGCAACAAAAGGATGTCCGCCAATATCTTCGCCCATAATCAGCGGCAGGCTTTCCGGCGCATTCACAAAAGTCTCGCTCGCGAGCATATTTCGCAGCCACACAGTTTCGCGGCGGCGGTTTGGCATTTCAACGCCCATTGCATTACGGCCCGGCACCACCGCAATGCGCGCGCTTTCTGCGCTCATATTGCGGGCGATATCATCGGATAGATTAATGACCCGCTGACTTTTAACGCCGGGAGCCGGTTCAAATTCAAAAAGCGTGACAACGGGGCCGGGACGTACATCCCCCATTTGACCTTTAATGCCGTAATCTTCAAGTACCCGGTGAAGCTGTTCCGATTGGCGCTGCAACATGCCGGGATCAGCGGTTGCCATGCGCGGCGGCGGCGTTTTTAGCAGGTCAAGCCCTGGTAAGACAAAGCCTGATCCTTCCGGGAAGTGAAACTCAGCTTTCTTCGCAGGCCGCTTTTGCGGCTTTTTCGCCGTCACTGGCGGCGCGGCGGGTGCGAGTTGCGGCGTATAATTAGGTGCGGGAGTAGGCGTTGGCGCAGGTATTGGCGCAGGTATTGGCGCAGGTATTGACGCAGGGGCATAGGCCGCTTGGCCCTCATCAAGGACGTAATGATTATGACCATCCCCCTTCGCAATCTCTTCCCCGTAAGAGCTATTAATCTTTCGGCCAAGCCAATGGGAAAATTGGTCGAGGCGCACACGAAATGTCGCCCAGAGCAATCCGGCGGCATCAATAATCTCTACAAAATCATGGCCAACAATGCCGACATATCTTGCGAGGCAAAAGGCCGCCGCTAAGAAAAAGCAAAAAGTGACAATAAAGCCGCTGAGCGGGACATTCAGCGCATCTAATCCGCCGCGAAAATTAAGATAAAAAATATCCCCAATCCAGCCGCCAAGCCCCGTGCCCATAGGCCAATATTTTGGAATTGGAAACCCCGACAAAGTCACTGTGCCAAATAAAACAACGCCTGCAATTAAAGCAATGCGCCCCCAGACTTGCCATTTATTGCGCGGCACAGGTTTTGCCATAAGCCGCCGCAATCCGGCTAGTGCAATCATTGCCGCTAGAACATATCCGCCAGCACCCATAATTTGCATGATAATATTCGCGCTGCCTGCCCCGAATTTACCAAGTAAATTTTTAACCGCCCCAAGCCCGGCTGTATCGCCTGTGTAATCATAGGGGCTAAAGCTTAAAAGAGCCGCAAATATAAGCAAGCTGACCGCGCAGATCACAAGGCCAGATATAGCCCGCCAAAAGGCTGCACCCGCCGTTATGGACGGGGGCGACATTAAATCATCCGCCATTGCGCTATCATAATCTGCTATTGCCATGAAGAAAAATACTCCTACCTGCATCAATCAATTAACAGAGTGTAAAAGGGAGGCGTAAACAGCCCGTTAAGAGTCCCCAAGCAAAGTGATATTTATTTGGGGGTAAACCCCTGCACGTTTTGGTCGCAGGCAGACCACCCCTGCGCGGTTTTTGCGCGGATTTGCAGTATAGATTTTTCGCCCATAACCCGCTATGCCCCCTCATGGCCAAAAACATAACATCAAGCGATAACATATTATATGATTATGACATTTTAATTGTCGGCGGCGGCATTACAGGCTTGTCTATGGCCCTTGCGGCGGCCCATCACGGGCTTCGGCCGGCCCTGATTGATAAAAATGATTTCAGTAGCCCCAGTCAAGATGGCCGCGCCTATGCGCTCTCGACAGCAAGCCTTAATCTATTTATCCATTTGGGCGTTGACGGCCTCACAGAGCTTGCAGAGCCCATGCGGGATATGCGCGTTGAAGAAGCCGAACGCGGGCAGCCCACCTCACCATTTAAGCTCGAATTTGGGGCGAGTCATGATGCGCCGCTAGCCTATATGCTAGAAGCCAAAGTCATTACGGCCGCCCTTCAGGGTAAAATTAAAACGTTGTCTTCTATTAAGATTATCGCCCCGGCCCAAGCTGCTAGCTTAAAACTCGCGCCGGGATTTGCCGAAGTGACATTGGATAACGGGCACGCCCTTCGCGCGCCTTTGGTAGTTGCTGCAGACGGCGGGACCTCTCGCTTGCGCCAATGGGCGGGAATTGGGGTGCGGCGCGAGGATTATAATCAGTCGGTTATTGTGTCTAATGTACAGCTTGAACGGCCCCACCACGGTATTTCGCGGCAAATATTTTACCACGGACAGCCTTTTGCCCTTCTGCCTATGACGGGCGGGCGGGCGCAAATTCCGTGGTTTGATACCCATGACGCGGTTCAGGCTGCCAAGGCGTTATCCAGTGACGATTATATCCGCGAGCTAGCTTTGCGCTTTCACGGTGATTACGGGGAAATCAAGCCGCTTTCCCCGCGCTATAGCTATCCCGTGGCCCTGCAAATTGCAGATATTTACGCCAAGCCGCGCTTTGTTTTAATCGGCGATGCGGCCCATCAAATTAGTCCGCTAATCGGGCAAGGGTTAAATCTTGGCCTGCGCGATGTGGCGAGCCTCGCGGCGGTGCTGCAAGGTGCCAAAGCCGCCGGACAAGACTTCGGCGGGCCGATCTTAAATGAATATGCCGCCTGGCGCGGGCTTGATAGCCGTATGCTCGGCATGACGACTGATATGCTGACCAAGCTTTACGGCATAAAGCGCGGGCCCATCGCCCATCTTCGCCGCCTTGGGGTGGGCGGGGTGAATAAGTCTGCATGGCTCAAGAAGCTTCTGGCCCTCGAAGCCTCGGGCACCATGGGGGATGTCCCGCCGCTCCTGCAAGCGCCCCATTAAAAAAGGTTCTGACAACACCCTCTCGCCAAAGAGCGAGGAATGGTGTAAGGGCCGCGCCAAAGGATCACCGCGAGATCACCATGAGCACAACACTTTTAAATAATCCAGCCCCCGCCTTTGATGCCCCCCGAGACGCAGGCGGGAAAATCATGCTCGTCGGGCTGGGGCGTGCGGCGGTAAGCCATCATCTTGAGACCTTTGGGGTAGAGCCAAAAAAGCTGCGTATGCGCACGAATCAAATCTGGAATTGGATTTACCATTGGGGGGTGCGTGATTTCTCTGAGATGAAAAATATCGCCAAGCCTTTGCGTGAAAAACTTGCGGCTCACTTCTCTCTCGCACGCCCCGAAATTATCGAGCGCCAAGTCAGTGTTGACGGCACGCGGAAATATCTCATCCGCATGGGGCCGGGCATTGAAGTGGAAAGCGTATTTATTCCCGACGTATCAAAAACTGGTGCGCTTTGTGTGTCCTCCCAAGTGGGCTGTACATTGACCTGTAAATTTTGCCATACGGGCACGCAGAAACTCGTGCGCAACCTCACCCCGCGCGAGATTGTTCTGCAAGTCGTTGCCGCGCTAGATGATCTGGGTGAATGGCCGAGCGGGAAGGAGAACCGCAAGCTGACTAATATTGTGTTTATGGGCATGGGCGAGCCGCTTTATAATACGGATTATGTCGGCGATGCGCTGGATACGATTTGTTCCGATGACGGGCTGATGATCGGGCGGCGGCGCATTACGGTTTCGACCTCGGGCGTCGTGCCAGAGATCGTGCCCCTCGGGGAGCGCACCTCGGCTATGCTCGCGATTTCGCTCCACGCGGCCAATGATGAGCTGCGGGAGCAGATCATGCCAATTAACCGCAAATACCCCCTCGCCGCCCTCAAAGAGGCTTGCCTGAATTATCCGGGGCTATCCAATGCGCGGCGGATTACCTTTGAATATGTGATGCTCAAGGGGGTGAATGATAGTAATAAACACGCCAAGCAGCTTATTCGTTTCCTTGAAGGCATTCCCGCCAAAGTCAACCTCATCCCGTTTAACCCCTGGCCCGGCAGCCCCTATGAATGTTCCGATTGGGAGCGTATTGAAGACTTCGCCGATATCGTCAACCGCGCCGGCTATGCCGCCCCCATCCGAACCCCAAGAGGCCGCGACATCCTCGCCGCCTGCGGACAGCTAAAGTCCGAATCCGAAAAAATGCGCGCGAGTGAACGGCGGAAGCTGGAGGGTGAGCGTGGGGGTTAGGCGAAGTGGCCAGTTTCGTTTTTAGAGAGCTTTGTTAAAAGGTTCATAAGCCTGTACTATGGGGGCAAAGCGTACCTTAAAAACTCACTAAAGTTATCCGCGCTTGCTAAATTGCAACCTAATTTGATGCTCTAAACTTTGTTGAATCAAGTTTTCAATTCCTCGGAGTTGCAGGAAAAGTTTTCCACTCTTCTTGCCAAATACTTTTTTTGCTCGTCTAATATAGCTCCAAAACGTCATAACTTTAAATGCAGCCCCTTCTTGTTCTAACGCCTCGCGAACAGAATCTTCAAAGTCTTCAACATTCATAAATTCTGTTTTGACAGCATTTATAGGGCTTTTTTCAAGGAGCCAACTCAGGTTTTTTTCTCTGTGTCCGCGCACATGAACATAAGCTGCATTGATACAAGCTTTTATCACTTTTCGCCGTAGATTAGATAATGTGCTATTTTTAATGAATGCATTTGAACCATCATATCTAAAACCAAGATAAGACAAGCCCTCATTTACTGAACATCGCTTTCGAAGTTTAGCATTCTCAACTACTACCAAGGAATAGCACCGCTGTTTGCCAGTTGGCTGTCCAGTGTAACAAACGATTTCTGTTTTCGAAGGTTTTATTTTTAGATGTTCTCCAGATTTTTTAATTATCCGAGAGATAGTTTTTTCGGCTCCACAAGCGGCACGACCATCACCTGGAAGAATTAGTAAGATATCGTCAGAATACCGGAAGTAATACCCGCCCCTTTTATGAGCATAATTATTCATGTATATGTCAAAATCTAATAAGTACATATTAGCCAATAAATCAGAAATAGGGGTGCCTTGAGGGATGCCATAAGGTTTTTCTCGTTTTTTAACCAAACCAGAATCGACAATTTTCTTACGGAAATCATTAGGTGAACAAAGCTGTATCGGGATTTTTTTGGGATTAATTTTGTAACGAAGTTTTTTGGATACGGAATCATATTCAGAATACCCGAGTGCAACCAAAGCATCATCCATATGTACATACCTGTAATTTACTATCGATTTGAAAACTGCCTTATGGTCATTAGGCAATTTTTCAGTACCTAAAATTCGATTCCAAATGCGTTTCACATTTTTATCTTCTAGCGAACCAAAAAAGTCAGATATATCTACAGCAATAGCACAACACTTACCCAGTCGATCTATGCAGTCGAAAGCGTCTTTAGCAAAATAAATATTATTCTTATTAGTGTTTTTCCCAACGGTTACAGGAATTTTTCTGTAAGCGAGAACGCAATTCTCTAAACCCTTTTCATGCAACTTTGCTTCGTAAAGGTTTGATAAAATCGTACGATAATATTTGTAGATATAAGCATCTTTTCGACAAGCATACCGTATTGGCCTAATTTTTGGTTCACGTTTTTTACCATTTTTGGGTGGCCGTCGCCATTTTTGTTCGAAATGTAAAAGAGGTCGAAAGGGATGATGTGTGACATACTCAGGGTTACCTATAATGGTAGCGATGTCTTCTAAATCTAACTCCGAGTCAAAATGACGATACTTTTTAAGATCGGAAAGCTTAGGCTGCCAAATTAAATTGGCGGTGTTAGGGAAAGCAGAATCACTAGTGGTTTCGCTCAAGCTCTACTTCCCCATTCAACGACCGTGGATGTTAATCCAAACCACAAGGTAAACGTTATGTGCTATACTGTCATAATGCTAATACGCTTAAAGCGTTCATCATCAAGAAGTCATCAAATCATCAAGGAGCTTTCACTCATGATAAATCTGAATTTGTCCATTGACAGATTTAACCATTGACTACTTCGGCATGCATAAAGCACCCTCATAGAAATCATATATGGTTAATGTAAATTAAGGTTTCAAGGGATGAGGTGCAGAAATATAAAATGCGTCAAAATAACTACATTTTCCCGAAATAAATATCCGTTATGTGGGTAAACGTTACAAAACCCTAGCGCTTCTACCCCCTACTCCCGTGCATAATGCGCCGATAGGCCGCGGTAAAATTCCATCGCGAGGAGGCCGTGGGAGATGCCGTCTTTATTGACTTCGGAGGCGTCTTTGAAGGTTGAGAGTTTGACAATCACTGTCCCATGGTCGGGATTGACATAGATATGTTGGCCGTAGAATCCGGCGGCGGTGAAGTCATTTTGAAAATCGGGCTCTGGCCGTTTCATCGGCACCCACCATTGATAGCCGTAACCAAGCTTGCCGCCTTCCAGCGGCGGCGGGGCGGAGCGGGCGGTGCTTTCACGC
This sequence comes from uncultured Caulobacterales bacterium, assembly GCA_937928165.1. Taxonomy (GTDB): domain Bacteria; phylum Pseudomonadota; class Alphaproteobacteria; order Caulobacterales; family Maricaulaceae; genus CALFVT01. The sequence continues at coordinate 23,699 of CALFVT010000002.1, forward strand.
ACCCAGTCTTGGGAAATAATCTGTGTCCCGTTCCAGTCACCGCCCTGCAGGAAAAGCTGCCCGAGAAGCGCATAATCGCGGGCGCTCATGTTAAGCCCGCCGAGCACATATTCACTGCCCACGCTGTCGGTGATATAGTGAATGCCTTGGCTAAAGCCGAGATGGGTTCCCAAGACCCGCTCGAAATTCTCTGACGCGCTTTGGCCCGTCGCCCCTTTGAGCACCATGCCGAGCGCGTGGGTATCAATGGAGACATAGCGCATAAACTCGCCCGGCTCGAAATCCCGCGCTTTATAGCGGGTGGTAAATTCATCCAGCGAGCCGCTGACCGCCAGAAGATAGGTCATCTTGCTCACGTCGCTATTGCTATCGAAATAATCTTCATTAAAGCGCACACCGCTCGACATGTTTAAAACATCCCGAATAGATGTACCTTCATAGGCCGTGCCTTTAAGGGCGGGGGCATAGCGCTCCATTGGATCGCTCACGCTTTGGATGTCGCCCCGATCAATCGCTGCGCCGATGAGGGCCGAGAGAAAGCTTTTGGCGACCGACCATGAAATACGGTGGTCTTCGGGCTTGGCCCCTTGGTAATAATCCTCAAAACGAACAATACCGTCTTTAATAACTAAGAGGGCCACAGCATCAGTGCCCGTCATATAATCAGCTACGGCAACGTCTTGCCCTAGAATATCGACTTTTTCAGGTAGCGGCGTTATGTTCTTTTGCCATATATGCAGCGGGGCGGTGACGGCTAGATCGCGGCGGTGAAAGGCCTCTCCGGCATGGGCGAAATTATTCACCACGCGGTCAGGGGCGAGAAAGTCTTTGACCATCATAAGCCGCTGTAGATTGTTCCAATTCGCCGCTAGCAGCCCGCCGCCAATCAGCGCCGCCGCGCCAAGGCCGATCCATATTTTTCGCATAATCATCCCGTTTTTAGTCTATAGACTAGCGCAGCCAGCCCAATTCAGCAAGCAAGGGCTATAAAAAGACCGCATTCATTTTTATATAATGCGTAGTAATCACAGCTTGATTTTAACGCCTATCTGGCACAGGTAAGAGCGTGTAAGTTATAACGAAAGAGCGGTAAATATGGGCCCCATCATAGATAGTCTCGCCAGCGGGTTTCCATGGCTCATCTTTTATCTTATCGTTGTCACGGTCATATATATTACGGGGTTATTTATTTATGTGAAACTAACCCCGATTAAAGAATTAGAACTGATCGAAAACGGGAATATCGCGGCGGCGATCACATTTTCGGCGCTAATTATTGGCCTCGCCCTACCTCTTGCGGCTTGCCTGATTAACAAATTCAGCCTGAGGGATGTGGCCGCATGGGGAATATTAAGTCTGTTTCTACAGCTGTTTTTATTTCGTATGACCGATAGTTTCTTTAAGCCCATGTCAAAACGCATTGAAAACAATGAAATTGCGCCGGCCCTTGTTTTAGCCGCCTTTAAAATTGCTGGCTCAATCATGCTCGCTTTTGCCATTGCTGGGTAATGAGCTCTATATTTCGCATTCCTGATTATGTTCTCTATGGGGCGATGGTTGCCTTAATTGTTATTTATTCTAATGTGGCTAATGACGAGCAAGACGCTCCTCAACCGCCTAAAAATATTGGTGATCTTTTACCCGGTGATAGCCCCCGCGATCCGGATGTTTTAGTCAATATCGCTGCGCCGCAATCCGGCGTTGGCACGGCCTTTGCGATTGCGCAAAATGGCCGCTGGCTTACGGCGCGTCATGTGGTCGATAGCTGTGATCAAACGGCCCTACGGATGAGCCGTGAAAAATTCCTGCCCGTTAAAGTGACTATATCACCGGATTCTGATGTGGCGGTTTTAACAAGTAATTGGGTTCGTGAGCCTATACGCTCTGATCTTTACAGCCCTCGGCATATCGGCGAAACAGGGTTTTTCTTTGGCTTCCCCCAGAGCCGCCCTGGCGAGGTCAGCGGAAAGCTTATTGGGCGCGGACGCATGAAAGTCAAAGGGCGTTACCGCACAGAGGAGCCAATATTAGCCTGGGCAGAGACCGGGCGGTCACGCGGACTTAAAGGCTCTCTTGGAGGGCTTTCCGGCGGGCCTGTTTTGGATAGCGACGGGGAGATTATCGGACTCGTCTCAGCGGAAAGCCTTCGCCGCGGGCGGGTATATTCGGTTGCGCCGCGTAATTTACGGCCCTATATCACCGAAGATCAAGCCTATGAGGCCCGTGCCATCTCCCGCGAGACTTATGGGCTTCAAGCGGATGCTTATCGCCGCAATCGCCAAATCGCGCAGGTGGTCTGCCTTGTGCAATAGGCCTAAGATGCGTCAATAAAAAGCGTGAAGGTCTTGCGTAAATATCGCCGCCTCAAAGGCTACTTTAAATTTGCCGTTATTTTAATGATCTGTTTTTCAGGCTTTTGGGCGGTCAACCGTTATGTTCCGCCGCAGGATTTATTCTGGCGATCACTTGACCCCAATGCCCCCATTGGCATGGCCACATCCACCCAACTTTTACGGGTCAGCCTATCGCCAAACACATCTTGCAAAGCGCTGATCCTTCGGGCGGAAAATTTGCACACAACCCCCGCCCCGCCCAAAGACGGCCCGCAGATATGCGGATGGAACACAGCTCGATATGTGTCCGCGCGCGCAGGTGCCCGCCTCGCCCCTGGTGAGGCGGCTATGCAATGCCCCCTCGCCCTTGGCGTTCATATATGGACAGGGGAGATTGACCGCGCAGCGCAAGATATTTTCGGCGCAGACCTCATTAAAATCCATCACGCCGGAACCTATTCTTGCCGCCGCCAAAGAGGCAATAACTCCGGCGCATGGTCAGAACATGCCTTTGCCAATGCTTGGGATATCACTGGCTTTAGCCTATCCAATGGCGAGGTGATTTCCGTTTTGAAAGATTGGGACGGAGACGCGGATAAAAAGCGCTTTTTGCGGCAGGCGAGACAATCCGCCTGCAAGATTTTTCGCGTAACATTATCGCCGGATTATAATACCGTCCATAAAGATCACTTCCATATTGATATGGGCCCGCAAAAATCCTGCCGCTAGTGTTTATTGCGGCGCATTCCAGTGACGGAATTTCGGGATAAAAAATGTAAAATTACGAAAGCCACCGCTTGATGCGTCCGTCGCCCCAACTGTATAATTTTCAGGAAACCCCGTTGTAATATCACTTGCGCGGTTATTTAAAAAACAGCAGATGCTCGGGCCAACCGATAAAAAGGACGCAGAGCTTGAAACATCCGGAAGTGAAAACTGGCATAATCCAGGCGTATGCGTTTGTATATAACGTATAACCGTGCCGGGGCCGCTCACGCCGATAGCAAACATATACCAGCCCTGCGTTAACAGAACAGGTTCATCGGCAGTAAACTCCTTACCGCCGCTAGCTCCAATTATCTTAGCGCCAAAGTCGGCTCGCCGCTGACCCACTCGCCAATTATTTCCATCCGGCTGTCCAATATCAAAAATGCCAAGACGCATAACCGCGTCAGGGTTTGACGAAGGGGTCACAACAACGACAAGTCCGCCCGTGATATATGTTGGGCGGTCAACCCACATCGCGCCAAAGTAAACCCCATTCGCCGGAAGTGTCAGATTCGACTGCGCTATCGGGATTGTTAAAAGATTAGGAAATCCAAAAAACTCTTGGCCATCACCTGTATTGGGCATTGTCGGCAATAACATATCACGGCCCGTCCCATGTTCGAACCGGACATCCGCCGTTGCTTTATCAATACGTAATGCATTGATAAAGCTATCTCCGTCAGGGCTTACATTGACAGAGAAGTCATTATTACCCGTCAAACCCATTTCCGCATGACCGTTAAACGCACTTTGGTATAATAGGCTTGCGGTATCAGTCTCAGCCGCCTTATTGATCTTAAATTGATGTCCCGCTCCATCATGATTAAACAAGGACGCTTCGGATTGCAGCAAGAGCTTATTCACATCATCGGCCGTGCCGTTAATACCAAACCGCGGGGCCATTTCAGAGGATGACGCCGCGCCGCCTGATAAGGCCTGCCACTGCCCCTCTTCAAAAACAAGCATCAGGGACTGATTCTGATCAAAGGCCTGCCAACCGGTTTGCGGCGTATAAAACGCCCATGCTCCGTCTTGATAAGCGGCAATCTGGCCCGCGCGATTTTTAAAATCACCACTTGGTGTTGAACCCACAATAAACCGCATCCCATTTTCGGGAGATTCAGGCGGTATATCACCTATGGAGATAATTGAAAGTTGTACTAAGGCATCCATCGCCCGGATGGCTTCATTATGGGTTACATGTTTTTGCGCTTGGGCAGGTGCAATATATGGCAAATCCAGATTAGGTGTTGTTAGGCTCATGATATCCTCAGTAAATTTCTACTCTATCTGAGCCTATAGGCTAATCAGCCTGCGTGGATTTATTAGCGGCAAGAGCTCTTAAACCACGGTTTTTTCAATAAAACTTCATGAAGATTTGATGCGTTTATCCTACAAAATAAAAGTCATCGCTTTATGCGCTTAGAATTTCATCAATGTCACTTTGCGTAAGATGTGGGAGTAAATTAAATGGCTCAACCTGCTCATTTTGGGCTAAGGCTCGATAAATATTTAATAGTTTCGACTTTTGAGCTGTCCATTTATATGGGGGTTTCAACGAAATATGAGGCCGGGTCTCTGTTAAGAAAGATTTCATATTTTCAAAAGCCTGAACAATCGCCTCTGTTTGATAGTTTTTAGCAATCACCCCGCATTTAGACATGCGCACAAATTTTTCGACCTCAGGCAAGGGCGTCACTAAAACAGGAAGCCCCGCATCAACAGATTCAAAGAGTTTATTCGGCAAGGCATATTTATATGACAAACAGCTCGGCTGAATAGCGATTATAGAGAAGTCAAATATCGTTATCTTTTCTTTTAACTGATGATGCGCAACAGGCTCTAAAAATTTTATTTGGTCTAATACACCACAGAATAATGCAAGACTGCGTAAATGATCTATATAGTCTTGCGAGCCTTTTCCAATGATCGTGATGTTTACGTCGGGCGCTTTTGATAAAGCCGATATGACCTGTTCATATCCCCGACTCGGCTGCACCGCGCCAATACAAACTGCTGAAATTTTATCATTTTTATTTTTTACACGGCCCAACCTTGGCTGGACTTGAGCCGAATTCTCTGGCGTATTCAAAATAACGGCAGGTTTTTTTATTTTATAATCTTGCTTTAATTGAGCCGCAATCGTTTCTGAGACTGTTAAAACATAATCCACAGCCTTTATCGCTCGGCCTTCACACCGGCGGTGAAGCCATTTAACAGGTAAGGGCGCCGCAAGGTTACGGCTATTTTCATATTCATGTGAATCATATATAATTTTGCAGTCAATCTCTTTAGCAAGCCGAACACCCGCCGCCAAAGTTGATAGATCATTCGCATGGATAATATCCGGACTAAAGTCTGACACCGGCGCAATCAATGCCTCATAACTTATCTTCGGCCATAGCCAGGCTCCGGCAAGCAGTTTATACCAAGCTTGCTGCGCAGACTGTGCTGATGGCGGCGGCGAGGAAGCAACAGCCGGCTTAGGTGTTGATAAGGCCGCGCGAGGCTGTGAAGGAACAAAGTGCGCCTTAAGTGAAACTTTCCTGCGAAAATAACCGCTGCCGTCATGAAAACATAAGTTATAATCAGGGCTTGGCGGTAAAGACTGTGAATGTTTGACCTTATCAACAACGCAAAATATACGCGGTTCATAACCGCCGCTTTTTAAGGCGCTTAATAAACGGCTGACCCGTGAGTCCATATGGCCCGGATGATCGAGTAAAATGGCAACCCGCAATGGTATCTGTCGGGACGTGCTTAAAATATGAGTCTCCGAAATTTAGTGGGTAAACCCCATTAACAACAAAATCCTAGGTCTTCAAACAAGGGCATCCCGTCATAGTAAGCTTCGTTAGCAAAGCAGCTGCAAAGTTAATTAGGTTTGCAATAACCTTATTATAATTAAAATTATTGCAAAGAAAACAGGCGCAAAATAAAACACCTACGCCCTATCTTATCAAAACAAATTAAAGCGCTGCCTTCGCCGTTTCAATAATCATGTCTTGGGTATTCTCATCCAAATAAGGGTGCATAGGGAGGCTGATGATATTACCAATGCAATCTTCTGTGTTGGCCATACCACCTGCGCCGCAAGGGTAATGAGAGTAAGCAGTCTGCACATGTACGGGTTTAGGATAATACCGCGCAGTCGGAATACCCTTTTCCTTTAATGTGGCGGCAAAGGCCATAGGGTCTGGTACCTCAAGGGTATATTGCGCCCAAGTCGAAACAACGCCTTCTAAAACCATAGGCACACGCATAGCCTTAGATCGTAGCCCATCATTATAACGTGCGGCTACTTTGTTGCGGGCCTGTATTTCATCACTAAAAACGCTTAATTTAGGCAAAAGAATAGCTGCTTGAATCGTATCTAAGCGTGAGTTTAAACCAATGCGCACATTGTCATATTTATCGGCCCCTTTCCCATGAACACGGACACTATCCATAGCTGCAGCCAATGCATCATCATTCGTTAAAACCGCGCCGCCATCACCGTAACAGCCCAAAGGTTTAGCTGGGAAGAAACTCGTTGTCGCAAGATCACACCACGCAAGCGGGTGCTGACCGTTAAGCGTTGTTCCAAAACCCTGCGCACTATCGGCAATAAGTTTTAATCCATATTCGCGCGCCAGCGGCGCAATAGCTTCATAATTTGCAGACTGACCGAATAGATCTACGGCAATAACACCGAACATCTCCATATCGCCTGAGGCTTTAACCCCTTCAATCGCAGCTCTAAGAGAATGCGGGCACATGTTATAGGTTTCACGGTCAATATCGACAAAGACAGGAATGGCCCCCATGATGGCAATAATTTCCGCCGTCGCACAATAAGTAAAGGACGGGCAAAATACAGCCGCCCCGCGCGGGATTTTCCACGCCATCATTGGCAAAATCAGCGCATCTGTGCCATTAGCACAGCCTAAGACATGCTTAGCTTGCCCAAAATCGGCCAGCTTTTGCTCTAATTCCTTAACTTCAGGCCCCATAATATAGCGGCCCTCGGCCAAGACCTTATCAATACCGGCCATAATTTGCGGCCTTAAACGCGCTTGTTGGGCTTTGAGATCAATAAAATCAATACTCATAACAGTCTCCACTAAATTTGCCGATTGATGAGGCAAGTCAGCCTTTTGGTAATTTTATGCTTTCGAGAACTTTTAAAACCCGAAGGCCTTCTTCTGCATCCGTAAACGGTATATCGTCATTCACAATACAATCCAAGAAATGTTGACACTCTGATTTCAGCGGCTCACCTTTTGGAACATCGACATATTCAACATCGGCCTTCACAGGGACGGGGACAGCGCCGCTAACATCAACAGAATGATTATAAATTGCGAGCTTTTCTTCCCACGGAGCCGTATCATCAAAAACGGCCATGGCGGTCTCACCAATGACGACAAGTCTTTGTTCCTTAAACGGGTGAAGCCAACTCGCAAAGACATGAGCCCGCCCGCCCGATGGAAAGACCATATCTAGGCGCGATTCATCTGCGACGCCGGGGGTGATGAAATCCAAACCACCACCTCGAACCTGCACAGGGGCCTCATCAAATAAGGCTAATAACATTGACACATCATGCGGCGCTAAGGACCAAAACGCATCCTCTTCTACGCGAAATTTTCCCATTGAGAGACGGTGGGAGTAAGCATAGCGTAATTGACCCAAATCACCGGCGCGAACCTTTTGGCGCAGCGCTACAAAAACAGGATGATATTGTAATAAATGCCCGACCATTAAAATGACGCCGGCCCGCTTCGCAGCATCTCGCATGCTCTCCCCATCCGCCACAGAAAGAGCTAATGGCTTTTCAACATAAACATGTTTACCCGCCGCAATAGCTTCAAGGCTTAGAGCTTTATGGTGCTCAGCCGGCGCCGCGATAACAACACCGGAAATATCATCATCAGTAAGCGCTTGTGTCATCGTCATCGCGGCAACGTTATGGGCATCGGCGTGAAATTTAGCCGCCTTAGGATTCGGGTCAACAATCGCTTTAAGCGCGCCAATTTCGGCAAAATTACGCGCGAGGTTTTTACCCCAATACCCACAGCCAATAACGGCAATTTTTACATTACTCATGTGAATTCACGGCTTTAACCGTCCTTTAATGACAAACTTTTTGGGGTAAGCCTTCACCCTTTAAATCTTTACGAAACTTAACTTATGAGAACTGAAATTGCAATCAGCTCTTACGTATCAATGTGTCATTTATAACCTCATATTCATCCCCTGTTCGCGGACAAACCATATCATCTCTTAGCATTTCACCACTATGGGCCACCCACCCAATTTGTTTGGCTGGAACCCCCGCCATAACCGCATGGGGTTTTACATCTTTCGTGACGACGGCCCCTGCGGCTATAAAGCAATATTGCCCAAGTTCATGACCACAAACAATCGTTGCATTCGCCCCTATCGTCGCCCCTTTACGCACAAGAGTCTGCGCATATTCATCTCGGCGATTAACTTCCGAACGCGGCGTCGTAACATTTGTAAAAACCATAGATGGTCCGCAAAAGACGCCATCTTCCAAAATAACACCTTTATAAAGGGCAACATTATTTTGAATTTTACAGCCATTTCCAATTATAACATCGGGGCCCGCCATGACGTTTTGACCTAATGAACAGTTCTGACCAATCGTCGTTCCGGGAAGAATATGACAAAAATGCCAAATCTTAGTCCCTTGGCCAATAGATACATTATCGTCAACATAACTACTTTCATGACACATATAGTCAGCGGGAGTATTCATCATTATAGCACCTTATTATCAGTTTACCCTTTACATAAGTTGACACCTATATTCTCTTATAGAAGAATATCAATAAAGTTGGTTGGATTTTTATCTTATCCACACATCACGAGACATAATAGTTATTTTATGCATATCCTACTTCTAACACGTCATTACCCGCCTGAAGTCTCTGGTGGGGCGCGGCGCCCGAGCTTATTAACCAAGGCGTTAAGGCAGCTTGGACACCGCGTCACAGTCGTATCCCCCTTCACATTAGAGGATCAAGACAGCATTACAGTCAAGGATAAAGCCATAGATAACGGCATTTCTAACCTTAATAATTCAAGTCCAACTCTTCAAGCTAAGAGCCGCTTCTCCTCCGTTAAATCAGTTATCCGCTTATGGGTCTATTGGCCCGATGACAACATACGTTGGGCACTAAGGGCCGTTCAGACCGTAAAACATAAAGACATTCAGCCGGATTGGATTATGACAACCAGCCCGCCAGAATCCATACATATCGCTGGGCAGCTTTTATCCAAACATTTAAACGTGCCTTGGGTCGCTGAGATGCGAGACACATGGACTGAATTTCCGCACCGTAAAATATTAGCTAAGTCCCGTTTTAGGGCTGCTGTAGAGAAGTGGATTGCCCGCAGAACACTTGGGCATGCCAATGCTATAACCGCTGTATCAGAAGCCGTCATGAGTGAAGCTAGAAAATATGTTCATATAAATACACCAGAATGCATCATTCCTCACTTCAGCGCGCCCCCTCCCGCGCCTGTTAAGCTTGATGAAACGGCTTTAAATCTAGTCCATACAGGCGGCTTCATAAAATCAGACCATCGGCGAGAGCTAAGCCCTTTATTAAACGCGCTCGAAACTGTTTTCAAAAAACAAAAAAAACTTGTCTTTCATATTGCAGGCCCTTTAACGCAAGAGGAGCATCAGATGGTTAATGCCGCCCCCTTTCCAGTTAAATGGCACGGCTCTATCAACCTTAATCAAAGCCAAGCCCTTCAAGCCGGTGCAGATGGTTTAATTTTATATACGGCTTCAAACAGTCATGCTTTGCCAGGGAAATATGCTGAATATGTGTTAACAGGAAAACCCATATTTTATATGGGTCATGGGGATTGGATGTCACTTGTCGAAGATGACAGCACATTAGAACCTTTAATAAGCGGAGCCATCAACTTAAAGAAAAACACACAAATCACACGGAAAGGCGGCTATACACATATCAAAGCCGCCAAAGAAATTTTAGACTTCTTAAACCATGCCGAGCGCGGTTAAACAGTCTTAAGAGTTGAAATAAATTTGCGCTTAGGCTTTAACGATTTTTGATTTAAACTCTTCAAAGTTATCTTTTGTGGCATTGCGCGTATCAAGAATTAATGGCACATTCTCGCATAATTCTTTATAGTTAACACGGCTATGCGCCGTTGCAATAACTGCGGCGTCAAATTCACGCAAATTCGCCTCATTCCACGTAATTGACTTCATCCCCGCAAGCTCAATATGTTCACGGGTCTCAGGAACTTCAGCAATCATTGGGTCGTAAAAACTAACGTCAGCGCCTTGCTCTTTCAGTAATTGGATGAGCTCAAGTGACGGGCTTTCGCGCATGTCATCTATATCCTTTTTATAGGCCAACCCGCAAAGTAATATCTTTGATGCGGCAAGCGCTTTCTTTTCACGGCGAGATAATTCTTGTAAAAGACGGCCAATAATATGCCGCGGCATATTGGTATTGATCTCCCCGGCCAGTTCAATAAATTGCGTGGAAAGGCCGTACTCTCTGGCCTTATAAGATAGGTAATAAGGATCGATCCGGATACAATGCCCGCCAACGCCCGGGCCGGGGTAAAAGGCATGAAACCCAAAAGGCTTCGTCTTTGCCGCATCAATAACTTCCCATATATCAATATCAATCTTTTCAAAGATCATTTTCATTTCATTAACAGCCGCAATATTGATCCAGCGATAAATATTTTCAACCAATTTTGTGGCCTCTGCTGTCCGAGTGTTAGACACCATAACCGTCTCCACGATGATATTATAAGCAGCTTGAGCCATGAGCCGGCCATCGGCACTATCTGCCCCCACAACTTTGGGGATTGTCGCCGTTTCAAAGTCAGGGTTGCCAGGATCCTCACGCTCAGGTGAATAAGCCAATGCAAAATCAATACCCGCTTTAAGGCCACTTTTTTCCAGTTCAGGCTTCATAACTTCATCAGTTGTACCAGGGTAAGTTGTCGATTCGAGAACAATTAATTGACCGCGCCTTAAATTCTGGCTTAATATTTTACACGTATCCACAACATAAGATAAGTCTGGCTGATGGTGTATGTCTAATGGTGTCGGAACGGCAATTAAGATTGCATCGGCGTCTTTCAAATCTTCAGCCTTTGCCGTCGCCTTAAATAGTTTCGCATCCAGCATGGATTGCACACGGCTGTCGTCAATATGTAACATGCCTGAGTGCCCATTATTAAGCTGTTCGGCACGTTTTTCACTTATATCATAACCAATAACGCGCGTATTTTGCCGCGCATAGGCCTCGGCCAAGGGTAAACCAACATATCCAAGGCCAACCACACCTATGACAAGCTGTCCGGCCTCTGCTTTTTCAAGAAAAGCCTCTGCCATTTTAGTTACGCTCTTGCTCGGTTCCATGTCAGTTGCTCCACTTGCCATATTTACGCTCCACTATAATATCAGCTTACTTGGGTAAAGCAGAGATTACGCATTTAAGCACAACAAACTCGCCTTAACCATTACGCCAAGCAAGGCAAAAACTACATTCATAGGCCAAACAATAAAATAGCTGATATTATAAGGTATAATTGCCCCATGAGCTCATCATTCATGAATATACATATGCTTTCTGAACTAAAAATGACACAAAAGGCCAAAACGCGCAAAATAGAGTGGTAGACATAAAAATAGCTATGTTTAATAGGTGCGTTAAAATATAGATAAATGCCATATTAAGCACGACGCCAATAGCCGCGAGCACGATGTACTTCATAAGCGTCTCACTATGTTTTCCCGATGATTCAAAAGACCAATAGTAATTACCCAAATAGCTAAACAGCGTAACGCTTAAATAAAAGCCGATATTACTCGGCATAATAGGCCAATTAAAAACTTCCACGGCGAGGCTCGTACCAAGGATATAAATCACCAAAGCTCCCCCGCCAACCACTAGGTATTTGATTAAATCGATCTGTCTCGATATAAGCCCCATAAGGTAGTTTCTACTTTCAAGAAGCAACATAATATCCTTTACAAAATGAAGACAGCATCTACAGGTTTGAAGTATATATATGCTTAACAGAAACAGATAGAATTATAGTTATTCCTTAAATAAGAGCTTTAAAACAACGTCATATGGGGCATAAAGCCGGCCATTATGCAGGCTTGTAACCCATTATACATACACATTATATCTGTATGGATTGGAGAAAATTCATGAAGAATATTACCTTTGTTATTGCCGTGTATAATGAATAAGCGTCGATTCCATATTTGGTCGGCTTATATCAAGGTCTATGGACAAAACTTGATGCCAGGGTCTTATTCGTAAATGATGGCAGCAAAGATAATACTTTAACCGTTATACAAAGCTACGCGGAAAAGTTGTCATATATTGGTTATATCAATCTATCACGTAACTTTGGCAAAGAGCAAGCTATTACGGCTGGGCTTTCAGCCGTCCCCTTAAACCAAAATGTTGTTATTATGGATGGAGACGGCCAACACACCCCTAAAGCCGTTGGGAAACTTATAGACTATATGCAAGCTAATCCGGAAGTCGATATTACATTCGGTGTAAGAGAGTCGCGTCAATATCAAGGCGTTTTAGATAAGGCGTTTTCAAAATGGTTTTATAAAGGCGTCAATCTCATGCTGCCACAGCCTTTGGACGATCAATTAGGTGACTTCTTTTTTGCCAGATCAACCATATTGCCTGCCCTCAAAATGTTTAAGGATAGTAAATTATTTTGGAAAGGCATCTACAGTTGGATAGGTTTTAACCGTGCAAAGATACCAATAACTATTGATGACAGACAAGAAGGAAAGTCTAAGTTTTCTTTTTTCAAGAAATTAAACCTTGCCATTGACGGGGTTGTTTGGCTTACAAAATTTCCGCTTTACCTTATATCTATCTTAGGTCTTGGTCTATCCAGTATTAGCTTTCTATTCGCCCTATGGTTTATTGGGCAATGGCTATTCACAGGCGTTACCGTCCCTGGGTTTTATACAATTATTGTCATGCAGGCCTTTATTGGTGGTATACTTATGTTATCCTTAGGCGTTATCGCTTTATATCTTGCGGTCATATCTGAAAACACATCCTCAAAGCCGGGGTTTTTACTCTCTTCAGATAATAAACCACCTACATGGCCTAAACCCTAGGACATGTGATTTTATGACTTTGGCGTCACGACAGCCATAACATTTGCACGATAGCCCAAGGGTAGGTTTAACTTACCCAATTTTGTATTTGATAGTTTCGGGGCGATCCATTTTAAAACCCCTTTAAGGTTTGTAAACATGATGGGTGAATTAAAGATATCTACGTCATGACTTGGAAACGCTCGCTCACAAATATGCCTTAGAGAGCCCGCATCAAAATAGTTAAAATGCATAGGGCAATAGAGATAATACCGACTCCCCAACCATTTTGCCCATAGTCTACCAATATCTGGCACACCAAAAATATAAGAATTTTTCTCCGCCCCCGGTTTCGAAGATAAAAACTGAAGGAAGCTGTAAGGGTCTTCCATATGTTCGACAAAATCAAAAGCAGAAATCCATAGGGGGAGCTGACCTTCTATTTCATCATAATTTTCAACCCTACGAATATTTTTCTTTTTAAGAACAGGGTCAAAGTCACTATTTAATTCGACTCCCACCTTAGTCTTATCATCCCCAAAGACTTCTAACCAATTCCCTGCAGCGCATCCAAAATCAACGACATGTTTGTAGTTTTCCAAGGTCTTATGACGTTTAATTGCAGTTGTTTTTACACTACGAAAATATGAAACACGCTGCGGTTCAAGGTTCAAATAATCATCAACATCAGCCGCTCGGTAAAACTCATCGGCTTTTTCAGAGGGCTTTTCAAGATAATGGAATCCGCAATGACCACATTGGGATATAGGGCCAAGCATTGTGTTGGGTCCATAAAAAAAGTCACGCCAATCGGAAGGGGGAGAATACTCATCGGTATGTTTGGAAAATGGCGCCAAATCACGACGTTCGCAGACAGGGCACTGGTCAAACCGGCATGTTACATCCTGCGGTAATTCCAATTCTGACATCATGTCCCCCTAGGCTCCTACGCGGCTTCAACCCGTAACATAGCACAAAAATTGAGTCATCCTCTTTTTCATATGCTTTAAACAATTACTAGAATAACTCAACTTAATGTACTATGGAGCCTTGGGATTATATTGCTTTGACATCGACGGTAAAACATGAAAAAATTTGCAACATATAAATGGCTACTCGCAGCCAGTATTATACTAATCCTTGTCGCTATTTTTGCCTCCATTAATTTAATAACACCCATTTCTGGGGACTTTTGGGCTCCTCGGACTTTTGGTAAAGAAAACGGCCCCAGTCTTATTGAACCTATAGCTGGCTATATAAGAGGGTTCACTGGCGGAAATCCACGCATCGGACAATTTTGGTTAATCTTTGGTGGGTATTTCCCGTGGCTATATGATCTTATTGCGTCAATATTTGCAGTTAGTCTTGTGGCCCTAATGGGCATATATGTCCGCGGACGCAGTTGGAAGATAAACCCTATACTTACCTTAGCCGCAGGCATCATTAGTTTAGGGCTGCTTTGGTTTATAGACCGAGAAATTGGCCCTATCTTTTTCTACGAACCGGCAAATAGTAATTACTTATTTGCGGCTATTTTACTTATGTCCTTTATTCTACCCTATTTTTTGTTATGGGGAGACCCTGATAAGGCGTCCCAATCTAAACTCCCTCTTCCGGCGCTCTTGGGCTTTGTTTTACTCGCCATAGCCGCCGGAATGGCACATGAGACCTATGGCCCGCCCGTCATATGCCTTTTAGGGTTTTTGCTAATAATTGGGCGGTGGATTAAGCTGAAAGTCACACACTGGATGTGGGGTGGGTTCTTGGCTTTTTTTATAGGCTATCTCGCCATCTTTTTAGCCCCGGGTCAAGACAAACGCTACACTGAAAGCCGTTTTGACGGTTTAATTGAAAACCTCTCAAGTTTGGACGTGATTATTCCTAAATTATTTAATTTATTCGCCGGCAACGGACTATGGATTTTATTAGTTGGGGTCAGCTTACTCATCATACGGGTTGCTTTAAAACAAATACCGCTGAAACGCGCCCTTGCTTTTACCGCCTTTCTCATTATCGGCGCTGGCACCGTCACAACGGCGATAGCCGCCCCTATATTTGGGGAACGGTTAGGGCTCATTGCGCATATTTCTATCGCAATCTTTGTAACCGGAGCGGCCTTATCGCATTTAGACTCAAAAAGAATAGAGCCCACGCTCGTGGCTATTGCCACAATATTATCAACATCTTATTTATGGGTAGAATATAATTCGACGCGGTCTGCCTATTCCGCTTACCGCGCCGAATTTGACCAACAAGCCACGGTTATAAGGGCGGCCATTAAAGAGCAAAAAGAAGAAGCCCTTGTTCCCGCTTATTCAATTCCGTTTTACGCTCAAAAGAAATATCTGTTTCCAGAGTTCCCGCAAGAGGGTCCATCCGCAAAAGTGAATAAGATTATTGCCCGTTATTACGGCCTTGAAAAAATAACAATGGTTCCACCTGAAAACATCGTAAGATATGGTCTAGGGTTTTTAAACGTAACCCGTCAATTCACATTAATTAACTGCCCCGAGGATGACCGCGATGGCTGGGATGATAAAAATGATTATATGGGAACGCTTGTATGTGGAGAGACCTATGACATTAGCTATGACACGTCTACCGGCGAATGGGTTGTCTCTGGAATACGTGAAGTTCCGGCTACGCCTTTTCGCTTAACCCGCGCCAGTTATAAGACCAAAGGCATGGGTCCAGAGACTGGACAATTAAGAATTTGGGGAGGCAGCTTCCGCTTTAATCAAACTGGGGCTATTCTTACTCATAAGAGAGAGCATGTTGGACAAATTATAGATTAGCTTTAAAAAAACTACTTCTATGAATTTCACCTTTAACTTGCTTTTAAAAGTTTTATTTCCTTCGCAAGTGTATGGTTTTGATTACATTGCTTCGCGGAACGATCAGCGGCAGCCGCAGACATCCTTAAATATAGTTCTGGATTATTATAAAGTTTATCATAACCATCAATAAGGCTCTGGGCATCATCGAAATTCCCTAAAATGGCACAGTCCTTATCGACAAATTCGCGAAGGCCAGACACATATGACGTCAAAGGGACAAGCCCACTATGCATAGCTTCGCCGCAGGTTAAGCCTTGGCTATCCCAGCGGGTTGGAACGAGTTTCACCCCATGAGCCGCATGTTGACTTTGCAGCTCCTTGCGGCTTAAAAATTTATTTGTAATACTAACGTTATCAAATCCCGCAAGCGGCTTTGTAATCTCATCAAAATAACGCCCAGCTCCATAAATCGAAAATGATAAATCTTTGAAATATGGTTTTTGTGATAGGCCTAAAATTACATCCCTTGATATATCATTCGCATAATTTTTAGCCGCAAAGGTTCGAACCCATAGAATATGCTTCCGCGCCTCAGCCGATTTAATGCGATATGGAAAGTCTGATGAACTCACGCTATTATGAATAACGTGAGAACGCAGCGCCTGTTTTGCCGCAAACTTTTCTGCCACATCTTTCATATAATTAGAGACAAAAATAACTTGCACATTGGGATGAGTAAACACCTCACCCATGGTTTCTTTACGGTCTTTATTTGCTTGATCAAGCCTTGGCCGTAGAGTTTTCAAGTCATCTTCGGAAAAGTTAAATGACAACTCACGCCAATCACGGGCTTCGAATCCATGCACCCAGATAATGGCCGGAATTTTATCAAGATATGAGCGAATAACACTCCAAACTGGCTTTTCGACCGAATGTACAGCGATTTTTCGAATATTGGCCAAGCCCATAACTTTCCCAAGCCCGGCCGGATTAATCCGAAGTACATCAACTCTATCCACGACATGACGCTTAACGACCTTGGTAGAATTTGCGACCTCGATAACAACTGGATTAAGCCCAGCCGCTTGATAGGCCTCAGCGCGTCTTTGAACAAATTCACCGCCATAATCCCGCGCGCCGCCCGGATAAGCAGAACATATAATAGCCACAGGCGCTTTAACTGTCATTTGTTTTAATATAAGTCTTGCCGCCTCATCTCTTTGTTTTTGCGCCTTCTTTTCTTTAGCCTTCTCCAACTTCAATAATTGCGCAGAAGATTTCTCTATTCCAAATAAACGTTTAGCAGCAATTTTGACCTGCCTGTCAAGACGCATATTGGCCGAACGCTCATTGACAGAATTAAACTGATTTTTCAAACTTTGAACGTCACGGCGAAGACTTTCCAAGCCGACGGTTCCCCGAGCTTGAACCTTGCCGCCCTCTTCCATATCAGACAAGCGCAAATCCAAACTTGCAACTTGCTCCATCAATTTTGTCATGAATAATTCATTGAGGTGAGACATCTCATAATTGATATGGTCTTCAGGCTTCATAATATATCCGTAATTCCGAGTCAGACCCAGTTTGCATTTACAGATGCGTAGAGTGCACCGTAGGCTTTAGTTTATGGCTAAATATAACAAAAAGCTAAAGGTAACAACAGCCACATATGCAGTTGTTCCCATGCGAAGAATTGGATAGTTCAGAGCCAACGCATTAAGTTTGAGTGAGGGCCGTTCAACTATGTAATGCACTATAATTGAAATTAAAACTGAAATCGATAGGCATAAGAATAAAGTCCAAATATAATAATCCGTATCAGTTCCAATCGCATCAGGCACGGGCAATGTGGTGATGAGTTGAAACACCGGAATATGGACAAGATAGACAATAAAAGATAAAAGCCCTAAGGGGCGCAACCAAGACACAGCCTTAAACCTTGCACCACGGTCTTCTGCATAACGCGCCATAAAAATAACGGCCGCACACATCAAGACAACAAAAAGGCGGCTGTCCACAAAAACCCCGGGTAAAGACACCGCTTTTCCGATAAACTCGCTTAGAGCCACAGCATAAATAAGCGCCATAAAAATAGCTATAGTTATCAGGCTCCCATATCTTTTAAAAATCACAGCCCCTGCTGACGCAGTATTTAAAGGAGGGGCAACCGCGTGTTTAGCTTTCATCATCAAGATAGCCAGCGCAATACCAATAGCAAACGCATCAAAGTGATAAAAAACGGTATAGGCCATCCAGGGTTTGCCCTCTAATACGCCGCGGCTTATCGCGCTAATGCTTATCCCAGTCACAAAAATTAAAGCCGCTATAAGATATCGTTTCCGGCGCTCTAAACCGACCTTTTGTAAGTAAGCAATGACCGGTAAAAACAAAAGCGGCATAACCACGTAAAACTGAAACTCTGTAGAGATTGACCACCATACAGAATGTCCAATCGGTATGAAGAGTATGTCACGGTCAAATATATAATTCATTGATAAAAAACGGCCAAGTGTCAGCATCATATTTTCAGGGGTAAAACTGGACGTAAAAAAATCACGGAATAAATAGGCTATAATAATGCAAAATAAAAATGTCGGTAAGATACGGTTAAATCGGCGGTTCCAAAAATAAATAACCGGCATTTCTTGCGCGCGTCTCGCGGAGGACGCAAGGCTATATGTTAAAGTATAAGCACTTACAACATAGAAAATTTCAACCCCGTAATGACCATATTTAGCAACGGCGCCTATAAAGTTATAAGCTGATAAATCAGGTAAACCAGCATAGCCCGTTGCATGAAGCATAACGACAAGCAAAATACCGACGCCTCTCAACACATCAATGGATTGATAACTCCGCCCGGAACTACTTTGCGGCGCACTGACTAGAATACTCGCGAGCCAAAGACTTAACGCAAAGAGTGTGAACATAAGGCTTTGCCAAAGGATACGGTTATAATCAAACCGTCCTTGCGCCTTATAGCCAAGATGATCTATTAATACACGAGGCTGCCCCATATCCGCAATCGCAAGCTTTATATTACTCGGTGCGACAGGTGGATCAAACATAACCTCTTTCACACGCACCCCCTTATCCCCCCCATATACCATGGTTTGCATTTGATCATCGAGCATGATTGTAAGAGTATTATCTCCCTCCCCATAATCATAATACCTTAGATTTACGGAGGTTATTAAGACATTATCATTAACTGGAATGACGAGTTCAGAGTTTGCGTCAGCGGTGAAAATTGCGCTCCCCCTCACTATAGCGCGCGAGCTCTATAGATTGCCAAGCCCCTGATATGTCAAAATCTGCATCGGATATACGCCGAGAAGACGTATATGGGTTAACGACCAGAAGCGCCCCTAACGTAGCAAAAGCCAAAATCGTTAAAAGCCATAATTTCATATTATGTTCAAAACCATTCGGGCGTTTACGCACCGGTAGATTTGGCTCAATATTTGTCTTAACTGTCATTTCTTTTTAATATGCTTGAAAGCTACCCTCATCCAATATATTTTCTCGATAGACGATGCCTTTTACATATGCTAGCGCAAAAAAATATACTTATATACAGAAGTAAATTGCAACCTATGGGGGTGGCTACGTTTTCCTGGCACAAATTAAGGCGGCTGACATGATCAAAATTTTATCAGTTGTAGGAGCGCGCCCTCAATTTGTTAAGGCCTCTGTCCTTAGAAAACTTTTTACCGAATCTAATGATTTTGAAGAAATACTCATTCACACGGGCCAACATTACGATGTGAATATGTCAGACATATTTTTTGAAGACCTCTCGATCCCTGCTCCTAATATAAAACTTGGGATAAATGGCGGCGGGCAAGGTGCAACGACCGGACTTATGTTACAAGGAATAGAAGGCGCTCTATTGCAGCATAAACCTGACGCCTGTTTAGTTTATGGTGATACAAACTCTACATTAGCCGGCGCACTCGCTGCCGCTAAATTACATATTCCAATTATCCATATCGAGGCCGGCTTACGCTCATTTAACAAAGCCATGCCCGAAGAAATAAACCGCATTTTAACAGACCACGTAAGTGAGCTTTTATTCTGCCCAACAACAACAGGCGTCAACAACCTCACCAATGAAGGTATCACAAAAAACGTCTATCATGTCGGTGATATCATGTTTGATGCCGTGACAATGGTCAGCCAACAAAGCGCTAAAATAAAACATATCCAATCTATAGATCTATCAGATAATAACTTGGCTGCCTGTTCACTCCACCGTGCTGAAAATACGGATGATGCAAAGAAACTACAAAGCCTGATTGATTACTTAAATACACAATGTGACAAATATAATATTGTTTTACCGTTACATCCGCGCACAAAGAAAGCTTTAAGCCAGTTTAATATAAAGACTGGGAAAATCACTCTGATCAATCCAATAGGTTATATTGAAATGCAAGCCTTGTTAGCCGCCTCCCAAATGGTATTCACGGACTCTGGCGGGCTGCAAAAAGAGGCCTATTTTAACCAAACACCCTGCGTAACCCTTCGCGGGGAAACAGAATGGGTGGAATTAATTGATGCCGGGTGGAATAAATTATGGACAGATAATAATTTTAAACCGCGTAAAGATATTATAGAGTATGGTAAAGGGCAATCAGGGGCGTTAATTTTAGATAAGATAAAGTCTTATTTTTTATCTAAAGCTTAGAAAGAAAAACCACGATGAACACGATTAAGAAAAGCTTTACACATAAAGGCCAAACGATCAATCTGTCGGGCGCTGAAAATTGTTCTATCGTCAATATGGTTTCAAAAACAAACCAATTTTATGAAAAAGATTTCCTAGAGGCATTAGACGGCATAATTGCCAAAGATAAATGGGTTGTCGATATCGGCGCGCATATTGGTAATCATACAATTTATTGGTCAAAGATATTAAACTATAAAGTTTTAGCCCTTGAACCAAATGCCGATACATATCGTTATTTAAAAGAGAACATTCAAGCAAATGGCGTGTCCAGCTTAGTTTCCGCTTTGAATGTTGCTGCGAGCGACACACCCGGAAGCGTCACCTTGACACCCTTAGCAAGTCAAGACCCTGGGACATATTCAATATTGCGAACACCCGGAGAAGGTAGCTTTCAGTGTAAAGCTGTCATTATTGATGATTATATGGAGTATTTTCAAACCCGTGTTCCAGGTCTTATCAAGATTGACGTGGAAGGTGCAGAGGCAAAGATACTTAAAGGCGCTCTGCAAACGTTGCAAACCTTCTGGCCTTTAATCACGACGGAAATTACGCAAACAGACGCATTTAACACAATCGGTGATATTCTATCACCTATAGGTTATTTTCCTATCGGCATATATAATGCAACCCCAACTGTTGTTTGGTCGGCTATCCCAACAAGAGATGCGGCCACAAGCAACCCATATCTTGAGCTTATGCAAGTAACACGTTACGGAATTGACGCGGCCCTTTCATCCAATACTGCACAAATAAAAGTGCGAGAGTTAAAGGAAGAAACCATCCAGTTGAAAGTTTCGCAGGCCCTCGCTAAAAAAAATATTGTTTCGAAAGTCCTCCCAAAACAAGCGCCGCTTGCAAGCCCCGATACGCCCGATAAAGATGAAGCTCCCACTACGAAAACGCCGGATGTAAAGGCTCCAGTTGCGAGCCTCCCTATTAAGAAACCAGCAGCCCAAACAGCAAGCGTGAAGGCCGCCCCCAAGAAACTTGCTGCGAAGAAACTTGCTGCGAAGGCAGCAACAGCAAGTAAGCCGTCCGCGAAAAGACCGGTTGCTAAGACAGTCACGGCGAAAAAGCCCGCAGCTAAAGAAACAGCCATAAAGAAATCAACTACAAAGAAAACGACTGCAAAGAAAACGACTGCAAAGAAACCTATAACAAATCCTAAAACGGGTTCGACTTAAAACTTTACTCGAATAAAAACTGTGTAATTGAAGTCAACAGAGGTTTACAATCAGGATATGAGTCAAAGAACAAAAAACTCTAAAACCCAAGTGAAAACTCGTGCCGCGTCTAAGACATCAGCTTCGACGCCTCTTAGCCCTGAACAGTTGGATCGCGTGATCATTATATCAATGCGCCCTTATGAAGAATCGCAAGCCTTACTTAGCGGACCTAACAACGTAGAGCATTACCGCGTTCAGGATACAGGTAAACGGCTTATTGTGACACAAAGTGTTTTTCAAAACGGCATTTTTCAATCCCAAAAACAAGTTCAATTCAGCGGCAAGTCACTAATCGGGCTTGAAGTTTATTTTTACCATGCTTTCCAAAAAATTGCGGGGCACGGCTTCATCATTTATGAGCACCACACACAACTTTTTGCAACTGTTCAAAATGTTATTTTAAGCAGCCGATTACCTTACGTTATAAAAATTAATAATGACGTGAATTTCAACTGGCAACAACATCATTTTGTTGCGGCTGCACGTCTGCGCTTTACATTTGATGAAGTCATGAAGCTCGCATGGCAAAAACGTATGGTCTATAGCTGCAAAACTATTACGCCAAAAGACATATTAAAAACCCTTAAAGCATGTGCGCGGCGCGAGCGGTTTACGCCGCCAATGACAAAGTCAACACGATCCCAAAAACAGAATTTTTTGCTTGTATCTTATTACATGCCGCCTGCGGAAACAGTTGCTGTCCACCGTTTATCTTATTGGCATCAGGTTTTACCAAAAATCGCCAAAACTAAAGGCGATAACGTTAATGTATCCGTTCTCACGGCCATTGAATCTTATGAAAACGACACCCGCTACCTCGTCGTTCCAGACCGGGCCAACTTTAATGAAGTAGATAAACAAACCCAAGATTTAGTAAGAGAATGTCAAGCATCTAAAGTAAACTACTTTTCTGCGCATTGGGCATATTACGTAAAACAATATTTTGAGCAAAGGCCTCATTTGCGTTTTGACTCAATCGTTATATCCGGCAATCCCTTTTTCTACTTTGAACTCTCAGAATATTTTAAAGAAAAATGGGGCGCAACGGTCGTACTCGACTTCCGCGACCCCTTTGCCAATAACCCGCGTTTTGTATATTCAAAGGCACATAAAGAACTGGTTTGTAGACTTGAAGATCGCTATTTAAAGTCTGCGGATTATGCGATTTCAGTAAATAAATATTGTCTTGATGCTTTACGCTTGCCAAACGCTAAAATGGGCCGAATCGTTGCGAATGGTTATGACGAACGCATTGTCGATAAAATATCAGCAAAACCATTACGTAAGAAATCAAAGAAGATTAATTTTGTTTATACAGGGTCTTTTTATCAAGACCGAAACCCGGAACCCTTTTTAAAAGCGTTAGATGAAGGCAAACACTCCTTAATTCACATTGGAAAGTCTACTGCCGTCGATGCACCATTTGATAAATATTCGACGATAGAACGATATGGCCAAATGCCATATTCAGACGTTGTCGGATATTGCAAAACTATGGATGCAGGCGTAATCTTTACGAGCGGGAAAGCTTTTGAACAGACCACTAAAATATTTGATTATATTGCCACAGGCATTGATATTATTTTAGTTACAGACGGCGTTATACACACTGGAGAGCTTGAGAATCTTACAAAAAACCTGGGGGGTGTATATTGGGTCAAGAACAAGCCGAGTGCAATCTCTTCGTTTTTGAAAACATATAAGCCGAACAAAAAAACACGAAAAATTGCCACGCAATTTTCACGGCTAAAACAAACTGAAGCTCTCTATAAACTCCTGTCAAATACAAAGTAAGTTTATATCACGCCGCGCAATAAGTCAGCCTCACGCATAACCGTTTGGCTCGGACCGCATTGTTGCAATGATCTTTGAGCTGCTGCTTGAGATAAACGCAAAAAAGTTTCGGGATTATCAACAAGATAACCAATAGACTTGGCGAGGGCCAATACGTCTTCAGGGGGGCACAGGCAACCTTGTTCATGGGATATAAACTCTGGAACAGCCGCTATGGAATTTGTAACAGGCACAAGGCCGCTTGCCATTGCTTCGCCCAATGTCAAGCCTTGGCTTTCCCAGCGGGCCGGGACAAGCATAATTCCATGTTCCCGGTGTAGACGTGCGACATCTGGTCGTGTCATAAAACCCCGCCGGCGTTCGACATTAGTAAAATGCGCTAAAGGGGCCGTCATTTGCTCCCAAAGCTTCCCGTCACCGCAAATCGTAATTTTAAATCGGTCAAAATCACGCCGCTTGGAGAGCGCTAAGATTACGTCCCGCGATAAATCATTAGCATAATTATGCGATTGAAAACTTCGCATCCAGAGAATTTTATAACGATCATCTATAGATTTCCTCTGATAGGGAAATTCTGATGGTAAAATAGGGTTGTGAATAATCTGCGCGTTATGCGGCGCAGTTATACCGCTAAAGCTTTCGGCCATATTTTTCATCGTTTGAGATACAAAAATTGGCATGACGTCATTATGGGAGAGAACGTCTGCGGCAGTCTTACGCCGAACATCATCACGCGCATCGAGCCAATCCCCAAACTCTGCAATTTCATCTGCGCTGTAACTGCTTTCTAAAACACGCCAAGGCCGAGCCTCATAGCCATGAAAAATAACCAGCGGCCGCGTTCTCTCAGCATGATGTGCAACAATAGTCCAATTATCAGCTTCAGGGTGATGAAGAACAATCCTGCGGCAAAATTGTTTTTTTAAATAACGTGCTAATTGTTGGGGGTGAGTGCGCCAAACAGATATACCGTCAACTTGTTCTTCATAATCAGATAATGAGTCTGGACGCGAAACAATCACGGCAACGGATAAGCCGCTCTCACAATAAGCTTTCACCCGCGATTGTACAAATTGTCCGCCGTAAGAGTTATTCTTCCCTGGATATGATGGGCATATCACAGCAACATCAACAGGGCTCGTCCAAGCTTTTTGAGCGGGTAATTTGGACGGAAACAATCGGTTTATTCGCCGCGCAGCACCACGAATTATCCTTCGTAGTTCAAGCTGCATAGTCATGAAACGTTATCGCGATCATCTTTACCTGTTGTTTCGAGTAATTTATTTAAAAACTCTATCCCCCCCGAAACATTACGGTCATCATATACTATCTCTCCGCCCTCCATTACAAGAAGCCGGTTGCACCATTTTCTGACGAGGGCCGCAGAGTGCGAGGCTAAAAACACAATCCGGTCATTACTTAGCATTTTTTCCATGCGTTTTTCTGCGCGTTCAATAAAGCGCGAATCTCCTGCCGATATCCATTCATCCATCAAAATAATGTCCGCTTTGACGGATGTCGCAATGCCAAAAGACAAACGCGCCAACATACCAGAGCTATATGTTCGTATCGGCTCGTCCAGAAAACTACCAAGCTCAGAAAACTTGCGCACCTCTTTAATAACATCCGATATCTCAGACTGACTCATACCGTATAAAGCGCCGCGTAACTCAATATTTCTAACGCCCGTCGCATAGGGGTCCATACCCATTGAGAGATTAATAAGCGGAACCGTTTTACCAATCCGGCTAA
This sequence comes from uncultured Caulobacterales bacterium, assembly GCA_937928165.1. Classification (GTDB taxonomy): domain Bacteria; phylum Pseudomonadota; class Alphaproteobacteria; order Caulobacterales; family Maricaulaceae; genus CALFVT01. Next base: position 49,234 of record CALFVT010000002.1, read on the forward strand.
TTTTACCATGGTCGGGCTCATACACACCGGCCAATGCACGGAGCAATGTGGTTTTTCCCGCACCATTCCGCCCAACAATACCAATTTTATCTCCTGGCAGAGCTTTAAGATTTACATGTTTTAATCCATAATGGTAACGCCGCGACCCACCATTTCGGCGTAAAATATTTGTTATAGCGTACCTAAAAGATCGGGTATGAGCATCTAAATGCATTGGAAAATGCACAGTTGCATTGTCTAACTCAACATAAGCCTTCAGATTAATAGACATAACTTATCCTTAAATCCAAAAGGTGATTCGTTGGCGAAACCGTATAAATATCCCATAGCCAATGATATTTGCGATTATGGTAAAGCCGATAGCGCCGGCCCAAACTTCGGGCGCAACAGGCAGTCCTAAAAGCGGACTGCGAACAACTGTTAGCGCATAATAAAATGGGTTGCCCAAAGCAATCCACTTCCCCAATCCTTCGCCCAATAGTTCAGCTTTCCAAAGTAATGGAGTCATATAAAATGCAAATTGCATCAGCATAGTTACAAGCTGCTCTAAATCTCGGTAACGAGACGACAGCGTACCTAGAGCCGCAGCTAAGGGGAGTAAGCTTAAACTTAGTAATGCCAAACCGGGAATAAACATCAAAGTGTACCAGTTAATCACGTTTGTAAAGGCCACCACAATGAGCACAACAGGCACAGAATGCATGAAGCCGATTAAAGATCTCAAGAGAAGCCTGACCGGCAAGTTAATCAAATTTGTTCGAACAGAGCGTATCTCTGATGCATTAGCCACGAAAATTCGGCTTCCTTCTGTTAGATTAAGCGCAATAAATTGCCATGTCACAACGCCGCAAGCGATATAGCCCAAAAACTCTTCCAATGGACGTTTAAATAATAGGCCTGCAAGAATAGAATAACCTGCAACGAAAGTCAGTGTGCCGATTGTTAACCAATAGGGCCCTAAAATGGAGCGCTTATAGCGGGCCTTAATGTCCAGCCAAGCGCGCCATAGCAGAAGAGGAAGGTCATTTCTTAATGTCGCAAGTTCATTGATAAACATGCGCCATTTAGAGCTCTCACCAACTTGATAAATAATACCCTCACCTATGGCACGGCGGTAATCAGAATTGCTTAGATTTTCTAATTGTATTTCACTCAGGTCAGACGTCGGCTCAGCCATTAAATAATGCTCCGCCGGATAGGGTGAATGTTTGAATAGAGTGCTGACATAAATCGAATATATCGTCAAAAATATTGTGCATTACAATCTGTGCCTAACTTTCTGTTTACCTGCTTACTCAAATTTGAAATAAGTTCAATATGAAAGAAAAGAGGGCGGCGACTAGTGAGATAAATAATGATCATAACATGACATAACATATTTCTATAGCGTCCAACCTTTATTTATACCCTCATATATCTGCATTTATACCCTCATATATCTGCGCAATATCACGGCAAACATGAAAGCTGACTGAAAAAAGTTCGTGAAGAGCCTATATCTCGTGTAAAATGTTATTAATGAAACCCTTTTTGTAAAATGATAATCACATGAACTCTGGTTTTTAGAAAATATAATAGCCATTTTTTGCTTCAAACTTTGACAGTAACTTTAAACCCTCCCTAACGAAATCATGGTAATTGCGAGATTATGACGACTGAGATAATGATAGACCGCCTAAAAGCGGCTGAGTTGACGCCGCAGGATTGGGCCGCATGGGCCGCTTTGCGTGCAGAAAACCCGTCCCTTTATAGCCCTTATTTCCACCCGGATTATACGCGCATTGTCAGCGCCCTGCATAATGATGCTTATGTCGCCGTCATCAAACAAGGCGATAATATTCTAGGCTTCCTCCCGTTCCAACAAAGACGCCGCAGCGGCCCCGCGCGGCCCATTGGCGCGCCGCTTACCGATTATCACGGCATTATATCCAACGCGCCGCTGGATACGCATATTACCGCCATTTTGAAGGGCGCGGGCATTGGTGCCATGGCTCTGCCGCACCTGATGAACAGCGCAAAGCCTGCGGACGCAGCGCCATGCGCCGTTATGCAGCTTAAGGGCTATCAAACGGTTGATGAATGGCGGGGGGAGCGGGATAGCTCCTATCGCCGCCACCTTAAATCTTTACGTCGCCGCATTAAGAAAACCGAGAGCGAACATGGGGCCCGGACATTTATCTGGCAGTCCCAAGATCCGGCGCATTTTGAGCAATTAATGACATGGAAAATACAAAAATTTACCCAGACTGGAAAATATAATGTCCTTGGCGTTAACTGGACGAGCGCCCTTTTAAGGCAGCTTTGGGAGGCGGGCCCGAAGGCCGAGCTGCGCTGTGATCTTCACGTTATGAGTATAAACGGGCAACCCGCCGCTATGGATTTAGGCCTAACAGACGGCACCACTTTCCATAGCTGGATTGTGGGTTATGATGACCATTTTCACAGCCTCTCCCCGGGTATGCAACTACTCGAAAGCTTAGTCGATCAAGCCCATGTTTTAGGTTATGAAAATATTGACCTTGGCGCAGGATTAGACGGGTATAAAAAACATTATGCCACTTGGCCGCATATGGCAGGCGCTGATTTATGGCTCGGCAGCGGCTTCACCGCGCAGCGCGCGAGGTTATATGCCGCCGTTGAACATAAAGGCGCTCGGGCCTTAAAAGATATACCGGGGAAGTTTCGCCGCCGTTATAGCCAAATTGCCGCCTGTGATCCCAGTGCATCGGGGCAAGCCAAAGCCATGTGGCAGGCCATAAAAAATGGCGGCTAACCGCCGCCATTGCCAAAAGCTTTAAAGCAAGACCTACCAGATTTTAACGCGCTTCTCTGGCGGTAAATAAAGCGCATCGCCCGGCTGTACGTTAAACGCATCATACCACGCATCAAAATTACGCACGATACCATTGGCTCTAAATTCGCCCGGACTATGGGGGCCATTTTTAACCTGCGCTTGCAGGGCTGCCTCGCGCCATTTGACTTGCCAGATCTGCGCATAAGCCATGAAGAAGCGCTGATCTCCTGTCAGCCCATCAATAACCGGAGCTTCTTTACCATTTAACGAGCGCTTATAGGCCGCATAACCCATGGTGAGGCCTGTTAGGTCACCAATATTTTCGCCTAATCCCAAGCGGCCATTTAGGTTTAACCCCGGTAGCGGTTCAAACGCATTATATTGCGCAACTAACTTATCAGCCCGTTCCTTAAAGGCCGTCCCGTCTTCTTCAGTCCACCAATCACGCTGCACACCATCGCCGTCAGTCTTGCGGCCTTGGTCATCAAAGCCGTGTCCCATCTCATGACCGATCACCGCGCCGATACCGCCGTAATTCACCGCTGGATCTGCATTGGGGTCAAAGAAAGGCGCTTGCAAGATGGCCGCTGGGAAGACAATCTCATTAAGGTCAGCGCGGTAATAGGCATTGACGGTTTGCGGGTTCATACCCCACTCATCGCGGTCAATCGGCCCGCCGAGCTTGGAAATATTATCTTTCCAATTCCATAAAGACGCAGATTTAACGGTCCCGATCAAATCATCACGGTCAACTTGGAGCTCTGAATAATCAGTCCAGACATCAGGATAGCCAATTTTAGGGTTAAACTTAGCGAGCTTATAATGGGCTTGTTTCTTGGTTTCATCCCCCATCCATTCCAGATTATCAATACCCGTTTTAAAAGACGCCCGTAGGTTCTCGATTAAGTCGAGCATTTGCGTTTTAGACGTTTCGGGGAAATGTTGATTAACATAAACCTTACCGACAATCTCGCCCATCGTGCCGTCGATTTGGCCAACCGCACGCTTCCAGCGGGCCCGCTGTTCTTTGGTACCGCGAAGCGCTGTGCCGTAAAAAGCAAAACTGGCATCATCAATACGCTTAGGTAAATAGGCCGCGCGGCCCAAAACGTAACGGGCGCTGGCATAATCTTTTAAAACATCCACATCGGTCGCAGCAAAGACTTTGGCCATGCCCTGAATAGCGTCCGTCTCGCGAATAACAAATGTTGTTTGGTCGCCAAGTCCCGCCGTGTCCAGCATCGCTTTAAACGGAATACCGGGCGCATAGGCAGTCAGCTCCTCAAGGCTCATTTTATTATAGGTCAGGTCACGATTACGACGTTTTGTCGGCGTCCAGTGATGCTCAGCGAGACTCGTTTCAAACGCGACAACCGCTTTGGCCCGCGCATCGGCATTATCCGCGCCCGTCTCTTTCAGCATTTGACTAATTAACTGCGTATAGCCTTCAAGAAGCCCTTGGCCTTTTTCGCTGTCATCAAAATAATAATCCCGGTTCGGCATACCCAAGCCAGATTGAGTCATATAGACGATGTAATTTTCAACATCTTTGGCATCAACGCTGATGAACGGCGCAGCTATGGTGGGCACCCCAAGAACAGGGTCAGCCATAAGCCGGGCAATATCTTCATGGCTTGCCGCTGCTGCGATGGCGTCAAGGTCGCCCTGAACCGGCGCAAGGCCTGCGGCCTCGATTGCGTCTGTATCCATAAAAGCGGCGTAGAAATCACCGACTTTTTGCTCATCAGAGCCTTTAGGCGCATTTTTCGCCGCCGCCTCTTCAATAATGACCTTAACCCGGTCTTCGGATAAATCCCGCAAGATTCCAAACCCGCCATAGTTAGAGCGGTCAGCCGGAATTTCTGTTTTCTCAATCCATAGGCCGTTAACATAGCGGAAGAAATCATCGCCGGGTTTTACGCTCTCGTCAATATTGTCCAAATCAATACCAAAGCTGCCAAGGGTCGGCTTAGTTTTCGCTTTAGCAGCTACTTTTTTAACGGTCTCGGCGGATTTCGCCGCAGTATCAACAGCTGCGCTCGTCTCAGTGCTGCTTTCCCCGCCGGAGCAGGCCGCAAGGGTTAAAGCCATTAAGGAGGGCACAAGTAATCGTTTAAGTGTCATGGTTTTCTCTCTTTTGTTTATAAAACTATAGTTCATCTTTAAAATCTGCGCTTAAGATTCACTCTGCAGGCTGTATCTGTGCATTAGGTTCAGGCGTCACGACGTCGGCGTCAAGTTCCATATCATCCAGTGCCAGAGCCAGTTCAGGGTCATAAGTGGAGCCAAGCATAGGCTGGCTTTTGCCGGTCCAAATACTGCGCGCAATGCGGCGGATATCAACACCAATACCATACATAGCCGGAACCAACATCAAAGTGAGGAAAAAGTCAAATAAGACTCCAAAGGCGAGGGCCACAACCATCGGCTTGAGAAATTCAGCCTGCGCCGAGGTTTCAAATAAAATCGGAGTAATCCCAACAAATGTCGTCACAGAGGTTAGCAAAATCGGCCGAAACCGCGACACACAGGCATCCATCATCGCTTGATAGGCCCCAACGCCTTTAGCCCGAAGGCGGTTAACATAATCAATCAAAACCAAATTATCATTCACGGCCACGCCGGAGGCGGCAAAAAACCCAAAGACGGACATCATGCCAAAAGGCACTTGGGTCACCGCATTCCCAATTACCATGCCAACAAAAGCAAAGGGGATGGCAATCATAATCAAGAGCGGCTGCGCATAGGAGCGGAAAGCAATGGCCAAAAGCCCATACATCATAAATAAAATCGCAATGCCGCTAGCTCTCAGCTCTGAGAAAAATGTTGACGCCGCTTCATCATCACCGACATTCACCCGTGTCACCTGTGGATGACGAAGCTGCCATTCCGGGAAAAAATTCTCGTCAAGGTCTTTACGAATACGGGCGACTTCATCGCGCTCCCCGCGAACCCGAGCGCCAGTATATTCAATTTGTTGGCGGTCACGGCGGTTAATCCGCGTCACGCCTTCACTAAAGCCAACATTCGCCACAGAAAAGAGCGGAACTTCGACTCCATTGGCAGCGCGGATACGCAAAGTTTCAAGACTGTCAATCGACTCCCGTGCCGCTTGCGGATAGCGCAGCATCACCCGTACATCCTCGCCATTACGCGGCAGGCGCTGAACTTCGAGACCGAAAAAGGCTTGGCGGACTTGGCGGGTCACATCATTGAGATTAATGCCCAAAGTCTCCGCCCCTGGCTTGAGGGTAAACTGCATTTCTTGGGCCGAGGATTCAAGGCCGTCCCATGCCCGCGCTACGGCGCTATAGCTCTCAAGCTCGGCTTTAAGCTCTAATAATCCCTTTTTCAGGGCCTCACTATCATTAGATGCAAGGCCAAAGAAGAGGCCCCCGCCATTGGGCGAGCCGCCTTGGGCAAAGCCGTACCTCACCCGGAAAGCATCAGGAATAGGCCCGACATATTCTTCGAGTTTATCAGCAATATCTTTGGTCGAAACTTCGCGGCGTTTATTCCCGTCAACAAGTCCCAGAAAACCTTGCACCCCGCGGTTACTCACGGTCATACCCGGCGCCGTGATAATATCAAAGTCAAAACCAAAATCCGCCTTGGCATTGGCATTTAACTTTAAAATACCTTCATCTAACTGATCTGATACCTGCTGCATACGCTCAAAGGGCGTGCCTTCCGGGAAGCGCGCGTTAAACTGTATCATATCTCCTTCAACTTCGGGCAGGGCTGAGGTCGGGGCAATGCCGGACTGTAAAAGCCCGACGGCAAAAATAAACATACCGATAAAAGTTGCCAATGTGGCATAGCGAAAGCGGATTAAAAACCCGACAAAAGGACGGAACCGTTTTTGCGCAAACCCAACAAGGCCATTGGCAAGATTATTTTGAAACCGCAGAAACCGGTTTTCTTGATCGTGCGGAATGGGTTTAAGGTGACGCAAATGCGCCGGAAGAATAAAAAAGGCTTCGATCAATGAGAAACATAACACCGCAATCACGACAAGGCTGATTTGCTCAAAAAACGCGCGGATTGGCCCGCTCATGAGCATAAAGGGCACAAACATCATGATGGTCGTAATCACTGCAAAATAAACCGGCTTGATGACCATATTGGCCCCGCCAATCGCGCCCCGTTCCCCAGCGATTCCGTTCTCCACATGAAGATGGGCCGATTCCCCGACAACAATCGCATCATCCACCACAATACCAATCACCAATAGAAAAGCGAAAAGCGAGATCATATTTAATGTAATACCGATAAACGGCGCAATCCCAATGGCCCCTGCAAAGGCAGCGATAATGCCGATGGTCACCCAAATCGCTACAGCCGGACGGAGGAATAACATCAGGACAATAAGAACCAAAACAAGACCCGAGAGCGCGTTTCCGCCAATCAAATTCATGCGGCTATCAAACATACGCGAGCCATCAAACCATATGGCGAAAGTTAGGCCCGGAGGCAAAACATCTTGAATGTCCTTTTCAAATTTGCGAATTGCATTGCCTGAATCCGTAATATTCATTTTATCAGGGGAGGAAACTTGAAAGACCGCCGTCGGGTTGCCTTTAAAGCGGTTATCAAATTTATCTTGCTGGAAACCATCTTGAACTTTGGCAATATCGCGCACTCTGACGGTTCCGCCTTCAGGGGATTGGCGGACGATAATATCCCCAAACTCTTTGGAGCTATTCGCCAGTGAACGGGCGCGGAGCTGTAAATTCCCGCCGCTGGTTTCAACCACCCCCGCCGAAAGATTAACCGAGGCGTTACGAATAGCCGCCGCGACTTGATTAAAGGTCAAGTTGTAACGGCGCAGGTTTTCCTCGGAGACTTCGATCGTGACCTGTTCTTCGATTTTAGAAATATGATTGGTGAGTTGCAGGCCGGTTAATTGGGTTAATTTAAGGCGCAGATCTTCTGCGGCGCGCTGCAAGGTGAGTTTATCTACATCTCCATAAAGCGCCAAAAACATAATATCCGCCCGCAGTTCCGTCCGCGCAACTTCGGGGCGGAAGGCATCAGGAGGCAAATTCGGGATCGATTCAACCCGGCTTTGAACCTGATTAAATAGTTTTTCATAATCAATGCCTAGCTTTGTTATAATCGAGACACTACCAACGCCCTCGCTGGCATTACTATCCACGTAATCAATCCCGTCGAGGCCTTCGACCGCTTCTTCAATACGCACCACAAGCTGCTCGACCACATCTCGCGGCGAAGCACCGGGCCAAGATACGGTAACCGTCATTTGATTCACCGTCGTTTGCGGAATAAATTCGCGCTCAAGATTATTAAAGCCAAATATGCCCAAAACAAACATAAGGAGCATGAGTAAATTCGCAGCAACGGGGTTTTTAACAAACCATGCAACAATGTTTTTCATTTCTTTGCCTCTTTAGACGCCCAAACTTATGGCGCTCTATCCACATAGGGCGAAACTTATCGCCCGCGTCTCTTATCCTGTCCAATCACAGCCCCGTGGCCACGGGGTTATATTCGGCTTTAATCAGTTTGGTCTTTTTTAACCTCATCAGCCTTTGATTTTGCGACCGCATCATCGCCCGCATCTTCATTCGTTTTTTTGTCATCACCGGATTTTTTAAAGGGTTTAAACTTCTTCCCTTTTTTCTCAGCATTTTTCTTGCGGAATTTATTGAGTTTATTACTTTTTTCCTCTTTGGCTTCACGGGCTTTTTTCGCCCATTCCGGCTCCGGCGGCTCAACGAGAATATTTGTCGGATCATTAACATCAGAGACCCGCAGGTTCAGCCGCGTTCGCGAGGGCTCCATAGGAGATAAGACCACAAGCTCACCGGCCTCAATGCCGTCGGCAATCACGGCTCGCTCAGCATTACTGTCAATAACAGACACATCACGAATTTCGACCTTGCCTTTATCATCGGATAAATAAACCTTATCTTCGGGGCGCAGACCATCACGCGGAATGACAACAACATTTTCAAAGCTTCGCCCCGCAATTCTAGCGTCAACAAATAAGCCGGGCGCTAAAGGGAATCCGTCTTCAGAACGGCCTTTTCCATAAGGATCATAAACTTCAACAATCGCCGAGAGCGCCCGGGTTTGAACATCAATCACACTATCAGTGCGCATAAGATGGCCAATCCATACCCGCTTTTGACCCGCAACAACGGCGCTGAGTTCGACCTTGGGTGCGTCGGCTCTATTCTTAGCCGCATAGGCAAGCGGTAAGTCCGCCCGGTAAAGATCACTATCCGTCAGCGGCAGCCGCACCTCTATAACATCCGTTGAGAATATCTGCCCAAGCCGTGCACCTGGCGAGACAAATTGCCCAACATCAGATGATTTTGCCCGTATGCGGCCATCAAAAGGCGCGCGAACTTTCGTACGTTCAAGCTGTAGCTTAGCCGTTTGTAAACGCCCTTTTGCTGCTTTAACGGCAGCTTCCGCTTGGGCGCGTTGCGGCTCACGCAAGACGAGCGCCGTGGGTGTGCCGCGGCCGAGTTCTTCGTAATCACGGCGCGCTATATCACCTTCAGCTATTTCGCGGATCAGGACTTGCTCCGTTTGCGCGACATCTGCTTCCGCTTGGATAACTGCAATTTCGAAATCAACAGGCTCAATCCATAAAAGGGTTTCACCTTTTTTAAATGTGCCCCCTTGAATAAAATTTGGTGACACTTTGATAATTTGACCGCCCACTTGCGGGACAAGGTCAATTTCAATTTGCGGACGCGCTTCCCCTTGCGCGTTCACCTGTAAGTTCACATTATCCGTGCGGGCATAATCTGCAAGAACCGCCAATATATTAAAGCTGCGGGTGCGCTCTTTGGGTTTTTTGTTCGACTTCACCACAACATATGTCAAGGCGGCAAAGCCGATAACAATCAAGATCGGGATTACAAAGACTAATATCGTACGAAGCGGACTTCGCTGCGGGGCATTTGCGCCCAATCCTATTTCATTCGGCATTGTCTCTCTCGCCAAGTAAAGGTTAAATTATAACCGCGAATTTTTATCCATCTTGCAGAGGGATGTTAAGTTTCCACTTTGGAACCACATCGCCTACATCTCTCGTAATCTCATCGCCAAACTCCCCGCCGCCAAGGGCCACATGAAGCGCAACACGGTTTGTTAGCCGATCTTTACGGGCTGTTATTAACTGGCCTTCCGCAGACAGCCGCCGTGACTGGGCATCTAAAAGCTGCAAAATCGTTGCTAGCCCTTCCACATAGCGCTGCTCCAACCGCTCTTCCGCCCGGCGGGCCTCCGATAGGGACACCCGCAGGGCCGCTTCTCTTTCCGCCAAGCGCTGCTCACCATCTAGCGCATTTTCAACTTCAAGATAAGCCGTTAGAAGCGTTCCTGTATATTGTTCCATTTGTTCACGCAATATAGTTCTTTGAGTTTCAACATTGGCCCGCAAAGCGCCCGATTGAAAAATAGGCTGAGATAGATTGCCTGCAATGTTACTAATGATATTATCAATTCGGAAAATCTCGCTTAACCCTGAACCAGAGCTATCTAGCCCCGCCGATAAAGATAGCCGCGGCAAAAGGTTTTTCCGCGCGACATCAACATTCAGCCCCGCCGCGCGCATCCGCCGTTCCGAGGCCAAAAGATCAGGTCGGCGGGTTAAGATATAGCCCGGTTGGGCCGCGCCGGATAAGGGGGCAAGTTCGGGCAAGTCGGATGCGGCCTCTATTGCATTGGCCGGATAGCGGCGCAAAAGAATTTCAAGGCTACGGGTCAGTGACGCCAAGCGCTGTTTACGGGTGGCCTCAAGAGCTTGGGCATTGGCCACAGCCGACTTAGCAAGGCGAACGTCACTGGATTCGGCGACGCCGCCTTCAAAGCGGCGCTGGGTGAGGCGCAAAGCCCGGTCTTGGGTTTCAAGGTCTCGCGCAGAGAGCTCAACGAGGAGCCGCCCTTCGACAATATCAAACCATGTTTGGCTCACCCGCTGGGCAATCAATAGCCGCGCGCCCGCAAGATCGGCCGCAGAGGCGGAGGCGGTTTCCTCGCTGGCATGAATAGTATCGCGAATACGGCCCCATAAGTCGGGCTCCCATGTGGCATCAAGACCCGCGCTTAGATTTGTCGTGCCGCCGCCCACAGGAATTTGCCCGCCGCCGGGAATATTAATCACCCCGCCGCCGCCAAAAGGCTCGGAACGCGCCGCACGGCTTCGGGATGTAATCGTCGGCAAGCGGCCAGATTGTGAGTTTTTTAGCTGGGTTAAAGCCCGGTCATAGCGGGCAGAGGCCGCGCCAATATCAGCATTATTCGCCAAAGCTTCGTCAATTAAAGCCGGCAAAATAGGATCGTTAAACCCCGCCACCCAATCTGTTTGCGGTAAAGCATCTGGTGCAGGTTCCGTCCATTTTCCGCTCTCAGACGTAATAACATCAACAGCAGTCGGAGTCGGGGCAGGTAAAAACCGCTGCCCTGCCGCAAAGCTACCACAGCCACTTAGAAAAGTGAATGTCGACGCCGCTGTTGCTGTCATAAGCCATTTATAGCGCATGTGCCGCTCCTTTTCCGCTTAATAGGGCTTAATTATACTGAAAGTCAATAGATTTTTATTGAAAAACAATAATTTTAAAATATTTTTACGGCCCACAGCTTTTACCACATATCTTAATTTCGTAGAATATTCACCATGACGTAACGGATATTATTTGATAGACATATATAAATTATGACATAATTTTAAAATGTAAACACGCGGCATTTCCTACGCACCGTAAAGCCAAACCGTTTGGTATATTTTGGTATATAATGTAAAAAGATAGTTTATGAGCCGCCTGTTTCTACATCCCATCATAATGATAACAGCTATAACGGCGCTCAGCCTTTTGATTTTTGAGAGCTTAGCCGTTTTTGGCTTTACCGCTGGCACGGCCCGCGCGGTTTTAACGCTCATTATAATTGCCGGCATTAGCGCTATTTATCATTTCGGGGGCCAAGAGGAGGGGTCTTTGTCAAACCCCAAACCAACAGACCCTTTATCTTATACAGGCCAGCCCCAAGCTAAAATATATGATAATTTTGAAGTTGCGATTGCCGAAGGTCTACAAGAAGCAATTTTTATCATCAACCGCCAAGCCATCATTAATTACGCCAATCAAGCGGCCAGTGATCTATTTCCTGAACTGGCCTTAGACCGGCCCCTGCTCAGCTATGTGCGCGATCCCGATGTTTCGCAATTAATTATGGAAACTTTGGAAGGGCGTATTTCTGCACCGATTTCAATTCAGCGGCCGGGCTCTATCGACCGCCACCTACGCATATCCGCCGCGCCTGTGATAACTTATCAAAATAAGAGTGAAATCATCGAACGGGCCGTGGTTATCTTTACAGACGTTACGGAGATTGAGCGTAACAATACGGTGCGCGCCGATTTTCTCGCAAATGCCTCCCATGAGCTTAAAACTCCTATTGCGTCCATGCTCGGCTATATCGAAACCCTGCGCGGCCATGCCAAAAATGATCCCGACGCCCGCGAAATGTTTCTTGGCATTATGCAAGAACAGGCTGAGCGTATGCAGCGCCTTATAACAGACATATTATCCTTACGTAAAATTGAGCAAATTGAGCATATTACCCCCACAGAGCGGGCCGATTTTGGCCTTGCCGCCAAAGCCGCCCTTGAGGCCGTTCATCCCATCGCCAAAAGACGTAAGGTCAGTGTCAGCCTTAGCGGGAAAAAGAAAAATGCCCTTGTCATGGGGAGCCAAGACGAGCTGGTACAGCTTTGCCTCAACCTGATTGATAATGCCGTGCGTATGAGCCCGCCTAAAAGTAAGGTCAGCGTCAAATTGGAGCGGCTTAAAAACTGGATACCGGGCGATCAATTTTCCCAAGAGCCGATTATTAAAGACATTCCCCGCCGCCGCATCGTCACCCCACCAAAAACATCGCAAGATTTTTGGCGGCTATCTGTACGCGATTCAGGCCCCGGGTTTAAACCGGAACATTTGCCGCGCCTTGGCGAGCGGTTTTACCGTATCGCCGGGGATCGCAATTCCAAAGAAAAAGGCACAGGCCTCGGCCTCGCCATTGTCAAACATATTGTCCGCTGGCACCGCGGCGGGCTTTATATTGAAAGCGCCGAACACCACGGCACTGAATTTATTATCATACTGCCGCTTGTAAAAGATATCAGCAGTGAAGAATAATTTGGCCCTCCGCCTTTAACACGGAGTGCGAAGAACCTTAGGCGAAATCATAAAACTGTTTCGGCTCCGAGCGGAAATAGGTGTAAAAACCTCGTGCTGTCATATATGTTTCACAAAATTGTCACTATATGATAAAATAAACTCGTAAAACAGCCATTCTTAGGAAAAGGGCTTTGATATAAGCAGGGCAATTTAAAAGGTAACATCATGGCTCAGGCTCTTGAGCGCATATTTGGGAAATCCAACGTTAATGCAGATTTAATCAGCCTCACAAGCCAATTAGCGCTTATGGGCGGGCAAGTCGAGTCTATACTCGGCGCGACCTTAGACGCTCTGCAAAACCACGATATATCCAAAGCCGCCATAATTGGTGAGCGCAAATCAGAATTTGCTATCTTGCAGCAAGGCATTGACGGCGCATGCGAAAGCTTGATGATAGACCATAATCTTAACGCGCAAGAGCTGCGCCGGGTCATTGCAATTATAAAAACGGCCGCCGACCTTGAACGGATTGGGCAGTTATCCGCCAATATTTCATGGCGGGTACAAAGCCCCGAGACTATGAACGTTTTACCCTCGGTTTCGGGGATTATACGGCTGGGTAAACAAGTACAGCGACAAGTAATATCTGCCCTTGATACCCTTGCCTATGAGAGCCCCGCCAGAGCCCTCCAAGTTTATCAATCTGATGATGATATTGACCGGCTTCATGCGATATTAAAAAATGACATTTTAGACCTTATGACTCAGGGTAAAACCTCCATCAGCGCCGGCACACATTTAATGTTTATCATTCGCCATTTTGAGCGCATGGCCGACCATGCCAGCCATATTGCTGAATCAGTTTATTACGCCCATACAGCCAAACATTTACAGCAAGATATAAGTGATGATAAGGCTATCAGTGATTCACAACAACCAAACGCTATCAATAATTTATCCCATAAATAATCTATAAAAGGGCAAGTATGAAACCCTATATCCTAATCGCAGAAGACGAAGATGCCCTTGCCACGCTCTTGGAATATAATTTCCAAAAAGAGGGCTATGAAGTCGGCGTCGCGTCAGACGGGGATGAAGTTTTAGTCATGGCCGATGAGCGCACGCCTGATCTTATTTTAATGGATTGGATGATGCCTAAATTATCCGGCGTTGAAGCTTGTCGCCGCCTGCGCCGTAAAAGCGAAACCCGCAACACGCCGATTATTATGCTGACCGCGCGCGGAGATGAAACCGACCGTATTACAGGGCTTGATTACGGGGCAGATGATTATGTGATTAAACCCTTTTCCACCCCAGAGCTTTTGGCCCGGGTCCGCGCGGTTCTGCGCCGTACCCAGCCGGGATTGCTGGATGATATTATCCGCCACGGCGATATTGAGATCGACGTCAAAGCTTTTCGCGTTCGGCGCGGCGAGACCGAAATCCACCTTGGCCCCACAGAGTTTCGCCTGCTGGATCATTTCATGCGCCATCCTGCCCGGGTCTTCTCCCGCGAGCAGCTTCTTGATGCCGTCTGGGGCCGTGATGTTTATGTCGAAGCCCGCACCGTAGATGTGCATATTGGCCGCCTGCGTAAAGCGCTGAAAAAAGCCGGCGGCGGTGATCCCATAAGAACCGTCCGCTCCGCCGGCTACGCCTTTGAAATCAAAACCAAAGGCGCATAAAACCCTGCAGTGCAGCGGGGTTTTAATTATTCAGGGCGTGCGCCATGGCTCTTGGTGATATATCCTTCACATACCTCTGCCATCTCTTGCTTTACAGCAGGCGTATCCACATCTGTTCGGTAGATGGACCATATCTGTTGCCTTTGATAGATACATTCATCATAGGCTTCTTGCCATGTCGGATTCGGGTTAGCCGCTTGGAATTTTGCAATTAAATCCCGCGCTTTTATCCCAACCGAGCGGGCTTGGCGTGTCTCAAGATCAATGTCTTCATCCGCCATTATAATTGCGATTTTTTCATCCGCCGTAAGCTCATCTTCACCCGTTTTCAATTCAGGATGACAAGAGGCGCTATATATGACCCCCGTCGAACCGGCGGGCATATTATAATAATCAGGATTAGTTTGAGTTTTGGCGTGAGAGGCACAGAGATCAATCAAAGGCTCTAGGGAGGCGAGCATCACTTTGCGCTCTGCCGCGCCAAGTTCTTCGCCGTTTACGTCATATATCACCGCTGATTTAAGACCATCTTCGGTCAGCTGCATTTTTACAATATTTGAATTCAGGCCTGTCCAATTTGTTATGGCCGTCGCAGGCAGTTCGCCGTCAACCACCGCTTTGCGGCGGCGGTTAAGCTCTTTCTCAATCTCCTCATCCATGACCGTGGGGGACAGGATTAGTTTCGCGATCACGGGCCCAGTCGCTTCAACTGTCGCTGTGGCTGCCGCTTCATTGGCGCTGACTTGGGTAACAATGGGCGTAGTTAGCCCAAGGCCAAGGGCGGTAAAGCCGCAAAGGCCGAGCCGCGTGAATTTATCTGTCGCTTTCATATTTAATCTCCGAATGCGTATTTTCACAGGGTGACCCATTCCTAGAGTAAGGCCCGGGGTCAGTTTAAAGTTTAGCGGGTCGGACATATTTAAAACTTTCATATTATCGCTCATTTTGGGTCTGGCTTTGGTGTATCACGCGCCGCAAGAGCGAGGCTGAGGGATTGTATTTGCCGGGACATCGGCCCCGCCGCGCGCTCGGCCTTGAGCAGGACTTTGGCGTAATCCAGCATCGCATCTTCGCCGCCTTTAAGCTTGTGAAGGAAATAAGCATCACAGGCCGCTTCTTGGTCAATGCGAAAGCGCTTGGCGGCGTAATGCACAAGGGGGTTAAACCAATGCACCGCACGGAAAATTAATAGGCCCAAAGCCGCCCAAAGATCATAGCGGCGGATATGAGCCGCCTCATGACAGAGGGCAAAAAATTGCTCGTCTTCGGTATAAATCTGGGTAAAATTATTGGGTAGAATAATTAAAGGCCTAAACAGGCCGCTGACCAGTGGGCCAATCACGGCGGGAGCGATTTTGACGCGCGGCACATGCCGCAATCCCATTTGCACCGCCGCCTTTTCCGTCAACGCCGCAAGCTCTTGATTAACCGGCGCACTCACATCATTCAGCACACGCCAAAAGCGGTTATGGTGATAAATCTGCCGGGCAAACCAAGCCGCGCCAACCCCAATCCATAGCGCCAATAGAACATTAGGCAGCAAAGACAGATCAAGCCCCGCGCTCGCCTCGGCAGCGGCGGGCTCAAAAGCAGTGGTCCCTTCGGCTTGGACGGCCCCTGGGTCCACTGGCCAATTAAAATAATCCGGCCAGAATGCCCAAGGGGTGAGCGTTTCGGGGGCCTTCGCGGGAAGGGTAATATTGGGCATAAATAGGCGTAAAAACGGTAAGGCCCAAATTAGATAAGCCGCATCCGCCCCGCCGAAGCGGGCCAAAGGCCGCCGTAACAACAAGGCCAGTCCGATCAGCCCCGTTGTTACGGCCGCCAATTTCAGACCCCAACTTAAAAGGTCTAAAATCATGATTTTTTACTCTTGCCGGATTTCATCTCCTGCAAGAGCGCCGTAATGTCATCAATATCTTCATCGGATAAATCTTCTGATTTACTCAGGTGCAAAAATAACGGCGCAGCACGGCCTTTGAAAAGCTGTTGGGATAGGGTGCCGATCACCTCTCCGCCATATTCTTCGCGGGTAAGGCGCGGGGCATAAAGATAGCGCCGCCCATCAAGAGTGGTACTAAGGATGCCTTTATCCACGAGCCGCGCCAGAAGGGTTTTCACCGTGCGGATATTCCAATCTTTCTGCCCGGATAAAGCCTGCGCAATCTCGCTCGCGCCCATTGATAATTTATGGGGAGCGCTGCGCCGCTCTTCGCGCCATAAAATATCCATAAGGGCCATTTCAGATTTGGAGATTGATTTCATAACTCACCTGACTACGTTATGTAGTCACTATACACGACTACAAAGCGTAGTCAATAGTTTTTTATAAAAATTTAGCCCCTCCCCCGCTAGCTCCATCTATGTTATCCACCTTCGATGAAAGACATTATGTATAATCCCGCCATGCTTGAAATTAAGACCCTGGATGGGTTTAAGGCGTGGGCCGCGGCGGGAGCGCGTCCGGCGGCGGCGCTGCAGGGACTTGACCTTCGGGATTGCTCGGAGGATTTAAAGCGCACGGATTTCACGGGCTCGATCTTTTTGTCTTGCATATTATCCCCGCGCGGGGCCAAGGCCGTGTTTCGCGGCGGCGGGCTTATTATTCCCGATAGTCCAAAGTTTCGCTTTCCCGCCCACCGCAGCGAGCTTTACAGCCCCGAAGAATTATTTGACGGCTATGACCCCAGCCGCCTTGACGGCTATAACGCCACTTATGATTACGCCGTTTATATGGAGTATGAAAGCAGCGGCATCGTCAATGTGGCTTTGGATACAGATTTATATCGCCATCTTCACGACCACAGCATCACCAATGCTTTGCATGACCTTTTGCGCGGGCGCAAAGTCGTTGCGATAATGGGCGGCCACGGGTTAGAGCGCGCCAGCCCTACTTATAAAAGCATCGCCCATTTATCACGCCGCCTAACCCAAAAGGGTTATTTAATGACCAGCGGCGGCGGGCCCGGCGCGATGGAAGCCACTCATTTGGGGGCTTATTTTGCGAGGCGATCTGCAGATGATTTAAAGACCGCTCTTGATATGCTCAGCCCCCGCCCCGGCGGCGCAGTACCGGAGCGGGAATATGCAGACCCGGACTGGCTTGCGCGGGCGTGGCGGGTGCGCGAGACATTCCCTTTGGCCAAAGCGGATAAAGAAAAATCTATGAGCGTCGGCATTCCCACATGGTTTTATGGCCATGAACCCCCCGCCCCCTTTGCCACACATATTGCGAAATATTTCGCCAATTCCATCCGCGAAGACGGGTTGTTAATGATGGCCCATCACGGGGTTGTTTTTGCGCCGGGCAGCGCCGGAACTCGCCAAGAAATTTTCCAAGATGCGGCACAAAATCATTACCGCAGCGCCGGGTTTCCCTCCCCGATGATATTCTTTGGCGCTGATTATTGGACGGGGACAAGCGATCACCCTTATAGCTTTCCCGTCTGGCAGCTTATCACTCAAACCGCCGGGGCGCATTACCGTCCGCTCATGCACCTGACCGACAGTGAAGATGAGATTATGACCATCATTGACGACTTCGCCCCGCCGAAGGTCTAGATCTGCGTTTAGCGCCGCCCCAAAATTTACGCCGCCTTTATTTGCACAGCAGATAAATTAGGCTAATATCAAAACAAAACCCTTTATTTAACGTAAGACAACAGGCACCCATATGAATATTGGCGACGTTGCAAAACTGACAAATTTACCGGCAAAAACTCTGCGCTATTATGAAGAGATCGGCCTAATCACGCCGCAGCGCGCAAGCAATGGCTATCGGCATTATACAGCAAGCCAAACCGAATCCTTACGCTTTCTTGCCCGCGCCCGCCATCTGGGCTTTAGCATAGATGAATGCCGGAGCTTAATTGGGCTTTATGAAAATAAAACCCGCAAAAGCGCCGATGTGCGCCAAATCACCTTGGAGCATATCAAAAAAATTGATGACAAAATTATGCAGATGCAGAGCATTCGCAAGACATTAACCCAGCTTGCCGCAGCCTGCAAAGGGGATGAACGGCCCGACTGCCCGATCCTTAAAGGCCTCTCGGGCCAAGACGAATGATAGGCTAAAATCATACCTCGGCAGAAAAAAACTCATAGAGCGGCAGGCTCAGATAAGCGGCCATAAATCCGATCACCCAAATTATAATTGACAGCCACCATAGGCGTAAATTCCAGTGGTGGACGGCCGCGCATTTGGCCGCAAACGCAGGATCACTTGGGCAAACCCGCCCCGGGCGAAACAAAGCCCATCCTCCAAGGGCCAGTAGAATCCCGCTCCCGAGAAAGAGCCAAATCTTATTCTGGGCCAAAGACCCTAAAAACGGCAAGCCTTCAAATAGCGCCGCAGAAACAGCGCCAAAGCCCATGGTTACGAGCAATATGGGTAAGGCGCAGCAAATCAGCGTCGATGAAGATAAGAATAAAACCAGCCACCCCCACCGGCTTTGCGCCGCAGGGCCCTGCGGTTTAATCCTGTCCATTAAGAGCCGTAGCCTTCGCGGTGCTCACGATCTTTATCATGCGGTTGGTCTTTTGGGTCTTTCGGCTTATGATTAACCTTTTTGGCTTCACCAGGTTTATCCACTGCATCTTGGTTTAAGCGGCAGGTTTCAATTTGGGTTTGGCCTCGGAAGGTAAATCCTTTTTTGCGAAATAATTTCGTCATGCGCTTATCACTCAGATCTGTACCCTCCGCCGCGCAGACGGATATAAGCCCCAAGTCCAGATCAACAGACACATCCCTTACCCCGTCAATTTTTTTAAGAGCTTTAGCCGAAGTCGCTACGCAAAACGGACAGGTCAACCCATCAACGCGCATATCATATTGGCGCTCCCCTGCCAGAGCCGCCCCATTCAGGCTAAAGCTCAAGCTTAAACCGCCGGTTATCATAAGAAATCTCATCATAATATATGACTCCGTTAAAAATTTAACCTGAGACTCGTTCGGACAGAATAATCAGGCCGAAGAGCGTCATTTGAAAAATTATCTGCAATCGGAAGCGTAAGCGCCGTTTCCAATATCCATCTTTGGGCTGCATATTGAAGCCCAGGGGATATCGAGACGGATGTCCCCCCGCCCATGGACGAATCTTGGGGTAAATTGACGCCGTTACGCTGCGCATCATCTTGCCATGTAACATTGCCTTCGATCACGCCAAAAATAAAGCCGCGGGTCTGCGCATTTAATATCTTCGGCCATAGGCGATATTGTAAAGACCCATCAATCGTCAGGCTATCGCCTGCCTGAAAATCATTAGCAGAACCGTTTAGCGTATAAAGCACTTGTCCGCCCAAATTAAATTGGGTACTAGCCAGTGTTGCAACCAATCCGCCAAAAACATCAACTGAGCCATCACTTGTTACACCTGTTTTACCTGTTGGCACGCGCAGCCCTATCAGCGGCGAGAGGCGGGTTGTTGCCCCCTTATTATCATAGCGGAAAATTTCATAGCGCGAAAATAACGTCCCATCTCCCAGCGCTAATTGACGATCATCATTTGAGCCCAATTCACGGTTAATATGGGCCAGCGGGAGCACGCCAAAAACCGACCATTTAGAGCTCACCCCATACCCCCCAAGGGTGAGGGATGTAAGGCTATTGACATTCGCCTCATTTACGCCCGCCCCTCCGGACGCTTGGGTGAATATAAGCTGCTGGCGTAAGATAATCTCATCTTCGCTTATGGGCAGCGCCGTATTAAACGTAATCGGGGCCGCCAACACCTGCGGTGCAGCCACGGCAAAGCCGCAGCAGACTACTCGGGCCTTTAAATTTCGGCTATCAAAATAACATTTTAAACCCATCATAAGAGAGGGTTTACGCCTTCCAGTGACTGGAAGGTCAAGAGCCTAAATGAATCAGGCCACATAATCATAAACCGCCCATAAAAAAACGCCCCGAAGGGCGCTATGGACTTTATAGTATAATACTGCTCTAGCGGCGCGGGAGATATTTATTACGCGGCCGCATGGGAAGCGCTTTCGGCCCTTCGCCGCGGCGACGGCTTGGCTGATAAGCCACTTGGCAATGAGCGCTGCAATAGGGCTCGCTATCTTTGACCTTCCGGCCACAAAAGCGGAAATCATTATCGCCCGGATCTCCAATCGGCCATTTACACATATGATCACGAATGGTGAGGATGGTGGCAAATTCACCATTTGGCAAAGGCTTGGCTTCGACTGGTGCAGGCAGGGGCGCGTCTTGTGTTGCAGAGCGAATTTTCGGAATAGACGGCGTTTTTGGTTTCGCCCTCGCCTTGGGCTTGACCGCAGCCGTGCGGGCCGCCGCAGGTTTTGCGGCGCGGCGCGTGGCCGGGCGCGACGGCTTGGCGCGGCCAGACAGCCCAAGACGGTGAACCTTGCCTATGACTGCATTACGGGTGACGCCGCCAAGCTGTTTGGCGATCTGACTGGCGCTCAGGCCATCTGCCCATAATTTAGATAGGATTTCTACGCGGTCTTCGGTCCAAGCCATAGTTAACTCTTCAGTCTATCACGCCCGCGCAAAGCGGCTGGCGCGGTGATTAATATCGGTAAGCCTTAAACTCACCCTCCCGTTAAACCTTGTGTAAAGAAATTGTTAAAAACCACAAGATGATGTTTACATCTATCCACAGTTTACTAGATATTGTGGCATAAAGATTCACGTCTGCCGCCCTGATACCCTTCGCAAAGGCAAAAGGAAGTAAAATCACGCCGTTTGTGATTGCCCCGCGCGGCGTCATTATGATAGGGGTTGTTTTTGCTGCGATATTCGCGCGCACAAGGGACGTGCCTATGGCCAAAACATTACCAACGCCGCCGCCCATTCGCGAATTTGGCCGCTTTAATACCCTTGGGCTTTGGACGCTTTATACCAAAGAAGTGCGCCGCTTTATGCGGGTTGCGCCCCAGACCATATTGGCGCCGATTGTGTCGAACTTACTTTATATGACCGTTTTCATTCTTGCTTTCGCGGAGCAGCGCGGGGACGGCAGCGCAGAATTTATTGCCTTTCTCGCCCCTGGTCTTGTCATGCTCGGGATTTTAAATAATGCATCCTCCAATAGTTCGTCCTCTATTATGACAGGCAAGCTCATGGGGGCGATTAATGATGTGCTTATGCCGCCTTTATATTATTTTGAGTTGGCCCTTGGCTATATTGGCGGCTCCGTCACGCGCGGACTTATGGTAGCAATTTTCACCGCCGCCGCCCTATCTTTATTCACCTCTATGATGCCCGTTGTTTTGTGGCCCGTTTTATATTTCAGTCTCGCGGCCGCTATGATGCTCGGCATGATTGGAATTTTATCGGGCATTTGGGCGGAAAAATTCGATCAGCTCGCGGTGGTTAATCAATTTATCATCCTGCCGCTCTCATTCTTATCAGGAACATTTTACCATATTGATATTCTACCGGAGTTTTTCCGCCAGATCTCACTGGCGAATCCGCTATTTTACTTAATTGACGGCTTTCGCTACGGCTTTATTGGAACAGCGGACGGCAATGTCATGATCGGCGTGGTCTATACACTGATCCTTAATATCATTTTATTTTTCACATGCTTGCGGGTCTTAAAGTCCGGCTGGCGTCTTAAAGCTTAAAGGAGGCTATTATGGCCAAAGGCGATCATCTTTACGACTGTTATAAACCCCCCGCACAGGAATTTATACGCGGCGAAGGGGCTTATCTTTACACGGATAAAGGCGAGAAATATCTTGATTTTATCGCGGGGATTGCGGTGACATGTTTGGGTCATAACCACCCAGACCTCGTTAAGGCGATCCAAACTCAAGCAGGAGAGCTTTTACACCTATCCAATATGTTTCGCGTCAAAGGCCAGTTTGAGCTTGCGGATAAATATTGCGCCGCACTGCCCTTTGCCGAGAAAGTGTTTTTTACCAATTCCGGCGCAGAGGCGCTGGAATGCGCCATGAAAACCGCACGCCGCTATCAGCATGACCGCGGCCATCCAGAGCGCTATGATATTATCACCTTCCAAGGGGCATTTCACGGACGCACATTTGCCACGATTACGGCGGGCGGGAATCCGAAATATGTCAAAGGCTTTGGCCCGAAACTACCGGGCTTTATTAATCTACCCTTTGGCGATCATGACGCGCTCGACGCGGCGATCACACCACAGACAGCAGCCATCCTTGTGGAGCCCGTACAAGGCGAAGGCGGGCTGCGCCCCCTCCCCGAAGCTTGCCTTAAAGGCCTGCGGGCGCTTTGTGATGAAAAAGGGATTGTGTTAATTTATGACGAAGTACAATGCGGCGCAGGACGCACAGGCAAGCTTTTTGCCCATCAATGGGCGGAGGGCGCAGAGCCAGACATTATGGCGATCGCCAAAGGCGTCGGCGGCGGCTTTCCGTTTGGTGCCTGCCTCGCCCGCGAAGAGATAGCGCAATATATGGTGCCCGGCACCCACGGCTCGACTTACGGCGGAAACCCGCTCGCGATGGCAGCTGGCAATGCAGTGTTTGATATTATTTCACAGCCAGATTTCCTCGATCATGTCGTCAAAATGTCCAATAGGCTCAAACAGCAATTTGAGGGCCTAAAAGACCGCTACCCCGATGTGGTCGAAGACATTCGCGGCAAGGGCTTATTAATCGGCATGAAGCTTAAAAAAGATGTGCTGCCCGTGCGGAAAGAGGCGCTAGAAAAAGGCCTGCTCGCAGGTAGCGCAGGGGATAATGTCCTGCGCATGGCCCCGCCGCTGATTATTGATGAAAGTCATATTCATGAAGCCGTCGGCATCTTAGAAGCCTGTTTCAAAACCGCCCAAAACGCGCCGGATATTTAAAGCCCGTAGAGAAAGCTTGCTATGCCTCACTTCCTTGACCTTCTCGCTGTTCCGGCTTCCGAGCTGCGTGCGGTTTTGGATGAAAGCCACCGTATCAAGGCGGCGCGGGGCGGGATGCCAAAAGGACGCCTTGATAAAGACGCCCCATTTAAAGGCGAAACCCTCGCCTTAATTTTTGAAAAATCCAGCACACGCACACGCTTTAGTTTCGACATGGCCATGCAGCAGCTCGGCGGGCGCGGCCTGACGGTCTCCGCCAGTGACATGCAAATTGGGCGCGGGGAAACCATAGAGGACACAGCCAAAGTCTTATCCCGTTTTATAGACGGGATTATGCTGCGGGCGAACAGCCATAACACCCTGCTCGGCCTCGCGGCCCACGCGGATATTCCGGTCATTAATGGGCTGACCGATTATAACCACCCTTGTCAAATCATGGCCGACCTTCAAACCCTTGAAGAGCGCGGCGGAGACTTATCAGACATGAGCCTAACATGGGTCGGGGACGGTAATAATGTCGCCGTTAGTTTTATCAATGCCGCCGCTAAATTCGGCTTTAAACTCCGCCTGTCCTGCCCCAAAGCCTATCAGGTTTCTGATAATATTTTAGCCCCCGCACGGGCGCAAGGCGCAAAGATCACCGTGATTGAAAACCCCCTAGAGGCGGCCCAAGACAGCGACGTCATCATCGCCGATAGTTTTGTCTCCATGGGCGATAAAGACGCGGACGCGCGCCTGGAAGACCTCATGCCCTATCAGGTCACAGACGCGATTATGAACGCCGCCGCCAAAGACGCGGTCTTCCTCCATTGCCTACCCGCCCATAGAGGCGAAGAGGTCGCCGCCAGCGTCATAGACGGGCCGCAATCCGCCGTATTTGACGAAGCCGAAAACCGCCTTCATGCCCAAAAAGCGATCATCCGCTGGTGTTTTGACGCTTAAGCCTATGGCCCGCCCTTACCGTTTATTTTGCGCCATTGCCGCTTGGGTGACGCTTATCATTCAATACGGCGTCATTATCATCGGCGGAAAATACGGCGGGTTTATCAACTCCAATTTGGCCTTTTTTGGTTATTTTACTATTTTGACCAATATATTCGTCGCCTTTGCGTTCACTGCGCCAGTTTTAAATCCGCGCGCCCTCATAGCGCGCATCTTTACGCGCCAAGCGGTACGCGCCGCCCTCGCTCTTTATATTCTCATCGTGGCCCTTGTTTATCATTTCATGCTCGCCGCGATTCATAACCCAACAGGCCTAAACGCGCTGACCAATATTGGCCTGCATTATATCCTCCCTGCCCTTTATATTATCGACTGGCTGGCTTTTGCCCCAAAAGATAAAATGCGCTTTAAGATCTTGCCGCTCTGGGCGGTTTACCCGCTGATCTATGGAGTCTTCACCATTATTCGCGGGCTGTTCACGGGGGTCTACCCCTATCCATTTTTAAATATAACCGAGCGCGGCTTTGCTGCGGTGATGATCACCATGTGCATATTCTGCGCGGTATACATTATCGGCGGGGCGGGATTTATTGCGCTCGGGCGGGTCTTGCCGAGGCGGTGAGGGGTTTAATTGAGGGAGTTTGAAAATCGATTATCAATCGATTTTTTAATCAAATTCCCTCAATTAAATCCAACACCCTGATTCTTGCTGTAATCTTAATCTGTTCCCGTTCATGGACAGGCAAGCGTACGTTGGCTGGTCGGGCGGGGCGGCATGAGCTGGATACGGGTAGAGGTCACGACTTTGCTACGTCCAGCCGTACTTTGGTCAGATGGGATAGAACCATTCCTGTCCTGAACTGCGCAAAATCATGCTGCCGTGCGGCGCGTGCCATACGAAACAAAATTATATTGGTATCCAGTATGGATATGCGCCGCGCGGACTGTCCGCACTCTTTTCAACGCGCAGCCCGCACAGCGGCGCGGCGCTTTATCATGGGCGCTTAAAAGCCGTTAATTCAATACAGGAGCCTTTATGGCACGCAGCGCAAAACATCCCCGCCCCGGCCAAGAGAACCATCCGCAAACCCCCGTTTACACGGCCTATAAAGATTTACCGCCCCCGCCGCCTGAAGAGCGCGAGGCCATGGTCGCCCGGCTTATGGCGGTATATGACCGCATTAACAAAAATGCAGAGGCCGAGCGCCGCGCCAAGCTTTTAAGCTGGTCTGATTGGGCCCCTTAAAGCCCGGCCATATCAAGAGGGCTTGCAATTTCCGCCGCCATACCCCACATGCGCGGGCATGACAGATAAGCATAAACAAAGCCCCGAACTGACTCCTGAGTTAGCAACACCCCAGGCCAATGACAATCACGTCACCGTATTTCAAATTAACCGCCAAGCGGTGCGTGGCCGCGCGATAAACCTCAGCACGGCGCTCAATGAAGCTTTGGGGGCAGAGCGCTATCCACCGCGCGTGTCCCGGCTTTTGGGGGAAGCCATGATGATCGCGGCTCTGATTGCCCGCAGCCTTAAATTTGATGGGCGGCTTTTGGTACAATGTATCGGCAGTAATGACGGGGCGGTGTCTTTGCTGGTGGCGGACTGCACGACCGATGGGCATTTACGCGGCTATGCGCGCTATAATCAAGATATGCTGCGGCAAATCGAGCTCGATCATAAAAACCCTGGCGCGCAGGCTTTATTTGGCAAAGGCACATTTTCCATGACCATCGACCAAGGGCCGGATATGGATCAATATCAAGGGCTATCAGCCATTGAAGGGGATAGCCTATCGGAATGCGCTGAGCATTATTTTGCCCAAAGCGAGCAAATTCCAACGCGGATAAAGCTCGCCTGCGGGCAACTCCAAGACCCCGGACAAGACCCAGTCTGGCGCGGCGCAGGGTTGATGATACAAAAAATTGCCGATGACGCTGCCCGCAGTGATACGGGCGAAGCTTGGACAACGGCGCAGGCTTTATTTGAAACCGTCAGCGACGCGGAGCTGCTCGATCCCGATGTTTCGCAAAATACTTTGCTCTACCGCCTGTTTCATGAAGACGGGGTGCGCGTGATTGAAACCAGCGAGGTGAAAGGGCAATGTTCATGCTCAAAATTACGGCTTGAAAATACGCTGAAATCTTTTGGCGCGGAGCAAATTAAAGACATGGCAACGGACGGGTTCATTGAGGCAAATTGCGAGTTTTGCGCAGTAACTTACCGCTTTGACATTACCGCGCTTTAAGCCCGCCAGAAAGACGGCGTTAAAATGACAAGGGCGGTAATAATCTCAAGCCGGCCCACGATCATGGCGATCATAAGCACCCATTTGGCCGGGTTTGAAAGCTCTTGATAGGTTCCCGCCGGGCCGATCATCTCCCCAAGGCCCGGGCCAACATTGGCAACGGCGCTACCCGCTCCCGACCAAGCAGTGAGGCTATCAAGTCCTAATAGGGATAAGAGCATGGCCGTCACAGCAAAGGTCAAGAAGAAGACGAAAAAATAACTCATCACGGAATAGACTACCCCGGGATGCAAAGGCCGCCCCGCATAGCGCATAGAGGCTACAGCGCTTGGCTGGGGCATTTTAAATAAATAGGATTTAAGCCCAGCAAAGGCCACTTGGTAGCGGAAAATTTTAATCGAACAGGCGGTCGATCCGGCGCAGCCGCCAATGAACATAAAGACAAAAAAGCTTGCCACCGCAAAAGCGCCCCATTGTCCGTAATCCGCCGTCGCATAGCCTGTGCCGGTAACGATGGAAATCACATTAAACGCCGCAAGACGAAGGGCGCGGCTTTGGGATAACTCTGATTGTCCCCATAAGTAAAGGGTCACAGCGGCAATTAAAGCCGTGATAACCCCGACGAAGGCCCGCACTTGAGAGTCTTTGAACGGGGCGGAAAAACTTTGATTTTTGGCCATGATTAAATAAATGCCAAAAGGCATGGCGCCGGCCATCATAAAGATCATACAGACGATATCTGCGCCGTCGTCCATAAACCCGCCCATAGAGGCATCAGAGGTCGAATAACCGCCGGTGGCTACTGTTGTCATCGCATGGGCCGCCGCATCAAAGCCGCTCATGCCTGTCATCATATAACCACTGCCGCAAAGCAAAGTGAGGACTAAATATATAGCTGAAATCCATGCCGCAATACTCGCCGCTTGGGGCAAGAGCTTCTCGCCCATATCAGAGCTTTCAAGGCGAAAGAGCTGCATGCCGCCCACCTTTAACATCGGAAGAACCGCCATCGCCGTGACAATAATCCCAATGCCCCCAATCCATTGTAATATGGCCCGCCAGAGCAAAATACCTTTCGGAAAATCATCAAGCCCTGTCAGCACAGTCGAACCCGTCGTGGTAATGCCGCTAGTGGCTTCAAATAAAGCATTGGTCAGGCTCATTTTCATCGGTGACATAATGAAAGGAAGGGCTGCAAAAGCCGATAAAGCCAGCCAAGATAACACTGTTAATAAAAACGCCCCGCGTGAGCGTAAATCCGGTACGGGGGTATAATTAATCAGTGCCAGCACACTGCCAAATAAAAGGGTCAGCGCGCCAGATATGCCAAAGGTCTGCCATGATCTGTCCTTATAGGCCAAATCCACAAACATAGGCGCAAACATCGCCGCCCCCAAAGCAGCGATCATAAGGCCTACAACAAAATATACAGGACGAAGGTCAGACATAAATACGGCTTATAGAGCTTTTGCAAAAATGCAAAGGCCCGATGGTAGAAACCCTTAGGATAGATATTTCGGTGATAGAAATAATGCGGTCAGCCCGCATATAGTATTTATCCCCCGTAGTGCTAAGCATGATAATATTATCTTGACCTATGACAAAATTGGGCCAACACCCTAAGACAGCATTATATTAAAGAGCCCATGACACCCACACCAACGCAGCCTCACCATATACGAATGATCGGCTTTTGGCTGGGGATAGGCTTATTCATCACGATGGCTCTTCTCCCGCCGCCCTCCGGCCTTGAACCGAGCGGCTGGCTAACCTTAGCTTTACTGACATGGATGGTCTGTTGGTGGGTCAGCGAAGCTCTACCGATTGGGATTACTTCTTTACTACCCTTGGTAATTGCGCCGCTTTTGGGGCTCTCGAGCTTGAGCGAGGCGGCTGCGCCTTTTGCCCATCCAATTATATTCCTTCTTATGGGCGGATATATGATTGGGAAATCCATCGAACGCTGGAGCCTACATGAGCGTATCGCCTTAGGCGTTTTATCTAAAACCGGAACCACACCCAGCAAGCTCATTGGCGGATTTATGATAACCGCCGCAGGCCTATCTATGTGGATATCCAATTCAGCCACGACAATTATGCTGCTACCAATTATCTTATCGATTGCCGCCCGCATGGATTATACCCCGCCGGAAGCCCAGCGCTTTACCCTCGCAGCCCTGCTCGGCGTGGCGTGGGCCGCCTCAATTGGCGGGCTTGGCACGCCGGTAGGAACGCCGCCCAACCTCATTGTTATTGGTTTTCTTGAAGCCTCCGGAGATATGCGCATTAGCTTTCTGCGCTGGATGGCCTTTGGGCTGCCGGTTGTTTTAATTATGGTGCCCGCTGGATTTATTGTCCTTACCCGGTTTGGTCCCAAACTTCCCAAAGCAAGCGAAACACCAAACCGTATTTTCAGCCAAAGACTAAAGGCCCTTGGGCCCATTAGCCGCCCAGAACGGCGAGTGATGAGTGTGTTTTTATTCATTGCCTTTTTTTGGATGTTTCGGCGTATTTTTATTAATAAGATCACAGTTTTTGGGGTTACGCCCTTTGCCAATCTATCCGATAGCGCGATTGCTATTGCGGGTGTGATTGCCTTATTCACTATGCCGGCGGGGGTAAAAGAACAGCCCCATAGCCGGCTGCTGGATTGGGATACGGCGGTAAATATTCCTTGGGATACATTATTATTATTTGGCGGCGGGCTAAGCCTTGCCGCGCTTATTCAGCTCACAGGCCTATCTCTATGGCTCGGTAATGAGATGAGTTTTATCACCCATTTCCACCCTATTATTATGACATTAATCCTAGTCAGTTTCGTCATATTTTTTACAGAGCTTACCAGTAACACAGCTACAACAGCAGCGCTTATGCCCATAATAGCTGCCATCGCTCTTGAGACAGGACTCGACCCCGTGCGGCTTGCTATACCGCTCGCGCTTGCAGGGAGCTGCGCCTTTATGCTGCCCATGGCAACGGGGCCAAATGCAGTTGTTTTTGGCTCTGGAAAAATCACGATGGGGGATATGGCAAAGGCAGGGTTTCGCCTTAACTTAATCGGCATACCGGTGATTACCCTTATTGTCAGCCTTATATATCCGCTTGTCTTTAGCGCTTAAAATATCTGCAAAATCTATCGTAACCGAATAATAACCTAATGATGCTATGATATCTTATGAACTCAGCCCGTAGCCATATGATGTCCCACCGTGATGGTGCCCAATGGATGAGCGCATCCTCTCAAAATAATTGGCAAATCAATATGAAAACCTATGAATTTTTAGGGGCAAAATTTATGCCTTTAACTTTGGAACAAGCGCAGGCACATATTTCTTCGCCCGCAGCTGCGCCCCAGTTTTCATATATTGTCACGCCCAATGTCGACCATATCGTCCGCCTTTGGAAAGACCCGAAAACTTATAAGCCGCTTTATGACGGGGCCGGAATATCTGTGTGCGATTCGCGCATTTTAGAGGTGCTCGCAAAAATATCTGGCATTCCATTATCGCCTGTGCCGGGATCAGATTTAACGGCGAAGCTGTTTCACCATGAGATCAAATCCGATGAGCCTATAAATGTTATCGGCGCCGATGAGGAAATTATCAAAACCCTGCGCCAAGACTTTGGCCTCACAAAGCTCAATCATCACCAACCGCCATGGGGACTTAAAACCAAACCTGACGCAATAAAAAAATGCGCTGAATTTATCGCCACCCATCCGGCGCGGTTTACCTTTATTTGCGTCGGTAGCCCGCAGCAGGAAATGGTCGCCCGCGCCTGTGAAGCGCGCGGAGATTGCACAGGTTTGGGCCTTTGCGTCGGCGCGTCACTTGAGTTTTTAACCGGGCGAGTAAAGCGCGCGCCGCTATGGATGCAAAAGGCGCGGATTGAATGGCTTCATAGATTATTATCCGAGCCAAAACGGCTTTGGAAACGCTATCTTTTGGACGGGCCGAAAATATTTTTCATCTGGCTACGCTGGAGCTTAGGCGCAAAGCTAGACGCGCCGCCTAAAAAATAGCGTCCACGCCCCAAAGACTACATGTTATATTAGGCACTATTCAGCTTATCCCAAAGGCGCATGGCCATATCTGCAAATATCTTTGATTCCGGGCCTTCCCCCAAAGCAATCGGCGTGCCGTTATCTCCGCTTTTGCGGATATCAAGGGTCAAAGGCGCGGCTCCTAAAAACGTTATGCCGGCCCGCGCGGCTTCGGACTGCGCGCCGCCATGGCCAAAAATATCATGGGCACTGCCGCAGTTCGGGCACGTAAATTGGCTCATATTTTCAATCAAACCCAGAACGGGAATATTGACCTTATTGAACATATCCACCCCCTTACGGGCGTCTTCGAGGGCCAAATCTTGGGGGGTTGATATAATCACCGCGCCTTTGGGTTTGATATCTTGGGCGAGGCCAAGCTGCGCATCCCCTGTGCCCGGCGGCATATCAATAATTAAAATATCAAGTTCGCCCCAATCCACATCCCAGAGCATGCGGGTCATCGCCCCATGCACCATTGGCCCGCGCCAAACAATAGAGCCGTTGGGGTCTGTTAAAAACCCAATCGACATCACCGTTAGCCCGTGGGCAGTGAGCGGCACAATCAAGCCGCGGTCTTTAACCTCGCGGGTTTTAGCCCGCTGTCCGCGCAAGCCCAAAAGCAGCGGCAGGCTAGGCCCGTGAATATCTGCGTCCAATATGCCCACGCGCTTGCCTTGTTGACTCAAAGCAGCGGCCAGATTAACCGCCAAGGTGGATTTGCCAACCCCGCCTTTAGCGGAGCTGACGGCGACCACATGGTCAATCATCGCGTCCCCTTGATAACCATCTGGGCGGCCGCGTGCATGGGGATTTGTCCGCGAGCGGGCCGCGGGCTTTACATCCGGCGCGGCTTGATGGGCGGTCAAAATAACCTGCGCCGCACTCACCCCGTCCAAGCTTTCAAGTGCCGCCTGCACGGCGGCGCGTATGGGGGCAAATGGCGCGGCATGTTTCGGGTCAATTTGCAAAACCGCCCGCACAAGTCCGTCTTTATGAGCCATATCCGCAAGGCGGCCCGCCGCAATGATATCGCGGCCCAACAACGGGTCTTTAATTTCAGACAGCCTGGCCAGCGCTGCTTTTTCAGAATAAGCCGTTTTTTTGGGATTGGTCATCACAGCTATATAGCGGCCCATTTGCTAAGTGCAATTTTATATTTACCTTATGCCCTGCGCATATGTTTATCCGCAAAAACAACCAAGGCAATAAGGCTTAGGATGTCGTCTTTATTAGCGGCGTTCATAATCAATCCTTTTACTCTGCTTCGCATCCGTAACTTGTTAAAATGGCCCGCTAAAGAGGCGGCCCCTTCAAGCGGTCAAAAAAGGACAGGCTTTATGATGACCCGATTGTATTATGATGACCAAATCACATTTGCTTCGGTTTTTGATTGCACCTCTTCGAGGGTTATATTGGGCGCAAGCTCCTTCAGGCGAAATCTTTTTTGCCCATCATCTCGCTCAAACACGCCGTGGTCTGTGATGACCATATCAATGCAGTTTTGGCCCGTTAGGGGCAAAGTGCAAGCTTTTAAAAACTTGCTCTCACCGCGCTTATTGGTGTGGTCAAATAGGGCAATGCAGCGCTTAACGCCTGCCACTAAATCCATGGCTCCGCCCATGCCTTTGACCATTTTCCCTGGGATCATCCAATTGGCGATATCCCCATTTTCGGACACTTCCATGGCCCCCAGAATAGACAGGTCAATATGACCGCCGCGGATCATGGCAAAGCTCGCAGCGCTGTCAAAAAAGCTCGACTTCGGCAAGGTTGTAATGGTTTGTTTCCCGGCATTAATCAGGTCTGGGTCTTCCTCCCCTGCATAGGGAAAAGGGCCCATGCCGAGCATGCCATTTTCAGACTGAAGCGTTACATCTACGCCGTCTGGAATATGATTGGCGACAAGAGTCGGAATCCCAATACCGAGGTTCACATAAAAGCCGTTTTGCAATTCTTTCGCAGCGCGGGCCGCCATTTCGTCCCGTGTCCAGCCGGTTTTCGTCTCGCTCATGACGGGCTCCTCTCGCGCAGGGTCAGGTTTTCAATCCGTTTTTCGCATGTCGCCTGCACAATGCGCTGCACGAAAATACCAGGGGTGTGGATAAAATTCGGGTCAAGCTCTCCGGGGGCAACAAGCTCATCCACTTCGGCTACGGTGATTTTGCCCGCCGTGGCCATAAGCGGAGAGAAATTACGGGCAGTGGCTTTGAAAATAAGATTGCCTTCCGTATCGCCTTTCCAAGCTTTGATGATGGACAAATCCGCCGTTAACCCTGTTTCCATCAGGTAGGTTTCCCCGTGAAATTTTTTATGTTCCTTGCCCTCTGCGACCAAAGTGCCGACGCCGGTTTTTGTATAAAAGCCGGGAATGCCCGCCCCGCCCGCGCGGATACGCTCCGCCAATGTACCTTGGGGGTTAAATTCAAGCTCAAGCTCGCCAGACAAATATTGCCGTTCAAATTCTTTATTCTCCCCCACATAAGAGGAGAGCATTTTTTTAATCTGGCGTCTTTCCAAAAGCTGCCCCAAGCCAAAGCCGTCAACCCCCGCATTATTGGAAATCATGGTCAAATCTTTTACCCCGCTATCCCGCAGAGCGGCAATGAGGTTTTCCGCAATCCCGCAGAGGCCAAAGCCGCCGCTCATCACGGTCATGCCGTCAAAGGGCAAATCTTTAAGGGCTGCCGCCGCCGTATCATAAACTTTATGGCTCATAAATATGTCCTAACGCGATATACCAAATTGCAGTTGTTGGGTGAAATGGTCGGCAATATCTTCACCTTTCAGGCGGCCCTTGGCATCATACCACACATTGAGCCAATTCAGCGCGCCCATAAAGAAAAACACATGTAGCCGCGCATCCCCCGCCCGAATAGAGCCGTCCGTTTGGCCCGTGGTGACCGCTTTCATGACGGCAGTTTCAATTTGGTTTCGCCGCGCCAATATCTGCGCTTGGCGCTCACCGCCAAGACTGTCCA
This sequence comes from uncultured Caulobacterales bacterium, assembly GCA_937928165.1. Classification (GTDB taxonomy): domain Bacteria; phylum Pseudomonadota; class Alphaproteobacteria; order Caulobacterales; family Maricaulaceae; genus CALFVT01. Next base: position 82,882 of record CALFVT010000002.1, read on the forward strand.
CATCCGATAAAATCGACACCCCCGATTGGGTTAACAAGGTGACAAAGTCTCGGAATACCCCGCTTAGATATGACAGGCCGTTTTCATCCGGCGCTTGGGGGCGTTTTAAAATGTCATCCATGGCGTCATAAGCCATAAGGTGACATTCAAATAAAATCTCTTCTTTATTTTTGACGTAGTAATAAAGCGCCGCTTTGGTGAGGCCTAAAATATCCCCGATGTCGCGCATGGAGGTATTATGATAACCCCGGCGGCGAAAGGCACTGGCAGCGCTTAGGATAACCGCGCGGCGCTTGACCATAAATTTGGGCTCTGGTGCTAGATCCTCTGGCGCCACATCTTTTAGCGGGGGGTTTATGTGGGCGTTCGCGTCCATAGGGTTAGGCCTATCAAAAAAATAAATTTGACTCAAGGTTCAATTTTTATGCTATAGAGCGGCATAATTTTAATTCAGGCAAAAGAGCCCCCTATGATCCCCTCTTACCCCACCTTGCAATTCGGTCATGACGAAACCACACAGATGATCCGCGAGACGGTTCACGGCTTTGCCCAAGCGCATATCGCGCCTATTGCAGGCGATGTTGACCGGGATAATAAATTCCCCCGCCATCTTTGGCCGATGATGGGAGAGCTCGGCCTACACGGCATTACGGTCGGGGAGGATGACGGCGGCATTGGGCTCGGTTATCTCGCCCATACCATTGCCATTGAAGAAATTAGCCGCGCCTCCGCGTCGGTGGGGCTGTCTTACGGGGCGCACTCTAATCTTTGTATCAACCAGCTCCGCCGCTGGGGCAATGAGGCACAGCGGGCGCAATATCTGCCCAAGCTCATCTCCGGTGAGCATCTAGGCTCCCTCGCCATGAGTGAACCGGGGGCAGGGAGTGACGTAGTCTCCATGAAATTAAAGGCCGAGAGTGCCCAAGGAGGTTATTTGCTGAATGGTAATAAAATGTGGATTACCAATGCCCCCACCGCCGATGTGCTTTTGGTTTACGCCAAGACAGATCCAAACGGCGGCTCTAAGGGAATTACCGCCTTTATTATCACGCCGGATATGGACGGGTTTTCGACCGCGCAAAAGCTCGATAAACTGGGCATGCGCGGCTCTGATACCTGTGAGCTTGTATTTGAAGATTGTTTTGTCAGTGATGAAAATGTTGTCGGCAACATTGGCCAAGGGGCAGAAATCCTGATGAGCGGACTTGATTATGAACGTGTCGTTCTGTCGGGGATTTCCGTAGGCATTATGCAAGCCTGCCTTGATGTGGTGCTGCCTTATATTCATGAGCGCAAGCAATTTGGTAAAGCTATTGGTCAGTTCCAGCTTATGCAAGGCAAGCTCGCGGATATGTATGTCACCACCTCCACCGCGCGGGCCTATGTCTACGCCGTGGCCGCCGCTTGTGACCGCGGGGAGACCACCCGCAAAGACGCGGCAGGTTGTATTTTATATGCCGCCGAGAAAGCCACACAGCTTGCACTGGACGCCATACAAATGCTCGGCGGGAACGGCTATATTAATGAATACCCCACAGGACGCTTGCTGCGGGATGCGAAATTAATGGAGATCGGCGCAGGGACATCGGAAATCCGCCGCTGGCTCATTGGCCGGGAATTATTTGCCGAAACGGCCTAGAGTCAAACTTATAAAAACTCTTTAGAAACTTTGGGTCAGCCAAAGCCGCGCTTCAACATCGGGCGCGGCGCGGCTTATGCCAAACAGCGGCCCGCCCCATAAGGTCAAGCGGTCCGCAATCGGTATAGAAGCAAACGGGCCGACCGTATGGCTTTGGTCATTAAACCCGCCAATATCCCCGCCCGTATTGCCGTAATTACTGTAATTCTCAAGCCCCAAGGTGATGCCGCCGCCGACATTTTTAGCGATCTGCGTGCGGGTTTGAAGATTAACCCCGTCCGCAGAATTATCGCCCACTTGCACACTGGCCAGCGCAATCGCCCGCGCGCTCCAGCCATCGTCCAGATTCCACTGATGTATCCAGTTAAAGCCTAAAAACTCCGCGCGGTCATCAAAGCGGATACGGCCATCAAAGCGCACCCCATGTTTATAATTATCCTCATTATCTGAAAACTCCCAAAATAGCTCTGCGCCGATAAAATCAAGATCCACATCGCTATCATCGGTCTTGCGGGTTTGGCCCAAAATGCGCCACATGAAATCATCATTAATGGCCTGTTGGTAATGAAGCCTCTGGGCGAAGCCAAACTCATCTTGGGCATTATCAGGATTAATCGCCGCGCGGTATTGCACAGACCTATGGCCTTCATTCACCGTGGGCGGAAACACCCCGCCGGTATTTTGCGCAAATGCAGCGGGGGCCGCTAAGAGGGCCGCAGCTAATACTAAAGACAAGCTCTTAAAAATAAGGCGCATGACACTCAACCCAAATAAATAAAAGAAAGAATGAAAAAGACCAACTCCCCCAAAAGAGAGTTGGCTGATTGAATGAAACCGCCGCCAAAGGCGGCAGTAAAAATGGTTTACGACAAGGCCGCAGAGGCCGCCTTCAGCGCCTCAATCCGCGTCTTAAACGCATGGCTCGGCGCGAGGTCTTTATCCGCATCAAGACCCGCAATCATTTGTTTGACCTTATCATTCATGCCAACCATGAAAACAGAGTTACCGTCTGCTTTTGCATCGGCTGTGATTGATTCCACCGCGCGTATGGCGGAGACATCAATGCCTGTCATACGCGAGAAGTCGAGGACAACAGCTTTGACGCCCTGCTTGGCCCGTAAACGCATGTAATGTGCAAGATCGGATGCCGCACCAAAAGACAAAGGCGCACCAAAATCATAGAGCATGATTTGTCCGTTTGAGCCGTCAATAATCGCTTTTTCATCGTCACCAACATCACTCGGAGCCGCGCTCGCAACAGCTTCTGTTTGTGTATCAGCGATTTGCTTAACATAGCCAAGAGCCGCCATAAACACGCCAATGCCAACCGCAAAAATGAGGTTCCAGAAAACCGTCAGTATAAGCACAGTGGCCATGACAAGGAAATCCCAACGCGGGCCTTTGAACAAGGTCTTGATATATTTAAAGTCAATAATATCAAAACCGACTTTAACCAAAATACCGGCCAAGACAGCCATTGGGATTTTAGCCGCCAAAGGCGCGGCAACAAGTACGATAGCCGCGAGAACAAGCCCGTGGATCATACCAGACAGCTTTGTCACGCCGCCCGTGCGTACATTCACCATTGTCCGCATGGTCGCCCCAGCGCCTGGAAGCGCGCCAAAGAAACCTGCAATCGTATTGGCAATGCCTTGGCCAATCAATTCCTGATCTGAATTATGGCGCGTGCGGGTCACATTATCCGCCACAAGCGACGTTAATAGGCTATCAATCGCGCCAAGAATTGCGAGAGTGAAGCCCGCCATTAAGACGAGGAAAATTGTATCACCTGAAAACACTGGCATTAAAAACGCTGGAATCCCTGCTTGTATTTTACCTAGCATAGGCGCGGACGCATTTGCATAATCTAATGACCCGTCAGCAAGCGTGGGAACGTTGATTAGAAACATGCCCACAACCGTACCAATAATAAGTGATGCAAGCGTACCAGGTATGAATTTACCAAGTGATTTTGGCCAGAAAAACACAATAGCCAGTGTCAACGCGCCAAGTATAAGCGCGGTTACGTTCATATTAGCAATTGACGGCGCAATAGCCGCAATCGCATCAAAAACACCGCCACTAGCAGGTCTGCCGCCAAATAAATGTGATGTTTGCAGCAGGATAATAATCACCCCAATACCGCTCATAAAGCCCGATATAACCGTATAAGGAACGAGTTTAATATATTTCCCCATTTTCAGAAAGCCCATAACAATCTGCAAAACTCCGCCCAAAATAACGGAAGCAAATAAGAGAGGGATGGACATCACAATCAGCTCAGTGGCGCCTGCGCCTGGGTTTGTGACCGCGAGTGAAGCCGTCAACGATGCAAGCAGTCCCGCAAAAACAACAACCATCGGGCCAGTTGGGCCCGAAATCTGTGTGTTCGTTCCGCCGAATGCAGCAGCAAAAAAGCCAACGATAATGGCGCCCCAAAGACCAGCCGTGGCTCCTAATTGTGCATCATGGGGGAAGACCCCTGCACCAAAGGCTAGGCCAAGGGGCAAGGCGACAATACCGGCTGTTAAGCCGCCAAATAAATCACCTTTTATATGAGAGAAATCGAAGATTTTCTTCTTATCCTCTAAGGCGTCAAGTTCTTTAATACTCATAGAGTTTGTCCTTAAAAACTTTAAAACTAGTGACCATGTCCGGCGGCCGCGTGGCGGGCGACGGCTTCGGCATATTTTTCATCGACAAGGACGAATTTTTTGCTCGCCTCATCATAAGCGGTGACGCCGCCTGTCCCGATATTATAAACCCAGCCATGAAGCTCTGTGCGGCCTTCGGCTAATGCAATCGCCACAGAGGGGTGAGTGCGAAGATGTTGAAGCTGCAAGAGAACATTTTGCTCAATAAGGGCATCCATTCGCTCGGCTTCGCTTTTATCTGCGCTGGTCGCTTTTACGACGTCAACGGCGGCCTTAGAAAAAGCCAGCCATTCTTTAACATAAGGCAGGCCCTCAAGACCTTCGGGGTTCATCGCGCCGGCCATAGCGCCGCAGCCCGAATGACCGCACACAACAATATGCGGCACCTTTAAAACGGCCACAGCATATTCAATCGAGGCATCCATACCATCCGTGTAATTGGAATGGGGTGGCACGATATTGCCTGCATTACGGCAGACAAACAGCTCACCAGGTTCGGTTTGCGTAATCATCGCCGTTTCAATCCGGCTATCGGCGCAAGTAATAAAGAGCGCTTCAGGGGATTGCCCGCCGCTTAGCTTTTCAAATAGAGATTGTTTGCTAGGGTAAACATTGCTTTGAAAGTTCAAAACACCGGCTGCAAATTTAGGCATTTTATCATCCTTTATAGAGTGGGAGGGGAAGGAAATTAAGCTGTATCACTTTCCCAGAGTGACTTGGCTTTTTTTAAATCTTTAGACGAGAGACCTGTTAGGCGGCCTTCGATAAAGGCAAGGCCGTGAACAATCCAATCCGCCATTTCGGGCTGGGTAAGATAATAGAAATGCTGCCGGCCCGCGCGGCGCTCCTCGACAAAGCGGTGCGGGCGCATAAGCGACAAATGCTGCGAGACACGGGACGGCGGCAATTCAAGTTTTTGGGCAAGTTCATTGACGCCAACCTCGCCGTCGCGAAGCTCTTCAATAATGCGGATGCGGTCAGGGTGAGCAATCACCTTGAATAAATCCGCAAGCTCTCTGGCAGCAATGACGCGGCTTGGCATGTCAATTCTCAATAATATTATATCTTATTATTTACATATTCAAATATATGAATACATGAGAGTTAGCTCATATGAGGGCGAAGGGAAATGTTCAAATAACATTTATGTCATTACTTACGCGCTGCCGCTATGAATAGATTTCAAACGGTTAAAGTTTACCGCGCGCCTTAGAAAGCCTGCAGGCTTTAATAGCCGCTAAGATTCTTTACCGCCCTCCAGTCTATTTCCCCTGACCCCCGCCCTTGACGCTTGGCGTCATCATGTCCACATAGCCTCAATGGCCGATACGCCCTTTATATCCGGTGTAAAATCACCTAAAGTCATCACCCTTGGGTGCCGCCTTAATGCCTATGAAAGCAGCATTATGGAAGGACACGCCCGAGATAATGACCTCGGCGAGACGGTGATTATCAATAGCTGCGCCGTGACCAATGAAGCGGTGCGCCAATCTCGCCGCGCGGTGCGCAAAGCCAAAAAAGATAATCCTAATGCTCGTATTATCGTGACGGGCTGCGCCGCACAGCTCGACCCGCAAGGTTTTGCAGATATTGACGGGGTTGATCATGTGATCGGCAATGCGGAGAAAATGCTCAGCCCCAGCTTTGATCCGCAGCAGCTTCAAGCGGGACCTAAAATCCGCGTTAATGATATTATGTCAATCACCCAGACCGCGCCGCAATTCATCAGCGGCGGCAACCGCGCTATTGAGAAAAGCCAGAGCCGCACCCGCGCTTTCCTGCAGGTGCAAAATGGCTGTGATCACCGCTGCACATTTTGCATTATTCCTTATGGCCGCGGCCCCGCTCGCTCTGTCCCCGCAGGCGAAGTTGTTAGCCATATCCGCGCCCTTGTCCGCCAAGGCTTTAAAGAGGTTGTTCTGACGGGGGTTGATCTATCCTCTTGGGGGGGTGATTTACCGGGCACGCCGCCGCTGGGTGATCTGGTGCGCCGAATTTTAAAACTTGTACCCGAACTCCCCCGCCTGCGGCTATCCTCGATCGATCCGGCCGAAGTGGATGACAGCTTAATGGACGCACTGATACATAATCCACGCATGATGCCCTATTTGCATTTATCCCTACAGCATGGGGATGACATGATCTTAAAACGTATGAAGCGCCGCCATAACCGCCAAGACGCTATTAACCTCTGCGCCGCCCTTAAATCTGCCCGCCCAGATTTCACCTTTGGCGCAGATATTATTGCCGGCTTCCCGACCGAGGACGCCGCCATGTTCGCCCAAAGCCTTGATATGATTACGCGGCTACCTTTGGTGTGGTTACATGTCTTTCCGTTCTCACCGCGCGAGGGCACGCCAGCGGCGAAAATGCCGCCCCTTAAAGGGGATATTATCAAGGCCCGCGCTAAACGCCTCCGAGAGGCAGGGACGAAAACCAAAGCCGCCCATCTTAAATCCCGCATTGGCGCGCGTGATATCGCCCTTTTTGAAGAGACAGGCCTTGGACGTTTGCCGGATTTTTCATTAATAAAGCTTGGCAATCCGCCCGCAGCCTCTACCCTTGAGCGCGTGAAGATTACGGGCTCGAATGGTGAGCATTTATTAGGGATCATTGAGCCATGAGCGATGAGAAAAAGAAAAAAGGATTTTTCGCCCGAAAATTTGGCCTGAAATCCAAAGATGAAAAACGCGCCGAAGAGGCCGCCAAACGCGCCGCCGCCCAGCAGCGGGTTGACGAAGAAATGGCCGCGCGTATGTCCGCGATTAATGCCGCCGCCCTTAAATCCGCCCGCGAGCAAGACCAAAAAGAAACGGGCGCTGGCCTAAGCGATGATGAAGCGGCCCGCCTTGAAACAGAAGAGAAAGCCAAGGCCGAGGAACAAGCCCGTAAAGACGTAGAAGCCGCGAAGAAACTCGCCGCTGAAAAACGCGCGAAAGAGCTTGAAGCCAAACGGCTCGCCGAAGAAGAAGCCGCTTTTAAAAAAGCAGACGCTGCCCGTAAGGCCAAAGAGACAAAAGCCCGCGCAGAACAGCAGGCCCGCGAGGCGCAGGAAAAAACCGAACGTGAAGCCGCCCGTAAAGCCGAAGAGGCGGCGGCCCTTAAAGCCGCGAAAGATGCGCAAGCCGCCGCGGCCCTAAAAGACAAACTCGCCGCAGAGGCCAAGGCCCGCCAAGAAGCGGAAGAGGAGGCCGCCCGCCTAAAGGCCGAAGAGCAAGCCCGCCGCGACGCCGACGCCGAGGCAGGCCGTAAGGCTGAACTTGAAGCCCGCAAACAAGCCGCCGCCGCGCAAGCCGCCAAAGAGGCCGCCGCGCTTGAAGCCGCCCGCACCGCCAAGGCCGCAGAAGATACCCGCCTTGCCGAAGAGCTTGCGGCGCAGCGCGCAAAACAGGCCGAAGACCGCGAGGCCCGCGAGGCCCGCGAAGGCGGATTTTTAACCCGCATTTCTAAGGGACTGTCGAAATCTACTTCACAAATGTCGGCCAATATGACCGCATTATTCAATAAGCGAAAACTAGATGATGAGGCCATTCAAGACCTCGAAGATTTGTTGATTGCGTCTGACCTTGGGGTTGGACCGGCGATGAAAGTTTCGCAAAAACTGGCCAAAGACCGCTTTGATAAACAAGTCACCGATACGGAAGTCAAGATCGCCCTCGCCGATGTGATATCCGAAATTCTCACCCCCCTTGAAAAGCCGCTCACCCTGAAAGGGGCAAAACCTGAAATCCTCTTGTTCGTCGGGGTTAATGGCTCCGGCAAGACCACCACCCTCGGCAAGCTGGCCAAGCAATATCGCGGCCAAGGCAAGAGAGTTTTGCTTTGCGCTGGCGATACATTTCGCGCCGCCGCTGTGGAGCAGCTTAAAGTCTGGGGCGAACGCGCCGATGCGCCTGTGGTCTCAGGGACCCTCGGCACAGACGCGGCTGGCCTTGTTTATGATGCGGTTCAAAAGGCCAAGGATGAGAATTATGACATCCTGATGATTGACACAGCAGGTCGGCTGCAAAACCGCACAGAGCTGATGGATGAGCTCGCCAAAGTCGTTCGCGTGATTCAAAAACATGCCGACAGCGCGCCGCATCATTCTATCCTCGTTTTGGATGCCACCGTGGGGCAAAATGCCCTACTGCAAACGGAAGCCTTTCAAAAAACAGCCGGGGTCACGGGCCTGATTATGACCAAGCTTGACGGCACAGCCAAAGGCGGAGTGCTTGTTGCTTTATCGGATAAATTCGGCCTGCCCATTCACGCTATCGGGATTGGCGAGCGGATTGAAGACCTTGAAAACTTCTCCGCTCCCGTCTTCGCCGCCGCCCTCTCCGGCATCGCCGCCGAACTCGGCGCAGGTGATGAGGCCGCGTGACTAAACATTTTACCTCAAATTATAACTAAGGACTATGATACTAAATCATTTTATTAAAATGATTCAAAATCAATAACTTAAACAACTAAACCATTGATTTAATTCAAGATGTTGACAATTTTTATAAATTTTGTATGTTGCTATGGGAAGCGCCGATGTCCGTGCTAGAGGTCGCGCCTTTGGCACCTTTTTGTACGATTAGCTATGAAGAGGCTAGTCTACAGGCAACTAGGAAACGCGGCTCGGGCTTCCTAAAATTTATATCCATAAAAACGAAAAATTTGCTCTTGGTCTTTTTCTAAATTTGCGTTTTTAGGAGCAGGCATTAACTTTACTCCAAAGCCTGCTGCACTTCGTGAAGCTTGGTCTTTTGGTCTGCACATTCTTGGCTCAAGACGAATTGCGGCGCGCGGGTCAACTGGTTTATTACGTTCATACTTATCACATGCTTTATAAAAGGCACTAGCTACTATATCAGGAAATATCATACTAATTCTAGTTTTATGGGCATAGACTTCTACTAATTCAGGATCAATTACGTCCCAATTTATTTGCCCAGATTGTAAAAAACTTTGCCCCATTAGCTCTTGATTTTTTATTAACTGAAGATAGCCTTTTATTTCATCATAATTAATCCCGCCTCGTTCGCTAAATTCAATCTTTACCTTACGAGGCTCCCCATGATCTTTCATAGAACGATAATACACATAACTAGAGACACGCTCTAAAAGCATTTTTGTTAACCAATAATATAGCCAAACACCTTTTCTAGGTCTTTCCCCAGCAAGCTCAGGATGTCGTTGAGCCGCAAACGGGTTACTATAATTTTTTATATTCTTCTTGTTAGAGCATATTACAAAGTGACGTATAGGATGCGTTGCTAATCTCTCGCACGCTAGTAGCTGTTTATTTTCGGGGGCTTTACGAAAATGAAAATGCTCTGTCTGCTTTGTGCCGCATTGTTTAGAAAGTTCTCTACCCCAAGCTACGGCCTCCTTTTCCCGTTCAACACGAATTAACGAAACAGCTAATACCAGCCACTCACTAGATCCATTTTCATCTATGCCTACAATTTTTTTAAGGCCTGTCTCACCTGCCTCATCAACGTATACAATATAATCATATTCAGAAGTCATGGATAAACATTATGAACTACTTCTAGTAAAAGTGGAGTCTCAAATTAATAAACCTTCAAACTTCATTATCATGCAATTGGGCTAATATACCGCCGCTTGACATTGGTTCATCTTTTGATATAGTGAGCGCTCACTCATTATGGTGAGGGATAAACGAGAGCATGCCGAGCGAGACGTCAAATATAGCGAAAGCCCGCGCCGGTTTTGACATCACCCGGGGGGTTATCTCTGCGGATGGTAGCAAGAAAGCGGCCATAGAGCGGGCAGCGCTGAGTTTATTTGCGCAAAACGGGATTGATTCCGTGAGTACGAAAATGATCGCAGCGAGCGCTGGCGTGTCCGAAGGGCTGATTTACCGCCATTTCAAGAATAAAGACCACCTCGCCCGTAGCTTGATGCAGGCGGTGCATGGGCGGCTTTACGAGATTATCGAAGCCGCCGCCATATATGATAATATCACCGCGCAAATCCGCCGTATTACCACCGCCTATTGTGAATTGGCCGATGAAGATTGGATGTTATTTCGCTACCATATTTTATATTTGCACCGCTTTCCCAACATTTCCCAAGATAGCGGCAGAGACCCTTTATCTTTAACTTCAGCCCTTTTAAAGAAAGCTATGGCACGCGGAGATATTCCTACCGAAAATGCCCATATCCTCGCACCCATGGCCCTTGGGATCGTACTGCAAACGGCACAGGCAAAAGTGCTGGGTTATATCGGCTCCCCCATGAGCGATCATATTGATTTATTTGTGCGGCGGATTCACGCCGTTCTTGATATTTAAAGGCCCCCCATGCGATCTATTATTTTTAATATAGCCTTTCTGCTGACAACGGTTTTCTTTGCGCTATTTTGCGCGGTTTTATCCCTGATACCGGGGCGGGCGGCCCTAATGTGGGGGCTACGCGGCTATACGAAAACCATGGTGTGGCATATGCGGGTTTTAGCGGGCATTAAGGTAAGCGTTACGGGCCATGAGAATATCCCAGATGGTCCAGTGATTATAGCGTCTAAACATTTATCCTACGGGGACGGCTTTGTGCTGTTTTCCCAGTTCAAAGACCTAAGCTTTGTTACGGGCGATCACATCACCAAATTTTTATTTATCAAAACCATCTTAGGCAAAATGAACGCGGTTATCGTATCGTCTTGCGGCGGCAGTGAAGTGCGCAGACGTTTTGCGCAGACCTCTCAATTAATCCGCGATCAAGGGCGGCGGATTTTAATTTTCCCCGAAGGCCACCTCTCCCAGCCCGGAACCCATCACAGCTATAAGCGCGGGGTCTATCATCTTTACCGCGACTTTAAATGCCCCGTCGTACCTGTCGCGCAAAATTTAGGACAAAGATGGAATATGATGGATCTAAAAAAATATCCCGGCCCGGCAAAAATGGAGTTTTTAGAACCCATTGCCCCCGGCCTTGATAAAGAAGCGTTTATGGCCTTATTGCAAGAACGGATTGAAAGCCGCAGCCTTGAAATCTTGGACTATGAAAACCCCGGCGCTTTGGATATATCTAAAGTTGGACAGCAAATTGAGAATAAAGCGGCGAAAGCGGCAAGAGAGGCGAAACAATCCGTGCGCAACGCGCAGATGGACAGTGCCAAGAAGGATAAACACACATGAGCCTTAATATTGCAGGCCGCCTGTTACGGCAAAGGCGATTCTTGCCGCTTTTTACGCTACTTCAAACCGGAACTTTTAACGATAACGCCTTAAAAAACGCACTGATTGCGCTAATTACCTTTGGCGGCATTATCTTTCTTGACGGCCTACCGTCGGCTATCCGTGTGCCCGTTGCGGGGCTTATATTTACCGGGCCGTTTCTATTGGTCTGCGCCATTGCCGGGCAGATTGCCGATAAATATGACCGCGGGGTGATTTTGCGCTGGGTGAAGCGCGGCGAGATTATTATTATGCTCATCGCCGCTTTTGGTTTTTTCATCATGAACATCTGGGTGCTCGCTTTTGCGCTAGGGCTTATGGGGGCGCAGTCCGCTTTTTTCTCCCCGACAAAAAATGCTGTTCTGCCGCAATGGCTCTCGGATAAAGAGTTAATTACGGGCAATGCCCTCCTTAATGGCTTTGTCTTTGTCTTTGTGTTGGTTGGGCAAGTGGGCGGAACACTGATTGTGCTACAAGCGGGCGGGCCACGGATTATTTCGGCCATATTAATTGGCCTTGCCCTCATTGGCTGGCTCGCGGCAGAGCAATGCCCGCCCGCCCCGCCGCCAAAGCCGAATTTAAAAATTAATTTTGAGCCGATCACCGCCAGTTGGGGTGCTTTATCCAAAGCTTTTGCCTGCCCTCATGTGCTGCGGCCTATGCTTGGGATTGCGTGGTTTTACGGCGGCGCGACTATTTTTGTCACCACCTTCCCCGACTTTATCAAAAGCCAAATGCAATTTGATGCTAATGTTTTAATTATCATCCTTGTGATCTCGACGATTTCAATTTTAATTGGTTCGCTATTGACCATGGTCATTGCGCGGATGAAGATTTGGGGCCCTGAAGCTGTAGGGCTTTCGGCCTTTGGCATAACCGGCGTGGCTATTATGACTTTGGCGATTTATATATTGCCCCACCCTGTCTATACAGGCAGCGGAGATGCCTTAGGCACAGCCGGTGATTTTCTGGCTCATCAACATACACCGCTTTTTTTGGGGGCTCTTATATTATCCTCCCTCATGAACGGGCTTTATGTGGTGCCGCTGCAAGCCATGGCCCAGCGCCGCGCAGACCCCGCCATCAGGGCGCAGCTTATGAGCGCCGGCGCGGTAATTTTAAACCTATTCACCAATATCGCGACCTTTGCCTTGATCGCCCTCGCCCTTACTCAAATGCCGCCCAAAACGCCGTTTTTACTAGCCGCACTTGGTAGTAGCCTTGTCGCGATATATGCGATCTACCGCAGTTTTCGCCCGATAAGCCGTCCTTGCTATATGGAAGAAGAATAATGCGCGGATATTTCGGCATTGGTGTTGAAGGCATTTCAAAAGCGCATAATCTCGGCGCAGTTTTACGCACGGCCCATGCCTTCGGCGCGAGCTTTGCCTTTACCATTGCCGCCGACCATAAACTACGGCAGGTCAACAAGACCGATACCTCTAAGTCGAATATACATGTTCCCTTTTATGAATGGGACCATGGGAATGATTTGATCCTGCCAAGTGGCTGCGCTCTTGTTGGCGTTGAATTAACACCCGATGCGGTTGACCTGCCAAGTTTTCGCCACCCTCTCAATGCTGCCTATATTTTGGGGCCGGAAGCGGGGTCTTTATCGCTGCACCTCCAAGAAAAATGTGCTCATATTATCAAAATTCCCACTAAATTTTGCCTGAATGTCAGCTTAGCGGCAGCTTTAACTTTATATGACCGCACGCTATCTATGGGCGGCTATCCGGCCCGGCCAGTGCGCCCCGGCGGAGAGCATTTACCAGCTCTTAAAGACTGGGCCAGACCCTCTGGCCCCAGCCGCTTAAAAGGCGGAGCATCTCGGGCAGAAAAATCCCGCCGCGCAGAAGCAAGCGGCCTTAAGTCTTCATAATCATCGCCGCCCTTCCAAAGAGATGTCTTCAAATTCATCCCGTATATTTAACGGGATATTAAGTATAATTAGGGGATAATGGCCTGTTAATTTAACAAGGATTCGACATGGGCCGTGTTTTTCGTCTTTCCCCTGTTCTCATAGCGCTTATCATCAGCGCGCCAAGCCAAGCCAATGAGCCCAAACTTGAGGGGACATTCAAAGATTGGACAACCTATAGCCGTGATGCGGGCGGGGATAAGTCTTGCTATGCGATCACCAAAGCCAAGACCAAATCTCCTTCATCTGTGCAGCACGGCGATATTTATTTCATGGTCTCGAATTGGCGCTCCGGCGTGGCTACTGAACAGCCAAGCTTTCTTGCAAGTTTTGACCTGAATAGTAATATTGCCCCCGAAGCCAGTGTCGGCTCTAAAAAAACAGTTTTTTATACGGCCAAAAATGAAGCTTTTATTGACGATTCAGCGGATGAGAAATCCCTCGTCAAAGCCATGCGCGACGGATCAACTATGCGTATGAAAGCTCGGTCCCAGCGCGGCACAGACCTATCTTACAGCTTCTCGCTCTCGGGCGTCACTGCCGCACTTAAAAAGGCGAAAGACGCCTGCCGTTAAAATGTTATGCTAGTCCTGTTAGAATCCGCTGATAAAGGCAGCTTAGCCCTATCCATAGGGGTTACGGTTATTTGCCTGATTATTATCATTACATCAGCCATATATATGGCCCATCGGGAGGAAGATCCAGATCCTTTAATCGGCAAATTAATTCACGATCCAGAGCTTAATCTATTACGGCTTAACGGCCAAAATTTAGCGCCATTACCAGCGCGTAAAACACACATCCAAAAACTTATTGCCTCCATAGAGGGTCAGTGGCGCAAACATATTCAGGCGGATAAATTAACCTTTACAGTATTTTGTGACCCCCGCCTAACAGACCCGCTAGCTCTTGATTCGCAGGCCCTAAGTCATATCATCAATAGCCTTATGGGGCGCGCCGTTTATACAACGGCCTCTGGGCGAATACATTTACATATTACAAAAAAACCTAGCCTTGAAGCAGGGGGCGATCCCATATTAGAAATTATAACCGCCGATACAGGTAGCGGCGTTATTGCCGCAAAGGCTCATAGCCTTGACGGTGAAGATTATGATTTTAACATAAACAATCTACAAACTAATCTTGAAACTTTATCCGCGCGGTTAGTGCATAAATCACGGCTAGGGTGCGGGGCAGAATTTATCTTATGCTGCCCCTTAGTTCATAATGAAATGACCGCAGAGCATTATCTTATGCCTCCGCCGCCCCATCAAATGAAGCCCGTTAAAATTGAACCCTGTTATGCCGGTGACGGCGAAATCCTGCGGGCCGAGCTGGAAGCGCTTCAGAACAGGCGTTCTCAGCAAAATATAAACGGTAGCCTCGCCTCTGCCCAGCAAGGCTTCGGCGCGCCCATAAACCTTGCACCCAAAACGGCTAAGCGGATCATGGAGACTTTAGATCAATTAAATGTCCTCATCGCCGTTAATACAGAAGCAAACCGTAATGCTATTCGCGCAATGTTAGCGCCGCTTAACTCGCAGATCATCTACGCTCAAAACGGGCAAGATGCTGTTGAAAGTCTTAAAACCCATCGTTTTGATTATATTATTATGGATATTCATATGCCAGGGATGAGCGGTATTGAAACGGCGCAAATCATCAGGACCAATGAGGCCGAACAATGCCGCATTCCTATTATTGGATTAAGCTCTGATATTACGGCGCCAATAAAACAAAGCGCTTTACAGGCTGGAATTGACATCATACTCACAAAACCTGTAACCGCCGCCGCATTATTCCAAGCCATATATATAAGCCGCGAAGCCCATCCAAACTATAAAAACCAAGTTATGGCAAACCGCTCTAAACGCCGCGCTTAAGGATTATCAACCCGCGCAGGCGAGATACGGCGTAAAAGCCCGCGAGCCGAGTCTTGGTCAAATTTAATACGGAATTTTACATAAACTCCGTCCCGGCTAAATTCTGCCGCTTCAAAGTCATCATCGCGGAAGCCTTCAAAATTATATCCAAGACTAATCCAGACATTATCAACAGGAGCAATACCAATAGACGGGCCAAAGCTATATTGCGCCTCGGAGAAATCTGAATTGGTTAGCATTTGCCCCGTAAGGCCCAAATCGATTTTAGGCGTAATATCAAAACGGGTTTCAGCCCCAAGCAAATGGGTTATGCTATCGAGCGTTTGTCCATTTATCTCGGTTTCATTATATTTTATGCCGTAATTCGCAGACAACTGCCAGCGGTCATTGATATAGGTATTCATCGCCGCATTATTGACGATCTTTGTCGTCTTGGCTTGGCCGTCCGCATTTTGATAACCAATATCAAGGCGGTTAAACCACACGGTGCCTTCATCTTTCGGGCGGTAAGCCACACCTAGCCGTAGATCCGCCGTCTCGCGGTTTATACCGTCGGCGCGGTCTTCAAAGGCAGCACGTCCGGCGCCCGCCAAAGATAAAGTTTCCGAAACTTCACGGGCCACAGCCGCAGAGATAATATAAGCATCATCGCCTGCGCCGGATTGACGGCCTTCCCCGCGCAAGGATGCACTCAGGGTCTCATCGCGGTAGCCAACGCCCACATAAGCCGACGTAAAGTCCTCATTGACCTCCAGCGGAGAGACCGCCGCGTCCGGGGCAATATCGATAATCACGCCGCTCTCATCTAAAACACGGCGGTTACGCAGACCCGCACTTAAAGACCAGTTTTTATCAAGCTTAATTTGTTGATCAAGGCCAATGGTTGCCCCTAAGCGGCGATTTGAATCTGCCGTTAATAAATCCGTCGACGCGGTGAGCAATCCGCCCGCCCACGGGCTAGCCGATACACCAAAGCTTGTATTTTGATTGCGCTGACCTTCGCCTTCTAAGATTTCATGACGTAAGCTGGCTGTGATATTATCTGTAATAGTTTTATCAAGGCCTAAAGTTGTCCGCTGCGGGAAGGCGCTAACCTCATCATTACCGCCCAAAGGCTGCTCATGGGCAATTTGCACGGTCAGCCCATGTTGCGGTAGGCTATAGCTTGCATTCGCCGTGGCAAGTAAAGACTCGCGGTCAGCTTCACCGGGGATTTCATCCCGAGCCGCGCGCAGGCCTGTGCCGATATTAAAGTTACGGGCATGATGGGTGGCCTGCACATTCGCGGTTGTCCGCCGCCCGCCTGTGACAAGGTTTTCTTCTCGGTAAACTTCGCCTTCTATGGACTGATTTGTATGCGCGCCCGTTTGCTGGTCTTGCTCATCGCGCAGCTTATAGCGCGCTGCCGCACCGTAGCGGCGAATTGTATTTGTATTTGATGTGCGCTGCCCGAGGCCAAAGCCGGCCTCTTCTTGGCGGAAATAGGCTTCCCCGGCAAAGGCTTCACTGGTGTGAATAACTTCGGCTAGGATGGCATCACGGGTTTGCGAGCCATCATCCGTATCATTTTCAGTTACCGCATATTCCGCGCGGATTTCTGTCCCGTTTGCAACCTGTGCAATAACATCCACGCCGATCTGGTTTGAGCGGCTATTGGGACGGTCCGCCGCGCCGCCTTCGGAGACAAAAGACGAGCCAATTTGAACCTTACCATCAAGGATTTGTGCCTGCACGCGGCCACCGGCTGTAATATTGCGCTCGCTCTCATTGGCGGTCTCATAGCTCGCAACAATCACATTCGGGTTAAAGGCCTCATCGGAGACATCAACGGGCAGGCGGAATAAGAGCTCCCCTGTGAGATAGTCCAGCGTATAATCAAGGAAGCGCACCAAAGGCTTGCGGTCAAGTACCACATCCGGGCGGAACCGGTCACGAGTTTCAATCACAATGGTTTCGGATTGCACTAAGATACGGTCATTAGAGAGCTGATAAATACCACTTGTGCCGTCTGCCGGAATTTCGTCCAATGCAAAGCCCTGATTGGTTTCGGCCGCAAAGCCAAGGACTTGGAAATTATCACCTAAATATTCAGCCTTAAGTCCAGACAGGCGGCGATTATAAGACGTCAGACGGCCTTCGGTAATATTCGTGTCAAAGTCACCAAATATGGCATAGGCCTGCTGCTTTTCAATTTTCACATAAACTGGATAGCGGCTTAGAGCTTCAAATTCCGTATAAGAGCGGTCACCATAAAGGGTATAAAACGCATTCGGGTCAATTTCTCGGGCAAAATCACCATCCACATCACCGCGGCGCTTATCTGTATCTACCGCCAAGGTTAATAGCCATTCACCTTTAATCAGGCCTTTGGCAAAAAAGGCTACCCGGCCATCGGTGAAAAGATCGTCACCGCGGGCCTCAATATCAACAGCGTTGCCGTGAACACGCTCATATCCGGCTGTACCTTCCGCAAGGCCAACTAAGATCCAGTCGCGCTTTTCTGGGGAAAGATACATATAGACCGGGACTTTACGGCCATTATCAAGCGTGACAATAACGGTCACTTTACCGGTTTGCAGGGTCGGTTCTAATTTTACCCGCGCAATACCGCTTGCACCGACTTTAATCAGCTCTCGGGCGGATAAAGGCGCTAATTGCTCACTACCTTCAACCAATAAATCACGCTCACCGGATTCGGAATAGACCCGGTAAGGAGAGACAACATCTACATTAACAATACGCCCCGGATGCACCGCCCGTCCGGCATTATCTTCAAAACGTATAGCAATTTCCGGCACGGTGCGGCCATCAGCCATTAAGATTGATTGGTCAACAACCCCAATCGCGCGGCCAATCTCTTTCACAAAGACAATCGTTTCACGGAGCGTTTTAGTGACCTGGCCATCCTTATTAAGCACATCAATTTCAAACAGGTTTTCACCTTCAATAAGATCAACCCCGCGCCAGCGCGTTACGCTTGCAAGACCGAGAATATTTGTTTCCCGGGCGGTAATATGCTGAATATTAATATCTGTGCCGTTGACCCGTGCCTTCACCTCATCGCTAGGACGGTGGGTGATACCAAAATTAAGGGACGCATGAGACGGGGATTCCGATGTATCGGGATAGGCCCAGCTCGCCTCGCCTGTTTGTTTCGCCAGCCAAGCCGCATCAAAAGCTTCATAGGCGGTTTGCGAGTCATAATCCGCCGTCTTTTCTATCTTGGCGACCTCTTTGATCTTTTTAAGGTAGAAATTTGCGCGCCAAATACCGCCCCCTTGCACCTCAACAAATTGAGACACGGCGCTGCCGGCGAAACGAGTGTTTTCCTCGCAAATCATTGGCTCATAGCCTTCAGGCAAGGTTTCTTCATCAATTTGAACCACATGGGTATTTTCATCAACCCCTTCAAAGTGGAACAGACCAAATCCATCCGTCACCGCATAGGCACCGGTTTCCATATAGACGCGCACGCCTTCGACTCCAATGCCTTGATTGATTTCGCGGGCCCATTCTTCATCGCCGTCGCAAGATTGCTCACTGACGCGGCCAATAATAGTTGAGCGCGTGCGGAAAAGCTCTTCACGTAGGTTAACTTCGGCCCGGCCCACATTGGAAATCTGGTCACCGCCGCCGTCTAAAACAACCGCTTCATTAATCGCATCTCCTAAAGGCGCGCCGGGGCCAACTTCAAGAGTATAGTTTAAGGTCACAGTCTCGCCCACAGGTAACACGCCCAGCGGAAAGGTTAAAAATGTTGCCCGGTCCGCGATCTGCGGATCATCAATCCTTTGACCATCACGAAATGCGCTGCCCGGCACATAGCGAAAGCCCAAAGGCAGGGTATCCATAAGGTCAACAGGGGTCGGCAAAAGGCCAATATTATTAATACTGACGGTGTAAGGAACAAAATCACCCACATCCGCCACATCAACATCTGCTGTTTTCGTCAGAACTAGCTCCCCTTCCGGGTCGAGGGGAATATCAAAACGAATGCCCTGGAAACCTTCAACTGCAAATTCACGGCCAAATGAAGCGTCAAGAATGATGAAATTCCCAAGGGTCTCAAAATGAGGCGGTAATTGCTCCGAGGCAAAATTATAACCTTCCGGCGGAATAACTTGCACAAGATAACGCCCGGTTTCTGCCACAGGGAAGCGGAACTCTCCGCTATCAAATTCATATAACAACCCAGAAGTATCGCGGGCCTCACTGCCGCTAATCACTTCTGAGGGATAGCCAGCAAACCCATCAATACCCCAAATGCTCGCATCACTTAGATCATTTGCGTTAACGATGCGGACAAGCGCGCCGTCAACGGGCGCGCCGGTCACCGAGTCGAACACAAGGCCAAAAGGATCAATAAGCGCCGTGTCAGCCACCACAGCCCCTTGCACGGCGCCATTATCATAAGTCGCCGTTAATTCATCATTAGGCTGCGTTGACAAAGTGGTATCAAAACGGGGGGTATCACCCTCTGTTGTCGGGAAATGCGCCCAAAACTCACCCGTATTGGGCCCAGTTTCAAAAAGCTCAAGGGTAATAATATCGCCTGTATTCGACATTACAGTTATAACAACCCGGTCAATGGCGTTAATATCGCGGTTTCCGCGCTCATCGGTCACCTGAACGTAAACAGTTTCGCCGCCTGTATAGGTCTGGGCCGGAAACAACGGAATATCACGGCTAAAATCAATATCGCTACCGTCATTAGCTGTCGGGGTCGGTGTGGGGGTAAACGGGCCGTCTAAATTACCGGACGGACTAAACCCCGAGCCATTAATTCGGCGCATAATTGGGGTCGGCGCATTGGGCGCAAACCTAAAAAATTCTATGGTCGGGTCAGCCGGAGCCGCTCTGACAGTAAAATCAGCCGGATTAGTCTCTTGGTCAAACCGGGCGTCATTAATTGTGTAAGAAAAACTGGCAATATTGCGCACGACATCGCCAGGCTGAGCCGCTTGCGCGCTCACCTGCGGTGATACGGATAGGCATAGCCAAACCGCCAGAATCCAAAAGGATTCAAGATATCGAAACCACATTTTCACCATTCAACCCTATGTCAGGACATTTTTATTTTTATGAGTCCTAGAGGATATGGCCGGCATAGACCTCTATGCCGGCCGGATAGTTATCTTGCCTTATTTCAGCAAAGCTCTGATAACAATAAAGCCTTCTGGGCTGTTATTATTATCGGGCACGACGCCGTCATCAGCAGGAAGACCTGCACCGGTGAATGTCACCACACAGGCTCCGCCCGTACAATCAAGACCAACAGTCGTGTCGGCGACAGTTGGCGCATTTAGCGTACCGCCAGTGAAATCACCGCCCGTTGCAATCGCGGCCGTCACAAAATTAAGCTCAGCTGGTAATGTATCTGAAACGTCAATAGATGTCGTTTCTCGCGTATCATTATTTGTCACGCGAATACGATATTCAACGCAAGCACCGGGAACAGAATAAGCATCTGTATCTACAGCCGCTGAAAGGTTCGTGCAGTTAGATCCATCTTGAGAAATAATGCCAACCGTTTTCTCGCCTTCGACTTGCGCGGCTGCAATAATATATGTTCCAGTTGCCGAATCATCGCCCTGCTCAGCCGCTTCTCCGCTCGTACTCGTACCGTCTGCTAGAACATTCTCAGATGTCAGCAGATCATTTCCGTCTGTATCAGCTGTTTCTTCAACAAAAGTCGTACTATCAAGCGTATCCGCCACAAGGATGATATCCCCGGTATTACCATCAGCCTGTCCGGCCGGGATGTTTTGCAGAACTTCAATAGAGATAGACTCGTCCGGTCCCAAGACAGGGTATGTCGAAGTATCAGCCGCATCAAAAATAACGACGGTACCATCAGATAACGTATATCTAATTTCAACAGGCGCCGCTGTTGCGGGGTCAAAATTGTCACCGCTGACAGTGTTAACAACGCTAAGATCATAGGCTTGCGTGCCGTTACCATCATTGGTCAGCGTAAAATTTGTTACCGCGTTTTGCTGGCCTTCAACAACAATAGTTGATCCGCCGACGCTTTCAACAGTCAGGTCGATTAAACGATCAACAAGGAAGCGCGTTGGGGCTGCATTATTGTTAATCTCTGGCTGTCCAGCTCCATTGACTTCATAGTTCAATGTAAATGTGTTATCAACAGCAGTCTCAGCGGCGGTTTGAGCCGCGGCTGTCCCTGCTGAAAAAAGACCAAGAGCAACTGTGCCCAATAGTCCTTTCTTAAGGGTTGTAAGTTTGGTCATTATTCCCACTTTCCACTTTCAAGTTACGGACATATTTGCCCTGTATGAAAGGATGTAGAATAGAAGTCTTAAAATCGAACTTTCACTTATGATTAATAAAGGCTTAAATTATAATTATACGGGTGTACCGCATTGGTTTATATAGGAAAAATACCGTCTTAAAACGCATAAAGGCCCACATGGGGCCCTAAAGGTTCAATCTTTTTAAATTTAATTAATATAAGCGTAAATTTTATCTTAATAGGCCTTTAAAGCTCATTTTGCCTCTATCGCCGGGATTGACGTCTTCCGTTAATGTCCAGCGGATATGAGTAATATCATCAGAATTTGCTCTGCGGCGACCCCCTCCGTCAATATCTACCGTTAAACTCTCTCGGGGGGCAAATGTTTGGCCGTTGTCAACAGAAAATAAAATGAGTGCATTTTCGCGCTGCGCTGAGCCTTCAAGATAATTCACTTCTGCTGGGATTGGCATATCAATACGAAAATTATTGGTCACTTCGTCTTTGTCATTAAAGTAATTGACAGAATAAATAAGCGTATCCCCGGGCAGGACTACATCTGGTGCCGTCGTAATAACTTCAATGCTACCGTCCGCTTGTGTGACCTCACGTTCCACTTCGACCGTTTGCGACGCGGTCATACCATAAGCCGGTAGCGCCATTAAACTCGCAGATAATAAAACCAATAAGGATCGAATATGCTGTGCCATTTACCAAGCTTTCTATCAATTTAACCTAAGCCCTGCATAGCAGTTTAAGCTTAATTAAGTTTAAACAGTTTGCATGATTTCAAAAACAGCTCTTTTTATTTAATTTATATTCACGTCATACCCGCGTAAACAGGGCGTTATATATAAAGTCTAAATACCCCACATAGCCCCAAGACAGGCTTAACCCCAATAAGCGCACATGAGCTAAGCTCTTAATTCAGTGCGGGTGTGGTCCATTTATAGTAAATAATATGTTAAATATATAGCGCAAATTATCACGAGGGTCTTTATTTGGCCTCATAAAAGTAAAAATTAAAGATTTATAAACCCTGTTTTTTCACGAATCCTTTGAGCCTTTAGCTTAGGACTTATCATCCAGTCATGGGGATGATGAAATGAAATTTAGACCAAATACAATGGTAACGCTCGGGGCGTCTGCTATTTTCGGCTTAGCGGCTGTCTTTCTTGCGCGCGGCTGGATTAATAATTCTGTCGAAGCCGAATTTAAGACGGCGCAAAGCTTTCAAGATAATCTACGGGTGCCTTTGGTGAAAACCATTTCAAAGCCCATTGTTGTTGCTAATTTAGATTTAGCATATGGCGACACTTTATCGGCTGAAAACCTCATCCTTGTTGAATATCCTGAGGACGCTGTCCCGAGCGGGGCTTATGGTAATATTGATGATTTATTAGCCGATGTGCCGCGGCGGGTTTTATTAGGGCGCATCGCCAAATTTGAGCCTATTCTTCCCCATAAAATTAGCGGCGAAGGCGGACGTAAAGCCCTATCCCAGCTTATCTCCGAAGGTATGCGTGCCGTAACGATTGGTGTGTCCCTAACATCGGGGGTTGGCGGTCATGTTTTACCCGGCGACCGGGTTGATATCCTTTATATCCGCAATCTTGAAGTCGGCAGTCAAGGCCGAGACCCGCTTAAGACCAAGACAGATGTTTTATTTCAAAATGTCAAAATCCTTGGCGTTGATTTAAATAGCAATATTGAATCCGAAGATACGGCTGTACGCCGCTCTGTAACCTTTGAAGTTACAAATGATCAGGCGCAAAGACTTTATTTGGCACAAGATAGCGGCGAGATCATCTTAACCCTGCGGCGCGCCGGCGAAACCGAGCATCATCCGCAATATAATCTTGATCTTAAAGACCTTTTAGCAGGCATTCAAAGCGACAAGACCCAGGTCAAAGCACCGGTTAAAACTCGCGCGCCGAAAAAGGCCAAAGGCCCAGATTTAGCAAAAGTCACAATTATTCGCGGCGATGACCGCGCGCAAGTCAATGTCCTAAAGGACACAGATAATTCAAAGGTAACAGGGGGCTAGAATGTTGATTCGTAATGCTTTATTAGCAAGCGCCGCAATCTTTATGCTGGCGAGTAATGCCCATGCCCGGTCTTGGGTTGATGACAGCGGCATTGAAAGCCGTATTGAAACAAATGTCATTATGGACGATACAATCGTCATGCGCACAGACACAGCTTTTCGCGAAGTCCGCGTTGCCAATGCCGATATTGCCGATGTTGTGGTTTTAACCAATAAAACTTTCCAAGTCTTAGGTAAGAAAAACGGCCGCACCAATGTCATGCTTTATGACGCCGCCAATAAACTCGTCGATATTGTTAATGTCCGAGTTGGTTATGACCTTAAAGACCTAAGACGTACGCTTTATGATACCTTTCCCGAAGAACAGGTCAAAGTCCGCGAAATGGCGGGTGGAATTTATCTCTCTGGGGACGTCCGTAACGGAAATACAGCAGAGCGGATTTTAAAAATTGCACAAGCCTATGCCCCCAATAATGTGACAAACGGCCTAAGCGTAAGAGATTCACATCAGGTCATGCTAGAAGTTAAGTTCATCGAAGCCACGCGGGATGTGATTAAAGATTTGGGCGTCGGCCTTTTAGTGCAGCAGGCCGGTGAGTTTTCAGTGGCCACACCGGGCGGCGTCAGCTCCGGCTTATCAGCCCTCTCTGCCCTTGGCCTTGGCAATATCGGCCCAACCAATATTAGCGTTCAAATCGATGCCCTTGAAGAAAACGGCGTTATCCGCACCCTTGCGGAGCCAAATCTTGTCGCTATGTCCGGCGACACGGCCAGTTTTTTGGCGGGCGGAGAGTTTCCAATCCCGATCGCCCAAGATGAGGGCCAAATCTCAATTACATTTCGCCAATTCGGTGTTGGTCTTTCCTTCACACCGACCGTGTTAGACGACGGCATTATTAATCTAAAAGTCGCTCCAGAAGTCAGCCAGATCGATACAACAAATGCGGTGAGCGTTGGCGGCGTTGCTGTCCCGGGCCTTCGGGTTCGCCGCGCCGACACAACGGTTGAACTTAGAAACTCACAAAGCTTCGCCATTGCTGGCCTACTTGAGAACAATGTGTCGAATAATAAATCCCAAGTCCCATGGCTTGGTGATGTGCCAGTATTGGGCAGTTTATTTCGCTCTAGCCGCTATCAAAAGTCTGAAACAGAACTTGTTATTATTATTACCCCGCGCCTTGTGCAGCCTGCCCGCGATCTACGTGATCTAGCGACGCCGCTTGATCATTCTATTTTACCCAATGAGCAAGAGTTTTTCCTCAACGGGCAGATGGACGGCGCAGCGGCGCGCCTACCTAGCGCTCAACCGCGCCCCAGTGGCTATAATAACGCAGGCCGCCCGCAAACAAGCCCCATACAAAAAGCACAAGCCGGCGGGCTCTCTGCTGATTACGGCTATGCCCTGCAATAGCCATTAAGTATTTTGGAGACTAGAATGACAGATTATAAATTTATATCTTTGCCCCGCCTTACCCTTATGGCAGCGATTGGCGCAAGCCTCACCGCCTGTGCAACCGCGCCGCAACCCCATTCAAGCGGCTTTGGTAAAGCCACGGCTCAAAACCGTAGTGTTCATGAAGTGACCCCGACAGCAAAGCAAAAAAATGACACTTATATTCCGGCCGATGCGGCGCGTCAGGGGATTGCCCGGGATAAATATCGCAAAAATAAATCCGATAAACCCAATACAGTCACAACCCGTTAATTTAGGGTCTATGAAGGATTATCATCATGGATGATACTATCTTACTAACGCCAATTAAGCGCGGCGCAGAGGATATACCGCCCACTGATGATGGCCTTGAAATACCAATGATTGATACAGCCCATGCAGATCAGGTCTTAGATCTTACCGAGGCCGCACCCGACGCCATGATCGCCTTAGACGAGATAGCCGATAATCAAGCGGGGAAAAAGGCTGGGTTTCAAAAAATCATTGGCCTTATGGGCGTTTCTGGCGGCGCGGGGACAACAAGCCTCGCAATACAAATGGCCTATGACATTATCAAACAAGGCGGGAAAAATGGGCCCAGTGTCGCCGTTATTGATCTTGATTTTGAAAGCGGGGCTTGCGCGGCTTATTTAGACCTTAAAGCCGGATTATCCCATGAGGATTTGCAAGGCGATCCTTCGCGTATTGATATGCCCTTAACGGCAGCATTTATTCGCCGCCATAAATCAGGTATTCATGTCCTCGCGGCTGAGAACAAACTCGGCGGAAATGATGCGGTTAATCCGGACGTTGTTTTAGCGCTGCTGGATACGGTCTGCGATATGTTTGATGTTATTATCTTGGATTTACCCCGTATCTGGCGGCCATGGAATCATGCTGCCATTGGCGCAGCCGATCACTTTGCACTTGTCACAGAACTTACTATTCCAAGCATTCATAAAACACGGCACCAAATCGATGCGATTGAGGATATTGTTGAATCCGTACGGGGCCGAACAGAGATTATTATTTCTAAAATGGAGCGGCGGACATTTAAAAATGAGATAAAAATTAAAGACGCGGTAAAAATATTAAACCGCCCTTTAACCGGCGCAATTTGTATCGATGGCGAAGCCACATTATCGGCGCTAAACCGCGGCATTCCCGTCGGATTAATCCGTAGTGAAGGACGTTATGTAAAAGATGCACGTCAAGTCATTAATTTTTGGGCATCAGGTCAGCAAGATTTCAAAAAACACAGCGTAAAGTAAATTAATTTTGCCTGAAATAAGACTTTATTAAGCCTGTTTGAAAAGCCCGTTTTAAGATTAAACTGTTAGAGATTGACACATGGGACGATTTTCAAAAATACTATCTTCAAACACACCGGCAAAGGGCGCTCAAGACCCAAAGCCGTCCGTACAGCAACCGGGTTTAGATATAGATGAAAAAAAAGCCTTAGGCCCAGAAAGCCTCATTAAAGCCGCTGATATTGCGCCGCCCCAAACAAACCCTACCGAAAAGTTTAATGAAAAGGCGAGTGAAAGCCCCGCCGTTAAAGAAACAGATCAATGGCTAGCGCAAAAGGTTCGTATTCACGGCAAAATAATTGATGAGATTGACCTCACAGCCTTGGACGGGCTTGAGAAAGAGGACCTTAAAGATAAGATTATTGCCATTGTCAAAGAAATTGCTAGCGAAGAGCAAATGCGGCTTAATGCCAAAGAGATCGATAGTCTAGCCGATGGTATTTATCATGAAATGACCGGACTTGGGCCGCTTGAAATTTTGCTTCAAGACGAAGCGGTCAGTGATATCTTGATTAACGGCCATGAGCAGGTTTACGTGGAAAAAGGCGGGGAACTTGAAGTCTCCCCCGTGCGTTTTGCCAATGAAGCGCACCTTTTACGCATTGTAAACCGCATTGTCTCCCAAGTGGGGCGGCGAGTTGACGAAAGCCAGCCGCTTTGCGATGCCCGCCTTGCCGATGGCAGCCGGTTTAACGTCGCTATTCGGCCAATCGCCGTTGACGGACCATTAGTCTCTATTCGGAAATTTTCTAAATCCCCCCTAACCCTTGATAAGCTTGTCGGCTTTGAGGCCTTGCCCGATCATGTGGCGCATTTTTTATGGGCCGCTTGTAAATCGCGCTGCACGATCTTAATCTCCGGCGGCACGGGCTCTGGTAAGACAACGCTTTTAAACGCTCTGTCGCAATCCATTAGCCATAAAGAGCGGTTAATTACCATTGAGGACGCGGCGGAGTTACAGCTCCAGCAGCCCCATGTCGCGCGCATGGAAACCCGTCCGCCCAATATTGAAGGTAACGGCGAAATTAAACAGCGCGAGCTTGTAAAAAACGCTCTGCGTATGCGCCCCGAGCGGGTTATCCTTGGAGAGGTTCGCGGCGAAGAAGCCTTTGATATGCTGCAAGCTATGAACACGGGCCATGAAGGCTCTATGGCGACCCTCCATGCCAATACGCCGCGCGATGCAGTCACTCGGCTAGAGCAGATGGTCGCCATGGGTGATATGAAAATCAGCCCCGAAGCGGTCTCCGGCCAAATTGCCAGCGCCGTTCATATTATCGTGCAGGCCACGCGCCTGTCTGATGGGCAGCGCAAGATAACTTATGTGTCTGAAATTACGGGCATGGAAGGCAAGGTCATCCAAATGCAGGATTTGTTCCGCTATGTGCGCACAGGCACGGGGCCAGAAAATAAAGTCATTGGTGAGTTTAGATGTATGGGCATTCGCCCCAAATGTCTTGATCTGATTACAACCCGTAATATTCCGCTGCCGGAAGGGTTGTTTGAGCCGCGGGTGATGGAAACAGGCCGCCTATCAGAACTTAGTTTCAAAGAGCGTATGGGTTAGGCACATGTCACTCGGACAGGAAAGCATATTATATATTATTATATTTTTCTGCGCCTTTATGGGCCTACAGGCGGTTATGGGATTAGGCCGCCAAGCTTCAATCAAAGTTAAAGCGGTTAATGCCCGCATGAAACATATAAGCGACGAAACGGTGAATCAAGCCACGGTTTTAGAGCAGATGAGAAAAGATCGCGGTATTCGCGATGATGCTAACTTTGCGAGCAAGCTTACTTACCGCATTAATCGGCTCGTTGTGCAATCTGGGCTTAAACTCGGTGCTTTTGGCATTTATAAATATATGCTCATTGCGGCGGTTATTTTGGGGCCAACTCTTTTTATTGTCAAAGAAAGCGCCCTGTGGGGCGCAGGCGGGCTGATCGCTGGGTTTATACTCCCACTTATCTCTATTCGCATGGCCGCCAAACGCCGCAGCGCCAGAGCCGTTGCCCAGCTTCCCGAGGCCCTTGACGTGATTGTACGGTCTTTGGGCGCGGGTCATCCTGTCCCCGTGGCTATGGCCCTTGTCGCCAAAGAAATGCCCGATCCTATTGGCTCTGAATTTGGCATGGTGAGCGATGAAATTGCCTTTGGGAGTCAGTTAACAAACGCCGTACAGCGCCTCGCTGAAAGAATTGGGCATGCCGACTTTGATCTTTTTGCCGCAATGATTCGTCTTCAAGAGCGTACAGGCGGAAATCTGGCCCAGCTCTTACGGGCCAATTCAAACACAATTCGCGGACGGCAAAAAATGCGGCTTAAAATTAAAGCCGCCTCTGCCGAAGGCCGCACCTCGGCTATGATTTTAAACCTTGCGCCTATTGCCGTGTTTTTACTGGTTAATCTTTTATCGCCAGATTTTTACGGCAGTATTAGTGACAACCCTTTAGTTATAAAGACCTTTATCGGCGTTACGATCTGGATGGCTATCGGTAATTTATTCATGCGTAAGCTGATTAATTTCAAAATATAGGAGAGATAAAATGAGTGAGTTTTTACAATCTCCAAGCCTTATTCTTGTCTGTGCTATTGTATTTTTACTCGGCATAGGCCTCGTTATTGGGAATATTATCTTTAAACGTATCCGCGAGGAACGAGAGGTTCAAAACCGAATTGACGGCGGGAATAGCTTTCAACCCCTTCAAATAAACCAAGATGAAAATAAGGGCTTGCTTGAAAAAATGGGCGGGCATTTAACCCTGCCCGATGCCGAAGAAATTTCAAAAATTCGATTTCAACTCGCCCAAGCCGGATATTATGAGGCCGGAAGCGTAAGGGTGTTTTTCGCGGCGCGCCTTTTAGCGATCATCATTCCGCAAGTCTTATTTCTGGTGTACTGGCGATTTGGTGCGCCGGAGATGGCCCCTAAAAATATGGTATTTTTTGCGATATTAATAGGCGTCATCGGCGTCTTAGGGCCTAATTTTTACTTAAGGCAAAGGCAAATAAAGCGCACAGATGAATCCCGCGAAGGCTTTCCTGATATGATGGATTTGCTTATCGCCTGTATTGAAGCGGGCATGGGCATGGACGCCGCCTTTATGCGGGTTGGAAATGAGCTTGGGCGGCGCTATCCGGCTTTAAAAATTAATCTTGATTTAATGAATCTAGAGCTTCGCGCTGGGCGAAGCCGCCATGAAGCCCTTGTCAATTTCTCTGACCGCATTAATCTTGATGAAGCCCGCGCCCTATCAACCATGCTCAAACAAGCCGAAGATATGGGCTCTAGCCTGGGGCAAGCCCTGCGGACATTTTCTGATGAAATGCGGACAAAGCGGATGTTAAAGGCCGAAGAAAAAGCCATGGCCTTATCAGCAAAATTAACTGTGCCTTTAATGGTTTTTATTTTTCCAACTCTCATGGTTATTTTGCTCCTGCCTGCCGGGCTGCGCATTAGTGAGGCCCTGTAATCATGCGCCGCCAGATAGCCTTAATATGCGCCGCCTTAAGCCTTACGGCCTGCGCTAGCACGGCTATAAAACCTACAGATTTTGAAGCCATTCGTCCCATTGAGCCGCAAACAGGCAGCGCGCTGGACATCAGCTTAGCACTTTTGAAAGCACAGGAAGATTATGAAAATGAGCGCTATAATGAGAGTTATGACGGCTTTCAGCTCGCGGCCTTGAAATCACCGGATAACCTAGCCGCGCGGATTGGATGGGGCAATGCGGCCATTGCTTTAAACCTGTTTGAAAAGGCCTATGAAATCTTCTCAAATAAATTTGGGCTTGATACCGCCCGTGAGGAAGAAAAATACGCGCATTTGGCTGGATTAGTCTTAGCCGAAGTCGCCACTGGGCGCGTAGAGGATGAAGAGGTCCGCCTAAATGAGGCCCTTGAATATAATCTTCATGACATTCGCTTATGGAATGCACTTGGACAGTTTCACGATAAACAAAAGAATTGGGTTCCCGCACAACGTACTTATCTTAAAGCCTTATATATAGACCCCAAAGCCAAGCCCAGCGTGATAAATAATCTAGGGATGAGTTTTCTTAAACAAGGGCAATATAATATGGCACTCGAGAAATTTCAGCAAGCCGCCACCCTTAAGCCAAAACGCGGACTTTATGATAATAACCGCCGCCTCACCTTGGTTCTTATGCGTGATTATGACGCCGCTATTGATAATTTACCACAAGACAAAGCTGCCGATATATTTAACGATGCAGGATTTATTGCACTAAACCAAAAAAAATATGACATGGCCGAAAGCCTCATTAGCCGCGCGATTGATCTCTCGCCTGCCTTTAATGCCAAGGCCGAGCTAAACCTCTCCGCCGTTAAGTCCAAATTAAATGCCATTAAAATTCAAGATAAAATGGTTTTAGGTACCGAGCGCTCACTCGCAGATTGGGGCGAATATGTTTTTAATCCCTAAGGCCGCCAAAAGCCTATAAGGTAAGTTACCTCATCACTCGTGACATCCAAACTATTCTTAAGAAGGGATTGTCAAGCGCGTCAAAGCCGCTAAACATATCTTATGTCTTTTGGTACCCATGCCTATGAGCCCGACCCGCGCAATCGCGCGGTTTTATTTAATGTCAACGGTGCACTTGTTCCGCGCGGTAAAGCCGTGGTCAATGTGTTCGACAGCGGCTTTATGCTCGGCGATGGGGTGTGGGAAGGCCTAAGGGTTCACGGCGGAAAGATCGCTTTTTTAAACGACCACCTAGACCGGCTTTGGGCGGGGGCAGTGGCCCTTCATTTTGATATTGGCCTGACCAAAGCCGGCCTGGCGGCGCGGATGTACGACACCCTCACCGCCAATGAAATGAAAGATGATGTGCATATCCGCCTCATGGTAACGCGGGGGCTGCGCTCAACGCCCTATCAAGACCCGCGGGTGATTATCTCCCCGCCGACGATTATTATTGCGCCGGAATTTAAACGCCCCGCCAAAGAAACGGCGGCTCGCCCCCAAAGCCTATATAGCGTATCAGTGCGCCGAGGCCGCGCCGATGTTCAAGACCCGCAGCTTAATTCCCATTCTAAAATTAATTGTATCACCGCCTGCGTTCAGGCCAATGAAGCGGGGGCTGATGAAGGGCTTATGCTTGACCCTCAAGGCTTTGTTGCGACTTGTAATTCTACGCATTTCTTTATTGTCCGCAGCGGGCAGGTGTGGACATCCACAGGGGATTACTGCCTTGGCGGGATTACGCGGGGGAAAATCATCAAACTCTGCCAAGATAATGATATCCCCGTGTTTGAAAAAAACTTCTCCCTATTTCATTGCTATAGCGCCGATGAAGCCTTTACCACAGGTACATTCGCAGGGCTCGCCCCCGTCGGTAAAATCGATGGACGCATCATTGGCAGCGGTAAGCGCGGGCCCACGGTCACGCGCTTGCAAGGGCTTTACCAAGAGATGATCCACCGCAGCGCTGCCGATAATGGCTAAGCTATGAGCCGCATCATTTGCATGTGGTCGGGGCCGCGAAATCTGTCTACGGCCATGATGCGCAGCTTTGGCGCGCGGTCGGATTGCACCGTGATGGATGAGCCGTTCTACGCCGCTTATCTTGCATCAAGCGGGAGGGCCGACCCGGGGCGAGACGATATCCTCACCGCCCATGAAACAGACCCGCAACAGGCGGCGCAAGATTGCCTAAAAAATAGAGACGCAGATTACGTATTTCAAAAACATATGCCCCTTCATATGTTATCTCATTTTCCATTGGATTGGGCCGAACAGGCGCAGCATTTCTTTTTGCTTCGCCATCCCCGCCGCGTTATTGCATCTTATACCAAAGTGCGCCCAGATGCAGCGGTAGCCGATCTTGGCTTTCGCGCTCAACGGCAGCTTTACGCAAAACTCACAGACATTACGGGCATGCCGCCGCCCATCATCCATTCAGAGGACATATTAAAAGCCCCCAAAGCCGCCCTAAGCGCGCTTTGCCGCGCTATGGATATGTCCTTTGATAAGGCCATGTTATCTTGGACACCCGGAGCAAAACCCGAAGACGGCGTTTGGGCAAAATATTGGTACGATAATGTGATAAACTCAAGCGGCTTTGCCCCGCTGAATCCAAAACTGCCAAAGCTCAGCCCCCGCTATGATGATATCTTAAAAGCCTGCGAGGCAGATTACGCCGCCCTCGCGCAAGAGGCCTTAAACCTTTAACAGCCGGGCGGCGGTTTCGTCGCGGTGTTTTTTGAGGTAGCGCATAAAGGGCGTGCCGCCTGTGCCGACATCCGTGTCATTCCCTGCGGCGGTTTTGCCCTGTTTATTAATATAGCTGGCGGCATATTCGAGGTGGCGGCTTCGAAAATCAGCCATGGCCTGAATATTAGCATTATAGGCCGCCGTCAGCCCTTTATCTCCGGCTTTGGCCACATAATCGCGAACGCGGCTTTCTGCGCGGATATCATCAATGAAGCGGCGGTGGGATGGCGGGCGGTAAATATGAAGCTGATCGAGATAGGCCTTAAGCGGATCAGCCGCATGACCCACCCCCAAGAGCGCGTCCATCGCCGGAACGATTGAGGATTGGGAGCCAGTTTGGCCGCGAAACGCCTGCCCCTGCGCGCCGTAACGCTCAACCCCTTCATAAATAATCCCGCCGGGCAGCGCCGGATTATCTTTCCAGCCGTGAATGTAAGGCCGTACCCGGTTGAAATAAACATAAGGATCGCAGCCTTCGGGCATGCGGTCAAAAATAGCATTAATATTCGCCCAGACCTGCGCCGCCGTTTCAAGATAGCCCCGCAGCGCTACTATGTCGTCTTGGGCCGCCGCCTCTATGATGGGCGCGGTGATGTCAAAAATGGCCCCCGCAGCGGCTTCGATGGCAACGTGAACCAGAACAAACCAAGCTTCATCTTGGCCGCTTAGAAAGTTTTGGATCATAAAAATATTATCAAGCCCAAGTGGGCGGTCTTTGTCAATCAACCCCCAATTATCGAGTACATATCCACTATAGGGCAAAAGGGGTTGTTGGCCGAGCTTATCCGCAAGGGCCACAATCGGGCGGGCGAGACAGCGGGGCAAAACCTCTGGCGGGCTATGCTCGCCCCAAACATAGGCCTGCACCATAAAGGAATAATGCACCATCGCCATGCGGGCATGTTCATCACTTAACCCCGAAATTTCTTTATCGGCATCGCCTGGAAGGCTAGATTTTAAAATATGGCGCACCCGTCCACTAGGCATCAGCTGCGGTAGGCGCAAAGCAGTGCTGGCCGCCTCAGCCATAAGGCCTGAAAGCTTCACGTCATCCGCATTATAGCGGCATAAATAACCGCGGTCACGCGACATATCATAATCTTCAAGGCGCTGCATAAATCTCTCTTTAATGAACTTTCGCAAGTATGACGCGGTAAGTCGTGAATTATCTTGCTATAATTCTATATTTTTTAAAAGATTTGCAATATAAGTGATATATGGATCGTTATACCGAAGATATATTGCACGCACTTGAGAATGATGGCCGGCTGAGTAATGTGGAGCTTGCAGCGCGAATCGGCCTCTCTCCATCCGCCTGTTTACGGCGCGTACAAGAGCTTGAGCGCAGCGGGCTTATCAAGGGCTACGGCGCCGTACTTGACCGCAGCCAATTAGGCGCAGCGGTTACAGTCTTTGTGATGGTCGGCCTATCAGGTCATCTTAAAAAAGATGCCCGCGCCTTTGAAACGGCCATGGCCCAAGCGCCGCAGGTCAGGGAATGCCATAATATTACAGGTGCGGTCGAATATCTACTGCGCGTTGAGGTCGAAACCCTACAAGCCTATAAACATTTCCACAGTGATATTTTAGGCGTGCTGCCACAAGTCGGCTCGATTACTTCGCATATATCTCTAGGCTCATCCAAAGACATGCGTGGATAAGCTTTAAGTATTTTTTCCCGCCTTTTGATCACGCGCTTTGAGTAGGCGAAGGCGCAAAGCATTAATTTTAATAAAGCCGCCCGCATCCGCTTGGTCATAAACATCATCTTCTTCAAAGGTGACATGTTCTTGGCTATAGAGGGAGTAAGGGGAGCTACGGCCCACCACATTGACGCTACCTTTGTAAAGCTTAAGCCGCACCACGCCGTCCACAAGCTCTTGGGACTTATCAATGGCCGCTTGGAGCATATCGCGCTCTGGTGAGAACCAATAGCCGTTGTAAATAAGTTCCGCATAGCGGGGCATAAGCTCGTCTTTAAGGTGAGCGGCGCCTTTATCCATGGTGATTTGTTCTATGCCCCGGTGCGCCATAAGCAGGATTGTCCCGCCCGGCGTTTCATACACCCCGCGCGATTTCATCCCAACAAACCGGTTTTCAAGCAAATCAAGACGGCCAATGCCGTTCGCTCCGCCAAGCTCATTCAGCTTTGTTAAAAGCGTCGCTGGGCTCATAGAGACGCCGTCAATGGAGACCGCATCCCCGCGCTTAAACCCAATTTCAATGTAGGTGGGCACATCCGGCGCAGCCTCAGGGGAGACGCTGCGTTGATAGACAAATTCGGGCGCTTCAAGGGCCGGGTCTTCGAGGGCTTTGCCTTCGGAGGAGGTATGGAGCAAATTGGCATCTACAGAAAACGGCGCTTCGCCGCGCTTATCTTTGGCAATTTCAATGCCGTGTTTTTCCGCATATTCAATTAATTTGGTGCGGGAGTTTAAATCCCATTCTCGCCACGGGGCAATAACTTTGATTTGTGGGTCAAGGGCGTAATAGCCAAGCTCAAAGCGCACTTGGTCATTGCCTTTACCGGTTGCGCCGTGGCAGACCGCATCGGCTCCGACCATATGGGCAATTTCAATTTGCCGTTTAGCAATTAAAGGCCGCGCAATCGACGTGCCGAGCAAGTAAAGCCCTTCATAAAGGGCATTGGCGCGAAACATGGGAAAGACAAAATCGCGGACAAATTCTTCACGCAGATCATCAATGAAAATCTCTTTCACCCCTTGGGCTTCGGCTTTGCGCCGGGCGGGTTCCAGCTCTTCCCCTTGGCCGAGATCAGCGGTAAAGGTGACAACTTCGCAGCCTTTTTCCTCTTGGAGCCATTTTAAAATAATCGACGTATCAAGACCGCCGGAATAGGCGAGAACAACTTTTTTGGGGGAGCCCATAATGAAACCCTTTTATAGCCATAGAATATAACGCGCTATATAGGTTAAACTCTATGAAGGAAATAATAAACTCAAGGTTAAAACCTGTGATTAAGGCGTAGTTGATGGCTCGCGCGCTACGGGTTCATAGGCAATGCCCTCTTTGCGGGCGACAAGACGCCCCCACCAACGGTTATAAGGATGGACTTTATCGGTTTGCCCGCTCGGGCTAACAAGATCGCGGGATTGGTTATGCCAACCAAATACGCCGCCTTCGAGATTAGACACAGAGACAGCACCGCGCGCCATTAGCTGACTTTGCAGCCGCGCGCCCAAATTTGAAGAGCGCCGCCCAACAGAGCAATATAGCACCACATCCTTGCCTGAAACCTGCTCCCCATATTGAGCCATGAAGTCATCAGGCGACATATCCGGATCAATCTGCAGCGCTCCGTCAATATGGCTAACCGCATATTCATCGGGCTGCCGTACGTCCAAAATCAGTAGATTATCGGCGCGGGTTTGAAGCAGGCTTTCCATTTCTGCCGCGCTCACATGGCTAAGCTGCGGGTGGCGAGTTTCAATCCTATCATGAATTTTGACAAGGTCACGGCTGAGCGGCGGCGCGTCTTGGGCGCTTACAGCCGTCGCGGCGATAAAATTTAGGCTTATAAAAGCGACAGTAAAATATTTCATAGGCCCATTATAATATAATTGTGCCCGTTTACAAATCACAAGCTGCAGATTAGATGTGATTTGTACAAAAGGGGTTTTTATGCGGGTCAATGTTAAAATTATTGTCAAATCATGGCTTATAAGCCTTGCACTTATTTGGGGCGCAAGCTTTGTCAATCCGGCGCTCGCGCAAGACACGACGGCGTCCCCCTCGGCAACCGCACAAGAAGACACCGCAAACGCCGCAAACGCCGCAAACGCCGAAGGCGCCCTACTGCAAGCCGGCCCCGATCAAATCAATATAGATAATGATGCGCCTGTTGACTCAAAGCCGCAATCCTCCGCAAGCTCGCCCCTAGCCACACCAAAAATTAATGATATCGACCTATCCGCGCCCGCCCTAAGCGAAGCGCTGGCCGCACGGCAAGCAGCAGACCGCGCTATTGCCGACGCTGTGCGCGCCCAGCAAACTCAAGCCGCCGATGATGCGCCTCATGGCGAGGCTGGGTCTGCGCCGAAGAAAAGTCTTATCCCCTCAAGTCCAGAGCAGTTTAAAGCCTTTGGACAAAAGCTTTTAGACACTTTACTCGCTTGGCTAACCAATCCGGCCTTTCTCGCACAAGTTGGAACTATTGCGTTGATCTGGTGGATTTTGGCAGGGGTTATTGCCAAGCAATTACGCGCACGGGTTTTCTTGCTGCGCGACGCCCCTAAAGACACAGATAAGCTTTTTGCTATTCGCCAATATATTTATAACGCCCGGGAACTCACGCGGCCCCTCATTAATATTGGCCTGCTCGCCCTTGCTGCAATTATTTTAAAAGCGGCCCTTGGTCAGGACTGGCTCGTCAAACTTGCTCAAGGGCTTGCAGTTGTCTTTTTAATTTACACCGCTATTAAACAATTTGCAAAAAACGAGCTTGTCAAAAAAGCCGGCCTTTGGATTGGCATTCCCCTCGCCCTCTTGGTGGTCTTTGGCTATTTTGATAATTTATTATCTATTCTTGATAGTATATCTTTGGGGGCAGGCGATAATCCCTTTAGTGTTTTAACCTTAATAAAACTTGGAATGTTTGGCTCCGCTTTTTTCTGGCTTGGAAATTTTTCAAATCAAAAGGGCCAAAGCGCTATTCGCTCTCAAGAAGCCCTTGATATGGGCGTGCGGGAGATTATCGCTAAATTCCTACAAATTGTTATTTTTGGGGCCGCCGCCGTTATGGCCATGTCTGCCGCGGGCATTGGCCTTGGCGGGCTTGTGGTTATTTTCTCTGCCCTATCTTTAGGGATTGGCCTTGGGCTACAGCCTGTTGCCGCCAATTTTGTCTCGGGGCTTATTATTCTGTTTGACCGCTCTGTACGGATTGGAGATTTTATCTCCCTCCCCGATGGCCAAGAAGGCTTTGTTGAAGCCATTAATATGCGCTCCACCACGGTGGAGACCACAGACGGTAAAGACATTATGGTGCCCAATACCACTTTCACCGAAGAACTTTATCAGAACTGGACCCATAAAGATCCACGCCAACGCTATGAGGTTCATTTCGCCGTGACTTATGATACGGATGTCGACACGCTAGAAGATATTATCATACCGATTTTCGAAGCGCATCCGCTCGTACTTTCAGAGCCCGAAAAGCCAGATCTTGAGCTACGTGAATTTGGCGAAAATGGAATTAAGTTTGCCGTAGAATTTTGGTGCTCCGGCATTGATGACGGGCCAAATAAATTTACGTCCGATCTTAATTTCGAAGTTTGGCGCGTACTTAAGAAAAACGGCATAAAAATGCCGCTACCCCAGCGCGAAGTGCGTATGCTGAAATAAAATAGGTCTTTATTATTTTAGGGCCACAAAGGCCGCGCGGTTAAGGCCGCCCAAACAATAAAAATGGCTATAGCTAAAAACGGGCCAAAGGGAATGGCTTGCTGGGCGGCATGTTGTTTTTTTATCCGTCCCGTTAATATCCCCGCCAATAATAAAGACAGCCCCGCAAGGCTTGCCATTAACACAATATAAGGCAAGCCAAACCAGCCGCACCACGCCCCGCCGCCGGCTAAAAGCTTGGCGTCCCCGCGCCCCAGCCCGTGATAGCCGCGCAGTTTCAAAAACCCCTTTTCAATGGCGACAAAAGCCAGATAACCCACCACCGCCCCCATTAAGTGATGTTGCAGCGGCAAGCCTAAGCAATAAGCCTGCACAAGCCCAGCTAGGGCTAACGCAAAAGTCAGTTTATCCGGCAGGCGGTAATGTTTTAAGTCAATATAAGACAGCCCTAAGAGTAAGCCGCCCAAAAGACTGCCCCATAATAATATATCAACGCTCATGAGAGGCGGCTCATAACAGACAGATCATGGGGGCCCTTCTTGGGCCGGTGCGTTTATCTCTCGGGCGGTACAATCCGGGCTTAAAATTTCATAAGCCGCTTCACGGCGGCTTTGCGGATTTGACAGAACAACCCTATCTACGCCGCGGCAATGACCGGCGGCAGAAATAAATATTGGCCCGCCGCGCCCCGTCCAATCTTTAGGAAGTTCAAGCGGAATAATATCCACATCATTTTGCACAGGCGGCGGCGGGCGGGACTTATCAATAATCACCCAGCGGGCGCGTTTATTAATGACCGCATCGGCCCGGTCTCGTTTTAAACTATATATGGTGCCGCGGGATATTTTAGAAAACTGCAAAGCCTGTGCGTAAACCGTCAGGCGCGGGGCAGCAATACCCATCACCAAACCCAAAAGAGCGAGAACGATCAGGACTTCAAGAAGGGAAAACCCGCCCTCAGGGCGCGCGGCGAAGTCTGGCCGCCTAGCCGCCGATATCAGCATTAAGTCCGCTTCCGCCCTCAACACCATCCGCCCCGAAAGAAATAATTTTAGGCCGTAGCGGGCGGCCATTCGCATCAAGTTCTGGCGCTTTATAGACATAATCCGCCGCCCATTGATCCTGCGGTAGCACGCCGCCTTCAATATATGGCCCTTGCCAGCGCCCATCCAAATTTTGCGGCGCAGTTAAAAGCGCCGTTAGCCCTTCTTGCTGGGTTGGATAACGGCCAACATCAAGCCGAAAGGCATCCAGCGCCGTTTGCAAATTACGCGCCTGAGCCTTTGTAGCCGTAATCTTACCCCGGTCAAGCTGCGCGAAAAGCCGAGGGCCGACTAAAGCTCCAAGCATGCCGACAATGGCCAGGACGACCAAAATCTCAAGCAAGGAATAACCCGCATCTTTTCGGGGCGCTTTATTATCTTTAGGCGGAACGAAATATTTTTTTAAAATCTGCATAAAAACCTCAGTTTAAATCGCGATATCATAAAGACTGGTCATCGCCAAGACGATTGAAATTACAATGGTTCCAATAATGGCAGAGACCGCTAAAATGGCAATAGGCCCTGTCAAAGCCGAGATACGTTTTGTCATCTCGCGGCGGTCTTTTTCTTGGCCCTCGCCGATAAATAATAGCATTTGCGCCAAGCGGCCAGAGCTACGGCCCGTGCGCACAAGGTCAATCGTTAACGGATCAAAATCCGGCACATTTTCATCTAAGACATTATCGATCGGTTTCCCGGCCCTAATCTCGCTACGGACATGTTCAAATTGGCGGCGCAGGCGCGGTGAGCGCAGGCTCGTCTCCCCTAAATTTAAGGCTGCCAAAAGATCGGCACCATTATCGAGCGCCATGCCAACAGTGCGCGACCAACTGCCTAAATCCGCTTGGATAAATAGCGCGCCAATAATAGGCGTTTTTTCAGATAGCCCGGCAAAGAACTCTCGCACAGCCCTATGGCGTGTTAAGGCGATAACGCCGGCAATCAGCCCGCTAAGGCCGAGTAAGACAAGGATAAGATTATCCTCAAGCCCAATTCCTACGGCGATAACGAGTTTTGAAATGGCCGGAATATTATCCGTATTATCACCAATTAATCCGGCAAATTTTGGAACAATAAACACAAAGAGCAAAAATACGAGAATTGTGCCAAAAGTAATTAGAAACATTGGATAGGACAAAGCCGTGCGAATTTCCTCGCGCATGTCATCTTCAAACTCCATACGCTCGGCCGCATCAATCAAGGCTTTGGCCGATTGCCCCGTCGCCTCACCCAATTCGGCAAGGCGCGGTACATATCGCGGGAGCTGCGGCAAATGCGTGCCCATAGCCGCCGAGAGCCGATTACCGGCGCGAAGATCACGGCGAATCGCATCAGAAGCTTTGGCAAGTTCCGGGTGAACAGTTGACTTTGACAAGCTAGTCAGCCCCTCAAGCAAGGTCACCCCCGCATCTAGCAAAGTTGCTAATTGGCGGATATAACGGGCTTGGTCTTTAGGTTTAATGCGCCCGCTTCCAAGGCTTTTAAACAAACGGTCCGTAAAATCACCTTCCGTTTTGGACCGGGTAACGGGTTTAATTTCAAACACCGAGAGTTGACGCTCTGAGAGCCGCTTATAAGCGGCGCTTTCATTGCCCGCTTCAATCTCCCCGCTAACGGATTGAGATTGGCGGTCCAGCGCTTTATATCGAAACATGACCATAATATGATCTTAACAGGCTTCTGCGGACACGGCTAGAGCTGTCAAAACATCCCACATAAATGACAACTCATCCGGAACAGGGACAGATTGGACCTGTGTTTTAAGCGCATCATCACGAAAATCTATCGGCGCATCTGGCTTAAGGCCAAGCTGCGGCAGGATACAGCGTAAATTCGCCATATAAACATCTGGGGCCACGTCATAACGGATGATCGGAAAAGGTGATACTGCATAGGCCGCCAACATCCGCCCATTATAAACCCGCCATAGACTGAGCGCTTTAGCAAGGCTCATATATTTATTTTGCGCTTTCGCTCGCCGCAGAAGAGAATGAGCCGTCTCAAGAGGGTGGCGAAAACTACCAATAAATTGTGGCCGCGCCGCCTTATGCCACAGGGGCAAACAAAAAAGACTTCGCGGATCTTTAAACCCGATAAGGGGCCTCGCCGGATAAGCGTTTATAATAGAGGTTAAACGCGCGACATCATCCGGGCAGAGCGGCATATCTTCAAGGGGCGGCATATCCCAGCTCGCCTGCCCCCGAGCCAAAATGTCATTATGTAATTTTACAATATTTTGGTTCTCTCGGTTGCCTTTAAGGTTAAATTCAGCCGACTGATTAACAGAGCCCAAATATACGCCCGCTTGTTCTAAACAACCTGCAAGACAAGAGGTTCCTGACCGGTGCATCCCCAAAATAAGTAAAAGATTATTCGCAGGCTTTATCATAACGGGCTCTTATCATAGATCACGCGGTGCGAAAGATTTAAGTTTAAAGAATATATGTCTAGCAGGTAAAGTCCTTTTCGCATAAGTTTTTACAAGGTAAGTTTTAAGGAGACCTCGCGTGTTTATCATTACAGGCTGCCAGAGAAGCGGGACGACGCTTTTGGGCATGGCTCTTGACGCCCATGCTCGCCTTACGGTGATCGAAGAAGATAATAGCCAGTTTCATGAATCTATTGGTGAGACTTTATTGCTTAAATTTCAAGCGTGCCGCGACTATCACCCCGCAGGTTTTAACAATATTGGTTTTAAAGCGCCCCGCGACAGCCACCGCCTTGAAGACTTTACCCGCGCATATCCCGTCCTTAAAACATTATGGCTCCGCCGTCCGGCTGTGCAAACAGTGGCCTCTATGGTAAGCCTTATTCCAAAACCCAGCGGGCCGTCATGGGCGATGGGCTGGGCGCCGCGTGAAATTCGCAAACATATCACCCAATTTAAAGATAGCGAACTTGCACAAGATTTAGAGCGCGCCGAAGCCATTATTAATACACGGCAACGGGAAGTCGCATATGCGGCGCTTTGCTGGCGGGCCAAAGAAACCCAGCGCCTTATATATAGCCGTATATCAAAGCTCTCAATATTAGATATTGATTATGAAGCCCTTGTACGCCGCCCCAAACCCACTTTAGAGCCCGTCATACATTATTTAGATATTGCGTGGGATGATAATATATTGCGTCACGCCCAAGTCCTAAAGGCGGAACTACGTCCCGGCCTTTCAGATACGCGGCGCCCGATTGACACCCAAAGCCTTGATAAATGGCAGGCATTATTTCGGGCTGAGGAACAAAAAATTATTGCAGAATATAGCCGTTTAAGCCTTATGATTTAACCCAAAGATCTTTCATGTTTCATATCTTTCCATCTGCGGTTTCACCGCTTATGATAAGCGCGTGAATATTCAGCCTCATATCGCCCATGCACCGCTTAAAACAAACGGTTTCACCTTACTTGAAACCCTTATGGCTTTGGCAATTATGTCGATTATATCCCTCGCTATGTTTCAGTCATTGGGGCAAATGTTGGCCGTATCGGACCGGGCCGTAAAAATAGGCAATGAATCCCTTGACCGTTTTGCTAATGAAGCGGGTTACCGAGATTTTATTGGTGATATTATCGGAACATGGACACGGGCAGACCCGCTTGCCTTTACGGCAGGGAGCCAAAGCATGAGCGGGCTGGCTGTTTCCCCTTTAATTGTAGAGCGCCGCACAGGCGCGCAAGATTTCCAGCTTTACATACAGCCCCTCCCCCAGGAGGCATCTCGCCCGCCCCAATTCCAGCTCCGGCTTAACGCTCCTGGCTTGCCGCTTAATGCCATCGGCGAAAGACCGCAGCCCATATTGGCCGTTTTTGAAGGCGAAAACCCGCGCTTTATCTACATAAGCTATGACCAAAGGCGGCGTACAAATTGGCCGCCTGAAATCGTACCCTCGCCGGGCATTTTTGATGATGATATCTATATGGACATTCCGCGCCTGCCCCATATCATTGGCCTTGAATATGATTATCAAGGCGAGCGCGTGACCCTTTGGGCTCGCACGCGGCACGCGGTCAATTTATCTCTTGGGGTTGGCCATGACCTACAACAATAAACATTCCCATAGCAGCGGCTTTGTCTTGCCTTATGTATTGGTCGCCATTGCCCTTTTGGCCGCCATCACCTTATTTACAGCGCAAAACCTCTCCCGCGGCACCGATAGCCTTGTGCAGCTAGAGCGCAGCCGGCAAATTGATCTTGCGTTTCATGCGGCGGAAACCGAAGCCTTATTGTGGCTCTTAACGGCGCAGCCAAGAGAGGCGGGCTATCAAAAAGTCAGAGATATCACCCGCCGCAATCAACTTACAACCACCGAAGCTATTGGTGAAAAATGGGGGCTTAAAGGGGATATGCGCCGTATTGCCACGGCTTACGGCCCGGTTTTTGTCAGTCTCCAAGATGTATCAGGCTTGCTTTCATTACGAATCCCCGATGAGCCTTTATTTAAAGACCTTATGGGCGGTTTCGGTATTCCGCCCAGTGACGCCGGGCGGCTTTTAGCGCGGCTTCAGGACTATATAGATCCAGATAGCCGCCGCCGCTTTCAAGGGGCAGAAGCTGTACAATACCGCCAAAGGGGCTTGCCGCCGCCGACTAATACCCACCTTAGAAGCCTATCGGAACTTCCCCGTATTTTAGATTGGCCCGAAGCCTTAGCCCGTATTGACATGGCTAAATTCGAGCGTTTTGTCTCTTTATCAGACCGTACAACCGCGACCAGCCAAGCAAATTTATCACCCGAGATTGCCGTTCATATAAATGCGCGGGCCGCTTTGGGCCGTCAATCAACGGAGCTGTTTTCTGATGATATTTTTCCGTCCCCTGTTTTCCGCCTCACCTTTGAAGCCCCGATGACAAATGAAAAGGGTCAAAGCATCATACGGCGGCGACTTATTGAATACACCCGAACCGTCAATCTTATCGCTGAGCCGGTGAAGAAAGTTTGGATTTCCGACAGGACAGTGCTAGACAGTAGCGCCCCGGCGCGCTTTAACAGGGCCGCAACACTGGAAACAGGATAAAGCCGCAATGCAAATAGCGCCGCGTCTATATATTCATCAAGACTCTAAACTGACGGCTTACACGCCGGGCGGCCGGGCGGCGCGTGGGTTTTGGTCGCCAGATGTGACCGTTATTTCGCGCCGTGATTGCGCCTTTCGCCGCCTCAAACTACCGGATGCAAGTGCCCAAGGTTTTGCCGCCTTACGTTTGCAAGCCCTCAATGAAGCAAGGCGCGGCCATGACGCGGTTTATATTCGCCCTGGGCAGGCGGGCCGCTGGGCCAATATCTGGACATATAAAACTCCGCAAGCCCTACGCGGGAAAGCCGTTCCTGAAACTGAGCTTCAAGCGCCCGGCCCAGATGGCTTACGCCTTGTCAAAGGCATATCCGGCGTAGAGGGCCAATATTGGCGCGCGGACAGCTTACTAGCCAGCCGCTGGTGGCCCGCAGCACCAAAACCTCATCAATGGGCCTCTTTTTTACAAGGCCTTGATCAAGCCGCTCTTGAAATAGACGCCGCAGAACTGCCCGCAACCCTTCCGGCTTTATCACAGCCCGAACTCAGCGGCGCTATCCCCATTGTTACGGCTGAGAGTTTTAAAACCGGCGCATTATCCCCCAAGGCCCTATTAAAGCCTAGCCGTTTGGCGATGGGCATTGCGGCTATAAGCTTGCTATCGGTAAGCTATCTTAGCGCTCAATTTATCCATGCAAAACTGAGCCTATCACAAACCCAAAGCCAGCTTGA
The DNA here is from genome assembly GCA_937928165.1 of uncultured Caulobacterales bacterium. Taxonomy (GTDB): domain Bacteria; phylum Pseudomonadota; class Alphaproteobacteria; order Caulobacterales; family Maricaulaceae; genus CALFVT01. The sequence continues at coordinate 127,576 of CALFVT010000002.1, forward strand.
CGCCGTATCCGGCCGCACCGGCGTCATTATGCAAGACCGGCAAGCGGCCTTAGAAAATTTAGCATCACTGCGTGATTTTGATGTCTTAGAGCCGCGCATATTACTCTTGTCTGCTTGGGATCAACTGGCGAGCGCCCTTGAAGGTCAGCCTGTAAAATTTCAAAGTTTTAATTATCTTAACGGTGAGATTGAAATTAAGATCAAAGGAAGTTTTACACTTTCAGCTGCGGATATTGTGACAAAAATAGAAAACCTTCCTGCCTTTGAAGGCGTAACCTTTACGCTTGAGCCTAATCAGCAATCCATCGTGAAAGCCAAGCTTATCACGACCGCAAACACGCGCGCGGAGACAAAATCATGACGGCTGCCACGAATGCTTTAGCCCGCTTTGGTCAGTGGCTGGACTATAAGGCTACGCCTTTATCTGCCTATGGCTTGATTGCCTTAATTTTTCTAAGTGCTTTTTTTGGTCTTGATAAGCTTGCGCAGGCCAACCATAATTACCTATCCCAGTTAGAAACAGCCCAACAAGAGCTTGCATTATTATCCGCGATTGATGGCCAAGACATATGGAGCCAACGCAAAGATGAGAGCCGCGCCCTCAAAATTAGTTTAAATGCGGCCTTATGGCCGGGCCATACAGCCGGCGCGATTGCCGCTCAGCTTCAGCAAAGTCTTCGGCAAAAAGCAGCGGGACTAGATATGAAAAATATTCGCGTTATTGTCGATGCAGAACCGGCTGAGGTTGGAAATGTTACAGTGTTAAATTTCGAGCTTAGCGGATTACTCCCGCCCCATAAAAGCCTACATGATACACTTGCGGTACTGGCTGAGGATAAATATAGTTTGAATGTGGAACAGGCGAGTTTGACATTCTCGCAGCGCCGGCCCTCTCTTTTACGTCTGTCGGGGATTGCACCGATCAAAATCTTACCGCCAGACGGCGGCGCATAATCATGCCGCGTTTACCCATTATAATCAGTATTGGCTTTATCATTGCGGCCATTTTAGGCTGGGTCTCTACGGGCCGTGATAATATCAATCAGCGCGAGATTCGAGACCCTTGGCCAAATGAATTAACCGCAGCGCAGAACATATCGGTCAAAGATGTAGTTTCGCGGCTAAATACTTCGGCGCTTTTTCCTAAGCTCAGTCCAGACAGCGGCGACGGCAGCAGCGCACTTGGCCCGGATGGCCGGCCTCTTAACGGCTCGCGCCAAACTGAGGCGCCGCCCTTTCCCGATATTCGCGGCGTAAGCCGCCTTGACGGCCAACCCTATGTCACTTTAGAGTTTGCTGACGGCAGCGTGAAAACCCTGGCTGAAGGCGCACAGCTCAGCTCGGGCTGGCAGTTAAAATCAGTTGACCCCAGACGCATTATTGCCACTTATGACGACGAAGAGATTACGCGCCCGGTGCGAGATTACGCCCCGGGGCATCCTTAAAGACAGCAATTTATAGATTTTAACACCGACAGAAAACCGCCAATAAAAAATAATGACAAAACATAAATAATAATAATGATGATTTTTGATATGATAAAAACCCGCAAAACAACGGCTGCACATAGGCTTAAACCGCAAGGCCGGCCTTATTACCTCTGGCCTCTCGCTTTAAGTCTTTCTACCTTCGCCATGACGGCCTGTCAGCATTTGCCGCAAAAAAACGCTGATCTGCCTCCGGCCCAAGAACAAGCCTTGGGTGACATTACCCTATCAAAAGACTTACAACGCCCCGTCCGGGCGAATAGTATCAACCGCGTCCCTCAAGGCGTTAATCAGCCCGCCAGAGAGGCCGCGCCCTCTGTTGTTGGGCGCGTTCCGGTTATCGCCCCGCTTAGCGGCGATGTCGATGAGGGCCCCGCCCAACCCATACCTCGCCCTGTAACAAAAACCGTAGAGGCGATTGTTTCGCCGTTATCTGTACCTAAATTTCTTGATGTTGTTTTTGGCGATATGCTGCAAGTTCCCTTTGTTGTCGGCCCTGAAGTCGCCAAGCGAACAGATATCATCCAGCTTCGCTCGTCTGGAACCCTTAAGTCAGAAGACTTCCTAAGTCTTGTCACAGTCGCGCTTGAAGATTACGGCATTCGCGTTTTGCCAGATAACGGCACTTACCGCATTGTTGAAGATAAAGTTCTTTATGAGCAAATCCCACGCTTTATAAAAACACGGGCCCGGGCTTCGACCCGTGCAGATTTGCGGCCTGTTATCCAATTTATTGACCTAAAAGCTATTGACGCCAATTCCATGGTGGCTTTTTTAACCCAAGCCTTTGGCCGAAATAACCCAAAGCTTCGGTTTAACAGTAACCCGCGCGATAATTATCTAACCCTCACGGGATTGCCAAACGATATTCAGGCGGCTCTGGAGATCATCGACCGCCTTGATGAGCTCACCTATGCAGGGCAGCAGGTAAAACGGTTCTCGCCGCGCTATTGGAAAGTCGAAGATCTTGCAAATGCCCTAGAACGCGGCCTTGCGATTGAAGGTTGGCAGGTCACGCAAGATGAAACCCTACGCCGGGGGATTTATCTCTACCCGGTTGAATATACCAATGATCTGTTTGTTTTCACCAAAAATGCCGAGGCCCGCGAGCGGGTTGAGCGTTGGTTTACAGAATTTGACCGCCCTGTCTCTGGCGGCGACACGGCCGAAATTTTTATCTATCAAGTCCAAAATGTAGACGCCGAAGCTTTAGCCATGACCGCCAACCGCGCCCTGACGGGACAAATACAGGCCTTGGAGCAACAAACTCTGGCCGTTGGCGCGGAAGGGCCCGGCGGTGGGTCTGGCACTAATGAAATTTTTACGCCAGATTTAAATGGCAACCGTATTATTTTTTCAGGAACCGCATCTGAATATGATAAATATATACGGCTTTTACAGGCCCTAGACACGCCTGTGCCCGAAGTCTTACTCGAATTACAAATTGCGGAAATCACCCTAACAAACGGCGTGAATACTGGGGTTGAGTTTAATATTAATAATTCCGCAAGCGGCAACGTTTTTGGCGGCGGAGCGCGGACCAATAATAATATAATTGAAACCCTGGGTACCGGCGGGCTTGGGCTTGGCTCAACGGGCCTTAATATTGGCATTTTAGAGGGCGATGTGGACGCGCAGATCAATGCCTTTGCCAATAACCGGCGCGTTAAATTCCTCTCGACACCGATTGTTGTCGCCCGCTCAGGTACCGCTGCTGAACTTCAAGTAGGGACGGACGTTCCGATTATCACCTCCCAACGGGCGGACAGCGCACAAAACGGCGGCGGCGCTTTGGATGTGTTACAATCTATTGAATACCGCTCAACCGGGGTCATCCTGTCGATTGAGCCCATTGTTTTTAGTGATGACCGTATTGACCTCACCATTAGCCAAGAGGTGTCATCGACTGTGGATACGGCTAATAGCGGAATATCAAGTCCGACAATTTCAAACCGCGCCATTAGCACGGAGCTATCCTTAGAAGATGGAGCCACAGCAGTTTTGGGGGGATTAATCCAAGAGAATGTTATCCGCTCTGATAACGGCATACCCTTTTTTAAAGATATCCCCGTCATTGGTCAGGCCTTTTCAGCAGATGCCTATTCCATAGACCGCACAGAGCTTGTGGTTTTCATTCGTGCCTATGTTATTCGCGGTCAAGCGGACCGGGGCACATTTGTGAATGCGTTGCGGCAACGCTCAGACGCGGTGATCAATGATAATGGACGGCTTTTGACTCTGCGGCCTAAAAACTTCTAAGCTATTATTGTGATGGGCCCGCCTCTATGTTGACGCCGCATAATATCCAGCTGCATAACGGTGATAATAGCGGATTTACAGTGCTTGAAGCTTTGGTCGCACTAGCTTTACTGGCGGCAGCCTTTATTCCTTTGATGGGGATGCAAAGCCAGTTTGTGGAGCGGATTGCCGCACAAAAGCGCCTGGAAACGCGGCTGTCTTTACAGGCGGCCCTTAGCGCACAACTCGAAGATGTAAATTTCATGCAACATCAAACAGGCCGCCTCAATGGCGCCGGATATTCGGCCCAATGGCAAGCTGTGCCGCGCGGCACAGCTGTTACATCGCGCCTATCAACCGGTGACCCCGCACGCTTTGATATTCAGGCCTATAATATAACCATTCTAGCGACCTATATAGATGGTCGCCAAGAGCAATATCGCCTTCCCGGTTATGGTTGGCGGGCGAAGTGGGCGATAAACAACTGATTTTGTATAATTTATAAAAAATTATACAAAATCTTTTGAATTTGTTGTTTTTTAGGCACAGTTATAGAGCTTATATACAGTTATGCCGCCGTTATTTGACTTTAAACGCTTGATTTAAAGTGTTTTGGCGTGATTTGCCGCTTTTTCGTTAAGATTCCATTAACCATGTAGAGGATAACCCCTGTTCTCGTATAAGTGAATTTAGGGCGCTCCGAAAGAATCGGCTAAAAAAAGCCCTTTCGAAACGATTTAGACACATGACTCGCTTGACGGGCACTATAGAGGCACTTATACGAATTTCAGGGCGAGAGGTCGCGGGGGAGTTTTCTCCACGGGTAATTTAAACCTTGACCCAATCTCTCTGTGTGTGGGTTGTCCACATTTGGTTTTGAACTAACTATTGAGGAAGAACATGAAACTCAAGTCTTTACTGCTTACAGCTGCGGCTGTAACTCTTGCTGCAGGCCAAGCGTCTGCAACAGTACTAACTCCAACACCGATTTCGGCAGTGCCTGCTGGTATCGTTCCTGTTCCATTTGGAACTGTGCTTGCTAACGAGCTTGACCTCAGCGCAACAAACTCCGTTGACGGAACATTTGTTTTCGATCTAGGCCTATCATTCGGTGGACAATTACCAGCCGGTGACAACCTACTCGTCACAGTTAACCTGCCTGAAGGCCTAGTGTTCTCAAGCGCACTTAGCGGAAATGCTATCTTTGCAGGCGGCGACGGCATTTTTGGCGGTGCAAACCTACAAAGCGGCGGTGCAGTCGGATCAGATTCAGCTGAATTCCTTGTCACGATTGACCCAGATGCAGCCAATGCTGAAACAACGATCGGTATAGCCGTTCCTGTTTCTGTTGTGTCTTGTCCAATGTCCGGCGCGGGTATCAATGTCGAAGCTGTTCTTGCAGGTAGCGGAATTGCCATCGAAGGCATGACAAACGGCGTCACAAGTACAGGTCTATTGTCTTGCGCATCTGCGAAAAACGGTTCTGTCAGTGCTGATACGGATGACACTCTCATCTTGCTCCCTGATTACGACGCTGTAGACGGCGACGTTATTGGTGTATTGGACTTCAGAATTGGCTCTACTCCAACATTAGGAACACCTTCGGTTGTCCCAACAATCGACTTTGCAGGTACGGCGTTTGATGCAACAGATGTTGCGAGCATGACATTCACAGTACAGTTCGAAGACCTAACAGGCATTAACAATGTTTATCTTCGCGACGGCACATTCCCAGTTCCGGGTAATGTAATCCAGCCTGCTGTTCTCGATACAGCTGCAAACACAGCAACTTTCACAATCACAAGTGATGCCAACCTAGCCCTCGTTCTTGACGGTGTGGCGGATCTAATCGCTTTTTCTGCCGCTGGCGGCGGGACTGCAATTGCAGCTCAATCTGTATCCATTTCTGACGTTGTCTGTACATTTGACGATACACGCGCCGAATTTATTACGAGCGAAACATTCCCAGGGGCTGCCCTCGATTCACTCGTTCGTGAAGGTCAAGTCTTTGGTTTCTTTGACTGGAACCAAGAAGACGGCCCTGTAAATTCTGTTTACCGCATCACAGGTCTAAGCACGACAGAAGACACACCTTTGACTGTTGTGTTTGAAAATTCAAATGCGGGTCAGAACGGATCTTTCGAAACTGTAATCGCAGCTAGCGATGTAAACAACGGTGAATATGTTATCGCATCACGTCGTCAATTAGCTGACCTGAATCCAGGCTACCAGCGCGCTGACGTTCAGTTCAACTTCGAGACAACAAATGGTCTCGATGTTGACCGCTTGATCTCATCAGGTGGTGTTGTAACTGACTTTGGTGACAGCGCGAACAGAGTTGACATCTTTAATACAGATCCAGACGATCCATTCCCTATTTCTGATAGTGATAATGGTGGAAGCGGAACATCTGGTGTTGTAACTGAATAATTAATGTTCAAAACCTAATAAGGCGGTCTCCGGGCCGCCTTTTTTTATGCCTAAAGTTTTTCACGCGCCTCTTTGCATGACGCCGACAGACCATAATACTGACCCCAAACTCGCTTAGATATAAAATCTAGCTTGGCCCTTGTGGCCTGATAGCTTAGACGGTAGATATGACTCACTCTCTCAGCGACCATCTTCTTAAAGATAATATCGTGACAAAAGCCGATATTGAGCAAGCCCGCCGCCTGCAAATAGAAACGGGCGGTTTGTTTTCCCATGCCCTGCTCCGGCTTGGCTCTATATCAGAAGATGATTTACTCAGCGCAGAAGCCCGTCTTTACGGCCTAGCCCGGCTAAGCCCCGCCGATCTCCCACAAGATGAAAACCTCTATCTTGTAGCCCGCGAGAAACTTGGAATCCCTATAGACTGGCTAGCCGCAAGGCAAGTTGTTATATGGATAGACCCCGATGATGATAGGCAAATCGGGCTTATCTCCCCTAATCCGCTTGATAGCGATATGAACGAAACCCTTGATATTCAAGCCCATGACGCCGGCTGCACGGTTAATATCTATATTGCCCCACGGCAAGTCATCGACACCGCCCTTGAGCGTCAATCCAGCGGCGCGTTAAAACAAGATAGCGGCGAGGATTTTGACAATAACAATGCCCAGCGCCTGAGAGAAATGGCCGAAGAAGCCCCAGTTATTGATTTCGTTAATCAAATCTTCTCCGAAGCCCTGAAAGATAAAGCTTCCGATATTCATATAGAGCCTTTTGAAGACCGCTTTGACGTCCGGTTCCGTGTGGACGGCGTGCTTCACCTGAAGCAAACTCGGCCTAAAGGGCAATTTGATGCAGTCGCCAGTCGGGTAAAGCTCTTATCGGGCATGGATATTGCCGAGCGCCGCCTGCCGCAAGATGGCCGCCAAACCATAAGATTCGCCGGGCAAGATATTGATCTTCGCGTATCCTCTTTGCCGGGCTCTTGGGGCGAAAGTCTTGTGCTGCGCCTTTTAACCAAAGACAGCGAGCTTCCTGATCTTGAGGCCCTTGGACTTGAAGGCCGCTCTGGCCAAGTGTTTCAAACGCTTTTGTCACAACCCAACGGCGTCATATTAGTGACGGGCCCGACAGGATCAGGGAAATCAACTACGCTGTACCGCGGCCTACAGGGGCTTAATGACGGCATTAAAAAAATCATCACCATTGAAGACCCAGTTGAATATGACATGGACGGCATTATTCAAATCCAAACCAATGCCAATATTGGTTACAGTTTTGCCAAGGGCCTGCGCGCTATTTTACGTCAAGATCCGGATATTATCATGGTCGGCGAGATTCGCGACGGAGAAACTGCGACGATTGCTGCCCAAGCCGCTTTGACCGGGCATTTGGTGCTCTCAACTTTGCATACAAATTCGGCCCTTGCGGCGATTGCGCGGCTTATTGATATTGGACTTGAGCCCTTTATGATCGCATCTGCTGTGCGGGGCCTCGCCGCCCAGCGCCTTGTTCGTAAACTTTGCGCCCATTGCGCCCAGCCCGCCGCAGACCCGCAGGCCTATGAAACCAAGCTTTGGGCCCTCATCAAAGACGGTCATGATCTCAGCCAAAGTCTATCAGGGCCGGCCCAATGGCGAAGCGCACAAGGCTGCGAGCATTGCGGCCAAACCGGCTATACGGGCCGATTAGCTATTTTCGAAGTTGCACGCATGACTGACGATCTCGCGGACGGCGTACAGCGCGGAGATAATTTACAAACTCTTATAAGTATTGCCCGTAAAGACGGATTTTTAACCCTGCTTGAAGATGGCTTGCTTAAGGCGCGGCGCGGGGATACAAGCCTTGAAGAAATTATGCGTGTGTGCGGCGTTAAAGTTTAAAAATTAACCTTAAGTTTTCAAGCTTTGCTGTAAAAAACTGAGCAAATATTTGCCATAGCCGCTTTTTTCAAGAGGACGAGCCAGCCCCTCTAATTGATCCGCATTAATCCAGCCCTTTTCAAAAGCAATCACCTCTGGACAGCAAATGCGGCGGCCTTGACGTTCTTCAATGACGCTGACAAATTGCGCGGCTTGCAGTAAAGATCGGTGGGTACCTGTATCGAGCCATGTGGTTGCAGAGCTTAAAAGCTCTACCTGTAGCTCCCCTCGGTCCAAATAAATTTGGTTTAGCGCCGTTATTTCAAGTTCTCCGCGCGCCGACGGCACAACCTGCCGCGCATAAGCTGGCGCATGTTCATCATAGAAATAAAGTCCCGTGACCGCATAATTAGAGTCCGGAACAGACGGTTTTTCTTTGATAGAAATAACTTTTTTATCACGGTCAAACCCGACAACTCCGTAACGACTTGGGTTTTTAACATGATAACCAAAGACTGTTGCGCCGACCATTTGTTGCCGAATAGATAAAAGTCGTTTGCTAAAGCTTTCACCAAAGAAAAGATTATCCCCCAAGATTAACAGGCTGGGGTGGCCATTTAAAAACCCTTCGCCAATAATAAGCGCTTGAGCGAGACCATCTGGGCTCGGCTGCACCGCATAGGATATATTCAGCCCCCATTGACTTCCGTCCTTTAGTAATTTCTGAAACGCAGCCTGGTCATGGGGGGTGGTGATAATCAATATTTCATCAATCCCTGCCTGCATAACAACGCTAAGCGGGTAATATATCATGGGTTTATCAAACACAGGCATAAGCTGTTTTGAGACCGAGATTGTGCTAGGGTGAAGGCGCGTACCGGAACCGCCCGCAAGGATAATTGCTTTTCTTTTCATAAGTTTATCTTAGAAGGGAGATTGGAAATCTGCAAATCTTTGTGCATTTTTATCTTTATTGGATAATATCACATTCTCGGGATCAACGCCCCAATCAATGGCAATATCCGGGTCATTCCATAGCACAGAGCCATCGCAATCCGCCGCATAGTAATTCGTGCATTTATATTGGATATCAACATGATCTGTTAGGGTTAAAAACCCGTGGAGAAATCCCGGCGGCACCCAGAGCTGCGCATGATTATCACTCGATAATTCCGCGCTGACATATTTCCCATAACTAGCGGAGCCCCGCCGCACATCAACGGCGACATCTAAAACCTTACCCGCTATGCAGCGCACAAGCTTACCTTGGGCGTGGGGCGGGCTTTGGTAATGCAAGCCCCGTAAGGTACCTTTTTGCAAAGACCGAGAGTGATTATCTTGGACAAATTTTAAGGATGATTTTGCCGCCATTTCAAATTCTGTTTGGCGAAAACTCTCCATAAAAAACCCGCGCGCATCCCCAAATAATTTTGGCGTAAACAAACACGGGCCATCAACCGGAAAATATTGAATATCCATTCGCGCCTCTCTTTGGCCTTGATACTTGACAGTTTGTATAAGAGATGTTGCAAGATAATCTCGCCTCATCATATGGCGTTAACCCTTGTATGAGAAAAGGTCAAATAATGAGCGCAAGCGTAATAAAACCAGCCGCCATAAGTAGATTCTTAGAACGGGCCGTTCTAATTTTAGCGGTAGCCCTCGGGCTGTTTTTCCTAATTCGGGCGGTTTTAACATTTATCGAGCCAAGCCGCGTTTATAAATCTGTTCTTGCAACACCGCCGGCGTCATCTGCCGCAACCAATCTTTCTGATCGCCGCATAATTATTGACCCTAGTTTTGACCCTTTTCACCGCGGACTAAATGTGGGCCCCCTCCCAGCGCAGGTTAATATTATTGGCGAGGATGCCCCCGAAACAGATCTTGATATTATTTTAAAGGGCCGCAGCGCCTCTGAAAATGGGGGTGGCAGCGCCATTTTGCGGCTGCCCGATGGGCAAGAAGCAAGCTTTAAGCAAGGGGAAACAATCTTTAAAAACGTAACCTTAGATGCCATTTATCCAAGCCACATCATTATATCACGCAGAGGAAAACAAGAGCGCGTCACATTTGAACAACGCAGCGGACTTATTACTCAAGATACGCCAAAAACCTCACCAAATAATCGCCGAGAGATTGAGCCCGTGCAAAGCCCCATATCGGCCGCTCCCACAAGCCTTGCAGACGCCAAAGAAAAATTCCGTAACTATCAACCTGGCCCGAAAAAACCTAATACAAAAGCCTTTTATACTGGCCAAAACACACAAGATATATTAAGCGCCGCGCGGCCATCCCCCGTGCGCAAAGATGGGCGCTTTATTGGTTACCGCCTGCGCGGCAGCGGCGAGGTGTTAAGCCAATTTGGTCTTGAATCTAAAGATGTCATCACGCAAATAAACGGTCAAAACTTACCACAGCAAATTTCAAACCTACCTTCACTTTTTGAACAAATCAGCCAAGATCCATCTAATTCAACCTTTACCGTCGAGCGAGACGGACAAATCCTTGTTTTATCTGCAAATTAACACAGCGATCCGATTAAAAGACCGACAGAATTAGGTAATATGTTTAATCTGCATCTAGGCGTAGCGCATTTTAGCTGTCATAAACATTACAAGCTGATATGATATAATAAACCGATGAATACTCCATATAACATTAAAAATAGGCTTCTTATGCGCCGTCCACTACAGACGATTAAACGCCAAGTTTTCAAACCTTTAGCCGTATCTGCCTTTGCGCTTACGGCGCTGCTCTCCCCGCTCATGGCCAAGCCGGTATTTGCGCAATCCGGCGGCCATTTAATCACGATGCAAGATGCTGATATAAAGGCCTTTATTGAAGATACCTCAAGCATTACCGGAAAATCATTTATTGTCGACCCGCGCGTCCAAGGTAAAGTCAATATCGCCTCTGAACAAAGACTGTCTAAAAATGAAGTCTTTCAAGTCTTCAAAGAAGTCATGCGGGTGAATAATTATACGGTTATCCCCACAAATAGCGGGGAATACCGCATTACCCTTACCCAAAACGCCGCCCAAGAAGCCCCGCTCGCCTTTAAAAACGGTGTCAGCGGCCAATTATCAACGGTCATTCTTAGCTTGCAAAATGAAGACGCCGCCGAAGCCGCCAAACTAATCCGCCCGGTTGTTCATGCGCAAGGCCGGCTTGCGGCCAATCCCGGTGGGCGCGTTGTGATTATCACGGATTTTCCGGAAAATATCGCTAAAGCCCGTGCCATTATTGCAGCCATAGATCAAGATAAGCAGCAATTTGAAACTGTGCAGCTCTCCCATCTCTCTGCTCTTGAGGCCGAATCAGCCCTCAGAACCCTACAAGGAGCGCGGCCTGATATTAGTATCGTTGCCGTGCCCGCAACAAATTCTATTATCATGCAGGGCAGCCGGGCCTCTTTGGATAAATTAAGACCGGTCTTAAGCGCCCTTGACCGCCCGCGCAGCCAGCAGCGCTCTAATGTCTCAATCATTCCTCTACGCTTTGCAGATGGTGAGAATATCTTAAATGTGCTGACGACACTTTTGCCGGGTTATACGGTTGAAGGCGCGCCAGCGCCAAGCGTCGCCCTTGAAGTCGGCAGTAATTCTATTATTATTAACGCCCTGCCAGAGGTTCAAGACGCCATGGCCGGAATTATTCGCCAGCTTGATGAGCGCCGCCCGCAAGTTTTGGTCGAAGCTCTCATTGTTGAGATTTCAGACCGCGCGGCCCGTGACCTTGGCGTACAGCTTGGAGTGGCGGGAACCAATGGCTCAAATATTCCGCTGTTAACCACTAATTTCAGCCGTAATGCCCCAAATCTTTTAGCCTTGACCGGCGCGCTTGCAGGGCCGGGGCTTGGGCTTACGGACGGCATTCAAGGCGGACTTGAAGATGCCGCCGTCAGCTCGCTTTTAGGCATTAACGGCCCGACTGCCGGCTTTGCATCCCAAGGCAATGACGCTATATTTTCCGCGATTATTACCGCCGTCGAAACCGATACGGATTCAAATATTTTATCAACGCCCTTTGTCACAACACTTGACAATGTCCCCGCAAGCCTACTTGTCGGTCAAGAGATTCCGATTACGACGGGGGAGACCCTCGGCGCAACCAATATCAACCCGTTCCGGTCTTTTGAACGAAAAGACGTCGGGATTAAGCTCGATATCACCCCGCAAATCAGCGATGACGACACCATCCGCCTTGAGATCAAACAAGAGGTCTCAACCATTGCCGGCGCCTTAAGTCAGGCCAGCACCCTCGATCCGATTACCAATCAGCGCAATATCGAAACCACAGTGCTCGCCGATGACGGCGAAATTATTGTGCTCGGCGGACTTTTGCAAGATGATGACCAAATCAGCGCCGAAAAAGTACCTTTGCTTGGAGATGTCCCAGTGCTTGGAAATTTATTTCGCTCCCGCAGCCGTACCCGCACAAAAACAAATTTAATGGTATTTCTGCGTCCAACAATCATTCGTTCCGCAGATGATGCGCGGCCTTTGACAGAATATTATCTGGAGCAGGGCCGTAAACTCGATCTTGAGCAATCGGGGCGAGATATTTCTAAAATCGATTCGATCTTACCAAAGCGCTAAATCTTATGAACCGCCCCGATAATATATCACGTGATAAATCACAAGATATACCGGCCCCAAGCGGCGGGCCAGACGAGCCTACCGCGCGGCCAATACGCAGGTTATCTTATGCTTTTGCTCGGCAATCGGGCGTTTTGCTTGTACCTAGCCCATCCGGGCCGCAGCTATATTTCCGCGCTGGGCAAGGCCGACCCATCGCCGCGCAATTTGACGCTTTACTTGAAGCCCGCCGCATAGCCGGCGCGAACTTAACCCCTGCGCCGCTCCCGCCCAGCGAATTTGAGAATATCCTCGCCCAGACCTATGCCCAAGGTGATTTATCCGAAACGATTGAAGACGCCATGGATCAGCCCGATAGCCTCGCCTCGCTTGCGGATACCTTGCCGGCGACATCTGATCTGCTCGATAGTGATGACGATGCCCCCGTTATCCGCTTGATTAACGGGATTATGCAGGAAGCTATTCGCACCCGGGCCTCTGATATTCATATTGAGCCTTTTGAAACTCGCCTCGCAGTTCGTTTTCGTATTGATGGTAGCCTACGCGATATGCTCTCCCTCGCACCGCGCCTCGCCTCTGTTTTGGTCAGCCGCGTTAAGGTTATGGCAAAGCTCGATATTGCCAAAAAACGTATCCCCCAAGACGGGCGCTTCTCGCTTAATTTGGGCCAAAAAGCCATTGATGTGCGGGTGTCGACCTTACCGTCCCAATATGGCGAACGGGTAGTGATGCGGATTTTAGAAAAAGATTCCATGCGCTTATCCCTGTCTGATTTGGGCATGCAGGCAGATGTACTTGACGGGTTTAGCGCCGCTATCCGCCGCCCCAATGGTATTTTACTGGTCACAGGGCCCACGGGCTCTGGTAAGACGACGACCCTATACGCGGCCCTATCCCAGCTAAATGACGGCTCGCGTAATATCCTCACCGTCGAAGACCCAGTAGAATATGCGCTGGACGGGATTGGCCAGACCCAAGTTAATAATAAAGTTGGCATGAGTTTTTCCGCCGGGCTGCGGGCCATATTGCGCCAAGACCCGGATGTGGTCATGGTCGGTGAAATCCGCGACCCTGAAACCACAGAGATTGCCGTCCAAGCCGCTCTAACTGGCCACCTTGTGCTCTCGACCGTCCATACAAATTCGGCGATTGCCGCGATTCCGCGCCTGCGCGATATGGGTGTTGAGGCCTTTTTACTCGCCTCGACCATTACAGGCATTGCCGCCCAGCGCCTTGTGCGCCGCCTTTGCCCCCATTGTAAAGCGCCAGATGATTTACCTGCATTAACCCGTAAAGAACTCGGCTTACCGGCGCGTAAAACGCTCACGACCTTTAAAGCTATTGGCTGCGGGCACTGTAATAATATTGGTTATGAAGGCCGGCTTGGGCTTTATGAATATGTGGAAATGGATGATGTTCTGCGCGATATGATTCACACGGGGGCCTCCGAAACAGAGATGTCGCAACATGCGTTTAAATCCCGGCAAACCCTTTTACAAAGTGGGGCCGCCCATATTTTAGCCGGCGAGACCACCGCCGATGAAGTGCTGCGCGTCTGCCGGGCAAAATCTCTTGAAGACACATAGGCCGCCTTTATGGACGCCTTTGATTATATCGCCATAGACGCCTCTCAGGCCCGTAAAAAAGGCACAGTCTCGGCCCGCACAGCTCGGGACGCCCGCGCCGCCCTGCGTGGCCGCGGACTTAAACCCATATCCATTAGTCTTGCCAAACAAAACCGAAAGACCGCCGCCCAAAGCGAGGAGGGCTCCCAAGCCGTAAAAAGTAAAATCTCCCATAAAGACCTGACCCAAGCGACGCGGCAATTAGCGATATTAATTGATGCGGGCTCTCCCATCGAAGACACATTACATGTCACCGCCCAGCAATTTGACCGCTCCCCTATGCGCCAGCAGCTTTTATTTGTTCGCGGGCAAGTGATGGAAGGGGCGCGGCTATCAACAGCCATGAAAGCGGCGGGCGGAACGTTTCCGGATTTATATACGGCCATGATCGCAGCGGCAGAAACCTCCGGCCAACTTGCGCCTATCCTTGAACGGCTCGCCGATGATATGGAGGCCTCACAAGCTATTCGCCGTAAAATCACGGCGGCGATTGTTTACCCTATTGTGCTATCGATTGTCGCCATATTAGTTGTGGCCATTATGATGGTAGCTGTGGTTCCAAAAGTTGTCTCTCAATTTGAAAATTTCGGCCAAGAACTACCCTGGCTCACCCGCGCTGTTATCGCGGCATCTGGGTTCCTTCAGGCTCATGGGCTTTTAATTTTAGGATTACTCGCCGCCTTTATTTTTGCCTTTCGCTTTGCCCTTCGTACAGAAGGGTTTAAGCGGCGATGGCATAAAGTTTTGCTGAAACTACCCCTCGCAGGCAAACTCATACGCAGTATTAATGCTGCACGGTTTTCACGCACAATGTCAGGGCTTCTCGCCAGCGGAACTCCGGCGCTAAACGCCATGGAAACCGCTCGTTTTACGTTACAAAACCTACCCATGCGCGACGCCGTGAGCCATGCTTGTGAAAAAGTGCGCGGCGGCATGGCCGTGAGTAAAGCCTTAAAACAAGACGGTGTTTTCCCGCCGCTTGTCGTGCAAATGATTGCAGGCGGAGAGGCCAGCGGCGATATTGGCCAAATGTTTAGCCGGTCTGCTGATTACCTTGAAGGTGAGTTTGAAAGCTTTATATCCATCTTTCTTGCCCTATTAGAGCCGCTGATAATTATACTTCTTGCGGGTGTCGTGCTATTGATTATTGGCGCTATTTTCTTGCCTATCTTAAAATTAAATAGCTTAATTGTATAAATGACGGAGACCATGATGACGTCTGTAGAAAGTTTAAACCCGCCGCATAATGATAAAGTGGCAGAATTTAACAATGAGTTTAATAATAAGCCTGATAATAAGTTTCGCATGGAACATCGCCCGAGCCCTCGTAAAGATGCCGGGTTTTCACTGCTTGAAATTATGGTCGCCCTCGTCATTATTGGACTGCTTACAGCAACCGTTGTCATTAATGTTGTGCCAAATATTGGAACAGCACAAACAACCCGCGCAAAAAGTGATATTCGCAGCCTCACGACGGCGCTGGAGCTTTACCGCCTTGACCTTTTTGACTACCCCGATGAGCAAGACGGGCTGCGGGCCCTTGTTGAAGCGCCGGCGGGGTTAAGCGCCCCAGAGCGTTACCGCTTAGGGGGTTATCTTCAAGGAGGCTTGCCAAATGATCCGTGGAACCGTCCTTATATTTACCGTTATCCTGGCGAAAACGGCGTATTTGATATTATCTCCTACGGGGCGGACGGGGAAATTGGCGGCGAAGGCAATGACGCCGATATTGTTAGTTGGGAGAAATAACCCGTTTGCAACCAGCCCCGCACATATCCAATACGCCCCTATTCGGCATAGATAAAGAGGCCGGGTTTTCACTCCTTGAAATTCTGGCCGCCCTTGTAATTATCGCCCTGATGAGCACGGCGGTGGCTCTATCTTTAAAGCCGCCTGTCCCAACAGAAAGTGATCAGCGCGATGCCTTTACGGCGCGTCTTAATCAAGCGGCAAAAAATTCGGTCTATACAGGCCGCGTCCACGCCCTCTCCGTCAGCACCCAAGGCTTTGCCCTTATGCGCTACCAAGAAGGGGGTTGGGCGGTTATTGAAGAGTTTCCGGCCCTGTCGCGCAAGCGGGTGCAGCTTCATATTAACAATGAAAAAGTAACTCTGCCTGAAAGCGCAAGCCCGCTTATATTATTTGAGCCGACAGGGGAGATCACTGATTTTACCCTTAACTTACGCGGGGTTGATCTGAATATTGATCTTTATAGCGCAGAGGATGGCCATGTGAAAATTGGGAAAAAGCGTTCATGACGCGGCGGCCCCATCATATCGTTCCAAATCAGGCCACAAAAGAGCGCGGCTTTACCCTTATTGAAGTGCTCGCCGCTATGGTAATTTTTACGGTCGCCATTTTAGGGCTCTCCCATGCGGGCACAGAGAGCCTGCGCGGGGCCGCCGCCATAGAGGCCAAGGCGCTGGGCTCCATCATAGCCGATAACCAATTAACGCTCGCCAAGTTTGAGCGCATAGAGGTCGGCACGCGGCGAGGCGAATCCGTGCAAATGGGCCGTGAATTTGACTGGAGCCTGACAACAAGCGAGACAGAAATTGAGGGATTTTTTCAAATCACCATTAATGTCTCCGACCCTATCAGCGAGAACGTTTACATACAGCGCACCGCCTTTATTCGCGATTTGGGGCGAGAGTCGTGACCGGGCGGCGTAAAAATAATAAATGCGCAGAGGCCGGGTTTACACTAGTTGAAATGCTTGTCGCCTTGTTTATTTTCTCCGTTATTTCTGTCGGGACTTTGGGGTCTTTGCAAAGCGCTATTCAGGCCAAAGAGGCCACAGCCAATGCCGTATCCCGCCATGAAGGTCTATCCCTGCTGCGGGCGAGCCTGCGGGCAGACTTAACCCAGATTATCCTACGGGAAAACCGAGATGCCTTTGGCGGGTTTGATGAGGTTATGTTTCGCGGCGGCTTTAATGAACTGCTTGATTTCACCCGGATTGGCCGGGTTAATCCCGCTGGTGTTTTTGCCCGCTCGGATATACAGCGCGTGCGTTATATATTTGAAGACGGGCAGCTTATCCGCCGTGCCCTCGCCCATGAAAATCCTGCACCCTTAACAGAAAACCGCGATCGTGTTTTAATGAGCGGGCTAACAGCGGCAGACATTAGCTTTACGCGGGAGCAGATTAGCGTGCCGCAAATTGAACTTCCGCGCGGCAGTCAAACCCTTGGGATTGATTACGCCGCTTTGACGTTAAGTTTTGAAGATGGGCAAAGCCTGACGCAGATATTTGAGCTAGAGGCGTTTTAATGCGGCTCCAATCACAACATAATCCGCAGACCGTCCAAAAAGATAAGGGCGCCGTTTTACTCACCACATTATTGATCATGTCAATCATGGCAGCGCTAGCGATTATTATGGTCGAGGATATTTTACTAGCGGTGAAACGCAGCGCCCATATTGATCTTGAAGCGCAGGCAGGATGGTATGTTGAAGGGGCCGATGATTATACCCAAAGCTATCTTGAGGGCTTTATAACCCGCGAGAACCTCGCGGCGGCAAATGCACAGCTTAAAGACGGGGTGAGCGGGCTTTTCCCGATTGAGGGCGGGGTGATGTCATTTACGCTTCGCGATAGCTCAAATTGCCTCTCCCTTGATTTTTTACGCGGCAGTAATGGGAGTGAATATTTTCAGATTTTATTTGAAACGCTTGGGTGGGAGCCGCCCATTGCAGCTTCTCATACTGCGCGGCTAAGCGATTGGACAGATGAGAATGAAATTCAGGCCCCGCAAAACGGTGCAGAAGACTTTTACTATCTTGGCCTAACAACGCCTTACCGCACATCAAATACATCTTTTGCCAGCGTATATGAACTTCGCGCTTTAGGCCTATTAGACGAAACAGAATTTCAATTTCTGCGCCCTTATATTTGCGCTCATAAAGCCGGGCCGGGGGATGATGATGATAAGTTAAATATCAACACACTCTCTGCGGCCCAAGCGCCGCTACTGGCAATCGCCCTTGGCAGTGCCGATCATTTGGAAACAGCCGTTAGCGTGATTAACAACCGCCCATCTGGAGGTTGGAATGATTTAGGAGAATTTTGGCTCGCCCCAGAGCTTGAAGGGCTTGAGCGAAATGAAAGCTTTTCAGAGCAGCTTTTGACGGTGACGCCTCATCATATATGGGCCGATGTCACAATTAATTACCGCGATATTATTAAACGAGCCGCCTTTGAATATCGCGTCAGCCCGAATGCGATTGTGAAAACATATCGCTATTTTGGCGATGAGGCCCATTGGCCCTTTGCCGTTAATTTGCTAGAAGACACGCCGTTATGAGTAAAGATACCACATATCTGGCGCTGCCGCCTGACCTTTTGGGGCCTTGGGCCTATCAACGCGGGGACAGCCCTTTGTCTTGGGCAAAAACCGAAGTTGAAAAACAGACGCTATCCGGCGCAAGCGAATTGATTATCATCTTGGCGGGGGAGAATATTCGGCGCTTCTCCCTTGAGCTTCCCGGGCTACGCGGGCGCGAGTTGCAAGCGGCGACAGAATTTGAGCTTGAAGATCATATGGGCGGGGCCGTGAGCGATGAGGTCATTTGCCAAGACCGGAAACGCCCAGGGACGGTAGCTCTAATGTCCCAAGATTTACATCGCCGCATCAAAAAACTTATGAATGATTACGGCCTAATCCCCCTACGGGTTTTAATTGATTATGATCTTTTAGGGGCCGGCCAAGCAGTTCATATTGGGGAGCGCTTGATTAAAGGCGGGGCGCAAGGTTATGCGGTTCATGAAGATTGGACGGATTTCATAAAAGACGCGCCTGATTTTAATCATATCACCCCGCAAGATCTTTTTACTGCCTTTAAGACGGGCCTTCATAGAGACAAGACCAGGGAGGATAATCCGTTTGACCTTAAAGCCAGCCTTCGCCTTATAAACTCACAATCCACCGCGCAGTGGCAGACATGGGCAAAATTAGCCGCCCTCGCCCTTGGAGTTATTATTCTGCCCTTCATGCTAAATTACTATGCTGAAGCCCGCGCATGGACCCAGCAAGCGGATGAAGATAAACAAGCCGCCGCCGCTCTTTACACCCAGGCCACTGGAGAGCCGGCTAATGATCCAGCCCGGCAAATCTCCCAACGGCTTAAATCCGGAACATCAAGCGCCAAATTTTTAGATATGAGCGCCGTATTAATATCAGCCACAGCCAATGTTGACGGCGTGGAGATCGATAAGCTGCGATATGACCCTCGGCAAAACCTGCTGCAGCTTAGCCTTAGATATCCAAATTTTGAAGCCGGGGCGGCCCTCGAACAAGCTGTGGCTCAGGCGGGCGGGCGGCTTGTCGTCGGCGGAATAAGAGAGCGCGGCGAGGCTCTTATCGGTGAAGCGAGCCTAAGCCTTGAGGGGGGAGGTCAATGATGGATAAGTTTGACAGCCTAACCCTACGTGAAAAAGTCATGGTTATTGTCATGTGCGCTTTAATTGTCTTGTTTATTTTATGGCAATTTATCTTCACCCCGCTGCGGCAATTCCATAATGCCGCCGAGCAGGCCCAGACACGCGCACAAAATGACCGCGCCTATATTGAGAAAAACATTAGCCTGATTAACCTCGCCGCCGCACCAAAGGGCCGTGAGCCTTTTTCCCGCCGTGAGCTTTTGGAAATGACCCGGCGTGTTGGTATTGAGCGGGTGAGCCGTATCCAGCCCCAACCCAATGGGGATATAAAAGTTTGGATTGATGATGTATTAAGCGAGCAAATATTTAGCCTTGTGCAGAATATTGACGCCCAATATGCCACCCGCGTCACAGGCGCGCAAATAAGCCGGCAAGAGGGCGGACTTATTTCAGCTCAAATGAGCTTCGCCGTCACCCTAAGCGAATAATTTTAATATGCGCCGCTATATTATTATTGCCATCATCTGGACACTGCTTTGTATAGGCGCATTTCTACCCGCCCGCTGGGCAGGAGCTTTACTGCCCGCAAGTCTGAAACCGCAAATTATAGCTGGCTCATTAAGCGGAACTTTATGGGACGGACAGGTTAAACTATTACCGCCTAAAACGCGCTGGCCGCTTCATATCCATTATAAGATAAATCCGCTCTCTGCTCTTTTTCGTGCTCCCTATAGCCACATGCAGCTTAGCGGTAGCGGGTTTAGCAGCAAGGGCAAGCTTGGCATTTTTGGGCAAAACCATATTCAAGCGAAAGACATAAGCGCCGAGTTTAACATGGCGCTTTTACCCATTAGTGATCCAAGGCTTACAGAATTATCAGGGCAAAGTTTTATTACCTTAGATAGGCTTAAAATAAAAAATGGCTGCCGAGTAGCCGAAGGCCGTGCGCGCACGAATATTCTATCAGTAAATCTTGATAATTGGCAGTGGTCTGGGCCCCTTTTATCAGGGCCGATTTCATGCGACGGTGATATCATTTTAGCGGCGATGCGCGGGCAAGATGATAATCACGATATTTCTTTTGACCTGCGCCTCTTCCCAGACGGAGTTTACGGTATTGATATTCAAATTACGCCCAAAACAGCGCTCCCGGCAGACTTTGCTATTGCATTAGGGCTTTTAGGCTTTGAACAGACTGAAGACGGGGTGGCTATTCTAAAAGAAAAAGGGCAAATCTTCCAAGGTGAGCGCCGTTAGGGCCATAGGGGCGGCAAGACCATCTGGGCCGTGATAAAATATAATGCGCGGGTCACATATAAGAGCGCAACCAAGGCGGCAGCAGCAACAGTCCAATATGGTATAATACCGCGCGGACAAAGCGATAAAATAGGAGTTAATATGAAAGCCTTTCATTTAACCAAAACCACAATATTTAAAACATCACTTGGCCGCGCCCCTCTGGCCGCGTTATCTGTTGTCTTATGGGGTAATATAATTACCGCCTGTCAAACCCTTGATGATAATTCCAATGCGCCGCGCACGGCTACAGCGGAGGCAGTCAAATCAGCGGCGCAAGAGCAAAACTTCGAAGGGGATAGCCTAAGCCCGCGCCAACTCTCCCCCGGAGAATGCGGCCTGTTTATATGGGCTGGAGAAGCGCGCCGATTTATATTATTTGCACAAAACGGACAAAGCGCAGTTTTGGCTAAAGACGGGCAAGAACTGCTCCTTACCCCCAAAACGCCCAATATCAGTGGTGATTTCTATAATCAAATCCCTATTCAAAATTTTTCGGACGGGCAGGGCGTAGATTATTCTTTATCTCTTGCTGCGGAACAGGTGATAGACGGCGGGATTCGCTACGCTTCGGGCACATGGCGCTATAAAGACTCATCTGGGTGGGACGTTATCAAGCCTGTTTACGGACTATCTACATGCCAAGCGCCAAAATAAACTCGCGTCAAGCCAAAACTTAGAGCTAGATTAGTCCTTATAAAACAAATACTTAACAGGCATTAATATTTCAGAAATAACTTCCTTCATCTACCGTTCAGCTTCGGGGCCGTATAGACATACTCGTGGGATGGGGCACTGAATACAACCGGCGAATGCTCGCCCCGCATAGCAGGTTGTAGGCTCATTCATATCCGGGGGGACTTGAATGAGCCTAAATATCTTGGGCCGTTTATTATGATTTATCATAAGGACGGCATAAAAGATGTGGGAACAGACCTTTAAGGTCACGGCGCGCTTAACTTGTGGGAGTTAAGCGCGCTTTTTTATTTCAGGCCTGCAAATTAAGCTGCCCGCCACTGACTTCAAAAATTTGCGCGCGGCCATTAAAGGCTTCAAATAGGTTTTTATCAGTTCCCGTCATAAATAACTGCGTGCCCAAAGCGGTTAAATGCTCAATCAAAGCCGCGCGGCGGTCACGATCTAAATGGGCGGCAACCTCATCAAGTAATAAAATCGGGGCCTCAGCGGCTTGGGCGCGGGCATGAGCCAAAATAAGGCTAATCAGCAAAGCTTTTTGCTCCCCCGTCGAACAGTCGGCAGCCGGCATATTTTTATCCACATGATGTATTTTAAAATCCGTTTTATGCACGCCTTTAAGGGTACGTCCGGCGCGCATATCCAAGGCGCGGTCTTTGGCTAAATTATCACGAATGAAGAGCGCAATGTCATCCTCATCCCAGCCATTTTGCGCATGTAATTCTGCTTCGCCTTCAAGGGCCAGCTTGGCGCGCGGGAAGGCGCTATCGGGCCAATCGGATAATTCTGCAATTAAAAGATTGACCGTTTTGGCCCGGGCGCGGGCAATCTTTGCGCCGTGCTCTGCCATATCTGTTTCAAGGGCATCATACCAAAAATGATCCGTAATGCCTTCGCTTAATAGACGGTTACGCTCACTGCGCAGTTTTTCATAGCGCAGGCTGGCGAAGCCGTGGCCCGGGCTATGAACGAGGGTAAAACGGTCCATAAATTTACGGCGGTCACTACTGGGCCCGGTAAATAGGCGGTCTTGGGCCGGGGTTAGCCACATCATCGTCATATAGCGAGCCAGCTCTGTGCCGCTGGCAGTTTTATCATCAATACGGATTTGGCGGCGGCGCGGATATTCTGCCACTTGCCCCACCGCCAATTTCACATCAAGATCAAGCCCGCTGAGCTGGGCCGTTAACCCCCAAGCGGGGGCCACCTTAGCATCTGTACGGCGGCGGGCGACATCTTCTGTTTTAGAACGCCGTAGCCCCCGTCCCGGCGATAGGAGCGACACGGCCTCTAGGAGATTGGTTTTCCCCGCCCCATTCGCCCCATATAAAACAATAGGCGTCGAGCTTAGGGGGAGATCAAGTTCGGCGTAAGAACGAAAATCAGTTAGGCGCAAATGTTTTATATAGCGCATAAACCGCGCAGCGCCGCGCTTAAACGCGAAGCGGCATTAGCACAAAAAGCGTCGCCGGATCATCCGCATCTTTGACCAAAGCCGGCGCCGCCGGCCCGTCAAGATAGAGCGTGGCATCACGGCCGCCGATTTGTCCCGTTACGTCCAATAAATATTTTGCGTTAAAGCCAATTTCCAACGGTTCGGCGCTATAATCCACCATGAGTTGTTCATGGGCATTGCCATGTTCAGGGTTATTCACTGCAAGCTCAAGGGTGTCTTGCGTCAGGCTTAATTTTACGCTGCGAGACTTTTCCGCCGAAATAGTGGCAACCCGATCTACAGCATTGGCAAAGACTTTATTATCGATAACGAGTTCTTTCTCATTATTCTTGGGGATGACCCGCTCATAATCCGGGAATGTGCCGTCAATCAGTTTGGAGGTTAGCACGGCGCTACCGTAATGAAATTGAATTTTTGCATCTGAAATCGACAGGCTTACATCACTATCGCCGCCGTCAATCAGGCGGCGGATCTCCGCCACAGTCTTGCGCGGAATAATAATCCCCGGCAGGCCGCTGGCCCCATTGGGCAGATCAAGCTCGGCCAAAGCAAGACGGTGCCCATCGGTCGCCACAGCCCGCAGCGCCCCGTCATGAGCATGCACATAAATACCATTAAGATAATAGCGGGTTTCTTCTGTGCTAATGGCAAAACGGGTTTTATCGATGAGCCGCGATAAGTCTGCCGCCGAGAGGACAAAATTATGGGTAAAGCCGTCCGCTGTCATTTTTGGGAAATCACCGGCCGGTAAAAGCGGCAAAGTAAAATGCGAGCGTCCGGCATCGATATTAAGCCGCTGATCGTCTCCTATTTTGAGGGAAATCTGTGCCCCATCCGGTAATTTGCGGACAATATCATAAAGCAAATGAGCCGGCGCGGTGACCGTGCCCGGCTGTTCGGTCATGCCCGCTGTTGATTCTTGGACTTCAATATCGAGATCTGTCGCAACAAAAGTCACCTTATCCCCATCCGCCTGTAACATGACATTCGATAATATTGGAATAGTCGTCCGCCGTTCCACAACATTTTGGACATGGCCAAGAGCTTTGATCAAGTCACTGCGCTCAATAGAAATTTTCATAGCATCGTCAATCATTGTTAAATGAGCGGCGCAAAATACATCGCCAACTGCGTGAATCTTACCGATAACTTAACGAAATTTGCTCATCTCTCAAGGTTAAAATCATATGGCCCACCCTTAGAGCCTGCCTTTATTATGTCCGGGAATATTACGGCTCGCTTATCACCATGGGTTTATCCGTGATCGGGCTTTAAGATTGTCTCTATCTTTTTAATCCGGCTGTCGAGCTCTGCATCTTGCGCCCGAAGCGCCTCGATACGCCGAACCGCATGTATCACCGTGGTATGGTCGCGCCCGCCAAATTTTCGGCCAATTTCCGGCAAAGACTTACGTGTTAAAGACTTACATAAGCTCATGGCGATTTGGCGTGGACGGGCAACGATTTGCGCCCGGCGTTTTGATGTCATATCATTAAGATCAAGACCAAAATCTTCGCAAACAACCCGCTGAATACGCTCCATTGTTAGGCGCAAGCTTTCATTAAACCGCGTATCAGCAAGAGAACTCTCGACCAACTCCATCGTAATCGCAACGCCGGTCATATCCGCGCGGGCCACAATGCGGTTAAATTCTCCTTCAAGATCGCGAGGCGTGCCTTTGACTCGGGCCGCGAGGCATTCACGTACCATGCGCGGAAAAGGCGGCATGGGCTGTCCGAGAGCGTGGCGATCCGCAATAAAGCCGTCAACAATCCGTAGGCGCAGATTGTAATCCACATCTTCAATCCCGCAAACAAGGCCGCTGCGCAAGTAAGATTTCAGCCGCGGCGAAGCTTTTTCAAGCTCATCTGGGTGACGATCCATTGCCATAATTACTTGGGTTTCCCGCGAGATCATTTCAATTAAAGTCTGCAAAAGCTCATCATGAGAGGCCGGCTTATCGACGATAAAATGTGTATCATCAATAATCAGCACATCAACATTACGCAAAGACGCTTTGAACTGTTCAATCGCGCTGCGGTTGCCCTCTTTCCCCCGTAAGGAGCCGACAAATTCACGCACAAACTGCTCTGCGGAAATAAAATTAACCCGCGCCAAATCATCTTGGGTTTCCATTTGGTTTTTAAGCGCAAATTGCAAATGTGTTTTACCAGAGCCGTTTTTACCATAAATGACAATCGGATTATAATTTACCCGCTCTTGATGGGTGACCTGTTGGAGCGCGCTATAGGCAAATTGATTGGCTGTCCCGGTGATAAAATTATCAAATTTATAGCGCTGCCCGCTCTGCACCTTATCTACCGCCTTTGACGGGGCATGGCTGTCAACGCAACTTGTTTGGGACCGCTTAGCACTCGCCATTGGCCGCATTTTTTCTTCTACGCTGCGTTTTCGCGGAGCCGGCGGGCGGATAGGTTCATGGGCGTTATCAGCTATGGATATCGGGCCCGCCAATTTAACATGGCGCGGCGGTGCAACCTCATCATGTTTAAGCCAAAGCCGGCATAATGTATCAAAATAATCTGCGCGAATTTTAGACGCAATAAACCGTGTTGGCGCCGCTAAAACCACCTCCCGCGCATTCGCATCTGCCAAAGTCAACTGCGCCGTCCAAGACCGGTGCACATTTGCGCCGATTGCATAGGATAAGTCAGATTGAACTTTTTTCCATGTTGCACCCGCGCTTATAATGGGCGGTTCACCCGTGTAGAGATTAGGCGTAAGATTCTCAACATCTGAATCTATAGGCGGTAAATCCGTCACCTTCAAAACTCCACATAACACCAGCTAGCTTAAAGGTCTAAGCCATTGATAAGTTTAACAATTTACGGGTTCGCCCTGTTAAAGAATTATATTTTTTATCTCACTAACACTGCGATTGCGCTTCAGGTCCCCCCTGTTCGCGAGCCTCTTAAAGCAGATGAATCTGGAGGCCGTCAACGGTGAAAACACGTAAAAAACAGACTCTTTAAGCTTGACTCAAAAAAACCTAAGAGTCGCAATATTTTAGCTCTGAAAAAAAGTTAATATATTTTTTTACTCAATATCTCAGTTAAATTTTCGCCGCAAAAATATGCCTCTCAAACTGCGGGGGTAGGGGCAAAATTTTCGCATAAAAAAACCGGCACGAGGCCGGCTTGATTCTACAATTTTTTTTAAGGCTTAGGCGAGAGCTTTAACCCGCTTACTGAGGCGCGAGATTTTCCGCGCTGCTGTGTTTTTGTGATAAACGCCGTTTGAAACAGCTCGCATCATAGCCGGCTCCACATGTTTAAACGCCTCACTCGCGGCGGCCTTATCGCCCGCAGCAATCGCGTCGTCTAATTTGCGAATAGACGTACGGACCAATGAGCGGCGTGCGCGGTTGACCTCTGTGCGGCGGGCAATCTTGCGAACAGCTTTTTTCGCAGATGATGTATTAGCCATAATATCCTCTATATGTTTAGGCCTATATGGCCGACATAAATTTTAAGCGCCGCATATAGCGAGCCATAAGAGCCGCGTCAACACCCATTTATACGCAGCCCGCGTAAAAACATGTTGCGGGCCGAAGGGCGCTTTGCGGCCCTTAAGCCATGCGACCTTTAACGATGCTTAAAATGCGGCTTTCGTTTCTCGGCAAAAGCCTCCATGCCCTCGCTTTGATCTTCCGTTGAGAACATGCTTTGGAACAGGCGGCGCTCAAAGCGGATGCCTTGCTCAAGGGTCATTTCAAAAGACGCGCCGACTGCTTCTTTGGTCATCATCGCAATCGGCCCGCTTTGCGCCGCAATTTTTTGCGCCGCTTCCATCGCCGTACTCATCATCTCATCAAGAGGAACAACGCGGGAGACGAGCCCAGAGCGCTCCGCCTCCGCTGCGTCCATCATTCGCCCGGTTAGGCACATATCCATGGCTTTGGCTTTACCCACTGCCTGTGTGAGGCGCTGAGTGCCGCCCGAGCCCGGCATCACGCCGAGGTTAATCTCGGGCTGGCCGAATTTAGCATTCTCCGCCGCAATGATAAAATCGCACATCATTGCAATCTCGCAGCCCCCGCCCAGCGCATAGCCCGCCACGGCGGCAATAATCGGTTTACGAAACCTTGCCACGCTGGCCCAATATAAATCAAACACATCATATTTATACATGCCCAGATAAGTCCCGCTTTGTAGCTCTTTAATATCCGCCCCTGCAGCAAAGGCTTTTTCCGAACCGGTCATGACAACGCAGCGAATATCGTCATCATCATAAAGATTATCCAGCGCATCAGTGACTTCTTTAACAAGCTGCTCGCACAGCGCATTTAGCGCTTTCGGGCGGTCAAGTCGCAGCACCGCCACATGCCCCTCACGGGTCAGCTCAATAGTTTCATAATTCATCTCGGTCTCTCCACCGTTATTATAATTTCAACGCCCTTTACACGGATGGGGGCAGGCTTGGCAAGTCAGTTGAAACTTGGCCGCAGTTAATGCGGTCTCCGATATTCACATACTTGCGCCGCACGTCCAAAGACATATAAGTGAAATTAGGCGAGTATTAAGGAGGCAAACATATGGCCTATAAATTTGTAAGTATAATTTTAGCGCTAAGCTTTTTGGCCTCAACTCCGTTATCCTCCGCGCAAAGCTCTGTGCAAAGTAATAGCGCCCAAGGCCCAATCATCGCGGCGGTGTCATCCCCCGATCAAACATTAAAGGCCGAGTTTTCGCTCTCCCAAGACACAGGGCTCTCTTACCGTCTTATCGATATGGGCCGTCAAAATAGTGAGATTATTGGCTGGTCGGCTCTTGGGGTTGTGACCTCCAAGACGATTTCAAGCGAGCCTTACACGCCGATCACCGCCGATTTTACGGCGAGCGTAAACTTCATAGCTGCATCAGAGAAAGATGTCGCCGACAGCTATAAGATGATCACCGGCAAGCAGCGAGAGAACAGCTATGCCGCCAAAGCTCTGCGGATTGAGCTAGAAGATGTTGAAACCGCGCAAAAGCTAAACATCGAAGCTCACCTGGCGGATGACGGCTTCGCCTTACGTTATGTTTTGCCTGAAAACAGCCCGCTTTATTACCGTATCGACAAAGATATTATGGAATTTAATCTCGGTCTTGGCGGCACCCATTGGGGGCAAGCTTATGATTTTGCGAATCACTGGAAGCCCGCCTATGAAACGCCCTTTTATAACGGTCTGCCCATTGGCACAGACACGCCGCCTAAAGACGGCACAGGCTGGGGGTTTCCGTCCCTCTTTAAGGACGAAGCCGGGCGCTGGATCATGCTCTCCGAGACGGGCCTTACGGACGCCTATCACGGCTCTCATTTATCCCCCAAGGCTAGCGGCGGCGTTTACGGCCTCGCCCCGCCATTAGATAATGCGGCAGAAGGCATTGGCCGCCCGATTAGCACATCGACCTTACCATTAGAAATGCCGTGGCGCTTTATGGTCATCAGTGATGATCTCGGCGATATCCTAGAAAGCAACCGCGTTTTTGACCTCGCGCCGCCGCAAAAGAGCAAAGACACAAAATGGATTAAGCCCGGACTCGCCTCTTGGAGTTGGTGGTCAGACCATAAAAGCTCTCACAGTTTTGAGGCTATGACGCCATTCATAGATCTCGCCGCAGACATGGGTTGGCCCTATTCCCTAATCGACGCAAATTGGAACCTAATAAGCGACACCGCCTTAGATGACCTGATCGCCTATGGCCGCAAGAAAAAAGTTGGGCTTTTATTTTGGTATAATTCCGGCGGGCCGCATAATTTTGTCACCGAAGAACCCCGTAATAAAATGCACGAGCGGCGCATAAGGCGTGCCGAATTTGCGCGCCTGCAAAAGGCGGGGGCCAAAGGCATTAAAGTCGATTTCTTCCATTCTGATAATCAAGACCGCATCGCGCAATATATTGGTATTCTCGAAGATGCTGCCGATTTCAAACTACTGGTGAATTTCCACGGCAGCACGATTCCGCGCGGCTGGCAGCGGACTTACCCCCATCTTATGACCATGGAATCTGTGCGTGGCGGTGAGGTTTACACCTTCCCGTCAGAGCCTGATTACGGGGTTCTCGCGACCTATCAAAACACTATTCTGCCCTTCACCCGCAATGTCATTGGCTCGATGGATTACACCCCGACCGGCTTTTCAAACCAGACTGTGCGCCACTTAACAAGCTATGCCCATGAAGCGGCCCTTGCAGTGATCTTTGAATCTGGCCTTCAACACCTCGCTGATAGTGTTGAAAGCTACCGCGCCGCGAGCAAAGATTATAAAGATTATCTCAAAGACATTCCCACCGCTTGGGACGAGACGGTGTTTCTGGCGGGTTATCCCGGAAAAGACATCATCCTTGCCCGCCGCAAAGGTAAGGCGTGGTATATCGCCGGTATTAATGGAGAGGATAAAACCAAAGCGGTGGATATTGATATTTCAAAACTCAATGGCCTGCGCCGCCGCGGCACATTACTTTATGACGGCAGCGAGCCCTTCGCCTTTACCTCTAAAAACATTAGCCATGACGGGAAAGTCTTGCGCGCCAAAATGGGGCCCTATGGCGGCTTTGTCTTTAATCCCAATTAAGAGCAAAACATGAAAGTTACCGAGAAACATAATCAGCGCATTGCCAATATGGTCTTTGCCGATGTTTATCCCCATTACGTCACCAAAGCCGAGAAGAAAGGCCGCAGCAAAGCCGAGCTTCATGAGGTTATAACGTGGCTGACGGGGTTTAATGATGATGATATTGAAAAGCTAATTGAGACCCGCGTCACCTTTGAAAGTTTTTTCAAAGCGGCAACACTCAATCCCAATGCGCACCTGATTAAAGGGGTGATTTGCGGCTACCGTATTGAAGAGATTGACAACAGGCTCACGCGGCAGACGCGCTATCTTGATAAGCTTGTGGATGAACTGGCGCGGGGCCGTAAGATGGAGAAAATCCTGCGCCAGCCTTAATGGCCCGAACCTCTGATAGCTTAAGTCTGGCAGGCCTTACAGTAAAAACTGCTCCGCCCTGATTGGGTAATCCGCATAAGCGGCGCTTCGCAAATCTTACAGGGCTCCCCTTCGCGGCCATAAACATCAAAGCTATGCTGGAAATAACCAAGATCTCCATCAGCGGCGGCAAAATCCCGTAGGGAGGATCCACCCGCCTCTATGGCTTCAGAGATCACATCTTTGACGTGGCGGACAAGCGCTTCGGTCTCAGCTATTTTAAGCCGACCTGCCGCGCGGCGCGGTGAAACCCCCGCCCGAAACAAAGCCTCGCAGACATAAATATTACCAAGCCCCGCCACAATATGCTGATCGAGCAAGGCCGCTTTAATCTTACTTTTCTTTCCCTTAAACGCCGCCCGCAATAAAGGCGCGTTAAATTCATTAGACAAAGGCTCTGGCCCGAGCTTCATCAGTCGCGGCGGCGTTTCCCCTCGCTGCACAAGCTCCATAAAACCAAAGCGGCGGGGATCATTATAAATGACGCGGTGGCCGCTGCTCATATGGAAAATCACATGATCATGCTTGGCGATTCCGCCTGTATCGTGAACAAATTCCCCGCGCCCCTCCCCGTCAATGGTAAAGCGCCCCGACATGCCCAGATGCATTAAAAGCCGCTCGCCTGAGGACAGCTGCGCGTCTAAGAACTTCGCCCGCCGCCCAAGGCGCGTCAAAGTTTGGCCTTCAATCCGCGCCGTAAAATCATCGGGGAAAGGAAAGCGAAGATTCGCTCTGCGTAATTCCACGCGCTCAAAGATAAAGCCCTCCATCACGGGGGCAAGGCCGCGGCGAACCGTTTCAACTTCGGGGAGTTCAGGCATAATGTCTCGGTCTCATCTCGGCGCTAGCTTTTCGCCCTGATTTATGACAGATAGCTCCCCATGAGCAAGAGCGATGATAAAATAGATTTCGGCTTTACGGAAATCCCCCGCAGCGAAAAACAATCGCGCGTGCGCGGCGTGTTTGATTCCGTTGCGAGCAAATATGACCTCATGAATGACGCGATGTCCATGGGCATCCATCGGGTGTGGAAAGACATGATGGTGACAAAAATCAACCCGCAACCTGGGGAGCGCTTGATTGATATTGCCGGCGGCACAGGGGATATCGCCAAACGGTTTTTAGCCCGCGCCGCAGAGGTGCAAAAACGGCGCGGCGGCCCAGACGCCGCTGCCATTGTCAGCGATATTAATTATGAAATGCTCGCGGCAGGCCTCCTAGAGAACGGCGGGGCCGATACAGATATTAATGCCCGAATTGAGCGGGTTTGCGGCAATGCGGAAGCTCTCCCTTTTGAGAGCGCAAGCGCCGATGTGATGACCATATCTTTCGGTATTCGCAACGTCACCGATAGAGACGCCGCCCTGCGGGAGTTTTACCGCATTTTAAAACCGGGCGGGCGGCTGTTCGTGCTCGAATTCTCAACCCCGCCCGATAAGTTTCTTCGCAAAATTTATGACAGCTATAGCTTCGCCGTCATCCCGCCGCTTGGGGGGCTCCTCGCGGGGGATAAAGACAGCTATCAATATCTCGTCGAATCCATCCGCCGCTTCCCCCGCCAAGACGCCTTTGCCTCTATGATTAAAGACGGCGGCTTTTCACAAGTCGCTTGGCAAGACTATTCCGGCGGCATCGCCGCCCTACATTGGGGCTGGAAGGTTTAGGGTTAAGGTTAGGGTTTACCGCGTGGTCTCTCTATTAAGGCATTTAATCCTCTTGCTGAGTGCTTTATTCACTTTACACGCTTGCCAAAAACAGTCTTCGCAAGCAGTCCAAGACACAGGACTCCTTAATTTTTGCTTCGCAAAAAATCAGTGCGGCTATATGGACAGCTCCGGCCAGACCGTAATTGCCCCTCTTTATGAAGATACAAAACCCTTTATCGGAGGCGTGGCGAGCGTGAAAAAAGACGGGAAGTGGGGCGCGATTAATCCGCGCGGGGAGCTTATTATTTCACCGCAATATAACGCCTATTTTTCATTCCATGACGGCTTGGCAGTTATAAATGGAAAAGGCCCGATAAAATATATCGATCAAAAAGGACAGATTGCTCTAACTATCACTGGATTGATTGGAAATAATTTTAAAGATGGATATGCCGTCATAGCAGGGAGCCGAAGCCAAGGCGTTATCAACAAAACCGGGGCGTGGATTATACCGCCCCGATATGCATTTATTCGTCCATATAATTCGTCATTAGGCGGATTTTTAGCCCTAAAACCAGACGGCAAAACCTTATTATTAAACCCATCGGGAGAAGAAACGCCCTTAGCGGCATGTGGCTGGACTGGTTTTTATGAAGACTTGCTCGCTACGCGAGACCCCGCCTCATGCGAAAGGCCACTCACAGAGCAGAAATACGGCTTTATCGACATAACGGGTCAATGGGTCATCCCGCCGTCCTTTGATTTTGCGGGTGGATTTCAAAATGGTTATGCCCCCATCATGCTAGATAAAAAATGGGGTTACATTAACAAATTGGGTGAAATTATTATTGCGCCTCACTATAAAACCGCACTTGAATTCAACAACGGCTTGGCCCCTGTTCAAATAAGAGTCAAAACATCAATGAAATTATCCCCGCTATCTGAAGGTGAAAAAAGATCATTTGATGATCTTAAAGCCCTAGCAAAAGCATCTTTTAAATGGGGTTATATTAATCCCGAAGACGAGGTAAAAATTGACTTTACATATGACTCAGCACGGTCATTTTCTGAAGGCTTAGCCTGCGTCGAAAGCAATGAAAAATACGGCTTTATAAATACAAAAGGCAACATCATAATTCCGCTTATATTTAATAGAGTGAGTAATTTTGAAAATGGCTATGCATCTGTCACGTTTGGTGAGAAGCAATATTATGTTACGCGAAACGGCACGCCTATTGGGTTTTCTTATAATAACGTTTATTAAAATCTAAGGGTTAACGATTTCGCCAGAATTAGCGGTATTACCACTCTTATTATAGGGCTGGGGCGTTTAGAAATATCTCCGCCTGATGGTCATAGTCCCCTCACTTACCGCAAAAGATTCCAGCGTTAAATTAAAGGTTACGGCTTTCTCCGGAATGGATGGGGGTAAAGGTTATTTCAGAGACTCACCACAAACACCGTATATTCCCGCCGCTTTGCAGCGCCTCGCAAATGAGAGAACATAAATACCTCAAGATAAATCCACGCCCCTAACCGCTCCCTTATATTACCCCTATCACCTTTGGGACAGGCAAGTGATCGTTGGCAGGCTTTAAGGTGTGATTGGTGCCAATAGCGATAAGGTAACAACTTATTGTTTGGCCGGACGCTCTGTGGGTTATGATTAATTTCATAGCCTAGGTGAAAGCTGTGATGGTTTAGACCTAATAACTGTCCGGGGCCTTTGAAAAAGCCAATCTCGCAGCGGTGTGGTCTTTGGGCCGCAGCTTTGCCTCAAAGTGAGGCGGGGCCTCTCTTTGCGTAAATATTATATAATCGGTTACCATCGCAAATGGAGCCGCTGCGAATGTCCAAACTGCCCTCCCTCTAGCGCGGTAAATTTTCGGCTGCCTTATGCATAGCTTTGGCCATAGAGTCTTGACGAGTTGCTACGCCGCTCCCATCTTGCAGCTAAGGAGATATTTATGACCCCTCATTATGATTACGCCGATGCAGGCCAGTGGCGCGGGACGACAATTTTATCCGTGCGCAAAAACGGCAAGGTCGTTGTCATTGGCGATGGGCAAGTCAGCGCCGGTAATACGGTGATGAAGTCCGGCGCACGGAAAGTTCGCACCCTTGCGGGCGGGAAAGTAATTACGGGGTTTGCGGGAGCCACCGCTGATGCTTTTGCCCTCATGGAGCGGCTCGAGAGTAAGCTTGAGCAATATCCGACCCAGCTCGCGCGGGCCTGTGTGGAGCTTGCCAAAGATTGGCGCACAGATAAATATCTGCGGCAGCTCCAAGCCATGATGATCGTCGCTGATAAAGATAACACCTTTGTCCTGACGGGGAACGGCGATGTGGTCGAGCCCGATAAAGCTGAGACCGGCAGCGGGATCACCGCTATTGGCAGCGGCGGGAACTTCGCCCTCTCTGCGGCTTTGGCGATGGACGAATATGAAAAAGACGCGGAAACCCTCGCCCGTAAAGCCATGGCCATCGCCGATAGAGTCTGCGTATTTACCAATGGTAATTTAACCGTTGAAACATTAGACGCAGGCTAAGCACCGCGCAAACCCAAAGAGACCATACCCATGACGCCGCAAGACATAGGCCGCCAATATGACGATATTGCCGCGTGGTGGACTGATTACCACAAGCGTTCAGATTACGGGGTCACTGCGCTTGAGCGGGCATTGACTATGGCCCCTAAAGGCGGGAGGGCGCTGGATGTGGGATGCGGCAGCGGCGGGCGGTTATTAAAGCGGATTGAGGCGCGCGGCTTTGACGTCACCGGACTTGATACCTCTGAAAACATGATAAAGCTCGCGCAAAGTAATCATCCAAAAGCGCGGTTTATTCACGGTGACATTTGTGATTATCAGGACGCGCAAAGCTTTGACTTTATTTTAGCATGGGATAGTTTATTTCATCTGCCGCTTAAACAGCAAAAACCCGTTTTATCAAAACTATGCCGCCGCCTCTCCGCCGGCGGGGTGATGATACATACATTTGGTGATGATATCGGCGAGCATACAGATCAATGGCGCGGGCAAGTGTTTTATTACAGCTCTATTGGCGTTCAAAAAAATATCGAAATTTTACACGATAAAGGCTTATCAATTCTACATCTTGGACGGGATCAATATCCCGAACGCCATATTTATATGATTTCACAAAGACCCGCCACCTAACGCCTCACTCCGCTTTAATTCGGTCTAAATATACACGGGGGTTGACGAGTATGATATCATCCCTCTGACGGAGCTGTTCGAGGAACCAATATTTATGCCCTGCACCATAGGTAATCAGCATAACCGCACCTTCGCCTGCGTGGTTTTCAAGGGCGGCTTCGATGAGTTTATAATGGGCGGCATTAATGCGCTCCCAATCGCCGCGTCCAATATCATCGGCAAAGCGCGCGCCGTAAACAGAAAGATTAGCCTTGGTAATCGCGTCATATTCATCGCTGTGAATAAAATAAGGATCATCTCGGCGGCCCGATAGTTTTTTATCCGATGCCTCATTCGCTGCTGTATAGGCATCCCAATCGGCTTTGCGGGATGGGTCATCCCGCAGGCGGGTCATGGCCGCGCGGCGATAATCGGCCATGCCGCGGCTCCATGCGGCGGTGGGAATTATTTTAAAATCCATCTCATCTGATAAAGGGAAAAGCACATCCTTATATTCCGGAAAAACCCGCACACGCGGCTCTGTCACCTCACCGGTTTCCGCAAAGCCTTTCACGGCTTGGGCCAAACGGTCTGGCGGAATTTCCGTCAAGACATAGTCAGGATTAATCTCGCGAATAAGCGCTTCAACCACATCAAGGCCGTAGCGCTCGCTGCCAACATGGCTTCGGTGGATCATTCCGAGCATGACAACCGTATTCTTATTTTCCGCATAGCCCGGCGGCGGGTCAAGGCGGGTTTGGCTTTGAGGGATATTAACAAGCGTTTGCGCAGCAGAGCTAGGAGAGGCCACATTATTGTCACTGCGTAAACAGGCAAAATGCAAGAGGGAAAGACCTAAGATCAGGCCCACCCGTAAAAGCGTTTTTGATGTCACCATGATTGCGCCCTCCATAGCCGCCGCTATTTTTTATGCCCCATAATCTTTTTTATGTTAAGATAAGCTATGACTCAAATGACAGATACGCAAATCACAGCCGCGTTAGACGCCGGCATTATCTCGCAAACCCAAGCGAGCGCCATGCGCGCGCAGCTTGCGAACGGTGAACCGCCAAATATTCATATTGAAGCCGCCATTGGAGACGAAGAAAACCTTCGCTTTATACGCGGGTTTTCCGATGTATTTATCGCTATTGGCATCGGGCTTTTAATCTTAGGCCTCAGCGCTATGGCCGCCCTTTTAGGCGGCGGGGTTAGTTTTATTATCGCCGCGCTGATAACCGCCTTAATGGCGGAATATTTTGGCCGCAAAAAACGCAGCCACCTGCCGACGCTTTTAACGGCGTTAGCCTTTTTAGTTTTCACCCTTAAAGGCGTGTCTGGCTTATTGGGAGGAACCAATGATATTTGGACGGCCCTGATTGCGCTTTTGGCGATGGCGGGGTTTTATTGGCGCGTGCGCTTGCCGTTTTGTATTGCCCTGATGACATTGACTGGACTCTATTTAGGCCTAACGGTCATAAGCACACTGGCCCCAGAGTTAATCCGCGCCAAATTTGGCTGGGTCATGGCCTTTGGCGGGGCGCTCACCCTTGTGGGCGGTATTTATTACGACAGCAAAGATTTACACCGAACCACGCGGTTTTCAGATAATGCCTTTTGGCTCCATTTAACCGCTGCACCTTTATTAATCCACGGCGCGGTGTTAGAGCTTGTTAAAACCCAGTCAACGCAGGTTTTAGGGTTTATCCCCGTGATTGATATTGATTCCGGCGATGCCGTTATCATGCTGATACTCGTTGGGATGGTCAGCGCCGCCGGGCTTATTTTAAACCGCCGCGCTTTGTTGGTATCGTCTTTGATTTATGCAGTGATTGCTGTGGGTTATTTACTGGCGAAATCAGGCCTAGATTTAGGCCTTGCGGTGACATTAACCTTGGTTCTAGTCGGCGGGGCCATTGTGTTACTTGGCGTGGGGTGGCACCCCCTGCGTAATATCATAATTAAAACTTTGCCCAAAAGCCGCTTTATCCCCGCCGCCTATGATCCAAATTTTCGCCCCTAAGCGTAGCTATGCCTCTTGATACCCCGCCTATCTTTCCTATCTGTGCCTCATGACAAATTTTTCTCCCCGCGAAATTACATCTGAACTTGATCGCCATATTATTGGCCAAAAAGACGCCAAGCGCGCCGTCGCGATTGCCCTGCGCAATCGTTGGCGACGGCAACATGTCGAGGGTGATCTTCGCCATGAAATTACGCCCAAAAACATTTTAATGATCGGCCCAACAGGGGTTGGTAAAACGGAAATATCGCGCCGGCTTGCGAACTTGGCCAAAGCGCCTTTTATTAAAATTGAAGCAACAAAATTCACCGAAGTTGGTTATGTGGGCCGTGATGTGGAGCAGATTATCCGCGACCTCGTTGAGGCCTCGATTTCCATGCTCAAAGAGCTTCGCCGCGACAATGTAAAAGCCCAAGCCGAGCTGGCCGCCGAAGACCGTATTTTAAACGCGCTTGTTGGTGAAAATTCTGGCGAGGCGACGCGGACTAAGTTTCGCGATAAACTCCGCGCTGGAGAGCTCGACGATACAGAAATTGATCTTGAGCTTTCTGACAAAGCCTCCCCCTTTCAAGGTTTTGAAATCCCAGGGCAGCCAGGAGCAAATATGGGCATGCTTGATTTATCCGCCATGTTTGGCAAGGGCATGGGGAAAACAAAAACTGTTAAAATGAAAATTGGCGAGGCCTATACGCCGCTCTTAGCGGAAGAAGCAGATAAGTTAATTGATGATAAAAGCCTTACCCGCGAAGCCCTAGAGCGCACAGAAAATGGCGGCATTGTTTTTCTCGATGAAATTGACAAAATCTCGGCCCGCTCTGATGCGCGCGGGGCGGGGGTCTCTCGCGAGGGGGTGCAGCGCGATCTCTTGCCGTTGATTGAAGGCACCACTGTATCAACGAAATATGGCCCCGTAAAAACTGATCATATTTTATTTATCGCTAGCGGCGCCTTTCATGTCGCCAAACCATCTGACCTTTTACCTGAGCTTCAAGGGCGCCTGCCTATTCGGGTTGAGCTACGGGCGCTGACGGAGGATGATTTTGTCCGCATCCTCACCGAGCCGCAGGCCAGCCTTATCCGCCAATATAAAGCTTTGCTCGCCACTGAAGGCGTTACTTTGGACTTTACCGATGACGCCATAAAAGAAATCGCGAGCATTGCCGCCCATGTTAATAATTCCATTGAAAATATCGGCGCGCGGCGGCTGCAAACCGTAATGGAGCGCCTTTTAGATGAGATCAGTTTTGAGGCCACAGATAAAGCCGGTGAAACCCTTAACATCAATGCTGATTACGTGCGAGACCATGTCGGTGAGCTCTCGAAGAACCAAGACCTCAGTAAGTTTATTTTATAGGGCTTTACGCTTTAAAAATACATACCACGCCCCTGTGCCGCCGTGCTTTATGTGGGCTTGGGCGTAAGAGGCAATGAGCGGGCGAATCTCTGGCCCATTGAGCCAATGCGGCAAGTTCTGCCGCAGCACCCCGTTTAGGCGCAGGCCTTTGCCGGTGATAACAAGCAAGCAGCGTTCTTGTTTGGCATAGGCGGCTCTGACCAAATTAAATAGCGCCGCTTCCGCTTGACTGCGGGTCATATCGTGAAGATCAATACGGCGGTTAATGCGGATGCGCCCGCGCCGCACCCGCTTATCCGCGCTGGGCTGTAGGCTGTCTGCCGCTTGCGGTTTACAGGGCTTGGGATTTGGCGGCACACGCATGAATGGCCCTTTATCGCTGGGCAGGATCACGGCGGGGCTATTTTGCGCTTTACGGGCGCGGTGCGGGCTGGGCGTAACTGTACGGGTCACCCGCTGCCATATGGCTTTATCGTCAGAGCTTAGAGGTTTTTGAGCGTTTCGGCCATGACGGGCCATTAGCGAAACCCCATTTGCGCCATAACGAGGCGGCGGGGCAAAAGGTGAATCATCGTAACGTCATGTTTCATCACCCCTGCCAATTCTCCGGCCAGCGCGCCAGAGCCGAAGAATAAATCCCCCCGCCCTTGGCCTTTGATGGCATTACCCGAATCTTGCGCAATAACCAATAGGTTTTCAGGGCGACCATTATAATCTCCCGCAAATTGCGGCAGGGTTGTTTGCAGCCAAATGGGTACCCCATAAGGGCGAGATTTCGGATCAATCGCCATTGAGCCCATCGCTGTTAAAGGCGCGCCCAAAGAACCCTTTGGGCCTTCGCCCTGCTCAATATCTTCGAGGGAAAAATAAATATAGCGCGGGTTTTCATTCATTAGGCTCCGCGCTGCCGTAGAGCCAGAGGCGGTCATCCACTCCTCTATAGATTGTTTAGAAGCTTGTTCCCGCGTCAGTTCCCCGCGGCGAATTAACACCCCGCCAATTGATTTATATTTGCGGCCATTATTTCCCCCATAAGCCGCTCTTTTTACCCGCCCATCTTTAAAGCGGATGCGTCCTGAACCTTGGACTTGCATAAAGAAAACATCAAGCGGACGGCCATAGGCTAAGGCTGCGTAATCCACTTGATTACGGTAAATATCCGCCCGCGTTTTATTTTTAAGCTTGTCCTCTTGAGGCTTAGCTAAAATCGGTTCTGAAAATTCACCATTAAGGCGGGCGCGCACTTCAATCTCGGGTTCATAATATCCCGTTAAAAGACCATCAAGCCGCGCCGCCGTTAGCAGGTTCATGGGAAGAAAATGTGTTTCAAAAAACCACCGCGCTTTGTCTTTGTCAAAAGGACTTGGAGGTAAAACGCCGCACATGTCTTGCCAGAAACCATAGCGGCCAAATTCAGGTTTTGACGTTTTCAAAAGCCTATCAGGGGCTTGTTTCTCCCATAGGGGACAATTCCGCGCAAAGGCCATGAGCGCAGGGCGCAAGTCCGCCGCATTCCAGCCCAGTAAGTAATCCGAAAAAGTAACTTGAAAATTACTTTGCGCGAACCGCCCCGCATCTTGAACGGGCGGAGAGTTTGGCAGGGTACTGAGCGGCGGGGTAACAGGCGGGGTAACAGCCTGCGGCCCATCAGGGTTTGAACGGTCTGGATCATGCGGGGGTTTACTCAGGCTCTCTGTTTCAGCTACTGAAGGACCCGTTTGCACTTCAACCTGCACAGGTGAGCCTACGCCGTCTTGCGGGGTTTGTTTCCCCGGCGTTACGCAGGCCATAAGCCCGTAAGCCATAATAAAGCCAAGGCTGTGTTTGATAAAAATATTCATAATGCCCCCTCCTTTGGGTTTATTATGAACGGGTGTCCGGCGTCGGGTCGGCTTCAAGCTCATCCCCTGTTGACGAGGCAACATCAGATAAACGCCATGTCGGGTCAGATGATTTTAATGACTTTTCAAATGTCCAAACTTCTTTAACCCGTGCGAGCATATCAGGGTCCCCTTGCAGGGTTTCACCGGACTCATCCAGTACGGCCGAGGCAATATCCGATTCATA
This sequence comes from uncultured Caulobacterales bacterium, assembly GCA_937928165.1. Taxonomy (GTDB): domain Bacteria; phylum Pseudomonadota; class Alphaproteobacteria; order Caulobacterales; family Maricaulaceae; genus CALFVT01. Next base: position 167,886 of record CALFVT010000002.1, read on the forward strand.
TTCAACGGAAAGCCGCGCGATTGATTTATCAACATCACAGGCCACAATGACCGCATCTAAAAGGCGGCCAAGATCTGTGACCTGTTTTTGCTCTGCCGCTTCGCGGGCTGTAATTGTCTCATCATAAATTTTGTAAACATCATCCGTTAAAAGACCGCGAAGGCTCTCCCGGTCGCCATCGGCAAAGGCCTCTAAAATCATAGGGTAAGCCATACGGGCGCCTTCAATAAAATCCCGCTTTGAAAAATTTGGGTCTGCTTTTAAAAGTGGAGATATCATGGACGGCGGCACATCTTTGCCCACAGGCTCAACAAATTCAGTTTTATCTACGTCTTTTGGTTTTGCCATAAAGTCTGCCGGGTTAATCGGGTTATCTGGCCCCTGCCCCACATCTTTACCCAGAACGGAATAAAGCAAGACACATATGATTGTGGCAATCGCGGCAAATAACATGACTTCAAACATAGGAGGTCCCTAAGATATAATGTGAATTGCTTATCTATATACGGAGCAAAGCCAATGGGGAAAGCAAAAATAACAAGTAAGTCTTGATTGCTATAAAACACTTACCATCTTGCGCCTATTGCAGTGCCGTGATAGCCGCTGCTTTAGACCTTTAACCTATATGAGTAAGAGTAAAAGCCCATGGCCGACAAAACCCCGGAAAATCAACAGGCCGAAACGGCCAATGCAGAGCCGCAAGGCCCAATGCTTCAAATTCTTGCACAATATACTAAAGACGCCAGTTTTGAAAACCCCAATGCCCCAGAGAGCCTGCGCACAGGGCTAGAGGCCCCAGCCATTAATATTGGTATAGAAATCGGGCGGCAAATGCTGAGCGATGATACCGTCGAAGTGGTTTTAATTCTCAAAGCAGAAGCCCGCCGTGAAGACCAAGTGGTGTTTATTGCCGAGCTTGAATATGCCGGATTATTTGCCTTTCAAGGTACAAATGTGGAAGAAATTCAGCCGCTAATTTTAATTGAATGTCCACGCCTATTATTCCCGTTCGCCCGTCAAATTATGGCGGAGATGACACAAAACGGCGGCTTTCCGCCCATCATGCTTGAGCCGCCGGACTTTGTCGGTATGTTCCGCGAAGAAATTCGCCGCCGCGCGGCACAAAATGATGAGAGCGCCTAATTTAAACGCTCTCAATTTTAAGCCTCCGAAAGGGGGCTTTTTTACGGCTTAAGCTTTTATTACCCAAACAGGGGATTTAAAATGTATGATTTAACCGGTAAAACAATATTAGTCACAGGCGCATCACGGGGCATTGGCGCGGCGATTTATAAACTATGCCGTCAATCCGGCGCAAATGTCATCCCCCATGCCAGCCAAGAAAGCCCTCATACTGATGATAATTTTATATATCAGGACCTAAGCCAACCCGGCGCAGGCACGGTCTTATTTGAAACCGCTCTTAAAAGACATGGCTTTATTCATGCAGTGGTTAATAATGCGGGGGTTTATCTTCCCTCACCACTTATTGAGACAGGCCAGACAACAAGTTGGGAGGCAGGATGGGAGACCACGCTTGCGGTTAATGTTAAAGCACCCGCAGATATTTGCCGCGCCGCCATCACCCATTTTAGAGAGAATGGCGGCGGACAGATTATAAATATTGCCAGCCGCGCCGGGCACCGCGGAGACGGTATAGACCACGCCGCTTATGCCGCATCTAAAGGGGCTATTTTGGCCATGACAAAAACATGGGCCAGGGCCTTATCAGGGGAAAATATTCAATTTTATGCAATTTCACCCGGATGGGTAGAAACCCGCATGGCTCCGCAAGACATAGAAAACCGCAAAAAAGCCGTCGCCGATATTCCCCTTGGCCGCGTCGCGCAGCCCGAAGAAATTGCTCAAATGACCAGATTCTTACTCTCAGGTGTTTGCCCGTCTGCGGTTGGGGCAAGTTTTGATATTAACGGCGCGAGTTATGTGCGGTAACTGTATAAACATTCCAAACTTGGTTGAATTTAAACTTTCAGAAAGATTTCATGGTTAACACTCCCACAATATAACGGGAGCAATGAACATGATACAGCCTAAACGAGATGAGAAGAGTGATATCAGTTCTGAAGTTGACGTTAACTCAATATTAGCCAGCGCTGAGACTATCGGCTTTGCCACGCTAAATAGCCAAAATGAAATTTTATCAATTAACCCGCTTTTTAAAGACATCCTCGCTTTGCCTGACGGTAAAGCAGTTATCGGTGAGACCATTGGAAATATAATGACGGGGTTAAAATTTAATGCCGGTGCCAATAAAGATGATTTTTTTACATCTGATACAGATCACATACAACCCTCCAAAAAATCAGCCACGGCAATTACGCACAATGGCCGGCGCTTAAATATAAATATGTTTCGCACAAGTGGTCGCGAAGCTATTTTAACCATTAAAGATATTACCGATGATAAGCGTCATAAAGATTTATTTGAAATTGCTTTAAAAGCAGCAAATGCTGGCTTTTGGTCCATGAGTTTTACGGATGGTAAGTTCTCTTATAGCGAATCTGTCTTGGACAGGTTAACCCCTGAAGAAACAAAAAAAATGCAAAACCATGGGCTATGGTCGATTATTCACCGCAAAGATTTACATGAAATGACAAAGGCTTGGCAAGATATTATCGCTGGCCGCCGAGAGTTTGATTTAACCTACCGCGTTGTGACTAAAAAAGGCGGGGTCATGTGGCAGCGTAGTATTGGTCAAATAGAGCGCGGTTCTGATGGGAACCTCGTCGGGGCCGTTGCCTTTGTGTCTGATATTACTAAAGACATTCAACAAAATAATGATCTGTTGAAAGAAAAAGAAGACTCAAAAGCAAAAAGTGAGTTTCTAGCACGGATGAGCCATGAAATTCGTACCCCTCTGAATGGTATTATCGGCATGAGTGATAGCCTTAAAGATGAGAACTTATCACAAGAGGTTTTAGAGATTGTCGAAGATATAGAAGCCGCCGCCGAGGGGCTTCATGAGCTTTTATCCCAAACTTTAGATCATGCGAAGCTCTTATCCGATAATATGCAGCTTAACCTTCATCAAGAAAGCCTCAAAGAAATTATTGAAAACTCTGTACGTCTATGGCGATCAAAATGCGCTATTAAATCGATAGAGCTATCTTATCATATTGACACAAACTTGCCGGCAACACTTATGCTTGATAGCTTTCGGCTTCAACAATGTTTGAATAATATCATATCCAATGCCGTAAAATTTACCGATCAAGGTAAAATAGATATTATTGTTAAAATGGCCCAGCAAAATGGGCAAGACACACTTATAATCGCGGTAAAAGATACGGGTATTGGTATTGACGCAAAAGATCTTCCAACTATTTTTGCAGCTTTTTCTCAGGCTGATAACACGATTTCCCGGCGCTATGGCGGAACCGGACTCGGTATGAATATTACGCAAAAACTAACTGAGCTTATGGGCGGGCGGATTAAAGTTAAGTCTGTTTTGGGGGAAGGCTCTGTTTTTGCTTTGCTCTTGCCTGTATTTAATACGGTTAGTGATCTACAAGCCTATAAAGCTAAGTTATTAAATTCAGAGCAAACAGCTTTAAAAAACGTAACAAAAGCTGCAAACCCAACGCTGGTTAACCCTAAGCCGGCGAATAAAGAAACCGGCCATAATGAGTCAATAGAAGTCAAGCCTGCAAATAATGATACCGCAGATACGAGCAGAGTAAAAACCAAGTCTGATAATATATTAGCTAATATTAATGATATTGCAAAGTTAGAAAAAGCCAAGATGCAAGCCGAAAAACCATTTGAAGGCTTATCGGTTCTTTGTGTTGAAGATAACCCTATAAATCAAAAAGTTGTTGAGCGCCTTATTGGTCGCCGCGTTCAAAGCCTAACTTGTGCAAATAATGGCCGTGAAGCCTTGGATATTTTATCAACCATGCATGTTGATGTCATTTTAATGGATATTCACATGCCGGTTATGGACGGTATTGAAACAACATTAAAAATCCGTAGCAGTGAAGAGCCTTGGGCCAATGTGATTATTATTGCCCTCACAGCCGATCAAGAATATCAACAAAAACGTATTTGTAAAAATATTGGTATGGACGATACGATTGGAAAACCTGTTAAACGCGCCGATATTTTAAATGCATTTGACCGCACATTAGGCTCTATATCAAAAGAATTTGGGGTTAAAGTTAAACTGACCGCCTAAGTTTCAGCTTTATGGCGGGCCCAATGTTTTGCCCACATCATATTGTCCCCAAGAGATTTTATAAAGGCAGCATGCTGCGCCTTTTCATTATCCGTCAGGCCTGAGGCCAGCCGCTCCCCACGCGGCGAGGCTATAGATTTTTGCTGGGTTTGGACCGTTTCTTTTTGTTCTGGCGCAAGACTTAATTTACGCTCTCGCCCACCTTTAAGTTCCAGATAGACTTTTGCTAATAATTCCGAATCGATTATGGCTCCATGTTTATTCCGGCTTGAAAGCGAGATATCAAACCGCTTACAAAGGGCATCCAACGTTGCCGGCGAGCCTGGAAATTGTGCCCTTGCCATACGCAAAGTATCAATAAAACGGCTGCGATCAATCGGATCAAACCCCGCCCTTATAAGGGATGCATTAATAAAGCCGCGGTCAAAATCTGCATTATGCGCAATGAGGTTACTATCACCGACAAAATCAAGAAAGTCTTGAGCCGCATCTTTAAATAAAGGCTTACCGTCGAGAAATTCGCGGGTTAGTCCCGTAATCTCTGTCACTTTTGCCGGAACATCTCGCTGCGGATCAAGATAGCAATGATAGCTATTACCTGTTGGCAAAAGATCAATAATTTCAATACAGCCAATTTCAGTAATACGGTCATCACCTTTTGCGTCAAACCCCGTTGTTTCTGTATCAAAAACAATTTCTCGAATGCCGCCCATAACCTAACCCAACCTAATATATCTAAGCAAATTTAAGCTTAACATCATTGATTATAGCTTGAATCTGTTTGCGAGCAAAATCTAGCCCTTTATCCGTAAAAACAATATAATCCGCATGGGCTCTTTTATCTTTATCCGCCATTTGCCGGGCTAATAGTTTTTTAAAAAGCGGCAGGCTCATACCGGGGCGGGCCATAACTCTTTGTTGTTGAACCTCCTGCGGGGCCGTCACAACAATTACTGCATCCATATGAATGTGTCCCTTGGTTTCAAATAAAAGCGGTACATCAAATATAATGATAGACTCATGATTATCCTGAGCTTCATTAATAAAAACATTGCGGGCATCTGCCACCATTGGGTGGATGAAGCTTTCTAAAACCTCAAGATTTAAAGGGTCGGCCCGCATATGGCCTGCTAATTTTTGGCGGTTAATTTTACCATGTTTGACTGCATCGGGGAAAACTGCTTTTATAAGCGGCACTGCTTTACCGCCGCGTGCATATAATTCATGGACGGTAGCATCTGCGTCGAAAACCTTATAGCCCATATCGCGAAATATATTGGCTGTTGTAGTTTTGCCCATGCCAATAGATCCGGTCAAGCCCAGTTTTATCATGGCTTATCCGTCTTTAAGCTTTTTCATAATCACGGCTTTTGGGTTTAAATCATCCGGCGGCAAGATACCGTAAAATTTTTCAAAAGATGGGCGCGCTTGGCCAATTAACATATCAAGTCCGCCCAGAAAACTCCTGTCTAGGTCTATAGCCTGCCCAATTAACGGTGTTTTTAACGGCGTGTATATAAGGTCATAAATAAAAACATCTGTCCGGCTTGTAGATAAAGAGACTTCAAGTGGACCTTGACCTTTCATCCCGCCCGAGGTTGCATTTACGATTAACCCTGCGGTTGATATACTATCCATCCTCCGTGCCCATGGCACCACATAGACATGAGGCAAATGGAGTTGGCTTGCGAGGGTTTCGGCTTGGTTATCTTTACGGGCACATAATCTTATTTCAGGCACGCCAATATCCAGTAGCGCGCCAATGGCTGCCCGCGCGGCACCCCCTGCTCCAAAAATTAGCGCAGGGTTTGTTTTTAAAAAACTTAGGCCCAGTTTTTTAATAAGCGGCGCAGCAAACCCTTCCAAATCCGTATTATGAGCAATGAGCTTACCCTTATCCTTGAAAAGACAATTTGCGACCCCAAGTTTTTTAGCAGCAGGTGTGTGAATATCAGCGGCCGCATAGGCCTTTTCTTTAAGGGGCAAGGTTACATTAACACCTGATATACTTACCTTCTTAAGGGATTTAAAGGCCTCTATAGCCGTATCCGGTCGAACAGCAAAATTGATATAGCCCCCGGCTATTCCCATTTTAGAGAGCCAAAATTGATGCAACACAGGCGAGAGCGAATGATGCACCGGCCAGCCACAAACCCCGGCAATCTTTGATAAGGGCGCGCTCATGTTAATGACCTCATTTTATCATTACTCCACGCTCACGTAAGTAATCCAGCACAGGCAAAAGAGACAGCCCTAATATCGAGAAAAAATCACCCTCAACTTTTGAAAAAAGCTGCGCCCCTCGCCCTTCAAATTTATAAGCTCCAACAGAGTTTAAAATATCTTCACCTTCTTTTTCAAGGTAATCATCCAAAAAAGCCTCTGAAAACATTCTAACATGAAGACTTGTTTTTGATATATGCCGCCATAAGGCATAACCATTTTCACATATGACCACTGCGCCAATAAGATAATGAGTTTTTCCGCGCATAGATAAAAGCCGCGCCCGAGCTTCGCTCATATCTTTAGGTTTATCATAAAGCCGCCCATCCATAACCATAACTTGATCCGCTCCTATAACAAGGCCCGGCTTTTGGCAGCTTACTTTAACCGCTTTAGCTTCGGCTAAAGCATCAGCAATATCTTTGGGTTTTGCTTGGTTTGCTAGCATGGCCTGTTTTACCGCATCTTCATCAAGCCGAGATGTTTGAACTTCGTATTTTACGCCGGCTCCGTCTAGGATTTGGCGGCGAATTTGACTCCCGGATGCGAGGGTAATCTGTAATGACATTAATCTTGCCTCTGGGAATAAAGCTTTATAATTTTAGCGGCTGTCTCTTCAATAGATCTTCGTGTAACATCAACGATAGGATAGCCCTGCTTTGCAAACATACGTTTAGCATCTCTCATTTCTGACCTGACATCATCTTGGTTTGTATATGACGTTTCGTCTTGGCGAAGGTTTTCAAGTCTTTTTTCACGAATTTCAACAATCCTTGATGGTGAAGCAATTAACCCAACTATAAAAGGTTTTTTAAACTCATTAAGCTGTTGGGGGTAAGGGGAGCCCGGAACAAGGGGTATATTACCAGATTTATAACCTCGGTTTGCTAAATAAATACAGGTCGGCGTTTTAGACGTGCGGCTTATACCAAGTAGGATAATATCTGCATCTTTGAGACCATCAATATTTTGTCCATCATCATGGGTCATAGCATAATCAATGGCAGACATTCTATTGTAATAATCTTGATCAAGATGTCTTTGTGCCCCAATTTCACTTGTCATCGCCGCGCCAAGATAGCGCCCAAGCATTGATAAAGTGGGATCTAATATAGAAACATAAGCAACTCCTAGCTCTGAACATCGGGCTTCAAGCGCTTTTCGGCGGTCTGTATTCAAAAGTGTGTAAAGTACAATGCCGGGCTTATCCTCAATCATATTGAGTGTACGTTCCATATCTTTATCGGAGCGAACAAGTGAGTGAAGGTGTTCGAGCGGTGTTGCATTTCTAAACTGCGCACAAGACGCCTTCATCATAGCAACAAGTGTATCGCCAGTCGAGTCAGAGACAAGATGCACATGAAAATATATAGAAACAGGTCGTTTCATAACCTAATCTTTAAAACTAGTTTTATCCACATATGTCCACAAGCCTTTCCCTATGCCGCTTAAGTTCACTGTTTATAATGCATAATTATAAATTTACGCAGATGTTATACATAATTGCATAAGTTTATTTTAGAATAACGTTAATTCTGGTGATTATTATTAGTTTACAGACTTAGACATATTTCTACTATATTATAAGATTGAATCTAAATCCTTTTTATATTTTATCCACATAAGTCTATTTTTAACTATTATCTCAACTCACATATGTTTATGTGTATATATTCATATCTTTTTAAGATTAGTTAAGATTTCCTTAACATTTCTTGAGACTCACAGGCCCTAAAACAACATCCACTTTTTATATAAATAAGACGATTTTTATGACGGATAATTCTTCACATAACATGCCCATATTACAGGCTTTACGCGGTCAAACTTTAGAAACTCCGCCAGTTTGGATGATGCGCCAAGCTGGTCGTCACCTACCTGAATATATGAAAGTTAGAGCTACCACCAAAAGCTTCATAGATTTTTGCTTAACACCAAGTAAAGCAGCTGAGGTGACTTTGCAGCCAGTCCAGCGCTATGATATGGACGCCGCTATTTTATTTGCTGATATTTTACTGATTCCTATGGGTCTGGGCCGTGATGTCCGTTTCGTTAAAGGTGTTGGTCCACAGCTTGATCCCTTGAATACAAAAGACATTGTTCATTTAACGCTTGATAAAGCAGCCGATGAATTGGCACCTGTTTATGAAACCGTAAGCCGCGTTAGAGAAGGCCTTACGAAAGATAAAACTTTGATTGGGTTTTGCGGTGGAGCTTGGACTGTTGCGACCTATATGATTGAAGGCAAAGGGAGTCCATCAAAAGAAGGGGCTAAACGTTTTGCTTATGAAAACCCGGAAGATATGGACCGCCTATTAGAAATATTAGCCCGCTCAAGTGCAAATTATATGATACGCCAAGCACAGGCTGGGGCTGATGTCTTGAAAATATTTGAGAGTTGGGCAGAGGGTTTGTCACCTGCTCTGTTCGAAAAGCTTGTTATCAAACCCACAAAACTCATGATAGAGCTTATTCGGGGCGCAGGTATTACAGTTCCGATTATTACCTTTCCTAGGGGCTGCGGTTTTAATATGATAGAGTTTTATAATCAGATTGACATGCAAGGATTTGCAGTGGGCACGGATATGCCGTTGAGCGCGGCGCGTATCGTTGTTGGTTCTGATTGTTGCTTACAAGGTAATCTTGATCCGCTCGCACTTCGTATTGGCGGTGAAACATTGCGCCGCGCAGTAGAAAGATTACTGAGTGATATCAAAGGGCCGCATATATTTAATCTTGGCCACGGCGTAACCCCTGATGTTAAAATTGCTAATGTAGAAGCGGTAATTTCGCATATTCGTACGGGTGAGGGTAATTATGTTTGATTTATATTCCTGGGTCAAAGCCCTACATTTAATCGCAGTTATATTTTGGATGGCGGGACTTTTAATGTTGCCGCGATTTTTTGTTTATCATAGTAGTGCTAAACAGGGCGGGGAACTTGAGCAGCAAATGCTTGATGCAGAACGACGTTTGTTGAAAATTATCATGAACCCGGCCATGCTAACGGCCTTTTTATTGGGGCTTATTTTAATTGGATATAATATTGGAACGCTGCAAAGTTCTATATGGCTATATGTAAAGCTCATTTTTGCTTTTGGCTTAATTGGTTATCATATTTTTCTATCTAAAATGCGTAAATTATTTGAAACTGGGCAACGGCCTAAATCTGAGAAGTTTTTTAGAATGATTAATGAAATACCGGCCTTAGCTGCGATTGTTATTGTTGTTATGGCCATTGTGAAGCCGTTTTAATTTACTTGACGGCTTTAATATTGCTGATTATGAGGATTTAACACGTCCTGTGTTATTGCATCCTTTTATGGATAGCCCGATCATCTTTTATTCAAAATTGGTTTTATATATGTCTGAGACAGACCTAGAAGTGGTTTCAAGAGAATTACCTGAAGGCGTTGGTAAAACAATTAGTCTTGAAGAACTTAAGATTAAAAAACCGGCTGAACTCATTAAGTTTGCTGAGGCTGTTGGCGTTGACAATGCAGGAAGCATGCGGAAACAAGAGATATTCTTCTCTGTATTGAAAGACTTAGCTGAGCGCGATGTTGAAATTATCGGAAGCGGTGTCATCGAAGTTTTACAAGATGGATTTGGGTTTTTGCGCGCGCCTGAGGCCAATTACCTTCCAGGCCCAGATGATATTTACGTCAGTCCAAATTATATTCGCCGTCACGGCCTACGTACAGGAGATTCGATCTCAGGTGAAATTCGCAGCCCGCGTGATGGGGAACGCTATTTTGCATTAACCCGCCTTGATAAAATAAATTTTGAAACGCCAGAAAATGCGCGTAATAAAGCTCATTTTGATAATTTAACTCCCCTCTATCCAGATCAACGTCTTGCAATGGAAATAGAAGATCCAACCCGTAAGGATATTTCTGGCCGGGTTATTGATATTATTGTACCGCTTGGTAAAGGGCAGCGGGCTTTGATTGTTGCGCCGCCCCGCACGGGTAAAACCGTTCTCCTTCAAAATATTGCCCATTCTATCGAAGCCAATCACCCTGAGTGTTATGTGATTGTTTTATTGATTGATGAACGTCCAGAAGAAGTAACGGATATGCAAAGATCAGTTAAAGGGGAAGTTGTCAGCTCGACCTTTGATGAGCCTGCGACCCGCCATGTGCAAGTCGCTGAAATGGTCATTCAAAAAGCAAAACGTCTAACGGAGCATGGTAAAGATGTGGTTATTTTGCTTGATTCAATTACCCGCCTTGGTCGGGCATATAATACGGTTGTTCCAAGTTCTGGCAAGGTCTTGACCGGCGGTGTTGATGCCAATGCATTACAACGCCCAAAGCGGTTTTTTGGTGCGGCGCGTAATATTGAAGAAGGTGGGTCTTTAACAATTATTGCTACGGCATTGATTGATACGGGCTCACGTATGGATGAAGTTATTTTTGAAGAATTTAAAGGTACGGGGAATAGTGAAATTGTTCTCGATAGAAAGGTTGCGGATAAACGTATTTTTCCGGCCATAGATGTCACTAAATCTGGTACACGAAAAGAAGAACTTTTAGTGAGTGCCGTCGATCTTCAAAAAACATATGTTTTGCGCCGAATTTTAAACCCAATGGGTACGATGGACGCGATAGAATTTCTACTTGGTAAACTTAAAGATACAAAAACAAATTCAGACTTTTTTGATAGTATGAACACCTAACTTATTAATTATATTGTTTATTTAAGCATTCTTTATAAGTATCTTTATCATATTCTCCTAAAATAGGGGCTTGATCTAAAGCATAATCACTAACGATAAGATCGGCTTTATCAATGGCAGCTTTAATGTCCTGGCGCGCAGGATAAAGTAAGATGGGGATATTATTATCTCTCAGGAAATCCAGAACGTGTTTATTTGGATTATTGCGCCCTGCCCATGCGGCTATATAATGCGTTTTAACACCATTTTTTCTATAATTTCGTAGATCCGATACATCTTTTATCTCAGCTGAGATCATCATATCAGGCGCGAGCCTTGCAAGCGCTCTCGCTTGCTGCTCATTATAAGCGATTAAAATAGATTTATCCGCCATGTTATAGCGGCGGAGCATATTAATTACGGTTTTATAATTGGCCGATGATTTAAAATCGATTTCAAGATAAATCTTATTTTGAGCTAATTTCAAATAGTCTTCAAGTGATACAGGATTATGTGAAGTTATCCGACCATTTGTATCTTTTAAGAGAAAGTTTTTTATGTCTTTCCAATGGCTCGTTGCAACGGGACCTTTACCTGTACTGTCATCATCCCACACACCATCATGATAAAGAAAATGCGTGCCGTCGCGGGATTGGGCAATATCTATTTCCGCTATAAGTATGCCGTGATTTATAAGCGCCGCAAGTGCTTCTTTTGAATTTTCTGATAAGCTTTTATTTTTTGAGCTCCCACGATGAGCGGCTACAAGTGCGGCGCCTTGGGGTAAACATTGAAAATGATGTTTTAAAGGATAGCTTGGGGCGTGGTTAAATGAAGGAATAAAGGCCGCGGTAGAGTTATGATCCGTATGACCTTGTTTTTCACAGGTTATTAAACCAAGGGCAGATAAAATAACGATTATGAAGAATCTCTGCTGCATTATAATATAATTCTCTGGCTTGTTATTTTTATATAAAAATGGTTTAGGCTGCATATATGAACATGCTGCAAAAAGATATGATATTTAGCTTGTCATCCGGGGTTGGACGTGCAGGCGTTTCTGTTTTCCGTTTAAGCGGTGAGGGGAGCTATGGTGCGGCGCTGGCATTGACGGGGCGAAAGAATTTAAAGCCGCGCCATGCCCATTTATGTCGTCTTAGAAATAATATAAATGAGACGATTGATGAGGCCTTAGTTTTGTATTTTCCTGCCCCTCATAGTTTTACGGGTGAAGATGTTATAGAATTTCATTGTCACGGCAGTCTTGCTGTTCATCAGGCCATGGCTAAAAACTTTACGGCGCTTAAGGCTCGCCAAGCAGATGCCGGGGAGTTTACTCGCCGGGCAGTGCTGAATGGACGTATGGACCTCACCGAAGCGGAGGGGCTTGCAGATTTAATTGATTCTGAAACTCAGGCTCAACATAAACAAGCCATGCAGCAAATGCGGGGCGGGCTTCGAAGCATATATATAGGCTGGAAAGAGAACTTACTTGATGCTTTAGCACAAATAGAGGGCGAAATTGATTTTCCGGACGAAGAAGATATTCCCGGTACTCTATCCCATAAAGCCTATCCAATTTTAGACAAAATAAAGCAAGATATTGAGAGCTTACTTCAAGATGCAGAGCGGGGACAAAAAGTAAGAGATGGTATAAGCCTTACATTGATTGGTGCGCCAAATTCAGGAAAATCTAGTATTATCAATAGATTAGTTAAATCTAATATTGCGATTGTTACGGATGTTCCGGGGACAACTCGGGATATTATATCGGCAGATATTATTATTGGCGGGCTTGCTGTCACCTTGTCTGATACGGCGGGACTACGTGAAACAGATGACCTGATAGAAGGCGAAGGAGTTAAACGCGCCCATGATAAAGCACAAAATAGCGATCTTCGGTTATGGGTAATTGACGGCTCAAATTCATCACAAACCGTCCAGCCAAACTTAATTACGCCGTATGATATCATGCTGATTAATAAGTCTGATCTTTCACAACAAACTTATAAACAATCAAGCGCTTTAACATGTTTCTATATTAGCGCAAAAACGGGCATGGGTTTTGACAAGCTTTATGGCTATCTTGAACGCGAACTTACAGTCCGTTTTGCACCATTATCGGAGAATGGTTTAACGCGGGAGCGGCACAAAGACTGCGCTGCGCGGATTAAATATTCTGTTGAGCGGGCGATGACAGCCTTGGGACGCGCACCAGAACTGGCCGGTGAAGACATAAGGGCGGCGCTACAAGCCATAAGTGAGTTGGCAGGGGACTCTGATATTGAATCTGTCTTTGATAGAATATTCTCACGCTTTTGCGTTGGAAAATAATGTTTCACGTGGAATATATCTTTAAGGGTTGAAAGAATGTTCCACGTGAAACATTGAGAATTATTTCGCCGCCGATATAAAGGCGGCAGGTGAATGTTTAACAAAACTTTAAAGCTATTTGATATCTATAGGTTTTATCTAGCCGCGTTTTATAGTGTTGATATTATCATTTCGGGCGGTGACATATACGGATAACTCTGTTAGGCCCGCGCCAGTAAATAATGTGACTTATACCGGATATGAAAATGTCGACGCAGAAATCTTGGGACGTAATTATTATTGGCGGCGGCCATGCGGGCTGCGAAGCTGCGGCGGCCTCTGCGCGCTTAGGCGCAAAGACACTGCTTTTAACACATAAGCGTGAAACCATTGGAGAAATGTCATGCAACCCGGCGATTGGCGGTCTGGGTAAGGGCCACCTTGTCAGAGAGATTGATGCACTTGATGGGTTAATGGGCCGAGTGGCTGATGCGTCGGGGATACAGTTCCGTTTGCTGAACCGTTCTAAAGGGCCAGCGGTCAGAGGGCCGCGTACTCAAAGCGATCGTGCGCTTTATAAAAAAGCGATGCAAGACCACATATTTTCTTATGAAAACCTAACAGTGCTAGCTCATAGCGTGGAGGATTTGAAAGTTAAACAGGGCCAAGTTATCGGCGTAATAGCCAAAGACGACTCTATCTTTCTATCTGAACATGTTGTTTTAACAACGGGGACTTTTCTAAACGGAATTATCCATATTGGGGATGAACGAACCCCCGCAGGGCGAATTGGTGAAGCACCAGCGATTGGGCTATCAAAACGGCTTTATTCCCTTGGGTTTGATATGGGCCGCCTTAAAACGGGAACGCCTGCACGGATACATAAATCATCAATAAATTGGGATATATTAGACCAACAAGCTGCTGATATAGAACCTGTGCCATTTTCTTTTCTAAACAAAGCTATAACGGTGCCGCAAGTGACATGTGCGATTACCCATACGAATGAAGCAACTCATGATATTATAGCTAAAAACATTGAAAAATCAGCAGTTTATAGCGGACAAATTGCCGGAAAAGGCCCGCGTTATTGTCCGTCAATCGAGGATAAAGTCGTTCGATTTGCGGACCGTAATCGTCATCAAATCTTCTTAGAGCCTGAAGGTTTACCTGGGAGCGAATATGGTGACCTTGTTTATCCTAATGGAGTATCATCTTCTCTACCGGTCGATGTGCAAGATACGTTTCTTCATAGCATAAGGGGGCTCGAAAATTGCACAGTAGAGCGTTACGGATATGCCATTGAATATGACTATATTGATCCGCGAGAGCTTCGTGCGACATTAGAGACAAAAAAACTGAAAGGCCTTTATTTGGCGGGGCAGATTAACGGGACAACCGGCTATGAAGAAGCGGGCGCGCAAGGGCTTATGGCCGGATTTAATGCGGCTCTGTCTGCCGGAAACTCTCAACCCTTTATCCTTGACCGTAGCCAAGCCTATATTGGCGTGATGATTGATGACTTATTGGTTAAAGGTGTCACAGAGCCTTACCGCATGTTTACATCCCGGGCCGAATATCGCCTCTTGTTACGAGCTGATAATGCAGACCAACGCTTAACGCCTCTGGGTGAGACTATTGGCGCTATATCCACACTGCGCAGGGATAGGTTTCACGTGAAACTTGAAAGTCTTGATAAAGCAAAAGAACGGGCCCAATCTTTGAAAGCCACTCCAAATATACTTAATAAACAAGGACTTAAGATAAATTCTGACGGGATTAAACGTAATGTCCTCGATCTTTTGGCCTATCCAAATATAAGCATTGATGCGCTGCTTCATATATGGCCTGAGCTGGGAGACCTAAACCGTGACCAAGTGGAGCATTTGGAAACAGAGGCGGTTTATGCAGGCTATATACAGCGCCAAGCCCGCGATATTGAAGCTTTTCGCCGCGACGAAGGCCTGCGATTGCCCGATGGATTTGATTATAAAAATGTGGGCGGAATTTCTAATGAAGTTAAAGAAAAACTAATAAAGACACGTCCAGCTACACTGGGCCAAGCTGCCCGTATTGAAGGCATAACGCCGGGCGCTCTCACGGCGCTTTTGGCTTATGTGAAGAAAAACTCCAATAACGAAAGCTCTGGGAAAAAAGCAAGTTAATGGGCTTCACTCAAGACAATTTTGCACAGGCGACGCAGGCATCCGCTGATGTCGTAGCTGATTATGCGCGCTGGGGTCAGTTATTGGCTAAATGGAATGCGCGGATCAATCTTGTTGCGTCCTCAAGCCTTGCAGGGTTTTGGGAGCGCCATGCCTATGACAGCTGGCAAATTACGCCGCATATTAAGGATATGACGGAAACATTGCTTGATTTAGGCTCTGGCGCGGGGTTTCCGGCTTTGGCGGCTGCCATAGAGATGAAGTCAAGGGGACGCGGACATGTATATTGCGTCGAATCTGCGGGGAAAAAAGTTAATTTCATGCGTACGGTTATTCGTGAGCTATCATTGCCGGCCACTGTTATGGCTAAGCGTGCAGAAGAGATAAGCTTTAATAATATTGACTGTATAACCGCTAGAGCTTTTGCCCCTTTGCCGCGCTTGTTAAGTTATGCACATTCTTTTTGGGGCCCTAAGACATATGGTTTGTTTTTAAAAGGCCAAGGTCTTGCAGACGAAATTCGTTCCGCGCAAGATGATTGGATATTTTCACATCAATCAACGCCAAGCCTCAGTGATGAGACTGGATTTGTTGTGAATATAAGCCAACTTAAACGGCGTGAAGAGGGTAAGATATGACAGCGCGAATTTTAGCGATTGTTAATCAAAAAGGCGGCGTTGGGAAAACAACAACGACGATAAATTTGGCTGCGGCTCTTGCCTTTAAAAACCAGTCAGTTCTTATGGTTGACCTTGACCCGCAAGGGAATGCCTCTACGGGGCTAGGGGTTTCAAAAAATACGCCAAATCAAAACCTTTTTGATGTATTTGTTGATGGCGTAGGTCTGGAATCAATCATACAAAAAACCAGTGTTGAAAATGTTGATATTGCGCCGTCACATATGGATATGGCGGGGGTTGAGATTGAAATAAGCCAAAAATCAGACCGCGCTATTCGTCTTAAAACCGCCGTAAGTGGGCTTTCAAAAGCTTATGATTATATATTAATTGATTGCCCGCCGAGCCTTAATATGTTGACGATTAATGCGCTTACGGCGGCCCGCTCCGTTTTAGTACCACTGCAATGCGAATTTTTTGCTCTTGAAGGGTTATCGCAGCTTTTGAAAACCGTTGAAATGGCAAAGGCAAATTTAAACCCGCAGCTCGTTATCGACGGTGTTATGCTCACTATGTATGACCAACGCAACCGCCTCTCGGCGCAGGTTGCGGCAGATGTGCGTAAACATTTAGGGCGTGCCGTGTTTAAAACTATGATCCCCCGAAATGTACGTATTGCCGAAGCGCCGTCTTTTGGGCGGCCAGTGTTAAGCTATGATGCGAAAAGTAAAGGCTCGCTGGCTTATTTACAGCTGGCTGATGAAATGCTTTTGCGTCATGGAAAAAGAAAATAGATGTTTAAAAACAAAGATTTAAATAATGGCTAATGATAAAGATAAAAAACCGAAACCCCATAAGGATAGAGGATTAGGGCGCGGCCTTTCGGCTTTGATGGCAGATATGTCTGTCAGCATTGAAAATCCATCTACGGATGATGTGCCAATGCCAAGCCTTGCTTCACCACAAAGCCGTGATAATTTAAAAAAAGCCCAGCAAGAAGAGAGCGGTCAGGGCGGGATTAATAAGCTTAGAATTGATAAACTTGTTCGTAATCCCGATCAACCGCGCCGTGTTTTTGATCCCAAACATCTTGAAGAATTAACAGAGTCAATCCGCCTTAAAGGCGTGTTGCAACCGCTCTTGGTGCGGCCAATTCCCGACCCCAAAAAAAGCGGCGCTATAATATACCAAATCGTTGCAGGGGAGCGCCGTTGGCAGGCCTCCCTTAAAGCGGGGCTTGAAGTTTTACCCGTCTTAATACGGGAGCTATCCGATCAAGAAGTGCTTGAGGTTGGGGTGGTTGAAAATGTGCAGCGAGCGGATTTAAACCCTATCGAAGAAGCTATGGCCTATAAGGCATTAATTAAAGAATTTGGCCGAACCCAAGATGAAATTTCAAAAGCGATAGGTAAAAGCCGTCCTTATATAACCAATATGCTTCGGCTTTTAACCTTGCCTAAAACGGCGCAGGATATGGTGCAGGCGGGCAAAATCTCTATGGGTCATGCCCGGGCGATTATTGCAGCGGAAAACCCGTCGCATCTAGCGCAAATTATTGCTGATAAGGGATTATCTGTCCGTGCGGCAGAGAAACTTGTGCGCGATATGAAGAGGCCAAAGCCAAACCGCGCAGCGCAAATTAAGTCACCAGATATTCGTGCTGTTGAAACAGAGCTTATGGCGGCTTTAGGCCTTAAAGTTGACCTTTTGGATAAAGGCTCAAAAGGCACACTCAAAATATCTTACTCAGACGCAGATCAGCTGGAGGAGATTATTCGCCGGCTTAAAACCCGGTAATTAAAGGCTTTGGCGTGTGGCGATTTTAATATTTGCCGCGTCAAGAGCGTCTTTAATATTTAGGCGAATATCTGATGTGCGGGCGGCCCATTTATCACCCGGAAGCCACAGGCGGCAGGATATAACGCTTCCAATATCTGAAAAATCGATAATATAAACTTCTGGTGGGGCAGGAAGGTTTAAAACATCGGGGGCGGCATTTAAGACGTCAAATATATAGCGCTGGGCATCCCGCAGATTTGCCTCATAATCAACGGTAATATTGATGATCGCTTTGCGCGCGCCGTGGCGATTATAATTTTGGATGCGGTTAGACCAGATAATATTATTTGGCACATAAACCGCAATGCCTTGTGCATCGCGCAAAGTGGTTGCAAATAACCCAATTTCTTCAATCGTTCCCGCGCTGATGGGTAGCTCGACATAATCACCGACTTGTAAAGAGCGAATAAATAAAAGCATCACGCCGGCCGCAATATTGGCGAGCGTTTCTTTAAGCGCTAAAGCAATCGCGAGCCCCGCTGCGCCAAAGGCAGCGAGTAATGTTGTCGGGGTTATGCCAATACGGACAAGGGCGGCATAAAATGCGGTTATGATAATAAAATAATAAACCGTGCTGGCAAGAATAGGTAGAAGCGTTGTGTTAACTGTTTTTCTAATGAGTGTAGATTGGCGTATTTTATAGCGAAAAAACTTCGCAATTAGCCATCCAACAATGAGTATAATAATAGCGGTTATAAGATTAATAATCACAAGCGTTGTGGCCGATGATTCTGTTAATGAATTTAAAAAGTCCATGATACGCCTATATTGATTATGAATTACGCTTTTGGGCATATTGGCCGAGAGCCAGAAGTAGGCGGCCCACGAGAATATCTTGCGGTGCCCCTGCCGTTTTAACTTGGGTTTCTGTCTCAAGAGAACGGGTTAAAGCTGATTGGAGCGCCCGAGTGGGCCAAATATGGAGCTGGCGTTTAAAAGCATTTTGATGAGCAAAAAAAACGGGGGGACGTAGGGCTTTTAGGGCTGATTCGGCACTATCCCCATTGGCCATAAAACTTTGTGCCTCTAAGAGGCGCGATATATGACGCTGTAAGGCTCGTAAAATAATGGCAGGGTTAATTTTCCCCATTATGGCCCGGCGGTAGGCGGCATCGCCGGCCGTTATTTTACCAAGGCATATATCAGAAATAATGTCATCAATGGATGTGCTCTGACCATCGGCGGCAATATGACGGATATCACTTAGGTTAATCGGCGAAGTTTCAGTTTGGCCGTCGCCTTTATATAAAATCATTTTTTCAATCTCATTGCGCGCAATACTACGGTTGCCAATTAATAAAGGGATCCAGGCGTTTAGTGCGTCCGGCGATATGGATAAGCCTTTAGCCGATAGACTTGTGTGGATAAGATTCCCAAGATCGCGGGCATTATCAGGATAGCATCCAATAGAGGCAAAATGGCCCGCCGCTTCAAAGGCTTTACGCACAGCGGAGCGTGCTGACATATCGCCGCCCTCAACAATTAACCGTGCTTCTGCTTTTTCGGGGTGAGTATCAAAATTTTTAATAATCTTTGCAATAGCTGCGCCCATGCGCTCATGATCAAGGCGAAACCGAACTAAACGCCGGCCTCCTAAAAATGATAGAGCCGATAATTCATCTGCAAGCTTGGCCGGGTCCCCAGTCAGGTCATCGGCAGTTATAACCGTTGTGGAAAAGGGGTCATCGGGCGTGTCGCAAAAATGTTGAACTATCATTTGGCTCCGCTCTTTTACGAGGCCGCCGTCTGGGCCGAAAAATAAAACCCCGATAATATCATCGGGAGGGCGGTTTAAAAAGGAATTTACGCGGTTTCCGGTAAGCTTCATGGCTCCTGAGTCGCATAATATTTTGATAAAACAAGAACAAGATCATCCGCAATATCGGCCGCAAGGCGCTGGGCGGCATTTTCTTCGGCAGAAACACGGCCAAAAGGATCAAGGGGCGAGCCAAAGCTTGATACAGATGTCAGCTGCCCGCTATCTAAGATGTCACCAGTTTTACTGTCTATAAGTTTATATTCTGCGCGAAGCTGTATTTCAAAGCGCGACGCGACATCGTCTCCGCGAATACCAAGCCGTCTTTGATTAAGACGTGGATCGATCTCAAGAATATGCACTCCGCTGCCTTGGCCAATACGGTCAATGATAGATTGTCTTATGTGAAACCCGGCTTCTTTATCATCAGGGTTTTTCCCGTCTAAGGATGTAATTTTTACATTGCTGTAAGATTGGACAGAAAACCTGCTGGCTTGTTTATGTACCGGCGTAAATCCGCAAGCGCTTAAAGATAGCGCCATTAAACCGAGAAATGTGTAAGTTATGTTTTTCATCATGACGCTACTATATTGATAATCCGTCCGGGGACAATGATGACTTTTCGAATTGTTAGGTTTTCCAGGCTTCGCTGAACAGCGGGGTCGGCTATGGCGAGGATTTCGATTTCATCTTTTGCGGCGTCTTTAGGGGTTACCAGTTCAGAGCGGCGTTTGCCGTTAACCTGAATAGGTAATGTTATAGTCTCATCAACAAGTAGGGCCGGGTCAGCTAGAGGCCAAGGCGCATCATAACATAATGTGGTTTCGCCTAAATGGGCCCAACATTCCTCGGCAAGATGCGGCATGAACGGCGCAATGGCACGTATAAGAATCCCCAGCGCCTCCATCTTGGCTGCGTCATTTAATTTATATTTTGCCAAAGCATTGGTCAGCTCATAAATTTGTGCAACTGAGGTATTAAAGCGAAAAGCATCAATCCCAGCCGTAATTTTATCAATGGCTTTATGGGCATGGCGGCGAAGCTCTAGGGCGGCGCCTTCTGCATTATGTGCAATGTCTAGCGGCCCGTGATTGGACTGAACACCGCTGACCAACGCCCAGACTTTATTGGCGAAACGCCATGCACCAATGACGCCGGATTCAGTCCATTCAACATCGCGTTCTGGCGGGCTGTCGGAGAGTACAAACCAGCGGGCGACATCGGCCCCGTAACCTTCGATAATATCATTAGGGTCAACGACATTGGATTTAGACTTCGACATTTTAATTATGTCGCCTTTTTCAACGGTTTTACCTGTATCGATATGAATAAGCTTGCCGTCTTTTTCTGTCACGTCTGCCGGAAAGACATAGCGGGTTTTTTCGTTACTATCATTTGGATCAAAATAAACCGCGTGAGTGACCATGCCTTGGGTGAAGAGACCTTTAAACGGCTCCCCGCTTGGAAGATCTAAAAGGCCGCAATCCCGCAGTCCGCGTGTGAAAAACCGCGCGTAAAGTAAATGTAAAACCGCATGTTCAACCCCGCCGATATATTGATCAACAGGCAGCCATTGGCTAGCTTCGGCTTTATCAAAAGGAACATCATCAGGTTGGCCATTTCCTTGCCCGCCGGCAAAGCGGGCAAAATACCAAGAGGAATCCGCGAAAGTATCAAGGGTATCAGTTTCCCGCAGGGCGGGCTTTTGGCAGGACGGGCAATCAACATGCTTCCATGTTGGGTGGCGGCCCAATGGATTACTCGGCTCATCAAAATTAATATCATAGGGCAGGGCAACGGGTAGGTTTTGGGGTGGGACAGGAACCGCGCCGCAGTTCTCGCAATGGATGACCGGAATCGGGCAGCCCCAATAACGCTGCCGCGAGACGCCCCAATCCCGAAGGCGGTATTGTGTTGTTCCCGCGCCAAGGCCAAGCTCTTCAATGCGGGCAATAGCAGCGGCAATGCCCGGCACTTTTTCAAGGCCGTTGAGAAAGTCGGAATTAAATAATTTACCCTCCCCCGTAAAGGCATCCATGTCTATGTTGTAATTGGCTTTATCTTCACCCTGCGGCAGCACAACAGGAATAACGGGCAGACTATATTTACGGGCGAAATCAAGATCGCGCTGGTCGTGGGCGGGGCAGGCAAAGATTGCTCCCGTGCCGTAACCCATCAAAACAAAATTTGCGATCCAAACAGGTAATGTTTTGCCTGTAAAGGGATGTTTAACTGTCAGCCCCGTATCCATCCCAAGTTTTGGAGCTTTGGCGATGTCTTCTTCCGAGGTTCCAATCTTGGCGCAGTCGCTACGAAAAGCCTCAATCTCATGATTATGTTTTGCCAGCCTCTTTGTGAGGGGGTGGTCAGGGGATAAGCCAATAAAACTCGCTCCATAAAGAGTGTCGGGGCGGGTGGTATAAACCTCTATCTCGCTGTCATAATCTTTGGGCGCGGCGTCCCACTCAAAACGCATTTGCAGCCCTTCGGATTTTCCAATCCAATTCGCTTGCATGGTGCGGACTTTTTCCGGCCAATCTGTGAGGCTATCTAGGCCCTCTAATAACTCTTCGGCGTAATGGGTGATTTTAAAGAACCATTGATTAAGCTCTTTTTGCTCGACGAGCGCGCCGCTGCGCCATCCGCGCCCGTCAATTACCTGCTCATTGGCAAGCACTGTATTATCCACCGGGTCCCAATTGACCTTGGCGGATTTACGGTAAACCAAACCTTGGTCCCAGAATTTCAAGAAAATAGCCTGTTGCTGCTTGTAATAGGCTTCATCACATGTGGCAAATTCGCGGCTCCAATCCAGCGCAAAGCCGAGACGCTGTAGGGGGGCTTTCATTTGTTTGATATTATTATAAGTCCAGTCTTTGGGGTGACCGCCGCTGGCCATGGCGGCATTTTCTGCGGGCATGCCAAAGGCGTCCCATCCCATCGGGTGAAGTACATTATATCCGCAAGCTTTTTTATAACGGGCTATAACATCGCCCATGGCGTAATTACGCACATGGCCCATGTGAATACGTCCGCTAGGGTAGGGGAACATTTCAAGGGCGTAAAATTGCGGCTTATCCGGGTCAGCTCCCGTACGGAAACTGTCTTTATCCGACCATGCTTTTTGCCATCGCGGTTCGACCTCAGCAGCGTTATAACGGGTCATAAAACTCTCTTAATTCGTAACTTATAGGGCTGTATAACAGGTTTCGCGGGGCTGCCTAGCGCTCTCTGGCGGATTAATTTTTAATTGCTACGTGGTTTAACCAAGCCTAAGTGAGCTGCGCGTACCATTAAAGACTGATTATCCGTCACATTCATTTTTTCCATAATATCATAAATGATAGTTTGGATGATTTTAGGCTTTTCTCCGAGGTTTTCTGCAATCGCTGCGATATTAATGCCGCGGGCCCATTGCTGTAAAATATCTCTATCTTGATCATTTAAAGATAATTCTTTTGGAAATTCTTTAAGGCGCATAATCGAATAAGACAGATGAAATTGAGCGCATATCCATTCAAAACATCGAAGGGTAGCACTATCCCATTCGGCAATAGTAGCTGTATTGCCAAGGCCGAAGCAGGCGGTTTTGCCGCAAGGGCCAAAAGCCGGAATAGAGTAACCATCCCCTTTCATCCATTCTTTAAGTTCAAATATAACTTTTTTTTGTTGGGCTGAAAGCTGATCATCCTTTGCCATCTCTGACCATTTAATCGGGCGCAAGGTTTTATATGACATATTAAAAATAGGGTCATATTTATGGAGTTTGTTTTGGCGATAATAATTAAGCCAAGCACGCGGGTAACCGTGGGATAAAACATCGACGCGGTGTTCATCAAGGCTGCCAAGCGGCGTAATGTGATGATAGCTTATTAAGTCGGCCCCTAATTGGGACATAAGCTCAATAAAATTATTCCATAAAGAATCATAATGCTGAGCTTGAGACAATGTTATAAAAACATCATCAAGATCAAGTTGATTATTGCGCATGATAAACCCCTTTATCTATACGTAAGAAAGCTAGATTATATTATGGCCTAGTTATTATCCACAGTCGCAATAAAAAGCTCACGGGCGCGGGTTAAAATTGCATTTTCAATTTGCCGCGATGTGTCCGTATCTGTTGGGGCGTCCGTCCAGTCATTTCCGTTACGGACTTGTTTGAAAATAGAGGTTTTAAGCGCGTCCGCCCGTAGGTTTGCGTCCAGAATATAGACATTGGCTTTAAACCGCTCATCGGGGGCTTCGGGGCTTGCATACCATTCAGTGACAATAACGCCGCCAAAAGGGTCAACTTGGGCCAAAGGCATAAATTCTAATGTTTCAAGGCTCGCGCGCCATAAAAACGAGTTAACCCCCATGCGCGGCGCCGCCGTGAAGGCTTGGCTTTCAGAGGCCACAGTTGTGCTTTTTTTGCCGAAAAGACCTGATGTTGATCCGCAGGCCGATAATGCGCTTGCTGCAAAAACAGATGTTATGACCAGCGCGGGTAGCTTGATTGAAATGGCGCGCATAGATTGCTCCGATAACATGATATTACGGCTTTATGCCGTATTTTCTTTTAGCGCTTATAGCAGGTTCAATTCACAGGGCTAGTCTTTCCTGTGATTGTTATGCCTTACAAATTCCTCATGATTCGACATGGGAGTGTAAATTTAAAGGCTTTGTTAACCATTTCTTAGGGGCAAGCGGTAAAATATCAATTCTAACAGCTAAATGGGCGAATCACTTGTCTTTAAGCTGAAGGCGGGATGGGCCATGAGCGCTAAAATATTTTGGACTATTCTTATTACGGGCGGCCTTGGCGGCGCTCTCGCAGCGCAGGCGCAAGTTGGCTCGCCTTTTGCTGTTAAAAAGAAAAAGCAAGCTTGGGAGGCCGAAGCTCCGGCGCCGCAAGCGCCCATACCACAAGTGTTAAAAGACACCCCTCAGGGAATAAAAGACCTAGGGCAGTCTGTAATAAATGCACCTAACCAAACATCAAACATAGATAGTGGGACCTATTCTTCTTCTCCGCAAAACCTAGCTCCTCGGTCTTGGACGCAAGGAGACGTTTCTGTACCTAATTCTGCGCCTAATTCTGCACCGCGCTATTACCAAGCGCCGCAAACATTAGGGTCTGTGAATCCGGCAACTGCACCACAGGGCGCGCCCCAGTCTCCGTTTGCGCCTAAAACCCCGCCGCGTTATGAAAATACGACCTCCAATAATCCGGTGGCTTCAGGTCAAGCGCCCTTTAGGCAAAATTACCAAGGCCAAAACTATCAGGCCCAAACATACCAAAATCAGGCCTATCAAAACCAGGCCTATCAGGGCCAAAATTACCCAGGCCAGAACTTTCAAGGCCAGAACTTTCAAGGCCAAAATTCCAATCAAAGCTTAAACCATGCCAATCAAAATAGGTTGCAATCACCCCCAAAGCAGGGCTGGAAAGACAAGCTCGGCTTTGGTAATATTGCAACAAGCCTTAAAGGGTTTTTAAAACTTGGCGCGGCGGCTGTGCGGCGTGAAACTGATGGCCCCGATGGAGATGAGTGGGATGACGGCTATATTGCGGATGGGCAAATTCGCGCAGAGGTAAGCGCCATCACCCAAGGCGGCCTCGAATATGGCGTGGGCGGCCTTATTCGGGGGCAATATGATGAATTTCGCCGAGGTTTTGGCGGCCGTGTTGGGGATTGCCCGCCAGATATAGCGGGCTGCGCGGGCGTTGATGTGGCCGGAACACCAACGGCTATTCGTGGACATACATCTCGATTTTTCACAGCCGGACCCAGTGATGAGCGCAAGACAGATATTGCCCTTGAAGGGGCTTACCTCTTCCTGCGCTCGTCTTATGGGGATATTAGTATTGGCCGTGATGACGGTGCGGCATTTCTTTTCTCTCTTGGCGCGCCGGGACTTGTTGCGGTTAATGCATCCAATAGCCCTGTTGATTACACCGGGCTTGATAGTGTTAAAACGGTCAATGATGCCTCTGGTTTTGCTGAGAAAATCACCTATACATCGCCGCGCCTTTTGGGCGATAGAATTGGTGTTGGCATACAAATTGGGGCGTCATATTCCCCTAATGCACGGGCCTGCGGCGTTGATTATTGCGTGCGCCGTAACGGGGCTGATGGAACCGGTGTTCTGGCACCGGACTTAGACGATGTGGCAGAGTTTGGTATCTCTTTAGATCGAAACTTCGGCAATGGCTTCTCTGGGGAGGTCACGGCGACTTATGCCCGCGCCTCAGAGCAAAGTGACCTTGCGGTATTTGATGATCTGGAAAGCTTCGGCTTTGGGGCAGAGCTTAAATATACGGATTTCACTCTTGGCGGTTCATGGCTGAGTAGTAATAATGGCCTTGAAAATGGTGATTATAAAGCTTGGGATATTGGCCTGTCTTGGAAGCCGGCGCAGTGGGGGTTGTCTTTGGCTTATGGCCATGCAGATGATGACAGCGTTAATTTAACATCAGACCAGATTACTCTTGGCGGTATTTATGACCTTAATGAGCGGTTTTCATTGGGGGCCGGAGTGCAATATATCGACCGGGATACGCCTTTTGTGACAAATAATATTATCACGGAACAAAATGAAAAAGCCTATGGTCTGTTTATTGAAGGCCGGGTAAATTTTTAACAGGTAAAGCCATTAATGGCGGCTATGCCGTAAACCCCAGAGCTTAAGAGTTGCGGAGCTGTTTTCGGCGTGACTCCGCCTAGTGCAAAAACAGGGACGCTATAATCACGGCAGGCTTGACTGAGGGCTGCCGCGCCAATAGGCGGGCCTGCGCTAGGGCTTTGGCTCGGAAACACACTCGATATAAATAGCCCATCAAGACAAGATAAAGCGCTTTTATAAGCCCCCGTCTTTAGGCCGGCCATGGTAATGATTTTATCGGGATGGGCGGCACGGTAAGCTCGGGGGCCGTATAAGTGGGTGTCCCGGCGAAAATGAACGCCGTCCGCTTTAACTGCGCGGGCGAGCTCTATATCGCCGCCGCCGATTAAAAGCTGTAAGTTTTGTAAGCGCGTAAATTCCCGCAACAGCTTGGCGGTGATATGTCGCTGCGGCTCACTGAAATGACGGTAAATAACGGCGCTGCCCTTTGGTAAAAAGGCTATTTGCGCCGCAGGGTCAGCAACGCGCTTTGGGTCTGTCATAAAGACAAGCGGGGATAGGCGGCTTTTATGCGGCGCTTTGGCGCTTAATTTAAGTGCAAATTTTCCAAGCGGGTGACTTTTCATCTCTTGAGATTGCGCGTAAAGCGGGGTCATGACACAGGCCAGCTTATCTGAATTTGAAATTATAAGAGATAATCATCATGATATCTTATCGCGCATTGACTCGGCTGCCAAGGATGCGTCCATAAATAATGGGGGAAATTTAAACCCAAAGCCAAAACTGGTTGCGGTGTCAAAAGTGCAAAGCCTGCCGCGGGTTCAAGCGGCTTTGGATATTGGTCAAAGTATTTTTGGGGAAAACCGCGTGCAAGAGGCACAGCAGCGCTGGGGCGTTGACTTTGTGGATCACCGCGCGTCAATAGAACTGCGGCTGATTGGGCCGTTACAAAGTAATAAGGCCGAAGATGCGGTTGCGCTTTTTGACGTTATTGAAACCCTTGACCGAGAAAAACTATTTAAAGCCTTAGTTAAGGCGGCTGATAAAACGGGCCGCCGCCCACGTTTATATATACAGGTTAACACAGGCGAGGAACCACAAAAATCGGGACTTGCGCCCCATGAGCTTGCAGCATTTGTAACGAAAATGCGCAAGGAATATGAATGGGAACCTGAAGGCCTTATGTGTATTCCCCCGCAAGGGGAGGCGGCATCTGCGCATTTTTGGCTTTTGTCTAATTTGGCGAAAGCGAACGGCATCAAGCAGCTATCTATGGGGATGAGCGCGGATTATGAAATAGCGGTTAAAATGGGTGCAAGTTCTGTGCGGATTGGCTCGGCCTTATTTGGCGTGCGGGGCAAATAACCCATTGGCCGCGCTAATTAGCCGTCAAATTAATCTCCATGCCGCGCTGAAGATGAGGTAAAACTGCGCAGATATGATCCGGCGTTAAGGCCACACAGCCTAAAGTTTGCCGATCATCGGGCTGCGCGATATGCAAAAAAATAGCGCTGCCAAGCCCGGGGGCAGGCGGGCTATCATTATGGCTGATGACAATAATAATATCATAAGCCCCATCCTGCCGCCAAAGTGCTTCATGGCTGGCTGTAAATGGGCGTTTTATAAAGCGGTTATAGGCCGGGTTTTGCGAATCATCGCACCAAGCGTCATCCGGCCTTAAAGGGCGAAAACATAAGGGGTTGGCTTTATGCACAGGCGGCGGAGAGGGTAAGCGGTCAGCGCGGTACAGACCAAAGCGTAAGCGGTAACGGCCAAGTGGGGTTTTGTGATCGCCCTCGCGGCCTTTACTTTCATTAATAAACCCAGCTTTACCCGTACGGACGGGAAAGTTGAGATTATTAATAGATAGAGTTTTATCACTTAATTTCACAAAAATAGTCATTCTCTTTCCCAGTTTTGTGATATAAAACGATTTATCATTAGCCATAGATATAGCTATGTGCCAGTCTATACAACGGAAACTATAGGGTAATAACATGGCCGTAAAAAAGAGATTATTACTGATCGATGACGATAATGATCTTCGAGAAGAACTCGTTGAACAATTCAGTTTATATAATGAATTTGAAACCGTAGATGCAGCCACCGCCGGAGAGGGCATACGCCTTGCCAAAGAAACAACTTATGATCTTATCCTTTTAGATGTTGACCTGCCGGATATGCTCGGCACAGAAGCTTGCGCTTTAATGCGCCAAGCGGGCGTGGCCTCGCCGATTGTTATGTTAACCGGTAATGATGGCGATATGAATGAGATTTTAGGCCTTAATTCTGGAGCCAATGATTATGTCACAAAGCCGTTTCGCTTTGCTGTTTTATTGGCACGGCTTCGGGCACATCTTCGCAGTTTTGAACAAAGCGAAGATGCGGTTTTCCAAATTGGCCCTTATGAGTTCAAGCCCGCATCAAAGCGGCTATCGCAAGCCAAAGAAGAAGGTAAGCCCGCCCCGCGTGATATTCGCCTGACGGAAAAAGAAACAAATATTTTAAAATATCTTTACCGCGCTGGCGGCAAGCCAGTTGGCCGCGATGAGCTTTTACACGAAGTCTGGGGCTATAACTCTGGGGTAACAACCCATACATTAGAAACCCATATCTACCGGCTGCGTCAAAAGATTGAGCCTGAAAAAGGCGTCACGCAAATCCTAATGACAGAGCCTGGGGGTTACCGTCTCGACTTGTCGTAAGGGTAAAACCCGCGTTAAATTTTAGATAAATCAATTAACTGAGTCATTGGAACATGATCCGATGGCTTGTCCCATATGCGGCACGGTACATGGATCGCATGTCCGTCTCGGCCCAATGTGTCAACGGCTCCGGCTAGGGCGGGGCTGACCCAAATATGATCGAGCCTACGCCCGCGGTTACTTTTCATCACATCCCGTGCCCGATATGACCACCAACTATAGAGTTTTTCCGCATCGTCGATATGACGGCGAGAGCAATCAATAAAACCATATGTATTTTGTAGGCGGGCCAAAACCTCAACCTCTAGCGGGGTGTGGCTGACGACTTTTAGTAATTGCTTATGGCCCCAAACGTCATGCTCACCGGGGGCGATATTAAAATCACCGACAAGAACAAGCCGGTCATCTCCTTTGGCGGCGCGCTGGGTGAAATAATTGGTCATGGCCGCAATAAAGTCGAGTTTATGTTGAAACTTATCATTGACCACAGGGTCAGCAACATCGCCCCCGGCTGGAATATAAAAATTATGAAACTCGAAATTATGCTTATTTGCCGTAATCTGGGAGCTGACATGGCGGGCATGACCAAGCGGGCAAAAATCCGTATCCATGCGCGTCATCGGGAGTTTAGATACTGTCGCTGCGCCGTGATAGCCCTTTTGGCCTGCAACATGAATATGTTCATAGCCTAGGGCGTGAAAGGCCTCAAATGGGAATTGATCTTCTTGGCATTTGATCTCTTGAAGGCCTAAAACATCGGGGCTTTCTTCTTTGATAAAGCGCTCAATACTGGGCAGGCGTAAGCGGGCTGAATTTACATTCCAAGTGGCGAGTTTTATAATATTTGGCATAGGCTGTGTGTAGGGGCTTACGGTCTTGTTGAAAAGGCCTAATTCTTACAAAACCTATCGCCGCCGGTCACGTCGCCGATCATCACGGAGTGTAAAGAGGCGCGGATTAATGCGCTGATTATACCGAAGGTCGGATAAAACAACTCGGGTTCCGCCGCCAAAACTGGACCGTATAACCCATTCTTGAAGGGCTAATGTGCCGGCGTCAAAAACCATTGTAATTTCGCCGTCCATCTCCCCGGAGCCGTCCCGGGCTGTAACCGACCAGTGAAGCGGTGTTTTTGTCAGGCCAACCACTTCAGTATCCCGGGCGAGTTGTACATTTTCTTTCAGAAAGAAGTTAAGCGGCGTTGCGGATAAAGGGACGCGGTCTGTGGTTTTTAAGGCTTTATCATGCTCAGTTAAGGTCACGCCATCGGAGACGATGAGCAAGGTTTCAGGGGCGTCATATTCAAACCGTAACTTACCGGGGCGATTTAAAAAGATCTTCCCTTGGGAAAAACTACCATCCGCGCCATATTGGGCAAATCGGCCCTGAAAGCTAATTGTATTATTTAAAGCTTGATCAATACGGGCGAGGTCTTGAGGCACATTTGCGGGGTCTGTAAAACTTAGCACCCCTGCTACTTGTCCTTGGGGTTGTGCCTGAAACTGTGTGTCTTGAGCGAAGCTTGGCACGGTTGTTGCGGCGATGAAAAGAGCCGTAGATAGAGCAAAAATTTTACGCATAAGACAGTCTTCCGTAAATTATGAAACTAAGCTGTAGCAGACGGTTTCCGAATAAAAGCTGAACAAAGTACTTATCAAGATTAAATCTTGGTTAGGCATTATTTGGCTCGGCATTATGAATGTACTTTTACCATGTTCCAATATTTTTGGCGCTGGCCCAAGGCTCTTGTGACGGCAAAGGCGCGCCTTTTTGCAATAGCTCTACAGAAATGCCGTCTGGACTTTTGACAAAAGCCATGCGCCCATCGCGGGGTGGGCGGTGAATAATATAGCCCATATCTGACAAATGTGCACAGCGTGCGTAAATATTATCGGTGCGAAAGGCTAAATGGCCAAAGTTCCGCCCACCGCTATAGGCTTCGGTTTTACCCTCTTCATCAGGCCAATTATAAGTCAGTTCGATCATGGGAATATGGGTCTCAAGCGGGCCTTTATCCTCGCTGGGACTTCGGCGCATAATATCAGCAGGAGCCGCCAGAAAGATAAGCGTAAACCGTCCGTCTTCATAATCGGAACGGCGATATTCACTTAGACCTAGTCCTTCGCAAAAAAACTTTAAGGCCGCATCAATATCAGCCACGCGAATCATTGTATGAAGATATTCCACAGGTTTATTCCATTTCCTTCAGCATTTCGTCGCGTAAAGAGACGGGGGCTTTGCGGTAATAGAGCCGTGCGTTAATAAAGAATATGAGGGCCCAAAATATAATAAGACCAATCATCATCATGAGGTTAAACACAAGAAAGTCTGGCTGTATATCATCGGGCTTGCCGCTGGCCTGCCATATTGTAATTAAAATAAAGCGAAGAACCCCAAGCATGGGCACGGTTAAAATGGCAACAGCGGCAAAAGATAATGCCGTGAAAATATCACGCCTAGGAGCGTAAAACCGCATATAGGCCCGCTTATAGCCCGCTTCCGATAAGCGCGGATCAATCATGCTGCGGGCTTTTTTATAGGTGAAATCATCCTTGGCGTCACGGCTAACGCTCTTATATCCCATAAAGGCACGGCTTGCGAATATTAAGGCCAGCACAAGCGTTGCGGCGAGGAATAAGGTTAAACTTAACATGGGCTACATATTGTATGTCCTGCGCCTGCTAACAAGAGAAAATTTCACTTTTTATATAGGCCTTTCTTCGCCTATATAATCATTCGTAAGATGTAGATGCCGATTAGAAACCAAAGCCTTGCCCGTAACGTAAGCAAGCTTTAAGCTTTTATGCGGCACATAGTCAGGATATATTATGACATCACCTATAATCGGGTTTATTTGCGGGTCTTTACGGGCCGGATCAATGAATAAATCTCTGACAAATGATCTCATGCGGCGCTTTGCTAATGCGGGTGCACAGACACGCCGCCTTGACCTTGGGGATTATGACCTTCCCATATATCATGGAGATTTGCAGCAGCCTGCTGGCGTAAAGCGGCTAAGCGCAGATATGCGGGCATGCCGGGGTATTGTTATAATATCGCCGGAATATAACGGTAGCCTTCCAGCATTGCTAAAAAACGCTATAGACTGGGTTAGTACAGCGGGCCGTGATCCGTTCACCCAGCCTGCCTACGGCATTGCATCTTGCACCCCCGGCGCCCTTTGCGGTATTATGGTGCTAAGAGAGCTGAACTATATTCTAACCCGTATTGGTGCGGATGTGGTGCCAGTGCATGTCGGTGTTGGGTTTGGGGAAGACGCTTTTGATGAGCAGGGCGTTTTGACCTCCCAAGCCTCATCGGAACGGGCAGACTTAATGGTTAAAAGGCTTCTAAACCAGATCGAAATAACGGCAGATAGCTAGGGTTTATTATGGCTACACCGAAAAACACACCTGATGTTAAAAGTAAAAAGCCGATTAAAAAGCTTCCTAAGAAAAAAACATCTAAGAAAAAACTGCCAAGGCCAAAACTCACCCGGGCGCAGATTGCTGATATTTACCGTCATCTTCAAACCTTGGACCCTGCGCCGCGAACGGAGCTTCATTACTCGAACCCCTATACGCTTGTTGTTGCAGTTGCCCTCTCGGCGCAGGCGACGGATGTGGGGGTGAATAAAGCAACAAAGGCTTTGTTTGAGGCGGCAGATACCCCGGAAAAAATGGTGGCTTTGGGTGAAGATAAAGTCAGAGATTATGTTAAAACTATTGGGCTTTTTCGTACCAAGGCAAAAAATGTTATCGCGCTCAGCCAGATGTTAATTGATGATTACGGCTCTGTTGTACCGGATAAGCGTGAAGACTTAATCCGCCTGCCTGGTGTTGGGCGTAAAACCGCTAATGTGGTGTTAAACGAAGCTTTTGGCCAACCGACTATGGCAGTTGATACGCATATCTTTCGGGTCTCGAACCGCACAGGCATGGCCCCGGGTAAGGATGTGCTAGAGGTGGAGCATAATTTACTCCGGGTTACGCCGGATGAATTTGCCCTTCATGCCCACCATTGGCTCATTTTACATGGACGCTATACTTGCGTGGCGCGGACGCCAAAATGCTATAATTGTGCCATTTCGCATATTTGTAAGTTTCGGCCAAAGACTCCCGGTGTAGATGAGTAGAAGCTTTGATAGATAAAGGCGTGAATTATATAGCCTAAGGCTTTGGGTTTAAACGCCGCTTGACGGCTTTTGCAAGTTTTTGCGCACCTTTATTATCTGCACCTTCGCCGCCAGAATGAGGCAGGTAAAGATAAGGCTCGATAAGTTCGAGTTCAATAAGTTTTAAATTACCATCCCGCCCCCGCAAAAGATCGATACGGGCATAAACAGGGCTATAATCTAAAACATCTAAAATTCGGCGCGCGACAGATAACTGCGCTGCGGTCGGATTATAGCTTTCCTCTGTGCCGCCGAAAAATGATTGAATGCGGTAATCTCCAGGCCTTGGCCGTTTAATCAGAGCATGAGAAAATTGCCCTCCAAAAAACAGTAAGGAATATTCCCCCTCATCAACAACGCTTTTTTGATAAGGCTGTATAAGGGCGGCGTCTGGCGGAAGCTCGGATAGTTTTGGAAAGGGCTCGCCCTTTTTAAAACTGGCTTGCCGCCATGCCGCTGCGCCGATACGCGGTTTTATGATTAAATGATCTGTTTTAAGTTTCTTAAAGGCACGATTCACCCCAGTTTCTGTAACGCGGTCAACAGATAGGGTTGAAATTACCGGCGCGCCCTTTTTAGCTAAATCGTCCAAATAATTCTTATCGGAATTCCACTCTATAACCTCATAACTATTGAGTAGTTTCGTGTGCTGTGCTGCTTTGGCCATAGCATTGAGGAAGGGCCTTTTTTTACCGTGAACATAATCCCACACCATAAGCGGCATTATGGCGGCGTATTCATGGGCTTTTTCTGGCGCTTCCGTCCATAGTAAAGTTTCGAATAAAAGGCCTTCTTGTGCAAAGGCGGGGCCTAATTTGTTAACTTGTTCATCAAATTCAAAGGCATCTGCGCGGCGGCCATCAATACCGGGCATTAGATCTTGAGATATTAACATAGCTATTTTTTTCATGATCTTTTCAAGGGCCTTAAATTTTTACAGATTTGCTGCGTTGCATCTCCGCATTGAATGGGCTAACGGCCTAGCCGAAATATAGAAAAGGTCAAGATATGACAAAGACAATCGATGTATTAGGAATCGGCAATGCTATTATGGATGTTATTGCCCCTATTAATGAAGAGTTTTTAGACCGCTATAATATTGAACGTAATGCTATGACCTTGATTGATGAAGCTCGCGCGCTTGAGTTAACCGGCGCGTTTCAATCCCATAGTACGCCGCAAGAAATAGCCGGCGGCTCTGCAGCGAATACGATTGCGGGCGTGGCTGAAATTGGCCTGAAAACAGGTTATCTTGGTAAAATTGCATCTGATGCGCTCGGCTTGCGGTTTAAAACAGCTATGAATGAGAGCGGCGTTATTTTTAACGGCATATCTTCGCAAGGATCGCCTGCGACAGCGCGGAGTATGATTGCTGTGACGCCAAATGGCGATCGGTCTATGAATACGTTTTTGGGCATATCCACAGAATTTGGCCGTGATGATTTGGATGAAGCCCTGATTCAATCCTCAAAACTGGTTTATATGGAGGGTTATTTATTTGATAAAGAGCCAGCCAAAGCCGCCTATGTCCGCGCATCAGAACTTGCCAAAGCGGCGGGCTCTAAAGTCTCACTGACATTATCCGATAGCTTTTGTGTTGATCGCCACAGAGATAGTTTTCGCGGACTTGTTGAAAACCATATTGATATTTTATTTGCCAATGAAGATGAACTGCTAAGCCTTTATGAACGGACAGATTTTGATGCGGCATTATCTGATGCCGCAAAATTTGGCACGGCCGCATGTATTACTCGCGGTGAAAAAGGCTCTATCATTCTTGATGGTCACCAACGCTTTGATATTGCGGCAGACCCGGTTAAAGCGGTTATCGATACGACCGGCGCTGGGGATCAATATGCGGCGGGCGTATTAAGCGGCCATAGCCTTGGACTAGGCTGGGAGCAATGCGGGCAGCTTGGCAGTCTTTGTGCGGCTGAGGTGATTAGTCATTACGGCGCGCGGCCAGTTGTTTCTATTAAAGATTTGGCACAGGCAAAAGGTTTTAAGCTTTAAGGCTTAAAACATCTTTCATATCATATAGCCCTGCCGGGCGTCCATAGGCCCATAGGGCGGCTATTACAGCGCCGCGGGCAAAAACTGATCTGTCAAAGGCGCTATGCTCAAGGCGGATTTGTTCCAGCTCGCTCGTTAGGCTCACCGCATGTTCACCAATAACGCCGCCGCCGCGTAGAGCCGCAAATCCGATATTTCCGGGCCGCCGAGCGGTGCTGCGGCCTTCACGAGATAAAACCTGCACATCTTTTAAAATCGTGCCCCGCCCCTTTGCTGCGGCCTCGCCGAGCATAAGCGCTGTACCAGACGGGGCATCAGTTTTGCGGTTATGGTGCATGTCTAAAATCTCAATATCCCAATCTTCAGCTCCAAGCCGGGCGGCGGCTAATTCAACAAGAGCTTCGAGCATATTCACGCCGAGTGAAAAATTACCAGAGCGCAAAAGAGTTATATGATTGGCGGCGCCTAAAAGGGCTGTATCTTCGGCGGCGCTATAGCCTGTTGTTCCTGTGATAAGAGCTCGGCAGCCTGTGTCCTTCATAGAAAGCGCTGCGTCAATAGCTGCTTTGGGGTGAGAAAAATCTATCAACACGTCGCATTGATTAAGGCCTGTATGAATGTCTGATGATAGCGGAATACCAAGTGGTTTTAATCCGGCCAGATCTCCCGCATCTTGTCCAAGCTGCGGTGAGTTTGGCGCGGTTAAAGCGGCGCTGAGACGAAGCCTTGGTTCATCAGCAAGCGCCTTTATAATCGCTGTTCCCATACGCCCATCGGCCCCCAAAAGGCCAATGTTTAAAATATTATCCATAAGGTCTGGTGTCATAATGGGGGTTTAAGAGCCAGATATCTGTCTGGCAATGAAAAGTTTTGACCCGTAAATGGTCGTTTTCATTTTTTTGCTAGATTCATATATCATTAGCCTATTGGCTCTATAATGGGATTATACATATATAGTGGGGCTAATTATGTTAAATAAATTATTTGAAATTGCGTATATAAGCCAAGCCGTTGGTAATGGCCATGATATGCTAGAAGGCATATTAAAAAAATCTCGGCAGAATAATTTACACCGTAACATAACGGGGTCATTGCTTTTTGACGGTATAAATTTCACGCAGTTTCTTGAAGGCCCTCTGCCGGAAATTGAAGCTTTATTTGAAACTATAAAAAATGATTCGCGCCATATAAATGTTATTTTGCTTCATAAAATACCGGTAGCTCAGCGTAGATTTGGCGCGTGGCCCATGCAATATGGACATGAAGTGGTTTAGGGGTAACCAACGGTGTAAGCTGTGTAGACAAGGGCCCATTCCCGCGCCATAAGCCTGTATGAATATTACCGATTTTGGCTCTTTATCTCTTTTGCCTCCCGTCATTGCGATTGCTCTCGCCCTTTGGACGCGGCAAGTTTTTATATCCCTTTTAATTGGCCTTTGGATTGGCTTTGTTATTTTAGCGGGTGGTAACCCTATAACGGGTCTGTGGGCGCTTATGGACGGCCTTGTTAAGGTGTTTGAAGATAGGGGTAATACGGCTATTGTTATTTTTACGCTGATTATGGGGGCTTTGATTGCCCTGATGCAAAGATCGGGCGGGGTTCAGGGATTCATTAATTTCATGGTAGGGCGTCTTGAACGCGCAGATGCCAAAGGCCAGCGCATGCGCGTTGAAATATTAGCCCTCATAACAGGGCTTTTGATATTTATTGAAAGTAATATTTCCATATTAACCGTGGGTACACTGTACCGCCCTATATTTGATAAGCTTAAAATCCCCCGTGAAAAATTGGCTTATATAGCAGATAGTACCTCGTCTCCCGCCTGTATTTTACTCCCCTTTAATGCGTGGGGGGCCTATATAACCGGCCTACTTATGGCGCAGGGAATTGAAAATGGGTTTGGCGCTTTACTTAAAGCGACCCTTTATAATTTTTATCCAATCTTTGTTATTCTTGGCGCGTTTTGGGTGGTAATATCTGGCCGTGATATGGGTGATATGGCGAAGGCAGAAGCGCGGCTGCGCCGTAGCGGAAATCTTCATAGGGACGGTGCGCAGCCGATGTTGGCGGACGGCACAGTGACCCTAGAGGCAAAAGACGGCAGCGCGGCGCGGGCGTGGAATATGCTCCTGCCGCTTATGACCCTTGTTATTGCCATGCCCTGTTTTCTGATTTGGACAGGCTGGAGCAGCGGCGGCGGTGATATATTGACGGCTCTGCAAAGCGGTTCTGGCTCGCGTTCTGTTCTTTACGCAACGACCTCAGCGGTGTTATTGGCGGTTATTTTAAACAAGGCCCAAGGCCTATTGGGCCTTCGGGAGATGGTTGATATCTCCCTTAAGGCGATGGGCGGCATGGTGCCTTTGGCGATGTTAATGGTCTTTGCCTTTGCTTTGGGCGCCATGTGCCGAGAGTTAGGAACAGGCGCCTATGTTGCAGATGTGACAAGCCAATTTCTAAGCCCTGCGTTAATACCGGCCCTTGTATTTTTAATTGCCTGTTTTATTGCCTTTTCAACGGGAACGAGTTGGGGGACTTTTGCGATTATGATTGTGATTGCCGTGCCCCTTGCGCAGCAAATGAATTTAAATTTATCTCTTGTTATTGCTGCGGCTTTAGGGGGCGGTATTTTTGGTGACCATTGTTCTCCAACGTCGGATACATCGATAATATCATCAATGGCCAGCGGTACAGACCATATTGACCATATCCGCACCCAGCTTCCTTACGCGCTTATTGCGGGCGGGCTTACCTTTCTCATTTACTTGGGGCTCGGCGTAATATCCGCTTGATCATGGGATGTGAATAATAGTGATATTGTCCCGCCGATTAAATATGGAATGCCAAGGGTTAGAAAACTGCCGAAGATGAGCGTAGCTGCGGGGATAAAAGCCAGCATGTATAACCCTCCGCCAATCATTATAAAGAAGTTGAAACCCATATGCCTGAATAGGAAAAATAATAGAGCGATAATGATGAGGCTTATGCCGCTTGCGAAATAAAACCCGCTCCAGCGGCTATGATCAAAATAAATCCATAAGAGAGGGATGGCGATAAAAATAGCTAAGACGGTGAACCCCGCCAATATAAGGCCGAGACACCCTTGTTCACGCAGCATGCCCGCGAGAAATATCAAGGCAAACTCAACCCCGAGAATAAAAAAACTCAGAGCGACTGTCTTTATGCCTATAGAAAAACTATCACCCCACCACCGCTCTTGATCTTGCCATGCTAATAGCCCAGCAAGAAACGTGCTAAGAACTACGGCAGGGAGTAATGATATTGGGAATGAATAACCTAATAGACTCTCTGGGTCGAGTGTAAATGTAAGCGGTAAAGCGTTACATATAGATGCGGATATGGCTGCCGTCGCCGCATAGACCCAGCGGGTTTGATATTTATGCGGTAAGCGCAAATGTCTACCCCCTGCAGTAAAGCGTTTAGGCTTTTGATAGCGCCCATTCTAAGGTGCCGATGGAGGATTGTATATCTGACTTAACGTCACAGCGGTTATTACAGCGGCGAGATAATTGCTTGAGTTTTTCAAGCTGGCGGCGAGCTTCGTCTTTACGGCCATCTCGCAGCTCTAAAAGGCCAAGCCGAAGCCTTGCATCATGGAGACGAATATTTTTACTTAACCGAAGCGCGCTTTTAAAACTGGCTTTGGCGTCATCATATTTTTTTAGCTGAATTTGCGATAGGCCTTTCATATAAAGCTGCACCCCAAGGTCACGGCCGCTGGATATGATATTTTCATCGTCCACATCTTTATGGCGTAATATCTCAATGTTAAGGGTATTGGTTGGGGTTAAGGTTTGGTCCACTGTTGTGCCGTCCAAGCTCGCTGCCTCAAGGCTTAGAGCATTTGTATTGGCAGCGCGAATATTACCGCGCGCCTGCAAAAAGGCATCATCTTTAATGCGCTGAATGCGGCGTATAGATTCAAAGTTCTTTTGAAACTCTATTTCTGCGGCGGCGTAATCCCCTCTTAAAAAGGCGTCCATCGCCGGGTCACTTCCGCGTAATTGTCCGCGGCTAATCACTTCATCTTCAATAGGGGCTTGGGATTGCGCGTGGGCCAGCGGTGCAAGGAGGAAAAATGTTAATAAATATGTAGAGAATAATTTTAACATTCGGGGCCCTGATCTTTTACTTATTCATTCTATCATAAAACAGGCATAAATTAAATGAGATCTTGAGTATATTTTGTCACATATAACTTGGCTGTAATATCACATGTCTGTTTTAAATTTATAGTGCAGTAAAAATGATGAAAGATAGAGTTTTAAAACTGGGCGTAATAAACGCCGCGCATAAGGGCGCGGGCGGTGCAGCGCGCAGCGGCTGCGCCGAGCTTAGCAAGCGGCACAGGGCCGCTACATGTTTTATGTCCCGTTGACAGGGTAAAAACTGTATCCCCATCAAGCGGTGTATGGGCGGGCTGTACGGACATAGCGAGGCCGTCTTGGGCCATGATGCTCAGGCGCTTGGCTTGTTTTTGCGATAAGCCCGCATCGGTGATGACCGCGCCAATGACTGTGGCTTGGCCTGCAGCTTTAATTTGGGAAAGCTTTGTATCATCTGCGGGGCTTAGGCTGTAATCGGCCGCTGGGCGTAATCCGCCAAACTCACCTTTGACTTCATAGGGCCATGCCCAAGGCACGCGGCTTGCGGGCATATAAGGGGAGCCGACAGGATTAGCGGCAATGACGGCGGTAACGGAAATGTCGCCGCATAATTCTGTAGCAATGCCTAAGCCGCCGTTATAAACACCTGCGGTTGCACCGTAGCCTGCGCCAATGGCCCCTTCTGTGCTGTCATAGCTTGCGGCGGCGCAGGCTTTAAGGCCAAGATCATAAAAAGGGGGCCGCTCGCCCCAATCTTTATTTCCGCCGTTCGCATTATCAAAAAGAATGGCGCTGGGGACAATGGGCGAGACCGGGATTCCCGCCCGTGCTTTATATCCGCGCCCTCTTGCGCCAAGCCAATTTGCTGCGGCATCTGCGGCGGCAAGCCCGTAAACAGAGCCGCCGGAGAGGCTAATGGCGTGAACTTGCTCGATTAATCCGCCGTCTTGCAGGGCGGGTATTTCCCGCGTCCCGGGCCCGCCGCCGCGCACGTCAACGGCGCAAATAGCGGGCTTATCAGGGATGAGCAGGGTGACGCCGGTTTTAACGCCGACGTCATGGGCATGGCCGATTTTAACGCCGTAATGATGAAATATATTATCCATAAACCCTATTTAGATGGATATATGAAAAATACTACAAAAAAGCCGCGCCGTCTTTAAGGCTGGATATTTAAGTCCCAATCATAATCATATTTATTGATTTTACTAGTTGCATCCAAAGCGGCTTTTTTTGAACCTGAGGCATAGCGGCGAAGGTGGGCTAAGATGCCGTCTTCATTACCGCCGAAGTCTTTTTTATACCATTTAAAAATACTCGATGCGATAATCTTATTGTCTCGAACCTCA
The DNA here is from genome assembly GCA_937928165.1 of uncultured Caulobacterales bacterium. GTDB lineage: Bacteria > Pseudomonadota > Alphaproteobacteria > Caulobacterales > Maricaulaceae > CALFVT01. The sequence goes on from CALFVT010000002.1 coordinate 208,632, forward strand.
ACACCCCGCTCGCTAGCAATAAAATCACGGGCAGCTTGGGTAAGATCTGCCTCAAGGCTTTCCGCCTCCCATGCAGTAGATTTAACATTTGGGCAACCAATAGAGGCGCAGTTAAAGGCATAGTGAACCCGGGGTTCATCATATTTACGCCGAACCGTATTATGTTCTATATCATCAAGGCTCATTTTCTTACCATTGACCACAAGGCGCTTTTTCTTCCACGGATTACTAATTTTGCGAATAGACTTTATTGGATAGTTTTCGAGGATAAGCTCTATGGTTTTAGCATTATAAAGATTAAACCATGTGGCCATTTCCGCATCGCGGGGCAGGGCTTCGATATCTATCTGTGACAAGCTGTTGATATAACTTTGTAATGCCGCGCGGTCTTGAGCCGTGACCTTATCATAGGCAATGAGATGAATGCCGTTCTCATTTTTTACATATTTGGCTAAGAAGTTATTATAGGGTGTGTTTATTCCTGCGGGCTTAGGGGCGGGTTGTGGGGCCGGTTCAGGGGGCGTAGCAGCCTCAGTAATGGGCGGGGGCGTGTTGACCGCCGTGGTGACGGGCGTTGTAATCTCGGGGGCGGGGGCCTCTTTTACGATCTGCGTAGCCTGGGCCTGTTCCACTTGAGCCTGTTCTATTTGATCCTGTTCTATTTGAGCCCGTTCTGCGCGGCGAGCTTGGGCATCTCTTTCGGCTTGTTGCGCAGCCTCTCTTGCAGCCTTGTCTTTTGCGTCTGCTTTGGCCTCTTGCTCCGCTTGGCGCTGCTGGTCTTCGCGTAGGATTTGAGCTTCGGCCTCGGCGCGGGCTAAATTGGCCGCGTCTTTAGCTTCGGCTTGTTTAATATCTGCATCTTTCGCGGCGGAGGCCTTGGCCTCGAGGCGGGCTTTTACGGCCGCCTCATCATTGGCTTTCGTTAATGCCTTGACCTGCGCTTGGGCGCGTGGAGTTTCATGGGCGGCTTCTACAGCGCTAGCGGGCGGTGATGTTTCACGCGTTGCGGCAGTTTCCTTACTGCCGGAGCAGGCGGTGAGGGCCGCCGATAAAACCGCAGTGGTTAAGACGTATTTATAATATTTCAAAATAGAACCCTTTCAAAGATGTGGCTGATCTTGATATTAGGGTTTTACTATATGAAGTATGAATGTTTATGATAGCCGGATCACTTGCGCTTTAAAGCCAGGTTTTAATTTTCTCCTGCCAGCGCCGTCCAAAGGGAAGACTGAGGCTCCAGCTTAAAGAGCGCGGCCCTTCATCTTGATGCTCACTAAGCCCGATCGTCATATTATCATGGCCGTCTACGGGCTGGGCGGTATATGTCCGCCCAAGTCGGTCCCATATTGATAGAAAAAACCCGTAATTAGAATTAGTTTCTGTCTCAATAACGGAATGGTGCACGCGGTGCATATCCGGGGTAACAATGATAAGCCGCAACCATTTATCGAGCCATAAGGGCAAGCGCATATTGGCATGATTAAACATGGCGCTACCGTTAAGGATGACTTCAAAAATAATAACCGCCGCTGCGGCTGGCCCTAAGATGATGACCCAAAACATCTTATAGGCCATAGAGAATAAAATCTCGGCGGGGTGAAACCGAAGCGCGCTGGTCACGTCAAGGTCGCGGTCTGTATGGTGAACTTTATGTAAGGCCCAAAGCGGGGGAAGGCGGTGGGATATAACGTGCTGGAGGTAAATCAGCCCGTCTAATAAAATAATGGCTAAGATAAATTCAAACCATAAGGGGCCGCTCCACATATTCAACAAACCCCACCCCTTTTGCTGTGCCCATAGGGCGGCGCCAACCGCAATAATGGGAAAGACAAGCCGTAAGATAATACTATCGATGACGACAATCATGATATTTGTAAACCAACGGCGTAGACGGGCTTGGGTTCTTTTTTTGCGCGGAAATAGGCTTTCTAATATTATTAGGCCCATTAATAAGCCGGCAAAGACAGACAGCCTTAAAGCTCCTTCATGGCCTGAGATCCAGTGGGTAAGATGTTCAATATTCATAAAATGAGTTTATGGGGCCTGCCCGAGTTTGGCAATGGGACGAATTGCCCATAGAGACGATAATAAATAACATGTTTAATAAGGCTATCATTTAACTTGGAAAGGAGATAAAGCGCAGAAAATTATATTCATATAAGTTTTTTGCATGACCCACCGCGCTAAATATATATCGCCTCTATGTTTTGCGGCGCTGTCCTTAAGCGCCTTAGCCCATACTCAAGATCAGGATCAAACCCAAACGGTGCGTATTGATAAGGCTAATGCAAGTCTAACGTCTGTGATAATTGATGAAATTATTGCTTATGATGAACGCAGCCCGCGCGCCGCAGATCTGGCTCTGTCGGTTTCCGCCCTAAGCGGTGATGACTTAACCGTAATTGCGGCTGTGCACCCTGCCGAGGCGCTGAATAGCTTAGCCGGCGTGAATATTCAGCGCGGTAGCGGGCAAGAGCATTTAACCGCTATTCGCTCTCCGGTTTTAACGGGCGGCGCGGGCGCGGGGAGCTTTCTTTATCTTGAAGACGGCGTGCCTCTGCGGGCGGCAGGATTTGCGAATGTGAACGGCTTGTTTGAGGGCCTTAGCGAAACGGCGGCGGGGCTTGAGGTGGTTAAGGGGCCGGGGCCTGTGCTTTACGGCTCAAACGCGGTGCACGGCCTTGTGAATATTATAAACCCGCAAGCCGCTGGGCCGAATCAATTTCAGCTCCTTGGTAGTGATGACGGCCTTGCGGCGCTGCGGCTCAGTGCAGGCCTTGGGCCTTTGCGGGCCGTGTTAAGCATTACGCATGATAATGGATTTCGTGAAGCCTCGGGCTTTGATCAGCAAAAACTTGGCCTACGCTATGAAGGCGGCTGGGGGGCTTGGGATTTAACGGCCCAGCTTAGTGTGCAAAACCTCAACCAAGAAACTGCCGGATTTGTCCAAGGGGAGGCGGCCTTTGAAAATGATGATCTGGCTTTTGGTAATGCTTTCCCAGAAGCTTTTCGGGATAGCTCAACCTATAGGGCCTATGCCCGGTTTGATCGTGATTTCAGCACGGGCCGCTTGTCGATCACCCCTTATGCGCGCTCTGTTGATTTACGCTTTTTACGCCATTTTGTGCCGGGTCAGGCCCTAGAAGAAAATAGCCATAGATCAGCGGGGGTTTTAACGTCTTATTATGGGGATGATTTTAACATTGGGTTTGACGCGGAATATACACAAGGGGAGTTATTTGAGTTTCAAGAGAACCCGACGCGCTTTTCATTTATTCAAGGACTGCATTTTGACTATGAGATCGAAAGCCTTGTTCTTGCGGGCTATGCGGAAAAAGATGTTCAGTTCACAGACCGCATTTTATTTAATATTGGCGTGCGCGGAGAATATACGCGCTATAATTATGATAACCGCGCCGATAGCGGGCAATTTGGCCGTTTTATTCGCCTTGATGACCGTAAAGATGACTATTTCACCCTAACGCCCAAAGCGTCTTTGACCTTCAAAGCCTCTGATAATTTAAATGTCTATCTCAGAGCCGCGCGTTCATCCCGCGCTCCGCAGACAAGTGATCTCTATTCTCTCCAGCAAAATCAAGTTCCCGGTGAGGCTGACGTGGAGACGCTGGATAGTCTTGAGGCGGGAGTTAAGGCGCGGCTGGGTGCTATCCGCTTTGACGCGGCAGCTTTTACGCAGTGGAAGGATAATTTCTTTTTTCGTAATGCTAATGGCTTTAATGTCAGTAACGGACAGACCCGCCATAAAGGCATTGAAGTGGGTGTTTTTGTACCGATTAATGACTATATCGCCTTTCGCGGCTCTGGCACATTGGCTGAGCATACATATGATTTTACCGAAATAGTCGGCAGCGCCGCGAATAATATTATTTCTGGCGGCCGTATTGATACGGCGCCGGATACCCTTGGACACTTCACGGCGATTATCACGCCGAATGAGCGGTTATCAGCGGAATTTGAATGGCGGCATGTGGGATCATATTTTACCAATCCCGGAAACACAAACCGTTATGATGGCCATGATCTTTTTATATTACGCGGCGAGGCGGTTGTGAGTAACAGCCTGTCTATATTTGGGCGTATAGATAATTTATTTAATATTAACTATGCAGACCGTGCAGATTTTGCTTTTGGTAATGAGCGGTTTTTCCCGGGCCGTTCTCGGACTTTGTTTTTTGGCCTTAAAGGCGAGTTTTAATGAAAAGGTATCCGTTGTGATTTGGTTTGTTCTTGCACTGTGTTTGCTCGTGATAGCAGCGATTATTTTGTGGCCTTTTTTGCGGGCTGAACCTACGCAGGCCCGCGCGGATATAGATGACTGGGACCGAGCTAGCCTCAAGGCAGCTTTAGCGGCGATCGATAAAGATGAAGCTCGGGGAATTTTAAAGGCGGAGGCCGCCGATGCTCAGCGTGCAGATATTGCCAAAAAAGCACAAAACTATAATCCTGATAGCAAAGCCGCAGCGGGTGAAAAACCAAAACAGTTTGGGTTTATAATGGCTGCGGCAATGTTATTAATTGCCCCCTGTCTCTTATTTGGCGGCTATATAATGCTAGGTACGACAAACCCTAAAGCCAGCCAAGAAGCCGCTTTAGCTCAACAAATTGCGCGCCAACCTCATAGTTTAGAAGATGCGATAATTTCTGTTGAAAAACGTATAGAAGCGGCACCGGATAATGGTAACCTTTGGGCGCTGCTTGGAGATTTGAAAATTCGAAATGAAGATTTAACGGGCGCTGAAGCAGCGCTTGAAAAGGCGGTAAAGCTACCGGCGTCAAATGATGCTGAAAAAGCACGGCTATGGCTTATTTTGGCGATGACTCGCCGCTCCCAAGGTTTGCCGCTCTCAGATGCGTCTGTGAAAGAACCGCTTGAAAAATCCCTTGAACTTGACGCTAATTCGCCGGCTGCTATTTTGCTAAAGCGCGCAAACCCTGAGCCGCCGCAGCCATAATGCGGCGGGAGTATAATCATATTAGCTCTTACGAGAGTTCCAAAACTCATATAAGATAACAAAAATAAGCGGCGCTTTACAAAAATTTCTGAAAGGTAACTACGCATGAAAACTGCGCGTTTAGGCGAGACAGATATTGAAATTGGGCGCTTGGCCTTTGGCTGCTGGCGCTTTGCTGATGCGGCTGAGACGACACCCCATGAGCGTATTGAAACCGCCATAAGCCTCGGTATGAACCTAATTGATACGGCGGATATATATGGCTTTACTACGCCGGTTCCAGGCAGCGATAGTGATGGGTTTGGCGGGGCCGAAGTCATGTTGGGCCGAGTTATCAAAGACGTACCGCATTTGCGCAGTAAAATGATATTGGCGACAAAGGGCGGCATACGCCCGCCTATGCCTTATAATTCTTCCCTTGAATATTTAACTGAGGCCTTAGAGGCGAGCCTGCGCCGCCTTAAAACGGATTATATTGACCTGTACCAAATCCACAGACCCGATCTTTTGACATCTTTCGAAGAGCTCGCCCGTAGTTTGGGCTATATGGTCGAAAGCGGTAAAGTGCGCCATGTGGGGGTGTCTAATTTTACTAATGATCAATTTCGGGCGCTCTCGAAATATATGGACGTGCCTCTTGTTAGCCGCCAGCCCCAAGCCTCCCTGTGGTTTCACAACCCTATCATGGACGGCACGCTTGATCTGTGCCAAGAGTTTAAAGCGGTGCCTTTGGCGTGGTCGCCTTTGGCACGGGGTCAAATAGCAACAGGCCATGCCGTTAATTCTGAAGACCAATTAAAACTTAACGCCGTGATCTCTGCGATTGATGAACTGGCCCAAACCCATTCGGCCACGCGCACGCAAATTGCTCTCGCTTTTTTACTGCATCATCCGGCGGGGATTGTCCCAATTATTGGGACGCAAAAACCTAAGCGCCTTACGGAGGCTGCCGGAGCGCTGGACATTCAGCTCTCCGCCCGGGAATGGTATAGCCTATTAGAAGCGCGGCTTGGCCAAAGAATGCCTTAAGAGAAGATCTTAAGGCTTTAATCGACCAAATCATCCCAGAATTTTTTGGCTTTATCCAAAAAGCCTTGAGATTCCGGGTTGATATTATCACCGCCTTCTTCTGCAAATTGCTTAAGGAGCTCTTTTTGCCGCGTGTTGAGATTTTTCGGTGTTTCCACCGCCAACTCTACATACATGTCCCCGCGTCCTTGTTGGCGCAATACGCTCATGCCTTTACCGCGCAAGCGCATCCGCCGCCCGGATTGTGACCCATCCGGAATTTTTATCTTACTGCGCCCGCCGTCAATGGTCGGAATTTCAACTTCGCCGCCAAGAGCGGCTACGCTCATGGGTACAGGGGCGCGGCAAAATAGGTTCGGCCCTTCGCGTTCAAAAATATCATGGGGTTTGACGGAAACAAAAATATAAAGATCGCCCCGCTGCCCGCCCCCTTGGCGTTTGGGTGCAGCATCCCCTTGGCCGGATAATCTTATGCGGGTGCCGTCTTCAACGCCGGCTGGAATATTAACGGATAATTCTGTATTTACGCGGTTTTGCCCTTGGCCGTCACATATGCGGCAAGGCTGAGAGACATAATCCCCTTGTCCGCCGCATGTGGGACATGTGCGCTCCATAGTGAAAAACCCTTGCTGGGTTCTGACCGCCCCCGCCCCGCCGCAAGTGCCGCAGGTTTCAAGCTTGGCACCGGGCTCTGCGCCAATGCCCTCGCAGCGTTCACAATCCTCCGCAATAGGCACATTGATTTCGCTATCTTTGCCGCGAAACGCATCTTCAAGGCTGATTTCCATTTCAAATCGCAAGTCAGAGCCGCGCGCTTGCTGCCGCCGCCCGCCGCCGGCCGCCGCGCCGCCAAAGCCGCCGAAGATTTGCGAGAATATATCACCGAAGTCTTGGAACCCGCCTGCACCGCCGCCCATGCCGCCTTGCTCAAAGGCGCGGTGGCCCATACGGTCATAAGCGGCGCGTTTATCATCATCAGATAAAATACCATAAGCTTCATTCAGTTCTTTAAACCGCGCTTCCGCTTCTGGGTCATCTGGGTGACGATCCGGATGGCATTCCATGGCCTTTTTGCGAAAGGCGCTTTTCATGGTCTTTGCATCGGCGGATTTATTAACGCCTAAAATATCATAATAATCACGTTTTGCCATAGCTTATATGTCTCGTTCCAGCATAATATTAAGTCGGCCGCGCCCTTTGACCACATAACCCTGATTATAGCAAAGGGTCATAAGAGCCAAATCATCGGGCGTGCCCGTTTCAAGTATAAGTTTCTTTGGATATAGGGCGTCATCGCAATTTTCAAAGAGGTGCGCCAGTGCGCGAAGATCGTGCCCTTCAATATCCAGTTTTAAAAGATCAATCTGCGTTAAAGCGCTTTGCGTTATAATGTCCGCCAAAGTGGTGATACTTACGGCCTCGCCGCTTTCGGGGGTGTCACCTGCAATAGAGAGTTTGATCTCCCCGCGGTTATTATCATGAAGCGTTAAGTGCATCTGCCCGCTTTGATCTGAAACGGCGGCGGGCCAGAGCGTGATATGATAGCCATTAGCGGCGATATTATCACATAGCCGCCGCGCATTTTCACGGTCAGGCTCTACGGCATGAATATGAATGTCCTTGCCCGCTTCTACGGCGTAAAAAGCCGCGTAAAGGCTATAAAGACCAATATTCGCGCCGATATCTAAGAATGTAAACGGGGCTTTTGCCGATGTAATTGCATCTTTTAAAAAGGCTCTTTCTTCTGCATCCCAAATTTGAATCCCGGCTATGGCTCGTTTCTCGCAGCGATTGCCTTGCGGATAGAGCCGCGCTTTTAGGCCGGGTTCAATCTCAACGTCAAAGGGCGGGATAAGGCCGTTAAGCGCCCGTTTGCGGTAGAAGGAAATTCCCCAGCGGCCTAATTTATGACCGCGAAACCGCCGTGCCTTTTGCCGAATCCGCTCGCGTTTAGGCGCAAGGGCATGGTGGCCAAAAAGCGGGGTGAGCGCAAAAGGGATTATGTGTTGGGGCGTCGTCATGAGATATAAAAAACCCCTAAGCGCAAAGTGAACCGCGCTTAGGGGTGTGATATTTATAAAAGCCGCATGGGCCGGCTAGGCGTTTCCGTTATCGTCAACGTCTTCAAATTCGGCGTCGACAATATCGTCATCATCATCACTGCCCGCATCCGCAGGGGCCGCGTCCGCCTCATCGCTGGCATTGGCATAAATGGCTTCGCCCATTTTCATAAGCGCCGCAGACAGAACATTGGTCTTATCTTCAATATTGGCTGTATCATCGGAGTCCTTAAGCTCTTTTAGCTCAGAGACCGCGCCGTCGATTTCTGTCTTCAGGTCATCATCGACTTTGTCTTCATGTTCTTTCAAAGAGGTTTCAGCCTGATGAATGGCAGCCTCGGCTTTATTGCGGGCTTCGGCGAGCTCACGGCGGGCTTTATCTTCATCCGCATTGGCTTCTGCGTCGCGCACCATGGCTTCGATATCATCATCGGACAAACCGCCACTGGCTTGGATACGGATTTGCTGCTCCTTACCTGTGGCGTTATCTTTGGCCGAGACATTTACAATGCCGTTAGCGTCAATATCAAAGGTGACTTCAATTTGCGGCATGCCGCGCGGCGCGGGCGGAATACCGACCAAATCAAATTGGCCAAGAAGCTTGTTATCTGCTGCCATTTCGCGCTCCCCTTGGGAGACGCGAATGGTCACAGCTGATTGGTTATCTGCCGCCGTTGAATAGACTTGTGACTTTTTCGTTGGGATGGTTGTATTGCGGTCGATCATGCGGGTAAACACGCCGCCTTCCGTTTCAATTCCAAGGGATAATGGCGTTACGTCCAAGAGAAGAACGTCTTTCACGTCTCCTTGCAAGACCCCCGCTTGAATGGCCGCGCCCATGGCGACCACTTCGTCCGGGTTTACGCCTTTGTGGGGCTCTTTGCCGAAGAACTTTGTGACCGCCGCTTGAACCGCCGGCATGCGGGTCATGCCGCCAACCAAGACAACTTCGTCAATATCGGCCGCTTTAAGGCCGGCATCGGCAATGGCTTTTTTACACGGCGCAATCGTGCGCTTGATGAGATCTTCAACCAAGGTTTCAAGCTTAGCGCGGGTGAGCTTCATGTTGAGATGTTTTGGGCCAGAGGCGTCCGCCGTAATAAAGGGCAAATTAACTTCGAAAGAGGTCGCGGTGGACAGCTCTTTCTTGGCTTTTTCCGCTTCTTCGCGCAGGCGCTGCAAGGCGAGCTTATCGGACTTCAAATCAATACCAGTATCTTTTTTGAACTCGTCATTGAAATATTCAACAATGCGCATGTCGAAGTCTTCACCGCCAAGGAAGGTATCGCCATTTGTCGCTTTAACTTCGAAAACGCCGTCACCAATTTCCAGTACGGAGACGTCAAAGGTTCCGCCGCCAAGGTCGTAAACCGCGATGGTTTTACCGTCTTCTTTATTCATACCGTAAGCGAGCGCCGCCGCTGTTGGTTCATTGATAATCCGCAGAACTTCAAGACCGGCAATTTTACCGGCGTCTTTGGTCGCTTGGCGCTGGGCGTCATTAAAATAGGCAGGAACCGTAATCACGGCTTGGGACACGCTGGAGCCCAGAAAGTCTTCTGCTGTTTCTTTCATTTTGGTCAAGATCATGGCCGAAATTTCAGATGGTGAGAGTACTTTCTCGCGGCCCTGCACATAGGCATCACCGCCTTTACCCTTGACGATTTTATAGGGCACAAGTTTTGAGTCTTTTTTCACAGCCGGATCGGTCATCGGGCGGCCAATAAGGCGTTTTACGGCGTAATAAGTATGGTCCGGATTTGTCACCGCTTGGCGGCGGGCGGTTTGGCCGATGAGGCGCTCATTATCTTCGGTAAAGGCCACAACAGAGGGGGTTGTGCGCTGGCCTTCGGCATTTTCGATCACCCGGGGCTTATTGCCGTCCATAACAGCAACACATGAGTTTGTTGTCCCGAGATCAATTCCAATCACTTTTGACATGTTTGGCTCCGTTTATCTTGTAAGCGAGGCGGCATAGGTCCCTTCCATATGCCGTCCGGTGTTAAATTCAGGCTATTTTGCCCGTCTGATGCGATATGGGGAGCTATCTCTAAGCTGCAAGGGTTCAGTGCGAAGAAATTTCACATTTTATGCGGCATAAGACCTAATGGGCAAAAAATGACTTGGCGGCGGATTAGAATATAAATAGACAGAAATTATGCCTGCATGTCCTCAAGATCTCCGACAAGGTTTTGCCCATTATCCGGGTTATTTCTCGCTGCAAGAGCAGCAGAGCCTTATCGCCGCTGTACGGGCAGGGGTGCAGCACGCGCCGTTTTTTATCCCGCGCATGCCCGGAACAGGCGCTCCGCTCTCTGTGGTCATGAGTAATTTTGGCCCATTAGGCTGGGTGGCGGATAAGGAAAAGGGCTACCGCTATCAGGGGGCTCATCCGAAAACGAAACAAGATTGGCCCGCTATGCCGCAGCGGCTTTTGGATATGTGGGACGCGCTAACGGCTTATCCCTGCCCACCTGAAGCCTGCCTGATTAATTGGTATCGGGAGGGGAATAAGATGGGTGCTCATATTGATAATGATGAACAAGATGCCCGTGCACCCGTGGTGTCTGTATCATTAGGCGACCCGGCCATGTTTCGTCTCGGCGGGCCGAAACGGGGCGGGCCAACGCAAGGGATTAAATTATTTTCCGGCGATGTTGTGGTAATGGGTGGGGAGAGCCGCTTTTGCTATCACAGCGTTTCGCGTATCTTTTACGGAGAAAGCACGCTTGTACCGCGCGGCGGGCGGATAAATTTAACTTTGCGGCGGGTTAATTTGTGTCAAGCTTAGCCATGCCAGCTTAAGTTATTCAGCGGCGATCTTTTCTTCCGCCTCAGGCTCATAAACCAAGATGTCAGCGGGTTGACACTCAAGCTCTCGGCAGAGGGCAGAGAGGGTTGAAAACCGAACGGCGCGGGCTTTACCCGTTTTCAAAATAGATAAATTTGCCAAAGTAATACCAACGCGCTGGGCGAGTTCAGTGAGCGAAATGCGCCGATCAACTAAGACTTTATCGAGATTAACACGTATAGCCATTAGATTGTTAACTTCTGCTCTTGGCGCAGAGCCGCCCCGTAGCGGAAAACTTCCGCGACTGTGGCAATGACAAATACAAGGAACCAACTGGTAAAGCGGATATCCAAATCAAAATTCATCGTATCAGACGGGTCCATAACTGCTATCATTGGCCTGGCCACCATACGGAAAGCTTCGGTGAGTGCAAGTATGATCCAGATTTTTCGCAGTCGGTCAATGTTTTCCGGAACAAAAGGGTCTCCATCCAATAAGGTTTTAAGCAGGTTTTTCAAAAGCCGTGCGATAAAGAAAAAAGCGGCTGCGATAATTGCGCTCGTAAAAGCGGATAACATAAGTGTTTGGCGGCTAATCCCTGACCCTGCTGCCTTGCTTAAATCATCGACTTCAAGGTTTTGAAAGACCCAATCATAAAACTCACCAGAGACCATAAGCCCAAGCCCAAGGAGAAGTGCAATAATGCCGATGATGGCCATGAAAACCATTAAGCAAGTTAGAAATATATTAAAAATACGCGGCGCTGTTTGCACAATCGCAGACGAGTTAAGATCATCCATATAAAGCCTCATTTACCAAATTATCGATAAACAATAATATATGTAATTGCAAGTAAAATTTTTAGGCCCGCTGTATCGCCCGGAATATATGTTTTCTTTATTTAATAATATAAGGTGTCATGATAGCCTGTGCCTTGTAGCTATTTTGGATTTTTCATGACTTTATCACCGCCGTTTAAACGTCTTGTTGTTGCGTCCCATAATGAGGGTAAGGTCAGAGAGATTCGCGATCTTCTTACGCCTTTTGGGGTTGAAACCCTAAGTGCGGCGGAGCTTAATTTACCCGAACCCGATGAGACCGAAGATAGTTTTTCGGGCAATGCTCGCCTGAAAGCTTTGGCTGCTGCAAAAGCGTCCGGCCTGCCGGCGTTATCTGATGATAGCGGCCTTGCGGTGGACGCCCTTGGGGGCGCGCCGGGAATATATGCGGCCCGCTGGGCGGAACTGCCAAAGCGCGAAGGGAGCGGACGTGATTTTAATATGGCCATGTGGCATGTGCATGACCAAATGCAGCAAAAAGGTGGGCCAAAAACGGCGCGGTTTATTTGCGCACTTTGTATGGGGTTTCCGAATGGAGATAACCGCATTTATGAAGGCAAGGTTGAGGGCGAGATTATTTGGCCCCCGCGCGGGGATAAAGGCTTTGGCTATGACCCGGTATTTCAGGCCCTTGGCGATCGATATACATTTGCAGAAATAGACCCAGCCACGAAACATGCTAAAAGCCACCGGGCGGATGCGTTTGCAAAATTTATCGCCGCCGAATTTCAACCGTCTTAAAATTATGATGAATGGCAAAATAAAAGGCCACAAGCCACCTCTCGCGGTTTATATTCATTGGCCTTACTGCGCGCGAATTTGCCCTTATTGTGATTTTAATGTCTATAAGCAGCGCGTAGATAAAGGGCTGGTTTCTGCGATCATGGATGATTTATCGCAGTGGCGCGCGTGGAGTGGGGCGCGTAATGTTAGCTCTGTTCATTTTGGCGGCGGCACGCCATCCCTTTTGCGCGGTGAAGATATTGGCGCAATTTTGGATCATGTTGATAAGCTTTGGGGATTAAGCGCTGATGCGGAATGTGGTTTGGAGGCAAACCCTAATAATGCGGCGATTGAAAAGCTTACGGCCTTTAAATTTGCGGGGCTTAACCGCTTGTCTTTTGGCATTCAAAGCTTTCATGATGCTGCCCTTCAGCAATTAGGCCGCGATCATGATAGCCGCGTAGCTAAGGCGGCGCTTGAAGCTGCTACAGTTTTGTTTGATTCGGTCTCAGCAGATCTTATCTTTGGCTGGCATGGACAAACCCAAGACATATTGGCCCATGACCTGACCTTAGCTTTAAATGCGGGGGCTTGTCATGTCTCTGCCTATCAGCTCACGATTGAAGATGGTACAGCCTTTGCCAAGGCCGAAGCCCGCGGGGCGCGGCGAGCTGTTGATAATGATCTAAGCGCGGATTTATATGACCATGTCCAAACCCAGCTTTTGGCCGCAGGGTTTACCCATTATGAAGTGTCTAATTTTGCTAAGCCAGGCCATGAGTCTGCTCATAATCTGGCTTATTGGCGGGGCCATGATTATGTCGGCGTTGGGCCGGGGGCCCATGGGCGTATGACGGTTAAAGGGCAGAAATATGCAACGATTGCGGAAATGCGCCCCGATGCATATCGGGCCTGCGTTCAAAAAACAAAGCGGGGTTTTGTCCAGGCAGAGGTTTTAACCGCCGAAGCTGCCCGAGATGAATATGTGCTTATGGGACTACGTATTAGCTGCGGTTTGTCTTTAACGCGAGTCAATGAGATCTACCCCGACCCAAAATTTGATAGGGCTATGGCCGTACTTATTGACGCGGGTTATTTACAGCGTGAAAATGAGCGCCTTTTTGCCGCCCCAAAGGGACGGATGATTTTAAACCATGTTACTGAAAAGCTATTGGCAGGATAATGCGTTTATGATGCGCCGTCTACCCCGCGCGGCGCGGGTTCAATTACGCGGATACGGCCATTGCGAATTTCATAAACCGCGAGGCCCCGTTCCGGTGTGCCATTGCTGCGAAATCTAACAAGGCCGTCAACACCGTAAAACCCGGCTTGATCTTCAAGCCGCTCATAACGAGTCTTAGGGTCTCCATCGGCCACATATTGGGCAATATTAACCGCGTCATAAGCAAGGCTCGCCAGTCGACCGGGCTCGGCCCCATAGGTTTGGTCATAATTAGCCTGAAAGCGTTGACGCTCTTCAATATCGGGGCCGGCAAATACGCCGCCGTTAAGGGCTGGCTCACGGGCTGTATCTTGATCTTGCCATTGCCCTGTCCCCAAAAGCTGCACTTTGCGTAGGTCATCTTCGTAAAATGTCAAAAGTGGTGCAAGAGTGCGAAGGGCAATTCCGCTTTCGGGAAGAATTATCGCCTCAAAGGCGAGCGGGTCGGTTTCGCTGCGCGTTTCCTCTGCAAGAGCAAAGGCTTTTGCAAGTTTTTGTGCCGGACCTTGCATGGCAGAAATATCACGCCCTTTATAGGTCTCAGAAGCCGTAATTTCGCCGCCGCTTTGGGTGACGGCGCGGCTGTAGGCTTGGCGAACTCGGCGGCCATAGGCATTATCGGGCCCAAGAAAGGCAAACCGGCTAATGCCGCTGTCTCTGGCATGGGAGACAATGCGGTCAATTTCGGCTTCGGGCGGAAAGCTTAATAAATAGGCCCCTTGACCCGCGGCTCTTTGGTCGGTTGAAAACCCAATAACGGGGATATTGGCGCGGGCGGCGCTTTCTCGCGCTTGTTGCACGGAGGCGGATAAAATCGGCCCAATAATCACATCGGCTCCGGCCTTTATGGCCTTGTCTACGGCAAGGCGCGTGCCGTCCTGTGTGCCTTTTGTATCGAAAGGGATTAAAAGGCTTTCCGCGTTATCTTGGTTAAAGATTGCCATTTCTGCTGCCTTTAAAAGGCTGTCGGATTCCTTTCTAAGCTGGCTATTTTGCGATGAGAACGGCAGGATTATAGCCATGCGCCGAATATTACGTCCGTTCATATGAGGAGGAGTCAGACCGTCCCTCGGGGCGTTTGCGGCGGTTTGGGTATTAGCCGTATCAGGGGCCTCCTCTGGTGTTTCTGTCTCGCTGACCGGTCCAGTATCAGGGGCCTGCTGGGGCTGCTGGGCGATAGGTCTTTGCTGCGCCGTGGGGCTTTGCTGCGGCGTAGTCGTGCAGGCAGATAAGAGCGTAAGTCCCGCACATATGGCGGCAGCTTTCATATAGCTTGCGGAAAGCCATTGATTCCAAGGGCGGAAACGGGCCATAAATAAAACCTCTTTTTTGCACATGGCATAATTCTATGACATTACCCTACACTATAAGCCCATCGGCGTCGGCGCAATTCCAAAGTGAAGGTGAAAAGCCATTGATTACAGCCTCATCTCTAGTTTTGCCGGGACTTTACATTGTTTCAACGCCTATTGGTAATTTACGCGATATGACCTTGCGGGCCCTTGATGTGTTAAACCAAGCCGATCATGTGCTAGCCGAGGACACGCGGCAAACAGGAAAGCTGCTGAGCCATTATAATATTAAGGCCAATCTATCCGCTTATCATGACCATAATGCGGCGAAACGTGTCCCAAATATTGTTAAGCGTCTCTTAGGCGGTGAAACCATAGCCCTTGTCAGCGATGCCGGCACGCCTTTGGTTTCTGATCCCGGCTATAAATTAACATCGGCAGCGATAGCGGCAGGCGCCCGTGTTGTTCCGGTGCCGGGGGCGTCCTCCGTTTTGGCTGCTTTAACAATGTCAGGCCTGCCAAGTGACCGCTTTAGTTTTGGCGGATTTTTACCGCCTAAAACGACAGCCCGAAAAGCTCACCTCAAAGATTATGCGGGAGTGAAAGGCTCATTGATATTTTTCGAAACCGCCCCACGTTTAGCCGCAAGCCTGAAAGACATTATCACCGTTTTGGGGGACCGGCCTATGGCTTTAACCCGGGAGCTGACCAAGCGCTATGAAGAGGCGCGCTACGGCACAGTTAGCCATGTTATTGAGACTTTATCTGAAAACCCGCCGCGCGGCGAGATTGTACTTTGTATTGGCCCGTCTTTAATGCCTGATATCTGGGATGTCTGCGCTGTTGAAGCCGCCTTGAGGCCCGCCATAGTAAATCACGGGGTAAAACAAGCGGCGAATATGACAGCGGCGGCCTCAGGCTGGACGCGGCGGGATGTTTATCAATTAGCCCTTCGGTTAAAAGAGGATAGGAGTGGCTAACCCCCGTAAACAGGCTGAGCGCTACGGGCAATGGGCGGAGCATTACGCTGCGTTTATTTTGCGGCTGAAAGGCTATCATATCATTACGCGCCGCCATGTTACGCCCTTTGGCGAGATTGACTTAATTGCGGTAAAAGGTGAGTGGCTTATTTTTATCGAAGTCAAATATCGGCGCGATAAACAAAAGCTCACCCAAAGCCTGACCCTAAAGGGGCAAAGCCGCATTATTAAAGCGGCCAATTATTACCTGGGGCGCGCGCCAAGATATAAAGCTTTAGGACAAAGATTTGACCTAATTTTAACTGCGCCGTTTGGGATTTTACCACTGGGCTATCTGCGGCATATAAAGGATGCATGGCGAAGCTATTAAGGGCGAAGCTATTAAGAATGATTAAGAATTTCATTTTATTAAGATAGCGCTAACTATTTGCGGCCATTATAGGCTTATGAAAAAATTAACTATAATTTCGGCTTTGTCCTTATCTATTTTCTTATCAGCCTGCGCTGTGACCTCTGCGGGGGTAAAGCGCGGCGATGAGCGTAATTTTAGCCGATCCCTTAATGATGTGAATATTGAGCGTGTGCTTAAAGCGCGGCTTAACCGTGCTGAGAGTGAGAGCTTTAAGAAGGTTGATGTGGAAGTTGCTGAAGGGATTGTCGTTTTGACAGGCTATGTAGACAGTCAAGATGCCCGAGTTGAGGCGGAACGCATTGCTTGGTCGGCTTCTCATGTTGTGGATGTTGGGAATGAAATCTCTGTTGGGGTTCAAGATAAGCGGGCGTTACGCGGTACAAAAGATAATCTCCTTGGGAGTTCAGTTCGCGCCCGACTTATTGCGGATAAGAGTGTTAAATCCCGTAACGTCAATATCGAAGCGCAAAATGGTACGATTTATTTACTTGGCGTGGCCCGTACTCCGGAGGAACTAGAGCGCGCAGCCTATATTGCGAGCACCACAAAGGGAGTGAAAGAAGTTGTCTCCTATATGACAGTGCATAATAGCGCGCGCCCGCAGACGACCCATAACACGGCCCCAGCTTACGCCCCAGACTATAATTCAGCCCCAACTTACTCGGCGCCTAGTTATGAGGCCCCGACTTACTCGACCCCCACATATGAAGCTCCTACATATGAAGTTTCTGGCGAGACCAATGTTCCGGGCTTTTTAACGCAAACGCCAAATGGCGCGGGCTTATCAGCCCCCACAGCATTGACTGACCCTTATTACCGCGATCCATTAACCGGGGAGCGTGTAGAGCTTGACCCTCATACAGGTACGATTCCGTTTCGCTCTGGTGCGCAGGCCGCTATAGACAATAGCGCCGCGAAAGTTACGCCGCTTTTACAGCGTCCAACCGAGTTCCCTACTGACGAGGCATTAGGCCGTTTTAGAACAGGCGTGCCGGGTGAGGCTGTCTCTATTATTGAAAGTGCACCTTATTATATTGACCCAGATACGGGCAAAGAAATTCCGGTTAATTTTATAAAATAAGCCAAACTTTGCGGTTATAAATGCCGCTCAATATCTGCTTTTGCTGTACCGAGCGTCAGGCCCGCGGGCCCGTCAATGACCGGGCGTTTCATAAGCGCCGGATAGCTTTGTAGCAAGCTTAAGGCATTATCGCCTGCTGATGATTTTTCATCCTCACTTAATCCGCGCCATGTCGTAGAACGGCGGTTAATTAAAGTCTCCCACCCAAAGTTATCCAAAAAGCGGGATAGGATATCTACGCTAAGGGGCGTCTCCCGCACATCAATCGCCGCATAATCGGCCCCTGCGGCTTTAAAAACCTTAAGAACTTTTCGGCAGCTATCGCAAGATTTTAAATGGTATATTTTTATCATTGAATTTATCTTTATTTTAGCCGTGTTTTAGGGCGAGGGTTTAAGTGAGGCCGCGAGCCTTAATCTGCGCCGTAATAAAGGCAATCATATCATTATAAACTTGATCGCGGCAAAAATCATTGTGAATTTCGTGGAAAGCATGTTCATATGTGCGCAAGGTGACATTGTCTCCGGCGGCGGCTTTAAATTGAATAGAGGCTTGGCAATCCGTGACTTTGTCTGCTTCTCCATGGAGTAATAAAAGTGGCCCGCGCCAGTCTTTGGCGGCTGCAAGCGCGATCTCCCCGTAATCAATCATATCCAAAGCAAGGGCCGGTGATAATTGCCCGTGAACAAGCGGATCATCCTCATAGGCTTTAACCTCAACGGGCTGGGTTGAGATATCTTTGCCATTTACCTTTTGACTAAAAGCAAATTGCGGCGCGAGCTTGCGTAATAATATCATGAGCGGACGTAATATTTCCGGCGCTGGTTTTGTAAGCTGCAACAGTGGCGCGGTAATAATATAACCTATAATTTGCGGTAAATCTCGCGTTTGGCGGTAATTAAATAAAATACCGCCGCCCATAGAATGACCCATAAGAACATGAGGTACATCTGGAAATCTTCGGCGTGTTTCCTCTGTGAGGGCGTCAATATCACCGTAAAAATCAGAAAATTTAGTGATAATGCCGCGCTTACCGCCTGAGAGGCCGTGGCCGCGAAGGTCAACCGTCATCAGTGCAATCCCCGCATTATTTAGCACTTGTCCCATATGGGCATAGCGTCCGCCATGTTCGGAAAAGCCGTGAATAAGGCTTATAACGGCGCGGCAATCTTGCGGTTTACAATCTGGTGCAAATAAATGACCATGTAAAGCGAGACCGTCAGTTTGACTGCTGAGTGTGAAATTTTCCATATGTATCTTATAAGGGTTTTACAGCGGTGCCGTAAGCTAAAATTTCAATGCCGCGGCTTGCGCCAATCGAGGCAGATTGTATTTTTATATTATAAACATCTTGCGCCCCAAGCCTATGGGCATGGGCTTTCAGTTGCAATAGGGCATCGCGCCGCCCCCGCTCAAGAAGCTCGCTATAATTATTAACTTCCCCCCCTAGCATTTGCATAAAAGATGCAATGAGGCGGCGAAAAACATCAATGGATAAAACCAACGAGCCTGTGACTAAATGGGTCTCGGCGGGTCGGGCGGCTTTGTCCATCGGCGGGATATATTTTATGTTATGAAGACGAATATCTTTAAAAGCGTCCTCTTGGACCTCCAGCCGGTTTTGATGACGGCTTATAATGCTGCGCCCTATGCCCCAACCTAACCCTAAGAGGATAAAGGGCCATAGAAAAGATATGACGGATATAGCGAGGTTCATTCGATAATCACCGCTGTGCCGTAGACATAAAGCTCTGATGCGCCGGCGGCGACGGAGGATGTTGAAAAGCGAATATTCACAACCGCATTCGCGCCCATGGATCGGGCTGTTTCCGTCATGCGGTCGACCGCTTGCTGGCGTGAATCGGTTAATAGCTCCGTATAAGCATGGAGCTCCCCGCCGACGATATTTTTAAGGCCAGAGGCAATATCGCGGCCAATATGTTTGGCTCTGACTGTATTGCCTTGAACCAGCCCAAGATGTTTTATGATATCGCGGCCTGGAACCTTCTCAAGATTTGTTAAAATAATATCATTCATAATTTACCGCTTGCTTGTCTTACCCTTATCATATCTTAAAGGGGACATTAAATATAGGCTCTAATGTTATCATATTTTCATCATAGGTGAATCTATGTTGAAAAAAATATAAATCTGCGGCATGGGGAGCCATAGATTTTAGGAGACCACCATGAGCCTGCGTGTTGCCTTTCAAATGGACCCGATGGAAAGCGTTGATATTCACGGCGACACTAGTTTTGCTTTGGCCGAAGCCGCGATGCAGCGAGGCATGAGCCTCTTTGAATATGGCCCGCAGCATTTAATCTATGACCGCGGCCGTATTCAAGCCCTTGCTCGCCCCATGACAGTGACGCGCAAATTGGGCAATCATGCCGCGTTTCAAGACCGCCGCCTTATTGATCTGGAGGCGGATATTGATGTGGTCTGGATGCGCCAAGACCCGCCCTTTGATATGGCCTATATTACGGCGGCTCATATGCTGGAGCGCCTTAAAGGGAAAACCCTTGTAGTCAATGACCCTGAATGGGTGCGATCTTGCCCTGAAAAAATCCTCCCGCTTGATTACCCAGAATTGATGCCTGAGACATTAATCAGCCGCGATAAAGGCGCGATTGATGCCTTTCGCGCGGAGTATAAAGACATTATCTTAAAGCCGCTATTTGGTAACGGCGGGGCGGGGGTGTTTCGCGTCAAGGCCGATGATAGTAATTATGCCTCTATTCTTGAGATGTTTTTTGAAAGCTCCCGCGAACCTATTATCGCGCAGGCCTTTCTGAAAGATGTTGCGAAAGGGGATAAGCGTGTCTTGATTATTGACGGCGAAGCGGTGGGCGCGATTAACCGTGTGCCGCAAAAGGGCGAAACCCGTTCGAATATGCATGTGGGCGGTAAGGCGGTTCCCTCGGAATTGACCGAAGATGATCTTAAAATCTGCCGCGCCATTGGCCCCATGCTGAAGGCACGCGGGCAAATCCTTGTGGGAATTGATGTCATCGGTGATAAAATGACCGAGATTAATATTACCTCCCCTACGGGCGTGCAGGAACTTAAACGCTTTAGCGGTATTGATGCGGCCAGCCTGTCTTGGGACGCCATTGAAAAGCGGCTTGGTTAAGGTCATATTTAAAACCGCTTAAATAATTGCCGCAGCCGCAGGCTCAGCAATATCGACGCGCATAAGAGCCCGCTTAAAAGGCCGTACCAGACGCCTTTTGCGCCAAGGCTGCTGTGGAGCCCAAGGTAATAAGCCACGGCAAAGCCAATGCCCCAATAGCTAATACAGGTTAAAATCATCGGCCAGCGCACGTCTTTCATGCCGCGTAATATTTGATTGGCTGACACTTGTACGGCGTCAAAGAGCATGAATCCGGCGGCAATCGGCAGGAATGTAACGACCATGGCCAAGACGCCGGCGGCGTCTTCGGCGCTGTCTTGCATATAAAGACCAGCTACCGCTTCGGGGAACAGCCAAATAGGAATCCCAATCAGACTAATAGAGGCGATAGCCCATATTACTGTCGCCCATGTCACCCGGCCAAGAGCGGGCTTTGAGCCGGCGCCCACCGCAAGTCCCGCTCGCGCCGCCCCGCCCATAGCAAAGCCCCAGGGCAGCATATAGGCCAAAGAGGTGACATTTAGCGCTATCTGATAGGCGGCGACTTCGAGCGTGCCAATGCGGCCTATAATTAAAACGCAGGCATTAAATAACATGCCTTCAAAAAATGTTGTCAAGCTAATTGGCCAGCCCAGTTGAAACACCTCTTTTAGCCGGGCGGGATCAAGGCGGTGGAAATTTGTGAAAATATCAAATTCCCGAGAGTCTTTGTCCCAATACACATAGGCCATAAACATGATAAAGGAGATAAAGGCCGCAAGGGCGGAGGCGATTCCGGCCCCAACAAGCCCAAGCTGCGGTGCGCCGAGAGCGCCAAAAATAAGCAGCCAATTTAAAAATGCATTTATGCCAATGGTTATCAGCACAATCCATAGCGGCACAGTAGTTTTCCCCAGCACGGCGAGGTAATTCCGCAGCACCATGATCCCAAGGGCGAAAGGCCAGCCAAACATCACCATTTTAACATAGCTTCCCGCTTTTTGTGATAATATCGGGTCTTGCCCAAGAGCGGTTAAAGCGGCTTCGGCGTTCCATGTAATTACCATAACAATCGGTGTGAAGAAAATAATGAGCCATAGCGCCGCGCGCACAGAGCGGCGCACATCTTTGCGGTTAGTTTTATCCGCCCCAAGGGCTTGGCTGACCATAGGGGTGACGGCCATGGCAGGGCCAAAACCTAACATCCAAAGAGCAAAATAAATCACAAGGCCGAGGGAGGAGGCGGCGAGGTCTTCGGGGCCAAGGCGGCCAATCATAATCACGTCAATGGTTAAAACGGACATTTGCGCCAGCTGGGCAATGGCCATGGGCCAGCCGAGCTTAAAGCTTGCCCAAAGCTCGCTACGAAACCGGGTGATGTCTTCAGGCGGCGTTTGCGCGCTGGATATTGGAACTATTTCAGTCATGGAGAATCTTTTTTAATGAGAGGCCAATCGGCCAAAATACAAGTAGAATACAAGGCGGTGGTTTAGAGATAACATCCCAGCGATAATGTATTCATTTGAGCCTCCAAGCCGTCCATATCCTGCGCGGCTATCATTAAAAGATAAGTGCCTTTAGACTCTCGCCGTTCATCTGTCAAAAGAAAACACTTATGGTTGATAGGGGTGAGTTATGAATGTGCCAGCACAAAACCCCCCGCGCCCCTCAGCGCGGGTTGATAAAACGGACTGCCTATGAAGCGAAAGCTTGACGGGAGACCTAAAATATATGTTTCGCAAGCTTTCGCTTCGTAGGCGGCATATTTTTGCGCAGTCCAGGACCGGAATGGATCTATCCGCTGCAACCAAAGTACGGCGATACAGCCAGCGAAGGTTAATTCGCTGCGTTTACCGCTATGCCGGCACCTTTACGGAAAGCCAACCTACGCTTGCCTGTCCCAAAAGGTGATAAGCCTAAGATAACCCCGCCGGCTCGCCCGTGGATATATTTATGACGTTTTATCGGGCCGCTCTCTTAAGAGGCATCCGAAAAAGTGATTTTACATTTTTCAAATAAACCTACATTGTGGCTGTCATGCGCGGCCTTGCTGTTAAATATGTTATCCTTATTCCTGCCTTATTGGCCGGGTGTACTCAAATGGAGCCGCCTATTTGCCTTGCGGTATCATCATCAGATTATAGCTGCGAGACATTTGAAGCTCCGGCGGCGTTTAATCTTAAAGTTAAAGGCACGGGTGAGATTATCTCTTTAATGCGAAAGGGTGAGTGTAAACCGAACCCGCCTGCATCGGCTTTAATGCTAGACGGGTATAATAATAAAATGTCGCCCCATGAAAGTTACACATCTATCATCTCATATAAACTTAAAGACCAAGGCCAAAGTTTACAGGCCTATGACATAAGATTAGAATTAGGGTCTGATAAATTTGAATATTTTAACTGTGCCCATATTGCCGCAATTTCCGCTTATGGATATCTTCCGGATTTACCTAAAGCCTATAAATCTTCGAGATTTGTCGAAACGGCAAAAATATCACTTAAGACCCTGACATGTGATGATGAGGGCTGTGAGCGCAGGCATTAAATAATTTCCCCTGAGCCGCTTTAATTTCGCTCAGATAGATTAGACTTAGATCCGCGTAATATGTGTCAAAGCTTAGCTTTCCCCAATAAGCTTATCCTAGCTATCTTATCGCGGCGCGCGTTTTGCGAGAATACGTTGCAGGGTACGGCGGTGCATATTCAGGCGGCGGGCGGTTTCAGAGACATTTTTCCCGCAAAGCTCATAGACCCGCTGGATATGCTCCCAGCGCACCCGGTCTGCTGACATCGGGTTTTCCGGCGGGGCGGGGGCCATATCCCGCGGCGCGAGCAAAGCTTTGCACACATCATCGGCGTCGGCGGGCTTGGCGAGGTAATCTACGGCCCCGCGTTTAATTGCAGACACAGCAGTGGCGAGATTGCCGTAACCCGTGAGCATAATAATCTTACAATCTTCGCGGGCCGCATGTAGGGCGTCCACCACATCAAGGCCGTTGCCGTCTTCAAGGCGCATATCCACAACCGCAAAGGCTGGAGGATTATTCCGCGCAATCAGCCGGGCTTCAGTCACCGTCTCGGCGGTGGTGACGTCAAATCCGCGCTGGGTGAGGGCGCGGCCGAGGCGGGTGCGTAGCGGGCCGTCATCGTCTAAGATCATGAGGCTGCAATCATTGGGAAGTTTATAGTCAGCGGGTAAAGAGCTCATAAGGGTCTGCCTTTCTATATTACCTACGTAGGAAGCTGCGCTATGAGATCAATATGACAGGACAGAATGCCGCATTTTCTGTTTGCCTATGGAGGCAAGGCTTCATGAGTCTGGCTTATATCTAACCGCTTACGGGGCCAGTTTAAGATAATCACTGCCCCGCCAATGGATTTATCACGGCCAAATGTAACCCGTCCACCTGTCCGTTCAATCAGGGTTTTCGCAATAAAAACGCCGAGGCCAAGCCCACCGGCTTTACTGTCTTTGAGGCGTCCGGATATATAAGGCTCGCCAAGGCGGTCGCGCACACGCGGATCAAAGCCGGGGCCGTCATCGGATATGATGATTTTAATTTGATCACTATCCCATGTCGTCTCAATTTTAACCATTGAATGCGCAAAATCCATGGCATTTTCGATGAAGTTTTTAAGGCTAAAAATAAGCTCTGCTTGGCGGGCAAGGCGCGGCGACGGTTCATGGCCGTCAATATGGATGTCAATTTTAACAGGGCCAGACTCTGAGAAATAAGGTGAGGCGGCCTCGCTGATAAGATCTTCAAATGATAGGCTATTGTGAACGGGGTCTTTTTCGTCCCCGCGTGAGGAAAGCTGGTGCAATATATCTCGGCATCTTTCTGCTTGGGAATGAAGCAGGGCTGCATCCTCCGCTAGCGGGCTTTTGGGGGGAATTTCTCGGAGCATTTCTTTGGCGGTAATCTGTATAGTCGCCAACGGCGTGCCCAGCTCATGGGCAGCGGCAGCGGCGAGGCTGCCCAGAGCGGCGAGTTTTTGCTCATCGGCTAATACCGCCTGTGTGGAGGCGAGGGCTTCGGACATGCGCCGGGTCTCAAGGGCGGCCCCCCATGTATAAAGTGAGCTAAAGCCAATGCCGACCATAAGAGCAATCCAGCCGCCAAAAGTGTAAATCTCCGGCAAATCAAACCCACTTTCTATATGCCACGGCAAAGGGCGGTGATAAAATAATAGCGCTAGTGAGGCCGCAATGGTCAGGCCGGATAAGGTCGTAAAGACTTTCCAGTTTAACGTAGTGGCGGCGGTCACAACAGGGGCGAGAAATAATAAGGCAAAGGGGTTCACCATGCCCCCCGTTAACCAGAGCAAAACCGAGAGATGAATCACGTCATAGCCAAGTTGGCAAACCGCCTCGGCATCGCTGACGCGGCGGTCAAGAGGCAGGCTCAAGGTGAGGGCAATATTTAAGATAACGCTAAGGCTAATAACGCCTAATCCGAACCAAACCGGTAAATCATAACCAAGCCCCCATTTAATTAAAATAAAGGATAGGGCTTGCCCCATAACCGCCGTCCAGCGCAAAGTAATTAAAGTTGATCGCCGTAGCCGCCCTGATGTGTGGGGTGAAATGCGAAATAAATGTGTATTATCCGGCGGCGCGCCTGTGCCGAGGGGTAAAGCTTTAAAGCGAGAAAACAGCCGGTCCATATTCTTAAAGGGTGTATTGAAGCGGTGAGCCATGGTTTCGCCTAATATAACGAGCGGGCTGTGACAATAGATGTCTTTTAATTTGGCCAATTTGCCGCTAGGTAAGGCTGCGATTACATGGCATAATTATGCAGATATATAAAGGCGGCTCATGACCCTTAAATCTTTTATCCTACCGGCCATGATGGCGTTTGGCCTTTGCGCTTGCCAAGGAGACGTGCCCGCCGCCAGAAGTGGGCCGAATGTCGTGGTGAGCGGCGCCGCTGATATTGGCGGGCCTTTTACATTGGTTA
This sequence comes from uncultured Caulobacterales bacterium, assembly GCA_937928165.1. Lineage (GTDB taxonomy): Bacteria > Pseudomonadota > Alphaproteobacteria > Caulobacterales > Maricaulaceae > CALFVT01. Next base: position 234,109 of record CALFVT010000002.1, read on the forward strand.
ATCAAGACGGCGAGGTGGTGACGGAAAAGACTCTTTTGGGCCGTCCAGTCATTACATATTTCGGCTTTACCTATTGCCCGGATATTTGCCCAACGGCTCTGCAATCACTCGGTGCGGCTATGGCCAGTGTTGATCCAAAGGGGGAGTATTTCCAGACCGTCTTATTCTCTGTTGATCCGGAACGTGATACGCCCGGCGCCCTAAAACAATATATATCTGCGCCTATATTCCCCAAAGGCTTGCAAGGCTTTACGGGTACGCTGGAGCAAGTTGAGGCGGCGAAAACGGCCTATAAAATCTACGCGGTTAAAGCCCAAGATGTGGCCGCGAGTGATTACACCGTTGACCATGTCAGCCTGATTTACCTGTTTGATAAAGACGGCGGTTTTGTCGATGTGTTTACCCACGGTACATCGACGGGGGAGTTAATGCGGGCGCTTGACCGTTATAAACGCGCTAATCCGCTATAGCTATTGCCTTGTTAACTATTGCTTGACGGCAGAAGAGACTCCAAGACGCTTGAGGTCGGGTTTTTCACCGCCTTGCAGGGCTTCAAGCTCTTTGAGCGTTATTGGTTCTTGCGGGGCGAGCTGTACGGTCATTATGCCGCCGTCTTGCAAAAACCGGCTAAAATTACGTGTAAGTTCGCTATAAATTGCGCCGTCTTTTTGAGTCAAGGCGGCGAGGCTACCAATCGCCAGAAGCCCGTTGGCTTGGCGGCGCAGGTCTTTGGGGCTCTGCTCCATCAATAGGCCCGCAAGATTAAACCCGCGCTCAATAATGGATTTATCTTCAAGGCTCATGGTAAAGCCGTGAAGTTTAAAATTCTCTTGTAAGGCTTGATAAGCATCTGGGCCGCTCTCATTATTTAAATCTTGTATATATTTAAACCCTGAAAATTGGCCTTTATAATTTAAATCAAACCCGTCCTTCAGATTAAAACTGGCCCCTTCAAGGGTGAGCATATCGGTTTCTTTATTCATTTCTGCCGCGCTTTGAGAGGAGAAAATAAATTTCTCAAACCCAAGGCTGTTTATGATTTCAAAAAACGGGAGCATATCGGCCGGGATATTATCCCCTTGCCCAAATTTTAAACTTAAGGCTGGCATGTTTGAATTAATCAGGGTGGTATTGCCCTTTTGGTCGGTGCTTTGCTCAACTATGGGTAAATCTATTGTTATAATATCCGAAGTTAAATTAAAATCTTTAATGATAACATCGCCCATTTGCGGGTTATTGATAAAGAGCTCTAAAGGCCCGCGGCTATCTTGGGTATCTGGCTTGATGTCAATGGGATTAAGCCCGCGCATTTTGGCAGATTTAAGGCTTAGGCTCATGGCGTCATCTGCGCTTGAACGTATGAGAACATCTTCGGCGGCAAAGCGAATATGTAAATCTTTGGGGTCTTGGCCCCAGCCTAATGTGTCAATTTCAAAGACGGCCTGATCCGCTGTGCCGCTAACGCCTTTAAAAACGGCGGCCTGCGGCCCCCCTAAGTGGACGTCGTCACGGCTTTCAGACTCATCGCCTGCAGGCTGAGCGCGGCTAAAATCAAGAAGGTCATCAATCTTTTCAATGGCTCCAAGATTTTGTGCTAGCGGCAGATAAGTCAGTCCTAAATGATCTATTTTAAGGGAAGCAGTGTTATTGTTAATTTTAAGCTTAGACATATCCACAAGATCAGCTTTAGCCACGCCGCCGTCCATATGTAGCCCGCCGAGATTAACGGTATTGGCTGTGACGCTGCGGCCATTCTCTGCGGTGATTTTAACGTTTTTAAAGCTATATTGCCCGCCGCTGCCTAGGCGTTCATCCCATGATATACGCGCGCTGCTCTCCCAAAGCCCGGCCGCTTTTAGGGCCGCTTCGGCGTCTTGGGCTTTGACGCTTCGTGGGTTGATTCTCAACACATCTCCAATATCGCCGTAATCTGCGCTGTTAATTGTGATATTGACATCACTTACAGCCTCTGTATCGCCTGTCTTCGATTTGCACCCGCCTATAATCATGATAGAGCTTAGGGTGAGAAGTGAAACAATAGGCCGAATCGATAGGCGCTTATGTGATGGTATTTGGATATAGGACATGACAGGTCTACTCCCCTTTTGGCGTCAAGGCTCATCTTTAAAGACTGGCCAGTCGCAGTCCAATGAAAAATTGGCCAGATTACGGCAAAGCGCAGTTGACTTTTTTGACCCGGAAGATTCGCGCATATTTTATAAGTTCTCCGCGCGGGCGCGGCGCATTTCTTTACGGGTCAACCCGTCTGACCGCCAAGTCACCGTTATTGTCCCTGGCAAAAAGGCTCTGCCTAAGGCGCGTAAATTTGTGCAAGAGAAAATGGACTGGATTAATGTCCAGCTCGAAGGCCTGCCGCAGCCGCAGCCCTTTATGAATGGCTGCCCCATATTATTTGAAGGGGAGCTTTATGATATTATTGTTCCGGGGCCGCGCGGACAGGCGAAGATTAACCGCGATCGCCGCCAAATCATCATCCCCGCAAACGCAGAGACCTTGCCGGGCCGGGGCCACCGCTTGTTAAAACGCGAAGCCCGCGCCGCGCTAGAGCGCTCTACCCAAGTCTATGCTGATAAGCTCGGAAAGCCTGTTGCTAAGATTTCAATTCGCGATAGCCGTACGCGCTGGGGCTCTTGTATCTCCCGCCAAGGGGAGGGCTATATCTCCTATTCTTGGCGGCTGATTTGCGCTCCGCCTTTTGTGCTAGATTATGTCTGCGCCCATGAATGTGCCCATATGGTACATGCGGATCACAGCGCAAATTTCTGGGCGTTAACCGAAGAGATTTTCCCGCGCACGAAAGCGGCGAAGGCATGGCTTAAGATCAACGGTGCGCAGCTTCATGCGGTTGGAGCTGTTAACTAATGTGTATGTTTTTACGGCGCGCCTATGCCTAAGGCCTTTGAACATATTCCTGCGAGCGGGAATGAGCAGCTCTTTATTTTTGGCGATCACGCCTCGCGCTTTATTCCTAAAGCCTATGATAATCTGGGCCTAAGCGGGGATGACCTTACCCGCCACATCGCTTGGGATATTGGTACAGAGTCGATTTTACGCAATCTATGTGCCTATTTTAAATGCGCCGGACAACTCGCGTCTGTCTCCCGGCTTGTGATTGATCTGAACCGGGATTTAGACGTAGCCGGTCTTATTGCGACAAGCAGTGATGAAACCACTATTCCGGGTAATTTAAACTTAACCCCCGCTCAGCGCCAAGCGCGGATAGAGCAGTTTTACGCGCCTTATCATAATGAGCTCGCGCGCCAATTATCTGCGCCGCTGCGTCGTTTTGCGGTCTCCCTACATAGTTTCACCCCCAAACCGCGCGGCGGAGCGCGCCGCCTAACGCAGATTGGGCTTTTGGCGAAACATGACATGCTAAGTGCGGAGCAGTTTAAGCGGGAGATCGGCGCGCTTGGGCTGAATGCTGCGATTAATAAACCTTATTCGGCCTATGATTTGAACCATAGTGTTGATGCGCATATTGCCCCGCGCGGCCTTGCTCATCTGGTGATTGAAATCCGCCAAGACCTTATTGATAACCCCGCCGGGATTGCCCGGTTGTCAAACCTTTTGATCAAAGGGCTTGAATCGATTGTTAAAGATGTCAGTGAAAGGGATAGCCGTGATGCTGCAGGTTGATAATATTTACGTGATTGGCTGCGGCTGATTTATGCCGTAATTTTTATAAATTTTACTTTAAAAACGGCTACAGCTTTCTTAAGCTTCTATAATATGGGGAATTTATATGAAAATTGATAATACGGTTCGGTTTAGCCTTTTAACCTTGGCCTTTATTGCGGCCACATGGTCGCTTTATGTGACGCGGGATATTTTAACCCCGATTGCACTGGCGATATTCATTTGGTTGATTATTGACGGTTTTGCACGCTGGCTTGATAATTTATCCCCAAAGCTGCCTTATTGGCTGGCCTTAATCATTGCGGTTTTAAGCGTAATTTTAGGCATTGTCGGGATTATTGTGATTATCGCCGATACAGCCAATGATATTATCCGCGAATCTGGCCGTTATAATAGCCGCATTCAAGACCTTTTACATTTAATCGGCGGGTTTTTTGGCCAGCCTGATTTGGATTATGGCGATATTGACAAGCAATTAGGCATTAGCAAAAATTTAAATAAGGGATTGAGCGTTTTTGCCGGCTCTATTCAGGGGGTTTTATCCAATTTTTCATTGATTGCGCTTTATGTGATTTTCTTATTTGCCGCCCAATCTAGTTTTCCGAAAAAAATGGATGACCTTTTCCCAGATAGGGATAAGCGCAGCGCCGCCAGCAAAGTGGGCGCGCGTATTCGCGGCTCGATTGAAACCTATTTGGGCGTTCAAACGGTGATTAGCCTTATGCAGACGGTCTTAAGCTTCGCAGTCATGCAGGCAATGGGGCTTGAAAATGCGCTATTCTGGGCGCTTGTGATTTTTATCTTTAATTACATTCCGGTGATTGGCGGCCTTGCGGCGGCGGTTCTCCCGGCCTTATTTGCCTTGGTGCAATTTGATGGGTTTTTCCAAGTTTTGATTTTATTCGGGGCTTTAAACCTGATCCAAATTGTTATCTCCAATACCATACAGCCTAAAATGATGGGTGATAGTATGAACCTCTCTGCCCTTGTTGTTGTCCTGTCATTGACCCTTTGGGCGTCGCTTTGGGGCGGGGTCGGGGCGTTTTTATCGGCGCCTTTAACGGTCATTATTATGATTATCTTTGCGCAGTTTGACACAACGCGCCCGATTGCCATTTTGCTCTCTGCGGATGGACGACCTGACAGTGACCCAAAATCGGATGTTAAAGCTAAGGCCAAAACTATCGTGCCAAGCCTATAAGACGGCTCCGTAGACTCTCACGTAGCTGTGATAGATACTTGTATAGAAATCGTAGGATTCTTCTATATATGAATAAGCATGAAAGTCCTACTAACATCTTCTATGGCTGCGATTATTATTGGCGCCGGCATGTTGTTTGTCCCCGCCCCTGCAACAGGACAGGGCGTCAACCCAGCAAATGCGGCGCAATATAATCAAGTGTCAAAAGCGGCGAATTTATATCCAACAGAACTCGTTGAGCTATTTACATCCCAAGGCTGCTCATCTTGTCCGCCTGCGGATAAGTTTATTGCCAGCCTCGCCGATTCGCCGTCGACTCTCGCTTTATCTTTCAATGTGACTTATTGGGATTATTTGGGCTGGAAAGACCGGTTTGGCCAAAAGGTTTTTACCAAGCGCCAGAAACAATATGCCAGATCATTAGGCATCGGCAATGTTTACACACCGCAAATGGTTGTTAACGGTGTGGCGCATAGTAACCGCTTTACCCGCAAGCAAATTATGTCAGCCTCGCTCTCTGATGACCGCCCTATGTTTGAATTAACGCCCTCCGGCTCTGTTTTGCGCGTAAGCTCTGCAAATGATGCAGATTTGTCTGATTGTAAGCTCACCCTTGTTGCGTATAAGCCGGGTCTTCAAAAGACGCCGGTGTTGCGGGGTGAAAACCGCCGTCGAACTTTGGAAAATTATAATGTTGTTAAGGGCGTTTATGAAATCAACGCGGATACGCAATATAGTCTTGACCGCAGTGAACATGAAGACGGCCTTGCTTACGTGCTTTTGGCCTCTGACGTCAGGACAGCTGAAATTGTATCGATGACGCAAATGCTGCCCTAAGCGTGAGCTTAATCGCTTTATTGATTTAATGGCCCGATAGGGCCATTTTTTATGAGCGGCGCAATTATAAACCCGCCAAGGTGGGAAGCCTGGCGGGTTATATAGGGTTCGGCCGGAGCCGGGATGGGAATAAGCGTCAACTTATGAGGGAAACCCGGGGGCTGGGGGGCTGAAAAACCGCGCCTCTCGCATCAGCTGACATTGCCTTTATGACGATGAGTTGCGGCAGGATCGGGACTGAAATGTGGCCAAAATAAGGCTTTTTCACTTATTTGCATCTTTTTTGCGATTATTTGCATTAATTTTGGCTCAATGTCTCCATATCATTATATATATCCGCGCTAAGCAATAAAAGCCGGTGGAGTTGCGGATGTAATTGTCCATAGAGCGCCGGAGGGCGTTTGGGCGCTTTAAAGGGCCGCCCGCGCAGGCTTTGATATTGCGCGTCATAAATCTGCCATGTGGTGCGGCTTTTATCTTTTAGGCTAGGAAGGCGCACATTGCGTGATGTACTAACCCCGCCGTGGAATTGATGAAAACTAGCTTCAGACATGAGCAAAATATAATCGCGCGCTTCATCAGATATGGCGCGGGTGAAAAAATCAAGATTAACAAGTCCGCCGCCGGGAATGTCAAAGGCCTCATCATAGCCGCCAAGGGACTGATAGGTGGTTTTGCGCATGAATAACACATTGCTTTCAGAAATTGGTTTTAACCACGCTCCGCCGGCTGATTTTCCAAGGCAGGAGATATCAAATAACTTATAGCCGTCTTGCGGCCAATTTATGGACTCTAATAAAGCATCTTCAGCGGTTTGATTATAACCATGGGCCATATTGTCTTGTTGGGGTTTATCGCCCAAATGCCAGCCCAATGTGGCGATAACTGGATCCTCATGAATGTTCATAAGCTTTTTTGCGTTATGTAAAAGACCCGGGCTGACCATTCTTGCCCCGTCTATCACTGGGCAGACCCAGTCTCCCATTGATAGCTCGGCTCCAAGGTTTAAGGCCTTAGCCGGAGACGGGGCTGGATGCGGAACGGGAACATAGCGGACATTATCGGGCCATGATTTAACGATATGCGGCGCAATCGGCGCAGATGAGCCGTTTTCCATCACCAATATTTCAATATCTTTGGGGTTTATCTGGGTTTGATAGGGCGGCAGAAAGCTCTGAACCGTGCGCGGGATTTCGCGGGCCATATTATATGAGATGATAATAATACTGATTAAGGGCGATGTCATAGCAATAAGGCTTTGTTATTCACGGGGATATTATGCAATAGGCGGTGACAGTAAAGAAAAATATGCCAACATGTCTACACATTCACCGCGTAATGCTCTAAGGGGTGAGATGGATGCAGCTCTGTTTAAGCAGCGGAATTTTATGACGACAAATAAAAAAGCGGTCACGACAAAGCGCCAAGGCAAAACAAAGCCTGAAGCCTTATTTATATTGGGCATGCACCGCGCTGGAACTTCGGCCCTCACCCGCTGTATGAGCCTTATGGGCTATCAACTCCCTAAAACACTTATGGGGGCGAATACAAGCAATCAAAAAGGCCATTGGGAATCCACGCGGCTTGCCCGGCTTAACGACCGTATTTTAAGCTATTTTGGGGCGGACTGGCAAAGCTGGCTGCCGCTGGATATGTCCCGCCTGCCGGCTGAGACAGGGTCACAATTCATCAATGAAATTATTGCTGTGCTGGGCGGAGAATATGATGACGGCCAATCAATCGTTATAAAGGACCCGCGTATTTCGCGGCTTTTACCGCTTTATGAACGCGCCACCCAAAAAGCAGGTTATGAAGCTAAATTTATCCTTGCAAGCCGTAATCCCCTAGAAGTCGCCAGCTCCCTCAACGCGCGTAATGATATGGGCGCAACCGAGAGCCAAATGCTCTGGCTGCGTTATAATCTGGACGCAGAAATTGCCACGCGCAAGGCGGCGCGGGCCTTTATTGATTTTGGGTTTTTATTAAGCGCCCCCCATGATTATTTGGCGGCTGCGATTAAATTTGCCAAACTCTCTCCGCCTTATGCTTTAAGTGATGTGCGCCGCTCTATTGATAATTTTCTGGATAAGACGCACCGCCATGATAGCCGCTCCCTTGAGGAAGTTATGCTCGATCATGAACATAGAGACTGGAGCGGTCAGGCCTATCAGGCATGGTTGGTTTTATGTGAAAACCCCGCGTCTAAGCCGTCTTTAAAGACGTTTGATAAAATTCGTAGTGAATTTAATGTGGCCGCCCCGCAGCTTTTGCGGCAATTAACGGCTTTTCGCACAGATGCGGATGAAACCGCGCGCCTGCACCGTAAAAGCCATGATAAGATGAGCTCTGATATTGCGGCGCTGCGGGAGAATATTTCTGATCTTAAAGCGTCCGTGCAGAAAAAAGACGCCGAGTTTGCTGCCATATCGCGCGAAAACCGGCAGCAGCAAAAGGAGCTTAATAAAGCTTTTGAGGACATTCAAATCCTTAAGCAGCAGTTAAGCGATCGTTCAGATGTAAAAAAGGCGCTGAAGGAGACAAGTTTAAAATTAAGCGGACTTGCCGCAGAGGCGAAGACTTTACGCTCTGAAAAGCGGCAGCTTAACCGCGAGAAATGGGCCCTGCAAGACCGCGCCCGTTTTGCTAGCGATATGGTGAGCGCCCTACAGCAATCCACATCTTGGAAAGTAACGAAGCCGTTAAGATTTGTAAAACGCCTTATAAATCCGCAAGCGGTGTCAATGACGCCGTCCCGGCACTCACCTACGCCTCCCCCCTCAGGACTTGAACGTCAAGATGGCTCCTCGCCGGAACATGTCTTAAGCCCGCCGCAGGCCCTTGATATAAAGCCCTCAAAACCTGTCACCCCAAACCAGATGGCAAAAGTTGAATCCAGCGACCTGTTTGATCCGGTATTTTATGTCAGTAGCTATCCGGATGTGCAATCCCAAGACCTAGAGCCTTTGGCGCATTATCTGGCCATAGGTTGGCAGAAGGGTTATAACCCGAGTGAAAAATTTAATACGGACGCCTATTTGGCCGCCTATCCTGAGCTTAAGGCGAAGGGGGATAATCCGCTGCTACATTATCTAACGTCTAATCATGGCCAAAAAATCAAAGCCTCTGACCGCAAAGCTGTTGGCCGCATTGCCGTCTTTATGGCCGTCGCCGGAGATTATGATAGTATTAAAGACCCAGAGATTGTTTCGGATAAGGCCGATTATTTTATTTTCACAGACCAAGAATTACCGCCAAACTCCATTTGGCAAAAACGTGATTTTGAATATTTTGATGCGGACCCAACCCGTATGGCTCGCTTTATAAAAACCCATCCACATCTTTATTTTGGTGATTATGATTGGGCCCTGTGGATGGATGCCAATCTTCAAATAAATGTCCCCCCAGAGGATATAATCGCCCCCTTTGCCGCAACCCATGTTTTGGCTACATGGACACACCCTCTGCGTCGTTGTATTTTTGATGAAGCAAAAGAATGTGAAAAGCGCAGTAAAGATGACGGGCAGGTTATGAGCGCGCAAATGGAGCGTTATAAATCGGCCGGATTTACGGCAGGGGCCGGCCTGTTTGAAACCAGCGTCATGGCGAGTAAAATGAATGAGCCGTCGATTACGGCAGTGATGAATAAATGGTGGGCCGAGATTGAACAAGGTAGCCGCCGCGATCAATTATCACTCCCCTTTGCTTTGCGCGGTTTGAATATAGAGGTCGCAGCTCTCGCGCCCAAAGGCATTTGCATGCGCTCTGACCCGCGGTTTAATTATTACCGCCACCAGAAATAGGCCCCTTATGCCGGTAACAGTTGATGTCATTATTTGTATTCATAATGCGCTGGATGATGTGAAAGCCTGTGTTGAATCCGTGCTGCGAAGTGATTTTAAATCCGGAGAGTTTAAGTTGATTCTCGTGGATGACGGCTCTGATACGGCGGCTGCGGATTATGTGAAAGATATGGCGGCGCGTCATGAAACTATTACGGCGATTCGGCGCGGTAAGGCCGGCGGTTATACGATTGCAGCCAATACAGGGCTGCGGGCGTCACAAGCTGATTTTTGCGCCTTGCTTAATTCTGATACGATTGTTCCAAAAACATGGCTTGATAAATTCACGGCAATTTTTGATGTAAAGCCAGATGTCGGTATCATTGGCCCGCTCTCAAATGCGGCGAGCTGGCAATCGGTTCCGGATTTATCCGCCCCCGAAGGGGGCTGGGCAGTGAATAGCTTGCCCGAAGGCTGGAGCGTTGATGACATGGACGCCGCCGTTGAACGCGCCGCGCAAGGCATAGCCGTCCTGCCGCGCGTGCCTTTGCTTAATGGGTTTTGCTATATGATCCGCCGCTCTATTTTAGATGTGGTCGGCCTTATGGATGAGGCGGGCTTTCCGCGCGGCTTTGGGGAAGAAGATGATTTTTGCCTGCGCACAGCGGTGGCGGGTTTTGGTATTATGATCGCGCTTAATACTTATGTGTATCATGCTAAATCAAAAAGCTATGGCTCTAAGGCCCGTAATAGCCTGAGCCAGAAGGGCCAAGTCATGCTTAAAAAGAAACATGGCGAAATACGCTTGGCCCGTGCCGTGGCCTCTATGCGTTTTAACCCTTATCTCGCAGATATGCGCATGGGCGTTGCGGCGCTTATGCCCCAATAGGCCTTTACCTTTGCGGGTGATGAGGGATAGAGTTTAAATATGAACAGCTCCGTTATTTCGCTCCATAGCCGCAAACGATCCAATACCCCGTCTCAGACCGCCTTTAACCGCCAAGAGCTTAATCTTATTTTGTCGATTTATGGGCAAATGGTCGCCAAAGGTGAGTGGAAAGATTACGCTATTGACTTTCTCAAAGATAAAGCCGTGTTTTCCGTCTTTAGGCGCGCCACAGAACATCCACTTTACCGGATTGAAAAAACGCCGGCCCTGCGGCAAAAACAAGGGCAATTTGCGGTGATTGCACCAGGCGGGCTTATTTTAAAACGCGGCCATGACCTTAAAACCGTGCTTAAAATATTTGACCGACTTCGGTTTAAAGTCGAGCGATAATCTGTAAACCCTGATTTCATTATAATGATAGGCGGCCTGTGTGGTTTATACGCATCATGGCCATGTAATGTTATATAACGCCCGCGCAAAACCCTTGCTTATTTTCATGATCTTACGGCATAAGGGCGCTGAGAATTTAAGGTGGCCAAAGCCGCCAATTTATATGAGGCGAGGCATGACAGGGACGACTCCAATTTATTCGAATATAAAGGCGGCCCTTTTGGGCGCGTCTTTTTTGGTCATAGGGGCCTGTGATAACGCGCAGCCCTCACCAGATGGCCCCGCAAAATCTCCGCTTGATACCGCGGTTGAGGCCACCCAGCCCAAGGCCCAAAGTTATCTGACCCGTCGCCCCGGTGAGGGCGTTTTAACGCCGGAACGGATTAATTCCGGCCCGAGCCTGAGCGGGCGGGCTGGTCTTCGAAATGCGGTTATCTCCCCCGATGGCTCAATGGTTACATTTTTGCGGCCCACCCCCGATAGTCCCAGCCAACTCGGATTATGGGCCTATGATATTGAAAGCGGTGAAGATCGGGTTCTTGTTAGCGCCTCTGATCTTATTTCCGGGCCCGAAGTGCTTTCGGAAGAGGAAAAAAACCGCCGTGAACGGGCGCGTGAATATGGCTCGGGTATTATTTCCTATCAATTTGTTACCGATAGGCTTTTGATGTTTCCTTTGGGGGGCGATATTTATCTTTACGATCTGGACGCCGAAGAAAGCCGCCAAGTAACAGCCACACTTGGCTTTGAATCTGATCCTAAAGTTGCTGCGGGCGGGCAATATGTTGCCTATGTGCGCAGTAATGAGCTTTATGTCACCGATATAAAAACAGGGCTTGAGCGCCAACTCACCAATAGTGCCACGGATGTTATTCGTAACGCGACGGCCAGTTTCGTTGTCCAAGAAGAACTTGACCGTTCCACCGGCTATTGGTGGTCACCCGATGCGGAGCGCCTTGCCTATACACAAATTGATGAAAGCCCAATCGCGATTGAAAGCCGCCTGGATTTCGGCCCAGACGGTATTTCAACCGTCAGCCAGCGCTATCCCTTTGCGGGCACTGATAATGCACGGGTTAAATTGGGCGTTGTTCCCCGTAAAGGTGGCCAAACAACATGGGTTGATCTTGGCGAAGATGAAGATATCTATCTGACCCGCGTCACATGGAGCGCAGACGGCCAAAGCCTTTATGCAGGGGTGTTAAAGCGCGACCATAAAACTCATATTATCTATGACATTAATCCTAAGACCGGGGCGTCTAAAGTTTTAAATACGGAAAGCTCGCCGACATGGCTGAATATCCGCTCAAGCTACCGCGCCCTTGAAAACGGCCATCTTATTTACACCGCCGAGCGTAATGATAAGCGCCAAGTCTTTACCCTCTCGCCGGATGGTGTTGAGACAGCGGTAACGCCGGATAGCCTATTGGTTAATTCGCTAAATTGCCTGAATGAAGACAGCGGCGAGATTTATGTGTCCGGCTGGCAAGATACGCCGCTAGAGCGCCATATTTTCAAAATTAATATGGACGGTAGCGGGCTGACCCAGCTCTCAGACGGGGCGGGGCGACATTTCGCAAGCTTTGCGGCAAATTGTTCGCGCTATATCGGCGGGTTTTCAAGCCCGTCTACCCCGCCGCAAAGCCGCGTCTTTGATAATCAAGGTGCGCCGTTATTATGGCTGCGGGAAAATACGCTCTCTGCGGAGGCTGACCATCCTTACATGGAATTTCTTGGCGCTCATGTCACCCCTGAATTTGGCCAAGTTCCGGCCGATGATGGGACGTTGATGGATTATATGCTGTTTAAGCCTAAAGACTTGGCGCCAGGTGAAAAACGTCCTGCGATTACGCTTGTTTACGGCGGGCCGGGCGTACAGCGTGTGAGCCGCACATGGGGTAATATGTTGGCGCAAATGCTCGCGGGCCACGGCTTTGTCGTGTTCCAGCTTGATAACCGCGGCGCGACGAACCGCGGCAAAGCTTTCGAAGATGTGCTTTACCGCAGCATGGGTAAGGCCGAGGTCATCGACCAGTCAACCGGCGCAGAGTGGCTGAAATCACAGCCCTTTGTGGATAGCGAAAAAATGGGAATATATGGCTGGTCTTACGGCGGCTATATGACCTTGCATATGCTCGCGCAGACGGATCATTATGCCTCCGGTGTATCGGGCGCGCCTGTGACCGATTGGGCGCTTTATGACACCGCCTATACAGAGCGTTATTTGGGCGATCCGCGTCCAGACCACCCAAATTATACCGCCGGAGCCTATGAGAATAATTCCGTTTTTGCCCATATTGACGGATTAACTGAGGATTTACTGCTTATTCACGGCATGGCCGATGATAATGTTGTGTTTCGCCATTCTGTCAAGCTGATGGACGCCATGCAAAAGTCGGGGCAGCATAATATGCGGATTATGACCTATCCCGGCGAAAAGCACGGCTTTCGAAATGGCGCGAACCGTACCCATAGAGATCGGCAGTTACTTGACTTTTTCCTTGAGACCTTAGGCCCTGTCAAAGAAGACCTTCCCCAATAATAAAGGCGCGCTGAGGGGCTTTATGTCTTATCCGTCTTTGATCGTGGTTCATTGGCGAAGGGCGGAATAATCAGCCTGTCACTTTCATCGGTTTCCGGTCTTTTTAGGGCCGGAATATCAAGGGTGTCTTCAATATCTTTACGTTCTGCTTTACGGGTGGCCTCACGGATATCCCCGCGCAGTAGGGCGGTTTCAACTTGGCTGTCGTCGAGGGCAAAAGATTTTTCAATATCTCGGCTTGCGGCCTCATAATCTTCTTGTTTCAGATTTAAATCTGCACGGTAGCGGTAAGCTTCTGCTTTTTGCGGCGCAAGTATGAGGGCTTTATTTAAATCATTTTTAGCCGATGTATAATCTTTAAGCCCCGCAGAGGCACGGGCGCGGGTAATTAAAAGGTCAACATGTTCAGGCCTAATCTCTAGCCCTGCACCGGCGGCGGCGCGGGCTTTTTTATGATCTTCCGCAATAATCCAAAACCCGGCGGCTTCGAAATAATAATCTGCTTTTTGGCTGTCAGTTATGCTATGGGGAAAGCGGGCTAGGCGTTCCATGCGGTGCGCGGCCAATTCTGTGCGCCCAAGCCCAAAAAGCGCCATAGCGATGCAGTGCTGCGCGCGAAACCCGCCCCCTTCATTTTGCCATGTTAAGGCCGCTTCATAGGCGTTCTCTGGATTGTCCGATATTTTATCAAGGCAGGCTTCATGGCGAAGATCAAAGGCGGTGGGTAGATTATCTGCTGCATTATTTGGCGCGCTGTTAGGCGGGGCGGCCTCTTGCGCCCTTATAGCAGAGGCGTAAAAAATCATTAGGCCTGCGCTGATTATACAGGCTGGCCGTAGACAGGCGGCGTAAGATAGCTTTAAACTCATAAGGCCGTGTAACCAGAGAGCTGCGCCTTGACAATCACCAACCACATTAAAACTCAGTTAGGCGATATGACGCCGCTTCCGAAGAACTGGTTATTTTTGGGGGTGGGTTATTGCGCCAAAGCCCTTATCCACCACCTACCAGACGGTCTAAACCTAGCCGGCACCAGCCGTAATCCCGATGAATGGCCTCAAAGCCTGAAAGCGCGGGTGAAGGGCCTTACCTTTGATGGGGGCAAACCAAAGGGAATATCTCATGATTTGAAACATGCTCTCAGTGAGGCGGAGGTTTTAATTATGTCCCAGCCGCCATCTGCGGCGGGTGATCCCTTTCTCACGGCTATTCATAGTGATATTAAAGATCTCATGCCGCGCGTTAAATGGGCGGGATATTTATCTGCGACCAGTCTATATGGTGAGCGCGCAGGCGGCTGGGCCTATGAGCATGATGGCCCGCGTCCAAAATCGCAGCGAGGGCGGTACCGCGCAGAAGCGGAACTGGCGTGGCTTGAAACCGGCCTGCCTGTTCATATTTTCCGCCTTGCCGGGATTTACGGCGGGGCTTATTTTGGCCAAAGCCGCAGCCCATTTGAACGGATAAGAACGGGGCAGGCCCGCGCCGTAGTTAAGCCCGGCCATGTTGTCAACCGTATCCACGTTGATGATATTGTAAGCGCAGTTTTATCCTCCATTGCGGCTCCGGCCCCTTTGCAAATCTATAACGTCTCGGACGGGAACCCCGCGCCGCCGCAAGACGTCCTTTGTTTTGCTGCTCGGCTCTGCGGCGCGGACCTGCCGCCGAAGGTGAATGTGGATAGCTCGGAAATCTCTGAAATGTCCCGTAGTTTTTATGCAGAGACCAAACGTGTCTCGATTGATAAACTTAAAGAACGGCTTGACTGGCGGCCCCAATTTTCTGCCTATCAAAGCGGTCTTATATCCATTTATAAATCTGAAATGAATTGGCCCGACGTAGTTATATTTGCCGGCCATGTTGACGTACCAAAGGCGCGGCGGCACATCATTGCGCAGGCTCTCCCGCGCCATATTGAATTATCCCGCCAAGAGCCTGGATGTTTGCGCTTTGATATAGAGGCTGATGAACAGATTGCCGGCCGTTATCATATTCATGA
The DNA here is from genome assembly GCA_937928165.1 of uncultured Caulobacterales bacterium. GTDB lineage: Bacteria > Pseudomonadota > Alphaproteobacteria > Caulobacterales > Maricaulaceae > CALFVT01. The sequence goes on from CALFVT010000002.1 coordinate 249,406, forward strand.
GGTGTTTAAAACGCCCGCTGATTTTAAGGCGCACCAAAACCGCTGCGATACAAGCCCTTGGGCGGCGGCCATAAAGGGCCTTGACGGATGTTACCTTATCTTCATGGACGGCGTTTAAATAAGGCGCTATAAATAGGCCCAGTAACTCTGCTCTAGCTCTGTGAAAGGATGCGACATGATTTCCCCGCCAAAACCATCCATAATCTTGTGATGCGAACAGCGCCTAAAAATTCCTGTCCCAGCTTAAGCGTTATTATCCCGGTTTTTCGCGATGATACGGCTTTGGCAGATTTGCTCTCCCGCCTTGGTACATTCGGGATTGAGCGGATTTATGTTGTTGACGGTGAAGGCCGTCTATCGCCGCCGCAAAATATCTTGCGGCTTTTAAGCGAGTACCCCTGCGCCCATTGGAGCCAAGCGCCGCGTGGGCGCGGCCCGCAGATTGCGCATGGCATTGGGCAAGCCTTAGAACATGGATGTGAAACCCTTTGGGTGCTCCACGCAGATGCCGTGCCGCATGCTTTTGCCCCCATAGAAATCATGCGAGTTTTGGCGCGCCCCACAACGGCTTTGGGCATGTTCCGGCTTAGCTTTGACCGCCGCCGCTGGGCCTATTGGTTATTTGAAAGCTTTGCACGGCTTGATAGCGCCTTGACGAGTTTCGGCGATCAAGGGTTTTTCTTTCGCCGTAAAGATATTGCCGCGCTTTGGCCGCAGCTAAAGACCGAGCTAGAAAATGCCCCCATTTTAGAAGATATGATCTTGCGCCGTGCCCTTAAATCAAGGGGCAACGTGAAAAAGTCGCCGCTTAAAATTGGAAGTTCCCCGCGCCGTTTTGAGCGTTACGGGCTTTGGTCAACACAAATTAGAAATATGCTCATTCTTATACGGGCCTATCGTGGTACACCGCCCGCCCAGCTTTATGACAGTTATTACGATCCAGCCCCTTTATTGCCGCGTGACACGGCCGAGCATCCACCCACGGCGCCGATAAGCTCATGATGCGGCGGCTTGTCTTTACGGGGCTTAGTTTTCTGGCCCTTTTAATTGCGCCCTTTGGTCTTGCAGATGAGGGGCGTGCGCTCACCGTCCCCGAGATTGAAAGCCTGGAGCGCGGGGAGGTTATCTCTGAAATATGGCGAGATAAATCCCAAAGCGGCGGGCAGCTCGAAGCCTATGCAGCGGTTCATATTAATGCCGCACCGCAGCAAATTTGGGCAGTGATGAATAGTTGTGACGCCTCTGTTGAGATTGTAAAAGATATGGCCTCTTGTGAGGTTTTAGAGACGGCGCCAAATGGGGCATGGGATATTCGCGCGCAAAGCTTTCGTGCGCCTTTTCCTTTGGGAAAATTCCGCACAGAGTTTCGCACGGATTTTACCCCGTTTGAAACCATGCATATTACGCGCACGGGCGGGGATATGAAAACCCAAGATGCTATTTGGGTCATTACCCCCCTTAGCAGCGGTCATAGCCGGGTGACCTATAGGGCCAGCGTGGCGCTTAAAGTGCCTGTGCCGCGATTTATGATGCGCCGCGCTCTGCGTAAAGACACGCCGGAGCTCATGGATAATCTTCGCCGATTCGTAGAAGCAAGCGCCGTAAGCGGCGTAGATAGTGGAATATTGGCTGAAGATGATGACGCCCCTAAGCCTTAATGGGGGCTAAAGCGGGCCGAAACATGCCGTTTATCACCTATGGTGAGTGTTATATTTTTGGTGAATGTTAAAAAAGGCCTTGGCCTTAGAGGTGATGGGCTTATACTCAAAGATTGATGACGAGTAAAAATGAGATATCGCCATGACGAAACGCGAAGAAATTGCAAAAGCCGCCCGTATTTATGGCGAACGTAGCTTTGACAATTATGCGCAAACCCGCTCGGTTGCCGAAAATATTCGCGATGGTCTTTGTGCCTATCTTGACCCCAAGGGGCCCTGCGTTTTTCTTGTGCCGCCCCAAGGGGTTTTTGCGGCGCAAAACTACCGATCTGCGGCTTATTCCGTCTCGGGCAAAGGCTTCTTACCCCTCGAGCCGATTAGTTTCGGTCTGGCTGTGCGTATCTCAGGGGAAGGCGATTATATGCGTCTTGTTCTGACCTGCCGCAAAGAAGGGGACTGTATGTATATTAATATTGAGAATAATTATAATTATGAACTTGACCTTCCCGCAACGGACAAAGCTCTCGAGGGTTTGTTTGAGACAATTTATCAGCATCTATTAACCTGGTTTGAGGAGCGCGTTGAGACCTATGACAATGGTAATTACGGCTCCAATGAAATCGGATTTAACATTTATAGGGTAGAGGACGATTAAAGCATTGGCCGTCCTTGCCCTTATTCCCTTTGGGCGCCGTATAACTGACATAACAGGATATAGACGCAAATTATGATTTTAGCTGCAACAGTTGACGGGGCGCATCACGTATCAAATGCCCTTCCGTTTAAAATTGCCCTTATCGGCACACTTGGCATTGGCGCGCAATGGCTCGCATGGCGTTTGCAAAAGCCTGCGATTGTTCTTATGGCCATTGCCGGATTAATCTTTGGCCCGCTTATTGGGGCTTTATTGGATGTGGCTTCTCTTAAGCCTATGCACGGCTTGCTTGAATCTTTACGGTTGAACCCCCAAGAGGACTTTGGCAATCTTTACCGTCCTATGATCGGAATTGCGGTGGCGATAATCCTCTTTGAAGGCGGGCTTAACCTGCGCTTTAAAGACCTTGGAGATTCGGCCCGCGCTGTGCGGCGAATGGTGTTTCTTGCCGCCCCGATTGCGTGGTTTTTAGGGGCGGGGCTGACCCATTATGTTGTTGGTTTGTCATGGGATATTTCGGCCATGGTCGGCGGGCTTTTCGTTGTCACGGGACCTACGGTGATTATGCCGCTTCTGCGCCAAGCCCACCTTAAAAGCCGCCCAGCTAATGTTTTAAAATGGGAAGGTATTGTCAATGACCCGGTCGGCGCGCTTTTCGCCGTGGGAGGGTATGAGTTTATTCGGTTCTCGCAAATGGGCGCGTCCATACCCCTTGCCATGGCCAAGCTTATTGGCGCGGCGCTATTTGGCGGCATTATCGGGGTCATTTCTGGATATGGGCTCGCGTGGGCCTTTCGCCGCGGTTATATTCCTGAATATCTAAAGGCTCCGATTGTTTTGGCTTGGGTGCTGCTGATTTATGTATTGGCTAATACTTTAGCCGAAGAAACAGGGCTGCTGGCGGTGACGGCTTTGGGTATGACCATGGCGAATACGAAATATGCTTCCATGGTCGAAATGCGCCGCTTTAAGGAAAATATCGCGATTATCTTAGTCTCGGGTATTTTCGTTATATTGACCGCGACGTTGACCCCTGAAGTCCTCAAAGCCTTTGTCACCGATTGGAAAGTGATTGCCTTTGTTCTTGGCATGATGTTGTTTGTGCGCCCTGTGGCCGTGATGATCTCGACTCTATGGTCGGGGCTGAACTGGCGTGAGAGTGTTCTTGTGAGTTTTATCGCACCGCGTGGGGTTGTGGCCGTGGCTGTGGCTGGTCTTTTCGCCGCAGAACTTCAAGTCTTGGGCCGCGGCGATGAAGGGGCTTATTTCATTCCTCTCGCCTTTGCCCTTGTCTTTGCCACAGTGGGTTTTGCCGGGTTTTTCATCACGCCTCTGGCGAAGGCTTTGGGCCTTGCATCTGGCGGCGGCAATGGTGTGTTAATTGTTGGGGCGAACCCGTGGTCGCTTGGTTTGGCCCGGGCGCTTAAAGATATGGATATTAATGTACTTGTGGCGGATACAAATTGGCGGCGTCTTCGCGGCGCGCGCCTTGAAGGCCATGCTACATTTTACGGGGAAGTCTTGTCGGAAAATGCCGATTATAGCCTTGATCATTCTGCCTTTAATCACCTGATCGCGGCGACGCCTAATGATGCTTATAACGCGCTGGTCTGCGTGGAATTTGCCCCAGAACTGGGCCGTCACCGGGTATTTCAAGTCTCTAGCCAAGACGGGGCAGAAGAAAGAGAAGACGGTATTGCCTTCACGTCGCGCGGGCGAATGCTCTCCACCCGTAGCCGTAGTTTTGATGCACTAACCCGTGATTGGTGGAGCGGCTGGCGGTTCCGCGTCACGCGCTTAACCGAGGATTACACGCTTAAGGATCTGTATAAGGCGCGGGGCGATGATACGGATATTATCTTGTCTGTTCGCGCCGATGGCTCCCTGGACTTCCTACAGCCGGGCCAAGAAGGCCGCGCCGAAGGCACAACGGTTTTGACCTATTGCGCCAGTAGCGATCGCCCCGAAGGCCGCGGGCAGGGGGCTAAAAATGCAGATGGCCTTGCGGGCCCCGCAGCTCCGCTGCCATCATAGAGCCCTGCTGCCGCCGTCAATGCTGCGCTCATAAGGGCCGGCGACCTTAAAGGCTTCTGACATTTTAATCTCCTCTTAATTAAACCTTTAGAGTTTCTTCACCATAATACTCACTTCAATCTTTGCGCTTTTGGCAAAGCCTAATTTAAGAGGCCGTGGTGGAGACATCCCCCCCAAATCATGACGATATTATCCGTCCTCTGCTCCCGCAGGCGGCGGCGCGCCGCGTTAAACCTATGCGGCGATTTAAGCCTATGCCTGCCTGGCTAAGTTTTCTGGTAAAGTCCGGATTTATCTTAGGCTATTTTGCCGCCATGGCTATTCTCTGCTGGGTATTTATGGTGGGCCGTGACCTGCCTAATACAGAGCGGCTGTGGGACCGCAGCCGCCCGGTGAGCGTCCAGTTTATTGATCGTCATGGCCGCGACCTTATGACCCGCGGCGCGAAAGAGGCCAGTCCCGTTTCCGTTGAGACCTTGCCGCCAGATTTAATCCATGCGGTTCTCGCCATAGAAGACCGCCGGTTTTACCATCATATCGGTATTGACCCTTATTCTGTTGGCCGCGCCATTGTTAAAAACATCCAAAATAGAGGCTATAGCGAAGGGGCGTCGACCCTGACCCAGCAATTAGCCAAAAATGTCTTTTTAACCCAAGACAAAACCTTTTCGCGTAAAATTAAAGAAGCTATCCTAGCCCTTTGGCTTGAGCGGGATTTTACCAAGGATGAGCTCCTAGAGATGTATCTGGAGCGGGTTTATTTCGGCGCAGGTACATGGGGGGTTGATGCGGCGGCGCGTCATTATTTCCACAAGCCCGTAACCGAGCTGAGCCTGCCTGAATCTGCGCTTTTGGCGGGGCTGCTTAAAGCGCCGTCTCGCTATAACCCCCGCGCCAATGAAGCGGCCTCGGGCCGCCGCACAGCGCGGGTGTTGCGCGCCATGAAAGCGGCGGGTTATTTAAACCGCTGGGAGCATTATCAGGCGTTAAATACGCCGCTAGTTTATCGGCCCAATGAAACCGAAGAAACCGGCGCTTATTTTGCCGAATGGATTTGGCCGCAAATTGAAGCCCATATCGGTACGCCGACAACTGACCTCGTTGTTACCACCACCCTTGATGCGCGGGCACAAATTTTGGCTGATGCAGCTTTGGCGGATTACCTGAATACAGACCGCGCGCAGGAGGCACATATCACCCAAGGGGCCGTTGTTACCCTTGATGGGGCCGGCGGCGTTTTGGCCATGACCGGCGGGCGCTCCTTTGAAGCTAGCCCGTTTAACCGCGCCGTACAGGCTCGCCGCCAACCAGGCTCGGCCTTTAAACCTTTCGTCTATCTCTCCGCCTTCGAAGCAGGGGTGTTGCCATGGGATATTCGCGAGGATGCGCCTTTAACCGTCAACCTGCCCAATGGAGATTGGGAACCCCGTAATTTCACCCCGCATTTTCAAGGCCCCATGCGCCTTGAAACCGCTTTGGCAAAATCTGTGAATACGATTGCGGCCCAGCTCGGCCAAGATATCGGCATGAGCCGTATTTCCCGCCGCGCCGCCGAATTTGGTCTCTCGGGTCTTGCGCCCCATCCAAGTCTGGCCCTGGGCGCTCAAGAAGTCACGCCGCTCGCTTTGACCCAAAGCTATTTGCCTTTCGCCAGCTATGGCTATTACGCTCCCGCCTTTGGCCTCCAGAGCATTTCAACAGCAGAGGGTCAAGTGCTCTATGACCGCGCTTTATCGGGTGACGCTTTGGCCCCTGTTAAAATTATTGACCAAAATAGTCTGGGCTTAATTAACCGCGCCATGAAACAAGTCGTCGACGCCGGCACGGGCCGCGCCGCACGGCTTAGGGGGCGGGATGTGGCCGGGAAAACTGGAACAACCAATGATTACCGCGATGCGTGGTTCATTGGTTATGTCCCTGATATGGTCAGCACAGTCTGGCTTGGCAATGATGATAATTCCCCGATGAAAGCGGTCACAGGGGGCGGCGCCCCCGCTCGTATTTGGAAAGATTATATGCAAGCGCTCTTGAAGGATATGCCGCCGTCCAAACTTTCTATTGCCCAAGAGCCCATCCTACAAACCAAAGACGACCGCCTCGATATCTTATTATCTGACATAGAAACCGCCCTGCCGTAGGAGACGAATTAAGCTGTATGAGCGGCTATTATTAATTAAAATGTGCCATAGGCGTATCAAGAATAGGGCTTGACCTTTGGCGGCAGATTTTAGATAAGCCGCCATCGTTGATACGGCGTACAAATGTAAGCGTGCGCTTATCTGAAACCCCTCGGGTTAACCGCCGAGGCAAGACTGATAAGGTGAGGTGGCCCAGAGGCTCTTATGGGGTTTAAGGCGCACTGCCCGCCGCCCACAGGGCGGCAGACATTTTAGGTAAGCGTGCGCTTATCTGAAACCCCTCGGGTTAACCGCCGAGGCAAGACTGATAAGGTGAGGTGGCCGAGTGGTTTAAGGCGCACGCTTGGAAAGCGTGTTTAGGTTAATCCCTAACGTGGGTTCGAATCCCATCCTCACCTCCAGCTCTTTTCAAAACTTTATAGTTTTCACAAAATTGCCGTTATGGTTTTTGCCGCGTCCAATATAAAAGACTAAATCCAATTATAAGTAAAATAATTGATAGAGTGATTGGGATATTAAAAAGCGCCTGATCGTCAATGATTTGAAGAATGATATTGACGGCATTCATAATATTACATGTGTTTATTAAATAGAAAACAGGGCCCTTGATAGGTTGTTTTTTAGCCATTAAAATTCCCTAGTTGTTATAATTTATATTATGCGCCTTAAAGCCTATCAAAGACGTCTTTATATCTGGCTTGATAAATATGCTGATTTATTATCAATAACTTTTTCTTATAAATTATTATATCATTATAATCCATGTCTGCGTGGTTTTGTGCTATACGCAGCTTGCTCTGGCGGCTTTGGCGGCTTAGAAGCGAACCTGTGTCAGAGCCGAGCCCACATATAAAGCCGCAAGCGCCGCCGCTCTCCCGTGTTATGGACGGGCCGGTTTTACGCACGGATAATCTGGCGGCAGACGCGGGGCCTTTGCGGCTGTTCTCTGGACTGTCTTTTACCCTGCAGAGCGGTAGCGCCCTTATTTTGCGCGGGGAGAATGGCTCTGGGAAGACAACTCTTTTGCGGGTGATCGCCGGGCTTTATCCGAAGGTTTCAGGCGCGGTTTTTTTTGAAAACCAAGATGCAAGCGAGACTTATGATGCCGCGCAAAATTGCCATTTTTTGGGCCATAAAAACGGGTTGAAAACGGCCCAAAGCGTGCGGGAGAACCTTAAGTTCTTTGCCCGTTTTGACGGCCCGCCCGCGCGTAGCGCTGCCGATATCAATAGCATTATTACCTCCGCCGCAGAGCGGCTAGCCTTGACCCCGCTCCTTGATTTACCTGTGGGTTTATTATCCGCCGGACAAACGCGGCGGGCGGCCTTTGCGCGGCTGCTGATGAGCCCGCGGCCAATTTGGTGCCTAGACGAGCCCACAGCGGCGCTGGATGTGGCCTCGAGCCAAACTGCTGAGCGCTTATGCCGGGCCCATTTGGACAGCGGCGGCTTCGTGATTGCCTCGACCCATTTACCCTTTCTGAAAGGTGCAGGGAACGTGCAAGACTTAACCCTTGGCGGCGCAGAAAATGGTCATGCGCCCGATTTGGAACCTGCATCATGACCGCGCTTTGGGCTTTATTCCGCCGAGAGCTGAGCTTGGCTTTTGGGCGCGGCGCGAGTGTTGGTCTGGGGCTTGTGTTTTATTTATGCCTTGTGATTTTATTCCCCTTTGGTGTTGGGCCAAATATAAACCAGCTGAGCCTCATCAGTCCGGCGATTATTTGGGCGGGGCCATTGCTTTCGATTTTACTCGGAGTTGAGAAATTATTCCAGCCAGATATGGACGACGGCAGTCTTGATTTATACCGCCTCTCCGCCCAGCCTCTTGAGATGATAATCTTCACCAAGGCGGCGGCTTTTTGGACAGCGGCGGCGCTGCCGCTCATTGCCGTCTCGCCGTTATTTGCGATGATGCTCGGCATGGAGGGGGCGGTTATTATGGGCTGTCTTTTGGGGCTATTTATCGGCTCTCCGGCACTCGTGTTTTTTGGTACGCTTTGCGCGGCTTTAACGGTGAAGTTAAAACGCTCTGGTGTGTTAATAGTGGTCTTGGCCGTGCCGTTTTTAGTGCCGGTCTTAATTTTTGGAGTTACCGCCTCGCGCGGTTTTGCCTCCGCTACAGATCCTGTGGCTGCGCCGCTTTATATCTTGGCCGCGCTGTCTATTTTTTCAGCTATTTTATGTAGCTTTGCCGGGGCGCGTATATTGAAATAGCCAAGCAAAATAAGGGCTTAATTGGCAGTGATGAACTCTGTAATCGCAACTGTAACAGAATTAGCGATAGGCAGATCAGGATTGGTATAGCTGGCAAGATTGGCAGCGCGGTCTTTGGGCGTTTCCTTTAGGATGTGATTAACCCCTTTCAAAACCACTAATTTCCCGCCCGTACTGGCCGCGAGGTTTTCGGCGTCAATCAGCGCTGTTTGCAAATCATGATCCCCTTGCAGAATAAGTGTGTTTTGCCCCGCCTTGGCGGCTATATCGGCAGGGTTTACGGCCATAAGGGAGATGAGGTAGTCTTGAACCTGCGGCGCAAATAGACCTTGTAGCGCCGGATGCATGGCTGAAACATCAACGGTTTTCCCGGCCTCTATTTGATTAATCGCGCCAAGGGCTTGATCTAAAACCGGGGCATTGGCGGGATTGGCTTTTAATTGCGTGCGCAATAAATCGCCAAATCTTCGGCCCGGCCCCGCAATGAGAATAAGCCCGCACACATCATCTCGGCCCATAGCGGCGGCGCTGACCATAAGTGCCCCTTCCGAATGGCCCAAAAGGTAAAGACAATCCTGCCCCATTTGCGCTGTGAGCGTGTCAATCCAGGCGCGGTAATCCGCAGCGTAAATATCAACAGAAACGTCATTAGCATTGCCTGCGGCCGCGCTTGAAAACATGCCGCGTTTATCGACCCGGGTGGTGGAAATACCGTTTAAAGCGAGCTGTTCGGCGAGGTATTTATAACTATTGGCCGTGACGCCTTGGGGGTTATTGCCGTTAAGATCCGTTGGGCCAGAGCCGGGAACGATCAAGACATGAGGGCTGTCTGTCCCAGCGTTAATCATCATGCCCGATAAAAGCCCTGCGGATATAGGGTTGGCGGTTATGGATTTGGCCTTGCGGCTATCTTGGGCCTGAGAACTATCTTGCGAAGTTTGACTTGGGGCCTCAAGTTTATCGTCTGCGCTGCACGCGGCTAAAATAAGGGGCAAAAACAACGCTAAACCTGTTTTTATAATATGCATATTGTCTCTCCCTCATGATTAAAGCCTATGCTTGACATTTATTTTGGTTTTTAGCAAAATAACAAAATGAAAGTCAAGTCCCACGCCATTTATATGGCTCTCTCGAGTGAAACTCGCCGCGAGATTTTAACCCTGCTGCGGCAAAGGGCCATGCTCGCGGGTGAGCTTGCTGATCATGTGGCTGTATCTAAACCGACCCTTTCAGGCCACTTAAATATTTTAAAACAGGCGGAACTAATTACTGCTGAGCGGCAAGGAGCGCGGCTGTTATACCGCATTAACCTCTCCGTTGCGGAAGAGGCTTTGGTGGGCCTTGCAGAGCTTTTGGAGCTTGTGCATTTACTTCATAAAAATACGCCGCAAAACGGCGCTTAAATGAAATAGGCTTTAAGGGCAGTTTAGACTTTTGAGAAAATCACGCTGCCATTTGTCCCGCCAAAGCCAAAGCTATTGGACATAAAGGCCTTGATCGGCGTTTCGCGCGTATTGCGTATGATATTAAGCGGCGGCAGGTCCGGGTCGAGGTTTTCGATATTAATCGACGGGGCGACAAAGCCGCGGTTCATCATAATCAGGCTATAAATGGATTCCTGCACACCGGCGGCGCCCAGGCTATGGCCGGTCATGGATTTTGTTGCCGAGATCATCGGGCTGTCACTGCCAAAGACCCGGTGGATCGCGCCCGTCTCGGCGATATCGCCTACAGGGGTGGAGGTGGCATGAGGGTTGATATAATCAATTTTTGTTACCCCGCGCGTGGCGGCATCTTCAAGGGCAAGGCGCATAGCGCGCTCGGCCCCTTCACCGCTTGGAGCGACCATATCATAACCATCAGACGTCGCTGCATAGCCTGTGATTTCTGCCAAAATATTGGCTCCGCGCCCGCGCGCATGGTCATAGCTTTCCAGCACCACCATGCCCGCGCCGCCGGCAATCACAAACCCGTCCCGGTCTTTATCAAAGGCGCGGGAGGCTTTGGTTGGGGTCTCATTATATTTGCTGCTCATAGCGCCCATGGCATCAAATAAAGAGGTAAGCGGCCATTCGACTTCTTCGCCGCCGCCCGCAAACATCACGTCTTGTTTGCCCCATTGAATTTGCTCTACCGCTGCACCGATACAATGCAGTGATGTGGTACAGGCGGAGGTAATCGAATAATTCACCCCTTTGACCTGATATTGCGTGGCCAAAGTCGCCGATACAGTAGAGGACATAGCCTTGGGCACAGCAAAGGGGCCAATGCGTTTCGGGCTGGTATTTTTACGGGTGATATCTGCGGCGCGGACGATCTCGAGGGCGGAGGGCCCGCCTGAGCCGGCAATAATGCCCGTGCGCGGGTTGGAAATCATCTCCTCAGAGAGGCCCGACATTTCAAGGGCTTCGGCGAGGCTCATAGAAGCCCAGCCCGCCGTATCAGCCATAAAGCGCATAGAGCGTTTAGCTACATGCTCTTTAGCGATGGCTTTGGGGCGGGCGGAAATTTGTGAGCGAAAGCCATATTCCGTTTGCTTTTCATCACGGGCAATCCCGCTGCGGCCAGATTTTAGGCTCTCTGCAACTTCGTCAATATTGTCTCCGATACAGGAGACGATTCCCATTCCTGTGACAACAACACGGCGCATTAGGCAGCTCCTTCATTTTTGTCTTGCATAAATAAGCCGACGCGAAGGTCTTTGGCTTTATAGATCACTTCGCCGTCTGCTTCGACGGTTCCATCCGCAATGCCGAGGATAAGGCGGCGGCGGATAATACGTTTCATATGTATGCGGTAGGTAACTTTCTTAACGTCTTGCGTGACTTGGCCCGAGAATTTAACATCGCCGACACCAAGCGCACGGCCCCGCCCCGGAGATCCAGACCAGCCGAGATAAAAGCCAACAAGCTGCCACATAGCGTCAAGACCCAGACAGCCCGGCATGACCGGATCACCTCTAAAATGGCAGTCAAAAAACCAAAGATCAGGGTGAATATCTAATTCTGCGTGGATAAAGCCTTTTTCATAATCCCCGCCGTCATCATTAATGGTGACGATACGGTCGAGCATGAGCATGGGCGGCAGGGGCAATTTGGCATTTCCTTCGCCGAAAACGCCCGTCTCGCCGCTCTCTATAAGCTCATCATAACTATAGCTGGGTTGAATCTTAATCATCGCTCTACTCTTAAGTCTTATAAGTGGACGCACCCTAACGGTCTTATATTTTATCTCAAGTGGAAAGGGGCAGCAAAGATGAAATTATTTGTAATATAAGGTGAGTAGCATGCCTAAGCGGCGTTTAGATGAATGTGAGGAGGCTTAAAATTGTTCTACGCCCCATATAGCGCGGCGCTCAACATAGCCTTTGGGCCCTTTTTTTTGACCCGCTTTCAGTTCTGGGTCGATCTCAACAGCGCAGTAATGTTCAGAACAGGTTTTTATTTTAAGCAAAACATTTGGACTTAAATTAGCCAGAATAAACCCATCTGTATTGGGTTTTTTTAAAAGCGGCGTTACAGTCGTAATGATCCCCATAGATTGACCGGATAAGGCGACGCTACGCACCCAGCTTTCACCGCCTTCTATGTCGCGAATTTTGCGCCAATTATCCATTTCATTAATAACAATAACGGGCATGCCTTGTCGGCGAAATGTCCATAAATGAGTAAAATTTTTACCGGGCCCCTTACGGCCATTTATATTATTATGCTTAAGGCTGACCCAGCGCGGGAGCTTAAGACCTGAATGAGTGTCTTGCGCGGAAAGGGTCATAGCCGGCGTAAACTTAGCAGGGCTATGGGGCTGTGTTTCAGCTTGACCTATCGCGTCACTGGATAATTTATCCATAGTTTCATTGGCCGATGCATTAGCGCAAGCCATGAGCTCTGACATGGTTGAAAGGCTGATGAGTAGAAATACACGGATTATCAACATTAATAGTGCCGTTCCTAATTAACCCATGACTGTGACGAGATAATTTTAAGTAAACGTTAATGATAACAAGATGAAGGCGATAAAATAGGCATTAATCTACGTGATCAGCCGCCAAGACAACAGCTTTGCCTCAATAAACCTTAGATTAAGCTGGTTTTGGCTTATGATATGTTGCGGATTTGAATCGGCACGGTTTCTAAAATTATTACATTATTTTCAATACTTTAAGAGTTTTTATACAATTTTAGAGTACAACTTTAAAAATCACATAGATTTTAAAAAATAAAAATAATTTATAATATAAGTGCATGTAGGATGATGTAATGTATAATTTTGGCCAGCTTGGGCGCTATATAAAAGATAACAAAGGAAGCTTTTCGACGTCATTCGCTTTGATTATCGTTCCGCTATTACTTGGGGTTGGCCTCGCTGTTGATTCGAAACGAGGGTATAATTACCAAAAGGAGCTTCAAGGCGCTGCAGATATAGCTGCCGTAACGGCCGCCCAAGCCTATGTCACAGATGGTGAAGACGGTATGAAAAAAAGCGGCGCGGATTCTTTTATGGATAATGCGGCACTTATACATGGTTCTAAGGTTAACATCCCTATTGTTGAAAGAGTGGATAGTAATGTTATTATTAGGGCAAGCGGGTCTTTTGTACCTATGTTTCCAAGACTATTTGGCTATCCGCAGTTGGATTATTCCGTAATTTCCAAAGCCTCAATCGTACAGACTGAAGGCCTTGAAATTGTTATCGCCTTTGATAGCACAAATTCTCTAAACTTTGGAAATCGGTGGCAGACGGCACTCAATGTTATGCAAACAGCGCTGAATGATATGCAGTCATTATCATCACAAAATAATTTTTATATATCATTACTACCTTTTTCGGACCGTGTGAATATTGGTAAATCTAATGCCCATATGGTTCAAAAGCCAATTCCGCCGACTTGGGAAGGTTGCGTCGAACCTCGGGAAGAAAATTCAGGCGGTTCAAAACGGGCTTTAGATGATGATCGTGCTGCGTTAGAGCCATTTACAGCGTCAATTCCGGGGACAAGGTTCCCTTTTGCCCAGCAACATACAGTCATGTGTTCGAAAGTCGAACTTATTGGGCCTACGGCGTCGATCTCTCAAATCATTGCGGGTATGAATCAGCTAAGCCCGAGTGGTACAGGGCGCTTTGGACAAGCTATGGCATGGGCATGGCGATTATTATCTCCGAAGTGGCATGGAGATTGGGGCGTGAGCGGTTATCCGTCCCAAAACCTTTCGGGAAAACCCTCCCAACAAAGAGCCAAGAAGATTGTTTTTTTAACTGATGGAAATTCTGAGATTTCTTTTGCAGAAATGGATAATGAACGGAGTTGGGGCTATAATCAAGGTTCAGTGAATCAATTTAATGATTTCGTTAATGTCTGTAATGATGTCAAAAAAAGCGGCATTGAAATTTACATGGTCAATATTGACGGTAATCCACATGCTGTGCCCTTTTTAAGACAATGCGCATCATCACTCGATCATTATTACTTTGTGACAGATGAAGCTGATATTAGTCTTGCGTTGGTCAATATCCGTAATGAGCTTGTAGAAAACATAAGATTGTTAAACTAAGCGAAAAATTATCATTTTAACTGCGATTCTAAGTCATTATTATAACCGGTTAAGGTTTATAAATATATTTTGATCTGGCCTAATACTGCGCAGGCCAGTTTCTATGTAAAGTCTTTGTGTTTACCGTCCATAATATTTTGTGGTATGAGCCAACACATATTCCATCATGACCTTACGGACCGGAGACTTTATAATGAAACAATATTTTGCTTATATATTACCGCTTGCTATGCTGGCTGCTTGTAGCCAAGCGGGCCTTGACGCGGATGATCACGGTCATAGTCATAGACAGGCCGAGCTTGCTGATCATAGCCATAGTCACGACAATAAAATTATTAGCTCTGCCCATGCCCAAGATGATGCCCCCAAGGGCGTTATCGGAACCGAATCCCTTGGCGGCGGTTTTTATATGCTGACAGGGCCCGGCGGGAATATTGGCGTCTCAACCGGAGATGACGGAGTGTTTGTGATTGATGACAAATTTGCCCGTAACGGTGATGAGATTATTAAGGTTATTAAAACCCTGTCAAATGAACCTATTCGTTATGTGGTTAATACCCATTATCACGGCGATCATTCCGGCGGAAACAGTAAGATGAAAACGACCGGCGCAACGATTGTGGCCCATGAGAATGTACGCGCGCGCATGGGAATCGATTTTGAAAATAAACTCTTTGGCCGCACGGTTAAAGCTGTCCCCGAAGGACAATGGCCGACCTTGACCTTCTCGGAAAATACAACCTTTTATATGAACGGACAAACTGTCCATGTGATCTATACGCCAAATGCGCATACGGATGGGGATTCGATTGTCTATTTCAAAGAAGCTAATATTCTCCACATGGGTGATAACTTCTTTAATGGTCTTTTTCCTTATGTCGACGTGGATAGCGGCGGGAGCTTACAAGGCATGATTGCATCTCACCAAACCGCCCTTGATCTCATTGATGATGAGACTCAAATTATCCCTGGTCACGGCCCTATGGCGACAAAAACAGACCTAAAAATGACACAAAATATGTTGATTGATGTGCAAAGCCGTGTCAAAAAACGCCTAGAAGCAGGAGAGAGTTTAGAACAGATAACGGCGGGAAAGCCGATTTCTGATTACGCTCAATTCTCCAGCTTTATAGATGAAGACACCATGGTGAAAATTGCTTATATATCCTTGGCTAAGGCGAAATAGCCCTCGAAATATAATATAAGCCTTACATCATGAGACCGGGGCGCTCGAGTGAAGAAGTAACTTCCCCCAATTGTGACCTTTTTCATTCGTTCGTTGACCCCCTCTGCTTTGCAGAGGGGGTTCATTTTTGCCCCTTATTATATTTATAAAACCCTGCGGTTAATGAGGGCCATTTATGGGAACGGAATTTTTAATTTCGCCTCTTCCGCGAAGGAGTTGGCGGGCGCGTTCATTCGGGGGTAAAAGCTTATATGAAAAAATATATATTACCGAGTTTATTAGCCGTGATAGCCCTTTCGACCGCAATCCCTGCGGCGGCCTGCCATGATATTGCAGGGGCAAGTTCAACAGTTCAGTCTTGCGAAAGCGGCGTTAAAGTTTACCGCGGCCAGCAAAGCGGCCCAGATTTTCGCTATGCGGCACTTGAGCAAAACCGCAATATCGCCGAAGCTCGCGCCCGCGAAGCTGAGGCCCGCGCCCGTATTGCCGAAGCGAGAGCCGAGCAAGCGCGTTTATCCAACCGCCGAGGTTTCGCACAAAATAGCTTTGGGCAAAATAATTTCCCCTCTAACGGCGCTTTTCGCCGGGCGTTTCTTGTGCCGCAAGTGGGGTTTGGGTTTCGTAATTTATCAACGCCGTTAAATTTATCATCCCCTGTGGTTGGCGGTGATTTTACCCGTGGCCGATTGGCGGGACGGGGGCTTAGTAATCAAACGGGACTTACAGCAGGCATTCGTCTTGGTACGACACGGTTTATTCCCGGCGCAACATCGCGCCCACCTGCTGGGCGTTAACCCGGTGATTATAGGCTAGATTTTTAAAGCTGGCCTGTTTTAAAAGACAGGCCGTTTTAACGTGATCTGTTTACTTGCTTTGGCGCTGCGCACAAAATGGGCAATTTGGATCTTTAGGGAGGGCAATCTTGCGGCTACCCCCGCTTAGCCCGTCATAAAGAAAGAGTGAGCCCGCAAGGCTGTCCCCTGCATTCGTTAGATATTTAACCGCTTCAAGAGCCATCATAGACCCAATGACCCCCGCGAGGGCGCCAATGATTCCGGCTTGCGCGCAGCTTTGTTCATCAGGCGGGATGTCCGGTACAAAGCATCGGTAACAAGGGGCGGAATTTTCCGTATTAAATAATCCGATCTGGCCATTAAACCGCCCTACCGCGCCCGATAGCAGGGGAATCCCATGGGCATAAGAGGCCTGATTAACCGCAAAACGCGCCGTAAAACTATCTGTGCCGTCCAAAATAAGGTCGTGACCCTTTAAAAGCCTAGGAGCATTGGCGTGCGTGAGGCGATCTTTTACGGCGTCAATATCAAGGGCTGAATTAAGCGCGGTCAACTGCTGCGCTAATATATCCGCTTTGGGCCGGCCAATATGATCTTGGGTGAACTGAATTTGCCGCTGCAGGTTGGATATATCCACATGATCATCGTCGATAATGGTTATCTGGCCAATTCCGGCGGCGGCGGCATATAGCGCCGCGGGCCCGCCAAGCCCACCTGCACCGATAATCACAATGCGAGAGGATAAAAGCTTATTTTGCCCCGGCCCGCCAATTTCTTTCAAAACGAGATGACGCGCATATCGCTGAACTTGCTCGGGGGTCATAAGCTATGTTTAAAGCCTTTACGCGGGTTTAATAAATTTAAGGGTCATGCGGTTTGATTCCCCAATAGCCTGCATTTTAGAGCGGAGCTCTGGGTTCTCGCGGCTTGTCCCTAGAGTGGGCGGCAGACGCCAGACATTATCGTCCGTGGTGGGAATATCGCGCGGATTGGCGTTTATATCCGACTCAGCAGCCAATTCAAACCCGGCCTTCTCCATTTGCGCAATTACATATGAGGCCTTTAAATAGCCATTATTACCATCCGCCCAGTTATCTTCAATATTCTCGGGGGCTTGATGCTGAACAATGCCAACAATCCCGCCCGGTTTTAACAGGCCGTGAAGCTGCGATAGGGCCGCGTCCATATAGCCGCCTTTGTCATTAAACCGCGCCAGATTATGTAGGGCGCGTACCATTATTACCATATCTACTTGGCCGTTATAATTGGCTGGGATTTGGTTAAAGCTATGGCCTGATAGGTGGCTCATGGGGCCGTCCGTACTGGCGGCCATATCAGTTTCCCACTTTTTCGCCCAACCCTTGCGGTCTTCGATAAATTTAGGGGTCGCAAAACCGCCAAATTCAGCCCACATACCAATATTATAATCAATGCCGATAATATGCCCTTCTGTGCCAAGGTAAGGGCCCATGATTTTTGTATACCAACCACCGCCGGGCAGAATCTCGGCCACGGCCATGCCGGGTTTCACGCCGAAGAACTCGAGGGTGTCTTTTGGGCGGCGCGCATTATAACGGGCTTTCACCGTGTCGGGCTGGGCCGCTAATATCTCTGTTAAAGGGGTAAAAGCCGCGGCCTTTGATGTTGCCCTCGTTGCCACGGCGGTTTGCTGGGCGGCCTCTTGGGCTTGGTCAGCGGCATTATTTGCTGCGGTGCCCACAGTCTGCGCTGCATTTTTCGCCGAATTGACGGCGCTATCTTTTGCGCCAGAGCAGGCGGCCAAACTTATGACGGCGGCAGTGATAAGGAAAGAACGGATCATGTCAGGCTCCATGATGAAAGGCTTATGATGTTTGCGTAGTGTCGTGAAACTGCCCGTGATGACGGTAGCGTACGAGGTATTTGGGCACGATAGACGCGATAGTTTCAAGTTGAAGTCCAAGGTCTTGAGCGGTTTTAACGCCGCTTTCGGGGACAATATTATCACGCTTTAATAAGGCGACTTGATCGCGGGTTAAAATGGGAGTGACGAAAGGTAGTTTTCCAGATACCTCCCCAAAAAGGCCAATCATATCGGCGGCAAACCACGGCAGGGGCAGCAAGAGGCGGCGGCGGTCAATATGTTTAAGGATAAACTCCATAAGCTCTTTGAAGCTGTATATTTCCGGCCCGCCAAGGGCATAGGTGTCTCCCCCAAAGCTTTTACCTTCAGAACTAGTCCGTAGACATTGAGCCACGGCTTCGGCCACATCACCGGCGTAGATCGGCTGGAACTTTGTTTGCCCGCCGCCAATTAAAGGCAGGGCAGGGCTAAGCTGGCTCATGGCGGCAAATTGATTAAAGAAATTATCTTCAGGCCCAAATACAATAGAGGGGCGCAAAATGTTGGCGCTCGGGATATACGCCCGCAAAAGCTCCTCGCCTTTAGCCTTTGTGCGCGCATAATCCGAATCGGCATTGATATCTGCACCAAGAGCAGAGATGTGAACGCAATTTTTAATTCCCGCGTCTTCGCAGGCCTTGCCCAGAATGTCACTGCCTTGAACGTGAATGGCTTCAAAACTCTGTTGACCCGTTTCAAATAATAGGGCGGCGAGGTTAACCACCGCATCTGCGCCGTTTACCGCCCGCGCGACAGAGTCTGCAAAGCGTAGATTGGCCTGCACAAGCTGGACTTGGCCGACATTGCCGATAACTTTAAGGTCAAGCCCTGTATGGGGGCGGCGCATAGCCACCCGTACACGCCATCCATCTTGCACAAGGGCGCGAACAACATATTTTCCAATGAAGCCGGAGCCGCCAAAGACTGTGACCAAACCTTTATTCATGACTGAATGTCCTTTTGTTTACAGCCGGTGGATTAGCGGGAAATCGGTGTAAAGTCTATCCCGATTTTAATCTGGGTGGCTGCGCTGTAAATGATGTATAAGCCCGCTGCTGGCCATTTCAATGAGACCAATTACCGTTTGAAATCCGTCTGCCCCGCCGTAATAAGGATCGGGCACATCCTGAGCAGCGGCCTTGGGCGCAAAATCAAGAAAGCGCGATAAATGGCCAGAATAACCCGGCGGGCATAAATCCCGTAGATCAGATAAATTACGGCTATCCATGGCCAAGATATAATCAAAGCGGCTGAAATCGGACTTTATGACTTTCCGGGCCGCTTGGCCGGAAAAATCATAGCCGCGCTGAGTGCCGTAATCAACGCTACGGATATCAGGGGGCTCGCCAATATGCCACGCGCCTGTTCCGGCGCTATCAATGATACAGCTCAGCCCCGCTTGCTGGGAATAGCGGCGAAATACGGCTTCGGCGGTGGGAGAGCGGCAAATATTACCAAGACAGACAAATAAGATAGCGGGCGGGTTCATAGGCTCACTTACCAAGACTAGGGACGAAAGTCACTTATCCATTGAGATAGGCCTTTAGCATCTTGTAGCATAACGCCTTAGATTTAAGTTCAAAGCCGTGCTTATCAAGATTATGTTAGCTCTGTGCGCAAAGCTTGCGCTTTATCCCTTGAGGGTTAGAAGCGCCTTATGTCTAGATTTATCACGCTTTTTATGACCGCCATTTTTTTTCTGGCTTTTAATACTCCCCTTAGCGCTTTTGCGCAAGCCGGCCCTCCACCAGCCTCTTCCCCCTCTGGCCCAACAGTTGCAGACCCTGTGCAGGCGGCTTTTGAGAAACAGCTTGCAAGCCCGCTATTTTCTCCGGCGATTGATTATGAGGCGATACCGCGCCTTGAAAATTGCCGCGATGAAGTGCCGCGCAACTTACGCTATCATAATTGCCGCGATAGCCGCGCGGTCTACACGGCGGCCCTCAAAGCGGCTAAGGCAAGAAATCGTCCATTGGCGGTGTTTTTTGGCTTTAATAAATGTCCCTATTGCGCCGTTTTGCATAAGCAGATTTTTGATCCGGCGCGGCCCATGCGCGACGGCAACCTTGTTCGTTACCTAAGTTCTGAAGCGATTGAGGATTATGGCCGTAGTGGGCAACCGTTAAATTTGCCTTATGTGAATATCCATGCCCGCGTGCCGCACGGGGTTAAGCTTGCCGATGATATTGGCGCAACGGCTCTGGCGAAAACCCGTGGGTGGCACCGCGTCTGGTCGCCCTTTATCGTTTTTATTGATCCTGAAACAGAACAGCTCGTGAGCCAAAGCTATTGGGAAGCGCCGGAAACTCATTGCGACCCTATTGCGGATTTTGCGGTGAACCTCGAAGAACTCGGCACCGTTAAAACCGGCAAGCCCGTAACGGTGCGAAAGCGCTGTAAACGTAAAACCTAGTTGCGTTTTAACTGCTCGCAGGCCAGATGTAGGGCCTCTAAAAAGCGCGAGCGGTCTTTATGAGTAAAGGGCGGCGGCCCGCCGATATTGGGCATATCCGCCCCGGCGCGAAGGTCTGCCATAATCGCGCGGGTCGCAATGGCCCCGCCAATAGAGTCTTTATCAAATCGGCGTCCATTGGGCCGTATGACCACGGCGGCCTTATCCAAGCACCTCTCCGCGAGGAGTATATCGGCTGTGATGACAATACTCACCGGGCCGCATTGCTCTGCAATATAATCATCGGCGGCGTCGAAATTATCGGTAACGGTTATGCTGCGAATGAGCGGTTCACGGGGGACACGTAGAAAGCTATTACTGACCACGCTCACGGAGATGTTGTGCCGCCTTGCAACCTTATAACATTCCTCGCGGACAGGGCAGGCATCGGCGTCGATATAAATATGTAGTGTCATGAATATGGGCGGCCTTAAAGATTTGAAGTCAACGACTTATACCGTCTTAAAGCCCTTGTAAAATTTCTGTACACCATTGGGGCACAAGCTCTCCGGCTTTACCGAGGCGGGTTTGATTAAAATAATTTGAGCCTTCTGAAGGCTCAAGATTTATTTCAAGGGTGTCTTTATTGAGGCTTTGCGCCATATTGACAAAACCTGCCGCCGGATAAACGGCCCCGCTTGTCCCAATGGAAACGAAAAGATCACATGTGGTCAGGGCTGCCTCAATCTCTTCCATGAAAAAGGGCGTTTCTCCGAACCAGACAATATCCGGACGCATGACGCCATGATGACATATCTCGCAGGCCATATCCACAGAGGTTTTGCTTGTAAAAACTCTGCGCTCATTGCAGTGAGTGCAGCGGATAGAATTAAGCTCTCCGTGCATATGTAAAATGTTTTTTTGGCCGGCCCGCTCATGTAAATCATCGACATTTTGCGTCACAAGTGTGAACTGTCCGCCCTTAGCCGTCAGGGCCGTTTCAAGGGCGGCGAGGGCTTTATGGGCTGGATTGGGGATAACCGTTTTTAGGGCCGTGCGCCGCTCATTATAAAAGCGGTGCACAAGGGCAGGGTTTTTGGCAAAAGCTTCGGGAGTTGCGATCTGCTGAACGGGATAATGATCCCATAACCCGCCATTAGCGCGAAAGGTTGAGAGCCCGCTTTCAGCAGATATGCCTGCGCCGGTGAGGATAAGAATGTTCATAAGCAGTCTTAGGCGGCTCCGGGCCTATAGACAAGACGGCTTAAGGGTTTGCTGTAAATTATGCAGAGTTTTTTTGTGCTGGTTTAGGGTTCTGTACTGCTGACTGCGGCGCGGTGGTGTCCTTATCAATTTGGCGTAAGATTTCAGTTAAATCTTGGACGCCATTAAATATGTCATTATGATTTAAGTGAGGCGGCGCGGCACTATTAATTTGCGGTGCGCTATCTGTTTGTAATGTGTTGTCTATTGCCGCCAAGTCTTCGCGGTCATCGCTCATGGCTTCGATCAGGCTGGATAAATCATTAAGGTGGGCTAATGGCTCGCTCGGTGTAGGTGGTGGCTGCGGTGTCGGGAGCTTTGGCGAGTCTGGAGGCTTTGGCGCTTCTGTGGATGATAAAGCCGGTAATATAATAGGCGGGCTTTGGGGCGGCATTAGCCCGCTTAGTTTTGCCTCCTCGGCGTGAATTTTTAAACCGTCCACATCTTTACGGAGGTCATCCGGGGCGGACCATGTCATATCAAAGCTAAAGCTTGTCCCTTTGCCAAGGGTAGAGGTGAGCTTAAGCGTTGTGTCCATTGCCTGCATTAATTTTTGCACTAGAGATAAGCCAATGCCCATGCCGCCATAAGCCCGGGTTTTAGAGGTGTCGGCCTGTGAGAAGGCTTGAAAAATAGCCACACGGTCAGCCTCTGACATGCCAATGCCCGTGTCTTGGAGCGTAATGCCAATCGTGCTGCGGCCCTGCTTTATATCAACGGCGCTTGTTTTATCTTCGATATGCAGCCGAATATAACCATGATTCGTAAATTTAACGGCGTTGGAGCTAAGTTTTTCAATAATCAAAGCCGTATAATGATCATCACCATATATAATTTCAGGGCAATGTGGATCAATCTGAATAAAGAACTCAAGTCCCTTTGCCTGCGCGTCTTTCAAAGGAATTTTAACCGCGTCTTCGACCATGGTTTTAAGGGTAAAGGGTTCCGACTTTAGGGTGACGTGATTCCCGTTAAGGGTTGCAAAGTCTAAAATATCTTGGATAATTTTTAGCATGGCCTCACTGGATTTATCCATAACGCTTAACATATAGCGTTGTTTGTCTGTCAGCTCCGTTTGCTCCAAGACTTGTATCATGCCCATTACCCCGTTCATCGGCGTGCGCATTTCATGGCTCATGGTATCAAGAAAATCTGATTTAATCTGTGATGTTTTTTTGGCTTCCTCTAATTGCACTCGTGCAAGGCTGGCTTGATGATTAATTTCGGTGACTTGCATTTCCATCTCTTTTTCATAGGCCATGAGGCGGTCTGCCCGTAATGCGCCAATCGCCAGAAATCCTGCAAATGTTAGAAGTGCGATCATACGTTCGACTTCTGCGCCAAGTAGAAGTTTTGAGCTTGTTATAAATTCACTATAGCTATGGGTTGTTTCTGCGCCGCCCATTTTAAAACTGGCAATTATAATCCCCCAAGACAGCGCGGCAGTAATGCCGCATAAGATGGTTTGTCTGGGATTAAACCGCATAGAATGTAGAGCGATCATGACAAAATAAAAAGAAAACGTCGGCGCTTTATATGAGGCTGCAATCTCGCCATATTGCCAGCTAAAGGCATAAATAATTATGCTGAGGATAATGATGTCAATCGTCGGCGAGGCCCATCCGAACCACGGGGCCGGGTTTTGTGATTTTACATAGCCCAAACGTACAAGACAAATGACCGGAAAGGTAAAAATAAGTGATTGGACAAATATAACAGGCTTGGAACTGCTAGATATTTCAACCCCGCCCTTATAAAGTAGTAAAATTGCGATTGAAAACATAACAGAGATGGTGGCAATCATAAGTTCGGTGTTATGCCGCCAAACATCCTTATGGGGCAATGCCCCGTTAGGGTCTATGTTGAAATATTGCCGCATTCACCGCCTACCCTTTTACACCTCAAGGTAGCTTAGGACAAAAAAATTAATATGTTTTAAATATTTAAATAATTTTGCAGTGAAGTTTTTTATTTAAATAATTAGGGAATGCGCGCGCGAAAAGTAATCGAAAATGAGGGGGCTGGGCTTCCCGCTTGCAGACTGCCTTTCGGGTTAAAACAGATAAAATTAATGTCCGGATTAACTCCGGTCGCCACGCTATCACTACAATCTGCAAATGAACTGGGCGGCGTCGTCCCCTCTGAAAACCCGACATCATTGGCTGGATTAAATGTAAGCCCTGTCGCGGTGATTTCATTAAAGATAACTTCGGCCGTAGCAGGGCCGCTACCATCCGCATCATCAAAGACATATTGTAAATCACTTGGAAAATTATCGACTAAAAATAGGCTGTCTGTATCCACAGGGCCTGCGCCTATATTCCTGACGGTGATCGTATAGCTGACGTCATTTCCAGGAATTGAATAGCTATTATTAATGGGCGCAACCGTCTTCACTGCTTCGAGGGCCGCATCCCCAAGGGTTAGGCTTATACTGTAATCTTCGACCTCACCATCGCCGGCCGCTTCTCCGGGGGATAGGCCGCTTGATGTTGACCAGCGTAGCCGGATAAAACTATCGCCGGTGTTTAGGTTAATAGGCGCCGTAATATTAACTGTTATAACACCGTTATTATCCTCGTCTTGGGCATTAATGATAACGGCCTCATTGGCATCATCAAAATCGCCGTCAATATTCCAGTCTATCCAGATTTGTAAAAATCCACCGCCACCCGAGACACTAACGTCAAAACTCACGCTATTGCCACCGGTGAAATCAGGCGGTGCTGCGCCGTCGTCGCCCGAATCGCCACTAGCATTGGGGCTATTAAACCCGTCTGTATCAGCGGTATTACTGCCGCCAAGTTGTATGCCTGCGGTAATTGTATGAACCGGATTACCATAATTTGAAACCGGCGCATCACCAAAATCTTCATCAATCACAGGATTAGAGACTGCTGTGCCAATATTGGGGCAATCAAAAGCCATGGAGGTTAACCGCCCATTAAAAGTGCCTGTGGCTCCAAGGCTGACAGTAAAGCTTGAGGTGTCGGTATAAAATACAGTCACAATGTTATTTACGGCGCTGCGGTCAACCCCGGGGGCGGCATTAAAGTCTGTGCTTTGAAACCGGGTTTCATTGGCGTTATTAGGGCTTGGGTTAATCTCCGTTAGTACAGTCGTGCTGCTAAAAAGCGATTCAACAAATGTATTTTGATAATCAACATATTCTACAATGTCATTGCCATTGCCGTCAACGTCAATGGAGCTTGCGGCAAAATCAAGAGAGGCTGGGAGTCCCGAGTCGGTGAAGAAAAACTCAAATTCAAATTCAACGGCGCTATTGCCATTTGTATTTAAAACTGGCTGAAAGCTGCCGATTAATTCCGCGCTATCAGGGTTTCCTGTAAATGGGCCGTCGTCATCAATTTGGTTTAAGGCGGCTCCGCCTGCGCTGCCGGTTACGCTGACATTGGCGCTAATGCTGGAGGTGACATTATCATAACGATAGACAGAGTTAATTTGATTGGCGGCACCAGAAATTAGTGTTGGGCTTTCAAACGATAAGCTTTGAATAAGCCGCCCATTACAGCTGAGCATGGGATTGCTGGCCCGCGGGGAAAGGGTAACACTGTCTGTATCGTCTTCATTAGGGTTTGAAAGGCGGTTATTAGGCGTTGAATCCGGATCGCCTGTATCGCTGTTTTGCACTTCGGCGGTAAATATATAAGGCCCTGTTTCTTGAACGGTGGATGTAATATCAAGGCTAATAGTTTGCCCTGCCGCAAGGGTCCCGATTGTCCAAAGCCCTGACGCCGAATTATAGTCACCGCCGCTATTATCGGAGTCATAAGCCAGTCCTGCGGGAAGGGGGATATCTATAACAAGCCCTGTTGTGGTATCGGGCCCTTGATTGGTGATACTTACATTATTTGTGACTAAATTGCCGGTAAAGGGAATAAAACTTGATGTGCTGACTTGGGTTTCAATATCTGCCCCGCCGTCAACCCAGCTAATATCCCCAAGCCCCGCGAATAAAATAGACGGATTAAGCGGGGCATCATCGGCGTGGTAAACCTCAATTCTTACCCGCTGTACCGCTTGGCCTCCAAAGTTGATATTTAGGTTTGATGTGGTTGTCCCAAACCCTGAGGAGCCGTTCCCTTCCCATCCTGTAACGCCGGGAATATTATCGGGAATAATAAGGTTTCCGCCAAGATTAAAAAAGGCAGGATTATTCAAAAGTGTTTGCTGCGGGCCAGTATTATCATCATCAAAAAAGATTTGCAATCCGTCATCAACCGTTGCCGTTTGGTTGAAATTTAACATATCAAAACTTAAGTTGAAAACGGGCTGATTAAATTCGAGATTGATAATAATACGATCATCTTGATCCGCGCGGGTGTTATCATAAGCGATCAAAGCAATACCATCTTCACCGGCAAAGGTGAACTGATTAAAATAAGTTAGAAAATCACCAAATCCGCCCGAGTTTTGCGTCCCGCCATCTGTGATGCTGTTATAACTTAATGTGGCTTGTACGCCGCCGCTATTCACGACAAGATTACGCGGAATGACTTGACCTTCGCCAAACCCTTCATTTTCCCATGTAATGTTTCCGCTTGTTTGTGCTGTAGCAGGCATTGCCATAAGGCTGGCCATAATTACCCACATCCATAAGCGCGCAGAATATGCACGAAAAATGTCCACAACCCATACCTATACTTACTCATAACCTTGGCCAATTTGGCCGCAATTATGATGTTCTCATCCGCGCGTAATATAGGCTGAAGGGATTTAAATTAACGTTAAATCGTATCACGCAGATAAATTTATGATTAATAAATTACAAATTATGCGAGGGGAGTTGAAGTGGCCGAATGAATAGGCCCAAAAAGATTTTCAAAGTATGTCTTTAATGCTCTATCCATATCATCCATTTTGGCGTATTTCCCAAGCGCTTTTAGGCTCGTCACCCCATGGTCAGATATACCGCAGGGAACAATACCGCCAAAGTGTGACAGATCAGGATTAATGTTAATCGCAATACCGTGAAAGCTTACCCAGCGCCGAAGGCGCACGCCAATGGCGGCAATTTTCTCTTCGCGCCCATCCGCATGCGCCACCCATACCCCGACCCGGCCGCAGCGGCGCTCGGTGGTCACATTAAATTCGGCAAGGCTGTCAATAATCCACTGCTCAAGTGTGCGTACAAAAGCGGCCACGTCTCGGCCTCTTTGGCGTAAATCTAGCATCACATAGGCGACCCGCTGCCCCGGGCCGTGATAGGTATATTGCCCGCCCCGCCCCGCTGGATAAACGGGAAAACGGCCAGGGGTAATGAGGTCCCTATCTTGGGCGCTTGTGCCGGCGGTATAAAGCGGTGGATGTTCCAGCAGCCAAACTTCTTCAGGGACCTCTCCCGCAATGATTTTTGCGGCGCGGTCTTCCATATAGCTAAGCGCTTCGGGATAAGGCGTTAACCCGCGGCTGACCCGCCACTGCACCGTTTGGGGTGACCAAATCTTGGGTTTATCTGACATAGGGGCTATATGTCGACGGCAGAGGCGGAGTTCAAGAGGCAATATATCCCACTATGCCTTATATTTAAGGCCGCGTTATATAATACGGCCGCGCAGTAAAATATCCGTACCGTTTACCTGTGCGTTAATACCGTAAACCTCCGCCAGCCGCGCGGCGGTGAGGCTTGTCTGCGGCGGCCCGTCAGTGATTAACTTTCCGTCTTTCATCCACAATAGGCGGTCTGCATAGCGCGCGGCGAGGCTGATGTCGTGCAAGATGACAAGGGCGCTGCCGCCGCTACCCACGAATTTACGTATCAAATCTAAAATGCGAAATTGGTGCTGCGGGTCTAGGCTGGCGACTGGTTCATCGGCAAGTAATATCGGGGCCTGCGCGGCAAAGGCGCGGGCGCAATGAAGCCGCGCAAGTTCTCCGCCGGATAAGCTATCGGCGCGGCGGGTTTTCAAATGTAAGAGATCACAATCCGCCATCGCTCCGTCAACGATCGCCTGATCAGAAGAGCCGAGCTTTGCGAGATTAACCCCATAAGCAAAGCGGCCAAGACTGACGATATCACTGACGCGGGCGGGCCAAGCGAGGCGGCGCATTTGTGGTAAATAGGCGATGCGCCGCGCGCGGGCTATGGGCGGCATATCGGCGATAATCTCCGAGCCGAGCATAGCGGTTCCTGCTGCGGCAGGCTCCAGCCCTAAAATCGCCCGCAGTAACGTTGTTTTTCCCGCCCCGTTCGGCCCTAAAACCACGCAAAGCTCACCGGGATTAAGCATGAAGGATATATCATCTACAAGCCTGCTGCCGTCTTTAATAACGCTGAGGCCGTCAACTCTAAGAGGAAACGGGGCAAAGTCTTTATCTTGGCTGTCCTGCTTCATGATGTCTGCCTCTGGGCGGCAATCCAGATAAAGACAGGCGCGCCGATTAAGGCAATCGCGACCCCAAGCTTAAGCTCATTCGTCGTCGGAATTAGGCGAATAGCTATATCAGCCACGACTAAACATAGGCCTGCGAAAATAGCTGACGGAATAAGGGCGCGCGCGGGGTCATGCCCGGTTAAGGGCCGTATAATATGCGGCGCTATAATGCCGATAAAGCCGATGGCCCCCGCTAAGGCAACCGCTCCGCCTGTAGCGAGCCCTGCACCGAGCACAGTTAAAACTCGCTGCCGCGTTAGGTTTAGCCCCATGCCCTGCGCCGCTTCTTCGCCAAGGGTCAGGGCGGATAACCCTCGCCCGCTTAAAAGGAGCAATCCTATCCCTATCCCTATAAAGGGGGCGGAAAAACCAATATCCGTAAAGCTGCGGTTGGCTACAGACCCTAGCATCCAGTTCATCACATCAGAGAGCGTAAAGGGGTTTGGAGCGAAATTAATTAACAGGCTCATCAATGCGCCGGCAAAACTTGATAGGCCGATCCCGATCAAAATCAGTGTCACAATCGATGATATCCGAAGGGCGGCCATAGTAATAAGAGCGGTGGCCAATAGCGCGCCGATTATGGCGGCGGCGGGTAAGACCCACGGAGAGAGCGCCGCGAGGCCGTAATAAATAGACAAGCTGGCAATCAGCGAGGCGCTGGCGGAGACCCCTAAAACGCCGGGCTCCGCGAGGGGGTTTCGCAGCAAGCCTTGCAGGGCTGCGCCGCTGATGCCCAAGGCTGCGCCGACGCAAAAAGCCGCCAGTGCGCGGGGCAGGCGGATTGACCAAATAATGATTTGATCACTTTGCGGGCCGCTCCCGAAAAGGGCGGCAATAATCCGCCCGCCGCTCATCGGCGTAGACCCAAGCCAGCAGGCGGCAAAAAGCGCTAAGAGGCTTGTAGTCATAAGCAGAATAATTAAGCGGCGGTCAGACATCATAAGTCGCCTTCGCCGTGGTTGTCGACGCCTTGCGACAAGGCCTCTGCAGCGTCCATTAAAAACCACGCCCCGCAGCTCGTCCAAGCCCCTTTAAGCGGCAAAGTGTTTTTCCCGCTTAAAGCGCGGCGGGCGACGGGGTGGCGCATGGCTGACCAATTCGCGGTGATCTGGTCATGGCTATCAAAAAAACTCGTAATCACATGATCGGGCGTTTCGCCCGTCAGCCGCTCAAGGGGGATCGGATGCCAGCCCGCTTGGGTTTGAAAATTATTATATCCCGCCAAGGTGATTAATTGATCGACCAAAGACCCTGGCCCTGTGGTGACGCCGTAAGGGGTCATATATAGCGCGGATTTATCGGCCGTGCCTTTGACCGCAAGGCGCTGAAGGCGGCTTTGATAGGTTTTAATTAAGTCCGCGCCTTTCTCGGCTTGTCCTAGTGCTTGGGCGGTTTGCTGCATGACGCTGATAACGCTGCCCGCGCTGTCACCGCTTAATTGGCTGGCCCAGCCGATATTAACCACAGGAATACCCGCCGCTTCGAACATCTTTGCCGCCCTCGGCCCGCCGCCGTAAGAGCGGATAATAAGATCAGGCTTTAACGCCAGAATATCCTCAGCGCGCGGGCGAACAGTCGGAATATTTTGAGCGCGGTCTTTATGGTAAGAAAATTTCGCCTGCGCATCGGGAGATAAGGCTAAAATTTGGCTACGGGGTAATAACTCTAGCGCATATTGGTCGGCGCAAAAATCAAGGCTAACAATTTTAGGGGCGGGGTTAATAGGGCGCGTCGCATTTACGGCGGGAGCTTCGCACCCTAAGGCGCAAAATAGCGCCGCTAATCCTGTGGCCGCATATGTCAGGGATTTCATCACACCGCTTCATAAGCCGCCCATGCCGCTAGCGCAATTTATAATCTCGCCGTGATGATGAACGCGAGAAAGTTTATCGCCTTATCTCTATTTCTATAGGCCGTGCGCAAATTACGCATATATTTTTAAACCTTGCGCCGCTATAGGGACGGAATGAAGCTTGTAATGACATTTTTCCGTATGCTGCGCACAGGCTGGGTATTAGTGCGTCATGACGCTTTGGTGCCAGAAGAGTATGAAACATCTGTGCCGTTTTTTATTCGCTGGGTCGGGGCGGTCTCGCGTATATTTGCAATTAAAAACCGCGCAGAAAACCCCGGAGAACGTTTTGCGAATGCGCTAGAAAAACTCGGCCCGGCCTATATAAAATTTGGGCAAATTTTGGCGACCCGCGCAGATATGCTCGACCCAGTTTTTGTTAAAGGCCTCTCGCGGCTTAAAGACAAAGTCCCCGCCTTTGACCAAGATAAAGCCGAAGCGATGTTAGCGGCGGAATGGGGCGCGCCGTGGCAAGATAAGCTTGCGAGCCTATCGGAGCCGATTGCTGCTGCTTCTGTGGCGCAAGTGCATAAGGGCGTTTTAAAAACGGGCGAAGTCGTAGCGGTAAAAATCCTGCGCCCCGATATTCGCGCGCGTATGACGAAGGATATGGACGTGCTGTCCATGGTGGCCGCCTTTGCTGATAAATTTGCCAAAGACCTTGAGCGTTTGCGGCCCAAGGTCTTTATTGAAACCGCCCGCCGTGCGGTTATGCTCGAGCTTGATCTGCGCCTTGAAGCGGCGGCAGCGTCTGAAATTAGCGAGATTGCCAAAGACACAGGCTTTTTCAAAGTGCCCGAGATTTACTGGGACCTTGGCGGTAAAGACGTGATGGTCACCGATTGGGTTGAGGGTATGGCCGTGTCTGATGATAAAATTCTTACCGATCCCGCTTTTAACCCAAAAGAAATTGCCCGCAATGTCATGCACGGCTTCCTTGCGAGCTCTTTTGATTACGGCGTTTTTCACGCGGATATGCATGAAGGCAATATGATTGTAACGCCCAAGGTGACGGGCGAGGACGGGCAAGATAGCGGCGGTGATTTATACCTGATTGATTTTGGTATTTTAGGACGGCTCGCCCCGAAAGAGCAGCGTTTTCATGCAGAGATTCTCTACGGCTTTTTGATGCGGGATTATCAGCGCATTGCCGAAGTGCACTTTGAAGCGGGCTATGTGCCCCGCCATCACGCCACCGAAGATTTCGCCAGCGCCTTACGAAGTGTTGGGGAGCCGATTTTTGGCAAAAATGCCAATGATGTTTCCATGAGTAAGGTGCTTTTACAATTATTTGAGATCACAGATATTTTCGATATGAAAATGCAGCCGCAGCTGATTATGCTGCAAAAAACGATGATGCAAAGCGAAGGGGTCTGCCGCCGCCTTGATGCTGATTTTGATATGTGGGAGACCTCCCGCCCGATTGTCGAAGCGTCTATGCGCCGCGAACTTGGGATAGAAGGACGGGTCAATGATGTTCTGGATGGCCTTGACCGCGCCTGTGCCGTTCTTGATAAACTCCCTGATGCGGTAGAAGATATTGCGGCGCTGGCGAAGGCATGGAACAAAGGTGATATTGATTTATCTGGTGCTGCGCCGCAAAGCCCGCGTGCTGTGCCGCGTAAATATGCCGCTTTTTGGCTCGGCCTCGGCGTAGCAGCGGCTCTTGGGGGAGCGTGGGTGTTTGGTGCGTTTTAACTGTTGCTGATTTCATCAAGAGGCATGACAGGCGGTTAAAAAACCGCTAGGAGCCAGAGATTATGTATAAGGCAGATCATGAATAAACGTGTACTTCTGATTATTGGCGGCGGCATTGCAGCTTATAAATCCCTTTTTCTTATTCGGGAACTGGCCCGGCGAGGGGTTCAGTCTCGCGTGATTATCACCAAAGGCGGGACGGAATTTGTCACCCCTTTATCGGCGGGAGCTTTGTCGGGGGATAAAGTCTTTACGGATTTATTTGACCTCACGGATGAGGCGGAGATGGGCCATATTGAGCTTTCCCGCGCTGCAGACCTTGTGGTGGTGGCGCCGGCTACGGCAGACCTGCTCGCTAAAGCGGCTCACGGGATTGCTAATGATCTGGCGACGACCACGCTGATGGCGACGGATAAGCGGGTATTGTTTGCGCCGGCGATGAATGTGCGCATGTGGGAGGCGGCCTCGACCCAGCGTAATGTGCAGCAGCTTTTGGATGATGGGGCCTATTTTATCGGGCCTGATGCGGGGGATATGGCTTGCGGGGAATTTGGCCCCGGACGCATGGCGGAGCCGCCAGTGATCGCCGATCATATTTTAGGACTGCTGCAAGGGGATACAAGTCTTGACGGACTGCGTGCACCCAAACCCCTTAAAGGGCGGCATATGTTGATAACGGCCGGCCCCACAAGGGAGCCCATTGACCCAGTACGCTATTTATCAAACCATTCGTCCGGCAAGCAGGGCTACGCTATTGCGGCGGCGCTCTCGGGCCTTGGGGCGAAGGTGACGCTTGTGTCGGGCCCTGTGAACTTACAGCCGCCTGAAGGGGTGGACTGCGTGAGAATTGAAACCGCGCGGGAGATGTTGGCGGCCTGCGAAGCGGCTTTGCCGGCGGATTGTTTTATCTCTGTCGCGGCCGTGGCGGATTGGCGGCCCAAAGCCTGCGGGGATAAAAAAATCAAAAAAGATAAAGACGGCATTCCGCCGCTTAACTTGACTGAGAATCCTGATATATTGCGCACATTATCTAAAGCGGAAAATAGGCCGCAATTAGTTATCGGTTTTGCCGCAGAGACGAATGATGTGATTAACCATGCCAAGGCCAAGCGAGCGAAAAAAAAATGTGACTGGATTGTCGCTAATGATGTATCAGGGGACGTGATGGGCGGCGATCATAATGAAATGATTTTAGTCACGCCGGACGGCGAAACGACATGGCCGCGCCAGAGTAAAACAGGGGCGGCGCGGCAATTAGCTCTTAAAATTGCGCAGGCTTTGTTATGAAAATAGTAAAAACAACCTTGGCGCTTTTTCTTTTGGGGCTAAGCGGCCTCACCGCGCCTTTGGCGGCGGCGGATAATATTGCAGCCTGCGAAGTGTTGATAGCTGAACGGATTGAAGACGAAGGAACGGGCGGTTCTGCGCTTATATCCAGTTACCGCCCTGCGGGGGCGTTTATAAGCTCTGTTTATGATGATGAGCCGGGTCATATTCGCGAAGTTGACGGCCATAATATTCGCGCCGTTTTATGTGAGCGCCGCAGCGCCGTGCCGAGCCTGCGTGATTATCCGATTATTGAGACAGGCATACCTTTAACTTTGTCGCAAAATTTCGATTCGGCCAAAAGTGATGTGGTGATAATCCGGTTTAAAGATGGCGCTTTTCAGGCTAGCTATACAGGCCCTGGCCTCACCCCGCAGGCCCAAGCGGAGCTGGATGACGTTGTGGCTGTGTTTAACCTACAGCCTAATGATCTTGCGCAGCGCGAGGCAGCGCAAACGGTGGAAACCGACGCGGAGTCAAAAGGGGCTTCTGAACCGAATGAAACGAGCGTGCCGTTAAAGGCGCAAGCGCCAGATATTAATATTGTTACGCTGAGTGCGTCTGAGGACGGGCTTAATGGGAGCGCTTTTACTGATGAAGTTGCAGAGGAAAAAGCGGTTCAAGCCGATATCGTCAGCGCAGCGGCGGAGCCAGAAATCTTACTGGAAACTGTCTTGACGGATACCCCTATTACCGAAGCGGCCCCGCCTGATACGGCAATAGATGAAATTATTACGATTGAGACAACGAATGATAAAGCAAACACGGTGCAAGAGGCCTCTGCTTCGCCGCTTGCGGGTCCGCCCATAGAGGCAGAAGCGCCGCCTCCTGAGACATGCCAAATTATTGCTCGAGATGGTTTGGGGCAAATTCAAGAACTGCCTGTTTCCACCGAAGCCCTATATAAAATTATTAATGATGCGCCTGTGTTTATTTTACCTGTTCCGCCGGGGCTGAACCTTCGCGCCCTTCGCTGCATACGGCTGAGTCTAACCCCGCGCGCTAATGATTATAAAGTAGCGCGGGCGGGTTATGCATTTTTCTATCAAGTGGAAGGGACTGATGAACGCGCTGCGGCCCTTGAATTTGCCAGAGGTAAATTTCGTATGAACCTTGTAGAGGGTGATTTTACGGCGCAGGAGTTAATTGATGCCAAAGCGCGTATTTTATCCTTTAATGACCAACATCTTAAAGTTATTCAAGCGCAAAGAAAAGATGTCAAATGAGCCTAATAATTGAATTAAAACCTCTTGAGCACTTTGCCGGCTTAGAGTTTCCGAAATATGAAACTAAATTAGCGGCGGGAGCAGATTTGCGCGCCGCTGTTCCGGCTCAGCAGCCAGTTGTACTTGAACCAGGTGAGCGGGCTTTGGTGCCAACGGGCCTCGCTATGGCTCTGCCGGCGGGATATGAAGCGCAGATACGCCCGCGTTCGGGACTGGCTTATAAGCACGGTATTACCTGCCTGAATACGCCCGGAACGATTGACGCTGATTACCGCGGGGAAGTGAAAGTTCTACTTATTAACCTTGGAGAGGCCATCT
This sequence comes from uncultured Caulobacterales bacterium, assembly GCA_937928165.1. Taxonomy (GTDB): domain Bacteria; phylum Pseudomonadota; class Alphaproteobacteria; order Caulobacterales; family Maricaulaceae; genus CALFVT01. The sequence goes on from CALFVT010000002.1 coordinate 283,994, forward strand.
TTGAAATTCACCGTGGGGAAAGGATTGCACAAATGATTATAGCCCCGATTATTCAGCCCGCGTTTAAGTCTGTTGAGGTTTTATCTGAAACGGCGCGCGGGAGCGGCGGCTTTGGCAGTACCGGAACGGCCTAGCTTGGTTTAGGGGCGTAAAAGCGGCCTAAGCGCGGCTTTAAAGTTATCCGTAAGGGGCTTTGGCCTGCGGTTATATGCGTCCACATAAACATGAACAAAATGTCCAGCGGCGGCGGCGCTCTCTTGGCCCGGTGCAAAAAGCCCAATGCGGTAGGTCACGCTGGATGTTCCGATATTTTGCACAGATAGTCCGGCCTCAATGTTATGGGGATAGGTGAGCGGCGCAAAATATTGGCATAAAGTTTCCGCAACAAGACCAATTATTGGGCTGTCTTCTATATGTAAAAGCTTGTGCTTAATCAGGTAATTATTGACCAAGGTATCAAAGAAGAAATAATAAACTGCATTATTCACATGGCCGTAAAGATCATTATCATTCCACCGAGTTTGAAGCGTTTCAAAATGTAGAAAGGCTTCACGATTTGGAGCCATTGGGCGCGGCATATATAATCCTTAGTTTAAAGCAGGATTAAAGAATTATATAACGCGCAGCAATGGTTAACTCACCAGCTAGGCCTATATGCGGCGCAAACTTTGCGGTGTTAGGTCTAGGCCGCTGCTGTTCTCATGGCTGCGGCGCTCATGCAGGCGGGCGGCGCTATGGCTAAAGCCTTCCCCGCGGGCGGGAGCAATCGATAGATAGTGGATGCGTTTTTGCTCTGCGCGGCCTCGGGCGACAGAGTCTAAAATCATGCCGGACATAAAACACATCATAGACGCCATCAATAAGGTCATGGCCAAGACCCAAGTTGGCATGCGCGAGACAAGACCCGTTTGAACATATTCAATCAAAACAGGGGCCATAAAGGCGGCCGAAACCCCCATTAGGCCAAGAGCGAGAAGGCCGAAAAATGCAAAGGGCCGCGTTTCTTTCATTAACATGCTCATCATGCGTAAGATTTTAAACCCATCCCGAAAAGTTGATAATTTACTTTCAGAGCCTTCTTCGCGGCGGCCATAGGCGGTTGGGACCTCGGCGGTAGGAAGGCGAAGCACAGAGGCATGTACTGACATTTCGGTTTCGATCTCAAACCCCGGGCTTACGGCGGGAAAGCTTTTAGCAAACCGGCGGGTAAACACACGGTAGCCTGAGAAGATATCGTTAAAATCACGGCCAAATAAAAGCCGGTAAACCACGTTAAAAATTTTATTACCAAAGGCATGGCCTTTGCGCCCGGCGTCAATCGTTACGTCTTGGCGGGTGCCGACAACCATATCTAGGCGGCCTTCGAGTAAGTGATTAACAAGTTCTGGTGCTTTGGCAGCGTCATAGGTTCCGTCGCCGTCCGCCATAATGTAAAGATCGGCGTCAATATCGGCAAACATTTGACGCACGACATTACCTTTGCCCTGCCGCCGAGATGGAATGACAACGGCGCCGGCCCGGGCCGCCTGTTCAGATGTATTATCGGAGGAGTTATTATCATAAACATAAATTCGGGCCTGCGGCAGAGCGCGGCGAAAGTCTAAGACAACCTGCGCAATAGATTGGCCTTCATTATAGCAGGGTAAAAGTACCGCAAGGTCATGATTTGGAAAATGTAAGTTTTGCATAATTCACCCAGATATTTATTTTTATTTTGTCTTTAATTAACTCATGATGGTTAAAACTTAGTTTGCACCATGCGAATTAATTTATGGATAAATTGTGATAGACCGAATTTTAAGATTAAATGTCTTACAGGCCGCTGGATTTATAGGTCTTGTTTTAATGATTGTTTTTACGGTGGCCGGGCAATTAGGACAAATTGGCGGCGATAATGATGATGTTATGCGCTTGGTTCAAATCCGTGATGTATTAGCGGGGCAAAACTGGTATGATCATCATCAATACCGTATGGGCCCTAGCGCGGCCGGAACCCTTATGCATTGGTCACGGTTAATAGATCTCCCTGTTATTATGTTGATCTTATTTTTTGATCTCTTTTTACCTTATGAATGGGCAGAAGCGGCGGCTATATCTATTTGGCCCGTTGCAACGGGTTTTGGTCTTATTTTGGCCGTTCGGTTTTTGAGCCAAGATAATGACCGCTTTATTGTGGCCGAAGGTGATTTGCAGCGGGCCATTTGGGGGTTTGGCATTTTAATAATGGGGTTGTTTTTGCTGACCTATTACCGGTTTCACCCGGGCAGTCTTGACCACCATAATATACAGCTTGTTGCTTTAGGTTTATCTTTTGCAGCTTTGTGTGACCCTAACGTGAGGCCAAAACGCTTTGCATTGGCCGGGGCCATGACGGGATTATCATTAGTGATTGGTACGGAAGCCTTGCCTTTTCTTGCGGTTAACTGCGGCTTTGCGGCTTTGCTTTGGGCCTATAAAGGGGCCGTTGTTTCCCGCGCGGTTGGGGCCTTTGGTGTGTGTTTTGCGGTTGTATTATTGATGGGATTTTTAATAGATACGCCGCCCGCTGCTTATGGGCAAATTTACTGCGATATTCTTGCGGTTAATTACCTCGTGTTAGGCAGCCTTGGTGGTTTGGGGCTTTTTGCCCTAACCCGCATACAGGGCTTGGACGGCAACGTAAAACGCTGGGCCGGGCTGGCTGTTTTGGGCGGCCTATGTGCCTTAGTTCTAATTTTAATGTCGCCGCAATGTTTATCAAACCCTCTTGGGGAGCTACCTGAAAATGCGCAGAGCCTATGGCTTGACCATGTGACAGAGGCGCAGCCGTTGATATCAAAAGAAACCATCATATCGGGGAGTATTTTATATTATATTGGGCTTATTTTCACCGCATGGATTGTGACCTTACAGTGCGGGCTACGCTTAGGCTTCACTCCGTCGCGGCTTTACGGCCTCGCCTTAAGCAGCGCAATAATTATCATGACCCTTTATCAGCTTCGCTATTCGGCATTTGGATTTGTGATTGGAACTTTGCTATTAATCCCTTGGGCCGCGGAATGTTATGTGGGCGGCAAAGCAAAATCAAAAGATAGCATAGCCTATATTTTTGCGGTGGCCCTTAGTGCTTCATCATTATGGCATTTACCAAGCCTTTTAATCGGTGATGATGATGTTAATCCCAAAACGGGTATAAGCACTCATCAAGCGGGGTTAGAAATCTCCCCAAACTCATCCCCTCAGAGCGGCGCAGAAAAAGATGAGCTAGAGGATGTTTGTCTGCCAGATGAATTATTTGATTTTTTAAATGCGCTTCCACCAGTTCATATTTTAGCGGAGCCGAATATCACGTCTAGCTTTTTATATCACACCCAACATAGAGCAGTGAACGGGAATTATCACCGTAATGGTGACGGCATAGATAAGGCGACCGAAATGTTCAAACAGCCTCCAGCCCGTGCGGCTAATATGATGCGTGCGCAAAATATTGAGCTCTTATATTATTGTAAGCCGCGCGGTGCGTATCATATCTATGCTAAGGCTGCCCCGCAGGGCTTGGCCGCAGCCTTACTTGAAGGTAAAGATATGAATGGTTTTACGAAAATCCCATTAGAGTTACAACCCGCATCAGAGGCGGAACTCTCTCTCTGGCGGCTCGCAGATTAGGCCTTAACGTTTATGGTTTCTGTTTAAGCACTCTCTTGTTTTAGCTCACGGGCAAGCAAAGCCGTTAGGGCCGCCGTCATTTCGACTTTGCCGGATAAAATATCGGCCATAGCACTGCATATAGGCATATCAACGCCCCGGCTCTCAGCGAGGGTTTTTAAGACAGGGGCGGTGGCGACCCCTTCAGTGACGGCGTCTCGCCCGGCCATAATTTGTGAAAGGCTCTGGCCTTGGCCCAGAGCAAGGCCGCAGGACATATTGCGCGATGTTTCCGACGAGCAAGTCAAGACAAGATCTCCAAGCCCGCAAAGGCCAGATAGGGTTTCAGGTTCGGCCCCAAGGGCGCGCCCCAACCGCCCCATTTCTGCAAAACCTCTTGCAATAATTGCGGCATGAGCGGAGCGCCCCAACCCAAGACCAAGTACAAGCCCGCAGGCAATGGCTAAAACATTTTTGACCGCTCCGCCAATTTCTGCGCCGAGAACATCCCCAGTTAGATAAGGCCGAAACTGCGGGGCGGCAATCATGCGGCAAAGCGCATGTCCGGCCTTTTGGTTCTCGCAGGCAATGGTCACGGCAGCGGGCAGCCCCTTAGCGACATCTATAGCAAAGCTAGGGCCGGATAAAACGGCAGTTTCAACCTGCGGCGCTATATCGCTAAGGACTTCGCTCATAAATTTACCTGTTGAAATCTCTATGCCTTTTGAGCATAGCATGACGGGTAGTCCCGCCGGGAGCTTGGCGGCAATCGGCGCAAGGCTTTGGCGCATATGTTGGGCGGGGGTGACGACTAAGAGGGCGTCACAGCCAAGAAGGCCTTCTAACTCTGTCACGGCCTTAATCTGTTTGGATAATGTCACCCCTTTAAGATAGATAATGTTCTCATGCTGATGGTTTATGGCGTTGACGCAGTCCGCTTCATACCCCCAAAGGGTGACATCACGTCCAGCGGCGGCTAATGTTTGTGCGAGGGCTGTGCCCCATGCACCTGCGCCGATAACGCCGATGTTTTGGTAATGTATTTGCGTCATGACTTGGGTCCCTTTTTGCCAAAGCCGCTGGCGGGGTTTTGCGCTGCTGCGGCGGCGTCAAGCGGCCAGCGCGGGCGGGCATTTATTCCAAGTTCGCTTTGCACGGTGGGCTCGCTTTGAAGCCGGGTTAATCCGGCCAAAGCAATCATCGCCGCATTATCAGTGCAGTAACGCAGGGGCGGGGCGAGAAATTCCATATTATGCCGGGCGGCCAATGCGGTTAACTCCGCCCGTATTAACTGATTAGCGGCAACCCCGCCAGCGACAACAAAATACGGGCGCCTAGCTGTTTCAAAATATTGACGATGGCGGGATTTAAACATCTCTACAGCACGGGCGCAGCGGTCAGATAAAGTCTTGCAGACGGCGCGCTGAAAACTGGCGGCAATATTGGCCTGTGCGCTTGCGGATTTATCACTGGCGTCAAAGGCGCGGGCGACAGCGGTTTTAAGCCCGGCAAAGGAAAAATCTGCATGGGATTTGCCTTTAAATGGACGGGGGAATTTATAACTCGTTTCATCGCCGTTAGCGGCGAGTTTTTCCACCTTTGGCCCCCCCGGAAAGCCAAGGCCCATATGTTTGGCGGTTTTATCAAAGGCTTCTCCGGCGGCGTCATCAACTGTGCTGCCAAGGCGGTGATAATCCCCAAACCCGTCAACAGAGATTAATTGTGTATGCCCCCCTGAAATCAGTAAAAGTAAATAGGGAAAAGGACAAGGCGCAGCAAGGCGAGGGGAGAGCGCATGGCCTTCAAGGTGATTAACGCCCATAAACGGCACGCCCAATGACAAAGCCGTGCCTTTGCCGGCCATAAGCCCGGTTATTACCCCGCCGACAAGGCCAGGGCCTGCGGTGGCGGCAACGGCTGAAATATCATCATAGTGAAGACCCGCTGCGCTAACAGCTTGGCTGATAACGGATTTAATCTTGCCCATGTGGGCGCGGGCGGCAATCTCAGGTACGACCCCGCCGTAGGGGGCGTGTTCGCTGTCTTGGGAGGCAATAATAGAGGAAAGGATATCTGGCTTGCCACGTGTATCTAATGTGATAATGGCCGCTGCCGTTTCATCACAGCTCGATTCAATCCCCAAAACGACAGGCCCCAAGACCACAGGACGAGTTTGAGGCGTTTTGGTCTGTGCAAGATGGTTCGCCATAAGCTTTCGTCCACAGGGTTAAAGGTGACTTTATGTCAGCATATATTATGGCGGCTTGACCCGCCTCTATAAGCTCACATATAGGGGGTGTAATTATGAATGGATAGGGGCTTTGCCCTTAAAGGCGTTATGAATAAAGCTTTTATTATTGGAACCCGTAGCTCCCCCTTGGCGCTCTGGCAGGCTCATTGGGTACAAAGCCTTTTGGCGGGTGAGGATAGTGCCAACAAAGATGCGCGCTTTCCGATCCGGCAATTCACAACATCCGGCGACACCCTTAAAGGGGAGTTAAAAGACTTTGGCGGCAAAGGTTTATTTACGAAAGAGCTGGAACTTGCGTTAATGAACGGCGAAATTGATATGGCAGTTCATTCAATGAAAGATGTCCCGACCCGTAGTCAAGAGGGCTTGCAAATCAGCGCTGTTTTAAAACGGGCCGATCATCGAGACGGGTTTATTTCTAAAAAATATAAAACCATAAATGATCTCCCCAAAGGTGCATTAATTGGTACGGCCTCTATTCGCCGCCGCGCACAGCTTGCATCCCTAAGGCCGGATGTTCGGTTTGGCCTTTTGCGGGGAAATGTCGGAACGCGGTTGGCGAAATTACAAGCCGGAGAGTGCGACGCGACATTTCTCGCTTGCGCGGGGCTGAAACGGCTTGGGCAAGGCCATATTATCACCCAAGAAATTGATAGCGGGGTGATGCTCAATGCGCCGGCCCAAGGGGCAGTGGGGGTGGAAACCCGCGTGGGTAATAACGAGATTATTCGCCTTTTGGCCCAGATTAATCATAGCGCAAGTGAGATCACTGTGCGGGCAGAGCGGGGCTTTCTGGAAGGGCTTGACGGGTCTTGCCGCACGCCCATTGCGGCGCTGGCTTATATTGATGCGGGCGGGCTTCATCTGAAAGGTGAAGTTTTATCTCTGAGTGGTGATAGACGGTTTACGGCCACCATAACCGCGCAGGATTACAACCCCGAAAGCGCACGCCGCTTAGGGCTTGAACTGGCTGAAAATATTCGCGGTGATATTGGGGATATTAAACGGTTATTCGCAGGCTTATAGCCGTGGCGCGGATTTGGATTACCCGTAGCGAACCTTTTGCCAGTGTTAGCGCAGCGCAGCTTTGCGCAAAGGGGTATGAGGCTTTTGCCGCTCCGCTCTTGACTATTACAGCGCGCCCCAACCCACCCTTGCCCGGTGGTGATGACCATCTTATTTTCACATCCCGTCATGGGGTGTTGGCCCTTGCGGCGCAAACATTTCGGCGCCACTGGCCCGTTATTTGTGTCGGTGACGCAACGGCGAAGGCGGCGCGGGATATGGGATTTTCAAAGGTGCAGTCTTCATCGGGTGTGGCGCGGGACGTAATAAATTGGGTGCGTGGACATTGGTCTTTGTCATCCCATATTACGCATATATCCGGCGCCCATCAACGGGGAGATATTATTGAGGCCCTTGAGTTCTTTGGGTATAAATCGGTCCAACGTCATGTGTATTATGACAGCCTTGCGGCTAAGATTGACCCACGATTGCAAAATGGTTTGGCGGCAAATAAGGATGATTATGTTTTACTATATTCTCCGCGCGGTGCGGCGGTTTTTGCCGCGCTGGATATTTATACGGCGCAAATGACAACCTTATCTCTCAGCCCCGCTATTGATAGAGCTTTGGGAGATATAGCCTGCAGGCGGCGGTTCATTGCAAAGAAACCAAACGAGTCTTCACTCTTTGCTCATCTTCCGCCTTTATAATGGCGGGATGATGATTGCGGAGATAAAGTTTAAATCTGACTTATGACTTATGACTGATGATGAAACCATAAGTAATGCCGCAGTAAAGGCTGAAACGGCGCTGCCCGAAGCGGAAAGGACTGAGGCGGACTTGCACGATATCGCAGAGCGGCAAGATATGTCTGGGCCGCGTAAGGGCTTAGGCATTGCCGCCATATGTCTGGGATTTATGATAGCCTTATGTGCGGGCGGATTAGGCGGGTTTGCGGCGCATGAATATTTCAAAACTCCGCTCCCTGATATCCCAGATTTTTCTCAAGATATTAAAACGCTTGAAGAAACTATAAGCGAACAGGCCGCGCAGCTTAAGCAGCTGGAGGCGCGCCGCAAAGCGCAAACCACGAAAACGGTGCGGAATTTGAAAGCCGTAGAGGATAAATGGCAAGAAGAGCTGCGGGCTTTGGACAATAAAATTAAGACGGCCAGCTTATCTGCTGCGGTTCCGGTGCATGAAAACCCTATTGATGAGCCGGCCACAAGTAGATGTGATGAAAATGAGATGCCTATTGAAGCGTTGACGGATCCACGCCCGGAGCTTTTAGCTGCCGTAGACCGTGTTCGCCGCCGCCTTAATGAAGATATGGCGGCTATTAAAACCCGGCTTGAGCGCCTTGAAGCCCAAGCCCAAAGAGGAATTGATAATGCTTCTGGCAACGTCCTTGCGCCGCAAGAACCTTTCCCTTTGCAAGAGATTATAGATAGTCTTGATGATGCGGACATGCCGGCTACGGCGCAGAATTGGTGGAATAAACTCTTGCGTAAACATATCTCCGTGAAGCGCATAGATCGCACCCAAGCAGCGGCCCGCCTTCGGGATATTGAGGCCGCTATTTTAATACAGGATTGGGAGCAAGCGCAAAGCCTGTCGTCCGCCCTACCCGAGCCCGCCCGTCAGGCCGTGCAAGAATGGATTGCGAGAGCGCGCCGCTAAGCCTATATCATAAGCAGCCTTAAAACCCATTAGGGAGGATATCACATGATGAAATATGTCATTGCTGTATTAGTATTTGTTGCTGCACTCGCGGGGGTGCTGCTTTTTATCGGTGATGACCCGTCTGTGAGCATAAGTTCTGTCGGGGCGGCGAGTGGGCTGAAAGCCAAACTTAATTTTGAAGCCCAATTTAGCTGGCAGGCCGTGATTGTTATGGCAACGCTTTTTGTTATTGGCTTACTTATTTTTTGGTCATTTTTGACATGGCTCTGGCGCTTGCCTGGCCGCTTTAAAACGGGCCAAGGCCTGCGCCGGGGGGCACGGGCGATTGACGCTATTGAAGAGGCGCTTTTGGCCGGTGCAGATGGTGATGCGGATAACGCCCGTAAAAAAGCCGCCAAAGCGCAGAGCCTTATAAAGAGCCCTATTTTGGGTCATTTAATTGGAGCCCAGACGGCGGAAGCGGCGGGAGATATTGACCAAGCGGCCGTGCATTACGAAGCTTTGCGGACAACGCCTCGTACCCGCGCGATTGCGGAAAAGGGTCTTGTGCGGCAATCTATGGCCCGCGGAAAACTTGCGGATGTGATTACGCGGGCCGGGGCGGCTTTTAACCAAGATAAACCTGCCACATGGGCGTTTGATCCGCTGTTTCGCGCGCGGGTGATGAACGGTGATTGGCAAGAGGCCAGCGAGGTTTTATCCAAAGCGGTCAAGCGCGGCCTTATTGAAAAAGACCCTGCCCGCCGCCGCCGGGCCGTGTTGATGACCGCCGAAGCCCAGCGTATTTTGCGCATGGAGGATTTAGGCCGCAGCGATCATAAGGATAAAATGCGCGGTTTGGCGATTGGCGCTGCTAATGAAAGCCCTGATTTCGCCCCGGCGATAGCTCTGGCCACGCAAATATTATCGGAGCAAAAAGAGGTTAAACAAGCTTCAAAACTCATTGAAAAAGCATGGGCAAAATCGCCGCATCCGGCATTGGCACTGGCCTATCGTGATCTTTATCAAAAAGCCTCTGCGCGGGAGAAGGCTAAACGGGTGGCCTCTTTAATTAAGCAAAACCCAGACCACCGAGAAAGTACCATACTCCAAGTCGAAGCGGCGCTAGATAAGGGTGATTTTGTCCAAGGCTGGTCTTTACTGAACCCCCTTGTGAGCGAAAACCCAACGGCGCGGCTCTGTGCTTTGGCGGCGCGAGCAGAGGACGGCCTATCTAACCCGGCGGATGCGCGCATGTGGCTGGAGCGCGGGGTGAGCGCGCCGAGCGAGGCGGATTGGTCAGACCTTGATCCTGAAGGTAGCGGCTTTGATTACACCGTGCGTGACTGGCAGCGCCTTGTCTTTACCTTTGGCGATACGGGGGAGTTGATACATCCGCGCCTTGAAGCGGGGGCCGCAAAGAAAACTTTGCACGGTGCGGCGGTACTGGCCGGGGCGGCGGACGCATCTCAACTAAGTGATAAGGATATAGGCGAAAGTGAGGGCCTTCAAAAAGAGCCTTTAATCGAGCCTGACCTTGCGGACCGTCTTGATAATTTACTCGAAAGTGCCAAGCAGCCAAAAGAGTCTTAAAACATTTATAAGTGCTATTGAGTTTATTTTTATTTGTGCGAAAGCGAAAACTCCAAGATGTTGCACGATGGCCTTATGGGGTTAGGAGCCTAGTAAGGTTCACCATTTCGGCGGGCAAAGTTCCGTTTAGCTGTGCCGTTAGCCGTAATTTTAAGATCAATATCGGGATAAATGACATTATCATTTTCAGGCCTACGGCTGCCGATTACAAGAAATATGACGTCCGTTGAGCTGTTATTCACAAGATGATGGGCGTTTCCATCTCCCGCCTTATGAGTCATAATGCTTCCCGGATTAAGGCTATGCTCACCGTCATCATCAATCAGGGTTGGATGGCCTGCGAGGATATAGCAGAACTCATCTTCCGCGCTATGGGTATGTCTTTGAGAAGCCCATGCGCCGGGGGGTAATGTCACCAGATTAGCCCCAAATTGCGTAAGCCCGCCTGCATCTCCAAGGGCAGCGACATGGCGGCTTGCGCATTGTTTTTGATAAGGGGCTGGATAGCTGGCCCCGATTTTCTGCGGGGCCGCCTTGGGGTCAATGATAGGCATTAATGGCCCATATGTTTATCAACGGCGGCGAGGCCGGCATCTGCTGCATTATTAGAAACAAGTTCCGCCTCGCGCTGTTTCCACAGGCGCTTTTGATATTTATTGGATAGAATATCTGTGACCACTAGAACGAAAATTACAAGATAGAATGTCGATTTACTCATGGCGTCGATCTTAAAGCCGAAGAGTTTAAGATGGGCGAGATGTGCTCCTTCTGTAACCAAAAGCACCCCAACAAGAAAAAGAATAAACAAGCCTAAAACTTGATACATGCGGTTCTTCTTTAGGAAATCGGTCACGGCGTCTGCGAGTAAAATCATCGCAATACCAGAGGCGATAATGGCAATAACCATCAGCGGCACTTGGTAGGACACCATGCCTGTCACCTCGTCTTTGACGCTGGCAATGGCCATGGCGGAGAGTATAGAGTCAAAAGAGAACACAAGGTTCATCATCACAATCAAAGCAATCGCACCGGTGACGCTACGTGAGCCGGAGCCTTCGCTATGTTCAATATGGTCGACGACTAACAGGTGATTAATCTCTTTAATCGCAGTGTAGATAATAAAGGCGCCGCCAAATAGGGTTACAAGGGCCTGCATGGTAAACTCGCCGTGGATGATATTGCCAATATGTAGGTTAAATAGCGGTTTTGCGAGGGCGCCAAACAAGGCGACAATAATGAAGAGTAAGACAATACGGAACACAACCGCAAGGCCAATACCCCATTGGCGTACTTTACGGGCGTCTTTGGTATTGCCAACCTTATTACTTTCAATCGCAATATAGAGCAGATTATCAAAGCCTAAGACAGCTTGTAATAAGATAAGCATAAACAGCGTAAATAACGCCTCAAGTGTTAATAATTCCGCCATGATGTCCTCCATATTTATGCCTTAATGACGCATGTTAGGTGATTTGAAAAGAGGGGAGGACAGGGAAGGCCTCCATTATTGGGGCCCAAGCCAGTATTTATTGGCTTTAACCTTGCGCCCTATTGACCTATCGGCGTAAGACTGGCCCATAATTCGGGTTTGATAAAAGGATATACCCATGAAACTTAATTCTGATATAGCTGCGATTGTGACAGGCGGCGCATCGGGGCTTGGCGAAGCGGCCGCGCGGCTGCTGGCCTCAAAAGGCGTTAAAACAGGTATTTTTGATTTTAATAAAGAACGTGGCCAAGCTGTAGCCGATGAAATCGGCGCGATTTTTGCCCATGTGAATGTAGCCGATGAAAAAATGGTTCGCGCGGGCTTTGATATGATACGTGCTGCCAATGGCCAAGAACGTATTATGATTAATGCGGCAGGGATTGGCCTAGGTATGAAAACCGCATCGCGTAACCGCAATAGCGGGGAGGTTATGGCCCATGATATCGAAGCCTTTCGGCGGGTTCTGGATATAAATCTTTTTGGTACGTTTTTATGTGCCTCTCAATCGGCGGCAGGTATGATGTTGATTGACCCGCTGGAGCCCGACGGGGAACGCGGGGTAATTATCAACACAGCCTCTGTGGCGGCGCAGGACGGGCAAATTGGGCAGCTCGCTTATGCGGCGTCAAAAGGCGGCATATTATCTATGGCCCTGCCTATGGCGCGGGATTTGGCGCGGGAAGGTATTCGGGCTAATACGATCCTACCAGGCTTTTTTGAAACGCCTATTTATGAGCAGATGAAACCCGAAGTGAAAGATAATCTGCGGGCCCATCTTCAATTTCCAACCCGTTTCGGGGAGCCCCGTGAATATGCAGAGTTGGCAGAGTTTTTAATTAATCAAAGCTATATGAACGCGGAATATATCCGAATGGATGCCGGCGCGAGAATGCCGCCGCGCTAAGGCTTTCTATTTAAAAACAAAATAAAAGCCGCCTCAATGGGCGGCTTTTTTATGAGGTGATGGGGTTTATTTTAGGCTGAGGGCGGCATTACAAAGAAGACAACCGCTGCGATAAATAATATCCCGCCGGTGGCTGCGGTGCGAATTTTCGAATCTTGCTTCATGAGGAAGAAAGCAACTGGCACAAGTAGTAAATTCGCTGTCAAAATAAAGATTTGATAAGATGAGGACAATGCCGCGCTCTCTTTCCCGGACAATGCCTCTGCAAGGCGCGGTAGACCAACGGCCATATCGATTGAAATTACCAGACCGATAAAAGCTTTGGCCGCATCAGAGACAGTTAGGCGCGTGGTCTTGATGATATCCATCCCCCGGTCAAGCAAGGTAAAGCCATATTCACGGCCCGCCATTAATCCGAGGAACACAAATGTTGTACTCATGGGGATGGCAGAGACCTCTTTGAAGAAGAATAATAAGCAGGCATAGGTGAAGTCAATTAATGTCGCAGAGCGAATATCAGTCACGGCCGTTTTAGCTTTTAAGATTTTTTGAACGGGACCGCCTTTATTCCAAAAGGTATAGGCGAGCAGACCAAGGATGGCGATCATGCCAATAAAGCTCTCGACCGCAGATAGTTGGCGCGGTAAGAAAACAAAGATATTGGCGAAGTCTTGAATAAGCCAAACAGACCAAAGATAACCCGTTGTGACCCACTGCAAGATGACCCAATATGAGGCATTGCCGAATTTACGCGACACCGCGTAGATAATGCCTTCAATGATAAAGCCGCTTAGGGCAATATAAGGGGCATAAGCTTTATATTTAGCAATTACGCCGAGGCCTTTATTACAAGCTTTAATTTCTTTGGCGTCGCTTAGAGCGGCTGGATCACAGTTAATCAGCATATCAGGGATGAAATAAACCCCGATGGCAATGATTATCCCCATTATAGAGGCCAGTCCCCAAGGAGCGCGGCTGGCGGGGTCAGACTCTTTAAAATACTTTTCAAGGGTGCGGGATAAAATCAGGTAGAGCCCAAGGCCAACAACAAAGGCAAGAGCGTAGCCCGTTAAAGATTTCTGCAACATGGATGTCATGCCGCCGACCGTGGCAAAAACGGTGAGAACCATGAAAGATGTGGAGACCGGAATGCCAAAGCGCGTGATGACGACAAGAGCGAGCGGCGGCAGGGTATGATACCACTGTATCCCCCCCTCGGGCCAAGGGTATTTCTTAGCATTTGACAGGCGGCCCCAAGATGGATCGCCCTCATATATAATCCAGCCATAAGTAAAGGTTAAAACTAAAATAGAGCCAGCAAAAAGGAAGAGCCAGAACCAATGTAGTTTTGAGTTTGAATTTATGAATGTGCCCAAAGTTTGAAGAGCGTCATTTCCAACAACGGCATAAGCCGCAAAGAAAAAGCCTAAAGCGGCAAAAATGGAGATTTCCATGATAAGTCTAACCTCAATGTAATAATAGAGGCGGCTTATCTATAAAATAAGACAGTTTTTGTTATATTATTTGAAGGAATATTGAATAATTTATGTCAGATATATGACGGGGAAGCCCCGCCATATTTGTGTTAAGTTATGAACCCCTATAGGCTTTGGGTCAAAAGCGTGCTGCCAATGACAACTGCCGAGATAAGGCCTGTGATAATATAACGCCCAAGTTTTTGCGGCGCTTCGTTTTGTGTTTCGTTTGTCATGCCTTTTAGCAAGATACGTTCTGAAATATACATCGACATCTCCTTTGTGAAATATTTATGACAATCTGTCACAAAACTGTAGCATTGTCAAGAAATAGTCACATAAGTGAAATATTAATGTCGTAAAAACATAAAAAACGGCCTGGAAAGGGTAGGAGGGCCGTTTTGATGTTGATGTTAGGTGTAAAGATTAAGCTTAGAAATCGAGCTGTAAGCGGGTGACAAGGCCTTGTCCGCCCTCGCGGCTTCCGTTTTCTGCATCAAGGTTAAAATAATTCAGCGCAAGGCGCGTATTATTGCTCATCCACCAATTCACACCCGCCACATAGGTGTCGAGTTCTCCGCCGATAATACCGTTATCATTTTGGTCAATTCTATCAAAGCGCGCAACAAAAGAGACGGCGCCGTAGCCGCCTTCTCCAAGGGATTTGTTAACTTTGGTACGTTTAAATACACCGTCTTTATAGGGCTGCTTGCCGCCAACAATATAACCAACTTCGGCTGAAAAAGCGTCAAAAGTCGCGTCTGGATTGCCTGTGCTGCCATTGGCATCAAGGACGGCATATTCACCGGCAGCCCAAAAGCCTTTATGTATAGCAGCAAGCTCAAAGCCGTAAAAACTATCATTATCAATAAAGCGTGGGGTTTCAATAATGCGCTCTGATGTCACATGGGTAAAGGGGCGTTGACGCAGGCGGATGTCTTGCTCCGTGCCGCCAATTTCCCGGTAACGCCATGATGCACCGAGGTGAACAACTGTATCTTTGGTTTTAATCGGGTTAAATGCCCCGCGCGCGGCAAAGGCGCGGCCTTCGTCAATTCCGCCGTCTGCATTGGCATTGGTCGTAAACGCGCCGACTTGGACAATATAGTTCTTGCCTTTATTTTGAATTTCAACACCGACGCGGCGGTTAAGCTCCCACGCATCTGTAAAGGCGGCGCGCTCAATGGTATGCAGGGTATTGGATGAGGCGGCCTCTTCGAGGGAGTTTTGGGTTTTAAAATGACCAATTTTGACCCGCCAGCGCGAATCTGGCAAAGCGTAAGAGACATAGGCATCTTCGATATCGATGCCGCCGCCGGATGTATGGTTAAACTCAAGCTTATATTTAGTTTGCGAATTGACATTACCATGAGCCTTGAGACGGGCCCGGCGAATTTCTGTGGCGTCGATTGTATCATCGGGGCCGTCAAGGTCGGCGAGAGTATATTCAATATGAAGACGTCCGCCAAGCTTGATAGTTAAATCGTCGGACTGAGCCAAAGCATGATTTGAAACAGCAAAAAAAGATAAGGCACTGGCTGTACCCAAAAGACATAAACGCTTCACAACTAACCTCTTAAATTTGTGAATATTTCATATGCCTGTCTTGCAAGTTTGCGACAAAGTCGTGACAGCTGCGAAAATTTTATGTGACAGGCAGCGTAATAAAACTGTAAAACTGGTGGCTGTAAGAATTTTTTCAAAAGGTAATTTGCGTTTGGATATAAAAAAACCCGCCTATAAAGCGGGTTTAAAATAAGATTGTTTTTTGAACTTATTCGCGCCCAAAAAGGCTAAGAAGAATTTGGAACAAATTGTAGAAAGACAATAGCAAGCTCGCTGCGCCGTAAACCGATAGTTTTTCTAGCATAGCCGCGTCATTTGAACTGCCGTAATAAATTTGTTTAAGGGCTTGTGTCTCCCATGAGATAATCACAGCCAACAGCACAAGCATAACAAGTAACATGCCGATTTCTAGCGGGCCTGTAAATTGTAGCGCCGGGATCGCCATGCCCAATATGCCAAGAAAGACAATACCGATGAAGGCGGGTATAGCAAATTTGGCAATCGACCATAGATTAAATTTGGTTGTGTAACCAAACAGGCTTAATCCGGCAAAAACCGCAACTGTCATAAAAAATATTTTAGCCAGAACGAGTGGTGATGTGAACAATACGCTTGGCGCGGCGAGCACGCCGAGGAAAGCTGCCATTGCAAATAAAAATGTCAGCATTGCGCCGTAGCTCATGGTTGCGAGCTTGCGGCCAACCGTGCCAAATCCAATCATGATAACTGCAAAGGCACCAAGAGTCATAAAGATATTGCCAAAGAGCATTCTTAGAACTTGTGGATTCGCCTCAAGATAATTCGCAAACATATAGGCAACAATGCCTGTTACAGCCATGGCCATAGCCATATAACGGTAAGTGCCGAGCATAAAGCTCTTAAGGCCGAGGTCGGTGTTCGCCTGAACGCCGACGGCTTGGTTAAAATTATTCATATAAAACTCCATAATTGGGGTTTAGGATACCCCATAGCCCGTATTATAATATGATATAGGGTGTTTTCGTGATAAAACCAATATATATTCCTGTAGAATTAGCTTAAGATTTATTATAAATTATCAATAAGCTTTACTCTTTACTATTTTATGCGTCTTTTTACCGCTTTAAAACCCTCAGCTCATACATGCCGTGCGCTTGCCCGCTTGAAAAAAGGCGTCTCCGGTGCGCGTTGGCATGATCCTGATAACCTCCATATCACGCTTGCCTTCTACGGCGATGTTAGCCTTGATCAAGCCGAACTACTCGATCATGAACTTGGAGGTATTCGCTGCCCCGGTTTTGATCTTGCCTATAAAGGGGTAGGACACTTCGGCAATTTACGGCCCCATAATTTACATGTAGGCGTTGTGCCGTCTGAGTCTTTGCTACGGCTACATACGGCGAGCCTTAAGGCTGCGCGGCGCGCCCATATAAATACTGAGCGGCGCAATTATCATCCACATGTAACTTTGGCCTATATTCGCGGAGAGCCGCGCTTTGACCGTATTAAAGCGTGGGAAAAAAATTATAACGGGTTTAAACTGCGCCCGGACCTTATGGATGAATTTTGCCTTTATTCAACTTGGCCGAAGCGCAGGGGCGGGCATGTTTACCGCTTAGAAGCGAGCTATCCGCTGCGCGGGCAGATGCGGCCAGCTGCGGCTTATAAGACATTAACCCGGCCCAGTGCGGGGCCGAATTAAACCAGCTTAAAAATGCCTCGCAAGACCAAGAGCGAAGGTCAACCCACTATTATCAATAGACAGCGGGCTATCCTTTGCGTCCTCTTGAAGAACGGAATAATTCAAAACGCCGATGAGCTGAAAGTCATTTGGAAGTTCATAATAAGCGGCTGTATGCGCGCCAAGGGCCATTAATCCGCCGCCCGCGTCGAAACTCTCAACACCTGTAATATTATTCGCAATCTCCGCATCAATATTATAAAGCGTTCCCGCCCAGCCCGCTGTGCCAAATGTCGCCCGAACACCCGGGGTTAAGCGTAAGCCTTTGAACGGTTTGATCTCAGTCGTTAAAAGCGTATCAAAACGGGTCCCGTCAAAATCACCCGTGAAGGGAATTGTCGCAATGGCGTCAAATGCGGCAAAGGGCAAATAATAGCGAAGCGCATTGGTCATAGCAAGAGAGCTGGTTATATCGCCGGCTTCGCCAATTAACGGCGTATCTTCACCATCGCGGCCAACAGAATAATTTAAAGATGTTGAAAGCCGCATATTTTCCGTGTGCCGCCAATAAACCCCCGCGCCGTGGGTAGGATTAATGAACAGCCTGCCTTTATAATCAGCGCGGGCAAAGGGCAAAACCCGAGTTTCATTATCTTCGGAGCCCACATAAGGCGCGCGGCTTACAAAAGCCGTACCTGCGTCCAAGAATGTCCGTTCGCGAGAGTCTGAAATAGCAAATAATCCGCCTTGTGCGCCAAAAAAACTCTTGGAATCTTTTGCATCCGCCGCTGGCACCATAGAACAGACACTAAGTGTCAGAATGCCCGTAAAAAGAAAAGATGAGAATCGCCTGATCATATGCCCTCCAATATTATAAATGAAGGCCTTGTCGCCAAACTGCAAGTCACAAAATAATAATCTTACCGTAATAGTTAAATGTTTTTGAATGAACTGAGGATAGCGTGTTTAACGGGCATAAAAAAGCCGCAGACAAGCCGCGGCTTTGATGACTTGAAGCCTAGAAGGCGTTAATTCTTGATTGTCTCACTGGCACTCATAATAGCAATGGTTTGGCCGCTGCTATCATCAAGCGTAATTCCGTTGTTTACGGGCTTTGCAACGCCGCTGCCGACTTTGACAGGCATGGTAATAACGCGGCTTTGTTTGAAATCGGCGTCATAAAACACATCAATAAAGGCGTTCACGTAGTAAACGCCATCTTCTTGGGCGCGGAACTGTAGATATTGCGGCGCCATAGGTGCATTATTTGGATCCACAAATGCAGACTTGCTTAACACGGTTGTACGTTTATCACCGCCAGATAAAAGCTCTAACCCGTTTGTTGCCGAAAAACTCACTTCAACGCGGCCATCGGTCGGGGGCATAATGAAATTAACGGTCATATCGCCAAGCTGGCCTGCATTAAGTTTGCCGCTGAAGTTATGGCTAAGCCGGACATTGGCGCCAGGCTTGGAATAGCCTTGGCTATTTTCTGCCGCGACGATGGTTTCGCTTTTAACCTGCGTGGCGGATGCGTAATTTGCGCTCCCTAGTAATGCAATGGATAGGCTAAGCGTTATTTTGGTCATATTTTTCATAAAACCTCCTAATTTTCATCAATGGAGAGATTGAAACAAACATCTCCGTTATTCGCGGTATTGTTATCGATATTTAAGAAATCAAAAAACTCGAGTACATGTTCACCGGCTTGTAGCGTCGCATTTCCAGTTTCAGAATCGACTACGCCAGAATCAAGTTGCGTCACAAATATTGGTCCGCGGAAGATATTAATATCCGGATCCCGGCCTGTTGCGCCAGACGTTCGTACAGCGCTTATGGCGTAAGAATCGGTTGTTGGGATATCAACACGAGCATAGATGCGGTTACCAAGTTTGTTAAACTCGCCCTCATCATCAACTGAGCAGACCTCAACATTTGTTCCATCAGGGGTCAACTGATGATAAACGGGCAAAGCTGTTGATATGTTGCCATCATTGGTCTCGCCCGTGCCTTCGAAGCCGCGTCCGCTAATAGATTGTCCATTTAAGAGATTATCCAGCTCCGCAGAGCTTGCCGGAGCTTCAATGCGAACTTGTTCAATAAATGAGAAGATTGTCGTAAATGTAGGTTGATTAATATAATTTGGCGCCGTTAAGGCGGCAACAATAGGGCCAAGGCCAAGGGTTAAATTATCATTACCATCATCTACGCTATCAAAGATGTCATAAATAATAGACTGCACAGAGCCTTCGTTAAACCAGCCGGATACATCACCCAAACCGTTAAAGACAAAACGGTTGTTTTCAACGTCAAAGCTAAAGCCGGTAGATTGCTGATTCCCGCTACTGTCGCGGTAAATGGAATCGTCAAGGATAATACCGGAGAGTGCATTGCCCCAACCTTCCCCCATGGCGACGCGGGCATCAAGCCGGTCCCCCAGAGAATGTGGTCCCCCGACGGAGTCAGAGCGTGAGAGACGGTCTTCAAAATAATGGCCCCATTCATGGGTAACTACATGGCGGTCATATTCGTCCGTATCAGCATTATCATCACCTAAGATAAAGACCATGCCCGTTTGGCCATTACCAACATAGGAAGATGTTCCGATGTCGCCATTGGCACGGTCACCCGAGACAGATCTGTTTTGCGGACTCCAACCGATATCAAGCTCTGGGAAATTTGTCCCTGGCGCAGCAGCCAGAAAATCTGTAACGGTTTCAAAAATAGGGTCAAGCACAGCAAAAGGCCCCGCGGCGCGGGGGCTGCTATAGGCGCTTCCGTCCCAGCCCGAATCTGCATTCAAATCACGGACTGAATCTGCGGCTCCTGTATTTACAAGATTACCTTGAACCGCATATACGGCATTGCCGTTTGTATTGTCGACCACGCTGACATCAAAACTTCCGCCTTGTGTGCTTGTGATCTCAGATAAAACCCGAATGCGTATGTCTGTATTGTTATTAACGCTTAAGCTGTAATTCCCGCTAGCGTCCGATTGAGTTGTTTCAACAACTGTCCCGGCGGCGTTAACGGCTTGAACCGTGGCCCCGCGAATAGGCGCTTGGGTAATCGCGTTATAATTTAGTCCATTCGTTGCAGTGTTTAATGGCACTAAATCAAATGTCACGCTCCCGCTAACGGTGACCGATCCTGATACCGGCGGCGGAGGAGGAGGTGGCGGCGGCGGAGGTGGCGGCGGAGGTGGCGGCGGAGGAGGTGGCGGAGGAGGTGGCGGAGGAGGAGGTGGCGGCGGAGGAGGGGGCGGTAAATCTGCCACTGCTGTGGGCGCATTTGAGCCGCCGCCGCCGCAGGCAGATAGCCCGGCAATACAAAACGCAGCGATACTTGCTGTCATCAAAAGGTGTCTCATTATAGTTATCCTTATTTTATTGCTTCAACCATGCCCATCTTTGCATATTTTCACTCTATACATATTCGTTAAACTTTTTTTAAAAAAGCCCAAAATGATGAATAATCAGCCATAAAGCTAAATAACTATGGTAAAAAATGACAAAAGCGTCATTAACAGGGCATGAATGTAGACATTGTCATTATTGGGGCCGGGGCCGCCGGCATGATGTGCGCTGCGCAGGCAGGCACTAAGGGCCGCCGGATTCTATTGATTGACCATGCGGATAAACCTGGCGAGAAAATCCGTATATCTGGTGGTGGACGGTGTAATTTTACCAATCAATTTTGCACGCCTAAGAACTTTTTATCAAATAACCCGCATTTTTGTAAGTCCGCTTTATCGCGCTATAGCCCGCAAGATTTTATAGACCTTGTAAACCGCTATAATATTGCTTGGCATGAAAAGTCTAAAGGCCAACTTTTTTGTGATGGAAAATCACAACAGATCGTCGATATGCTTGTAAATGAAGCTGAAAAGGCAGGAGTGCAAATTTGGCTGGGAACGGATGTTCTGGATATCCACTGCCCACAAAATAGTCCCAAAAACCGTGTAGACACTTGTATAGAAAGCGGTTCCGAAAACCATATGGCAGAGGGAAATGCGCGGAGCGGCTTTATTGTTACCACATCACGTCAGTCCATTAACTGCGAAAAACTTGTTATCGCTTGCGGCGGCCCGTCTATCCCAAAAATGGGAGCGACAAATTTTGGCTATAAAATCGCGGCGCAATTTGGCCTAAACATCATAGAGCCTGTGCCCGCGCTTGTGCCGCTCACTTTCACGGATAAACTGAAAGAGCCGCTGAAATCTCTGGCAGGGGTGAGCCTTGATTGTAAAGTCTCTCATGAAGCTGTGGATTTCGAAGAAGCGCTTTTATTTACTCACCGCGGCTTATCGGGCCCAGCAGTGCTGCAAATTAGTTCTTATTGGTCGGCGGGAGATATGATTACCCTTGATTTGGCCCCGAGGACTCCCATGTTTGAACGGCTTAAAACCGCTCGTGAGCTGTCCCCGCGTCAAAGCCCGCAAAGCTTTTTATCAAATTATCTTCCCGCGCGCCTGGCCCAAATGATTGCGGCGGGTCAAAAATTTGATCGGCTCGCAGATATGAGCGATAAGGCCCTGTGTAATTTGGCTTTGATGATTAATAGCTGGATGGTCAAACCTGCAGGCAGTGAAGGCTTTCGCACCGCAGAGGTGACCAAGGGCGGCGTTGATACACAAGCGTTATCATCAAAAACAATGGAGGCAAAAGCAGCTCCCGGCCTTTATTTTATCGGTGAAGTTGTCGACGTAACCGGTCACTTGGGCGGGCATAATTTTCAATGGGCCTGGGCGAGCGGCGTGGCCTGCGCGCAAGATTTATAAGGCGGCTTTATCGCGGCCTATTTGATTATAAGATAAAACGGCCCGTTACAGAGTTTTGATGTAATTTGCAAAATTTACTTTTCTTTTTCCGCGTAAGTTTGCTTAAAAGGTCTTATGATGAGAATGATTGACCTTAATGCTGATATTGGCGAGGCGAGCACGCCCGAATGGGCTGCGAGTGAGGCGGCGATATTAACCCACATTAGCTCGGCTAATATTGCCTGCGGCGGCCACGCAGGGGATGAAGATAGAATGCGCCTAACGGTTCACGGCGCGCGGGCTAACGGCGTGAGTATTGGGGCTCATCCCGGTTATCCTGATCGTAAAAACTTTGGCCGGCTAGAGCTTGAACTTGGCCGCGATATTGAACCCAACACCCTCTCTGAAAGTCTTTATGTTCAAATTAGTACGCTTTTAGATATTGCTGACGGGGAGGTGAAATATGTTAAGCCTCATGGGGCGCTGTATAATCAAGCGGTTCGCCAAGAAAAATTGGCGGCGCTAATAGGTGATGTTTTGATCCGCCTTAATATGGGCCTAACATGGCTCGGCGGGCCAAAGTCTGAAATGATGACGGCGGCAAAGGCGCGGAATATTCCTTTTGTGTTTGAAGCCTTTATTGACCGGCAATATGATGACCACGGCCATTTGGTTCCCCGCAGCTTAGACGGGGCCGTCATAGACGGTAATGATGCACGTATAATGCAAGCTTTGTCTTTGGCCAAAGACCAACGGGTTACAACACGCTCTGGGGGTGATTTGTCAATTTCGCCGGGGTCTTTATGTGTTCACGGCGACAGCGCCGGCGCGGTCGAAACCGCCCGCCTCGCCCGGACCGCCATAGAACAAGCTGGCCTTAATATTTGCGCCTTTGTCTAAGGCCGTTTAGGGCGGGCCTTATGGATTATAAGCTAGAAAATTACGGTCATGAGGCGTGGCTGATAAGATTCGGGCAAACAGGGTTTTCCAAGGCCTTATGCCTGAACATACTCCGCCTTGCGGAGCGGTTTCGCGCGGATGGTTATAAGTGGCGTGAAATTGTGCCGGCCTATGATAGCTTACTCGTTAAATCCCCATATGATTTTGACAATACGCGCTGCGAAGTGATTATTCACGAACATCTCGCAAATTTCACGCCGCAGTCTAAAGCATCGCCGCCAAAGAATATTATAGACATTCCATTGCGTTACGGCGGAGATTACGGCCCTGACTTAAATGATGTGGCCCGTCATGCGGGTTTGACGGCAGATGAAGTGATAAGCGTCCATAGCCGGGCGCCTTATTTAGTCTGTCTTATGGGCTTTATTCCAGGCTTTGCCTTTATGTCGGAGACGGATAAGCGGTTACATATTCCGCGCCGCACCCAGCCCCGCGCCCATATCCCCGCAGGCTCCGTGGGATTGGCGGGGTGGCAAACGGGCATTTACGGCCTCTCAAGCCCCGGCGGCTGGCAAATTATTGGCCGCACAGATATAAAATTATTTGACCCGCAGCGCCATGCGCCGTTTTGGCTTAAAGCCGGGGACTGGGTGCAATTTATCCCAGAAGAAACCTGATGCTAAAAATTATAAAACCCGGCATTGAAACGACGGTACAAGACGGTGGCCGGCCCGGGCAACGCGCGCTGGGTATCCCTCAAAGCGGGGCGGCGGACCGCCTCCATTTTGCGGTTGCTAATGTTTTGGTGGGGAATAAATGGGCCGCTCCAGCCCTTGAGGTTGCCATGGGTGGACTTGAGATAACGGCGCAAGAAGACCTTCGCCTCGCCCTTAGCGGCGCAAATATGAGAGCCGACATTGACGGGCGGGCCATCACCAATCATAGCGCGTTTACGCTTAAGGCCGGGGCGAGGTTGTCTTTTGGTTTTGTGCAAAATGGTGCGCGGGCTTACCTTGCGGTAGCGGGTGGATTGGACGGTGATATATTTGCGGGCTCGCGCTCCACCTATAGCCCCGCCGGAATTGGTGGCCATAAAGGCCGGGCGCTTAAGGCCGGGGATGTGTTAACCGGGCTCGGCCTTGAGCAGCAGGTTGGAGCCGCATTTCCAAAATATTTGTGCCCTATATTGTCAAAGTCTATTGTTTTGCGGGTGCAAAAGGGGCCGGAATTTTTAAGCCATATTAATGGAGACAGTCGCCGCCGTCTTTTCACAAATGAGTTTACGGCCCATTCCCGCTCTAACCGTATGGGCGCGCAATTATCACTGAGCAGGGCCGATCAACCGCCTCTGAGCCTCTCGCAAGACGAGTCTTTAATCAGTAGTCCGCTCCTGCCCGGCACGTTGCAAATAACGCCGAACGGCATGCCGATCTTATCAGGTATCGATTCTCATTGCACCGGTGGATATGCCCGCGCCCTAACGGTGATAGCGGCGGATCATTGGCTCATGGGACAAATTGCGCCGGGCACGCAGATTTATTTCCGCCGGGTCACGAGCGCAGCGGCGCAGCAGGCTTTATCGCTGCGAAATAAAATATATGGGCAGTATATCCCCGCTTTCCGCTTTGATTAAACGCTGATAGCCGCTAGTTAGCTGCCATGATATCGCCGACGCCATATGATAAACTCTTGCCCCCTGATGCCGCTTTTGTCTTCTTGGATGACAGCGTCACTCCGGCGCCGCGGTTCTATGATGCGCCACAAGAGATTATCCGCGCAGATGATCCGAGTGAACTTGCGGCGGCCTTTGCCGCACTTCGGCAGGCCCATGAGGCCGGGTTATATCTCGCAGGCTATGTGAGCTATGATTTGGGGTTGTGGCTGGAGCCAAAACTAGCCGCGCATTTACCCCAAAACCGCGCGCAGCCTTTACTTTGTTTTGGGGCTTTTCGTCATTATAGTGAGGATATTGCGCCGGAACTTTTATATACATCCACCGCGCCGCAGATCAAGCTTAAGCCGGAATGGAGTGAGGCAGACTATTTACAGCGTTTTGAAGCGGTGCAGGCTTACTTGCGCGCGGGGGATTGCTATCAAATTAATCTGACCTTCCCCATGACTGGGGAATTTACAGGGGATGCTTTGGCGCTTTATGCGGGGCTGCGTCATCGCCAACAGGCAAAATATGGCGGGTTTATTCGGCTAGGTGGGCCGGATATATTGTCTTTATCTCCGGAATTGTTTTTTAAAAAATCCGGCGAAGCTATGTCCATGCGGCCGATGAAAGGCACGCTGAAACGTGACACTGACCCGCAAGCAGATAGGCGCGCTCGCCGCGCCATGGCAAAGGATAGTAAATCTCGCGCAGAGAATCTAATGATTGTGGATTTACTGCGCAATGATCTTTCGCGCTTATCAAAACCGGGCAGCGTTAAAGTGCCGGAGCTTTTTGCCCTTGAGACCTATCCGACCTTGCACCAAATGACGTCCCGCGTGACGAGTGAGTTAAAATCTGGGACGGGGTTTGAAGATTTATTTAAAAGCCTTTTTCCCTGCGGTTCTGTGACGGGCGCGCCGAAAATAAGAGCCATGGAAATTATAGACGAGTTAGAAAGTGGCCCGCGCGGGGCCTATTGCGGGGCTATGGGCTATATCGACCCTGATGGAGACGCTTGTTTTAATGTTGCCATCCGCAGCCTAACGTTAGACCAAGGACAGGCTCAATATCATGTCGGCAGCGGTATTGTCCTCGATAGTGACGGCCCCGACGAATATGCAGAATGCTTGTTGAAAGCTGATGTGCTGCGCGCGCCAAAGCCGCATTTTATTGAAACATTTTACTGGGATGTGCAGAGTGGTTATCGCCATATCGGCTATCATTTAAACCGGTTATCATTTGCGGTAAATAATCCAGACATCATGGATGAAGCCCTTGCTGCATTGGCCCGCTATACGCCGCCTCATAATCCGGCGCGGGTGAAATTAATAATTGATGACAGCGGGGGTGTGCAAATTGAAGACACGGCTTTTACGCGGCTCCCCGTTCCGCTGTCTTTATCACTCTCGAAATATGCTCTCGGACCGCAGGTGCAAAGGATCAATAATAAAACCTCCCGCCGTGATTTTTATGACGGAGAGCGAGCGCGGCTTAAGGCCTCCCAAGGCTGTGATGAGGTGGTGTTTTTAAACAAAAACCGGCAACTCTGTGAAGGCTCTTTTACAAGTCTGTTTATTGAAAAAGGCGGGCAGCTTTTTACCCCGCCGCTCAGTGCGGGTCTTTTACCCGGGGTGCTGCGGGCGGTTATGTTGGCGCGCGGACAGGCGCAGGCCAAGGCTTTGGACTATGATGATCTTTTACAGGCTGATAACATTTATATGGGTAATTCCCTACGCGGCTTAATGCTTGCGCGGCTTTTAAGTCCTGCGCGGCTATAGAGGCTATTATTCATACCCTATAATTTGCTCATATATGTAATTTATTTAGTAATTGTCCCGCGCCGCCAAACGAGCACCCGAATAAGTGGACGCCGTAGCGGGGGTTTAAAGCTGGCGGCAGATTTTAAGGCGGCCTTTATAGCCGCCTTTTAAGTTGAGCTTGGGTTTTATTTAAGGGTATAAACAAGACCAAAGCGCGTGATTGTATCGGTTTTCTCGCGGCCTTCAGGAACATCTGTATGATGGTCAACGCGAAACGAGGCCCGCGCCGCAAGATTTCCAGCAAGGGTCGCCGTAATGCCGACATCATTCCAAATATAAGTATCGCTAGAAGACCATAAAATTTCTGTGTCATTAAAAAACGACACATTATCGTTAAATTTATAATCAAAATCAGAAGAGGCCCGTAACGCGATTTCATTCTCTGTAACGGGTGCGGGTAGAAAATTTGGTAGGACAGGGCCTTGCGTTTCTTGGGAGCGGAAACCTGCGCCGCCTTCAACGTCCCATGTAACGCTATCGGAGACAATGGCTTTATATCCAAGGCCGCCGCCGGCGAAATAGCCCTCTTGGAAAGCGCCAAAATCATCGCTGAAATAATCAGCATTACCAAAAATATAAACGCGGTCAGTGAGGTTGCGGTCAAGTTGATAACCGATTTGGTAGCGGCGGCGATTTACTTCGCCGTTTGCACGGCCAAGGTCGCCTAAGGCGTCAAACTTATGACGCCATGTACCAGTGTCTTTTTCAAGCTTAAGCCCCAGACCAATATCTGTTGTTTCCGTGTTACCCGTTGTAACGGCACCGGTAAGAGACGATTCGCCGCTCCACCCTTGCCAAAAGCCGGTTTGGGCCTGCGCTGATGTCGCCGTGAGTACAAAAGCACAAGCGGTGATAAGATAGGTTTTTTTCATTATACTCTCCATAAGATTTAAGGGGCTATAAACCATGAAATCTATATGAAAAATGAACAGATAATCGCTTTATAGGGCGGGCTGACTCTTTCTCTCGATTTTAATATGATACGTGTTATGGTTGTTTCGGTCATCAAGCTTTTTCATTCCACATCTAAAGTTTGATGGCCGCTTTTATTTAGCGATTAAATAACAGTTAGGCTTTGTATTTTCCTTTGACCTTTGCGGTGAAATCAGGTGATTAGGAGGGAGATTCATAAGAGGCCTATATGCGTATCCCCCGCTCTGTTGCAATTCCTAAAACCTTTAAAAGCTTTAGTTGGGGGACGGCCTTTGCAGCCTTTATATACCCGGCCCTTGGGGTTGCCGTTGTCATTACTATGGTCGTGTTGGGTGTGGTTTTAAGGGATATAGAGCTTCGCGGCTATTACGTGCCTTTGGCGCTGGGAATGGTTGTTTTATCCATTATTATTTGTAATGGCGGCATCGGCCCGCTTCACCGAATAATGCAGCACAGAGCCGGCACATTAAGTACGCCTGCGCAAATTATCACAATGATAAATCTGATGATTGCCATGCAGGGCACAGTGCGTGAATGGGTGAATTATCACAGTCAACATCACCGTTTTGCCGATCAGGCCGGGGACCCCCATAATCCCTTTGAGAGTAAAGCATGGGCTTGGGTGGGTTGGATTTTATTTCGTGATGAAAAGGATGGTCGCCGGCCCATGGCGATGTGGCTAAAACAAAGTCCTGTAATTGTATGGATGGACCGATTTTATCATGAAATTTCCATTTTTATCCATCTTATTGTGCCAGCGGTTATATATTTGGCCGTATGGGCGGCGGGCGGCTCATTGATTTTAACAGGTATCCTGCACGGCTCTTTTGTGATTGGGCGGGCTTTGCAATTTCATGCTACGAATTACGGAATTAACGTGCTTGGCCACCTTAAAACACCGAAATGGGCAGATTACGCAATGGCGCTGTTAACGGGTGGTGAAGCCTTTCATGACCATCATCATGATGAGCCGCAAAGCGCGCTTCATCTCCCCCGCAAAGGGTTTTGGAACCGGGTTTTTGATTATAACGGCACCTTGCTTTTGATTTATGAAAAACTAGGTTGGCTTAAAGATGCAAAAATATCGCCCCGTTTCGCATAAATAGACAGTTTTGCCTAAATAAGCTTATGGGGCTTTGAAAACCCAAAACCGGTTTAGAGAAAAAGTTACCATCGGCACCAACATGACGGCGATAATCAAGGTGATGTGAAAAGACAGCCCTCCTTTTTCCGTTAAAATCCAGACGATAACTTGACTGAGTGCGAGCCCTGTTAAGGACACAACGGCAGATTTCATGAAAGATGTTTTGTGATCAGTTGCCGCTTGAAATACCCAAAAGTAATTTCCGATATATGTGGCGTTAAAGGCTATACAAAATGCAATAAAATTCGCCCAAAGCGGGGTGAAGCCGAAAATATGATGAGTGAATAGGGCGGCGATATAGTGAATAATTGTCGCGAGTCCGCCAATAATAATAAAGCGAAATATGTCCATATGGCGGCGGTAAATCTTTTGTGCAAAATCTGGTAATATGCGCAAAATATGGTTTTCAACCCGGGTCATGATTATGTTTTACCATAAGGGCGTAAAGGGAAGGTTAGCGCTCCCTCTTAAACATAAGAGATTATTGATACGATAAGATAGAGGGTTTAACCCGCGCAGCCTTTTATTAAGGCTGCGCGGGGCCATAGCTGAACCTCTTGATTATCCAGAGCAATAGCGACGGGGTTTTGCGGTAGATCAGGGCCAAATCCATATTTAACAGCTGCGATAGCTGTGGGTTTGCTCTGAAGCGCTACCGCGCTGGTTGCGAGTTCAAGGCCTGTCTGCGTAAAGAGTACCGGGCCAAGAGGAGAAAAGGCACTGCGCTGTAAAGTTGTCGGCGCAATTTCTGATGGGGTTTCACGGTTTATAAAGCTAAGCTGCCCACCCTCAGTGATTTTATAGCGAAGTAATTCCGAGGCTTGGCCTGCGCCTCTATATAAAAGCAGGGTTTCGCCAAAAGCCGACACAAGCCGGGCAGGTTGATCTAAATGAAATAATTGCTTGCCTGTGTGCGAATGGATTGAGACGCCGTCGACCCCGTGGGCTAAGGCAAGATAAGCCGTTATAGGCGTTGATTTAAGGGCGAGAAAACTTGCGCTTGTTACTGGGTATGAGGCTTTGAAGCTAAGTTTTGCACAGGCTTGGTCGATTTGTAACTTAGCCTTGATCTCGCCGGACTTTTGTGCCGCTTGGCTATGTTGAAGCTCGGCCTCGCTGGCATTTTTAGCTCCAAAGCGATGAAAGCCATAGCTTAATATTATAATGATCAGCGCCGCTGTAAGAGAAAACTTTAAGTGTTTTGAGGTGATATTCATATTATTTCAACGCTTCTAATACGTTTGGCAGAAAGGCATGTGAGCGTTCAAAGACGAGGGGCCCTGATGTTTCGAGCTTAATCAACGGCAGGGCGCCGCTTATCATGGACTGGATAGCGGTCATAGATTTTTGCCCAAAGACTGGATCTTGAAGCCCGGCTATACATGCAGCTTTCCCTTTCCAGCCACTTTGTAGAAAAGCCATTGACTTGGCTGTAATGGTAGAAATAGGGCAAGCATTGCAATGGGGTAAAAGATTGGGAAACCGCCGTACTGCGGCTTTAAATTTTGGTGTTGGAAAAGGAGCTTCATAGGCGGTTAATTCTGAGGGGCTTAACATATCATTATTGGCCTTTAAGCTTTTTCCAATTTCAGGGTTGCTTTGTGCATTATGCATGGTGCGCCATAAATGAAAGCCCGGCCAAACGTCATCTTTCGACGTATAAAACGCCATATTGCCTAAGATTAGGCGGCTAATTTTCTGCGGTAAGTCTATGGCAAGGCTTGCTCCAATCCAGCCCCCCCAATCGAATCCGGCAACGTAAATATCTTCAAGGCCTAAGTGTTCAATTAGGGCAAGGATTGAATCACGATGAAATTCAAAACTATAATCATTATCGTTAATAAGCTTATCAGAGCGGCCAAAGCCGTAAAAATCGGGAATGATGACGCGGAAAGAATGGCTTAGAAAATATGAAATAGCCTTGCGGTAGCTATAACCCCATGTTTTCTGGCCGTGTAAACATATAATCGTTCTAAGTGCATCACGTTTGCCAATATCGACATAATGTAGCCTAAGCCCTTCAAAGCGCGGAAGTGTATCAACATAGCTCGGCGGATAATTCCAATCCTTGAGGTCTTGAAACTGCGTGTCTGATGTACGAAGCGATAGCCTTCTTAAAGTCGTCTGCGGCAATGCGCCAATAGAAGGCTTTGAGGTCGTTTGATTAGGGTGCATGAAAAGCTTTTGTGTGTTGGATGATTATATCGTGAAGGCATTGTGCAGATGCGGACAAATCCCGGTCTGTAAGATAAGCGAGATTAAACGTACGGGTCAAGGGAAGGTCGTGAAGTGTTCGAGCTTCCAAATCATGGGTTATAAGGGATTTTGGAACTATCGACACCCCAAGTCCAGACTTGATCATGTGCATGGCGATGGCGTCTTGATTCGTTGAGAGGCGAATTTTAACGGCGGCACCAGCCGCATGTAAGTTCTTGTCGATCTGATCATTTTGCTCACAATGGGTTCTGTAGACATAATTGACGCCGTTCAGGTCGTTTACACATATACGGTCTTGTTGCAGTAAGTCGTGATTTTTAGGAAGAGCAAGAACATAATCTTCATTAAATAATGGGGTTAGTGAAAACCGGTCAATATCCCCATGCGCATTAATGATTATAGCGAGTTCAAGCGCGCCCTCCCTAAGCTGCGTTTTCAATATATCTTGGGAATGCATACAAAGAGATATTTCAATCCCTGGCGCTTTGCGCTGTAAAGATTCAACGAGTTGTAAAAAAGCCTGGCGTCCAATCGTGCTGATAATACCTAAAGCATGTATCGTGTGGTCGAGATTATTAAATAAGCGTGCTTGGGCCGTAATATCGGATTTAAGTTCATGTAAAGCCCGGAACTTACCCATTAAGTGATAGCCCAAATCCGTGAGCTTCATTGGCCGAGATTGCCGATTGAACAGCTCCCCGCCAAGCTCATATTCTAAAAGTTTCAAGGCTTTCGTCAAAGCAGGCTGGGTGACATTGCAGCTTTCTGCGGCGCGGGTAAAGTTTAAGGTTTCGCATGTGGCTAGGAAATATCTAACCTGTTGCAGCTCCATTGCGGATCCTTTTAACTGATTGCGGGTAAACATGCGGATGTAAACGCATGTATGGCAGATTTCATTCATGTTTGCTATAGTAAGTTTCTATAGTCCTGCCTATATCGCAACACACTTATGGTTATCGTTCGTATAACAAAAAACTATTGTTGTCGCCTTCATCTTCTTCTTATCATTAAATCTATATGTTTGCCTCAATGGCGGGCTTAACAGGTGTTTTGGGGCTTTAAAGACTTAGTAGGGGGTTATTGCGTTGCAAAAAATTGGTCAAGATGATCCTGCTCGAGCTTTAAAGGCTTTGCGCCTCAGGGGGGAGTATAGAAATTTTGCGATCTTACGGCGCGATCCCGGCGCCCCTACACAGGCTGGGTTTTACGGTTATGCGGGCCTAAGTGCGGATGCAGATGCGGATATGATCGCGGGCCGAGGTGAAGCGGCGGAAACGGCGCCGCGCCATTTATCTGTTTGGTGTTCAAATGACTATCTTGGTATGTCGCGCCATCCGGCTGTACTGGGCGCGATGAAAGAAGCTTTAGATCGTTGCGGCGCGGGGGCTGGGGGTACGCGCAATATCTCGGGCACGAATATATATCATGTTGCCCTGGAGCAGGAATTGGCCGATCTTCACGGTAAAGAAGCCGCCTTAATTTTCACATCGGGCTATAATGCAAATCAAGCCGCTTTGGGGGTCTTAGGACGATATCTTGACAAGGCTATTATATTTTCTGATGAGCTTAATCATGCGTCTATGATTGCCGGAATACGCACGTCTCGCGCCCAATGCCAGGTCTGGCGTCATAATGATTTGACGCATTTACGTGAGCTCTTAGAGGGTGCGCCTAAGGATCATGCCCGCATTATCGCCTTCGAGAGTGTCTATTCTATGGATGGGGATATTGGGCCGATCACGGATGTGTGCGATTTGGCCGATGAATTTGGAGCTTATGTTTATTTAGATGAAGTTCATGCGGTTGGTATGTATGGCCCGCAGGGTGCGGGGGTTGCGGCCGAGCGAAGTCAAGCTGCCCGTGTTGATATCATACAAGGCACGCTCGGAAAAGCATTTGGCATTCAAGGTGGTTATATTGCAGGGTCCCGTATATTGATTGATCTTGTTAGGTGTTTTGCGGCGGACTTCATTTTTTCAACAGCGCTGTCGCCCGTATTAGCCGCAGGCGCGCTGGCCAGTATTCGCCATTTGCGCCAAAGTGAGGCCGAGCGTGAAGCTCAGAAGTATTCAGTCGACCTTGTGAAAACAACCTTTAAGGCGCGGTCTATTCCTTTTATCGATCATAACAGCCACATTGTTCCTGTTATTGTAAAGGGCGCCGCAAATTGCGTGGCGGCGGCGCGGGGCTTAATGTCTGATTGGGATATTTATGTGCAGCCGATTGTTTATCCAACGGTGCCGCGTGGGGTAGAAAGATTGCGTTTGACGCCGTCTCCCCAGCATAGCCCCGAATCAGTCGCTAATTTAACGCGAGCTTTGACTCATGTGTTAAGTACAAGCGAGGAGCGGGCCTCTGCTGAGGTGGCCCATACGGGGTGAGACGAGTGTTTTAGAGACTAAAGGCCCAAAATTAACCAGTATAACCATATGTTATTGTAGCAATCACTATATTCTATTGGCGGATTTGGAGGAATGGGGGCATAGATACCTTATATGTAACGGCGAGGTCGCCCTTTTAATCTTTGTGGAGGAACACATGAGAACATTAACGTATTTAATTACGGGCGCTTTTGCCGCATCTGTCTTAGCTGCTTGCGGCGGATCTGCTGAAGCAACTAAATCCGTCGACGCCGTGCCAGCTGTATTTACAGACTCGGGTGCTGTAAAAATCCCCCAGAATTACCGTGAGTGGGTTTATGTTGGAACGCCTTTAACGCCTAATGCCCTTAACGGCGGCGCTGCGCCTTTCCCTGAATTTCATAATGTCTATGTTGAGACGAATGCCTATAAGCACTTCGAGCGCACAGGCAAATGGGCTGAGGGCACGCAGATCGTAAAAGAATTGGTATCTGTACGTGAAAATAATAACGACCCAGAAACTGGCGCGTCTGCTGAAGTTAGCGGACTGGGTTATATGATGGGTGAGTTTATTGGTCTTGAACTTACAGTCAAAGATAATGATCGTTTTGGCGATCAGCCAGGCGGTTGGGCTTATTTCAGTTTTGGTCACAAGCCAGAGCCATATAATACAACGGCTGAGGCTTTCCCATCCGAAGCGTGTAATGCCTGTCATGAAACAAATGCAGAAACTGATTTTGTCTTTTCACAGTTCTATCCCGTCATACGGGCCGCTAACGGAACATAAATCTATGCGACATAAAATTGCCAGCGGCACTCTAATGGCGCTGGCCGCTTTGTCTCTTATGGCTTGCGGTCAAAACGCGGCTGATACGAAATCTGACAATCAATCACGCTCTGATACGGCTTCAAGTCGTGTTCAATCGAGTGCTGACGCGCAGCCAGCAGCACAAAATGCGGCATTTTCACCTTATGTCGATGCTCAGGGTAATATTTCTCGGCCTACAGACTTTCTGACGGGCGAAAACTGGACGCATCTGGGCTCTTGGGGCGTTGTAAACCCTAATGGTGAGGGAAACGGCATTCATAATGTTTACACAACATATGACGTTGTGAAAGCTTATCGCGAGACGGGGAAGTTTCCTGACGGAGCCGTTTTGGTCAAAGAAGTTAAAGGGGCACATGCTGCCGATTTAACCACAGGCCGCGCCCATTGGGGGAGTGATAATGCCGTTTGGTTTGTCTCTATAAAAGATAGCACAGACCGGTTTCCAAATAACCCTTTATGGGGCGAAGGTTGGGGCTGGGCCCTATTTGAAGCGGGCAATCCTGCCAAACAAGTTGCTAAAGACTACAAAGCCGACTGCCTCGGCTGTCATGTTCCGGCAAAGGATACGGATTGGATGTATGTTCAAGCCTATCCCGTATTGACCGAATAATTGGCCCTATTGCTTTAACGAATGAGATTAAAATGAAGAAAATATTCGCAGCAATTATAGGCGTAGGTGCAATCGGCTCCATTTATGCTTTGGCTCATGCTCAAAATTTTTCACCTTATGTCGACGATGCGGGTAATATTTCCCGGCCAGTAGATTTTAAAACTGATCCAGATTGGCTCCATATAGGCGGCTGGTCAGTTGTTAATGAAAATAATGAAGGCAATGGTGTTCATAATGTTTACACCACGCGGGCAGCTGCGGCATCCTTCAGAGAAAATGGTGTTTTCCCAGACGGCGCACCGCTCGTCAAAGAAGTTCGCGGGGCAAAAGGAGATGATCTATCTACAGGCCGCGCTCATTGGGCCACAGAAAATCAAGTTTGGTTTGTGTCTATTAAAGACAGTAAAAACCGCTTTTCTGACAACCCACTTTGGGGTGATGGATGGGGTTGGGCTTTATTCCAAGCTGATAATCCCGCCAAACAAGTTGCAAGCGATTACAAAGCAGATTGTAAAGCCTGTCATGTTCCTGTTGAGAAGAGTGACTGGATGTATCTTCATGCTTATGCGCCTGTTTTAGGACCTAATGCTTTGAAAAATGCGCCTGTTTACACGACTGCGGCTTTATCCGGAGCTGCGGTTGAAGGAGCAGCTATGACGGCATCGAGTGCTGATGATACGCCTTCTGCTGAGACTAAAGAGATTGATCTTGTCTCTGCAGAAAAAGCGTTTAAGCAAACTTGCCGCAGTTGTCATTCTGACAAAGCGGGCGGACGCGGCATTGGCCCATCCCTAGCTGGCGTCATCGGGCGAGAAGCCGGAACTGTTGACGGGTATAATTATTCAAAAGCTCTAAAGGACTCTGACGTCGTTTGGACCGCAGAAACAATCGATAGTCATATTACGGATGTTAAAGGTTTTATCCCTAAAAACAGAATGGGAACCATGTTTCCTCAGGGTGTAAAAGATTCCAAGAAACGGGCTGAAATTATTGCCTATCTTGAAAGTATTTCTCAATAACATCTAAATAATTACAAAACTTATTTTACAAAGGCCAGCATGTCACACATATGCTGGCCTTTTCTTTGGGGCGACATAAATCGTCGGTAAAGCGGGACGAATGCTTGATTATAGCGCGGTTGTATAACTGCGAACCATTAAAGGTAACACGGCGGGATGATATTAGATTAGTCTTTTTTCTTTAAAAAGTCAGAGGCACTTGCGCGGGCCCCGCGGCCATCATCACCTTGACGCGCATTTTTAAGGTGCTCGAGAGGGCTTATTGGCTCTGGCGTTCGGCGCGCCGCATTTTGGGCGGCTTGGGAAGCATCTACGGAAGAATCTTGTCCTTGGCTTTGCACTCCGGCCGCATTGTCTTGACCTTGCGCCTCGCCATTTTGCGGCGCAGAATCAGTACCAGATTGACGGTCTTGCCCAGCTTGACTTTGTTCTGAAGGCGTATTTTGCTGACCTTGGTTGGCGTTTTGCCCAGATGGAGCTTGCCCAGAAGGTAAAGATCCGCCTGGCTGTCCTGAGGGAGCTTGGCCTAAACCTTTTAACTGCGCCATAATATCGGCAACAGACGCCGAAGACCCGCCGCGCAATACGGAATTTGAACGGCTTTGATCGTTGCTACTACTTTGACCCTGCTGATCTGATTGACCGCCCTGCCTCTGTTGACCGGTTTGGCTAGCTTGTCCTTGTTGCCCCCCTTGCCCAGCTGCAAACTGCTCATTTTTAACCTTCTGAGCGAGCTGCTCCCAAGCTTCTTTCTCTTCGCTTTCAAGATTTGCATCGGCTTTGGCAGCCTCAGACGGTGTATAGGTTAAATCAACAGGCTCATTCGGCCCCGCTTGCGCGAGGCGTTTGGCCCGTTCTTTAATCAAGTGACGGCGGCTTTCCTCCGGCAAGGCATCAACGGGGGAGAACCCGCGCCCATTACCAACGCCAGAGCCGCGCGTATTTTTGATGATATCTATAATATCATCTGTATCGCCAGTTTTCTTTTGGGATTTACGCCAATCTTCCTCAGATTGATCCGTTTGGCGGGTATCCGGCGCGCTTTGCGCATAGGCATGACTTGGCAGGGCCAAAAGGCCCGTGGATAGAAATAACATATATAAAACAGGTCTTATCATAGGTTTTACTTAGTATAATTAAGATGAGCGAGCCATGAACATATGGTTAAGAGCTAATTTTACGCACAACCCGCAGACCCGTAAAATCATTACTATCCCCTCGGCGCTGCATTAAGCGTGCCGCATAGCGCAGATCAGGCGGCCCGGAGAACCAACTGCCGCCGCGCACAACCCGCTGATTACAAGAGCCGCGCGAATCCGCACTGCCGTCTGTTGGGGCATCACGCAGATTAAGCGTATTACAATCTTGAGTCCATTCGGCGACATTACCGATCATATCTTTGACGCCGAATTTATTTGCCCCAAGGCTACCAGCTGGGAGGGTTTTGTCGGAGGCGGGGTCGATACAATCGGGGTTCGCCCATTTCAGACCGCTCTCATTTGACGCCCCATTGGCAAAGGCACAAAGCGCCGCTGTAGAACCACCAATAAGCGGGCTAGCATCACCAGCGCGGGCCGCATATTCCCACTGGGCTTCGGTGGGCAGACTATAGGATTGGCCCGATGTTTCTGACAACCAGGCAACATATTTCTGCGCCTCATCCCATGAAACATTAATTACCGGACGATTACCGCCGCCCCAGCCATTGTCACTTGGTTGACCTATACAGACGCCGGCTGAAATACAGGCGTTATATTCTGTAAAAGTGACCTCTTTCACGCTAATGGCAAACATATTAGCAAAGGTAACAGGCCGCTGCGGTTTTTCATTGGGGCGCGCATGTTTTTCATTATCGCCTGCCCCTAATGACGCCGTGCCGGGGGGGAGGCTCACCATATCGGGGCATGTGCTACAATCTTTAAAAACGCGGCCCGGTGTCGGTCTTAGGGCCTCAATGGCGGCAATCGCTTCTGCGGCATAAACCCCTTGCGGAAAACTATTTAAATATTGCTGATAGGCATTGGCCGTGTGCGCCGTTTTAGCCGCCGTCCAGGCGGCCATATCGGCGGCGGTAGCTTGCAAGCGGTCAATCCGGCTTTGGGCCTCGGCAGCATTTTCGCCCCCGGGATATTGGGCCAAATAATTTTGATAACTATCCACCGTGTTTGCCTCTGCCGCTGCTTGCCATGCCTGCGCATGGGCGGCAGCGCGCTCAGCCGCTGCTTTGCGCGCTGCATCCGCGGCCGCCTTGATCTCGGCGATACGGTCACGAGCTTCGGTGGTGTGTAAACCTTCAGGCCAATCTTTGAGATAATCTTCATATCCCGCAATGGTGTCGCGGGTTTGGGCGTTCTCCCACGCTTTATCATCATAGGCGTTAATTTCCGCCTGTGCATCATCGGCATGTTTTCCGTCCGGAAAGGCGGCTATATATTCTTGGTAGCCTTCGAGGGTGTCTTTTTCCAACGCCTTCACCCATGCGGCGTCATCTGCGCCGATTACGGGTTTTGCCTCTTCCGTCTCCGGGGCGGAACTACTACCGGCAGTTTCAATCACCGGAATATCACGCGGGACAACCACTTTGGACGCGAGCCATAAAGCCCCCGCAATCACAAGTCCTAATACGATAAGACCGGCAATCCAGCGTCCCCAAGGCGCGCGCTCCTCGCGTAGGGCAAATTGATCCCGCTCATGGGGCGGTTTCCATCCACTATCAGGGTTTGGCGTTGGGTCTGTCATTATGCTGTGCCGCTGAGCCGCAGGATAAGATTATCCAAACAATATTGTCCGGCTTCGTTTAAAGCGCGTTCTTCTTTGGCCTGCACGAGTGATTGCATTAAGACCAGCACGGCGCTCATGACGAGGGCGAGCAAGGTGGTTGTAAAGGCAACCCCAAGGCGGGAGGTGACTTGATAAAGAAACTCCTCACTTTCGGCATTGGCTGGAACCCCCGCATATTGCAAAGCAAACATAATACCCATAACCGTTCCGATAAAACCAAGGGAGGGAATTAACCACGTTAAATAACGCAGCATGGAATAGCGTAAATCAATTTCATGCATGTAAAGCTCCATGGATGAATTTAAAACTGAAATGGCCTGATCCTCTTTACCAGAGACAGTATATTGATCAATGGTGCGGCTAATCATACGCGGCAAAAAGGCGGCGCGTCCATAACGGCGCTGGATGATTCCTTCTTTAATGCGGCCTAAAATCTCGGCGGATAAGTTTTGCCCATCTGCCGGAAGATAGCCGCGTTTAAGCTGGCTTTCTTCATCACTGGCGGCAGACCAGCGCAGGAATAGCTCGCCAAAACCAATAAAAAGCGCCACCCACATGATATTTTGCACGGTAAACGGCCAAAAATCAGCATCCGCATCAAGCAAGATTTCTTGCAATAAATCCGAGGCGGTAAAGCGAATAATCCCAATCACGACAATCGCAGCGATAATAGCCACTAAAAAGACAAATAATCTTCGGATTAATCTAGCGTTCTTATTCATAAGTTTATCCTAACCTCTTTCGGTCTAATCGCAAATACCATCGCGGGTTGATGCGAGAGCCATGAACTGTCCATTATTACGTCCGGATAGGCTTTCCATAAATTCAACCGTGCCGTTATAGTCAAAATAATTACCGACCACGACCGTGTGAATTTCTTTACGGCCATTATTAAGCTGCGTGATTTCTTGAACTAATCGCCCGGGACCAAAGCCGTTGTTAGCCTTTGGGTTAGGCAAACCGTCACTGACTAAAAATATAGCCTCACCGGGGCCATTTAACATGTCCTTAAACGCATCCAGCATGGAGGCTGAGCCGCCAAAACTATTGGTTAGGCTTGATGCAAAGCGAATGGCGTCCCGGCGGGTGCTAGCGGTAATAGGGCGTAAACTGCCGCTGCTTGGCCAAATGCGCGTGCGCGGCCCGCTATCGGTTTGCTGAAAGCCAACAACGCGCACTGCATGATTGCTCTGCAGGGAGTTAATGATTCGCGACGTGGCCTTATTCACAGAGGCCTCATGCCCGCCAAGGCAGCGATTCATATCAAGGGCCAGAACAATATCATCTTTTTTGGTTTTCATCCCTAAAAACCGAAAAGACACGGTTGTCTTTTCGGGGGCCGGGGCGGGACGCTCTTCAATCGGTTCGGGCACAGGCACTGCCTTAGGCACTGCGGCAGCTTTTTTCTCAAGCAAGGCAGCTTCCGCCCCGCGCAGGGCCGCCAAAAGCTTATCAGCTTCGCTTTTTATATCGGACACATTTTGCGCCGCGGCCGAGCGTTTAGCTTCAAGCGCCTTTTTCTTTTCAACCGTTTCAATTTGGCTATCTTTTGCGGCGCGTAGTAGATCTGAAATTGCATTTTCCGGTGTGCGCTCTTGAATTTCTTTTTGATAAAAGGGCAAAAGAATAATCGCCAGAAGTGCAAAGGCTCCCATGGCCGCCGCAAAGAGATCAATAGCGGACATAGAAAAAACTTCAATATCGCGTGATGGGCGTCTTTTCATCGAGCCCTCCCGACAAAATCACCGCGGTTACGATTGGCGAGCTCTTGCAAGAAAACGGTCAAAGCCTTGTCTTGTGTATAATTCCCAATCGCCACCGTATGTATTTCGGCCCGCCCGCGGTTACGGTTGCTCACATTAGCAATAATGTCTCCGGGGCGGCCGTCATCCGGCGCACCGTCCGACATAAGGATAACCACTTCTGGACGCATATTCAGGGCACGTATCATCGCTGCTTGGGTCGGGGTTCCACCGCCAAAACGCCGAGACAGGCCCGAGACAAAATTACGGGCTTGCTGCACAGTGGGCTCGTCCGCAGCGGTAAAACGCTCATTCCTTGGAAAGCTGTCATAGCTTGGCCCGCCTCTATAGCCAATAATAGCAAAGCGGTTGTCGGGTTTTAATACGTCTAAAATTTCATTTAACGCCCGTTCGACATTCCGTCTATGGGCCTTCATAGAGCCGGACATATCAACGACGACAACAACTTCTTTTTTATCTGTCGCGAGGCCAAGGATAGAAAATTCAACCCCTTCATTTTGGCTGCGCGGCGGCTCCTGAACGGGGTCCGGCTCGGGTATAGGCTCTGGGTCGGGGCGCGGAAGCGGCGGCGGGTCAGGGATTTCAATTTCTGCGGTTTGGCGCTGCACCTCCCGAAGGCGGTTTTCAACCTCTGACATTTCCTCTTGAGTGGTACGATATTGTTTGTCAAGCAGCCGAATTTCGGCCTGTATGGCGCGGATTTGACTGACTTCTGATTGGGTTGAGCTGGCGACAAGCCGGCGTTTTCTAACGAGCTCTTCAAGCTCTTCAAAAGATTGGTCTGTGCCCCCTTTTTGATAATAGGGAAATAAAACCAAGACGATGAGAATAAATGCCCCCAATGCAGCGGCAAATAGGTCCAGGGCAGAAATAGAGAAAATGGAAATATTGCGCCGCTTTGACCGCATTAACGTCCGCCGCGCAATATTCGCCAAAGTGTTCGGCGTTGAATCTCTTTGGCTCTGTCCTTCTCCCTTTGGTTAATGGAGTCAGATAAAGCGATAGAATCGCCTAAAACTTCGCGGTCAATCTCTTCATTGATAACATCATTAGAACGTTTCAGGCGTCCATCAAGGTCTGTCATGAATAAGACTTCAAGCCCGTCAAGCTCTGCTTCAAAGGATGTAAATTCGGCCTGGTCTCGGGTTGTAATAAGAGCCTGCGCATATTCCGCCGTTGCCGTGCCGTGAGCTGGGTCTTCATTTGCGCCGAGGCGGTACATGGAATCCGATAATATCTGCCGCAGAAATAATGCGTCTTCGATAATCACCGCATTAAATTCTACATCCGTTAAAGCCGCATCATAGGCTTCAAGGCTATTAATTTGACCCGTTATAAACGGCTCACATATAGCGGCGAAATCTGCTAAATAAGCCATGTTTGAAACCGTTAGCCCCGGTGCTGCTTGGCGGAGAACTGGATTGGCAATATTTTCAATGACGTCCAAAATATGTGTGTCCGCAGACACCTCTCCATCTCCATAGGCCGCAAGAGCAGCCCTATATTCCGGCGTTACATCCCGGCCTAGCTCTTGGGTTAGGCGAAAGAATTGATAGCGGACTTCGGGATCATCGGACGAAAAGTCTGCCATGATATTAATGCAGTAATCAGGCTCTGCTTGAAGGGTTATGGCTTGTGGTGCTTCACTCTCAACACTCTGAGTAAAGGCACTCTGGGCAAAGGCACTCGTTACCGGCGCAATCGTGGCCAGATATAACGCCAAGGATATGCGCAAGTGCTGCATTATTGTATGGCAGCGGTTTGAAAGAGGGATTGCGGGGCCTGCGAGGCTGTGCCCACATCTTGGCCTGCACGGTAAGTTCTAAGTTTATCGTTCTGGCCAGGTTTTGATACGCGCACAGCGCCGTCGGCTTCACCATTCACAAAATTACCTTCAAGGCTGTAACTGCTTTGCGGGCCATGAATAATCATGAGCCCCGCGCCATTAGCCCGTCCGCCGCGAGCATAGCCGTAATATTCAACCGCTGTTCCATCCGTATTTTGAATAGCTCCTGCGCCGCTACCATTGGCCTGTCCGCCCTCACAAACGCCCATCCATGTTCCAGTCGTGCCATTATTATGGCTAAAGGTGCAGCGCGAGGCGACCGTATCTAAGGAACGCTGGCGGCTTGAATATAGCTCTTGCAACTTTGATTGAAGGTCTTCATAGCGAATCGCCGTAATGGTTTCGCTACTATCGAGCAAGTCTACCGTCACGGTTGTTTGCTGCTCAAGCGCCGGAACGATCGAAGACAGATAATTGCGGCCTACAGATTTT
Source organism: uncultured Caulobacterales bacterium (assembly GCA_937928165.1). Classification (GTDB taxonomy): domain Bacteria; phylum Pseudomonadota; class Alphaproteobacteria; order Caulobacterales; family Maricaulaceae; genus CALFVT01. The sequence goes on from CALFVT010000002.1 coordinate 326,293, forward strand.
GAGCGGCTGTTCAGGTTGATGGCCTGTGTTGCGGCCACAACGGTGCCTTGAATAGCCAGTTGGGTTAAAATATTATTGCCGATATTTGTTCGTCTTGCGCGGCGAAGACAATTTTCCAGCTCTCTTTGACTGCGGGTATTATTACAGCGGGCCCGGCCACCGCCGCTGTTTGCAATGGCGGCCCCGGCTGCAACAGCGCCTAAAACAGCAAAAAATGTGGCCTCGTTTTGCTTTCGCGCTAATCTTCGTCGCTCCTCAAGAACTTTATATTCGGCTGAGATCATATCGCGCATTTGCACGCCCATTTCGCCGTTGTGAATGCCGTCAAAAATACGAAGAGATTGCACAGATAAATATTTACGCTCCGCATCCAAAAGGCGCTCCGCATAACGCAGGCGTGCGTTATAATCAGGATCATCAGAGCCGACAAAGGTTAAGGCCGCCAAAGATTGATCATATTTAGAAATCGCTGCGGCCTTGCTGGCCATAACAGCTTTATTGATATCTGTATCATTTATAATCTTGACGATCTTATCCGCCATAGCATTAGAAAAAACATCTTCTAGCGGGTCAATAGATCCGTCATTGGCCCTGTTAAGCTGCAAAAGCGCTGTTTTATTCAATTTAACTTTTTCAACCGGATAAGCGGCAATCGCATTTTTGGTTCGTCTGTTATTTAGGCTTTTTGTTGGGACATTGACGCGGTTATCTTTGGCAATATATGAGATAAAATCCAAAGGCTGGGCCTCGGTTTCAAATTGCCCATTTTGCAGCGTTGTCAACTCGGTATTGGTATCGCTTTGGCCCGTGCCGGCAGCATAAGGTATAAGCGGCGCACTCGCAAATAAAACCCCTTGAGTAGCCGCAGATGCGCGGCGATCTGTATGAACACTAACAAGAGGCGTTACAAGGTCGCCAAACGTTAAAGGCTCGCTCTCCAGCATTTTTCGCGGATCAGGGTATGAATAAGTGACGAAGTCAACGGTCACTGCGCTTGGCAGGCTTTCCGCTTGCGTAATCGGCTCTGATGTGAGGTTGCCATCCGCATCAAGTTTGACCGCATGGGGCGAGAGCAAAACACTATGTTCAGGGAGGCGGGCCGCCATTTCTTTAAATAAAGACAAGGCAAAATAATTAGACTTTACAACGACACTATCGGCAACTGTTTGGCGCTGTGCCGCGTCACTCTTGTTGCTGAGCGTTCCGCCTATAGCTGCCCGGTCAAATGCGTCGTAATATTTATCTTTGGCAGCGGTTTCAACAACCGCGGGGTAGCGAATAACTGTTAATACACTTCCTGCGGGCGCGCTCGCCTTCAGTGGCTCTGTTTTGCCGCTATTGACAATCGCAGTTTGGCTTGCCCCAGTGGCTGTAGAGGCGCAACCACCCACCAAAGCCGTGGTGGTTAAAAGCATCACTGAAATACATGTTGTCTTTAGTGGTTTTAAAACGTTTATTGATGAAATAATCGTCATAAAGCTCTCCTGTCGCACGTCCCTCCTACGTACATAATAAATCTAAGATTAACCTTTGCTGAAGAAGTCTGCAAAAGCCGATCTGCCCAATTTTCCCCGCAAGCATGACGACCTTACACATAAAATTTGCAAATGTCGCATGATATTTAAGTTAGATATCTCACTTTTGAACTCAGCCGTTTATTCTCATGCAATCGGGTTGGAGCATATAATCAAGGGCCTGTTTGAAAACTAACGACAGGATTTTTAGACTTATGTTTTGTTCTCCTGCAATTTCCTAATTTACCCAATAAGTTTAATCGTTCTGAAGGTTAGCGAGACGCGCCTTGAGCGCGGAACTCTCAAGTTTTCAACTAAATCACTTTTACGCGCTGCAATCCCATGTCGCCATTTCAACCTAGCCTCTCTGCTCAAGGCCAAAAGACTTTGCGGCATCAGGCGTAAGTTATGAGCCTCACCACCCCTATCAAACTGCATATCCACGGCTCCGCCTAAACTAAGTGAGGCGATATGATTTCCAAAACAGGGGACGCAATCAATATGCGCTGCGATACCTTGGCCAGGTTCGTATTCATTTATAATGACTTGATCCGGTATTTGCGCAAATACCTCTTGCTCGACCAGTTTAGATGAAATTTCGCTCAGCCAACTTGGCAGCGGGCCAAGCTTCATATCGTGAGATATAGCCCGGCTGCGATAATCATAGATGTACCCATAATGCTGCACGCGGCGCCTCAAATCGGCTCGCCACTCTTGCTTGTCAATCCGTTCTAAAAGCTCGACGCTCATAGCCGCTGAGATAAAGTTGGGGATATAGCGAAGCCCCGATATGTTAGAAATTGCATCCATTTATTATTTTGCTTTGGTTTAAAGACCCATGTTTTAAAACCGTTATGCCCACCTAGGGCACTGCCAACCTTATTCGTCATAGTATGGACATAGCCTTTGAAACGCTTTGGTTCAAATTGATAAGCCTTTTCTCTAAGTCAACTTAGAATAGGCTCTGGTAAGGGAGGGGAGGATTTAATGGTTGCAATTTTCGATGGTACGGATGGTCGGACTCGAACCGACACTCCAAAGGAACCGGATTTTGAATCCGGCAACTTTAGTCATAAACTATTGTTTTTATTATATATAATTCTGTATTATATGTGAAGTGTGTAAGAGATTGTGTAAGTATTTAGCCTAAATTCACGTCCCAGACACGATGAAATTCGCGCCGATTCGCGTGTGAAATCAAGCATATTGTTTCTAATTTACGAGAAAGCCCTCAGAACGTCCCTGAGAGCAACCTATAAATTTTTCGATGAAAGGTGCATTCGAGAAATTAAGACCTCAGGCGGCGTTTGCGCGGCCTATTAAACCTTCCTCAAAACAGGGTTTTGGGGCTTGCACCAAAACCCATGATCAGCCCTCTTAATGGGGGAGCGGCGTCAACTCGAAAATTGGGGGCGACCTTTAGGGGGAGCCGATTTTCGCGGTTTACGCCGCCGGGGGCAAAGCCCCCATTAGTCTTATTACTCACCTCACGCTCAATCTATTCCTCATTTCACGCAATACCTATTCCTCACCTCACGCACATTCTACTACCCAACTCACGCACACTGTGTTACCCATCTCACGCAAATAAATGAGATTCGTATATGGCAAACAATGATACCTTAGCACCACGGCATTTACAGGCTGAATTGGAAGCTGCATTAGCGGCAAGTCGCATTGTCAATATCATTGGCCCTCGGCAAGCGGGAAAGACAACCTTTGTGCGCGATATATTTGCCTCAGAACGCTCAGGAGCGCGTTTTGTGACCTTAGATGACCAAGTCCTGCTCAAAGCCATAGAAAACGACCCAGAGAGCCAGATACGCGCACTAATGACCGATATAGGCGACAATCCTTTGATCATTGACGAGGCGCAACGCTCAAAAGCAATGGCTTTAGCGATTAAAAAAATCGTGGATGAGGATCGCCGCAAGGGACAATTTATACTCACAGGCTCATCAAACGTGTTTACGTCACTGGAAATCGCGGATTCACTTGCCGGACGAATGCGAACAATAAAACTCTGGCCGATGTCAATTGCAGAAACCTTACGCCGCAAGCCTTCCCAGATTTTGGATTGGGGGATAGCCAAGTCCCCGAACTTAGCGGATTTAGGAAGCCCCGATAAACTAACACGTGCCGAATATATCGACTTTATCCTTCGGGGAGGCTTCCCTGAGATACGGGAACTCGAAACCCGAGATAGAGGGCGGCAATACAGGGACTATGTAGATTCGGTTGTCGATAGAGACGTTGCTGATATTTTACGTGTTAGAAAAACAGATGCATTGCGGCAATTGATCGAACAACTGGCCGCTAGAACAGCTTGTGAAACAAACACGACAACGCTGTCGCGTCTAATTGCAACAGACCGCAAGACTGTGGACGAGTATATGGACGTTCTGTTTAGACTTTCTATGATCGTCAAACTCCGTGCTTGGACATCAAGCGAGAGCAAGCGTGATATCAAGCAACCCAAATATCATTTTGCAGATACAGGCATAGCCTCCGCTCTGCGCGAGATAACACCAGATAGTTTTGGCATCGACGCAAACCCGACCGCGCTGGGAGCAATGCTTGAAACATTTATTCTTGGTGAGTTGCAAAAATCACTACCCTATCAGCAACATGATTTTCGACTCTACCATTGGCGCAATGAGCGGCAAAAAGAAATCGACATTCTCGCCGAAAGTGCCACGCGGTTAGTCGGCATAGAAATCAAAGCCGCGAGCACGGTGAATGATGAAAGCTTGAAAGCGTTAAAAGATTTCGCAAAAACTGGCCCCGGTAAATCAAAACAGTTCACGGGAATTGTGTTTTACCTTGGCGAACACAAGCTCACATTTGGTGATGGAATTTTCGCGCTGCCTGTAAGTATTTTGTGGTCGAAAAATTAAACCAAAAACTCACACTCCAAAAATAGGCCGAAATTCCTAAAAACACCCCTTTTAAGGTCATGGCCCGGCATTTTCCTCAGGTGCCATGGGGGATTCCGCCGATTCCACGTCCCAGCAAAATATTGCGTGGGCCAGAAAAAACGATGTGCAGACAATGGGTTAACCCCATTCTGGGACACGCCCTTTATCTTGCCCTCACTAAACCCGCCCCATTTGTCAACCCAGCTGACCCGATTCCGTGCCATAGACTTTCTCCTATTTTCATTGATGTCATCATATTTTTCCTTTCTGCACATCACTGTATTGAACGCCTTTGGCGCACTTTTCTTAATTGGTATCCCGACGGTTCATGCACTACTCCGTGCTCGATATGACTATCCGCACATGCTGTTTTCAGAGGGGCGTGAGATGTCCAAAAGCACTCGCGACGCACTGCGGATATAGATTGTCAAAGTTCTATCCGGTGCCGGCAAGATAGCGGGATCATCTCTCCCGCGACCCCGTCAAGGGGCGCCATTCATCTCAGTCACCTGAGACAAATTAGGTGATATGTGTTCGTTTTTCTCCCATAATTATGTTTTGATTAGTGTCTGTCATTACGCCGCTGTCGCTGCGTTAAGCTCATCACGGCTGGCCATAAACTCGGTCCCATCCACCCACATCCGGTGCAAAATAACCGAGAGTTTACGTGCGACCGCCACATTCGCGCGGCGCTTTCCAGCCCGCTTTTGCAGGCTCATTCCCCAGGCTTTTAGCACCGACCAGCTCTGCACGCGGGTAAGTAGTGATGAGGCTGCTTCGTATAAGAGCGTACGCATCTCTGGATCACCGCACTTGGATATACGGCCCTCATAATCGACGGTTCCCGATTGATAACGCTTTGGCGTTAGCCCTAGGTGCGCCCCGACCGTCTTTGACTTTTTAAACCGCGTGGGATCATCAATCGTCGTCTTAAACGCCAAGGCCGTAATCGGTCCGACGCCCGGAACCGTCATAAAACGGCGGCAGACATCATCCTCTCGCACAGCTTTTAGGACCAATTTATGACAACGATTATGCTGCTCCAAAAGGGTTCGGCGAGCCTCTAACATGCTTTGTGTCATCTCGCGCAGCATCGGATCTGCCTCGGCCAGCTTTACCATCAGGTCTTGCTCAAACCGTCCGCGCGTTGTGCGCGTCATCTTCACACCGAAGACCTTCAATGTGCCCCGTATCGCGTTCTCAACATCTAAAAACTTACGCTTCAGAATACGTCGATTGGTCAACAAAATACGTAGGCGATGGCTATTATCTGACTTCACATGCACGCTCCGATACCACCCCGTGCGCATCATCTGCGCCAAGCCCCGTGCATCATTCTTATCCGTCTTGTTACGCATAGCCCCAAGCGCGCTCGCCATGTGGCGCGTCTCAACAATGATAGCGGGAAAGCCGAGCTTGATAAGCTCATTGCTAAGCCAAGGAGATAGACTACTGGCTTCAAAACCAACACGTTTTATATCATCACCAAAGCAGCGCAGTACCGGCGCAATCGCCTCTGGTTCTGTCATTACCTTGGTCTCTTTGAGTGTCTTTCCGTCTTCATCGACAACACAGATATGCGTCTCGTCCAATGAAATATCTAATCCGATAAATACTGTCATAATGGTCTCCTATGAGTTGCTTGCGAATATACGCAGACTAACTCCGTTAAGACCCAACGCCAAAATCCCCGAAGGAGAGCTGGCGGCGGGTTTACCATAGCACTCTTAAAATCACCCCAAAACCGCCTATTTCCTCAACTTTATCGAAGATGTGATTTTGCGATTTTTTTACAGTTTAGTATGATTAATTGCTCTAATTTTCGGTAGCGGCATTCGGTTCCTATCGAACCAAATCATTGAAACACAGGATTGAAATGAGTTGAAAATGGTAAGTTTGATACCAAGTCGGTATCCCACGAAAAATTATTAAGAGCAAATTTTGGTCATTAAAATTCGTGCGTAGAGTTAGGGGGTATAGCGGTTTGGACTACAAATTCTTTAAAATAACACGCTAAAAACTAGCGATACTCTTCAATAAAAATCAAAATATTGCACTATAATCATAATCAAAAAAGTCATTTTCACCGTCAAATATAAGTAACTTATAGCCACATAACTCGTTAGTTTTGAGCATTCAGAAAGTAAAAAAACCAGCTAATTAAGCTTCATGATGAGCTTTTAAGAGTTCATTCTTGAAGTAATAGCATCGAGCTCTTCTTCACTGATCGGCTCAGAAGACCAAGCTTTAACGAAAGAAATATCAGCAGATTTTGGTAGCTGTTCAGGTGTCAAAGTGCGCAATCGAATTCGCGCCGGAAGCGCGGAGGCTTCGCCGACAAAGATCGCTTCTTGTCTTGGCAATGAAGACAACTGCTTAGTCATCCCAGATAAACTATCGGGCAAAAACCGCGATACATGTTCTTGGTCACGGCTATTTGTTAGACGCAAAACCACCCAAGAATTACATTGAGAAATTACCGTGCCTTCTACATCAGAGGGCCGTTGAGAAACTAAAACTAAACCCAGTCCGTACTTCCTACCCTCTCTTGCAATCCGCCGAACGGCTGTCTGGGCTACATCATATTGAGCCTCGCCTCGATCTGGTACGTAGCGATGGGCCTCTTCGCAGATAATAGCTACAGGGTCTTTTTCACGCTCTTCACGCGTTTGAAAAATTTTGTATTGAAACAAGAGCCTGCATATTGCTCCAGTTAAAGGCCCCGCAATTTCATTGGGTATGCCCGAAATATCAATGATCTTCAGGCCGCAACTACCATCGATGGGCCTTCTTATAAATTGGGCCACACATGTAGTTAGTGTGGGGTGATCTTCATCATGTTCTGCCATCATAAAGCTAATTCTTGGGTCTAACTTCAATACATTTAACTTGTTTAAGATTGAAGAGAATGTTTTTTCAAACTCACTAGCTGTTACATCTGCCCAATTCGCTCCCGACTTTCGCTTAGCTTGTCTATTCCTAATATGAGCTTCAAACTCACTTAACTTGAACGGGCGTGGTTTGTCTCTATCAAATGCGGTGACAGCATCTTGCGTGATACCTTCGCATGGCACAGGCAGATCAACATGGGAGTTATCGCCCATTATACCCGAATGCACATTTACGTCTGTTAGCGCCGTTCGACAAATTCCTGCCTCGGCCATTCGTGCGTGTGCCAACGCTTTATAAATAACATTGGCCTGTGAAGTGGCTTCAAACTCTGTCTTGCCTATTACTAGAGAACGAAATTCATCACTGGACATCAACCAATAAGGCAATTGAAGTAGAGCCGCCCCGTCACCCTCACCCTCACCATTTATGTTCTGATAAGCTCTAAGTAATTGGGCCTTGCCCTCGAACGCCGCGCCATATTCGCCGTGCGGGTCTATCAACACTATATTGGGTTTCGCTTTTACGCCTTCACGCGGTTCTGCATCTAAAACTGAGTGAATTATTCCAGCCACAGCGCTAGATTTACCTGAGCCAGTTGAGCCTAAAATCGCACAATGTTGTCCGAATAATTTATCCATATTCGCACGACAGGTGACTCTCGTAGCTCCCGAATAATCTCCAAGGTCAACTCGATTATCATACTCTTCGCCTGAGACGCTTTCAGCGCTAGTAAATAATGCTTCTGTTTCAGTTTTAGTTACTAAGTGAACGGTTTGCAGAGGAAGCGGGTATAAGGAAACGCCTCGTTTAAAGTTGAGTGTGCTCGATGTCGTATCAAACCATGCTTCACCCAGCAAAGACGCCTCTATGACTCTACGGTCATGGCTTTGATTAACTAAGTGGTCATTTGCCTGTATCGCCGCAATTTCTTCATCTGATTGTAGACGAAGCAGTTTTACTGTGGCGAACAATATCTTACGTCCAAGGTGCATCTTTAAGAGACTACCGATTTGCCCCACATTGTAGACACGCCCGCTATGACTGCGGGTCAGCTCTGTGATACTCTTGCTTAGAGCAATTTTTATCTCACTGCCTGCAACTTCAAAAACTGAGCCGATTTCTAAATCTTTATCAATATGGAAGTCGGTCATTGCAGCGCCTCTTGGATGTCTTTTGGTAAGCCCTCTGAGAACAACTTAGTCATCCCTGTGAAAGTCCACCAATCTCTAGTACCTTCCCCCTTTCCAAAACAAGGGACAGATGCGCCACGGGTAAGCCCTTTGGGGCTGGCAATATATATTCTATCACTAAAGGATCGACCAATTCGCCAACCTTCTAGCACGGGAGGAAGTTGGCCGTCTGTTTCACCAGAAAAAGCTACAATTGTGAGTTGGCTTCGTGTCGTAGACATCGCTTGTTCAATGTCGGAATTTATATGATCATCGCCAAATGAATAACCGCATATTAGTAAAACTTGGTCAGTTCCCCCCGATAAGCGTTTCCGAAAGCGGTCAAACAACTGAGCAAAAGGGTTTTCTTGAGCATTTACATATTTCGAAGCCTGTGGGTAAATCATTACCGCCCCTTGCTCATCGGCGTGATAGGTATCGCCATATCTTACCCTTAATAGAGGGCGAGGAGGGCTACTTGAACGAAACCAATCAATTGAGCCATGTAATTTAGTGACTACAGCTTGTTGGCTTGTATCAAGACCTTCTTTCCAAAATCCAACTGCGCCACCAGTAAAGCCGTCACAATAAGGGATTTCATTTAGCGCCAGAGCATCTTCGATTAAGGTGTCGTAATTTGTTGTGAAAAATTCAACGCCGCTTCGGTGTTTTTCTAAGCCAGCTCTGTTTTGCAGAAAAATAGCTTTGATAAATTCTTTATGGGCCTTGATTTTTGTTATCGATTTTCCGCTTTTACCCACAATTGCTTCTGCATCTCCTTTTGCAGGCTTGTATCCCCACCGGATAATGTCCGCGATCACATCTAACAGCGCTAAATGAACAGAAGTAAGCTTCACTTTTGTTGCTGTGCTTGCGCCAATCGCGACAGTCTTTGTACGAGACCTCTCGGCCATAGAAATCAAATCGGACAAATGGGTTAGAAAAATCTCAATATGTGCTGTTTCAGCAATATCACTTTTAACAAACTCAATTATCGCGAGTGCCTCTGCATCTCCTAAAAAGGTTTCGGTTGTGGCGATCTCAAAAACGCGAGCAGTTAATGGATACATGAGAGGGATATTCGACTCAAAGCTCGCCCCCGCTCCGAGCAGCCATGTTTGTTTGGGACTATTCAGATGCTTTTCAAATTGCTCTGCAATATCTACTTCATCGTTATTCATAAGCTTGCCCAATTATTAGCTGTGTGTAGTGTGGTCGAGTCGGTTACACTACACCACACTTATAAGTTTAAACGCAAACTAGAAAACGGATAATCTTTTGACGCTCGATTTTCAAAATAGGCGGTTTTGACGACTTTTTTGAGAAACTACATTTTTAAGACCAACACATAACCGTAAAGCTATTACAATGACGCTGTTTCATCCTAGAGTTATAAATAAAAAACTGTCAAATGTTGCACCAGTTCCAGCGCAAGAGGCAAAGATACTTAGTGATTGGTCTGAGAATCTCGACAAAGGGATTTATAACATTGAGACGCAGAGTGATGGTGAGTTCATACAGCAAATTTTAATTAATGTATTAGGTTACCTTGGGAGCACTACAGGAGATGAATGGACGGTAGCTAAAAATCAACCTGCTGGTTCTGGCAATGTCGATGCCGCACTAGGGTTTTTTACTCCTGATAACAAAACAATTTTAGCTCCATTCGAATTGAAGGGGGCTCAAACAAAAGACTTAGATGCTATTATGCCAGGTCGGAATAAGTCACCGGTTCAACAGGCTTGGGAGTATGCAATTGATATTAAAGGGGCTAAATGGGTTTTAGTATCAAACTATCGTGAGATTAGACTGTATGCAGTAGGGTTTGGTCGAAAGAACTATGAAACTTTTGATATTAAAAAACTAACCGATCCTTTCCAGTATGCAAAATTCATGTTGCTACTGTCCCCCGAAAATTTGTTGAGCGACAGAACTCATTCTCTATTAGCTGAGAGTGAAAAAGTTGACAAACAAATTACCAATGAACTCTATTCAGATTATAAAAATTTGAGGAAGAATTTAATAAATACCATTATTAAAAATAACAAAAAAATTAGCTCGCTGAAGAGCATTGAACTAGCTCAAACCATTCTTGACCGAATTCTGTTTATTGCCTTTGCTGAAGATAAGGGGTTGCTTCCTGAAAACACTTTGGAAAAAGCCTTTGAGACTCAAAATGAATACAACCCTCAGCCTGTATGGGAGAACTTCAAAGGCCTTTTTAGAGCAATAAACAAAGGTAGCTCCAAATTAAATATCCCTGCTTATAATGGGGGGCTTTTCGCTGAGAATGAGGAGATTGATAATCTTATTCTAACGCCGCTACTTTGTGAAAAATTTAAGAACATTGGGAAGTATGATTTTGAAAGTGACGTTGGAGTCAATATTCTGGGCCACATTTTTGAACAGTCTATTAGTGATATTGAGGAGTTAAAAGCCAAAACAAGCGGAGAAACGACAGCAAACAACTCTGCAACAAAAAGAAAAAAAGACGGAATTTTTTATACCCCACCCTATGTGACCAGATTTATAGTTGAACAATCTATTGGGGGTTGGTTGGCAAAGCAAAAAGAGAAAATCGGCTTTCATAAATTACCTGAACTATCAGAACAAGATTATGAAAGCATTCAAGTGGTGCAGAAAGGACGAGGTAAAAATAAGACAACCAGCATTAAGACAAATAAGAATATTAAAAAACACATTCTCGCTTGGGAAGCTTACAAGGAGATCCTTTCAACTATTAAGATATTAGATCCTGCATGTGGTTCTGGCGCATTTCTAAATGAAATTTTTGATTTCTTAAAGAATGAAGGAGATATCGTAAACGGCCAATTAATGAATCTGAAAGGCGAACAAACAGGCCTATTCCGCTGGGACACACATATTTTATCTAATAACTTGTTTGGTGTTGATTTAAACGGTGAATCTGTAGAGATAACTAAGCTGTCCTTGTGGTTAAAAACAGCTAACAAGTCTGAAAAACTGACTTATTTGGAAGATAATATAAAGGTCGGTAACTCACTTTTCAGTGACACAGAGATTGCTGGTGTCAACGCTTTTAACTGGGACGAAGAGTTCTCTGAAATAATGTCAAGCGGTGGGTTTGATATTGTCGTAGGTAACCCTCCCTACATTCCTATGGAATTAATTCCGGAAAAGCAAAAACAGAGCTTTAAGGAAGATTATAGTTGTCTAGAAAGAAAATATGACACGTCGATTGTGTTTATTTTAAAGTGCTTAAAATTATTAAATGATGAAGGCACCTTATCATTTATCTCTTCTACTACTTGGCAAACAGGTAAGAATTATAAATTATTTAGAAAACAACTCTTTGAAGAGTTTCATTTGAATTCAATCGTAAATCTACCATTTGACGTATTTGAAGATGCTTATGTCGATACGTGTATTTATTCTATTGGAAAAAAACTGGGGAAATCTAAAAATTACAAAATATATTCCTACAACAAGAAAGACCGTATTTCTCATTTAGAGGGATTGCAATTTGAAGAGGTTCCCTTTGAGCTCTCAGAAAAACACTCCGATTATTCAATTATTCTCAACCCCAGAGCTTATGCGGTGAAGCAAAGAATTGAAAATATAAAGGGTGTCGAGGTACTGGGAGATATATCAAAATCAACCCAAGGTCTGGCAAAAAGCAGGTTCGATCTTAAAGATGCCGAGTATCCGAAATCTCACCCCTTCTTGTTTGACGCAGAAATAAACAGATACAAGTTGAATTTAAAGGAAGTCAAATTCACAGATTTTTCTGAGAAGGAGTCTTTGAAGCAGTTTTATCTTGGCGAGCCTAAGATTCTGATAAGGAGACTCATAAGTAGACAAGATCGAATTCTATGTTCTTATACCGATAAAAATTTCGCGTTCTCGAAGGATACAAACCCGTTCATATTGAATGAAAAAAAGAAAACTCTTTATGTATTAGCATGCTTAAATAGTAAGCTTATGTCTTACATGTACGTCAATTTGTCCTCAATAGCCACTAAGGATGATTTCCGACAAACAACTTTAGGTGAATTGCGCGATCTACCAATCGTGTTTCCTAAACGAAAAGTGCAAGAGAGAGTTTCAGATTTAGTCAGTGAAATTCTTGAGTCTGAAGCTAAACTATTCTCGAAGAAAGATGACCTAATTCGACTTGCTTTGGCTGATTTTGGAATTGCGAAAGCGAACAATAAATTAAGTGATTGGCCAAAGTTAGATTTTCCTCAATTCTTGGATGAGATAAAAAAACTAATTAAGCCACAGTCTTTATCACTTACAAAAAAATCTGAATGGCTCAAGCATTTTGAAAGTGAAAGGAAAGTTGCATTGAACCTTATAAATAAAATCAATGCGGCCGAACTAAAGATAGATCAAGAAATTTACGATGTTTTCGAAGTTACAAAAGAAGAAGTTAAGCAAATCAATTCTTACTTCAACAGCATATAATTATATCTGCCTAATCGTCCTAATGAATCAAATTAACATAAAGGTTTAAGGCAAGAAGCATCTTCAAAGGCATCAAAGTAAAGATGGTACGGGTGGTCGGACTCGAACCGACACATCATAGATACCAGATTTTGAATCTGGCGCGTCTACCAATTCCGCCACACCCGCAACGAAGATTTTTGACGTATAAAGCAGTCTATTTCAGTTGGCTAGAACTGATTTCACGGACTATGTATTTTTCTGACTCTTGGGCGATTTCATCGCAAAGGGCTTATGCCGACGAACATTTACTTTGGCTGCATTTATAAGCGTCTTGATATGTGAGGCATAATACTTCTCAATCATCTCAACGGACGTGCGGCAGTTCTTGGCGATCTGGTAAATATCCGCCCCTTCCATGAGCCGCAAACAAATATAAGTATGTCGAAGGCTGTACGCCGTTCGGCGTTGGCCTTCGCGGTCTATTTTAAGATTTTCCTCGTCCAAAATTCTATTGAATAAAGCCCTATGCAAGGAGGGAAAAATCTTATCTGTAGGTTGAGGTTTGTGTCGTTCGACCAAACGCTCAAATGTATGCACGGCGTTCGCCGTGCTCTTACAATAACCGACTCCACGCTTGCCCCGAACTTCAATCTCTAGAATTGTTTCGCCGCTATCTAAGTCATCGACTATTGTAATGTCTCTATATTCAATCCGAAGAATCTCGTCAGGTCTCAACCCAGTGTTTGCCATGAATAAAACGAGGTCATGTAATTGTAGGGCGTTCTTTTTGTGACGTAGATTGTAAGCCGTTTCGATGTTGTTTCGAGTGGCTGTATAAAGCCTTTTATATTCCTCGGGCGAGAACCAAGCTCTGCGCACAATTTTACCCGCTGACTTATAAGGTAAAGAAACGTCAGGAAGGTGAGTGAGCCACCCGTGCCGGGCGGCAGTTTTTAGAACTTGTCTTAATGCACAAATATCTTTGTGCATTGTGCTACGGGATGGCGGGGTGTGAACATGCTCCCCCACTTTATTGTGACGAGGGACGGAATAGCCTTGCCGATGAATGCGGTATTCTTGAACTAATCCCGGTGTAATTTCCGACAGGCCTTTTTCACCGAAGAAAGGAATCAAGTAATTGTCTAGCCTCCTCATAATTGAATCGACGTAACCTTCGTTTCGATCACCATCGGTGATGATGATATATTCTTTTTCAAATTGGGCTGCTGCGCGCGCGAAAGTGTTTTCAGTTCGAAGCTCTTTTCGTCGGGCTCCGAGTCTGAGGTCTAGATACCAGCCTTCTGCAAAGTCTTTGGCTTTCCGTATATCGGACTCTTTTGTCGACCGTCTCCAGTTCCTGCCTTCGAGGTAAGTGGCGCATTGCCAATAGTCTGAACCGGGGCGTTTGTAGAGGTTTACATTCCCGCCCATTGTAGTGTGTTTACCCGCCATATCGCCCACCTTTCTCACGTAAAACGGCGCTGGGACGCCGAAACGGAAAAGTGTGTAAGGGGTGTGTAACACATGCGGTTTCGGCGCATATATCTTATGTATATGTTTTTATTATATATTTTTTATTGAAAAAGTAAAGTAGGACGATTTTGAATCCGGCGCGTCTACCAATTCCGCCACACCCGCATCGAAGTTAAAGGGCGTATAAACCACTCCCTTTAAGAAGGCTAGAGGGGATTTCACTTATTTACTTGCGGGTGTTTTGCCACTTTACTTTAGTTTTATGTCAATGGGTTCCTCAAAATTAAGGCTGTAGAAATCTGCGAATGTCATCAATATTTTTATGTTGATAGTCTTCGCTTTTAATGTCGAATAATGTGTCTGTGAAACATGTCGACGTGACATAGTAATCGCCTGTTTTTGATTTTACGCCGGCGATGAAATATGTCTGGTTTAGATTAAAGTTTTGAGCGTAGCTTATGGATGAGGCGCTGGGGTTTTGATTATAATAAACTCGCATAATATTGTCTTTAACGTCAAGATTAGGTTTTAAAATCCAGTCTTCTATGTCAAACTCGCTATAAGAATTTGGCTCTGGCGGCGCTATGACCTCGATAAGCTTTAAAATCTCTTGATCTATTTTATGTTTTTGGGCGCGGCTATAATTATCGCTCTCGCGCTGGATTATGAGTTTATTTAATTTGTTATTTATTCTCTCAACCTCATTTATATCAAGATGGTGAATAAAGTGGCTGCCAGTAGCGCGGCCAATAAAGATAAAATCGACGGCTTTGACCCTATCTTTCATCTGCCCCGACAGCGGTGCGCTGCAACGGGCATGGGCCGCCTCATAGGCAAAAAGCCCTGCGGTGAAGATACATAATGTCAGCCACGGTTTCATCATATTATCATAACATCTTACGGTTTTACATGGAAATGACTTATGTTTCATCTTTGTCCTTGTGCTGTGCCTGTCACCTTTCCCTTGCCCCCGTACTGGCTGCGGCCTATAAGCCGCGCAGATTTTAACCATAGTGAGCCCTCTCATGACTGTTCTGTTACCGCGCGATAAAACCGCGTCCCGTGACGGCGCGCGTAAAGCCGCCCCAAAGGCCGCCGCTCAAGCCTCGCGTAATATTGATGCGCCCCATATCGCCACAGGCGATATCAAGCCCGCGAAAGACGCTAAGAAAGTCTTTATCAAAACCTATGGCTGCCAGATGAATGTCTATGATAGCGAGCGCATGGCCGATGTGCTGGCCCCGATTGGCTATGCGCCGGTGGATGTTCCCGATCATGCGGATTTGGTGATTCTGAATACTTGTCATATTCGCGAAAAAGCGGCCGAAAAAGTTTATTCGGAGCTGGGCCGTATCCGCCGCCATAAGACGGATAATAATCCGAATATGAAAGTCGCCGTGGCGGGATGCGTTGCCCAAGCGGAAGGCGAAGAGATTATGCGCCGTGCCCCAGTGGTCGATATGGTCTTGGGGCCGCAGACCTATCATAAACTGCCTGAAATGATTGCCAAGGTTCACCGCGGCACAGGGGAGGTGCTTGAGACCGAATTTGACACCCTTGAGAAATTTGACGAACTGTCGACCCACCGTAATCCCAAGGGCTTTAGCGCCTTTCTGACGATCCAAGAGGGCTGTGACAAATTTTGTACCTTCTGTGTGGTGCCCTATACGAGGGGCGCGGAGGTGTCCCGCTCCGTTGCGCAAATCACCGCAGAAGCCCGTAGCCTTGCGGCTAAGGGCGTGCGCGAAATTACCCTGATCGGGCAAAATGTTAATGCCTATGCCGCCGAAGGGCCAGACGGCAGCCAATGGAGCTTGGGGCAACTGATTGAGCATGTGGCTTTGATTGGCGGTATTGACCGTATTCGATTTACTACTTCTCACCCGCGCGATATGGATGATGAGCTTATCCGCGTTATCGGCGCACAGTCGAAACTCATGCCCTATCTGCATTTGCCGATACAGGCCGGGAGCGATAAAATCCTGCGGGCGATGAACCGCGATCATAGCTATGAACATTATAAAAACCTGATTGCCAAAATTCGCGCCTCCCGCCCGGATATTGCCTTGTCGGGGGATTTCATTGTCGGCTTCCCCGGCGAGACAGAGGCGGATTTCGAAGCGACCCTGAAATGCGTTGAAGAGATTGGTTATGCCAGCTCCTTTAGTTTTAAATATTCCGTCCGTCCCGGAACCCCGGGGGCAAGCTTGCCGCGCCAAGTCCCCGAAGATGTAAAATCCGATCGGCTTAAGCGGCTTCAAGATTTGCTCTACGCCCAGCAAACGGCCTTTAACAAAAGCCTGATTGGCCGAACCTTACCGATATTAGTCGAAGGCACCGCGCGGGAGCCGGGACAGCTCTTTGGCCGTAACCCTTACCTGACGGGGACGCATTTCTTTGGTGATGAAGCCCTGATCGGCCAGATCGTCAATGTCACCATAACTGAGGCCGGCGTGAATAGCTTGATCGGGGATTTAGCGCCGTAATTGATTCTGCGCACAGGGCAAAGCGCGCCCGCCCTTGACGGGGCGGGTGGACATATGCGGTGGTTGACCATGAGGGCTACCGAATATCTTTTGTTTTACACAGTCAACGCAGCCAAGCACTTTGCTGGCTGCCGCCATAGCGCCAAAGAGCTATCCGCAGATTTGCATCTGCGGCGCTCCACTGCAATCCGTCCCAGATATGTTCTTAGGAGGAAGGATTACGGGCGTTACGTGCGCGCCGCATAGATCAGCTTTTTCAAAGGCCCCGGACAGTTATTAGGTCTAAACCATCACAGCTCTCACCTTACACGCTTACTTAAAAGCGCATTACAGGGCGTCCGGCAGGACTATGAATCGTTACGTCATAGCTATCTGCACCAATCATCCCGTCATAATGAAGCCAACGTGCACATCACCGTCCGTATGACAGAATAGGGCTATAATATCATAGGGATGAGGGGCGTGGATAAGTTTTATTTTTGTCAGCCCTTATCGACCCTTCTGTCATTCCTGAGAAAGCAGAAATTTCGCGAAGCCAAGCATGACCTTCCGGGTTCGCTCCGCGCTCCGGAATGACAGATTGGATAATTGCCATTAACCTTAACCCCGAACGTCACCCTTGGGCCTGACCCAAAAGTCTATCTCAAGGGTCTATCCATACTCTCCTCCGTCTATTCCGGCGAAAGCCGAAATCTCAAGAGATAAGCAAAGCAAGAAAGATTCCCGCATGCGCGGGAATGCACGGAGAATGAGTGAAGACATGGTATAAATCATAAATCCGTCCATTCCCGCGAAAGCGGGAATCTCTTGGCCCAAGCTAGATGCTCAGATTCCCACTCCCATTTTCATTGAGATAAGCTGCGGGCTTGTCTTATGTGGATAATATCTTTCCCCGCCTTGTAAATTATGCTTAAGACATCTTATGTCGAAACAAACAGAAATTATACAATTTGATGACCCGGAGCTTGTGCGAAAGCTGTGCGGTGCGGGGCATTCTAATTTGGCCCTGATAGAGGATGCGTTTGATGTTTACCTCGAAGCGCCGGGCTCAAGTGTTCATGTTAATGGGGACGGCCCAAGCCGCACCCGGGCGGGAGAGATTGTCCGCGAGATTTACCAGCGCTTAGAGCGCGGCTGGCCTTGCGGGGTGAATGATGTCCGCGCTCTAATAAAGGCGGTGGGTCAGGGGGCAGTCAAGGCGGCCCGCGCCGATGCGATTATTCCCTTTCCGCGCCGCGCGCCGATTGTGCCGAAAACCCCGCGCCAAGAAGAATTTATCACCGCTTTGCAAAAAAATACGGTAAGTTTTGGGGTTGGGCCCGCAGGAACGGGTAAGACCTTTTTGGCCGCTGCTTATGGGGCGTCTCTGTTGGCGCGGGGGGAGGTGGCGCGGTTTATTGCTTGCCGCCCCGCCGTTGAAGCGGGGGAGCGCCTTGGGTTTTTGCCAGGGGATTTTAACGAAAAAATTGATCCTTATATGCAGCCAATTTGGGATAGCCTGAATATGGTGCTGGGCCGTGATGATGTGGAGCGCCGCCGCGAAGCAGGGGAGATCGAAGTGGTGCCGCTGGCCTTTATGCGCGGGCGAACCTTATCTGATGCCTTTGTGCAAATTGACGAGGCACAAAATGCAACTGTCTCGCAGATGAAAATGGTGCTGACCCGCCTTGGGGAGCGGGCGAAATATGCGGTCACGGGGGATGTGACGCAATCGGATTTGCCGCGCCATGTCGAAAGCGGCCTTGCCCATGCCCTTCGGATTTTAAACGGCGTGCGTGGGATAAAACAGACTCACTTTGAAACCTCGGATGTGGTGCGCCACCCGCTTGTCGGGAAAATTATCAATGCCTATGAAACGGATCATCAATCACAAGCGGATATAGGCGGGTCCAATAAAATTGAGCCTTTACCCTTTTTGCAAAAGAAAACTGACGACATAAAGTGAGCCTGATTAAGTTTGATGTTATCACGCAAGATGCCGCGTGGGAGGGCTTAGGGCTTGATGCGGCGGCCCTCGCCCTGCGCGTAGCCCATTCCTTACCGGCGGAGGTAATCCCCCCTAACAAGCAAGAGGTTAGCCTTGTTTTAACAGATGATGCGTCTATTCGGGCGCTTAACCGTAATTACCGTAGCAAAGATAAGCCGACGAATATATTATCCTTCCCAACCATAGAGGCGCCGGGGCTGCTCGGGGATATTATTCTGGCGCGGGAAACTATTATAGCCGAGGCGCAGCGGGCGGATAAGCGCCTGCCAGACCATCTTACCCATCTTATTATTCATGGCCTGCTTCACCTTTTGGGCTATGACCATATTCAAGCGCAAGAGGCGGACATTATGGAAGCGATTGAGATTAAAGCGCTGGCAAAACTGGGGATTGCCAATCCTTATGTTTTAAAGGCATAACGGGCTTAGGAGTTATAACCGATATGGCTGATATATCTTTGCCGCCGGATGCGGATAATGCACCGTCCGCTGCGGATAATCCACTGCCAAAGCGAAGCTGGTTGGCGCGGCTATTTAAAGGCCCGGCTCCCAGTGAAAAAGAGACAACCCATTCGCGGGCTCGTAAAAACATGTTGATTGCGGCTGACCGCTTTCATGTTTTGCGGGTCGAAGATGTTATGGTGCCTCGGGCGGATATAGTTGCGGTTGACCAAACCACGGGGCTACATGATTTATCCGCCGCCTTTAAAGAGGCGGGCCATTCACGCATGCCGGTTTATAAAGATAATCTCGATGATCCAGTCGGCATGGTGCATATCAAAGATATTTTGTCCTATCTTATGCTCAATGCGCGGGGGCGTAGTGGCAAGACCTATAAAGACCGTAAAATTATCCCGACTATTAAACGTCCAGTGCTTTATGTGCCCCCCTCTATGTTAGCGCAGGATTTATTGCGGCGTATGCAGGCACGGCGTGTGCATATGGCGATTGTGGTGGATGAATATGGGGGCACGGACGGGATTGTTACTCTTGAGGATTTAGTGGAGCCGATTGTTGGCGATATTGAAGATGAACATGATGAAGATGACGCCGAAGTTAAAAAGCTAAAAACGAAAACCGGCGCAGAATATTGGGAAGCCGATGCACGGGTGACCATTGATGATTTTGAAGCGGTTCTAGGTCGAGATTTTGCCAGTGCTGATGAAGAAGATGATGTGGATACATTGGGCGGCCTTGTTTTTACTTTGGCGGGGCGGGTGCCGGAACGCGGCGAGATCATCCATCATGTCGGCGGGCTTGAATTTGAAGTAATTGACGCCGACCCGCGCCGAGTTAAGCGCTTGCGGATTCAAAGTTCATCTAAATCAAAACCGCAAAAAACTAAGCCCTCGGACTAGTGCATTATGCATAATATACGCCCTAAAATTGTGCTGTGGGGGATTGGGCAAAACCGTGGGCGCGCCTTTGAAATTATCTTGGGTATGGTCGCGGCTCTTGGCTTTGCTCCGTTTTATCTCTCTGCCTTGACGGTGCTTATGCTCGCCTTAATCGGGCTACGGCTTTATTATCACCACCAACAAAAAGCGGGGTTTAAAGCGGGATTTAAAACTGGATGGTGTTTTGGATTTGGCTTGTTTCTCGCAGGGCTTTACTGGATTGGCTCTGCCTTTGCTATGCGCCCGGGCGGTTATATCTTTTTAGCGGTGCCGATGGTCGGCGCTTTGATAGCTTTTCTATCTGTATTTTGGGGCGCGGCAGCGGGACTTGCGACGCGGTTTCGCCCGCTTAAACTTTGGGGCTTTGCCGTGGTTTTCATGAGCGCTCTGTTTTGGGCAGAGTGGGCACGCGGACATTGGTTTGGCGGTCTTCCGTGGAACCTGCCGGGGTATATTATTGAGGCCGGACATCCGCTTTCGCAAATCTCAAGTGCGATCGGTATATATGGCCAAAGTTTACTTGTGCTACTTTGGGCCGGGGCTTTGATGGTCATTATCGGAGCCCGCGGCGCGGCGCGGACTATTAGCGCCGGCGCGGCGACGGCGTTACTTGTGGGGCTCTGGATTTACGGCGCTACGCGGCTTTCAGCTGAGCCTGCGCCGATAATCCCCAAAGCAAAACTCCGCCTTGTCAGCGTTGAGTTTAGTCAGCGCGATCAGTTTGATCCGCAAAAGAGCATTGAAATCATTAGAGAGTTTTTGCGCCAATCTGTTTCACCGGGATTTGAGGATGTGAGTCATGTTATTTGGCCAGAGGGGGCCGCTGGCGGCGTCGTGATTGAAAACCAAGCCTTAATTAATGCAGCGGCACAAAGCTTTAAGGCAAATGATCCAGTTTCTCCGCCGTTTTGGGTGTTAAATTCCTTGCGTCATGAAACGCGGCGAAAGGCTGATGGACGCATTAAGAACCTCTATTATAATAGCGCTGTTGAAATTGATTTTCGCGCGGCGGCTCCGCGCGTGACGGGGTTTAGTGATAAAACCCGTCTTGTGCCCTTTGGGGAATTTATTCCCTTTGCAGATCAACTTGAAAAAATTGGTCTTGGGACATTGTCGTCGGCGATTGGGTCTATGACCCCGGCAGGTGAAAAGCTGAACCTGACTTTGTCAGGCCTGCCACCGGTTAATGCTTTGATTTGTTATGAAGGTATTTTCCCAGAAATATCTCGCTTGGCGGCGGGCGGTGAGGGCGGCAATGCACAATGGATTTTAAATCTATCAAATGATGGATGGTATGGCCGGCTGACGGGGCCTTATCAACATGCGAATCAAACCCGTTACCGCGCCATTGAAACAGGCCTTCCGCTTGTGCGCGCTTCTGCCGGCGGAGAAAGCGGCGTCTATGATGCCTATGGGCGCGGCTTAAAAATACAACCTGCTAACGTGACAGGGGTGATTGATATTAATATTCCCAACCAAAGATTGCAGATATCTAAGAGATTACAGTCTACAGGGTTTCTTTTGTTGATTACGTTGTCGTTCTTTGTATTAGTCACTTTGATGGGGCGCAATCCATCAGATTAATATACACACCTTGGGGGAAGCTTACGAGTCAATATCACTTGATTTGACAATAATATTCAACGAATAGAATAACACCTATTCATAGGCCAGGATTAGACATGATAAAACCAGGACCGAGATCGGCAAGCCCTGTAGACCTCCACGTGGGGACACGTATTCGTATGCGGCGGCAGTTAATGAATATGAGTCAAGAAAAGCTCGGAACCAGCCTTGGCGTTACCTTCCAGCAAGTCCAAAAATATGAGCGCGGCACTAACCGCGTTGGGGCGAGCCGGCTTTGGGATATATCAAAAATATTGGATGTGCCGATCTCTTTTTTCTATGATGGGCTTGATAATAATTTTGAATATGTACAGGCCGCAGAAGGCGATCAAATGCCCATTATTTATGACTTCATCAATAGCTCTGACGGGGTGGCTTTGGCGAAAGCCATTTCCAAAATTAAAAGCAAAGCTGTGCGCCGCCAAATCTTAGAATTGGCGCGCTCATTGGCTGATACGGATGACGAAGACGAAGGCTAAACCCCGGTTCCTTCAAGGCAGCTTAATTTTCAACTGGTGCGACTAGGGCTTACGGGCTAAAGCTTAGCCATGACTAATAATCTGCCCCATAAACATGCAAATGATAGCGAGCTGCGAACCTTTGGCCGCACCAAAGGCAAAGCGCTCTCGCCTTATCAACAGCGTTTGATGGAGACGCTCTATCCGCAAATAAAAATTGGTGACGATCCCCTATCGGGCCTTGGCGGCTATAAAGATATCTGGTTAGAGATTGGCTTTGGCGGGGCGGAACATTTAATTTGGCAAGCGCGGCAAAATCCCGATATTGCTCATCTTGGCATTGAACCTTTTCTTAACGGCGTGGCCAAAGCGGTGAGGGGCGCTGATGAATTTGGCCTTGAAAACTTGCGCGTGCTCCAAGGGGATGCACGCGATGTTTTAGCTGTGCTGCCGGATCAAAGTCTTTCGCGCTTGTTTATCTTATTCCCTGACCCGTGGCCTAAAGCGAAGCATAATAAACGCCGGCTGATTAATGAAAACCTGATTACCCAAGCCTACCGCGTGTTAAAACCCGGTTGTGAATTTCGCTTTGCCAGTGATATTATCCATTATGTTGATTGGGCTTTGTGGCGCATTAAGGCGTTTCAGTCCAAAGGTGGCGGCGGTTTTGATATGCCGCACCAGGCGAGTCAAGATTGGCGAACCCGCCCTGAAGATTGGCCCGAAACCCGCTATGAAGCCAAAGCCATCCGCGAAGGCCGCCCCTGTCATTACTTCCGCTTTATACGGAATTAAAGGTTTTGATAGCAGCAAAGTGATTTAAACTTGGCACGCCGTGGGGTAAGAGGGGGGGCTTTAAAATTTGGAGACCCCATGAAAACACGCGCCGCCGTAGCCTTTGAGGCCAAAAAACCTTTGGAAGTTGTCGAGCTTGATTTGCACGGGCCCAAAGCAGGAGAGGTCCTTGTGGAAATCATGGCGACAGGGATTTGCCATACGGACGCCTATACGCTCGACGGTTTGGACAGCGAAGGCCTGTTCCCGAGCATCCTCGGCCATGAGGGCGCAGGCATTGTGCGCGAGGTTGGCGCAGGCGTCACATCAGTAACGGTGGATGATCACGTTATTCCGCTCTACACCCCTGAATGCCGCACCTGTAAATCGTGTCTGTCGGGAAAGACGAATTTATGTACCTGTATTCGCGCGACCCAAGGCAAAGGGGTGATGCCGGACGGCACGTCCCGCTTTAGCTATAAGGGGCAGACGATCTATCATTATATGGGCTGCTCAACCTTTTCGAATTTCACAGTTCTGCCCGAAATTGCCGTGGCGAAAATCCGTAAAGACGCGCCATTTGATAAGTCCTGCTATATTGGCTGCGGCGTGACGACGGGCGTAGGCGCTGTGACCAATACGGCCAAAGTGCAGGCAGGGGATAATGTGATTGTCTTCGGCCTTGGGGGTATTGGCCTGAATGTACTCCAAGCCGCGCGCATGGTTGGGGCGAGCAAGATTATCGGCGTGGATATTAATAACGACAAAAAGCAATGGGGTGAGCGTTTTGGCATGACTCATTTTGTTAATCCCAAAGAAATCGACGGCGACATTGTCGCCCATCTTGTTGCCCTTACGGACGGCGGCGCGGATTACACGTTTGACTGTACGGGCAATACGATTGTCATGCGCCAAGCGCTCGAAGCCTGCCACCGGGGCTGGGGCGTCTCCGTCGTGATTGGCGTGGCCGAGGCGGGCAAGGAAGTCGCTACCCGCCCGTTCCAGCTCGTCACGGGCCGCGTTTGGAAGGGCACAGCCTTCGGCGGCGCACGCGGACGTACAGACGTGCCTAAAATCGTCGATTGGTATATGAACGGAAAAATCGAAATTGACCCGATGATTACTCATGTGCTGACGCTCGACGAGATTAATAAGGGGTTCGATTTGATGCACGCGGGGGAGAGTATTCGAAGCGTGGTGGTTTATTAATGCGTCTTCGCGAGATGTTATGGTGGCCGCTACGTGATCTTATTTATGATGTTTGGCGAATTTTGTTTGGGCGTTACGATATTGATGACCCCAGATTAATCGCAAAACAAGCGCCATATACATTTTATTTACCATCAAAAGAAAGGTTAGATTTATTAAACCTTGGAGATGAAGTTCAGATTATTTTTAGAAGCGTTCCTGTTTACTCAATTGGCGGTGAGCGTATGTGGGTCACCATAGATAAAATTGACGGTGAAAGTTTAAGCGGCATTTTGGGCAATGAGCCGCAGGATATGCCGCAATTAAAAAAAGGAACTCGCATCAATTTTTATCGTTGGCAAATTATTGACATTAATTGGAAAGACCGAGAAAAATATAAAACGCTTCCCCCTGAACCAAGTAAGCAGATATGGGATCGCTGTATGGTTGATCAAGAGGTGCTGAACGGGACGGCGCGCGTCGGTTATTTATACAGAGAAGAGCCTGACCTTGGCGGGGAAGATGATAAATATTCAGACAGTGGTTGGCGTATTAGAGCTGATGAAAGAGATATTACAGATGAAGAATACGATAATCCATCACCTGTTTATATCGCTATCGGTAAAGTTCTAAATAAAGATGATAGCTGGATTGATTTAATTGATGCCCCTATTGGTTCAAAGTTTTTAAGAAATGAAGATACGAATACATTTGAGGCCCTAGAAAAATGAAAACCATCTCAACAAACACCTCCCACGGTGGGGTGCAGGGCGTTTATAGTCATGTGTCGACGTGCACCCACACGGAGATGACTTTTTCCGTCTTTGTGCCGCCGCATAAAAAGGGCGAGACCTTGCCTGTGTTGTGGTATCTATCGGGT
This sequence comes from uncultured Caulobacterales bacterium, assembly GCA_937928165.1. Lineage (GTDB taxonomy): Bacteria > Pseudomonadota > Alphaproteobacteria > Caulobacterales > Maricaulaceae > CALFVT01. The sequence goes on from CALFVT010000002.1 coordinate 351,482, forward strand.
CTGACCTGCACCCATGCTAATGTCACCGAGAAAGGTGAGTACCGCAAAGCCTGCGCAGAGCAGGGGATTATCTTTATTGCGCCCGATACTTCCCCGCGCGGGCCAGATATAAATGGCGAAGACGTTCCTAATGACGAGGCTTATGATATGGGCCAAGGGGCAGGGTTTTACGTTAATGCGTCGCAGGCTCCGTGGGATAAACATTTCCATATGCGCGATTATATCGAAACCGAACTGCCCGCGTTGATCACGGCGAATTTCCCCATGGCTGATATGTCCTGCCAAGCTATTACAGGTCATAGCATGGGCGGCCACGGGGCGCTGACCATTGGGCTGCGAAACCCAGATCGGTTTAAGTCCATCTCTGCCTTTAGTCCGATTGTCTCGCCGATCAACTGCCCATGGGGCGAGAAAGCTTTGGGTGGTTATTTGGGGGATAACCGCGCGGCATGGGCCGAATATGACGCCTGCGCCCTTATTGAAAGCGGCGCAAGGGCGGCGCATATTCTCATCGACCAAGGCATGGCGGATAATTTCTTGGACGGCCAATTAAAGACCCACTTGTTTGAGCAAGCCTGCGCGGCGGCGGGACAAGCGGCGACAATCCGCCTGCAAGATGGTTATGATCACAGCTATTATTTTATCTCAAGCTTTATGGCTGAGCATATTGCATGGCACGGGGCTCATTTAAAAGGCTCGGCGGTTTAGCGCTGGATTTAACGCCCTTTTAGGCGGCGGGACGGGCCATCCATGGCTCCGTTCATTCATTATATATTCAATTTAAACGCGGCATATTAGCCCTATATTAAGGAGGATATCTTTATGCCGCTAAATAGTTTTTATAAATTAACCATTTTATCCCTCGCCGCCGGGGGGCTTATGGCGTGTTCGACCACGCCGCCCTCTGCGACATTATTAACCGGACTTCAGGCCAGTGATATTGAGGCTAAACCGGCTAATCTTGATGTGAATGGCCAAAGGCTCGCCTCAGATCCTGTATGCCAAGGGTTTTATGCGAATGCGGTAAATTTTTCTAAGGCCGCTAATCGCCCTAATCCGGGCGGGCGTGTTCTTGCGGCGACGGGGCTGAGTGTTTTAGCGGCTGTTGCGACAAATGGTATTTTAGGGGGCGTGGGAACGGGCGTTGGCGGTGTGGCGGCTCAAACCGCGGCGAGCCAGCTTATTTTCACAGGCGGAGATGCGGCTATTTCGGGTCTAAATGCGTCGCGGGGCCCTGATAAAAAAATTATTGAAAAAGCCGCAGAGATTAATTGCCCAGTCAGTGTTATCTAATGATGTCATTTGGTGATATATTCGGCGGCGTATGATTTAGGGCGTATAAACTGTGTAACTCACCTGTGCGCCGATTGTACCGTGACCCAGCGATAAATCATAATCATTAACTTGCCCGGCGTTTTCGGCCCCGGATAAGGCATAACGAATATTAAACGATACGGCTTGCTCCAAAAGCGTGCCGCGAAACCGGGCCGTGCGGCGGCCCCCGTCAAACAGCTTCACGGGCCCGCGGCTCATATCCCCAAGATCATTCACCGTATCGTCAATCCCGCTCCCGCCAATGGCCGGGTTTTGCGCGGCTGCGCCCCAGCGGCCGACGCCGCTCCCGCCAGTGCGGTTAATTATGGCGCGAAAGCCAATATTACTATAGTCAAAAGCGGTGAAGTCACCGGATGTTGTAAGGTTTGTACTTTCAGCAAAAATATCAAAAGGCACATTAGACGCGACCAGAAACCGCGAGACATTACGCGCGCGGCGGGTGTTGATATCCGTGTCAATATCAAGTTCAAAGGCGGTGAGGCGGTCTGTAGCGTCAAGAAAATCAATATCCCCGCCGCCAGGATTTGAAAAATTACCCCCGCTGAGCTCGTCATTAATATCAAGGCGGCTCGCCCCGCCGGAGAAATAATGACCGGGATCAAATCCACTATTAGCATTAAAAACAAAGCCTTCAGCGCGAATAAGATCAGGCGCTGCTTGGCCGGAGGCGCTTTTAGTGAGTAGGTTAAAGTCAATGACAACAGGGGCCTGCCCGCCATTGGCTTCATCCTCTGTGGCCCCAATGACTACCACAAGGGCATTGGCACGAAAAAATACCCGGTCTCTAGCTTGGCTATGCGCAGGACTATGGAGCACGAGCAAGATGCCCGCCGAGAGAAATAAGGCCGTTAAGGGGCCAGTTTGATAGGTTTTATCACCGCCCATGATGTTATGTTTACAGCTTAGAGCTTAATATCACGCTGTTGATTAGGCTTTATAAAACTTTAAAATTAAGACTGGCAAAAGGCGCTGAATGTCTTTGCCATATGGTCATAGGCACTCTGGGGCTCAATGTTATCCGCCATATTATTTATGCGGCGTTGCATGTTTTGAAAGTCTTGGCGGCTTGGGAGATGGGCGGGGTCTTGGCCGTTTATAACTGCCCCATAACCCAGCCCCTCTAAGCACCGTCCGAGGATTAAATGGTTTTTGTGATTGGGCATAATTAATAGCGGTGTTTTATGGGCAAGTGCTTGATAGCTCGCCCCTGAGCCCCCTTGGCTAATCACCGCGCAGCACTGGGTAAGAAGATCATCAAGGGGGAGGCGTTCAAAAGTAAAGTCCGCGTAATCCGGGGGCGGGGCTTTGCCGGTCATGACTACATGTTTCGCGCCTGTACTGGCTTTAAGGGCCTCGATCATGGGGGTGGTGATTAATTTTTTACGCCCCGTCGAGCCCAGAGAGATGAGCAATATGTCCTTAAGGCCTTGAAGCTCTTGGGGGATTGGGCCGGAGGCTGACCAATAAGCGCCGCCAAAAGATTTATAATGGACGGGGAGGCTACCGTAAGATTTTATTACGGGTAAGGGATCGGCGAGTAAGACCTGATCTGCCTCATAAAGATCATAGGCGGAATTTAATGGGGCGAGGCCAAAGCTATGGCGAATGTCATCATATTGTATTTTATCCGCGCTATGCCGTTCGGTTTGAATGGTTGGTTCCCCGGCGGGGCGGGTGAGGAATATATTAGTAAGGCAGACGGTTTTAAGGGGCTGTAAATCGACCGCATAAAGCCATTGCAAGGGGTTAGTGTCATATAAAACGAGGTCGTAATTTCGGCGAAGATTATGCGGGGTTAAGGCGGTGGCAAAGATTTGTCCTTGGGTGATCCAATCGGCAGAATCTACCGGAATATCAATCACGCTATGACCAGAAATTTCAAATTGCGGGAAATGGGGCATGCGCGGTACAAAGACGGTGGCTTTAAAATTTAAAAAAGCTTTAAGATGCTCAAGCAGGCGCATGACCCGCGAAATATGGCCAAGGGGCGGGGCGACTAAAACAGCAATTTTTAAGGGAGCTTTCATGGCCTAAACCTATGTAATATACCGGGTGAAGTAAATGCCGTGGTTAACTGAGCTTATCGTAAAATATATGGATAATTTTTTGATTATAGATGGGTTTGTTCAGTGCTCATAAAAACCCTCGACAAATATGTTTGCCTGCCCTATAAGCCGCTTAACAACGCCTTAAGCACAGGATGCTTTAGAGCGGCCCACCAGAACGGCGGGGCCGTTTTTTTATTGCCTATCCTTTACCGCCGGCGCGAACAGGGTAAATAAACAAGAGGCGAGGAGCGCGTCAGCGCGACAGGGAAACATAACAAGAGGCGAGGAGCGCCGCAGGCGCGACAGGGAATATATCAAGAGTGAAAACGAAAACAGAAACCGATAAGCGCGTATTGCGCCTCATAGAACCCGCCATTACGGACATGGGTTATGATGTAGTGCGCGTGCGGGTCATGGCCGGAAAGCGCGCGACTTTGCAGATCATGGCGGCGCGGCAAAAGGACGGCCTTATGGATGTGGAGGATTGCTCAGAGCTATCCAAAGCAGTGTCGTCTATCCTTGAGGTTGAAGACCCGCTGCGTGATGCCTATATTCTTGAAGTGTCCTCGCCGGGGCTTGACCGTCCTTTGACATCCTTGAAAGATTTTGAGACCTATGAGGGCTATCTTGCGCGGCTGGAACTTGACCGTATGATCGAGGGGCGCAAGCGCTTTCGCGGGGTTTTGGCAGGCATAGACGGCGACCATATTGATATTGACCTTGACGGGGAAGACGACACGGCGCAAATCCCCTTTGATTGGATTAGCGAGGCCAAGCTTTTAATCACAGATGAGCTGATTAAAGCGGGCCAAGAAAAAAAAGAGGCCGCCCAAAAACAAAAGGCAGCGGTCCAAACTGAACAGAATAACACGGCTTAGAAGGAGATCATCATGTCGACTGTCGGAATTAGTGCCAATAAGCTCGAACTCTTACAAATTGCGGGCGCTGTGGCTCAGGAAAAATCTATTGATAAAGCCATTGTTTTAGAGGCGATTGAAGAAGCCATTCAAAAGGCAGCCCGCCTGCGTTATGGCTCAGAGCTCGATATTCGCGCCAAGCTTGACCCTGTCACCGGTGAGCAAAGCCTGCGCCGCGTCATCACCGTTGTTGAAGAGGTTGAAAACGATCAGCAAGAAACAGACTTGGCTTCGGCGAAGCTTGACCATCCGGAGGCGGAAATTGGTTATGAAATTTCAACAGAGCTACCGCCGTTGGAATTTGGCCGTGTACAGGCGCAAATGTCCAAGCAAATTATCACAGGTAAAATCCGCGAAGCCGAGCGTCTTCGTCAATATGAAGAATATAAAGACCGTATGGGCGAGATCATTAACGGCATTGTTAAGCGGGTTGAATATGGTCATATCATTGTTGATCTGGGCCGGGCTGAAGGCGTTATCCGCCGCGAACAAACTCTGCCGCGAGAAAATGTTAAAAATGGCGACCGTATCCGCGCCTATATTTATGATGTGCGCCAAGAACCGCGCGGCTCACAAATTTTCCTCTCCCGCGCCCATCCGCAGTTCATGGCGCAGCTCTTCTCCCAAGAAGTGCCGGAAGTTTATGAGGGCGTGATTCAGATTGTGTCCGTGGCCCGCGATCCCGGCTCCCGCGCGAAGATCGCGGTTTATTCCTCTGACGGTTCGATTGATCCGGTTGGAGCTTGCGTTGGTATGCGCGGCTCTCGGGTGCAGGCGGTGGTTAATGAGCTTCAAGGGGAGCGGATTGATATTATCCCGTTCACCGAAGATGCGGCGACTTTTATTGTGAATGCGCTCCAGCCTGCCAATGTGGCCAAAGTTGTTTTGGACGAAGATGAAAACCGTATTGAAGTGGTTGTGCCCAATGATCAGCTCTCCCTTGCTATTGGACGGCGCGGACAAAATGTCCGCCTCGCCTCGCAACTCTCTGGCTGGGCGATTGATATTCTGACCGAAGAACAAGAATCAGAGCGCCGCCAGAAAGAATTCCAAGAACGTTCTGCCCTCTTTATCGAGGCGTTAGATGTGGACGAAATGATTGCGCAGCTTCTGGTCTCGGAAGGCTTTGAGACTCTCGAAGAAGTGGGTTATGTGGCCCAAGATGAGCTATCTGTGATTGACGGTTTTGATGATGAAACCGCCGAAGAGTTGCAAGCCCGCGCCCGTGAATATCTCGCCAAATTAGCCGCGCAGCAAGATGCGGCCCGTATCGCGGCTGGCGTTGAAGATGACGTGCTAGAGATTGAAGGTGTGACCTTGCCGATGGCCGTCGCCTTTGGCGAGAATGATATTAAATCCGTCGAAGATGTGGCGGGCCTCGTGCCAGATGATATTCGCGGCTATACAGAGACCAATAAAAAAGGCGAGAAAGTCCATGAAGAAGGCGTTCTTGAAAGTTTTGGCCTCTCCGTGAAAGTGGCGACAGACCTTATCATGCAGGCGCGGGTTAAAGCGGGCTGGATTGATGCGGCGGATCTTGAAGTGGCCGATGAAGATGATAGCGAAACCGCCGAAGACGACGCCGGGACCGAGGACAAGGTTCTTGATGCCGCCTCCGTCTTTGGCGCGTAAGGATATGCCCTTTGAGCCCACATTCCAATATACCTGCCGATCATGCGGCTGATACATCTAACGCGGCGTTAGATATTGATAAACGGGGCCATAAAGGCCCCGAACGGCGCTGTATTGTCACGCGCCAAACGGCGGATAAATCCGCGCTTTTAAGATTTGTAAAATCCCCTGACGGCCTGATTACGCCGGATATTTTTGAAAAATTACCAGGACGCGGCGCTTATATTACGCCGACCCAAGAGACCCTAGTAAAGGCCCTTGAAACGGGGGCTTTTGCCCGCGCCTTTAAAGGTAAGGCCGAAGCGATGGACGGGCTTGATGAACTGGTGAGTGATATTCTCTCCCGGCGCCTTTTGGGTCTTATCACCATGGCCATGAAGGCAGGGCGGCTTCGCCTTGGTTATGATAAAGTCCGTAGTCTTGCGCAAAATGGTGAACTGGCGGTACGCATTGAAGCCCGCGATGGCTCTGTAGATGGGCGCAGTAAAATCCGCACCTTAGCCAAAGCGGTTGGCCTTGCAACCGAAGGGGCAGCGCCGCCAGTTGTTGGCTGTTTTACGGCAGTGGAACTCGGGCAAGCCTTGGGGCGACCATCTGTGGTCCACGCCGCGATTGAGCGCGGGAAGCTCGCCAAAGCCTTTAAACATGACATGAAACGCCTATCGGGTTTTCGCCCGCTAATTCCGCCGGAATGGAGTGATCGCCGCCATGAAATGTGATTTTGACGATTAGGCTTTAATATTAGGCTTGAATATATGGCACTTACGGTTAGGTTACGCCGCCAAGCGCCGCAGAAAGAAAATGTGACGTAAACGTCTTCGATAAGACGTCGAAGACAAATGTGAGACGAAATGACTGAGAATAAAAATAACGCTACCCCGCCCCGCCGCCCGTTAAAACTGAAAACGGGAGGCAATGCGCCGCGCACAAGCGGCGGGAACCGCATGAAGTCGGTTGTTGTTGAAAAGAAAAAACGCCGCATTATTGGAGGCCCCGGCAAGGCTGCGCCTGGCGGTGATACGGCCAAGCCAAAACCGCCGGTCGATGAAGTTGCGGAAGCGGCTCGGAAATTGGGCTTGTCGAAATCTGAATTTCTCAAGCGCCAGCAAGCGGTAAATTCGGCGGCCGTTGAGCAAGCCAAGCGTAATGAAATCCGCCAAGCGGAAGAAGCCGAGCGTCAACGCCGCATGCAAGAAGAGCAAGCCGCTCTTGATGCCAAGCGCCGCGCCGAAGAAGAAGAAGAAAAGCGCCGCTTGCAAGCGGAAGAAGAAGAGCGCAAGCGCCGCGAAGTCGAAGAAGCCCGCCGCGCGCCCTCAGTGGCCGCGAAAGCTTTGGCGGAAGATGATAATAAAGAAGATGAGCGCTCTATCCTTGAGCGTGCAGGGGGGCGGATTAAGAAAAAACGCACACCCCCGCCGCCGGCCCGTACAAAGGCCAATGAACCACGCCGCCGCAAAGGTAAGCTAACAATCGTTAGCGCCCTGTCAGGGGATAATGAGCGTCAACGTTCCCTCGCCTCCATGCGCCGCGCCCGGCAAAAAGAAAAGCAACGCCAACAAGATGGCGGCCGGGTTAAAGTCGCCCGTGAGGTGACAATCCCCGAAGCGATCTCCGTGGGCGATCTGGCGAACCGTATGGCTGAACGTGCCGCAGATGTTGTTAAATATCTCATGAAGCAAGGGGATATGGTTAAAATTAATGATATGCTCGATGCGGACACGGCGCAGCTTGTAGCGGAAGATTTTGGACATATCGTTAAGCGCGTGGCCGAAGCGGATGTGGAAGATGATTTCATCCAAGCCGATGATGCTGATGATAGCGCCGATCTTAAACCCCGCGCCCCCGTTATTGCGGTGATGGGCCATGTTGACCATGGTAAAACCTCGATTATTGACGCCTTGCGGTCTGCGGATGTCGCGAGCGGTGAGGCCGGCGGGATTACCCAGCATATTGGCGCCTATCAAATTAAAACAAAAACCGGCCAAGAGATTACAGTCTTAGATACGCCGGGCCATGCGGCCTTCTCCGCCATGCGGACGCGCGGCGCGCAGGCGGTGGATATTGTCATTTTAGTGGTAGCTGCAGATGACGGCATTAAACCGCAAACGATTGAATCAATTAATCACGCTAAGGCGGCAGAAACGCCGATCATTGTCGCAGTGAATAAAATTGATACCTATGAAGCCAATCCTCAAAAGGTTGAAACCGACCTTCTACAGCACTCTGTTATCACAGAGAGCATGTCGGGTGAAACCCAGTGCATACATGTTTCTGCGAAAGAGAAAACGGGTCTTGAAGAGCTTGTGGAAGCGATAAACCTACAGGCTGAATTGCTTGATTTGAAAGCTAATCCTGAACGGGTGGCGGACGGTCTTGTGATTGAGAGTAAGATTGAAAAGGGCCGCGGCCCCGTCGCGACCTTGCTCGTGCAGCGCGGCCAATTAAAGCGCGGTGATATTGTTGTTGCGGGGCAGCAATGGGGCAAGGTGAAAGCCATGCTTGATGAGCGCGGACAGCAGCGAAAAGCCGCTCTGCCCTCTACGCCCGTTGCCGTAATGGGCTTTGACGGTGCCCCTGCTCCGGGGGAGCCTTTTGCAGTGGTGGAAACCGAGGCCCGCGCCCGCGAGATTACGCAATACCGCGTGGATATGGCGAAGAAGAAAGCCAATGCTGCGCCGACTGCTGTGTCGATTATGGAGCAAATGATGCGCGGCGCAGATGCTATTGAAGTGTCGAACTTGCCATTATTGGTCAAAGCCGATGTTCAGGGCTCCGCCGAAGCGATTAAATCTGCCCTCGAAGGGGCGGGAAATGATGAGGTGAAAGCCCAAGTTATTCATACGGCTGTGGGCGCGATTTCCGAATCCGATGTGCTGCTGGCGAAATCATCCGGCGCAGATTTGCTCGCCTTTAATGTACGGCCTAATCGCCAAGCCAAAGACTTAGCCGAGCGTGAAGGGGTGTCCATTCGTTATTACTCGATTATTTATGACCTCATTGACGATGTGAAAGCCGCCCTTGAAGGCCTCTTGAAACCCGAACGCCGGGAAACCTTTATTGGTTATGCCGAAATTCTCGAGGTGTTCCATATTTCCAAAATTGGCAAAGTCGCGGGCTGTAAAGTCACCGAAGGCAAGGTTGAACGGGCCTGCGGCGTGCGTTTGCTACGGGAAAATGTGGTTATTCACGAAGGTATGCTCAAAACCCTTAAGCGCTTTAAGGACGAAGTTGAAAAAGTCCAAGCAGGCATGGAATGTGGCATGGCCTTTGAGAAATACGAAGACCTACGCAAAGGTGACCAAATCGAATGTTTTACCGTTGAAATGATCGAACGGACTTTGGACTAAACCCTATGGCGCGCAATAAACCGCCGTCCCAAAGACAGCTGAAAGCAGGGGAGCTTATTCGCCGCGCCCTCGCGGATATTATCAACCGCGAGAGCTTTCGCGACTCTGATCTACAGGGCGTGTCGGTGACGATTTCTGAAGTACGGGCGAGCCCTGATTTAAAACACGCGATTGTTTACGCCGCTCCGCTTGGGGGCGGGGACGCCGAAGCGGTAATTGCCGCCTTACAGCGCGCCGGGCGTTTCCTGCGCGGGCGGCTGGGGATGGAAATGGAAACCAAATTCACCCCGCGCCTGAAATTCGAAGTCGACAGAACCTTCGAGACTGCCAGCGATATGGCCGACCTGCTCAATGATCCACATATCAAGCAGGATTTGGGGTGATGCCTGTTTAATATTTTATAGGCTTTAAGCTTTTCGAAAGTTACATCATGAATCTTTCTACCGAAAAGAACCTTTTAGATAAGGTCTTAGATGTTATCACCAAACATGCCGATAAGGAAAAACTACGCGCTGAATCGTTTAATGTATTTTCAGTTTTAGGGTTTGAAACGAAAGAAGACCGGACACATTCGGCATTTATAGCAGAACTTTTAGACCCCAAAGGGTCCCATTTAATGGAAAGTCTATTCTTAGATTTATTTCTAAAAGATTTAGGTCTTTCAGACTTTATTAGTTCACAAGAGGCTGGAGTTAAGCGGGAATTTAATATTGGCGCTATTGACTCCGACCGCCGTACAGGTGGGCGAATAGATATTTTGATAACTGATAACACAGGTAAAACAATTTCTATTGAAAATAAAATATACGCCAAAGACCAAGATCATCAAATAGAGCGATATGTTAATTATAATAAGGCTGAAAATAAGGTTTTATACCTAACGCTCGATGGATCAGAGCCTAGTGAGAAAAGCTCTGGGCCATACAAAAGCCCGCAAGATTTTGAGTGCATATCTTATGAACGAGATATCATATCTTGGCTCGAAGAATGCCTCGAAAAATCCTATAAACATCCTATTTTACGTGAATCTATTCGGCAATATGTTATTTTACTAAAAAAGTTAACGGGACAACTTACGGATAATGAAATGAATAAAGACCTTTTTAAGCTTATTTCAGAGAATTATCAGGCAGCCCGCGTAATCGTAGATGGTTGTGGGCAAGCGGAACAAGCTGCGGCGGTTAAATTGTTTAAAACTGTGAAAAATAAACTTGAAGCTGAAATTAAAGGATCAGGCTGGAGTGTTGAACTGGATGATGATTTGAGCGCTTTAGACGCGGGTTTGATGCTTTACAAAAGTGGATATGATGACTTTTTTACCATTAACTTGGTAGGAGATAGAAGGATTTGGAATACTCATTTAAACTATGGTGTATTTTGTCAAGATAGTAAAAAGAAACAAGAAATTTTTGACGTTAGCAGATCTTCTGATAAATTTGCTAACTTTGAAAGGAAGCATTCGGATTATCCAGTTTGGGAATGGATTTCTGGGGCTAATTTTACGAAGATTGATGACCGCCAGAAGCTATTTAACTCTGAAGCTATTGAGAAATTGGCGGAAGATATATCCGGGCGATTGGTTCAGTGCAAACAAGATATTACGGGCGTGCTGAACCATAAAAGTGTTTTTGAAAATGATATCTAAATTATACAATAATATTGATGCCTCGTAAACGCAAAGGTCATCCTGTTCATGGTTGGGTAGTTTTGGATAAGCCGCTGGGCATGGGCTCCACATCGGCGGTGGGAAAAACCCGCTGGCTTTATACGGCGCAAAAGGCGGGCCATGCGGGTACGCTCGATCCGCTGGCGAGCGGGGTGTTGCCGATTGCACTGGGGGAGGCAACCAAGACGGTGCCTTTTATGATGGACGCGGCCAAGTCCTATGATTTCACCGTCAAATGGGGAGAGAATACCTCGACATGGGACGCAGAAGGAGAGGTTACCGCGCGCTCTGATATGCGGCCCAGCGCGGCGGATATATTTGGCGTCCTACATGAATTCACAGGCGAGATATTGCAAATGCCGCCAAAATTTTCCGCGCTTAAGGTGGACGGAAAGCGTGCTTATGATTTGGCCCGCGCCGGTGAAGATTTTACCCTAAAAGCCCGCCCTGTGCGGATTGACAGGCTGGATTGCACGGATGCGGGTGAGCACACGGCGTCTTTCACGGTGGACTGCGGCAAGGGGACATATATTCGCAGCCTCGCGCGGGATATGGCGGCGCGGCTTGGGGCCTGCGGGCATGTGATCACCCTGCGGCGAACGCGGGTGGGGCCATTTGTTATAAAAGACAGTTTTTCTGTAGACGCGCTTGAAAAACTCCCTTATGAGGGCCGCGTTTTAGAGGCATTGCGCCCTGTTGAGACCGCTCTGGACGACATCCCGGATCTGGCCATAACGGACGAAGACGCAGCGCATCTGAGGCATGGACGGGCGATTGCTCTTTCTTCTGATTATGCGCAGGGCGTGACACAGGCCAAAGATTTGGCCGCACCGCCCATGATATGTGCATTTCACGGCGGAAAAGCTCTGGCTCTTTGCGAGCTTCGCGGACGGATGCTTCATCCCAAGCGGGTCTTTAATTTGTAAATTAATATGGAGAAACACGATGTCGATTACTGCGAAGCGTAAAGCTGAATTGATCTCGGAATATGCCGTTAAACCCGGCGACACAGGCTCACCGGAAGTGCAAGTTGCGATCTTAACCGAACGGATTGTCAACCTCACAGAGCATTTCAAAACGAATAAAAAAGATAATCATTCCCGCCGCGGCCTTTTGGCCATGGTGACTCAGCGCCGCCGGCTGCTGGATTATGTAAAGAAAAAAGATGAGGCCCGTTACCAAGACCTCATTAAAAGATTAGGTCTGCGCCGCTAAACTGCGCTGCATATCTTTGAAAGGTCGCCCCTTTAGTGAAAGTTTCACGGGCGGCCTTTTGCACATTTTGGGCGCTATCAAGAGGGTAAGCCTGAAATCCGCGTGACGATCACGCAACCAACCATAACATTGAAAATATGGTTGTTATGTATGTACGATGAAAAGAAAGATTTTGTACGATATGTTTGATAAACACACAGTAGAACTTGATTGGGCCGGACGCCTTCTCACACTTGAAACCGGCGGTATGGCCCGCCAAGCTGATGGGGCGGTTCTCGCCACTTACGGCGAAACAAAATTGCTTGCGACGGTTTGCGCCGCGCGCGCGCCCAAGCCGGGACAAAGCTTTTTCCCGCTGACAGTTAATTATATGGAAAAATTTTATGCGGCCGGTAAAGTCCCGGGCGGATATTTTAAACGCGAAGGCCGCCCAACAGAGCGCGAAACTTTAATTGCCCGCCTAACTGATCGCCCGCTTCGCCCGCTCTTCCCGAAAGGCTTTAAAAACGAAGTGCAGGTCGTGATTACCGTGCTTCAACATGATCTTGAAAATGAGCCCGATGTGCTCGGCATGATCGCAGCCTCTGCGGCTCTGTCCATTTCCGGCGTACCTTTTGGCGGCCCGATTGCGGCGACCCGTGTTGGCTTGATTGATGGTGATTATGTACTTAACCCAACCCTTCAGGAGCTCGAAGAGAGCGAGCTTGACCTTGTTGTCGCCGGTACAGATGACGCGGTGATGATGGTCGAATCTGAGGCGAAAGAACTCACTGAGGAGCAAATGCTCGGCGCGGTGATGTTTGCCCATGAAAGCGGCCAAGACGTGATTAAAGCGATTAAGACCCTGACGAAAAAAGCCGGTAAAGCGGCCTGGGAATTTGAAGCGCCAGATCACGCCGCTGAGAAAAAAGCCGTGGCGAAACATGCGGAAAAAGCGATTAAAGCGGCTTATAAGAAAACTGATAAAATGGAGCGCCAAGAAGCGCTGCGCGAAGCTAAATCTGCGGCGTGGACTGATCTCGGCGTATCGGATGAGAATCCAGACGGCATGAACGAAGCGGTCTTTGGTGATGTGTTTAAATCCATCGAATCCAAAACGGTTCGCTCGTCTGTGATTAAAACTGGTAAGCGGATTGACGGACGTAAGCTCGATCAAGTGCGCCCGATTGTCTCCGAAGCGGGGCCATTGCCGCGCACTCACGGCTCGGCGCTGTTTACCCGCGGCGAAACACAGGCGCTTTGCGTCGCGACCCTCGGCACGTCGGATGATGAGCAATATGTTGATCAGCTCACAGGCACGATCAAAAATAGATTTTTACTGCATTATAACTTCCCGCCATATTCTGTCGGCGAAGCGGGCCGTATGGGCGGCACATCTCGGCGGGAGCATGGGCACGGTAAGCTTGCATGGCGCGCGCTTCAGGCGGTTCTGCCAACGGCGGAAGATTTCCCTTACACGATCCGTCTTGTTTCAGAGATCATGGAATCAAACGGCTCGTCCTCTATGGCGACAGTTTGCGGCTGTTCCCTTGCGATGATGGACGCCGGCGTGCCGATTAAGCGCCCGGTCTCCGGGATTGCAATGGGTTTGATTAAAGATGATGACGGCGTAGCTGTCTTGTCTGATATTTTGGGAGATGAAGATCACCTTGGTGATATGGACTTTAAAGTCGCCGGGACAGAACACGGCATTACTTCGCTGCAAATGGACATTAAGATCGCCGGTATTTCCGAAGAGATTATGACCACCGCCCTTGAGCAAGCCAATGCGGGCCGCCTTCATATTCTTGGCGAAATGGGCAAGGCTTTAGATAGCTCCCGTGATAGTGTGGGTGAATTTGCACCGCGTATTGAGACCATGAAAATTCCGGTTGATAAAATCCGCGACGTGATTGGTTCTGGCGGTAAGGTTATCCGCGAAATCGTTGACACAACCGGCGCGCGCGTCTCGGTTGAAGATGACGGCACGATTAAAATTGCTTCTAATGACCAGAAATCTATCGATGCGGCGAAAGAGTGGATTGTCTCCCTCACGGCAGAACCAGAAGTCGGCGTTATCTATAAAGGTAAAGTCGTGAAGGTCGTTGATTTCGGTGCCTTTGTGAATTTCTTTGGCAAGAAAGACGGGCTTGTCCATGTGTCTCAGATTAAAAATGAGCGCGTGAATCATCCGTCCGATGAGCTAAAAGAAGGCCAAGAAGTTTATGTCAAACTCATGGGCTTTGATGACCGCGGTAAGGTTCGCCTCGCGATGAAATATGTCAATCAAGAAACGGGCGAAGAATTTCCCCGCGAAGATAAACCAAAGCGTGATGATGATAAAAAAGGCGACGACAAGAAAAAGCCGCGCCGCCGCCGCCGTAGAGGCGGGAAAAAAGACGAAGAAGAATAGAGCTTCGCCTTTTTAATTTAAGCTTTCAAACCCGCCTTTATGGCGGGTTTTTTTGTGGGAATATAGCTTAGAAAAAAAAGGGGATTTTACTTGAACGTAAAGTTTATATCGTAGTACTACTTATATAATACAGGAGTAGCGGCTATGCGTTTTTTTATTTTTTTTGTACTTAGTTTTTTTTATTCGGCTACATCTTATGCAAACTGTGGGGCTTCAAATTGTAATGTACTAAATTTTGCAGGAACTTTCGATCAACAAATTGAAAGTGCTATAGCGGCAGCAAAGCAGACAAGCCATAAGACAGTTTATATTCCTAATGGAAAGCATCAAATTACTCGAACTATTAATATTTCTGACCCAATTGATCAAAATGAAAAAAGCGTAGTTCTAAAAATTATTGGTCAATCCACACAATACACAACTTTGTCTTACAATATTTCTCCAGGTGTCACTTCAGATAATACGAGCTTTATACAACCTCTTTTTAACGTCGAAAAAGTAAATGGATTCCAACTACTCGACCTATTAATTGATCGGTTAAGTATAGATATGCAGATAACTAAGTCGTACTCAATATATCTAAACCCAAGCGAGAATGCTGTTTCAACATCTGGGCATGCTATAAGGGTTCGTGATGGATATACATCAGGGAGAATGAAGTTTTCTAATTTAGTTATATCTTCCCCACCAGGCTACGGTATTGGCATCCAAAATAATGGCAATAGGATTAATGCAGATAATGTCGTTATTCAAAGTGTCGTCATAGTGGATGCTGGATCTGATGCTGTGGACACAAAAGCTCCGAATAGGGGGGCTAATAGTAATCTAAGAATCTTTGACCTTAAAGTTTTGAACGCCGGATTAAATGATGACTCTGCTGGCGCAAGTGGATTAGATATCAGGTATGATGATTTCTATGTTCGTGGGTATACTTTCGAAGGAAATGCTGTCGTTGAATCAAGGCTAACGCCAGGCAGATTAGTTACTATTAATGGAGTTTCTATTAGACCGTTTACGAGGGGTGGTACTTTGTACAAGATGGATATTCGTGGAGGTAATCATGGTGTGGTACTTGATGATAACAACTCTGACATAATTATAAAAACTAGCTTAATAAGAAATAGTCGTATTTACGGTGTTTGGATACGTAATGCTGATGATATTGAGCTTAAAGATGGTTGCGTATATAGTACTGGAAGAGATTTTGTACGTATTGAAGATGATTCAGAAAACATTAATAATAAATTTGCAAATAGATCTGATAGCCCGCCTTGTCCTTCTAGATCAAGTTTGGGTTCGAAGTTTAACCCTTATTTTCCACAGTTAATCCCGCCTGGTAAGTGAACTAGAAGATGTATCTATCATGCGAGTCTTGAAGCATATCTTTCATAGTCTCCAATTATTTATCGCCATTATTAATGATTGTCATGAAGAACGAATTAATGAAATAAGGTCAAAAGTCTTTCGAAAGAGTTCTCTATGCTGACCTCGACCCAAAATCTCGTTATCTATACAACGGCAAATAGGCCCTATGAGCCCTTTGTCTTGCCCTATATGGCAAGCTGTCTTGAGTTTAATCCCGGCGCCTATGTTGAAGTGGGGGTTGAAGATGCAGACCGATTTCGAAGTGAGAACACCGAAGCTTTTGACCTGCTTTATGCGCGTTACGGTGCGTCTATGGATATTACAAATGCTGATTTTTCTCATGGAGCCCCGCATTCGGCGCGGTTTTTAAATGAGAGTGAGACCCAGCGCGAGTTTCTCTATATTGGTGATATTGATATGTTCATTATCGAAGAGATTACACCGAAGCATCTAATGATCATGGAACGGTTTAACCTCCCTTATTCAAATATCCTTCGGCAGGGTAAAAAGGCCTTGTCGGGGCTTCATTTTACGCGCACGAATGCATTCTATCCCCTTGAAAAGATGGAGGGTAGTATCGTTAACCTTGATGAAGCCATGTTGTATCAAATGGTGGCGAAAAAAGGCCATGACATGCCACCTGAAGACTTTCGGCATCGGCCAAGTCATGGGTATCATGTCTCGCTTAATCGTCGTCCCATGTGTACCCATGGCCTGCATTGGGGGATGAGTCCAAATTACTTGCCAGAATATTTAGACTTTACGCAAAGTGATTTTTTTCAATCTCTATTTTCATGTTTTGCGCTGGCTTATCAGAGAGTTTTTACGGTTATGGATATGACTCTAGAGGCCCGATATCCGAACGCTTACAAAGACCAAGATCGCCGTTGGCTTAATGCTCATGTGTTTTTTAAAGATTAAAGTGCGGCTTTTCGCGGTGTCGCTAAAGCTCGGTAATCTGTTTCGTAATATTGAATGCAGTCATTAATATCGCCGTAGAACATGGCTTTGCCGCTATGCATCACAAGACCTTTATTGCAAAGACGCTTCATTAAGACATTATTATGTGTGGCTAAAATCAGGCCGTTACTTTTGGCAACGACCTCTTGCATACGCTCTTCTGCTTTATCCTTGAATAACGCATCACCGGCGCCAATCCATTCATCCAAGAGTAGAATATCTGGCGTAATCATCGTGGATATAGCAAAGGCTAATCGTAACATCATGCCCGTTGAATAAGTACTAATCGGTTTGTTTATGTGATCATAAAGCTCTGAAAACTCGACGACCTTGGGAGCGAGATCGCGAATTTCGGCCATTGAGAGTCCCATTTGCATGCCGCGAAGATATATATTTTCAACGCCCGTTCCTTCCATATTCATGCCGAGGCTAATGTGAAAGAGGCCTGTAATTGACCCTTGAACATCTAGCTTGCCGGCTGAGTGAGGATAAACGCCAGATAAAACGCGGAGCAATGTACTTTTTCCAGCGCCGTTATGACCAATTAAGCCTATTCTATCGCGCGGGTTTAAGGTCAAAGTTACGCCTTCTAAAATACGGGCATATTTCTTTTTGGCTTTTCCCGTGTAAAGTGACTTTAAAATAGAAACGGGGTTGAGTGATAGTTTCTGCTCACCCAATTGGAAGTAAGGGGCGTCAAGACCAAGGTCTTCTGTTTGAATTAAATAATGGCTCATTTCATCAAACCCATAACGCTATGCGGCGCGCTTGTATGCGGTAAAGGGTTAGCGCAAAACCATATCCAAAAATAGTAATGCAAAGAACAACAATCCAGGTGAGCTGTGGTATGGAGTTACCAAGAAGCGGCGCGCGAACAATTTCTAAAAAATGGAAGAATGGGTTTAATACCAGATATATGCCTAAAATGCCGCCAGCGCCATTTTCATGCATCCAGATAATAGGTGTAATAAAAAAGGCCAAGCGCATAACGGCGCTAATCACTTCGGCGAGGTCTCTAAATTGAGTTCCAATAATGCCGCAAACGATCGACAACCAAACGCCGTTCAGCACAATCAGGCATATGCCTAAACCGCCTATGACGAGATTTAGCGGGCTGACCCCAATTTTAAAGAATATAAAAACTCCAATCAGGATTGGGACTTGATGTAAATATTGTAAAAAAGTCGCAAATAAATTGGACAGGACAATATCAGTCAGGCGCATATCTCCCTGTAAAAGCTCTGAGCGTCTTTGGTGAAATAAAGGCGTGCTGTTTGATATAATTCCGACCATCAACGTCCATGTAATATAGCCAACACTCATATAAGGCATAAAGACGTCGAGCGGCCGACCGTTAACACTGGAAAACAAGAATCCGAGCATGACAACAAAAACGGCGGGGCTGATCATAAGCCATAGCGGGCCGAGTGTCGTTTTACGATATTGCAAGCCGAACTTCATCCATGTGGAATAAACCCAATACTCGGGAAAGCGAAAAGATGCGGTTAAGTCGCGAATGAGATGTATATTTTTTTGAGGTCGAGACATGAATCTAGTTTAGGCTCCGCCGCTGTCGTAAATACAATAATGACCGCCGGCTTTGCGGCGAAGCTCATCAATGGCATTGTGGCCGTTTAGATTAATAATGACAATGGTTTCATTAAAGACGGGCTGAAAAAAGATTCTAAATGGTTTTTTACCATGCCTTTCTAAATCCCAAACGCTTTCATCACAGGGGGCTGATGCGGGTAATATAGCGGGGTGGCGACTATGTTTTATGCGGTCTTTGCCATAAATTGCAAACCGGTCAATCTTTTGAGCCTCAAGGAGAGGCCGTAATATATTATGAATCTGGAGCGAGGTCATGGCATTGGGGTGGCCGTGCCAATCTGACCAAAATAATTTCAAGCCCTTATCTAGCAAATATCCGTCAGCATCAAAAAAGGGTTGCTGGATAAATATAAAATCACGGGCCAAAGATAGGCCTGATATAATAGATTTCTTAGCCATGCCGACCCCCGAGAGATGCTCAAGAAAGTGAGACATCATGACAAAACGAACTTTGTCTTTAATGGGTTTGATTTGGGTGAGATCGCCTTGAAAGGCATGGTAGCCAAGTTTTCTCGCCGTTTCGACATTACGAGCTTGGATGTCGATTCCGATACCTGTTTTGCCGTCAAGTATTCGCCGGGCGTGATCTATCGAACCGCCCTCGCTACAACCAAAGTCGATAAAATCAATATGAGCCGACCGAATGAGATGTTGAAGATTATCTTCAAGCGATAAGGCTGAATTTACAGTTTCAAATGTCATATAACCCATAAATTACTCAATGCGTAGATTAAGGTGATTTGTGGTAAAATAAACCAATAATTATACACCCCTATAGCGCGGCGGCTTGGCCTTAAATAAATATCGTCACAGACTGCACAGCTTCGGCGCAAAGCACGCCGGCGCGGTTCCAATAGCGCATGATTTGGCTGGAATAGCCGCCTTTTGAGGCAGTGAGGTCAAGCTCGATATGCCACCAACCGTCTTCGGTCTCGCAGGGGTGGTTTAAAATATTAATCTGCCAATTCATCGAACTTACGGGCCCCATTTTCGTAAACATAGGCAGGGCTGCCGGGGGCATGACGTCGGCAATAGCGATAAAACTGCCAAGACCTACGCGCGAGCTTACGTCCTTATGGCGGGCCCATGTGCGCATATAGCCCCGCGCCGCGCCGCTGATCGGGCGGTGACCCTCTATGAGGTGGACGTCAAAATTCTGCGTAAAAGCAGGCAGAAACGCAGCGGCGGCGGCGGGAAAAAAGGATTCCGTGCCTTCGGGCGTACTGGCCTTAGGGGCGGGGCAGTCATAACTCAGTTCGGAAGTACGGCTTTGCCCAAACAGCATATTGGCGGTGGCCACTGTCTGTTCACCGATCATCATATCCGATTGCACGGCGGTGACGTTACGCCCCTGTCTTATGCGCCGGGCCGTGATCTGCGGGGTGTCTGTGACCGGACCGATAAAGCTGATTTGCAAGCTACGAAGAGGCGGTAAATCCGCAAAATCACGCTGGGCCGCCTCATAACAAAGCGCCGCCGTGAGGCCGCCGTAAACTGTGCGTCCCTGTCGCCAATTGCCTGATAACTCGGCTGTTAAAGCGCCATTTTTCATCGGGCCTAATGTTTTAAGGAGCTGAAAATAACTTAACATGAGGCGGCTATATAGAGTTTTTGTGAGCGGGGCTATTGAAACTATCAAAGCTAAAAGACAGAATAGCTTGCCTATATAACCTGCGATGATTTAGCCTGGTAAAAAACTGGTAAGGTTGTTATGTCATGAGCTTAAATCTTTCGCCGCGCTATGTTGGGTTCCGCGTTATAGCGTTGTTAGGGCTATGGCTTATGGCCTGTGAACCCGTAGACCATAAGCAAAAAGCGATATCAGATGCCGTAAAGGCTGAAACTGCCAGTCATAATGATGCGGCGCCGCAATCTGAACCCATTTCTTTTGGTGTTACATATCAATTGAAATCCGACATATATAATGGGATGCGAGAGGTGAATATATATGTCCCTGAAATTCCAGAATGGGGCCAAGGATATTTTGCCGATCCCTTACCTGTATTATATGTTGTTGACGGGGGGACCGAGCAAGATTTCTTCCATATTGCCGCTTTGTCGCAATTAACGCTGATTAATGCGGAGCGCCAACCGATGATTGTTGTCGGTATTCGTACCCATAATCGCCGCAGCGAGATAACGCCTGCGGCGACTGATCCGCGTTATAAAGACGGCGAATTTGCTAATTGGGGCGGATCAGATGATTTCAAGCGGCACATCCTAGGTGAGGTCAAACCTTTTGTTGAGGCCCGTCATAAAACAGGCCGTAGCGCCATTATTGGCGAATCTCTGGCGGGTCTTTTTATCGCAGAGCTTTTTTTAAAGACGCCCGAGAGTTTTGATGATTACATCTCTATAAGCCCAAGTCTTTGGTGGGATGATCAAAGACTTGCAAAAGATGCGGCGGAGCTATTAAGCCGTCATACATCATCCGGCAAACGCCTTTACCTGACAATGGCCGATGAAGGCGGAACCATGCGGCAAGGTTTGGATAAACTCATACAGGCTTTGTCTGTCCATGAAGATGCGGTTGAGGTGAAGTTTGTGGATAGAGCCGAAACAGATACTCACGGGTCTATTTATCATCATGCAGCCCGTGATGCGCTTATTTGGCTCCACGGCATTCCCGCAGAGCCCTATGGGGAAACACCTTGGTATTTCAAAATAGATGGGCAGCCGCCTGTGCCAAATTAAGGCCTTGCGGCGCGGCGTTTAGGCTGTTTAGGCCTATAGCCGGTCTTGCCGTTAATGGCCTGTATTTCGTGCCGCGTGCCTTATTTTAGGATATGATTGGCTAAAATAACGCAAATGTGTGTGAAATTACTTTTCAGTTTATGATTTAAGCCTGTAGAGTTTCTTCATGACTGTGATTATTGACCCAGCGAAATTTAAAGATCCGCGCGTGACCGCCAAAGGTGAACGCCGGGCCTCTGTCTATTTTAAGACGCTCACCACGCTGTGGCTAAACTCAGGTAGTTTGTGTAATATTGAATGCGCGAATTGCTATATCAAAAGCAGCCCCACGGCGGATCACTTTATCTATATCACGCCCGAAGATGTCGCGCCGTTTTTGGATGAAATTGACGAGATGGGCCAAGGGCCGATTGAAATTGGCGTCACCGGCGGGGAGCCTTATTTGAACCCCCACATGATGACCCTTAGCGAAATGGTGCTGTCCCGGGGCCATAGCCTACTTATGCTGACCAATGCCATGAAGCCGATGATGCGCCCGCGCGTGCAGGCGGGGCTTTTGGATCTACAAGCCCGTTATAAAGATAAACTTACTATGCGGGTGAGCCTTGATCACTTCTCCCAAAGTGAACATGACCGCGAGCGCGGTGCAGGGAGTTTTAACGTGGCCCTTAAAGGGCTTGATTGGCTCACGGCGCACGGCTTTACCACCCATATTGCGGGGCGGGCGATGTTTGCCGAATCGGAAACCGCGGCTCGCCAGGGCTATGGGGACTTAATTTCGGCTCAGAACTGGAAAATTGACGCGCAAAACCCGATGGAGCTTTTGCTCTTTCCGGAAATGGACGAAAGCGTCGATGTGCCTGAGATTACAACGGCCTGCTGGGGCATACTTGATGTGCATCCCGATAGCATGATGTGCGCCAGCTCTCGTATGGTGGTGAAGCGCAAAGGCGAGAGCCGCGCTGCCGTGCTGGCCTGTACGCTATTATGGGATGATGCCCAATTTGAAATGGGGAAAACCCTTAAAGATTCTTTGCGTCCTGTGGCGCTTAATCATCCCCATTGTTCGCGCTTTTGCGTGCTCGGCGGCGCAAGCTGCTCCGCTTAGTTATTTAACCTTGATCTATCAAAGAGGCCCTTCATGAACCATGATGTCGTCAAAGAATATTACGGCGAGACGCTGCAAAGCTCGTCTGACCTTAAAACCGATGCTTGCGTGACCAATGGCTTGCCGCCGCTTTATGTGCGCCGAGCTATGTCCGGCATACATGAAGAGGTCGCGAGCCGTTATTATGGCTGCGGCCTTGTCATTCCGGCGGCCCTGGACGGGCTTAAAGTGCTTGATCTGGGCTGCGGCGCAGGGCGTGATGTCTATGCTCTCGCCAAGCTTGTCGGCCCGAATGGCCATGTCACCGGTGTTGATATGACCGATGAGCAATTAGCCGTAGCCCGTAAATATCAAGACTGGCACGCGAAAGAAGCGGGCTATGACGCGCCTAATACGCGCTTCCTTCAGGGCTATTTGGAAAAACTCGATGAGCTAGATTTGGAGCCCGGTAGTTTTGATCTGATTATTTCAAATTGTGTGATTAATCTGTGCACCGATAAACCCGCCGTGTTTCGCGCCGCCTACAAGCTGTTGAAGCCGGGCGGAGAGATTTATTTCTCTGATGTTTACGCCGACCGCCGCATGCCCGAAAGCCTTGTGAATGATCCTGTGCTTTATGGGGAGTGCCTATCGGGTGCGCTTTACTGGAATGATTATAACGCCATTGTCAAAGCCGCTGGTTTTACTGATCCGCGCGTAGCCGAGCATCGCCGCCTTGCAATCCTAGATCCGTTACAAGAAGAAAAACTCGGCGATATCCGCTTTGCCTCTGTGACGGCGCGGCTGATGAAGCTTGACCTTGATGTAGCCTGTGAAGATTACGGCCAAGCGGTGATTTATAAAGGCGGCATTGAAGGCATGGAGCAAAAATTTGAGCTCGACGTGGAGCATCATATCGAAGCGGGCCGTGTTTTCCCCGTCTGCGGTAATACACTCGCCATGTTAAAACAAACCCGCTTTGCCCCTTATTTTGATGTGGTTGGCGATGGCAGCACTCATTACGGCGTCTTCCCCGGCTGCGCCGCCCCGGATGTGTTTGCCGATGAAATCGCTATTGGCAATGCTGCGCCTGTCGGCGGATGTTGTTAGGGGTATAAGTTTTATTGAATCCATGAAAAAACCGCGCCCCTTTTTGAAGAAGCGCGGTCATAACTTTTGAACATAGGGCCTTAAGGGGCCCTTATGTCATTAACCTGTTGTGACGACTGGGAAATCAATCTCTGTCTGGGCGACATGATTGATGTAATTCGTGAAGATATTGGCGGCCACATTGGCTGTGATCTCGGCAATGTCCCCGTCATTATATCCGGCTTCGCGCACAGCCGCGAGATCTGCATCACTCACAAGGCCCTTCTTATCAACCATAGCATTGGCAAAAGTCAGTAGGGCCGTTAGTTTAGGATCAGCAGATTGCCCTTTAAGGCGAAGGTCAATCTCGGATTGCTCAACCTTTAAAGATTGCGAAATGGCGCTATGGGCGGAGGCGCAATAATCGCATGTATTGGCGCTGGCTACAGTCAGGGCAATGGCTTCGCGGGTTTTGGCGTCAAGATTGCCCTTGGATAGAGCTTGGCCCATGCCGAGAAAGACATCAAGTACGGCAGGTTGATTGGCCATAACTTTGGTGAGGTTTGGAACAGTGCCCATGCCGGCTTTAACGGCGCCGAGAAGCTCGGCGGCGCGGCCTGTGGCGGTTTCAGGATTAACGAGGTTTAAACGTGACATAAAATGTCCTTTCTTAGGTGTTAAGCGTATTATGGATTAATTAAGCCGTCCGCGCGAGACGCTTTAGGGCGTCCCCTGCAAGGAAAATGGCGCTGGCGAGTAGGACAATATCTTTGAGTAAAAACTGACCTGGTACGACGGAGAGTGCAGGAAAACCGCCTAAAGAGGCTTCCCATCCCGGGGCTGTAAACAATAGGCTGGTTGTAACAAAAAATATTATTGCTGCGAGTAAAGACCCGATTAAGGCGAGTTTTGGAAGTTTAAATCCGGCCACAATTAAAAGGGCTGTTATAATCTCTGTCGCGCCAATAAAATTAGATGCGCCTTGAAGGCTGGTAAGGTTGTAAAGCCAAGATGTCAGCGGGTTTGAGGCAACAAGCCCCTCAATCGCGCTGGCTTCATAAGCGGTGAATTTCATCGCCCCGATCCAAGCTAAGACTGTGGCCGTTGTAAACCGAAGGCCATGGGTGCTAAGACGAGTTATTTTATTGCCAAGGGCGTCAATCTTTTCTGCGGATTGTCCAAAGACAGTTTGTGTTGATAGCGTGTTATCTGTGCTCACGATCTTGTTCCTTGATTTTAGACCATTTGGTCTATAATTGGGTATAAAAATAGCAGCACTTTTGCTGCGATGACACGGATATAGGTAATAGGAACCAATTGGTCAAGAATGATGGTATCACGAAAGCGTGACTTAAAAAATAGACTTCAATCTGCGGGACGGCCCCGCGAATTTGACGAATCTGAGGTGCTAGATAAGGTGATGACACTATTTTGGCAGCAGGGCTATGAGGGCACGAGCCTGCAAAATATTTTATCCGCCAGCGGCCTTACAAAAGGGAGTGTTTATAAAGCCTTTGGCAGTAAGCATAATCTTTATATAAAATCTTTAGAACGTTATGAGGCGCTGCATGTTGATAGGGCCGTGGCCGCGCTTATCGGGGAGGGCGCGCCGTTAATGCGGCTTGATGATTTTTTATCTGTGCCTATTCTGGGTACAAAGGCTGCGGGCGGCGTAGATGGCTGTTTTTTATGTAATGCTTCGGCGGACCGGGCCTGTATGGACGCCGAGGCCCGTGCCCTTGTGCAAAGAGGTTATGAAAAAATGAGCCGCGCCTTAGAGGCCGTGATCTCGCAGATTCGAATGGACTGGCCGCCAGAAAAAGTTAACCAAAGCGCGCAAATGATGCTCTCGGTTTACTCCGGCCTGCAAATCATGTCCCGCGCGGGACAAAGCCGCGAGCAGCTTCAAAGCGCCAAAAATGCCGCTATGGCGGCAATGGGGCGAGGGGGTATTGGATTTATTTAACAAAACGACGCGCTTACCCTAACCCGCACCTTCCGTGACAGGGGCGCTTTGGAGCTGAATATAGTTTTGGATGCCCATTTGCCGAATGAGGTCAAATTGGGTTTCGAGGTAATCCACATGGCCTTCTTCATCGGTGAGGATGGATTGGAACAAATCGCGGCTGACGTAATCGCGCACGCTTTCGCAATATTCTACGGCATCCCTATACATGGGCACGGCTTCTTCCTCGAGGAGCATATCGCATTTTAAAATTTCTTCGACCGTCTCGCCGATATGAAGCTTGCCGAGGTCTTGGAGATTTGGTAGGCCGCCGAGAAATAAAATCCGTTCGATAATTTTATCGGCATGCTGCATTTCTTCAATGCTCTCATCATATTCTTTTTTCGCGAGTTTGCTCACGCCCCAATCGCCGAGCATGCGCGAGTGAAGGAAATATTGATTAATCGCCGTCAACTCTGCCTTTAGGGCTTTATTCAAATGCTCTATAACTTTTTTATCACCTCTCATGGGGGCTCCATTTCATGCTGATTTCTAACCTACGTAAATTGGAGGCGAAGGCGCTTTGGGTCAATATGTTATGAGGCAAAAACCTTGAGAATAAGCGATTATCTTCGCAAGCAATAATCATTCGCAGCCCTAGTTAAGACTGCGTATCATGACGGGTGAGAGTGGTTATTAATTGCGAAAAATTCGCTATTCAGCGGCGGCGAGTCCAGGGCGCGATTCGGCTTTTAAAAGATCAAGGCGGCTTTGGATCGAATCTTTACACGCACCGCAATTAAATGTGCAACCGTTAAAGGCCTGAACATCTTGTGCCGTTTTCGCGCCGCGCTGCTGGGCGGCATCGACTTTGGCTGTATTGATATTATTGCAAACACAATGGATCATAGTGTTTATATAGACTAGTTGCGAATGAATGTCAATAATCTTGCGAATGATTGTCAAAACTAATTGCAGTATAAAATATAGGGTTTCAAGCACCATATCTAAGCCTTCGAGTCTATGTTAAACGGAGTAATGATGCAGATAAGGCCGCATATTTTAATCTTTGGCGCCGGAGCCGTGGGCGGCTATATGGGTGGCCGCCTCATACAGGGGATGCATCATGCGATAAGGGATGATAGTGCCGCCCCGCCTGCGCATATCGCCCTCTTGGGGCGCGCGCGAATGAAAACGGTTTTGCAAAGTAGCGGCCTTAGGCTCACCCACTACAATGCGCCGCCTGTCCAAATCCCGCCAAGCCAGATTGACGTGTTTGACGATATTGCGGCTTGCCCCGCGCCGGATGTGATCTGTCTGTGTGTAAAATCCCAAGACACGCAGCTGGCTGCTGAGCAGATTAAACAAACCGGGTGGGACGTCCCCATTATATCGTGGCAAAACGGGGTTGGGAATGTGGACGTGCTGCGAAGGGTTTTACCAGATAGTGAAGTTATTCCGGCTATGGTACCGTTTAATATCACTTCGCCACAGCCCGGGCAATTTCACTGCGGCACAGGCGGGGCGCTGCATATGGGCCGGTCAGACCACCCGCATGTGAAGCGCTTTCGCGCCATGATGGAGGCCGCCGGAGAACCCGTAATGGCCGTGCAAGATATTGAAAATTACCAATGGGGGAAATTAGTGATTAATCTGAATAACGCTCTGAATACCTTAATGGGCGGGAGCCTACGGGCGGGCTTTATGGATCGTCACTACCGACACGCCTTAGCTTTGAGCTGGGAAGAAGCGCTTGGGATTGTGACCACAAGCGGCGCTGCGCCTAAGTTTTTCAATGGTATGGAACCGCAAAAATTTATGGGGCTTTTAAGATGGCCAACATTTATCTTCGCGCCCATATTCTCGCGCATCATTAAAATGGACGCCGCCGCCCGCTCCTCAATGCTCGATGATCTGGAGGCGGGTAAACAAAGCGAAATTGATTTCCTACAAGGCGCTATCATAAAGCTCGCCGCGAAAAACGGCCAAACGGCCTCGATTAATGAGGCGCTCTATGGGGCGGTGAGGGCGGCGTTTGAGGCAGGGGAAAGCCCGAAATTGGCGGGTAGGGAGGTTTGGGGGGTGGTGGAGGAAGGATGAGCAATAAGCAACTCAGTTATAAAACATATGATCGCCAATGGCTAACGGAGCTGTTTCAACGCGGAAAAATGCCGAAGGCTGTTTACTTTTGGGGACATAGAAGTAAGACGAAAAACACCGTCACTAAGTCTTGCTTAAGCCAATGGTGGCCAAGCAAATTCAAAGTTAATGGGCAAATATATGTCTCTGCTGAACATTGGATGATGGCTGAAAAAGCCCGCCTATTTGAAGCAGATGAGATATTAAGTAAAATTCTATCTACCCGAAAACCTGGTGCGGCCAAAGCCTTTGGGCGGCAAATAAAACGCTTTGATCAGGCTGTTTGGGATGCTCACAAATATGATATTGTTGTTCGCGGTAGTTATCATAAGTTTAAACAAAATAGACCGTTAAGAGACTTTCTATTAACCACCCATAAACGCGTGTTAGTCGAAGCAAGTCCCGTTGACCGTATTTGGGGGATTAGATTAGCAGAGGATAATCCGCATTGCAAAAACCCGCTGAAATGGAAAGGCGAAAACTGTCTTGGTTTTGCCTTAATGTCTGTGCGAGATATGTTATAAACTTAGAAAGTTGATTGAGATTAAACTGTGCAATGCCACCATTACTTTATCTGCCCTTGAAAAGAGACGTGAGCAGTCTTAAATCTAACTTATATCTAGGAGGATAAATGAGCCTGTTACTTGGGGTGTTGATTGGGGCCTTATTTGGCGTGTTATCGCGTTTTGTGACGGGGCGTTGGGTTTACGTTGTAATCTTTCTTATTGGAAATACAGCTTATACGTGGCTCAGCTTACCTGTGTTACAATATGGATTTACGGACTTAACTTGGATATTCTTATTTAATTCTGTTGCTCTTTTGAGCTTAAGCTATGGAATATCGTCTATTAAACCCGGGCGCAAATCAAAGACGTTTAATAGATCACCTTTAGGCGGAAGTCTTAGCGCTGTAATGATGGGAGTAAGCTTAATTGCACTCATTATCATCCCGTTTTTTACGTCTTTTGCGGGTTTTCATGCGAAGCAATATTATGACCTACCAGGCGCTATAGCTGTTGGTGAGTTCTCTGATGATGTTGCGGCCATTGATATGTCGCAAGTTCGCCGCGTTGACGGTTCGCTTGCGCGTAATTTGGCGGATAAACGCCTTGGAGAAGACCGCGGCCTAGGGAGCCGCGTGGATGTGGGACGCATGTCAATCCAAGCTGTAAATGGTGAGCTGTTTTGGGTGGGGCCCTTAAATCATTCAAAGTTTCGCCGCTGGCTGGATAACCGAAAGGGTACGCCCGGCTATGTCATGGTGTCGGCGAGTAATGAAAATGATGTTCGGCTTGTGACGAAACTTGGAAATACTCCAATTAACTTACGTTATAATATGGGCGCTTATTTTAGTGATAAGCCTCAAAGATACGTCTATGATCAGGGTTATGCGAGGCATGGTTTAACGGATTGGAGTTTTGAAATTGATGATACGGGCCGTCCTTATTATGTCATTACAGATTATAAAAAACGTATAGGATTTAAAGGGGCTGATGCAAACGGCCTTATCATTTTGGACGTTCAAACAGGCGAGATAAAACCATATCCAATTAATAAAGCGCCCGAATGGGTTGACCGTATTCAACCCGCGCCGATTATTCGCCGTCAACTTCGTGATTGGGGCCGTTATAAAGATGGCTGGGTTAATTCATGGCTCGGAGCTGATGGCGTTTTAAAACCAACGGACGGAATGTCTTTAGTTTATGGTAATGATGGTCAATCCTATTTTTATACAGGGATGCAATCTATAGGGTCGGATGAAGGCACGGTCGGCTTTGTGTTGGTTAATACACGCACTAAACAAATGAAACTTTATGAACAAGCGGGCGCGACGGAAACAGCGGCACGTAATTCGGCTGAAGATGAATTTCAAGACTTTGGCTACCACGCGACAAATCCGATACTCTATAATATTGGGGGAATACCCACTTATTTTATGACGCTAAAAGCAAGTTCTGGCCTTGTTAAAGCTGCGGCCTTCGTATCGGTGGAAGATTATAGTTTGGTTGGTTCAGGTAAAACAACGGAAGTGGCACTTCGTAGCTATAATCAAGTTTTAAGGGGGCGAGGTAATTCGGTCGCCATTAGTGATATTGAAGACTACCAAACAATATCGGGTACTGTGGCTCGTGTTCAGCAGGAAGTCACCAACGAAACAGTTACTTATTATTTTCTTTTGCAAGAAAACCCAGACCAAATCTTTGCTGTGCCGAGTGACCTTGCCCCTTTTGTACGCATGACGCAGGTAACAGACAAATTAGAACTATCATTTCAAAGTGTAGATAACGCGGTTGTAGACGTTCTTACTTTTGATAATATGTCCCTACAGGCCCATCAGTCCGGCTTGCAAGACGTTATAGACACGCGCGTTGAAGGGACAAAGGGGCAACCCTAACTCTAACCCTCCAGACTCTCCCGAAGGGGTGTTTCTTGGGGCATGGCTATAGCGTGGAAGCCGCCGTCGACGTGGTGGGTTTCTCCTGTGCAGGAGAGGCCCAAATCTGAGAGCAGGTAAAGGGCAGCGCCGGCGACGCCCATGGGGTCTGTATGATCCTGCATGGCGGCGGCGGCTTTGTTAAAGCGGAACATATGGCGGCCAGAGCCGATACCGGCGGCGGCGAGGGTTTTAATCGGCCCCGCAGAAATCGCGTTGACCCGAATACCGCGCGGGCCAAGGTCGGCGGCCATATAGCGCGTGCTGGCTTCAAGGGCGGCTTTGGCTACGCCCATAACGTTGTAATTGGGCACAACCCGCTCACTGCCGAGATAGGTCAGGGTGACCATGGCTCCGCCGTTATTCATAATCTCACTGGCGCGGCGTCCCGCATCAACAAAGCTATAGGCGGAAATATCCAGCGCAGATTTAAACCCGTCCCGTGTGGTGTTTTCAATAAAGCTCCCCGCGAGTTGGTCTTTACCGGCAAAGGCAATCGCGTGGACAAGGAAATCGATCTTTCCCCATTTGTCTTTAAGCGTGTTAAATGTGGCGTCCATTTGATCGTCACTGGTCACGTCGCAATCACATAATGTGTCTGAGCCTACGCTTTCAGCGAGCGGCGCGACGCGGCGCAGGAGTTTATCCCCTTGGTAAGTGAAAGCGAGTTCTGCCCCTTGGGCCGCGAGCTGGCGGGCAATGGCCCATGCGATAGAGTTTTTATTGGCGACGCCCATAATCAACCCGCGCTTGCCGGCCATTAATGTACCTGTTGGAAAATTTTGATCGCTCATAGCTCGCCTCATCTGTCAATTTACGCCATGATTTAAGCGAATTTTTAGGCTATGGCTAGAGGAAACCGCGCCGCGCGAGGAAATAGCGATTAGCTATTTTGGCGCTTTGTTTCTTAGGGCCTATTCCGAGAGGTAAACAAGGCTGAACTCTGTATTCTCATCTATCGGGTTTTCAATATTTAATGCTGAATCATTAAGTATGAGTGAGCCGACAATAAGCTGCAAGTTACGAGAGCGTATGGTACTTCCGCCGTTGACAGTAACGTCTTTACTGGGAAGATATATTGTACCTTCAAAATCAAATCCGTTTTCATCATGAAATATGAAATTTCTGCGGCTTAATCCGGGGCGCTCTGTAAAAAGAATATCCGCATAATCTCCGCTTGTCGGAGCTTTTAATTGACCCTGTATGGAGCTGTTCCAATTAAAGCGGGAATTATCGTCATTAAGATAAAAGGTAATTTCATCGCCTTGTAGAAAGCTGCCGTCAATACTCCATATGCTATTGTTTAAAACATAGGTTCCGGGCGCAAGGTTGATACGGTTGACGCCGGAGTTAAAATTGAAACTCCCGCAATAAACGCCGGGATTTAAATTGACCACCGGAACATTATAGACACGGCCAGAGTGCGTGCAGCTTGTATTTGGCACCGGCAGTCCAGCTGAATAGGGATCCTCGGCAACATTACAATTCGTCTCAATACGGCCTCTAAATGATCCGTTAGAGTTATCAACTATGGATGAGCCTGCCATGCAGAGTCTCTCTACATTAATGTCTGTTCCTCCATTTATGGTCAGCGCCGGGTTTCTGACAGAATGTGAATGTATCTCGCAGCCGGGTGCATCAATTTCCGCCCCGCCGTTAATTACAACCCCAGGCTGGGCATTCGGGTTTAAGGAAATTATACAAGGAAATGCTTCTGGTAAGGAAACATTGGCTCTGGAGGATACGCGAATTGTGACCATATCCGAGGGTAAAATACCGGCAAAAAATAAGGGAAGGTTTGCCACAGCGATGCCGTGGACGACGTCGTTACTTTCGCTAAAACCTAAAGCAATATTACTGAGCCGTTTATTTGAAATATTACTATGAAAGGCAGCGTTTCCAACACTGTTATGTTCGTCTTCATCGGCATTAATCGCCGCTGCAAGGACGGCGCTGTCGAGAGCTGTCTGAAGCTCTCTTTTGGCATTATAGCTCATGAGGCTGTCAGTTGATAAACCGACGCATAATAAAAGCGCAAGAATGCCTCCAGCAAAGATAACAGAAACATTTGCGTCTATATTATTTATTATTTCATTTGATTTTCTTATTTTTATCATGTTTCACCACCGCCGCGATGGTTGTATTCAAAGAACATTAAAACAACACTGCTGATTATGATTAATATTTATCTAAATTTAACATTAACCCTCATATTTAAGGAGCGGCTCGGCTCTTGTTCTTATATTTATATGGGCTTATGGCTTTTATATGAGCGATTTATTCCAAGCCTCTAATTTATCGGATAATGCCCCACGCCCGCTCGCAGATCGGCTACGTCCGCAAAGTCTTGCTGATGTGGTTGGCCAAGATCACCTGCTCGGCGAAGCCGCGCCAATGGGCCGGCTTTTAGCGGGGGGTCATTTAACCTCTCTTATATTATGGGGGCCGCCAGGGGTTGGAAAGACGACAATCGCGCGGCTTTTGGCCCAGCATAGTGATTTAAGTTTTGTTCAGATATCGGCAGTTTTTTCTGGTGTGTCCGATTTGCGCAAAGTCTTTGATGCGGCTCAATCGCGCCGAGAGACAGGGCAGGGGACGTTATTATTTGTTGATGAAATTCACCGCTTTAATAAATCCCAACAAGACGCCTTTTTGCCCTTTGTAGAACGCGGCGTGATTACTCTGATCGGCGCGACAACGGAAAACCCGTCTTTTGAACTCAACGGCGCGCTCTTATCGCGGGCGCAGGTTTTCGTGCTAAATCCGCTAGATGATAAGGCCTTATGCCAATTAACTATGCGGGCAGAGGCCGAAATGTCTCGCCGCCTACCGCTGACCGATGACGGCCGGCAGGCTTTGATTGATTTTGCCGGCGGTGATGGGCGCTATTGTCTAAACCTCTGCGAGATTATATTTAATGCTGTGGCTGAGAGTGATGACGATCTTGACGCGGCGGCAAGCGCGCAGCTTTTACAAAAACGTGCCCCTGCTTATGATAAATCGGGGGAGCAACATTATAACCTCATCTCCGCTTTACATAAATCTATTCGCGGCTCTGATCCGGACGCTGCGCTTTATTGGGTCTTTCGCATGCTTAACGGCGGGGAGGACCCGCTTTATATTGGCCGCCGTCTCGTGCGCATGGCCAGCGAAGATATTGGCCTCGCGGACCCGTCGGCCTTACCCCAATGCCTTGCTGCTGTCGAAGCCTTCCGCCTGCTTGGGGGCCCTGAAGGGGAGCTAGCTCTGGCCCAAGCGGTGATTCATCTGGCCTGCGCACCGAAATCAAATGCAGCCTATATGGCCAGTAAAGCGGCGATACGCCTTGCCAAAGATACGGCCAAGCTTGGCCCGCCCATGCATATTCGTAATGCCCCGACCAAGATGATGAAATCCCAAGGCTATGGTGAGGGCTATATTTATGACCCTGATACGCCGGAAGGCTTTTCCGGACAGAATTACTTTCCTGACGAAATGAGTTCCCGCCCGTCTTTTTATGATCCCGTCTTGCGCGGACGAGAAAAGGCCATTGCTGCTCACCTTGATTACTTAGCTAAGCTCCGCGCAGGTAAGAATGCCTCATAATATATGAGTATAAGCTTTGTAGAGGCCTTCGTTATTTTCGCTGATAACAAAACTGCCCGGCATCATTTAAAGTGCGGCGAATAAGCCCGCGGGTTTTCAGGCAGTTTAGGTGGGCCACCGCCTCACCTACGGCCATGATGCGGTTGCCGTCGTTAATTTGGCGGCGAAATAAAATGGAGTAAACACTCGTTGCCATCTGTGGGCGTTGGCAAAATTCCGTTAATCTCTCAAGGGCTTTTTCATGATGGGAAATTAACTTATCTAACCGCTTATGCGCGCCGTAAAAGGGAATGCCGTGGGCCGGGGCGATAAGTGTGTCCTCTGGCAGGGCCGCTTTTAATTTATGGCAAGAGCTAATCCAGTCCTCAAGCGGATTGGCTTCTGGCTCTGTTGGCCAGACGGATACATTAGAGCTTATGTTGGGCAAGATTTGATCGCCGGATAAAAATAGGCCAAGATCTTCGCAATATAGGCAAGCATGTTCTGGGGAATGGCCTGCACCGGTAATGACGCGCCAGCGGCGATCATTAATCATAAGATCGTCGCCGTCTTGAAGGCGGTCATAACTTTGCGGCATGGGCGAAATCGCTTTACCAAAGCCGCCAAAGCGAAGTTTATAAATTTCGATTTGATCTGGGCTTAAGCCGGCTTTTTGGTAGAACTTAAGCCCATCTGCTGGGGCTTCTCGGCCTGTATCTGCTGCCAAAAGACGGCAAAGAAAATACTCCCCGCGAGTCATTAAAAGGGGGGCGTCAAAGCGGCGGCGCATCCACCCCGCAAGCCCGGCGTGATCTGGGTGAAGATGGGTAACAATAATGCGGTTGACGGGCCGCCCGCCCATGAGGACTTTAAAATGATGCTCCCATAGGGTGCGGGTTGCGCGGCTCGCAATGCCCGTATCGACCACAACCCATCCGTCCCCGTCTTTCAGGGCGTAAAGATTAATATGATTAAGCCCTGTCATCGGTAAAGAAAACCGCAGCCAAAACACGCCGTCTGCAATTTCAGTAACATTACCGGTTTCCGGCGGGCTGTCTTGGATAAAGCGTAAAAGCTTGGTTGAATTATCTTTTGGCGCGGTTAGGCTGTCATCCGGCGCAGTTTTGGGCGGCTGTATCATAAGGCAGATTATATCCTGTTTAGATATAAATAGAAATGACCAATGCAGGTTTTTCAGGCAATGATGACGTGCTGACTTCAAAGACTGATGAGAATAATATAGAGGTAGCTTGTGGGGCGTGAGATGATCGGGATGAAAACATAGCTAACCCGTCCCCTCGTTAAGGCGTGACGCTCTTGTCTTACTATATCTGGCTTATTCTATACGGTAGAGACTTTTATGAGAGATTCTTATGTTTGCGGAGAATAAATGTAAAAGACCCCGGGCTTGCCGGGGTCTAGGGAGTATATCTCGGGTTTAACCGAGATATAGGGGGACTTTTATCTAAGGTGTGTAGAGTTTAAACGATTTTTTAAAAATGTTTAAACCTAGGTCAGCCTTGGTTATGGTAATAATAAAAGGCCGTAAGTTCCAAGCTTAGGCATGCCTGAAACGGTCTGCCGGAGTGTTAAATCACCATTGGACTGAATATCGAAAATGGCAGCTTGCCCTTGATTTCCAACGAGTTGATAAAGTGTCTTCCCATCCGCGCTGACGTTAAGATCACCAAAGAAAAGTGTTTCACTTTCGTCTTTATAGGCGGTTGCATTTTTCAATGTGGCGACACCATTATCAGCAATGTCAAATGAGCTAATAGAGCTGGAGAGGGCATTGGCGGCCCAGAGTGTTTTCCCATCAGGTGATAAGACAACCCAGCAGTTGGCTAATTCGCCCCCTTCAACGGCGGTACCAGTTAAAACGTCACCTGATACGAGCGATAGTGACCCGTTCTGCGCTAGCTTATAAGTCGATAAGGACCCCGTTTGCCAGGAATATAAAGGGCTTTGAACGACGCTGCCGTCCCCTTCACGTAGAGTATATTCTGGGGTTAAAAACCGCGCTTCGGACATGACGATAATGTCGCCGCCGTCGGCACTTGGTTTTAAATCAAACCCAACAGGAATAGCGTGAAAACGCCCGTCTGTTTTTGGCGAATCAATAACGGAAACCGGCTCATTTGATAAACGACCATTATTAAGCGCAAAAGTCTTGATTTTACCTGTCACAAGTTCACTGACGATAACAAAGCGGCCGTCCGAGGAAAATTTAACAGTCGAAGGCCTGGCTTGTAGATCTCTTCGGTTGTCCTGCGTTGACACAAGACGTCCGTTGATGATTTTGAATAAACCAAGGCTGCCTTTCATATTGCTATCACCCACGCTCGCGACCACAACGTGATCGGCATGCATAGCGACGCTAATTGGGAATAAGTCGGTTGCGGGGGCTGTGTTAACGGTTGAAATTTCGTCATTCTCGCCGCGTTTCATTAATGAAATTGTCGCATTACCTGGGTTTACAACAACGATATTTTTACCGTCCTGCGATGCAGATATTGAATAGGCTGAAATTAACGGGTCGTCCCCATTGGCCAAAGGATTTGTCGCATCTTTTTGCAAAGCCGGAATTTCAAGGTCGCCCGTCCCTGTTCCGCCTGTTTTATACTCTCCTGCCATGGCATATTGACCATTGGTTTCACTTGAAAACTTATATATTGTATTGGCATCTGCCTTGTTAGATACAATAAAAAAGTCTGGTCCGGCAACGCTTTGCTGTATGGATGATTGTGTCGCTACACTTGTTGTTTTGGACGGAATATTTAGTCCTGAATTACAAGAAATTAGTAATCCGCAACTTATAATTGAAGCTGTAGATAGAATGATATGTTTCTTAATAGTCATTATGTCTCCCTATAAATACTATATGCAGGCCGCTCATTTCGGCGGTTATGCAATGTGCGGCAATTTAGACTATTAGGGGGGTGAAGCTAATAGCTTCTAGTAATGTCTATTATTACTTCTTATGATGGCTTGGCGATTTAGTGCCGGTAGCCTTATCATCAAATAATTCTGCGAGTTTCTCTGTCATCGCCCCGCCGAGCTGCTCCACGTCCATGATCGTGATGGCGCGCCGGTACCAGCGGGTGACATCATGACCGATACCGATGGCGACAAGCTCGACCTCTGTGCGGTTTTCAATTTTATCAATCACTTGTCTTAGGTGGGACTCGAGCAGGCCGGATTTATTCTGGCTTTGGGTTGCATCATCCACGGGGGCACCGTCGGAGATCACCATCATAATGCGCCGCTGCTCAGGCCGGGCCATAAGGCGGGAGAGCGCCCATTCTAAGGCTTCCCCGTCAATATTTTCCTTAAGTAACCCTTCGCGCATCATCAGGCCCAAATTGCGCTTGGCCCGCCGCCACGGCATATCAGCGGCTTTGTAAATAATATGGCGCAAATCATTCAGCCGCCCGGGGTCAGGGGGCTTGCCATCCGCCATCCAGTCTTGGAAACTTCGCCCGCCTTTCCACGCCTTTGTGGTAAAGCCGAGGATTTCTGCTTTCACCCCGCAGCGCTCTAGCGTACGGGCCATAATATCGGCGCATACGGCGGCAACCATGATGGGCCGCCCGCGCATAGAGCCGGAATTATCAATCAAGATGGTGACAACCGTATCGCGGAAATCCGTCTCTTTTTCTTCTTTAAATGTCAGGGCGCTCATCGGGTCGGTAATCACCCGGGTCAGCCGCGCCGTATCGAGCATGCCTTCCTCTAGATCATAGGTCCATGATCTTTGCTGTTGCGCCAAAAGGCGGCGCTGCAAGCGGTTGGCGAGGCGGGAAATGACAGAGGATAAGCCCTTCATATGACCGTCAAGATAACCACGAAGCCGTTCTAGTTCGTCGGTATCGCAAATATCTTCGGCCTTAATCACCTCGTCATGTTTCGTCGTGAAGACTGTATAGGCGTTCGGCATATTGCTCGGCATAGGGCGGTTGGGAGCCATCTCCGCATCGGCGTTATCGTTCTCTTGCTCTCCTTCAAGGTTCTCCGCGTCGACCATATCTTGGGGATCGGATTGATCGTCCTCAAGAGCGTCCGCCTCGCTGACAGAGCTTTCCCCGGGCTGTTGATCTTGGGGGCTGTCCTCTTGCTCTTGCGGGTTTTCATCCTCGTCTTCGTTGGCCTCGTCTTGATTGTCCTGTTCGTCTTCTTGGGTGTCCTCCGCGCCTTGGCCCATGTCAAAATCATGGAGCAGGTCTTGCACCGCCGCGCCGTAGCGGGCTTGATCGCCGATGAGAGTTTTTAACGTGTCAAATCGTGCAGCGGACTTTTCAAGGTCCCCCCGCCACAGCGCCATCAAGCCGCTGCTTTCTTGGGGTGCGGCGCGGCCAGTGAGCTGCTCGCGGGCATAAAGCCCCATGGCTTCTGCAAAGGTCATATCGGTTTTCTCAAGCCCGTCCTTGTGAAAGCCTTTGCGCTGGGCGCGGGCGGCTTGGGCTGCGTAAAGATTATCCCCAAGGCCGCTGAGGTGCTGTGCGCCAAGGGCTTCAATACGGGCTTGCTCAAGGGCTTCAAATGTGGCGCGGGCAACCCCGGCGGCGGGTTGGGCCTTGCGGTGCAACGCGCTATCATGCAGGGCAATACGCAGAGCGAGGGCATCGGCTTCCCCCCGCGCCTTGGCAATCACTGCAGGTTTGGGATGGGGCGGTAAGCTCGGTAGGCGCATATTCGGTCCCGCCTCACCAACGCTAATATGCGGCGTGTCCCCACCAAAACTCACCTCCATCTCGGGCGAATGGGCCAAGGCCTTACAGGCGGACCCAAGCGCACGTTTGAAATTATCGAGGGGGGTGGTGGTCATGGATGTGTGTTTAGCAATAATTAAAATCAGCGCAAGTTATTGTTGGGTGATGGGATGGTTAAGGGACGTATAAAGGCCGCATAATCCTTCGAGACGGCCTACGGCCTCCTCAGGATGAGGGAGCAGGGAATCATACTTGCCGGTTATGCCTTCCCGCGTTTGGATATATTGCGGAGGCCATCCCAGTCTCCGTTTATAAGAGCGAGTTTCTTTTTGCGCGACCAGCCTTTAATTTGCCGCTCCCGTTTAATGGCGTCTGATGCAAGTTGAAATTGTTCGCTCCAGACGCATTTAACGGGCCTGCGGCGGGCAGTATAGGCGCGGGGGTGTTTGCCGTGGTTGTGTTCGCTCACCCTGACACCAAGATCATGGCCGCGGTAAGTCCCTGTGTAATAGCTGCCGTCAGAACATTGTAAGATGTAGAGCCATGTATCTGATTGCGGTTGCGCCATGGGGCTGCGTAGCAATTTTACGCTTTGGTGCAATCGTAACACCCTTCGAGACGGCCTTAGCCTCCTTAGGATGAAGGGGATTAGATGTGAGGGTGTGAAGTGCAAATCGGTTATCTATCGCTGCCTATCACAGCCTATCGTCCATGCCCTGCCCTCATCCTGAGGAGGCCGTAGGCCGTCTCGAAGGAGGCTTTAGGCTTTTAACCCCCCATCCCCGCAGCGGCGCTCTCGGGCAGATCTGCACCAAAGGCGCGCTGGTAGAACTCGGAAATTACGGCCCGCTCTAACTCGTCGCATTTATTGAGGAAGGTGAGGCGGAAGGCTTGGGCAATGTCGCCGCCGAAGATGCGGGCGTTTTCCGCCCAGTTCATCACTGTGCGCGGGGACATGACCGTGGAGATATCACCGGCGATAAAGCTCGCGCGGGTCATATCGGCAACGCGCACCATGCTCGCGATCAGGTCTTTGCCTTCGGGGTTATTATATGTCGGTGATTTGGCGAGGACAATCGCTTCTTCTTGGGCGTGGGGTAGGTAATTGAGCTGGCAGACAAGGCTCCAGCGGTCCATTTGCCCTTGATTGATCTGCTGCGTGCCGTGGTAAAGCCCGCTTGTATCCCCAAGGCCGACAGTGTTCGTTGTCGCAAACAGGCGGAAAGCAGGATTCGGCGTGATGACTTTATTTTGGTCGAGTAATGTCAGGCGGCCTTCCGCTTCGAGGACGCGCTGTATGACGAACATCACATCCGGGCGGCCTGCGTCATATTCATCAAAGGTGAGGGCGACCGGATTTTGCAGCGCCCATGGCAAAAGCCCTTCGCGGAACTCTGTAATCTGCTTGCCGTCTTTTAAAACAATCGCGTCTTTCCCGACCAAATCAATCCGGCTGACATGGCTATCCAGATTAATCCGCACCAGCGGCCAATTTAGCCGCGCGGCGATTTGCTCAATATGGGTGGATTTGCCTGTGCCGTGATAGCCCTGCACCATGACCCGGCGGTTAAACGCAAAGCCCGCTAAAATGGCCTGTGTGGTTTGGTCATCGAAAATATAAGCGCTGTCAATGGGCGGCGTATATTCGCTCGGCTGGCTAAAGGCGGGAACCTCCATGTCAAAATTAACATCAAAGATGTTGCGGGCATTGACCGTGATATCGGGCTGCACAATAGGAAAAGCGTCAGAAGTCATGGAGATATCTATCTTTAATAACGGGGGTGAGGCGGTGTAAACTTACGCCAATCCAGTGGATTTTAACGTGCGGTGGGCTTTGACCACCCGGGCGAAACTATCTTCGCTGCTGCGGTCACCTTTATTGGCGTCGGGGTGGAATTGTTTCACAAGCTGGGTGTAGCGTTTGCGCACATCCTCTTTGGTGGCCGTATCGTCAAGGCCGAGATCATTGAGTGCTTTGATCTGCATTTTCGACAGGCGCCTGCGCGGCTGCTCTGCGGTCGCTTCTTGGCCGCCGTCGCCGAAAATAGACAACGGGTCCGCATAAGCGCCGCCGCCGCCGGCCTTGGCCTTTTTACGGGCGCTGGAGCGCTCGGCGGTATTTTTACGCACGTCCCATGTCGGGCGGTGGCCGTGGCGGGCCCCCGCTTGCCATTCGCGGATGTCATCATCGGTCATGCCGGAAAAGAAATTCCAGTTTTTATTATATTCGCGGGCATGGACGGTGCAAAAATTGTAATATTCACGGAGGCGGTCTGGGCCTTTGGGCGCTTTACAGCCGCCAAGGCTCACGCAGCCTTCCCATTCACAAGGTTCTTTATCAGGGGGCGGCTTTTTTTTCGTCCGCTTGATACTAATATCTATACCCTTGGGTTTATATTTGTAATTATCTGTCATAAGGCCTTATAGGGCTAAGCGGCGCAAAGCGCCATGAAAGGATTGAGCAAAATGGGCATTATTGGGTCAGCAATCAAGGAAAAACTCACAAAAACCTTCAATCCGTCGCAGCTAGAGGTGATTGACCAATCCCATCTTCATGCGGGCCATGCTGGGGCGGCGGCTCATGCTGCAGAATTTGGCGATAAAGACGGCAGCCCAGAGAGCCATTTTCATGTTATTATAAGTGCTGAGATACTTGGCCCAATGACGCGCCTGGCTCGCCACCGGGCAGTGATGGACTGCTTGTCAGAGGAAATGCCGAAAATTCACGCTTTTAGCCTTGAGGTGCAGTAAATTATTTAACCCGAAATGGCTCTTCACAACTAATTTATAATCCTGGCCATATTTTACTTTATCTTTCAAACGCGCCCTCACATAGAGATTATATGAGCCCGATATTAAGCCTTGAAAATGTGTCTAAATCCTTTGCCGGGAAACAGGCCGTTAAAAACGTTAGTTTTGACATTGGTGCCGGTGAGATCATTGGCTTTCTCGGCCCAAACGGGGCCGGGAAAACAACCAGCCTGCGTATGGCTTTGGGGCTAATTAAACCCACGAGCGGCGCGGTCACT
This sequence comes from uncultured Caulobacterales bacterium, assembly GCA_937928165.1. Lineage (GTDB taxonomy): Bacteria > Pseudomonadota > Alphaproteobacteria > Caulobacterales > Maricaulaceae > CALFVT01. The sequence continues at coordinate 392,660 of CALFVT010000002.1, forward strand.
TTATTTGGGCGGGCGCCGGGGCCGCATAATTTTGGCCGCATTGGATTTTTGCCTGAAGAGCGCGGGCTTTATAAAAAACAAACTGCGCGCGAAGCGGTGGCCCATATGGCGCAGCTTAATGGGATGAAACGCAAAGATGCTTTTAAACGCGCCGATGAGATGCTCGTTCGCTACGGCCTTGGGGATGCGCGGCGGAAGAAAAATAAAGATATGTCCAAAGGCATGGCGCAAAAAGTCCAGCTCTTGGCGGCGATTGCGCATAACCCAGAATTTTATATTCTTGATGAGCCGTTCTCTGGTCTTGACCCGGTCAATCAACAAGTGCTGGAAGGGATAGTGCGTGAGATTGCGGCGCAAGGCCATACGATTTTATTCTCCACTCATGTGATGGAACATGCGGAGCGTTTATGTGACCGGATCATCCTCATGTCCCAAGGGGAGAAATGTTTTGACGGCGCGACCGAGGCGGCCCTCTCCCAAGCGCCCCGCCGCCTAGTGATTGGCTCGAAAGACGCCGCCCTCATAGAGCTAGTGACGCCTTTTGTGAAAATGATTGAGTCGCAAGGGGGTGACGTTTTAAACGTTGTTGTAAAAGATGCGGTGGATACCCAAGATATTTTGGTTAAGGCCGTGGACCAAGGGGTGAAATTAACCCGCTTTGAGCCGCAGCGCGCCAGCCTGCACGAAGCCTTTGTCGCCCTTGTCGGTCAAGACGCAGTACAGGCGGATGCGCCGCTACAGGAGGGCCGCTCATGAGAGAGCATCTTCCCAATATGCGCCGCACATTTTTAATCGCAAAGCGCGATTTTATTGGCTATGTTAAAACATGGGGGTTTTGGCTGTCTTTTTTCTTGCCGTTTATTTTTGGCGCAATTGGCTTTTTTGCCGCGACGCTGGATATTAATCTGACCAATTCCCGCTATGAAGCGATTTTAGACGATTCGGGCCTACATGCCGCCGCGATTGAGCAAAGATATAGTGATAATCAAACGGCACTTTACCGTCAAGCTTATGAAAGGCTTGATTTGGTTTTAAAAGATGAGCAAAGCGAGATTCTCCTCGCCCGCCTTGATAGCGGCGGAGCCGCCGCCGCGCAAAAATATCTTGAAGAGGTTCAGCCGGAAATTGCAAAGCGCGCTAAGCTCCCTATAGCTGATATTATATTTGTGTCGCCCCCGGCGGGAAATATTGACGACTTGCAGCCTTATCTGCGCGGTGAGAAAAAACTTATAATTGACGGACAAAGCGTTAATCTTGATGGGGTGCTGCATTTGCGCAAAGATGAAACGGCGGGGGTGATTAATGCAGATTATTGGTCATCGAATATTAATAGCCAAGCTCTGTCTAATTTGGCGCAAGACTATTTTAGTGATAAGGCTGCGGCCGCTTATCTCGCGCGCGGGAATTTAGATATCCAAGGTTACCGGGCCGCTAAGACGGGCTCGGTTGAAATGCAAAGTTTTAATCCGAATAAAAATATTGATGCGGATAATGGCGGCAGTCAAGCGGTGACGATTGAAGACCAGCTTCCGTTTATTATCGCGCTTGTCATGAGCGTGTTTCTCTGGCTGTCGATCTTTTCGGGCTCTTATATGCTGCTAACTTCTATGCTTGAGGAGAAACTTAATAAGCTGCTTGAGATGATGCTCTCTAGCGTGCAGTTCTCCGAAGTGATTTTAGGCAAGCTTCTCGGTGTTGCTGCGCTGACTATTACGGCGATGCTGCCTTATATTATACTGGGAGTTACTCTCGTCATTGGGTTGATATTTTTTGCCCCTGACCCTGAAATCGCGCGTGGCATTGCGGCGTCTTTTCCGCCGAAGCTTGTTTTCTTTTTCTTTCTATATCTCGTGCTGGGCTATGTGTTTTATGGGGCAATGTTTATTGCTATTGGGTCTTTGGCGCAGTCAATGCAGGATGCGCAAACCTTAACAACACCAATTATTTTAGTTTTAACGTTATGTATTATGATCGTACCGCTTGCGATTGATGCCCCGAATTCAGAGATTGTGCGCTGGGCGTCTTGGTTCCCGCTGTCTGCGCCCTTTGCTGCAATTATCCGCCTGCCGAGTAATCCGCCATTGATTGAGCTGATCTTGCCGGCGATATTTGTTTTTGCTTTAACCATTGGGGTAATTATTTTGGCGGGACGTATTTTCCGCTTTGGGGTCTTATCAGGCTCTGGCATGCAAGGCGTTAAAGCTTGGTTTGCCCGTGTGATATTGCGCCGCAAGGCAAAATCATAAGCGGCGCGTGACCTTTTGTCTTGGGTGGGCTATGATGCGTCTATGACAGATATGCCCCAAGATAAAGTTGATGTAATTTTAGATAAACTGCTGCAAAATGCGGCCTTTGACGGCTGGACAGATCAAGCGGTGAAAATTGCCGTGAGGTCTTTGGATTTACAAGAGGGGGCAGAGCATATCTATGCCGCTGGTGGGGCTTTGGGGCTAATGCGTCGCTGGTCAAACCGCCTTGATACAGAGATGGCGGCTCGCCTCTCAGCCCTTGATCTTGAGACCATGCGTATTCGCGATAAAGTTACGGAAGCGGTATGGATACGGCTAGAGTTGCTGCGCGGTCATGAGGATGCGGCGCGGCGAGCCATGGCGCGGTTGTCATTACCCGATGCCAACGCGCAAGGGGCTGCGCAGTTATGGGCCAGTGCCGACGCCATTTGGACGGCCATTGGAGACAGAAGCGAAGATTATAATTATTATACCAAACGCGCTATTTTATCAGGGGTGATAGGCGCGTCTCTTTTGGCGTGGCTATCCGGTGATAATGATGATAAAGCCGAGGCTCGCGCTTTTCTACAGCGGCGCATTGAAAATGTTATGCAATTTGAAAAAGCGAAAGCCCAGACATTAGGCGCGGTCAGCGGCCTGCCGAAGCCTGAAGAATTTATTCATTTATTTCGCGGGCCGCAAAGCGGCCGCAAGCGGCGGCGCGCTCGCCGCTGCTAGCATAAATAGCTAAGCCCTCAGCTTATTTATTGAGCTGCCCACGCGGAACATAGATGATACGGTTCACATGGCCCATTTTGCGTCCGGGCTTGGGCTCTTTTTTGCCGTAAAGATGCAAAAAACTATCGGGCTCACGGGCGTGGGTGTCCCAATTCTCAATATCGCGGCCAATAAGATTGGTCATTTGAACTCCGTGTTTGAGCTGAATATGACCAAGGGGCCAGCCCGTAATGGCGCGGATATGAAGCTCAAACTGGTCAATACAGCCTGCATTTTGCGTCCAATGGCCGGAATTATGTACACGCGGCGCGATCTCATTGACAATAAGATCGCCGGATTCCATTTGGAAAAACTCAATCCCCATAACGCCGAAATAATTAAGTTCTTTGAGGATATAACGGGCAAAAGCTTTGGCCTTCCCGCTATGGCCATCCGCGGGAGCTGTACTGGTATGGAGGATGTGATTTTTATGAACATTTTCAATGAGAGGATAGCTTGCAATCTCTCCGTTAACGCCGCGCGCTGCAATAATTGAGACTTCACGTTTAAAGGCAATAAAGCCTTCTAAAATACTGGGCTGCTCTCCAAGGGTTTCCCAAGCCATTGCAATATCGTCTTCGCCTTTCAAGACATATTGACCTTTGCCGTCATAACCAAACCGCCGCGTTTTAAGCACGCAGGGATAGCCAATGACTTTTACGGCGCGTTTAAGGTCAAAGATAGTGTCGATTTGTTCAAAAGGCGCGACAGGCACTTTCGCGGTGTTTTTTAAAAATGTTTTTTCAGCGATCCGGTCTTGAGCTGTAGCGAGGGCTTTGGGCCCTGGGCGCAAGATAGAGCCGACTGCGGCTGCTTTGGCCGTAAATTCGGGGACATTTTCAAACTCATAAGTGACAACATCGCAGCTTTCGGCAAAATCGCGCACACTATCTAAATCTTCATAAGGGGCGACGGTTTCATAGGCGGCGAGCTGGGCGGCGGGGGAGCCGACCTCCGGGCAATAAATATGGGTTTTAAACCCAAGGCGGCTTGCGGCGGCGCTGAGCATGCGGCCGAGCTGTCCGCCGCCTAAAATTCCAATGGTGGACCCGGTTGCAAGCGGGCTGAACATTTCGCGGCTCATTGGGCGGGCCTTATGAGCTCTGCCGGGGGTCATCCCCCACAGATTCAGTTTGAGTTTCACGCCAGGCCTTAAGCCTTTCGGCTAGAGGCGCGTCATTTAATGCCAAAATAGAGGCGGCCATAAGGGCGGCATTTTTCGCGCCGGCGTCGCCAATCGCCAAGGTGCCAACGGGTACGCCGCCGGGCATTTGGACAATGGATAAAAGACTATCAAGTCCGGAAAGGCTCCGGCTTTTAACGGGCACGCCAAGCACAGGTAAGGTCGTCATAGCGGCGACCATGCCGGGCAAATGGGCTGCCCCGCCCGCTCCGGCGATTATGACGTGATAGCCGTTTGTTTTGGCGGCTTTAGCAAAGGCGACAAGGCGGTCTGGCGTTCTATGGGCGGAGACGACTTTAGCCTCATAATCTAGGCCAAGCTCGTCTAAGATATCTGCGGTATTTTTCATGGTCGGCCAATCGGATTTTGACCCCATAATAATTGCAATTTTGGCCATGTCGTAATGCCTATCAAGCCGCGTTAGATTTGCTTCGATACATGGCCCAATGGAGCGTTAAGGTCAATTTTAATCTTTATCCGCGCCGGTTGTTTTATGACGAGCTTGTGGCTTTTGATGGGGTTCATACATTGTTTTACAACGACTCACCTGCTGCTCACTGTGCAGTTTCTGTTCACCTTCATTAAAATAAAGACAGAATAATTTAATTTTGTTGAACCTCTTGGCCTGAAAAACGTCTTATTAACTATAGGCTTTGCAAAAGTCTTAAACTTATAATGTTAGCTTAGACCTAGAGATACGGCTTTAGAGACTTGGCTCGGGGATGTAGTATGCGCTCGCTTGTATCGTCGGTTTTGCAATCGACGTCTGAAATTACGGAAGACCCGTTTAAGCTGGCGGATGAGGCTCTTCGTGCCGAGAATGAACGCCTGTCAGAAGAGCTTGTGCAGCTTCGCCAGAAAATTGTCGAGCTTGAACATATGGCGGATATGGACCCGCTCGTTCCTTTATATAACCGCCGCGCTTTTGTACGCGAGCTCTCGCGGGCCTTAACAGTGCGCTCGCGTTATGATATCTCTTCGGCGCTCGTATATTTCGATCTTGATAATTTTAAAACCGTCAATGATCATTTTGGCCATGGGGTCGGGGATAATGTTTTAAAATCTGTCAGTCAGGTAATGAAGCTGAATACCCGCGATTGTGATGTGGTGGCCCGTTTGGGCGGGGATGAGTTTGCAGCGCTTTTATTTAAAACGGATGTCGATCAGGCAATGAATAAGGCCGTTGAAATTTCCCAAGCGGTTCACTCGGCTTGCGGAGAGGCTCTTAAAGGCCAAATGCAAATTTCTCTAAGCTGGGGGATTGCAGACTGCCTGCCTGATATGATGCCTGAAGATATATTATCACGGGCGGATGAACATATGTTCACATATAAGTCTTTGCCAGAGCTAAAATCGACTAATTTTCTCGCATTGGACGTATAAAAGCGCCGTTATAGCAGCTAGGCAATAATATCGGGTGTGAGTTGATTTTCCAAATAGGAAATCTGGTCTTTCATTGAGAGTTTTATTTTTTTCATACGCCGAATTTTTAGCACGTCTGAATTATTGCTGAGACTCAGCAGGTCAATTTCCTGATCTATTCGGCGATGTTCGCGACGCAGCCATGCGAGTTGCTCTTGCATCTGGCCTTCGAGTGAAAGGTTATCATTTTCTGTCTTTTCCGGTCGATTATCACTTATGCTCATATCATCCACGGTTGGGCCTTAAAGAATTTATTAACGAAGAGATGTGCTTAGGGTGACTCTTACATGAATTTGTGATATAATACAAAAATAGATTATCATAAGATGCCTTAAATAGGAGAATGTTTATGGGTGTACAGGCTCATGTTAGACAAATGAATATGAAACATGCCGATCTTGAACGAGAATTATCGGCCGAAATGAAACGCCTCCATCCAGATACGCTCCGAATATCCCAATTAAAAAAAGAAAAACTACAGCTTAAAGATAAGATAAATAACTATCACGAAGCTCAAGCCTCTTAACTGCGCTTTTTACGGTTTACACAAATCTTCATGACGGCCTTCGGGCCGTTTTTTTATGCAATAGCTTGCATGTGTAAAGGCTTGTTTGATATGCGGAAGGCAGAATGAGCCGTTAAGTAACTAAGAAAAGAATATTATGTCAGACCGCGTTGTGATTATTACCGGGGCCGCTAAAGGTATCGGCCTTGCCTGTGCGCGCCGTTTTTTTGAAGATGGCTATTGTGTTGTTATGGCGGATCAAGATGAGATGAGCGGGATGAGGGCGGCCGAAGATATTGATCCGGCTATGCGCCGGGCGGTTTATGTGGACTGCGATGTGGCGGATAAGCTCGCGGTGCATAACCTTATGGCCACCACGCTTAATCATTTTGGCCGTGTTGATATATTGATTAATAATGCGGGGATTGCCTTGCCCGGCGGGATTTTAGATTTAAGCCCTGAAGACTTTGACCGCGTTTTGGGGGTGAATTTGCGCGGGGCCTTTTTAGTCTCCAAAGCGGTGAGTGAATTTATGGTTGAAGAGATTGAAAACCGTGAAGACCGTTCACGGTTAACGGATCGCCCTTATGCGATTATAAATATGTCATCGATTAATGACCGCGTCGCTATTCCTGATTATTTGGCCTATACGGTATCAAAAGGAGGCCTGCAGCAAATGACCAAAGCCATGGCCCTTGAGCTTGCGCCTTACGGGATTCGGGTTAATGCCATTGGCCCGGGCAGTGTGAAAACAGACATGCTAGCGGGTGTTGTAGGAGATGAAAAGGCGATGGCGAAGATATATGCCCGTACGCCGCTCGGGCGGGTGGCACAATCAGACGAGATCGCAGGCGTGGCCGCTTTTTTAGCCTCTGAAGATGCGAGCTATATTACGGGGGAGACGATTTACGTTGATGGTGGGCGCATGGCGCTTAACTATACCATGCCTGTCAAAGAGTCCGGCGCATAAAGCGCTTAGGGCCTGATTTCATCTGATGGTCAAAAAAAACGCCGCAGGGCGCGGCGTTTAAATATCAACCTTATAGGATAGGGCCTAGCTATCTGTTTGTGGTTTAAACAGGCTCTCAAGGGTATGTGTTTTTTGCGTATCTGCGGAGGCAGTGGGCGCTGTTTCGCTCACCGGCTTGAGGCTGTCACCTTGGGTATCAATGCCAAGTTCTGCGTCCCGCTTGGCCTTTTTTTCGGCCGCAATATGAACGATATGGTCAAGATCAATCTGGCTACAAAGCCCGAGTGATACTGGGTCGGTTGGGTTGATCAAGGATATCTTCCAATGGGTGCGATCGCGAATGGCTTTGATTGTTGGCTTTGTGGTACCGATAAGCTTGGAGATTTGTGCATCTGTAATTTCAGGATGATTACGCACAATCCAGGCAATCGCATCGGGCCTGTCTTGACGGCGTGATAAAGGGGTATAGCGGGGTCCTTTACGCTTTTTCTTATCGGGCACTGGGGTGCTCTCAAATGTATTGGCCTTGAGGGCGTAATTTGAATCTGCTTCGCCTTTCTCAATTTCGCTTCGGTCGAGCTGTCCATTGGCAATGGGGTCGGCGCCGCGAATACCCGCCGCCACGTCGCCGTCGGCAATGCCTTCAACTTCGAGGATATGTAGATTACAAAATTTAGAAATTTGCTTGAATGTGAGACTGCTATTGTCAATCAGCCACACAGCCGTTGCTTTTGGCATTAATATCTGTGTCATTGTTTAGCCTCCCTATAAAGCTTGGCCATATCATTATACACTCGTTCAGAGACTGCAATAAGATTTAGCCATTAAAAAACCCGGCTTGGCCGGGCTCGTTTACGGTATATCCGCGAATTTACATAGTGTAAACCAGCTTTGATGATAATGCAAGTACGCGGCGTAAGGTACTTGTCCATCCTTGGCCGCGGGGCTAGATAGCCTATGAGAGCGCGCATGATTGATTCGGACTTAGATAAAAATAGACACGCCAATAGGGATTACAGCCCGGGGCAAGACCTCTATGCGGCGTCTGTTACCGATATGCAGGGCTGGATAAGGCTATTGCAGCAAGATATTCAGCGGCTTGAAGCGGAGATTAAGAAAAAACAAGGCGAACGTGCGGCCGCTGATTCAATCTTTAGAAAACCAGAGTAAGTGGCGTAAGCTTTGCAACAGTGAGAGCAATTAGAATAATGTGTGCCAAATCTGCATTAGGGGTGGCGGGCGCAAGCGGTTAAGGCAAAGGAAGTATAAGAGATGAGTTTGACATCTGTAACAATGACTCACGTAGTTGATACATTAACGCCGCAAGCCGAGGAACGCTTGCTTGAGTTTACGCGCTCAGAACTTTTTGAACGTACCTTTCGTGAGGGCATGGATATGGTTGAGGAAACCGCTGCCTATTTGGACGGCCCGGGCCGGCAAGACAGTCAAGCCCTCGCAAAGCCGCAGGCCTTAATTTATGCCTCCCAATCGATGAAATTAACCACACGATTGATGCAGGTGGCAAGCTGGCTCCTCGTGCAGCGAGCTGTAAAAAGCGAAGAAATGAGCATCACAGAGGCGCGGGCTGGTAAATACCGCCTCGTTGCAGAAGCCCCAAAAGACGGCGAGCTTAGTTTTTCAGATCTAGCCAAAACGGCTCATGCCCTGCCGTCCATCCTCCTTGATCTATTGGCGAGGTCGCAGGCACTTTATGAGCGTATATCTCGGCTTGACCGGAGTCTTTACGGCTCGATCGCTGCGCAAAAGGGGAATACGGTTGCCGATCAAATGAACCGCCTTGAAACCGCCTTTAAAACTGAACAAGATGTATAATACGGCTCCTGACGGCTTAATCTTTCAAAACTAAGCGCCAAATAGACCTATGGGCTCATCAAAACTATTAGCTGCGAAATAAGCGGCCTTTTTCCGTAATGAGAACAATAGCCAGGCAAGCCAGGCCCAAGATAACATAACCGGTTAAAATAGGAATTAATGTACCGTCATATTGACTCGCCACTAAAAGACCGATGAGGCTAGAAAGCCCTGAGGTGGTAAAGCCGTAAGCGGCGCTACCTGTCCCGGCGAGTTTTCCAAGGGGCTCCATAGCGAGGGCAGAGAAATTGGCTCCAACCATGCCGAAACAGCCAAATGTAAGGGCAAAAAGCGGGAAGAATAAACCAAGTTTTGGCCCAAATATAACCGCGCAGAGCATATTTGCCGATGACAAAGCAATAAAAACTAATAAAGCGATATGGCTAATACGGCGCATGCCAAAGCGCTCGACAATTCGGGCATTGATGAAATTCACCACAGTTAAAGCGCCTGCAATACCTGCAAACCAAAGTGCGAAATAGGTCTCTTGGTCAAAGATATCTGAAAATATCTGTTCAGATGCGCCAATAAAGGCAAAAAGCGCGCCGAATAAAACCCCACTACCGAGCATATAACCGCGGGTCAAAGGATTTGTAATCACTTGCCAATAGCCTTGCGCAATAACGGCGGGTTTTAACAAGCGCATGTTCTGCGCGTCTAATGTCTCCGGCAGGCGTAACTCCGTCCATAGCCAAACAAGTAAGCCGGCGATGCCTAAGACGCCAAATGTCCAGCGCCAATCGGCAAAGATCAAGATAATTTGCCCAATACCCGGCGCAATGATCGGGATAATCATAAAGATCGTCATCACAAATGACATGATACGGGCCATGCCGCGCCCGGCGAAAAGGTCGCGGATAATGGCGGCGGCCGTGACCCGAATGCCGGCGGCGCTAATGCCTTGTAGTGTACGCAGGACTAGTAATCCGGCAAAGCTGGGGGCAAACATACAGGCAAAGCCGCAAATAATATAAAATAGAAAAGATAAGCGCAGAATGATCTTGCGGCCAAAGCGGTCAGACAGGGGGCCGGCAAAAAGCTGCGGCACTCCAAAGCCAAGGATGTAGGAAAAAATAATCCATTGTTGCTGATTACCTTTGGGGACGTCATAAAAGGCGGCAATATCATCAAGGGCTGGCAACATAGTATCAATAGCTAGCGCATTTAAAGCGAGGCAAAAGGCCATCATAGCAACAAATTCACGCGATTGCAGCGGTGAGCCCCACGGGGCGGGGCGCTTAATGATCTTGCGGGGTTCTATGGCCATAAGCCGGTCTCAATTCTAAGGAATAGAAATAAAAAAAGCGGCCCATTCAGGCCGCTTTTTGGTTTTGAATAGGGATAAGGCTTAGACAAAGCCTTTGAATTTATCTTTGAAGCGCGAAACACGCCCGCCGCGATCCATAAGCTTCGTATCGCCGCCCGTCCAAGCCGGGTGAGTTTTTGAGTCGATATCAAGAACAAGGCGGTCGCCTTCTTTGCCATATGTGCTACGGGTTTGATATTCGCTACCGTCAACCATTTGGACGGTAATCATGTGGTATTCTGGATGTATATCTTTTTTCATGGGTCTTACTCCTACTGCAACGGACTTACTTTAATACGTCCTCCGCCGATGTAGGCGGGGCTATATAACGGCGTTTTACGGCTGTCAATCATAGGGCGGGTGAAAGCTTGGGAATATATTGCGTTATTATCTATCAATGCTGTGGGCGGCCCCTAGAAGGCCAACCAAATAAGCCACTTCACATTTAAGTCGGCGGTATTGTTTTCTATTTACTTCATAAGATTTCAAACTTACTGCTTGGGAAAATGATAAGAAATGTGCAGGCCTGTTTATGCTATCAGTTTTAGATATTTTCCGTGTTGGCATTGGCCCGTCAAGTTCTCATACGGTTGGCCCTGTCCGTATTGGTGCGCGCTTTGTCAAAAGCTTACTGCGCGAAAAATTTATGAACCAAACAGCCAAAGTTGTCGTTGAGCTTCAAGGCTCGCTCGCTTTTACGGGCAAGGGCCATGCGACCCCTCAGGCGGTGATCTTAGGCCTTTTAGGGTATGAACCTGAGACCCTAGACCCTAAAGCCGCCGAAGCGGATGTGGCGCAGGTTTATGAGCGTCATAAATTATTGTTGGGCGGGCAGGCCGAAATTGTCTTTAACCCCGACGTTCATATCGTTTTTGATTATGAAACGCCGCCGGAGCTTCATCCGAATGGTATGGTGGCCAAAGCCTTTGATGACGCGGGTAATTTGCTACGCGAGCAGACCTATTATTCTACAGGCGGCGGGTTTATTGCTTCTAAAATACAGCTCGAATCGCCGCTTGAAAATGACCTCGTACAACCGGATATGAATGTGCCTTATCCGTTTGGCTCTGCGGCGGAGCTCTTGGCGATTTGCGCCCAGAAAGGCTTGCAAATTCACGATGTTATTTACGCCAATGAAGACGCCAAACGACCGCGTAGCGAGACGGATGCGCAGCTTGATAATATCTTTAAAGTCATGATGGACTCCATTGACCGGGGGTTGAACCGGGAAGGTATTTTGCCCGGTGGCCTTGAGGTGAAGCGCCGTGCGCCGGGGATTTGGCAAAAGCTTCACTGTGCGCCGGCTTCTAATGAAAGAGAGCAGCTTTTTGATTGGCTTAATGTCTATGCTATGGCCGTAAATGAGGAAAATGCCGCCGGTAGCCAAGTGGTGACTGCGCCGACCAATGGGGCGGCGGGAATTATTCCGGCGGTATTGCGGCATTACTGCGCCGGTGAGAATATGATTGTACAAAATGTGCGTAAGTTTCTGTTAACCGCCGGCGGGATTGGACTTTTATATAAACAACGCGCCTCAATCTCGGGGGCGGAAATGGGATGCCAAGGGGAGGTCGGTGTGGCCTGTTCTATGGCGGCGGGAGGGCTTGCAGCCGTTTGGGGGGCAAGCCCTGAACAAGTAGCATCAGCGGCAGAGATCGGTATGGAGCATAATCTCGGATTGACCTGTGACCCGGTCGGTGGGCTTGTGCAAATTCCCTGTATTGAGCGTAATGCCATTGGTGCTGTGAAGGCGGTGAATGCCGCGCGGCTGGCGCTTCATACGCCGGACCAGATGAAAGTCAGCCTCGATCAAGTGATTGAAACCATGCGCCAAACGGGGCTTGATATGTCATCAAAATATAAAGAGACGAGCCAAGGCGGCCTTGCGGTTAATGTGGTTGAATGTTAACCGGACGCCGCCTTATGCGGTCATAAAGCCCGTCCCACATGAGGCCCAAAACAATCGCCCCAGCTAAAAGCTCAGCAGGCCAAGACGGCAGCTCCCAGATGTTTTGGCTGACCCATTTATCTAACACGATATAAAAAAATGAAACCACGCCTAGCGGTAATAGCAAGCTGGCGGAAGGCCGCATGGCTAAAAGCGGGATAAGCACGATAATATACCACGGGAATAAGACGGGCGTTAGCAAGAGCGGCACAGATAAAGACAAGGCCATAGCTGCGATAATATAGCGCCGATAAGCCAACCATGCGCTTAAGCTAAAGCCTATGACAGCCAGTAAGGCTTTGAATATGAGTTGACCGCCGATGCTTAAGCCCAAAGCTTTTTCAATAGTTTGAAGGGCTGGGTAAAACGGCGCGCCGCCGCTCCATTTATCAAAAAACTCTGGTAGTAAGCCTAAGGGTTGATAACCAAGGTGAAAGGCGCCGAGATAAATGAAATACCACGTCAGGGCTGAGCTTATAAAAATGGTAAGCGCGTTTTTGGGGCGCAAATAAAATAAGAGGGGGCCCGCAATGAGTGCAGGCAAGAATTTTATGCTCGCAGCTAAGCCGATAATCATGCCGGCGCGGGCGTAAAACTTCCGCTCAATCATATAAAGCGCAGTAAGAATGCCTAGCACGGAAAACACGTCAATATGCATGCCAATGGCGGTTTCAAGATATAAAAGCGGATTGAGGACTAATAAGGGTAAATGTTTTAATGCACCGCGTCGTTTAAGCAGTTTATAGCCGGTTAAATAACTCCCGATTAAAGCAAGGCCAGTTAAAAACTTCCAGAGCCAAAGCCCAAATACGGGCCCGGCTTTGGCGGATAACCCAAACAACAAAAGCGCAGTTGGCGGATAAAGTGTAGGGTAATCGGCATGTTCTTCGGGCGTGGGCCATAAGCTGCGCAGATCTTGAACCTCGGGCGCATTGGGCGCGGTCATATAAGGATCAAAGCCGCCGAGTAAAACAGCGCCGTCCCAAAGATAGCGCTGGCTGTCATTAGACGTAAATGAGGCCAACGGCAAAAGGACAAGATAAAAGGCGATCCCAAGACATAATGTCTGCTGCGCCGTAAAAGGATTGGCCCGCCATATATACGTCATGAGGCCAAAGAGGAGGACATGAAGCCCCGCATAGAGACTTCCAATATGGGGGCCAGCGAATCCAGTTGAGAGTAAGTAAAGGCAAATTAGAGAAAAGTTTAAGGCCAAAAAAATAAGGTGGCGTTTAAAGCTTTCATGAGCATCAAGAGATGTAGACTGCATAAACCTGCCAAAATATTTTATTTTGCCTTTTTATTCTGCAATGGCAAGACTCTGTGCAGAGGTCTCCGCCTTGCGCGGGCTGACAGGCTCCTCATAAATGTTTTGACTCTCTTTTGGCAAGTTAAGTTGTAATTTAGTTTGGCGGCGGCGTTGATGGGCTTCGATAAGGCTAGATAGGCCTGTGTAAAGAAAACCGCAACTAAATAGGGCGAGAAAGGGGACAACAAGCCAATAGGCATTTAAAGCCGCAAAACCCGCATATGTGCCGTAAAGGGCAAACATGAAAAGTTCAAAATAATTCGACCATTTTTGGCTATTGGCACGATAGCTATCTTGCATAATATGGCTGTTTTGATCCCCTGATTTTGGGGTGCGGGCAAAACCCGTTTTATAGCCGACTAAGGCTTCGATCACGGCGCGGCCATTATTTACCCCAAGGCCGATCGATGTGGCCAGTAAAGCAGGTAGGATATAAAGCTTATTCATCACGCGGCCATAAAGCTGGGTCTGGCTTGAGAGGAAGAACCATGCATGGCTTAGGCTGGCAAAAGCAAAGATAGGCAGGTCAAGCCAAGCGAGGATATTAAACCCCATATCTTCACGGATATAGACGCTTGGGAGGAGGAAGAAAACGCTGTCAATAAACATAAAGAGATAAGATAAGTTTCCGGTCAGGTGAAAGCTCGCTTCAACCTTTACGCGGCGCGGTACATCGGCGGCTAAAATACTAGGTAATAATTTACGCATCACCTCAATAGCACCTTTAGCCCAGCGGTGCTGCTGGAGCTTAAAGGCGCTCATATTATCAGGGATTTCACTAGGGCAGCCAATATCGGGGCGGTAAATGAATTTCCATCCCTTGATTTGTGCCCGGTAGCTAAGGTCTGTGTCTTCGGTTAAGGTATCGGCACGCCAGCCGCCGGCATCATTAATCGTCTCTTTGCGCCAAATTCCGGCCGTGCCGTTGAAATTGAAAAATACATTTTGACCAAAGCGCGTCACTTGCTCGACGCCGAAATGGGCATCCAGCATAATTGACTGCAAGCGGGTGAGCATATTTTTTGGCGTGTTTAAATAGGTCCAGCGTGATTGCACAAGACCGACGTTTTTATCGGTAAAATGGGGAAGAGCTCTTAAGAGGAAATCAGGTTGAGGAATGAAGTCTGCATCAAAAATGGCGATAAACTCGCCTTTTACATCCGCCATAGCATCCGCTAAGGCCCCGGCCTTATAGCCGCGGCGATTGCGGCGGTGGATGTGACGAATATCAAAACCTTGCGCTTGATATCCGGCCACATGAGCTGCCACGATCTCGCTGCTTTCATCGGTGGAATCGTCAATGACTTGAATTTGTAGCCGCTCACGGGGGTAATCCATCGCGGCAACAGCATCAATAATCCGCTTGGCTACGAATTTTTCATTATACATTGGTGTTTGAACCGTCACCATTGGGAGCTGATTGGGCGGTGCGGCTGCATCAAGTGCAGCCGGCGGAGTTAGGCTGTTTAACGTTGCTAATATCTTTCTGGCGCTAAGGCTGTGATAAATACGGTGAGCGCCGTAAATACACAGCACACCGACAAGCAGATAGTGAACCGAAAGAATAATAACCGCGAAAACAGACATGAATTACTGCCTAGAAACTAGCGACAAGAGCAACTTGGATATTGGTTCCGCGAAGGGTATTATCGCCGTAAATCGCTGTTGTGCCGGTTATTTCTGCTGCTAAGCCGCCGCCAAATTTATAACCGGCTGTGTATTCGATCCGTCCAAGGTCAAATTCAAGCGGGAGCTGCGGGTTCAAGCTTTGGGCATCAGGTAAAAGCTGAGGGCCGCCGCCAAAGGGTCCGCCGCCCGGTACGGTCACAGGACCAGCGACATCGGCAACGTCAGAGCTTTGAACGGCGTGAATACCATCAAGTTTTGTCCGTAAATATACCTGCTCACTCACGTCAAAACCATATTCTACAAGGAAGCGAAACTCATCAACAGGGGCATCAGAACGAAGGCGGTAACCAAGTTCAAGGCCGCCGTAACCTAGCGGGCCAAATGATGAGCCAAATAAGATTTTGCCTTCATAGTCTTCTTGGCCATTACCAAGTGGCAACTCTGCATTTTCACTATAAAGATAAGGCGCTTTGAAAAGCCCTTGGAGGGACACAATCACTGGGCCGTCAATAAGGCGGTATCTGAGGCCAAGCTCTATATCGCCGACGCCCGTGTTAGAGGTTTCAACGCCGTCGGCGCGGTTTTCAAGATCGGTTAATGATCCAGTTGCAAAAAAGGTAAGATTATCTTGAACGCCATATTCAAAATAAACATTGAAGTTTTGGTTGCGGAAGTTTTCAAACGTACCTTCTTCGCCGAAACGGCTACTGGTATCAAAGTAATTAAGTGCGCCTTTTAGGTAGGTATCACCTTGTTTAGCTGTCCACGCGCCGGCATGGGCCGTGTTAGGTAGGGCGGCAAGTAAGGATAAGACTCCAGCTGTTTGTAAAACTTTTTTATACATGTTTCTCTCTCTCAATTATGGATTTTATGTAATGGGAAAGTCTTAGCCATAAGTTTGCGGAAGGGTCTTTACACGAAGCTCTTGCAGGGCTTCACATATTCGGCAGTCATGCGCACAAATATCTCACATATAAGTTACTTGCTTATATTATAAGCCTTTAGGTGCTTTTAAGCTTAAAGTTTTATTTCTGTGGACGGCCAAACCATTTACGGAAAAACCCCTTAAGGGCGCTCCGAGTTTCTTTAACGTCCTCGCCAATATCGCCCAGCGCGCCGCCAATTTCAGCTTCGACTTTATCCGTAATGGGGTCAATATTTTTCGCCTTAAATTTGTGAATTTGCCGCCATATCCAAAATAACAGGGCCGCAAAGCTCAGTAAGAATACTGTGTTAAACCACGGAAAGAGGAATACATCCGGGCCTCTGACCGGGCGAATTTTCGTGGCATTAGGGAAAATTGTAAACAGCCTTATGCGCCAGCCGTAATGGGTGATCGCCACCCATTGCTTATCGCTTTTAAGGTCGGCAGCTTTGGCGCTAAGATCGCTACTGTCAAATTTAAGGTAAAAAGGAAATGACCATCCCGTATCTTCATTACGATATACAACGGTTTTGCCATTGGCCCGCACAGTGGAGATAAAGCGCACGTCCCGGCTTGTGCGCTCTTTTGTGCCCGTATCGGCCCGGTCCCAAAAAGGAGAGCCCTTGGAGATATCCATGCGTTTGACTTCGGTGTCGACGACTTTAACGATATCGCGTTGTGGCAAATAATAGTGAATGAGGACGGCGCAAATGATGACGATTATGAGAAGAAATAGGCCCTTGATTTTTTTCATGTGATCTTCCTTCTTATGTATGATTTGCAAGATAGATTAAAAGGCTGATAACCGCCAGCGGAATAAGATAAACGGTGAGTATAAGCCGAGGCCGGTAAGAGCGCTGATAGTGGTTAAGCCCTTTGGCAATAAAGACCTCTTGGCTGTCTGATTTATCAGAAGCTTCATAATCGCCGGTAAGTTTGTCTTTAAATTGCCGCCGGGCCTTGAAGGATAGCGCCGCATAGATCAAGGTCAGCACAAGAATAATAATAATTATATTTCTCAGCCAGACTATCATGGACCTCTCCTCTCGGGTTTAATCATCATCTTTATGTTTATGGGGGCGGACGTAATAAACCCCGTTTTTTATCATGGGCTCGCCCCATGGGTTATGGAAGGTTTTGACAATCTCTCGCTTTTCATAGGGCCGTTCGCCGCGGTTTTGCGGGAGCTCTGCCCGAGCGGAGGAGAGATCACGCGGCGTGTGGCTACGGGATGACGTTTTTTTGCGCTTACTTTTAGGCGGCTGATATTGGCGCGGCCACGGGCCATAAAGAAAATCCCGGGTGCCGGCTTTATCCGCAAGATATTCTTCTTCCATAAAACGGACGACATAATCTTTCTTTTTATCTGAAAACTTTTTATAGGCCGCATAAAAGGCGGGCTTATGACAGATAAAGAGTTGGCGGAAGTCCAGCGGTGATAACTCCGCGAGCAGCATATTCACAAGGTCTCTATGCTCATGCTGGGCGCTGCGGAGCTTATAGAAATAGGCCGGATGTTCCGGGCCAAATTTCGGATGCGGCCCATCTCCGTCAAACCAGCGGACAACATCGACAAGGCCGTGATATTCTTCGGGCAGTTTATCAATATATTTGCGCGTCAAATAACGAATATCTTGGCGGGACAACGCGGATAAATCTTCGCCAAGCTCCCCAAGGGTAGCAATTAAGATGAAATCTATTTTTTGTTTGATAATCGTCACGCCGTTACGCGCCCCGCGGGACGTCACAATCGGCTCAATCAAATTATTATCATTGAGGAAATTCGCAATCTTTTGCCGGTCGCTGAGGTTACAAACATTCGCGCCGCCAATTTCTGCAAAGCCGTTCAGGGCAGGCTGGGTGATTAGAATATTTTGCGGTTCATTTTCCATATCGCGGAAAATATACACCCCGCCGTAATGAGTGGTATGGTAACAACCCTGCGTATAGGTCTTTTGGTCAAGGTTGACGGGGTTGCGGTAGATATTGCCCGTCTGCCGCGCGAGCTCCACCATATCGGCAATTAAAACATCATCCCACCACGCATCCTCCTCGGATAAAAACCGCTGGATATGGCCATCAAGGGTTTTTGCGCCTTTAACCCGGCGGCTGACTGTATCCGCTTCGATATGGATATTATTAATCGCCAATAGGTCTGCGGGGCCGTCGATTTTATAAACCGAGTCCATCAGCTCCCCCGTCACCGCTTCGCGGGCGGTGAGGGCAAAAAGCTCCGCTTCATGGCTTTGAATATAATCTTTTAAAATCTTGCGCGAGGTTGAAAACTCCGTGCTTAAAAGCGGCGCGGTTTTCTGGCTCGGCGTGAGCAGGATAAATTGCTGATTACAGCCCTTGGGATTCAGGTAAAGATCATCCCCAATCTCATGGCCAATCTCTGGGCTAAAGCCGGAGATATCAATATGAAACTCCGTCAGCGCCGTTTCCTTCCCCGTGAGGTGTTTCATCGCGCGGTTATAACGCGCCACCATACCAGGGGCCGAAACCTCAATGAGGTTGCCATACATAAGCCCGCGTTCAACAAGGCGCATCATGGGACGGGTCTTTCGTCTATGGCGCTCTCCCTTGAGGGGGAGGGTTGAGTTATAAAGATGTTTTTATCTATTATCGGCACTAACCCCGCTCCCCCAAAAATCGCTTTTTGGCTTCTACTTGACGGCCCATGTCTCGCACCATGTTTTCAATCGCGACTTCATCACTTTTATCGGCATATCTAAATTCGCTATCGGCATAGCGGTTAATCTCTTGGATGAGCATATTCACGGTGATGGGCTGGGCGAGGTCGGCTATCATATCCCGCTTGCGGTCATAATTTTGGAAGAGGAATAAATCTGGTTTTTCCATCCACTCATCCGGCAGTTCAAAGTCCATGGCGCGAACTTTCACGGCGTCGGTAATATTTTTAATGGCGCGGCCCGTAAAGCGCTCATCGGCTTGCTGAATGGTCTTTAAGTAAGCGCCCATTTTGGCGATATTATCTAATTTACCGATCTCTTTTTGGGTGCGTTCAAACACCTCTAATAGCTTATCTTCATGGGGCCTCGCATGGGCGCTATAACTGGCGGCCACGGCTTTTTTAATTTCTTGGGCGGCGAATAAATCATGTTTACCCGTTGGGATTTTATGATTTTTGCCCATAAGCAAATATAAAATATCTATATAATCTTCCCGCGATTGCGGCCCGTCCACCAAGAACCGCGCCCCCGCCCGCTGCCGCAGGGCATCATCGACATTTTCGGGATAATTAGAAAACATACCAAAGCTGCAATTCCCGCGCACGACTGTATTGGCCCCGGCAAAGCTTTCCATCAAAACAGCGGTGATCTCAAGCTGCCCGGCGCTTGATTGGCGGTCGCCCCGCTTGCCCGCAAGTTGGTCAATATCGTCAATCGTACCAAAGCCGATCACATTGGGATCAAGCACATTCTTAATAAAAGCCTTGGCATTTTGCGCCGACTTGCCTTGATAGCTATCAATACTATCGGTGGACAGGTTTTGATAGCGAAAGGGGTAATCTGCGGCGGCGCAATAATCATGAATAAGCCCCGCCATCATTTGTATCAGCGTGGTTTTACCCGTGCCGGGTTTGCCGTCTCCCATAAAGGTAAAGATAAACCCGCCCAGCTCTGCGAAGGGATTTAATTTCCGTTCGAAATCATAGGCCATGAGCATTTTAGATAATTTCATCGCCTGATATTTGGCGATGTGATTACCCACCACTTCATGAGGTTTTTTGAACGTCATGGTGATATTAGAGCTGCCGCTACGTGAGAACGGGGTGAAGCCGTTAATCTCAAAATTATCCGCCTCAATGCGGTAGCTCACCGATGTGAACGGGGTCAGCCTTGGCAGGCTCGCGGCGCGCAAGGCGGCGATATCGAGTAGCTTTTCCAAAAAGGCGTTGATAACCGGCAGTAGCTTCTCTTCACTATCTGCAAAGAGCGCAAGGTCTTGGTCAAGTTCCCATAGGGTGCCCGTTAAAGCGAGCTGCGGATTATCTGTTAGCACTTCTTCTACTTCACCAATATCAATCGGCGCATCAGAGGCATCGGCGTGGGCGTCTTCCAATAAGTAGCTGGCCGCATTGGCAAAGACATGTAGGCTTATTAGGGCGCTGGCCGCGAGGCCTTCGGTGAACGCGGCGGATTTAGCTCCTGCGAGCTTGCCTTCAAGGTTATCTTTCATCAAGCGCGACAATCCTGTGTGGTCGGCATATTGATCGGACACTGACAGGGCAATGGCGAGGGCGCGGCGCAAGGATTGCAGCACATTGGCCTGCATCGGGCTGGGCAGGGGATCATCCCCTTCAATGCCGTTTATACGTTCAATCAGGTGCACGCCCTCTGGGCGTTGGCTGGATTGGGTGACAAGTCCCGGTGTGGTTGAGCGAAAGCGCCGCCGCGTGCCAATACCCGAAGAGCGCTCTTTGTGGGCGGGGCTTATATCGGCTTTTTTGGCCAGACGCGGCGTGTGGTCAAACCCTGCGAGCAGGGCTTCGGCGGCCTTATATTTGCTGCGAATAAGGCTTTCTTTTAATTCCATTTGGTCTGCGGCGTTTGACATAATTCCCCCTAGTTATAATTTAGAATTTGGCCCTGATCGCCGACTACATATTTCCGTACCCGGCGAAAGCCTTTGGGGTCTTTCTCCGCAAGCACTTGATAGGCCCGGTGAGGCAGGACAAGGGCGCGGGCGACATGGCTGGCTCCGGCGGACATTGCCTCCGCGTCGAGCTTATTGACGGCATAAACCTGCCTTTGGGCGGTTGAGAAAAACCCCGTCTTTTCAGATTGAGAGCTTTCCGAAACCAATGTCTCCACCCGCCATGATAAAACCCAGTCAAGGCCGGGAATGCCAACGGCTTCGGCGAGTATATCACGCAACGGCCCCGTTTGAGCGGTAAAGGCGTGGCTATACATCGGCCCTAAATGAAAGCGCCGTAGTTTTATAGGGTGTAAATGAACAAAATCTTGATCGAAGCCCTTCGCAATGGTGAGTAAGTTGAGCGAAGATAGAGATTGTGCTAGTAAGCTATCTTGGAGGTGCGGCCAACGCCGCTCATCATAGGGCAGGGGCTTTTTCCCGACATCGACAAGATCCATAATATAAACCACGGGCAAATTGGTTTGACTGTCATATACGGCCCAATGCACCACATAATCCCGCTTGGTTTTGCCGGTATGGCCTTTTTGCCAAACAGCGCGCGGGTGGTTTTGTACTAAAAACAAATTATCCTGATTGAGGCTCTCGTAATAAAGCCGCTGCGACATGGCATATTGTAACTCGCTTGGGGCAGTTTTCTCATCCAGAATGTGAGTGACCATATCTTGTTTGATCTGGGCGGCATCTGGCAAGGCCGCAAGCCGGGTTTCGGCTTGGAGCGCGTCGGACGCCATTTGCAAGATTTCCTGATAGACTGGAAATCCGCTATCGGATTTGTCTATATTAAGAAATGATCTTTGGTTTATGCGCTTTATGCGCTGTGCCATAAGGAATTTATAAGACAAGGCGCGAAAGCTTGAGGTGAGGCCTTGGATATAATAGCCGAGCATGGTGGCCTCGAGGGCAGAAATTTCATTATCCGCCTCGGAGCGCCGGGCCACGTCTGATAAGTGGCCCATGATGCGCTCGAATTTCGCAAAATATCTGCGGGTTGCGAGCGCGGTCTCAAGAGGTTTATGACTCGCCGTCAGATCAATTTTATCTGTCACGGACTGCTCTCTTAGCTATCCGCTCCATAAGCATTTTTATCATGCATCTCGACGATCTTCTCAAAGCGGCGAGCAAAACGTTCATCGGCTTTGGCTTTTTCTTCCAGAACCTTACGGGCGAAGACGATATGGTCTTCATGGGCTTCCATCATTTCCGCCATACGGGTGTTGGTTGCCGCGCCGATGGCGGCCATAGCCGTTTGTGCCTCTTTATCGGTTTCCACGCCGATCTCATTAATGCGGTGGGCCACATCTTGCTGCTGTGCGGTTTTAAGAGATTTGGTCAAAGCATCATAAAGCACAACCCGCTGCTTTGTATCGGTTTGTAGCTTATTAATTAGCACCATTTGTGTCGCCGCTTGGTTTTGCAGACTATCCGACCAAGTTTTACCTTTTTCGATATAGCGTTCAAGCGTTTGGCTCTCGGCCAACTTGACCTGCTCCATTTGCGTGAGCTCATTATATTTCCCGTTCACGTCTGCGAGTTCTGTTTCAAGTTTGGCTCGGGCTTTAGCATCTTGCTCAACGGCGAGCTTGCCTTCGAGCGCAATAATTGTGGGGTCAAGGGCGAGGATCTCCGCTTTAATGGTTTCAAGCGCCTCAACAGCGGCTTCGCGGTCAGCAAGGGTTATGGTCAGGTTTGCGTCAACGCGGTCTTTATGAATACCCAGCTGTGCGAGCTGTTCTTCGAGCATAGCCGTAATTGTATTTGACTTTGTAATTAAGTCTTGAAGCTTGTCTTCAATAGTCGCAGCGCGGATACGTTCAGAGCGAAGGCTTTCTGCGCGTTGCTTTGAGAAAATGCCAATAAATTTTTCCCATCCAGTCTTAGAGCGCATGGAATCAAAGTCTTTAGAGAATCCGGCGGTGACATCATCGAGACCAAGAATAAGATCGGCGATATTATTATTCATGAGCTGGGAATGATTATGCACATCATCAAGAGATGCGTTTTCAATATCGATTGATATGTCTTGGCCGGACGCCATTTTGTCGCGGGCGTTTTCTATTTGTGCCGATAATGCCGCAATCTTGGCCTGCGCCTCAGCGACCTCTGATTTAGACGTTTCTATTTGTGTATTAAAATTTGCCATTCTTCCCCTCCTGTGGTGTTGTTATTATAATATATATATGGGGGTGGCCTTATGTATTTCAATATTAAATTTATCTGAAATTATAACATGCGTGAGCTGCGTGGAATATAACTCGCATATTACATATAGAATGAGATTTATTCCGCCATATTATTATAACCACTGAAAAAACACCTAAAATTATGGCGCCCACGTATTCGCGCCTGCTTTATTTGAACGAATTAATCAATGCGTTAACTGATTTTAGCCGTTAACTGTTTCAGTTTATATGAATTGAAAATTAATTAACAATAACAGTGTCTTAAAGATTTAGCCCTTCATTTTTATTATTTATTTATCTTAGTAAACAGAGTCTTTTTTTTTGGGCTTAGTTTAGGTGTAAATACAGAAATTCGCCTAAAAAAAGAAATGTTAACCATAACAATTTAAGGTAAATTTTACGATGTTTCGTTACCTTTAACTCAAATGTTAAGAAGTAATATGACTCCGAGTTGGGCGCATGATCGAAGTCAAGGTGAAGCATTATTATGTCCAATTTAAATATGTTGACGATATCGTTAAAATTATTAGTTAGCCTCTTTTTTGGCCTTCTTTTAAGTGTGCCAGCGACAGCGACGACCTTTACTGAAACCGTTCCAAATGGGAACGGGCCGATCCCAAATACATTCCCCCCTGTTGGCGGAACCATGTTTGTCTTCGTCGGTGTGAACGGCAACATATATTATCAATTTGTCAATCCATCGACCCAGTTTCAGGGCTTTGGCGGTACGGGCACACCAGATGCCTTTCGCGGCATTCCGACATTTCAGCTTGGCCCCACACAGACATTAAATTGCGGCATTGTCTCTTGTAGTGATTATTTTGGGGGTTCTATTGCCGAAGGTTACGCTCGGTTGACGGCGCGGGATTCGGA
This sequence comes from uncultured Caulobacterales bacterium, assembly GCA_937928165.1. Classification (GTDB taxonomy): domain Bacteria; phylum Pseudomonadota; class Alphaproteobacteria; order Caulobacterales; family Maricaulaceae; genus CALFVT01. The sequence continues at coordinate 416,470 of CALFVT010000002.1, forward strand.
TGCTTGTCCGGGTGATTTTGACTTTAATGATGTGTCATTTGAAGTCAACGGCCTTCCAGTTGCAAGTCTATCTAATTTAGCGCCTAATAGTGTTGAGCGCACGAATTTTGCTGGAACAACAAGTATTGGGACTGAGGATTGTTTTCGTAACCAAGGCGGCGGTGAAACAAGTACATCTTGGTTTGATCTTCCGAATAATGTTTTGGACAATATACTTACCACTGGTTCAACAACGCCGTTTATTACCGATACGGATGCGGGCGGCAACACGACTCGGGGTGATAATTTTTGGTTCTTTACAGATGGTAATGACGCAACCGGTACGCCGGAAGTTGCGCCCGGCGTTGAAATTACAAAAACCGCCGACCGTACAAGTTATAGTGCCGTTGGGGACGTGATCAATTATAGTTTTGAAGTCCGAAATATTGGCTCTGTTCAGCTTAATAGCGTTGTTGTGACGGATAGCTTTATTACAGGGACTGTAAATTGTCCGCAAAATTCCCTTGTATCAGGCGAGACAATGATCTGTACGGGGCAACATATTGTCTCCCAAAATGATATCGACCAAGATATTGTCTTTGTAAATACTGCCGAAGTGACGGCAAACCCAACAGAAGGAGCCTTGGGGGCCGTATCAGGAACGCTCACCATTCCGGGGCCAAATGCGGATAATTCAGCAACCCTGACGAAAACAGCGTCTGTTGATACAAATCTAAATGTTGGCGATGTGGTGACATATACATATGTCATACAAAATACAGGGAATATCACCTTGAACGATGTTAGTATTTCTGATGTTCACGGCGGTTCTGGCGCTTTATCGGCGATTACGCCGGCTAATATTTCTCTTGCGCCCGGAGCCACACAAAATTTCACTGCGACCTATACGGTTACGCAGGATGATTTTGATGCCGGACAAATTGATAACACGGCAAGCATTATAGCAACGCCCGTTCGCGGAAGTTTCACATCCCCAACGGCGGATGAGCAAGTTACAATGGCAACGCCGACGCCGGAAGCGACATTTTCTAAAATTGCTTCCCCCAATAGTGATGTCGCCGCAGGTGATGTCATTACATATACCTACCGCGCCGAGAATATAGGGGATGTGACTCTTAATAATGTCACAGTCACCGATGTTCACAATGGTAATGGTGCCCTTGGGGCCATTACCCCTGCGAGCGCATCCATTGCGCCGGGTAGCTTTGTAGAGTTTACAGCCAGTTATACTGTGCTGCAATCTGATGTGGACGCCAATGCACCAATTACAAACACGGCAACTGTAAGCTTTACGCCAGAGCGCGGAACCCTTGCAGACTTAAGTGATGATGCCTCTGTCGGTGTTGCAGCGGAACCAAGCGCGATCTTTACCAAAACCGCCAGCCCTGATAGCGGACTTCGCACAGGCGATCTTGTCACATATAGCTATGTCATTGAAAATACAGGTAATGTTGACTTAACTAATTTATCCGTCTCTGATGTCCATAGCGGCCTTGGGACATTGTCAGCCATTACCCCAGCCAGCCTATCTGTGTTAGCGCCGGGTGATAGCACAACATTTACCGCCACCTATACGGTTACCTTAGAAGACTTTGAAGACGGCTCAAATATTAACAATGAAGCGACCTTAAGCCTAACGCCGGATCGCGGCAGTTTGGCGCCCCTGACGGCGAATGAAGTTGTAACGATTGCCGGGCCTGTCCCCAGTGCGGCCTTGAGCAAAACGGCGTCGCAAACAACGGGTCTTCAGGTGGGTGATATTGTTACCTATACCTATAATGTTGAAAATACCGGTGATGTGACCTTAAATAATGTATCCATTTCGGATGTTCATCCGGGAGCTGGGGCACTTTCTGCGATTACGCCAAGCACGGTCGCAACACTCGTGATTGGCGATAATGTTGATTTCACAGCCACATATGAAGTAACACAAGACGATATTGATGCGGGGCTTGATATTACCAATACCGCAACGCTTGCGGCGAGTCCTGTGCGCGGGGTTTTGCCCGCCATCACAGCCGATGAGACGATTAGCCTTGAAGCCGCTGATCCGGTCATGACGCTTGTGAAAACGGCGTCTATTACCGCTGATGCCGCTGCCGGAGATATTATCACTTATAGCTATGCCGCGGTAAACACAGGCAATATCACAATGACAAATGTGTCGATTAATGATGTCCATAGCGGCGCAGGCAGCCTTTCTGCGATTACCCCTGCATCGGTGACTTTAGCGCCCGGCGAGAGCCAAACTTTCGTCGCCACTTATGAAGTAACGCAAGATGATATAGATGCAGGCAGTAATATCACTAATGATGCGGCCCTGAACGGTACGCCGGAGCGGGGAAGTTACACGCCCGCCAGTGATGATGCCACCGTTAGCGTCATTGCGCCGTCGCCGTCCATGAACCTTGAAAAGACAGCGGACCGCACAGCGGGACTTACGGTCGGCGAAACTGTAACTTATACTTATCGTGTTGAAAATACAGGTAATGTGACCTTTGATAACGTCAGTATTAATGATGTGCATAATGGTACGGGCGTCTTATCGGCTGTGTCCCCTGGGTCAGTCAATAGTTTTGCTCCGGGTGACATTGCTATTTTCGCGGCTACTTATGTAATTGAACAAGCTGATCTTGATGCCGCCGTGCCGATTACCAATGAAGCCAGCCTGGGCGGTACGCCGCGTCTTGGGGCCTATACGCCTGTTACAGATACAGAAACTGTTACCCTAGTTGCGCCGGCGCCGCAGCTATCCCTTGTTAAAACGGCAACGCCTTCGGCCAATGTCGCTTTGGGCGATGTTATCACCTATAGCTATGTTGTTGAAAATACCGGTAATGTGACCATGGAAAATGTCGCCATTACGGATGTGCAAATTGCGCAAGGCACATTATCTGTCATTTCCCCAGCCAATGTGGCCAGCCTCGCACCAGGCGCAACAACGAGCTTCACAGCCACATATGAAGTCCTGCAAGCGGATGTAGATAGCGGCGCAGATATCACTAATACAGCCACAGTCAATGCCGCGCCTTTGGCCGGTAGCTTTACCCCCGTGAGTGATGATGCGGTGGTGACGCAAGCGGACGTAACCCCTGCGGTTGATTTTACAAAAACAGCAGACGTAACAACGGACCTGTCGGTCGGTGATATTGTGACTTATACCTATAGTGCGCAAAATACGGGGGATGTGACTCTAACCAATGTCTCCGTAAGTGATGTGCATAACGGTGCAGGCGCTTTATCTGCGATTACCCCGCCGAGCTTTGCGACCTTAGCCGTCGGCCAAACGGTTATATTTACGGCGAATTATGAAGTGACCCAAGCCGATATTGATGCTGGGGTTCCTATTACTAATGAAGCCACTCTTTCAGCAGCGCCAGAGCGCGGCACGCTTGCGCCGGTGACCGCTGATGCGTCTGTTACTGTTGATGCTGGCTTGCCAAGCCTAAGCCTTGATAAGCGGGCCTTGACAACCGAATTCACAGCTGTCGGTGATGAGCTAAGCTATGAATATGAGGTTGAGAATACGGGTAATGTGACGATCGCAAATCTTGCTGTCAGTGATGACCGTATTGCGGTTGTAACCTGCCCTGTCACGACATTAGCGCCGGGCGAGAGTACTATTTGTACGGCGACATATGACGTCACTCAAGATGATTTAAACGCAGGCTCTGTTGTGAATATTGCGGCCGCCAATGGTGATCCAGCGGCAGGGACATTAGACCCAGCCGAAGATACAGAAACTGTTGACGGTGAGCAAACCCCCGCCTTAACCCTCGAAAAATTGGCGCTGGATACAGATTTCACGACGGTTGGTGATGAAATCCGTTATACATATGCGGTGGAAAATACGGGTAATGTTGAGATTGCTGATCTTGTTATTAATGATGACCGCATTGCGGTTGTCACCTGCCCTGTCACCACATTAGCCCCCGGCGAAGATACATTGTGTGAAGCCACTTATAGCGTCACCCAAGCTGATATTGATGCGGGTAGCGTCACAAATATTGCCAGTGCCACGGGCACGCCCGCCGGTGGTGATTTGACTGATCCAGAAGACACTGTGACTGTTTCTGGGACGCAAAGCCCGGCTTTAGATATTGAAAAAACCGCTCTTGATACAACATTTGCGGCGGTGGGTGATATCCTTAGCTATGAATATCTTATTACCAATTCGGGTAATGTTACGATTACAGATCCAGTGACGGTGAATGATGACCGCATTGCTTCTGTATCTTGCCCCGCCCTTGCGGCAACCGGCCTTGCGCCTGGCGGCACAATAACATGTAGCGCTGATTATACTGTCACCCAAGCCGATCTTGATGCAGGGGATGTCACGAATATTGCGAGTGCTACTGACGGCACGACAAGTTCGCCTGATGATACAGCGGTCGTGGCGGCGGTTCAGTCTCCAGCCTTTACTCTTGTTAAAACGGCAAATGAAACAAGCTTTAGCGCCGTGGGTGATCTGCTAAGTTATAATTATCTTGTGACGAATACAGGTAATGTCCGTATTGGCGATATTGCGGTGAGTGATGACCGAATTACGGTGGTTAATTGTAATGTGCCTGCGGTGGGCAATGGAGATAATTTCCTGGATCCCGGCGAAGCTGTGGTCTGTACCGCGAATTATACGGTTACGCAGGCCGACTTAAATACAGGCTTTGTGACCAATAACGCCGAAACGAGTGGAACGCCCGCTGGCGGTAGCCTCGCGCCCGCCCTTGATGATGAAACAGTAACCGCCGACCAGCTTCCGGCTTTAAGCCTTGTTAAAACGGCGAATGAAACCAGCTTTGCGGCTGTGGGTGATGTGCTGACATATGATTACCGTGTTGAAAACACAGGGAATGTTGAGATCACAAGTATCGCGGTAAGTGATGACCGTATTGCGGTTGTATCCTGCCCGGCTACGGCCCTTATGCCCGGCGAGGTGGTTACTTGTACGGCGAGCTATACAGTGACCCAAGACGATATTGATGCAGGGTCTGTGGTCAATAATGCGGCGGCAACAGGTGACCCCGTTGGCGGTAGCTTAACTGGCGCCGCGGCACAAGAAACCGTTGACGCGATTCAATCGCCAGCTTTTGAAGTTGAGAAAAATGCGGTCAGCATTAATTTTGTCGCTCCCGGTGATATTACCTCTTATGAATATGTGGTGACCAATACGGGGAATGTAACCTTAACAGACCCGATTACGGTGACGGATAATCTTATTGCGTCCGTGAATTGCCCTGCATTGCCTGCAGGCGGCCTTGTGCCCGCTGCGTCTTTAACATGTACGGCAGATTATGTGGTGACCCAAGCGGATTTGGACGCAGGCTCTGTGACCAACCTCGCCTCTGCTAGCGACGGCACGACGACATCGCCGCAAACCTCTGAAACAATTCCGGCCTCTCAAAACCCAGCGTTATCGATTGAAAAATCTTCCGCTTCGAGTGAAATTACGGTTGCAGGCGAAATTATTACTTACGACTTTACAATCCGCAATGATGGTAATTTGACCTTAACAGGCGGGGTTGACGTTATTGATGATAAGATTGGCACGATTACCTGTGTTACGGGTAATTTTATACCCGGCGCAACGGCGACATGTTCGGCGGATTATACCGTTACTCAGGCGGATATTGATGCGGGCTTTGTGACGAACCAAGCTTTTGCCGAGAATAACCGCGCCGTGTCGGCTCCGGTTGATTTGACACTGAATGCGGATCAGGCACCAAGTTTAGATTTTGAAAAAACGGCTCTAACGGCTGATTTCACAAATGTAGGCGACGTCATTAGTTATGAGTTCCGCCTTGAAAATACAGGTAATGTCACCCTTGATAATATAAGCGTGTCGGACGCTCTTATTCCGTCAATTATCTGCCCAGCCACGGTTTTACTCCCCGGCGAATCTATTATTTGTAGCGGTGACTATACGGTAACCCAAGCGGATGTCGATGCGGGTGACGTGGTTAACAATGCGAGCGCGTCGGCCCAACCTCCGGGCGGCGGCGCACCTGTCAACCAAAACGGCACGGCCACGGTCGATAGCTTACCGGATCCGTCTATAATCTTTGAAAAGCGTGCAACGCGGACAGAGTTTTCTGCTGTGGGCGATCTTTTAACCTATGAATTTGATGTTGAAAATAATGGCTCGGTGACGCTGAATAATATTGTCATTACCGATGATCTTATTGCCGCTGTGACCTGCCCTGTCAGCACATTAGCTCCCGGTGCGGCCATGGTGTGTACGGCGAATTATGCTGTAACCCAAGCGGATATTGACGCCGGTGAAGTCGTCAATAATGCTGCCGTAAACGCAGAGCCTGCAGACGGCTCCTCACTCCCTACGGCAGATTCCCAAGCGGTTGTCGCGGCAGATCAACGCCCTGAGCTTACCCTCGATAAGCGCGCTATCACGGCGGATTACGCGGCCCCCGGAGATGTGCTGTCTTATGAATATGAAGTTCGCAATATCGGCAATGTCAATGTGACAGCACTTGTCATTAGTGATGACCGTATTGCCTCTGTGTCTTGTCCTGTGACGGCTCTTGCCCCCGGCGCCAGCACGGTTTGTACGGCTGATTATATTGTGACCCAAGATGACATTGATACGGGCCGTGTTACAAATATTGCCTCTGCTGATGCCGTGCCAAGCGGTGGGAGCTTAACGGCGCCCGAAGACAGTGTGAGCGTTAATGCGGTTCAGTCGCCTGAGTTATCTATTGTGAAAACAGCACTTGAGACTGACTTTTCAAAAGTGGGCGATATCCTGAATTATACATATGAAATTACCAATAGCGGTAATGTCACGATCACAAATGCGGTGAGCGTGAGTGATGACCGTATTGCTTCTGTAAGCTGCCCGGCTATTCCTGCGGGCGGGCTTGTCCCAGCGGCGAGCCTAACCTGCACAGCGAGCTATGTTGTGACCCAAGCGGATCTTGATGCGGGAGATGTTACGAATATCGCGTCTGCCAGTGACGGTAGTGTAACCTCTGCAGTGGACGACGCGGTTGTTGATGCGGTTCAAGAGCCGTCTTTGGCGATGACCAAAACAGGCACGCCGCAGACATTTAACGCGGTTGGCCAAGTCATTAGCTATGATTATGTTATCACCAATACAGGTAATATTACGATAACTGATCCGCTGACAGTAAATGATGACCGGATTGCTTCTGTGAGCTGCCCGGCTCTACCCGTCGGCGGACTTGTTCCCGGTGAAAGCCTTAGCTGCATCGGCACAGATGTTGTGACCCAAGCGGATTTGGATGCGGGCTTCATTGAAAATACAGCCACTGGCAGTGACGGCACGACACCCACGGACCCGGTAGTTGAACGGGTGAGCGCTGAGCAGCTTCCAGCCTTAACCATTGATAAAGCCGCCATAGAGACAGAATTTACTGCCGTAGGTGATATTGTGAATTACACTTATGAGGTGACAAATTCGGGTAATGTGACGATTACGGATGCCATTAATGTAAATGATGACCGCATTGCCAATGTGTCCTGTCCGGCGCTCGCGAGTACGGGACTGGCCCCTGGCGTAAGCCTGACATGTACGGCAAATTATACCATTAGCCAGTCTGACCTTGATGCAGGCGGGGTGACCAATATTGCCACGGCTTTTACGCCGGATGTTGTTTCCTTTGATGATACTGTAACAGTGCCTGCCAATCAGCAGCCAGCTTTATCAATCGTGAAAACGGCTATAAATGCTGATTTTGCGTCGGTAGGTGATATCTTAGATTATGAATACCGCGTTGAAAATACGGGTAATGTGACCTTAACAGGTACGATCACCGTGAGTGATGACCGTATTGCCTCCGTTAGCTGCCCTTCGCTCCCAGCCGCAGGCCTTGCGCCGAGCGCGTCTCTTGTTTGTAGTGCCAGCTATTCTGTGACCCAAGCCGATATTGATGCAGGAAGTGTGACCAATATTGCGTCTGCTGCTAATGGCGGCGTTGTATCGCCGAGCGATGATGCGGTTGTTAACGCCGTTCAGTCGCCGGGACTGCAAACAGTGAAGCGGGCCTTGCAAATTGATTATAGCGCCGTGGGCGATGTTATTAGCTATGAATATGACGTTATTAATACAGGGAATACAACCATTACCGCGCCGATCACGGTGAGTGATGACCGGATTGCATCTGTTAGCTGTCCGGCGCTTCCGGCAGGCGGTCTGGCTCCGGGTAGCCAAATTACCTGTAGCGCTAATTATGTGATTACCCAGGCGGATATTGATCTTGGCTTTGTTGAAAATATAGCCAGTTCCTCAGATGGCAGCGTGAACTCGCCGCCTGTCACAGAGCAAGTTGACGCGGTTCAAAGCCCAAGTTTGTCCATAGAAAAAACCGCACTTGATACTGTGTTTGCCGCTGTCGGTGATGTGCTGGCTTATGAATATCTTGTGACAAATACAGGTAATGTTACGGTGACGGCCCCAATTAGCGTCAGTGATGACCGTATTAGTGCTGTGAATTGTCCGGCCCTGCCTGCGGGGGGCTTGGCTCCATCTGCCAGCTTGACCTGCACCGCGAGTTATGTGGTCACTCAAGACGATATTGACGCTGGTGAAGTTATTAATATTGCCAGCGCGAGCGACGGCAATGTAACTTCGCCGACGGATACTGCGCTTGCCTCTGCTAATCAAACGCCTGATTTGTCGATTGTAAAGACCGCGCAGCAGACAAGCTTTTCAGCGGTGGGTGATAGTCTAACTTATGATTATGTTGTGACCAATACGGGTAATGTTACCCTTAACGGAAATATCATGGTTGATGATGACCGGATTGCTGCGGTCTCTTGTCCTGCGCTCCCCGCAAGCGGTCTGGCACCGAATGCCGCGATTACATGTAGCGCAAGCTATATCGTCACCCAAGCGGATATTGATGCCGGTAGTGTGACCAATATCGCCTCTGCCCGTAATGGCGCTACGGTCTCGCCAAGTGATAGCGCCGTTGTCAATGCAGATCAGCAGCCCGCTCTTGATATTGTTAAACGCGCACTTGATACGACTTATAGCGCGGTTGGTGAGCAGATCGGCTATGAATATGACGTCTTTAACATTGGTAACACCACCTTGACGAGCCCGATTACCGTTAGTGATGACCGCATTGCGTCTGTCTCCTGTCCGGCTCTGCCTGCGGGTGGATTGGCGCCGGGCGGCTCCATCACATGTAGCGGCGTTTATAGCGTCACTCAGCAAGATATTGATGACGGCGTTGTTGAAAATATCGCCAGTGCAACGGACGGTAATGTGACCTCTCCGGTTGTGAATCGCCGCGTCTTTGCCACGCGCAACTCAGAGCTTGAAATTGAGAAAAATGCGGTGGATGTGAACTTCACCCTTCCTGGTGATATTGTAACCTATGAATATATTGTCACGAACCGTGGCAATGTCACAATCATTGACCCGATCACAGTTGATGATAATTTAATTACTAATGTTACTTGTCCGGCCTTACCGGCAGGTGGCCTTGCGCCCAATGCCTCTTTAACTTGTACGGCTCAGTATGTTGTCACCTTAGATAATCTTGACATTGGCGTTGTTGTGAACCTTGCGACAGCCTCTGCGGGCGGCGTGACATCTGCGCCGACATCGGAAACTATTCCTGATGGGGCGAATCCAGCGATTGAAATCCGTAAATCATCTCTTGATACAAGTTTTGCCGCTGTGGGTGATATCCTAACTTATAGTTTTGAGATTGAAAACACAGGGGATGTAACCCTTGTGAACACCATTGAAGTGGTTGATAACCGCATCGGCACCATAAGCTGTTTTGCAGGCCCAACTTTTATTCCAGGGCAAATCGAAAGCTGTACTGCCGATTATACTGTGACCCAAGTCGACCTTGATGCGGGCTTTGTCACGAATGATGCCTTTGCTATGCACCCCCGGGCAAGCTCCCCGCCTGATTTTGTCACAATCACTGCGGATCAAGACCCAGAGCTAACCCTTGTGAAAACGGCGCAGACCCTTGAATTTGCGCAAGTTGGTGACCGCATTGACTATGTCTATACCGTAACCAATACGGGGAATATTACCCTGCTACAGGATATCACCGTGAGTGATAACCGCATTGCTAATGTCACCTGTGCAGCCATGCCCGCCGGCGGTCTTGCCGTGGGCGCATCTATTACCTGTACGGCCAGTGATTTTGTGACCCAAGCTGATTTGGATGCTGGTTTTGTCACGAATACAGCTACAGCCACAGATGGCAGCGTCACCTCTGCACCGGTTGATGAGACCGTTGATGGTGTTCAAACGCCAAGTCTTGATCTGGTGAAAACAGCGCTTAATAATGATTTCGCCGCTGTCGGTGACCGCCTTGAATATAGCTATACTGTCACGAATGATGGTAACGTCACGATTACAGACCCGGTAACGATTTCTGATGACCGCATAGCGAACGTAATTTGTCCGGCCCTTCCGGCGGGCGGTCTTCTGCCGAATGCGTCTATTATCTGTACAGCGGAGGATGTGGTGAGCCAAGCGGATATTGACGCTGGTTTTGTGGCCAATACGGCCAGCGCTTCTGATGGCACGACGACATCTAATCCTGCGTCGCAGACCGTGACGGGCACCCAAAGCCCCGCGCTTGAGATTGCTAAAACATCGCCGGATAGCCAATTTGCTACTGTTGGTGATGTACTGACTTATAATTATGACGTTACAAATACAGGTAATGTTACAATCACAGATGCCGTAAACGTGAGTGATGACCGCATTGCAGTGGTAAGCTGCCCCGCTCTTCCAGCGGGCGGATTAGTCCCGGGCGCATCAATCACCTGTAGCGCTGATTACACGGTTGTTCAGGCTGATATTGATGCAGGCTTTATAACAAATATTGCCGATGCCAGTGCAGGCAGCATAGATTCTGTACCGGTTGACCTAACAATTACCGCAGACCAAGCCCCTGAACTTAACCTTGTGAAAACAGCGCTAGATACAATCTATGCCAATATTGGTGACCGTCTTGATTATGAATATGTCGTCACGAATACAGGTAATGTTACCATTACGCGCAATATTGATATAAGCGATGACCGGATTTCATCGGTTAATTGTCCGGCCCTACCCGCTGGCGGCCTTGCTGTCGGTGCGTCGATTACATGTACGGCCAGTGATTTTGTCACCCAAGCTGATTTGGATGCTGGATTTGTCACCAATACGGCCAGCGCATCTGATGGGGTCATAAGCTCTGACCCTGTGACGGAGCGCGTAAATGGGGCCCAGACACCTGAGCTGACCTTGGCTAAAGCCGCTTTAAATAGTGATTTCACGGCGGTTGGCGACATCCTCACCTATAATTACGTTGTGACTAATACGGGTAATGTTACGGTTACAGACCCTGTGAACGTTACCGATGACCGGATTGCCAATGTAGTCTGTCCAGCGCTGCCGAGCGGCGGTTTGCTTCCCGGCGCGTCTATCACCTGCACAGGCGAAGATAGCGTCACCCAAGCCGACCTCGATGCAGGCTTTGTGACCAATATCGCCTCGGCTAGTGACGGGACAACAAGTTCAGACCCATCAAGCCAGACGGTGACAGGCACGCAGAACCCTGTCTTTATCATTGAAAAATCATCAAATGATACAAGCTTTGCGGCTGTCGGTGATGTGCTGACCTATAGCTATGATATTTTTAATACGGGGAATGTGACCTTAACTGCGCCGTTTACCGTCAGTGATGACCGCATTCCAAATGTTGTCTGTGACGCCTTGCCTGCGGGCGGCCTTGCGCCGGGGGATTCCCTATCTTGTGCGGGGACAGATATTGTCACCCAAGAGGATATTGATAACGGCTTTGTCATGAATACGGCCACTGCGAATGACGGAACGCAAACCACACCCCCTGTTAGCCTTCGGATTAACGGCGCGCAAACCCCTGCGCTCTCTCTTGTGAAAAATGCTCTGACGACTGATTTTGCCGCCGTTGGCGATCAGCTCTCCTATGAGTATATCGTCACCAATACGGGGAATGTGACCCTCACTGAAGATATCGTTATTACCGATGACCGCATTGCAGTTGTCAGCTGTCCTGCACTTCCGGCTGGCGGCTTGGCTCCGGCGGCGTCGATTACCTGTACGGCAGTGGATGTTGTCACCCAAGCGGATCTTGACGCCGGCTTTGTGATGAATATCGCCAGTGCTACTGACGGAACCCTTATAACAGACCCGATGAGCGCAACCGTAGACGGAACGCAAAACGCAGGTCTTGAGATCGAGAAACTTGCGCTAACCAATAGCTTTGCGGCTGTTGGGGATGAGCTAAGTTATAGCTATAATGTGCGAAATACAGGCAATGTCACCCTTACAGCGCCAATTACCGTGAGTGATGATAGAATTGCAGATGTTGACTGTCCGGCGCTTCCAAATGGCGGGCTTGTTCCGGGCGCTGTCTTAACCTGTACGGCGGTCTATGAAGTCACCCAAGCGGATATTGACGCCGGTTTTGTGACTAATATTGCTAGTGCAAGCGACGGCACGTCAACCTCGCCCGTAGATGATGCCACGGTTCAAGCTGACCAATTACCCGCGCTTGAGATTGTCAAAACATCTCCGCAAAGCAGTTTTAACGGCTTGGCACAAATCCTAACCTATAATTATGAGGTGACGAATACGGGTAATGTAACCATCACAGATCCGGTTACAGTCAGCGATGACCGAATTGCGAATGTGATCTGTCCTGCGCTTCCTGCGGGCGGTTTGGCCCCTAATGTTTCGATTACATGTAGCGCTGATTATAGCGTGACCCAAGATAATCTTGATAGCGGCGCGGTGACAAATATTGCCTCTGCGAGCACAGGTGATGTGACGTCTGATCCTGTAAGCCTGACGATTGAAGCGGTGTCTTTACCAGAGCTTAGCCTTGAGAAGACGGCCCTCACCACAGACTTCACGGCTGTGGGTGATGTCTTGTCTTATGAATATATTGTTACCAATACGGGTAATGTCACTATTACAGAACCTGTAACGGTGAGCGATGACCGGATTGCCAGTGTGGTCTGTGAAAACCTACCAGCCGGTGGCCTTGTGCCAGGACAATCCCTAAGCTGCACGGCGCAAGATGTTGTCACGCAAGCTGATTTGGATGCAGGCTTTGTTACAAATATTGCCGCGGCGAGCGACGGCACAACAAGCTCTACCCCAGTTGACGCAACGGTGAATGCGGATCAAGTACCGGCCCTTGGCTTTACCAAACAGGCTCAAACCGCTGACTTTAATGCTGTCGGTGACGTGTTAAGCTATGTCTATATTGTTGAGAATACGGGTAATGTGACGATCACCCAGCCGATTACGGTATCGGATGACCGCATTGATACGGTTATCTGTCCTGCTCTCCCTGCGGATGGTTTGGCGCCAAGCGAAACTTTAACCTGTACGGCGGATTATGTCGTGACCCAAGAAGATATTGATCTTGGCTTTGTAACCAATATTGCCTCTGCGAGTGACGGGACAACCACATCACCGCAAGATGAGGTTACTGTTGATGCGGTCGCTTTACCGGCGCTTGAAATTGTCAAATCATCACCAGATACGACTTTTGCACAAGTTGGTGATATTTTGACCTATAACTATCTTGTAACCAATACGGGGAATATCACCCTTACAACCCCTATTACAGTAAGTGATGACCGTATTGCGGATGTTACCTGTCCGGCCTTGCCAGCGAGCGGCCTTGCTCCAACGGCGAGCCTGACTTGTAGCGGTGACTATGTGGTCACCCAAGCCGACTTAGATGCCCGCGGCGTGACTAATCTTGCCTCTGCCAGCGACGGTACGACTGTGTCGGATACGGTGAGCTTAACGATTGAAGGCACGGCACTTCCAGCACTTGACGTTGTGAAAACAGCGATCACTGAAAGCTTCGCCATGCCGGGTGATATTATTTCTTATGAATATCTTGTCACCAATACAGGTAATGTGACTCTGACAACGCCTATAAATATTAATGATGATAAGATTGAAACGGTGAGCTGTCCGGCGCTCCCAGCCAGCGGTCTTGCGCCGCAAGCAAGCCTAACATGTACGGCGGATTATGAAGCTGTGCAGGCTGACCTTGACGCAGGTTTTGTGACCAATATCGCTTCGGCTCAATCGGGTGATACGCTCTCCGGTGAGGTGTCTGAAACTGTTGAGGCCCAGCGCCTTCCGGCAATGGATGTAAGCAAAATAGCCTCTGCGCCTCAGCAAGTCTTTGGCCCGATCTATGACGTGACCTATAATATTGAGCTGGCGAATACAGGTAATGTTACCCTAACGGATATGAGCCTTGAAGATAATCTTCTTGAGGCCCTTGCACCGTCAACGCTGATTGGCACCCCGCAGGTGAGTTTAAGCGGCTTTACTACAGGCGCGGCCAATGATAATTATAACGGTATTGATGATATTGAACTACTGGGTAGCAATACGAGCTTGTCTGTTGGCGAGAGCGGAAATGTTGAGCTGCGCGTGCGTATTGATACGGCTTTGGGCGGCCCGTTACAGGGGAATACAGCCTTTGGTAATAACCCTGAAATTTCTGCGCCGACACCGTCAAATGATCCGAATGTGACTCCTGAAGATACAGGTGATCAAAACCCGACTCCGCTTAGCATTTTAGATGCAGACGGAGACGGCGCGCCGGATGGGCTTGAAAGCAGCACAGAAGACCGTGACGGCGACGGTATTCCTGACCAGGAAGACTTTGACCCGACCGGTTACTTCTATTGCGAAGAAAATGGAAATATCCTCACTGGCGGCGGTATTACGGTCACAGGCCCCTTTGGCTCTAACAGCTCCGTTGGGACAGCCAATAATATTGTTATCCTTGCGGATGGCTCCACGGGCTTTTATCAATTCTATGTCACAGCTGCGGGTGAATATACCCTCACGCCGACATATCCAAATAGCGGCGTGCCAAGCACGGCCCGCCTGCCGGAAGCAGATGTCCTTGACGTTACAAGCCTTCTCCCAGCAAATCCTGCGGTCTTGGGCGGAACGGAGCTGGGTGATAGTGGTCAATTATCTGACTTCAGCGCCGAAGCGAATGCCCCGTTCTATACACGCTTTACCTTTGAAGCGGGTGATCCGAATGTCTTTGCTAATAACTTGCCCCTCCAGCATTGCGGTGAGCCAGGTATTGAGCTGACGAAAGAAGCGGCGGGTGATGTTGAGCTGACCGATGATGGCCGCCAGCAAGTGAGTTATAACTTTACGATCACAAATTCAGGTCAGACATTAGTTGAAGATGTTCAGCTAACGGATAACCTAGCCAATGTCTTTGGGGCTGGAAATATTGAACTTGTTAATCTTAGCATAAGCGATATTGCGCCGCCGACAGAGACAGGCATTATTGTGAACCCAGCTTATAATGGCGTGACCACCCTTGATATGCTGCTCGGCGGCGGAGAATTAACACCGGGTCAATCTGTGACCTTAAACATGGTGGTGAATGTTACCCCGCTGAGTGACGGCGAAGCGATTAACACCGCTGTTGTGAGCGCGGCAGAACCGCTGAACGGCGGCCCACTCAGTGATAACGGCTCTGCTGTAATTGAGCTACAAGCCTTGTCTGACCCAAGCTTTGTTCGGGTCGCTAAACGGGCGCAGCCGCGTACGGTGCAAATTGGTGACCCTGTGCTTTACACAATCGATGTGACTAATGACAGCGGTTCTGTAATGACGGATCTACGGATTACAGACCGCTTACCGGAAGGCTTTGCCTATATTCCGGGCAGCGCAGTGATCTCTGATGGTGAGCTGAGCACGCCGGCGGAGCCGCTTGTCACAGGGCGAGGCCTTTTAAATTGGGATGTGCTGCAAAGCGCTCCTGCACCGCTAGATACCCTTGCGGCCGGGGAAACTCTATCCGTTAGCCTGCGCTTATTAGCGGGTCCGAATGTAGAATTTGGTGCCCATGAGAACCAAGCTTTTGCTGAAAGCCTGCGCACAGGTGAGCGTTCAGATATTGCGACAGCGATTGTGGATTATATCCCAGAGCCAAGCTTTGACTGTACCCCTGTTCTGGGCCGCGTCTATGATGATGTGAACCATAATGGTTACCCAGATGACGGGGAACCAGGTCTTCCAGGCGTGCGCCTTGTAACGGTGAATGGTGATATTATCACAACGGACCAATATGGCCGTTACCATATCCCATGTGCGGCGATTGCCGATCGTGAACGCGGATCTAACTTCCTGCTTAAGGCGGATGTCCGCAGCTTGCCGCTTGGTTATCATCCAACCAGTGAAAACCCGCGGGTTGTGCGGGCCACACGCGGTAAGTTTGTGAAAATGAACTTTGGTGCGGCTCATCGTCCGAAGCTTCGCATTGACCTCTTTGCCGCTGACTTTGACGATCAGACCTCTTGGCTCGAATCTGCGGCGCAAACACGGGTGAAAACTCTGTTGGCGGCTGCAGCCCAAACTGACCGCGCAATTATCATTTATCACGCGGATGATCTTGAGAATGTCAATGAAGCCCAAGCCCATCTTGCAACGGCCCTTGACGCTGTAAAAATGGCGGCACCGAAACAATTTAAAGATATTGCCCTTGAAGCAAGCTGGGGTGATGCGGCTGAATTTACACCGCCGCAGACAGATGGGTTTGAAAACCTTGCCATTGGCGGACTTTATGACCGCCCGTCGGTAGATGCTCCGCGTGACCGCGTGGCCTTTACACAGGGTGCAGGCGGCAATCTGCAGCGTTTTGAAAATAGTGATGAAATTTATGCCCAAGGCGGAAACTCTGATGGTGACGGCTTTGATAACGCCCAAACGAGCGGCCTGCGTGGACAGCGTGGTTCTGCCCCGCTTAGCACGGATAATCGCGGGACGAACAGCTCGCCCTTTATTGGCCGCCGGGATCAAGGTGAGGCGGAGACGCCGCGTCCGGGACGTCTGCAGCGCTGGGTTGGCTGGGGTGGTAAAACCACAAGCTATAGCGAAGGTCTTGAGATCGAAACCACGGTTGACGCGCTTAATCCGGTGAAACGGCTTAATGCACAGGCTAATGTTGTCAGCACGATTGAGGGCCGCGAGCTGCGGGTTGAAGCCTATAGTAATTATAACGCCTTTATAACCTCGCTTGAGCTCCGCCTCTTCCCAGAGGGCCGCTCTGTTCGCGGTGCGCCTGTTGCGGTTGTGCCCCTTGATGGCCGCTATGGTCAGCTTGATGTTACAGCCGATATGGCCGGTGATTATAGCTACGTCCTGCGGGCTTATGATGCGGATGGTAATTTTGATGAAACCGCCTTAAAAGTTCTCAACATTGGGGACCCTGAATATGACCTTTCCAATGATGATTGGGTTTATCAGGCGAGTACAGCCTTTGGCCAAAATACACTGCTTAAAGATAATATCCGCGTTCGCGGCGGGTCTGTGCGGGTTTATGGCCGTAATGTACCCGGCGAAACCGCCACTGTTATGGGCCAAAATATAGCTATTGACCCTCAAGGCCTCTTTGTCGCCGAACAGCTCTTACCCGCAGGTGAGCAATCTGTTGAAGTGCGTATTGCCGGTGCCAATGGCGGTGAGCAGCGTATTCTCCGCAGTGTTGATGTGAAGGCGCGTGATACATTCTACGCCGCGCAGATCGAAGCGACGATTGGCGAGGAGGCGACAGCTGAAGGCGATAGCTTTGAGCAAGGGCGCGTGGCCTTTTATGTCCGCTCACGGCTAAATGACCGCTGGTCTGTGACTGCTACGGCGGACACAGGTGAAGCCGATTTGGACAACCTTATCAGCGGCCTTGATGATAAAGACCTCGGCCAACTTCTGCGCCGTCTTGACCCTGACCGCTTCTACCCGACCTATGGTGATGATAGCGTGATTGAGCAGGATGCGCCGACATCAGGCCGTTTCTATGCCCGTATTGAACGGGATGATGATTATGCCCTTTGGGGGAATTATCAGACCAATTTCAATGATACGGAATTTGCCCGCGTTCAGCGTACGCTTTACGGCGCGAAATTCCATTGGGATGAAAATGGGAATACCACGAAGTTTGGTGATGACCGTACCCGCGTCACGGCTTATATTGCCGAAGGCGGAACCCGTCAGGGCCGCGATGAATTCCGGGGAACCGGCGGCTCGGTCTATTACCTACGCCAAGGGGATATCTCTATCGGCTCTGAAATCCTGCGTATTCAAACCCGTGATAGTGTGTCGGGTCTTGTGATTGAAAATCGCCGCCTTGTTTACGGCACGGATTATGATCTCGACTTTATCCAAGGCCGGATAATCCTTAATCAGCCCCTCGGCAGTACGGGTGATGACGGGCGTTTATTCCGCGACGGCTCTCAGGGCGGCAATCAGCAAATCCTTGTGGCGGATTATGAATTCTCGCCTGTTATCGGCAGCGATATTGGTGATGCAGCGGTTTACGGCGCACGCGGCTCACGCTGGATTGGTGATCACGTCAAACTTGGCGCAACCTATAACCATGATACGGACGGCGGCGAGGAGTCTGATCTCTATGGTCTTGATTTAACCCTGCAATATGCAGCTGGGACTTATATTAAGGGTGAAGTTGCCCGCTCTGAAGGCCAAGGGGTGCAAACCTTCCGCTCTATTGACGGCGGCTTTACCTTTAACCCACAAGACCGGGGCGGTAATGGGCCAAGTAATTCGGCGGATGCCTATGCCCTAGAAGCGGCAGTTGACTTCACAGAAGTTGACGGCATTAAGCTGAACGGTAACTCCTTTGCCTATTGGCGCAAACGCGATGCTGGCTTTGCCGGATTTGCGGAGAGTACAAACCAGACGATTGAGCAATATGGCGGCGGCTTGTCCCTTGCTTTGGCTCCGCGCCTGAGTATCTCTGCCCGCGCTGATATTACGACTGAGCGCACAAATGGCACAAATAGCTTTGCGGAAGGCCGGGTTGATTATCAACTGGCTGACCGCCTTGCCGCCTCTATCGGTCTGTCCTTTACGGATGATGCGCGGGGTAACTCCGGCACATCACTTGGCGGACGTGTTGATTATCAACTCAATGATAGCAATAAACTCTATGCCTTTGGCCAAGTCGGCCTTGAGGGGGATAATAGCCGCACAACGGACCGTATTGGCGCCGGTGCAGAGATTCGCCTCTCCAAGCATATTTACGGCGGCGGAGAGATCTCAACCGGTGAAGATGGGCTTGGGGCCCGCGCTAGCCTGCGTTATCAATATGAGGATGGTGATGAGTTTTATGTGGCCTATGATCTGCCGCTACGGGCTCGCCCAACAGCGAATTTGGGAACCTTTAATCTGGGGGCCCGCCGCCGTTATAGCGATGCGCTGTCAGTCTTTGGTGAGGAGCGCTTCCAGTTTAATGACCGCGGCCTCAACGGAATTACCCATGCTTATGGTATCGACTATAAGCCGGGTAATTGGAACTTTGGCCTAACCGGTGAAACCGGGCGCGTTGATGACCTCGACCGGGACGCATTCTCGGCCACGGTCGGCTTTGCTAGTGACCGCTTTAAAGCGGGACTGACAGGGGAGTGGCGTGAGGACGAAAATGTCGATACGGGTGATGAGCGCCGGACATGGCTGCTACGATCTAGCGCATTATATCAAGCGTCGGAAGAGCTCCGCTTGCAAGGTAAGTTTAACCTCGCGGTCTCGGATCAATCCCGTCCAGATGTCAATTTAGGCCCGCAAAGCTTTAATGAAGCGGAATTCCGCGAAGCATCACTCTCGGCGGCTTATCGTCCGATTTGGGATGACCGGTTTAACCTCATTGGTAAGCTTGTCTGGCTTGAGGATCTATCTCCGACCTCGCAACGCTTTAATGGTGAGACATTGAATTATCGCCAAAAAAGCCAAATTGCCTCGATTGATGCGGCATATGATATCTCGCCGAAATGGACATTAGGCGGCAAATATGCTTACCGCTCTGGGTCTGTGACGTCGAACCGTGATAGTCTTGACTTCACAGATGCACAGGCGCAGCTCGGTGTTATCCGCTTGGATTACCACTTAACTAACCGCTGGGATGCCTTGGTTGAAGGCCGTTATCTAGACATTGGTAATGGGGTGACATCACGTCTAGGCGGCCAAGTTGGTATTTATCGTCATGTGAATGATAATGCCAAGATTGGTGTTGGCCTGACTTATGGGGGTATTGAAGATCAATATCTAGCGGCTATTGGCCGTGAGGATGATATTGGTTGGTATCTTAACATTGTCGGTAAATTCTAAAGCCGAAAATTTGGCCCCTATCTACGCAGGTCTAACTCTGCAAGCTACGGGCCAAAAAACTTTAAACCATAAAAAAAGCGGCTCTTTTATGAGGGCCGCTTTTTTCTTATTTAGTCATAGAAAGGGGTTAGGCGTATTTTTCGCCCAAATAAACGCGGCGCACATCTTCATTGGCGCGGATTTCCTCTGGCGTGCCTTCGAATAAGGCCTCCCCTTGAAACAGGATAGAGGCGCGGTCAACGATGTCTAATGTCTCGCGCACCCGGTGATCGGTAATTAATATGCCTATGCCGCGCTTTTTTAAATATAAGATTAGCTCTGAAATATCGGCAATCGCAATCGGGTCAATACCGGTAAAAGGTTCATCAAGCAAAATAAAATTTGGGCGCGAGGCAAGGGCACGGGCGATTTCAACTCGCCGTCGTTCCCCGCCGGATAAAGCCAGAGCCGGACTTTTCTTGATATGGCCAATATTAAGCTCATCCAAAAGTGCATCAACATTATCATTCCATTTGGAGCGGTCTTTTTCTGTCAGCTGCACAACGGCACGGATGTTTTCCTCAACGGTGAGCCCGCGAAAAATAGATTGCTCTTGGGGTAAATATCCCACTCCAAGGCGGGCGCGTTGATACATAGGCAATTTGGTGATATCTTCACCGTCGAGGGTGATAATGCCCCGGTCGGCCTCAATCAGGCCCATAATCATGTAGAAACTTGTCGTTTTACCGGCCCCATTTGGCCCCATAAGTGCGACGACCTCGCCCCGCTGCACGGTGAGTGTTATATCTTTAACGACGACGCGCCCTCTGTAGGCCTTGCCAATTTTATTGGCAGCCAAACCTGTTTTGGGAATGTCAAAATCAGCAGAAATCGTATGAGCCATGATATATCCTCGGCGCGCCTATTAAGACGGATTACCGTTATTATTACCCGTATTTTTAAGGAGAATATTCACCCGCCCCTTAGAGCCGCAGCGGCGCCCTTTGCAGCTACCGATAACTTTGGCGGAGCCGTCATTAAGGTTATAAATAAGGGTCTCGCCGGTGACGACATTGCCGTCCCCTTGGATCAAGATCACATTGCCTGTAACTGTAAAGGTTTCAGTGGATTTCAGATATACGCCCTTATCCCCGCGAACTTCTTGTTCAGGGGTAAGGAAATAAAAACTACCGATGGCTTCGATTTTATTCGCTCCATCAAGGGTGCCGTCTTGCCCGTTTGAGCTGGTTGTATAAATATTCATTTTGTCTGATAAAACGCGGCTGTCACCTTGGCGGACATCGACCTGTCCTGTTAATATTGTCAGGCCAGGTTTATAATCAGCGTCATCGGCCGAAATTTGCGCGGGTAGGCTTGAGTTGGTTGAAAATTGTGCCTGCGCGGTCGCCGGAATTAAAAAGGCCGAAAAAGTGATGAATAGTTTTAAAAATTTATTGGTCATGATTTAACCCCCACGCGGTTGTATTGTAATATTGACGCGCCCTTTGCATGATGCATTATTGAGCTTATTTTTAAATCGTGCGTTCTTGCTTTCAAGATCATAAAATAGACAGTCACTTTTGACGAAACTTCCGCTAGCTTGTTTTAACGTCACATCCCCAAAAACATCAATTTCTTTCGTGCTGCGTTTATAGATGCCGCGCTCCCCTGTCACGGTGTTTTCAGGCGTGTTGTAAGAGAAATTTCCTTCGGCAATAATGCGGTTGATTTCACCAAGCTTCAGCGCGGTTCGCGTATTAGCTTCTTCTTGCCGGTATATTGTCATTTTATCGGCTTTAATAATGGACTCCCCTTGGGTGACAACTACATTCCCCGTTAAAATAGTGGTGCCTTGGCGGTAGCTTGCGTCTTGCGCGGTAACATCAATAATACCTGTGCCGCCAAATTCGATCTCTTCTGCGGGCGCGTCATTGGTTTCATTAATAAGCTGGGCTGTCATACCATCTTTAAATTTAAACGTCTTATAGTCCTCTAATATCTCATAGGTTGTTCCGGTAATCACGCCGAAGCTTCCGTCGCATTTAATAAATTGATCCCCCTCAAGGCGGTTTTCAATGGTGAAAATACGGGCGTGAGACGTTACGCAGTGATTCCCGTCATCTGTTTTTAAATCGACATCTTCCTGCAAATTTAAAACCTGCGTGACATCATTATATTGACCCTTTTTGGCGATAACAAAAGATGTCTCTGCGCCGGCTTCGCGGAAAAACTCAAGCTCTGGATTTATGAGTTCAATATCATTCTCGGCAGTATTAAGCCTAACCGCTTGATCTGCGGTGAGCTTATAGGGCAGGCCGTCGCTTGTGCGTCCTGAAAACCGCGGGTTACCCATGCGAGCGCTTTCTGTAGGGTTAATTTCTTGAATCGCTTCAGTGCTCCCTTGGCGAAAATTCCAAAGGACTATAATGGCCGCGATAATTGAAATAATGATTAAGAGGCGGCGTACCGCTTTAATACGCGCCGAATGACGCCGCGCCGCATCAAGGGTGAGTGTGCGCTTTGGCTCCCAAAGCCCAAGGGCTTCACTGGCGGAATGAGGTGTCGGCGTTGATGTCATCACTTAAGGTCTATAAGGGAAGCGGCGAGGCTTTGCGATAGGGAATTTCATAGCGGCGCATATCTGAATATCTTTTAATTTAAGGCCGGTCAGCTCTGCCGCCTAAGATTATGCGAAAATATGTCAATGTCTTGCCAGCCGCCAAGGTCCATTTGTGCGCGGGCCGGTAGAAATTCAAAACAGGCATTGGCTAAATCCAGACGATTTTCACGGATAAGCCGCGCTTTTAAAATCATTTGTAAGCGGTGCAAATAAAGCACATCGGCAGCAGCATAATTAAGCTGGGCCTCCGTTAATTCTTCACTGGCCCAATCTGAGCTTTGTTGCTGTTTGGAAATATCAACCCCTAATAGCTCTTTGCATACGTCCTTAAGCCCGTGCCGATCTGTATAAGTACGGACAAGGCCGCTAGCGATTTTCGTACAAAAGAGCGGCGTGGGCGCCACGCCCAAATCGCGCCGGATAATCGCAACGTCAAAGCGGGCAAAGTGAAATATTTTCTCAATATTTGGGTCTGCCATGAGGGCTTTAAGATTGGGGCAGTCATAGGTCTGGCGGTTGACTTGGACAATATGGGCGTTTCCATCCCCCGAAGAGAGCTGCACAAGGCAAAGCTTATCGCGGACAAGTGATAGCCCTTGGGTCTCTGTATCTATGGCAACAGAGCCAGAAAAACTTACGTCATCGGGCAGGTCGTTTTTATGTAAATATACGGTCATATCTGTCCCTAACCCTTAGGCTTTTAAATAACAATGGCTGATTTTATCGGCGTCGTTATTTCCAGCTTTTATTCAGAGAGCCGTTTATGGAGGCTGCGGGCTTGCTAAATTCACTTTGCGGCGGTTAAGATATAGGTCTATGGGTTAAGGGAACAAGCTGGTGATAGCAGATTTTAAGTATGAGCCGAAAAGCGCGGCAGAGTTTTACGCCGCTTATCATGTCCCGTGCCATGCGCCTGCAAATGCGGCCCAAAACGCAGCGCTTTGGGTTGATGAGATTGAAACCCCTTTAGGGCCAATGGTGTCTTTAGCGGATGAGCAATCGTTATTTTTGCTTGAATTTTATAACCGTAAAAATATGGCGCAGCAAATAGCGCGGCTAGGGCGCTATCACGCGCGGCCTCTAAAGCTTGGGGTAAGTCCGGTGTCGCGCCAAATCCGCCGGGAGCTATCAGATTATTTCAGCGGAAATCTCAAGCGATTTGAAACGCCGCTGGCCTTTGCAGGAACGGAATTTCAAACCCGCGTTTGGCAGGGCTTGCAAGCGATTCCCTATGGAGTGAGCTGTAGCTATGGGCAGCTTGCAGCGGATATAGGCGTACCGCGCGCCGTGCGGGCTGTGGCCGGATCAAATGCGCGTAACGCTCTTGCGATCATTGTGCCTTGCCACCGGGTTATTGGCAAGAGCGGAAAACTCACAGGCTATGCCGGCGGGACCGGGCGTAAAGAGGCTTTGCTGCGCCTTGAGGGGGTTATTTAGCGGGTGAAATCAGGCTGCGGATAAGCGGCGTCAGCTCTTTTTTGATAACTTCCGGCGTGACCGGGCCGATGACTTTATAACGTATCGTGCCCATATGGTCGATTATATAGGTTTCTGGAACCCCGTAAACGCCGTAATCAATGCCAATACGGCCTTCATTATCCATCCCTATTTTCTCATAAGGATTTCCTAGCGCCGTGAGAAACTTCTCCGCTGCTTCGGGTTTGTCTTTGTAATTTAGCCCAACAAGGCGAATTGACGGGTCACGGCCGAGCTGGGTAATATAGGGATGTTCCGCGCGGCAAGGGGCGCACCAAGACGCCCATATGTTTAGTAAAGTGACTTGATTTGCAGGCCCTTTAAAATCTTCAGAGCTGAGGCCCGTCCCGCCGCTTAGGCTTGGGGCGGTAAATATGGGCGCAGGACGATCAAGCAGGGCCGAGGGAATGTCCTGCGCATTTCGACCCGACATCAGCACAGAGGCAAAGACCCCGATTAAAATGAGGCTAAGACATAGAGGCAGTAAAACTGTCAGCCGCTTCATGGGCCTAGACTGCGTCTGTTTTCAGGGCTGTTTCAAGGGCTAATAATTTGGCTTTAACCCGGCGGCGCGCGGCCAAAAGGCTTATGGCCAGTAATGATATCAAGGCCAAGAAAATACCGTAAGCGGCAAGGATAAATCCGCTCATGAGCTCTCTCCTGCATTCATTATTGCTCCGTTTGTACGGGCGCGGCGGGCGAGTTTGACCTCAAGGCTCTCGGCGCGGCGGCGCATAACTTCCGTTTGGGTGCCGTAAAGATGAAAGGCAAAAAATAGTAAGGTTAATCCAACAGCACTGACGAGGAGCGGCCATAATAGGCTGGGGTGTATGGTCGGGCCATCGGCTCTGAAAACGCTGGCTGGTTGATGCAATGTATTCCACCAATCCACAGAAAATTTAATGATTGGGATATTGATAAACCCAATTAATGTTAAAATTGCAATAAGCCGTGCAGAACTTGCGGTTTTATCAAGGCTACGAGTCAGAGCCATAAGGCCGAGATACATAATAAATAAAACCAAAACAGAAGTTAGCCGCGCATCCCATACCCACCAAGTTCCCCACATAGGCTTGCCCCAAAGCGAACCAGTGACAAGGGCGAGGAAGGTGAAGGTTGCTCCAAGCGGCGCTGCGGCGCGCGCGGCCGCATCGGCGAGCGGGTGACGCCAGACCAATGTCCCCACGGCGGCAATCGCCATAAGGCTATAGGTCATCATTGCAAGCCATGCACTGGGTACATGAATATACATAATCCAAACGCTTTGCCCTTGCTGGTAATCTTCCGGCGCGATGAATATGCCCCAATAAAGACCAATCGCTGTAGTCAAGAAACCAACGACGCATAGAGGCGTGGTTACAGCTTTGCTAAAGCGTGTAAACCGCGCGGGGTTACCCAAATATGAAAATAGTCCAGCCATAGACCCTGCTATGTAAAATTGGAGGGGCGCGGTCAATAGCTTATACGCAAATCGGCCCGAGATAAGCTGTTATGTAAATAAGATAAGCTTGCTGTATAAAAACCCGCTGCCAAAAGCCTTATAACCTTGGCTGCGGGTGATGTTATTTGGGTCTTAGCGAACAGCGAGGAAAATATTCGAACCATTGCGCTCAACCGATAGCGCGAGCGGGCCTGTTGATGCTTTGACAATCGCCTCAAATTCTTTGAGGTCTTTAACATCTTTGCGGTTGACCTTGCGGATGATATCGCCGGACACAAGGCCGGAACGAGCTGCTTTGGAGAGGCGGCGAACGCTGGCGATATATACGCCTTTATCCCCGCCGCGGGTTTCAACATCATCGGGAATATCCGTCAGAGAGGCACCGTCAAAACGCTCTAAATCATCGGTGACAGTCTTGTCTTTGACATCGTTCTCTTCTTCTTCCTCTTCAACAGGTTTAACGGTGATTTTTGAATTAATCCGTTTGCCGTCCCGAAGATAGGTAATATCAGTGCGGGTGCCGGGCGGAACAAGGCCCACGGCGTTTCGGATATCATTGGAGCTGTTAATCGCATCGCCGTTAAAGCGGATAATCACGTCCCCGTCTTCAAGCCCTGCTTTATCGGCGGCGCTGCCTTTTGTTACTTCATTGACAAGGGCGCCGTTACGGTTAGGTAGTCCCAAAGCCTCTTCTAGGGCTTGGTCAATATCGCGAATGGAGACGCCAATTCGGCCGCGCCGAACTTCGCCGTTTTCAATTAGTTGGGTTTTGACGCCGTTAACAATGTCAATCGGCACAGACAGGCCAATGCCGTTATTCCCGCCGGAGCGCGAAATAATCGCTGTATTAATCCCAATTAGCTCGCCTTTGGAGTTAATTAAAGCCCCGCCGGAATTGCCTGGATTAATGGAGGCATCTGTTTGTATATAATCCTCATATCCATCGCCGCGCCCAAATGTGCGCCCGGTGCCGCTAATAATGCCGCTGGTGACTGTATGGCTAAAGCCAAAGGGATTACCGATGGCGATGACGTAATCGCCGACGCGGTAGCTGTCTTCTTTGGCGGGGCGAATTTCTTTCAAGTTCTTGGCTTCGATCTTAATAATAGCAATATCGGTTTTTTCATCTGAACCGATCACCTCTGCGTCATATTCACGGCCATCTTCGAGGGTGACGATAATATCTGAAGCGTTGTCAATCACATGATGATTGGTGATAATATGGCCTTTGCTGGCATTAATAATCACGCCGGAGCCGCCAGACTCTCGTGCCCGTCCGCCTGAGGGTCCTTCGAAACGATCTGTATCGGGTCTTAAACCATCTGGGACTTGACCAAAAAACCGTTCAAATAATTCACGGCTTTGGCTATCAACTGCGGGCGCATTTGGAACGACTACAACTCGTAGGCTAACAATAGCGGGGGTGACTTGTTCAAGTAGCGGCGCCATGGTTAGCACGCCGCGAGAGCGGTCAACCGTCAGGGCTTCTGACTGCCCAAGGCTTTGCGGGGCTGAAAATAGGCTTTGGGTGGCCGCCGATGGCGTGAGGGTGAATGCGCCAAAAGATAAGGCGGCGAGACTCATGCCGGTAAGGATTGATCTGCGCATGGATTATCTCCGTAAAATTTTTTTATGAAGTTAATCTATGCGGTTATGCGCAGAGTTCAACCCAGATTAACGGAGTGTGACAAGTTTTTAATCTTATCTTGGGACTCCCGTAACCTTATGGACAGGCGCACGTCATAAAGCGGCTTAAAAATCACCTTCACGAATAAGTACGCGCAAGACTTGCCGCCCCATACGTGCGGCATAGCTCTTTCGCCCCGCTTTAATACGGGCAATACCGATCACCGTGCGCCCTTGATATTCCGGCGGTGGGATTAAATCTGAGCGCACATCATAAACAGAATTAACCGGGATGAACGCGCCGTCTTTTTCGGGATGAACAGCAATTTTTCCGCCATATTGGGATGTGAGTTCGGCCTCGTCAATAGCGGCTCTGGCTGTGGGGGCGAGGCGGGTGAGGCGGGATTTAATGGCTGGAAAACCGGGATCATTGGCTATGAATTTAAACGGAGCGCCTGACGGGATGGCGGCTGCGTCTTGCTCCGGAGCGAGGGCGATCAAAGCGGCCTTTTGCGGCGCGGCTATGCGGGCAAGGCGGGTTGTTGCCGTCACGTTGCGGCCTTCATGGAGCCGTAAGGGGATGTCGCTTATGCGGCCATCTTGTGCGGCGCGTAGTGTTAAGCGGTCTTGCTGGGCCGTAAAACCGTCAAGTCGGCTCTGCTCGCGGCGATATTCATCTTCGAGCAAGCTTCCGCTGCGGCGCTCCGAAAGATTACTACTACGCCGGTCAAGCTGGGCCCGTAAAAGCCTAAGCCGTGCGCGGCTTTGGGCGATTTCATGGCTTAGGCTTGGGGAATGAAGTTCAAATAAGATATCATCCGCCTGAACCTGCATATCATTATGGATATGGATCTTTGTGATCTGTGCGGGCTGCGGGGAGAACACATCACGATGATGGGCGGGCTCTATGCGTGCAGGCGCATTGATATAGTTTTGATGAGGAATAAGCATAAGGATGATTGCGAGTAAAACAAAAGCAAGGGTCATCCGCCCGCGAAGATGGGATATAATATCCATTTTAAAGCTCCACCAATTTTTAAGCTCCGCCCAAATGGGGCGAATAATGAAAAAGATAATTTCAACTGAGAATAAAATAATGCCAATGGCCTTTGGGAAAAGGTGATGTACTAAAAGGGCAATCCCAATGAATAGAAAAAAGCGGTATATCCATGTGGCATAAGCATAGGTTAAAAGCCCAAATAACCGCACCCCATCTGCGTTATGGGGTTTATCGGCTCTTAAATTAAATAATGCTTCGCGCATTTTCCAGCGGCCAAGATCAAAGCCCTTTTGCTGTAAATTCTGAACCCCAAAACCATCGGATATCAGGTAATAACCGTCAAAGCGCATACAGGGGTTTAGATTAACTAAAAGCGAAAGGGCCCAAGAGGTTGTCGCTGCAAAAAAAGCAAGGCTTCGCATCGGGCCGTCTGGCAGAAAGGCCCAAAGGAAAATAGATAGGGCCGCAATTATAAGCTCGATAATCATACCGCCGCCATCGATTAAAAGCCGTTGTCGTTTATCGACTAGCCGCCAAGCATCTGTTGTATCCGTATAAAGAATAGGAAACATGACCAAAAAGGCGATTCCCAAAGTGGGAACCCGCGCGCCAAAATGATGGGCAATAAAGGCATGGCCAAGCTCATGACATGATTTAATTACGGCCAGAGCAAGGACATAAAATAATAATCCTTCAAAGGTGAAAAAATGCCAGAATGTGCGCGTAAATTGATCCCATTGAGCGGCGGCAAAGTAAAGCCCAATTACCCCTAATATGGCTATAAAAATAAGGGTGTATTTGCTAAACAGCCCCGCAATCAACGGATAAGTTTTGCGTAGGAAACGGTCCGGCGCAAATAAGGGAATGCGGAAGAATAAATATTTATGAATAAGGATTTCATAAAACGGGCGGCGTTTGGCGGCTTCTCTATCAGCAAAGCTGTCACTGCGCCCACCCGGAGGTTCTAAGGTCAAGTTTTGCGCGTAAAGAAAATCTGACATGGCTAAAATATCTGTTTCGGATAGGCCGTGGGGCGATACCCTTGCATATAAGGTTTCAATCGGCCCTGCCTGCCAATGTTTAAGTAGGGTTAAACCGGACGCGCCGATCATGTGAAAAGCGTTACGAACGGGGTCAAAAATAAACCAGCGGCGTGCCCCGTCCTCTGCCTGCGGCGCGCCCAAGATTTGTAAGTCTTGCCGAATATGCGGAAGGGCTGCGGCGCTCATGAGCTTCGGGTCTTAAAAGCCGGTAAACTGGCGTAGGGCCGCCAGCGGACGGCGGGCGAGCCAAAAAATTAAAGGCGCGGTATTGCCATAAATTTTGGCAACACCGCGCGCACCAATGCGCGGTAAGGCATAGGGGGATGAGAGCCGCGCATAAGTTTCATAGGCCATTTGGCCATCTGCTGTGGGCGCGGCGTAATAGCTCGCGCGTTCGATTTCTGCCTCAAGCGGCTGAAGCGGATCGGAGTCCATAAATACGCGAACCCGCGCGCCAGCTTTCAGGCTATCACCTGATAGGAGCGGGGCATTAATTTTTAAAATTACCTGTTTAGGATTTGCGATTTCAATAATTGTTTCCCCGGTGGCTACAGGCCGCCCGGCCCAGTCTTGTGGATTAGAATATATCGCAAGTCCGCCTTTGGGCGCCGATAAGTCCGTCTGTCCAAGGCGCGTTTTGGCATAAAGCGTGCGTGCGCGGGCAAGCTCTGTTTCTGCCCGTGCAATCGTAAGTTCGCGCTTGGCAGCATCATCAATGAAAGACGTTAAAGACGCCTTTTTTAAGCGGGCAAGGGCCACAGATTCCTCGCGGACGGCGACGTCAAATTCGCTTTTAAATTCAGTATCCGCCATTTTAACAAGCGGCGCGCCGGCTTCTACGGCGCTGTTGGGCGGAATTAAAATATTTTCAACAACTCCGTCCATGGGGGCGGCAATAATAAAAGGTTTATCAGCCACAATTTCTGCCGGGGCGAGGGTAACAATCGGTACGGGTATTAAACCGATAAGGGCCAGTAAAATAACGCCGCCGCTTAGGCCTAATTTCTTGCGCCGACTCATGACTGCGCGGGGCTTAGCAGATAACGCGCTCCAAATAGCGCCGTAAGTTTTTGCGAGGCGGATCATGATCGCCGTTTGGGCGGTATCAAATTCGGCGGCGCGGGTGAATAATAACCCGCCGTTACTGCTATGGGGGGCAAACGGCGCAAAATAGCTATTTGGAAAGACATATTCAAAATCTGGCGTAATGTTTGAGGCCGTGTCATCATGAGTAAGCAATAAGCTTTGCGCGCTATTAAGCTTGCCGGCTTTGGCATGAGCTTTGAGCAGGTGACATAAATCTTGTATAAAAGGTGAGCTTTTATTGACCTCGGATTGTGAGGACATGGCCGCAATTTTAACGTTGCGCGCGCTGCGGGTGATCCAAAAAATATGGCCGACATCAAGTAATTGCCGCGGATTATTAACCGCTTGATGTTTTAAAGCCAAGCGGTCCGGGGCGTTAAAGGCTTCATTCTCAAGGGCGAGTAAAACCTGTAAAGGCGTCAGGCTCGGCGGCGCATCTTGCGAATTAGCTTTGGCTTGCGCGCCTTTGGGCGTATCTTTAAGCTTTGTTGCGGCCATAGTTACGTGCCGGATATGGAGCCGAAAAGAGCGATGCCGCTCATGCCCGATAAAGCGCGCTGGCTTGGCCCAGTGATTTTTCCAGTAATTTCTATGGTTTGACTGACCGGATCAACGGCGGCGCCAATCCGCGCGACTTTGCCGGTTAAGACCTCTCCCGTTTCATCGACTTTAAAGCGAAATTCTGTGTTTTTTCCTATGCGGCGTAGCCATTTAGACGGAATGATGATTGATATATCCGGTGCGGCTGTGTTGTGAATTGTATATAATGGCGCATTTAAGGCCGGTGTTTCATGGGCTGCAATATGTTTCTCGGCCACAATGCCTGCATAAGGCGCGTAAACGTGGCATTTTTTAAGCCGCGCTTTTAACGCATCACGCTCTGCAGCGGCTTGCTGCATTTCAGAGCGCGCGATAGACACATCAAGCTGCCCAGCGGCCCCGGCTCGGTAGAGCTGATCTTGGTTTTGATAGCGTAATGACAAGGTCTCATGC
This sequence comes from uncultured Caulobacterales bacterium, assembly GCA_937928165.1. Lineage (GTDB taxonomy): Bacteria > Pseudomonadota > Alphaproteobacteria > Caulobacterales > Maricaulaceae > CALFVT01. The sequence continues at coordinate 447,895 of CALFVT010000002.1, forward strand.
GCCTGGGTAAGAGCCGTAAGCTCGGCCTTTTCTTGGGTGCAATCAAATTGCGCGAGCAAAGCCCCGCGTTTAAAACTTTGACCCGGTTTATAATTAGATTTGATAATGCGGCTACTCATACCGCTTGAAATAATGGCTTCTTCACTGGCTTTCAAAACGCCGCGCGCTTGGGGCGCTGCCGTAGAAAGAGACGGCCCGGCTGTGACGTTTATTAAGGTATCGTAAGCGTCATCAGCCAAGGCCAAGTTTGAAGAAAATGCAAGGTACAAAGACAGGATAACGGATGTCAGCATATATTGTGAACGCGAAGGAGTGGGATGATGACGCATTTCACATAGCTCTGTTTTGATGTGATCTCTACAGTCTAGCAGCCCCGTTATGTAACGTTTTGAGAACATGTCGTTATCCTTGCCTTTGATAACCTTAGGTAGCAATTAAACCTTAATAAACGCTTACTAATTACAACCTTAAGATAAAAATTTTTTAAATGAGGCACGAATTACATTATATATAGGTAAATTAGCCCTCATATAATAAGTTGCTATTATATCTTCTTACAAAAATTCCCGTTAAAATTGCTTTCGTTAACTCAAATTTTACAGCTCATAGCGTATATACAATTATAAATAGAATCGTAAATAAGATGCGTGAATTTTGGGAGAGTAAAATGAAACATATTTGGATATCGGGCGTTGCGATTATAGCTCTTACGGCCTGTCAAACATCGGTTGAGCCTGTTAATGAAAATGAATTTGCTACGGCAGCTCAAGTACTTAAAGGACAAATCGAGACACAAACTGCGCCTGTTACGCAATCAATCGGCTTATATGAGGCTATGGCGCGGGCCCTTAAATATAATCTTGATCACAGAGTCGCGATGATGGAGACAGATCTTGCGCGGGCGGATTATGACTTATCTCGCTACGATTTATTGCCTAAGGTCGTAGCGTCTGGCGGGTATTTTGGCCGTGATAATAATCCAGGCGCAAGCTCTATATCTTTATTATCCGGACGAGAATCCCTAGAGCCATCGCAATCTACTGAGCGGGAATTTTTATCCGGTGATTTGACCGCAAGCTGGAATATCTTAGATTTCGGCTTGTCCAAAATCCGTGCTGAGCAGCTTGGCAATGAAGCGCTTATATATGAAGAACGACGCCGTAAAGCAGTGATTCAAATTATGGAAGATGTTCATAGAGCCTATTGGCGCGCGGTTAGCTCTGAGCGGCTCTCCACGCGGCTTAAGGCGCTTGAATCCGATGTTGAGACGGCATTTGCGCAGTCTCGGCAACTCTATTCTGCTCGCCAAACAGCCCCCATGCCGGCTTTGTCCTATCAGCGTGAATTAAATGACATACAGGGCCAAGCCCAGAAAATGTCCCGCGAATTAACTCTGGCCAAAATGGAGCTTGCGGCGCTTATGGGCTTAACCCCGTCTGAAACATTTTCTTTGGTGGTTCCGGCCCATAATGAACAGCCTATGCGGCTAGTGATGCCGCTTGATGAGATGATTGACCATGCTCTTGTAAAGCGTCCGGAAATCCGCGAGAGCGCTTATGCGAAACGCATAGCGGCAGGGGATATTAAACGCGCCGCCCTTCAAGCGTTACCAAGCCTTGAAGGCTTTGCTGGGCTGAATGGCAATACGAATGATTTTCTTTTTAACCAAGATTGGGTGTCATATGGAGCGCGGGTGAGCTGGAATCTTCTGGACGTGTTTAAAACCCCTGTGCGTAAAAAGCGCGCCAAGGCTAAGGCCAAGCTTGAGGAACAACGCGCTCTTGCGGCGGCCATGGCAGTTATGACCCAAGTTGGTGTATCCCGCGCACGTTATCAAAGCCTGATGCAGGAATACACAACGGCCAATGTCGGCGCCGATGTTCAGTCGGATATTTTAAACCAAGTCGAGGCGTTAACGCGGGCATCGTCCTCATCCCGCCAAAGCCTTATTCGGGAACGTATGAATACGATTATCTCAGAAGCTCGCCGTGATATCATTCATGCGGAAATGCAAGACGCTGCTGCGGGTGTGTTTTCCGCTATGGGTTATGACCCTTATGGGGTGGATATTAGCGGCAAAGAGGATATTTCCGAGATTGCGGAAAGTCTCAAATCGCTATGGATGCAGCGCCGTAAACCCCCCGCTTAACTGGTGAGGTTTCACCCAAATAACGCAGGCCTGCCCCGGTCGGGCAGATGAAATAGGCCGCCTTAGACATGACTGCGCGGGATAAAGCCGCAGCATGAAAGGGCGCAAATGGAAGAGAGTTATCATGTCAAAGTCAAAGAAAACCCCGCAAGACCTTAAAACAGCCCTAGAGCAAAATATAAGCCGCTCGGCGTTAACTCAGGCGCAAAAATCAATGGGCTTAAGTGCGTTAGAACCGCGAATCTTATTAGATGCGGCGGCGGTTGTGACCGGAGCCGAGGCGATCGCGGATAATCTTCTCCAAGACCAAACAGAAGCAGCCTTAGGCCGGCTTATGGGCCATGAGGCTAGCGACAACTCGCCCCGCTTTGATATTACAGAACATGACCTTGATTTATCCTTTGAAGATATTCGCGCTCTATCTCCGACTGCGTTAAATGAGGCCGGGGTAAAGCCGGATGCGCCTCAATATGATCTGCTTGTTGAGGATGACTTTCATACGATTAAGGGGGGTGACATTAAAAACTCCCAAGATGTTTTCTCTACAATAAAAAGCCAAGCTGCACCTGATAGCCGTGACCTTAATACCATAAAACCGTCGCCGCCTTCGGATGGTCTTCTTGTGCATGTTAATAATGTCTTTGATCCCAATATTGAGCCCCAAGACGCGCTGCCCTTAAGCGGTCAGCAGACGGATAGTGAGGATCTATCCGATCAGGATATTTTTGCCCGCTTTCGCCTCGATTTAGATAATTCTGCGAATTATGAAACAATGTCGTTATTAAATAGTCCGCAAGTTATAGGGGGTGATTTAACGCTTGACGGCGGGTCTTTAAATGCACGCGGGCCGGTAGATATCTTTGATCCAAACCTGCCGGTTACAACAGATAATGGTAATCCTCCTGCATCGCCAAATGACGAAGGTTTTGAGGGTCATAGGCTTGATTTAGATAGATCATCACAGATTGAGGCTACCGCGCCGCCCGCGCCACAAAATGCGGCGTCTGATACGCTAAATTTTACTAATGGTGAATTTAGAGTTTTTGTCTCAGGTAATAATACGGACGGATCAGGGTTCCAAGATAATGGATTTGCAGAAACTATTACCGCATTAGGCGGTACGCTGACGGTTCTTGATAACGGCAATGAATTTGACGTGACAGGAGCTAGTGGAGACGGCTCTGCGGATGTAAGCACTGTTAGCTTCCAAAATGGGAGCGCGCGGTTCTCAAGTAGTTTTACAACAACTGACCGTGCCGAATTTCGAACCACGACGGCCAGTAATTTCTTTACTGGTGATAGCGGTGAAGGTATTTTTATTGACCCAGAACAAGGCGGGACGGCTGGTGACTTTTACGATGTCATCATAGATTTCGACACGCCCGTTAATGCGTTTAGTTTAGACTTGGTTGATATTTTTGACACGATTATTACCGGCCAAGGTAATACAGCCACTCCTGTCTTACGTTATGAAGTTATTGCAGACGGTGAGGTCTTGGCGGTGCTGCGCTCGCCCTTGCTTGGTGATGATAATACAGGCGTGATCGAGGTTCTTGACGCGGAAGGAAATGTGCAAGGGACGATTATAGCCGGTCAAAATCTTGAAAATACAATCGGCTTTGTTACAATGAATACGGTTGATAATGTCACAATCCGCCACATCATAGAAAGCGGAACCATTTTAAGCACCGCCCGTGACCCGCACGGCATTGATAATATCGCCTTTAGCACAGATATTTCGGCCAATGATCCGCCCGCAGTTGATACGGACGGCGACGGCGTCAATGATGATGTTGACGTAGATGATGATAATGACGGTATTTTAGATGTGAATGAAGGCCTAAGGGTCGTTGATGGCTTTACGATTGGCGAAGCTGTTTTAACCGAAAATGGGGATGGGAGCGGCTCTTTTGACATTCCCGTTTTTGACAGCCTTGGGCAAGAAATTGGCTCTTTGGAGTTAAATTATACAGGCTTTACTGGGGACGGCAGTACGAACGGTAGCAACGGCACGAATCCGAATAGTTTTTTTACGCCCATCTTAAATGTGGGCTTGGTTGATAATAATATAGCCTTTCAACTTATTTATAGCCTGCCCAATGTGAACAATCATAATTTCAGCTATACGGTGACATCAAGCGGGCTTGATTTTACCGGCGCAGAACATAATGTCCAAGGCCAAGCGTTACAGGGTGGAGGCCCTCCGGGCCGTGTGGAAAGCGGGCGTTATACTCTTGTTCACACACTTTCTGATGATCCTATTGCGCTGACGGCAGGCGGTTCAGCGCATACGGTGGGCGGCGTTGGAGTTGCGCTTGGTGCTGATTTGGCTGATGGGACAGAAATTCTGCGTAATTCTGGCAGAAATGCCAATCGGCAGTTTAATGTCGGATTTGATCTTTTAAGCGGCGAAACTTATGGTGTTAATGCGCTTTTGAATAATGGCCGCGCTGAAGGGATTGAAAATACAACTTTTGTTTTTAGTGCGTTCGTATCTGCACAAGCCGATAGTGATTTTGACGGCGATGGTATTGCGAATCAACTTGATATCGATTCTGATAATGATGGAATTACAGATAATATCGAAGCCCAGAGCACAAATGGATTTATAGCACCGTCAGGCCGCGCCGGTACGGCAGATTTTATCGACCTTAACCGAGATGGCCTTGATGATAATTATGATGATAGAACGGTGACTGCGGCAACGAGCGCTGCCAGTGCAGGGGCAGGGAACGGCGCAGGCCTAAGCCCCGTTGATACGGATAGTGACGGCGATGCTGATTATCTGGATATAAACTCTGATAATGAGGGCGGCAATGATACCGTAGAATCCGGATTAGGAAGTGATATTGCGACAGGCCTATCTAATTCTGGAACAGACGCAGATGGTGATGGCCTGTTTGATATTTTCGATGCACAAAACGGAACAGACGCCAATGATGGATTTAATGTTAATGAGTCGATTGCTACGGGTGCGGCGGCTCTGCCTGATGCGGATAATGATGCTAACGGCGGCGTGCCACTCAGTGAAGATGTCGACTTTAGAGATAGCGTAACGACCAATGAAACACCGACGATTGATTTAGACGTTCTTAATGATCCAACGATTGAACCAGATGCGAATAGCGGATTTACGCCGCTTAATATCTCTGCGCCTATCGACATTATTACGGACGCCAATGGCAATACAGTGTCGGCAACTTATAGCGGCGTTGCGGTTGTTAATGGGGTGACGATTGATCTTATTGCGACTTTAAATTCACTTGAAATTATTGAGCCGTCTACGGGAAGTAACCCTGTATCAGAGTTCAGATTTGGCACGACGCCGTTTACGACGGATCAAAATGATCCAAATTTCGGCTTGCTCAATGCGAATAATACAATTCCAGGTGATTTTGGGCGGGCTAATGTCACCTATAGATTAGTGAACCAAGAAACGGGCAACCCAGTCCCGCTTACATTTACTGTTATTTTTGGAGATTTTGATGGTAATGCGAGTACAGGCAATGCTGAACGTATTATTGTTAATACGGCGGATATTGACGCCTTTATTCTTGAAGACGGCGCGGGTAGTGCCAATGATGACGGCACGCCCGGCACGGATATATTGCTTTCACAAAGTGAAATAAACGGGGAAACATTCTTGACATTTGCAGGCGGTGATAATGACCCTACACCGCGGATTGAAGATACGGGCAATGCGGTTCAGTTGGTATTCTCTAATACATCGGAATTTACCGTCACCCTAGAGCGCGATAATTCTGGCCGTAATATCGGCTTTAATGCTCAGGTGGCCAATATTTTTGGCACCCCTGTGATCGAAGATACAAATGCGAATTTTGAAAATGTTTTTATAGAAGGGTCTGACCCCGTAAATGTTGCGGCGCAGAGCGCAGATGTCGATGATATTATGGAAGGGGATATTAATCTTCTAACGATTATGCCCGGGAATATTGCTGACGGGGATGCAGAGATTTTAAATTTTAATGGTGATAATAACAGCACTGTTTCTCTCGCGCTTGACGGGTCGGATACAGACCAGCAAGCTTTAGTCATTGGCGGTACGGATGTATTTATCCAATATGATAATGGCGTTATAAATATAACGGCCCAAGATGGCGGCGTCATACCGCAAGGTGATTTGGATGCGCTTATTCGCGCCATTACTTATGAGAACATATCCACCGAGCCGTCTGAAGGCGCGGGGTCTGACCGGACCTTAACATTTAACGTTACAGATAGCGGCGGACTTGTGAGTAATGATGCTGTGTCTACGATTACTGTGATTGGTGTAGAAGCGAACCCTCCTATTTTAGATTTAAACTCTGCGGCTTCTCTTGAGGATACGGACAGAGACTTTAGCGCTGAGTTTATTGCTGGCAGCGATGCGGTTACGATTGTTGATATTGACGGCGATGCCTTAGATGGCGAGCAAATTAATGGCTTTAGTGAACTGCGCATCACGCCGACATCGGCCCTGCCGGACGGTGCAGATGAAATCTTGCAAATTGCGGGTGTAGATATACCGCTAAATGCCGACATCACCCATTCAGGAGTTGTACTGGCCGGGGTGAGTACGGTGTTTGATATTACCTATCGAGACGGAGTTATTTCTGTGCGTGAAGTGGGCGGTGGTATTATCTCTAATGCTGATTTTGACGCATTGCTGCGCAGTGCGGCTTACCGAAATCTTGCGGCGACTCCAAGCGATGCGGCGGCTCGAACCTTTGATTTCCAAGCGGTGCAATTTGACCCTTCACGTGTGGTCATTGATTTTGAAGAATTAACGCCGGGCACTCAAGCAACGGCAGAGCAAATTGGCTCCGATCCTTATTGGGCAAGCGCTGCGGCGCAAAACGGGCAAATCCAAGATGCGGATAATGCCGGGCCGTTTAACCAGACTTTGGCGAATAATGCAGACGGAACTTATTTGTTCCATAATACCGGCGGTAATGTCCCCAATGATCAGCGCATAATTTTTGGCCGGGATAATATCCCTGTTGAAGCGAATCAAGATTACACGGTAAGCCTTGATATTGGCCGCCAAAATCGGTTTAGCGCCGGGCCGTTTGAAGTTCTGATTAACGGCCAATCTATTGGTATTATTGACGTTAATAGTGGCCCGATTCAAGATTGGCAGACTCTGACCTTTAACTTTAATTCCGGTGATGCCAGTGAGATTAACTTCCAGCTCCGAAATACGTCGGTTAATGGAACAGGGAATGATTTTGGGATAGATAATATTATCTTCGAACGAGATCCTTTAATTCTGTCTAATATCGCAACGTCCACGGTTAATATTATTGCGAACGTAGCGCCAGATGCCCAAGATGATAGTTTTTCTATCAATGAAAACCCAGAGGCGGGAACAAGTGAAGTTGGCGTCATCACGAATGGTGATTTATTTGCCGATAATGGTAGCGGTATTGATAGTGACGTGAATAATGATCCGCTGACTATCACTCAGATTAACGGTGAGGATATAACGGGCGGAGAGGTCATCACTCTTACTTCAGGGGCGCTATTAACAATTCGCACTGACGGCAGCTTTGATTACGATCCAAACGGCGCTTTTGACAGTCTAGATACCGGCGAAATGGCAACAGATAGCTTTGTTTATACATTATCTGACGGTACAGCTACTGATACAGCGGTTGTGACAATTACCATAGATGGTGATAATGATACGCCGATTATTGATCTGAACGGCGCGGCTGATGGGACGGATTTTGCCGATGTCTTTGTAGAGGATCAACCCGGTCAACCTTTGGCAAACCTTCTCTCCTTTGATGCGGTGGTTCAAGATGATGAAGATAATATCGCGCAAGTGACAATTATCCCAAGCTTGCCCATTGTCAATGACGGTGCAGCCGAGTTTTTACGTATCGATTCGAGCGGTATTGATTTGTCGATCCGCCTATCGGACGGAGAGGTGATCGCAAATACACCGCTTATTTTTGGAGACACGACATTTGACGTCGCGGTCATCGGCGGTGAAATTATTATTACAAATGCGGACGGCGGAACCTTTAACTCAGATGACCTCGAAGGGTTTTTACGGCTCTTAGCCTATCAAAATACCGACCAAAATAACACGCCCGGTGCGCGGGCCTTTGAATTTCAAGTGATAGACCCCGCCGGGGTGACGGTTGCGACTTCGGCGATTACGGTGAACCGCGTTAATGATGCGCCTGAGCCTGTGATTAATCCGGCCACAAGCAATGGGACTGTGGCTGAAGTAGGCAGCGGGGCAGAGACCGTCCCAATTGCGGTAGTTAATCCGGATACGGCGGCGAGTGTTGCGGCCCTTACGGGGGATGATGTGCGCGAGGCGATTGTGGGCGGCGCAAGCGCGGCGGACCTTGGATTAATTTCTGTGGCTGAACTTTTGGCGCAGCTTGAAATCACAGATGCCGAGCAAGCTGAATTTGCGATTGGCGTTATTTTTGCCGATGAAAGCCAAGGACGTTTCCAATATGTGCGTACGGGCGACGGCTTTGAAGATCATGAATTTACAGACTTCCAGCTTGGTGATCCGGATAATCTTGACCCTACCCCCGTCCCTGATGGGGAGGCCTTGCTGCTGGCGGCGGACACCTATATCCGTTTCTTGGCAGATCCTGGCTTTTTGGAGAGCGCAGCTTTAATATTCCGCATTTCGGATCTTTCCGTTGGAACGCCGTCTAATCCGCCGTCAACCGTGGTTGATGATAGCGGCGGGGTTGCGCCGACCAATACTTCTTCATTATCATCTTCGGCCTTTATGGTTGATATTGCAGCCGACACAGACGGTGATGGCATTATAAATGCTGAAGATATCGATTCAGATAATGATGGTATTTTAGATGTTGTAGAAGCGGGCTTAGTTCCCACGCCAGGTATTCTTGGCCAAGCTGATGCTTTTGATGAGGGCCCTGGGTTTTATCAAATTATAAATAACGGAACGATTGACGGTGAAGCTATCCAACCTGGCCAATTATTCTCATTCAACCCCTTAACCGATAGCTATGTCCCTATCGGTGACCCAATTGGTTTTGATATTAACGCGACAGGATATGATCCTGATACAGACTTTATTTACGGTTTGGCACAGACGGATGGTGTTGACGCAGCCGGGAATATTGTCTTGGCGGATGATTTGATTAAAATTGATAGAGATGGTGAGGCTTTCCGTATCGGGCGACCTTCGGCGAATATCAACGCACAAATTGCCGGGACGATCTTTGACGGTATGTTAGTCGTTCGCTCTGGCGGGACACAAATTTCATTCCTTGATATTTCCGGCTCAGTCGGATCGATGGATGATCCCGTTACTTTAACTTTTAATTTAACAGAGTCTGTAGGTGGCGAGTTTTTAATTATCGATTCAATACTATATCAAATTCCTAATAATACGACCGGGACATTTTTACAATCCGTAGATCTTACGGGTGTTATGGATGGTGATACGTTAACTGTAAATCAAGCGCAAATTTTTGGTGATTTTCCAGCGGCCAGTAGTTTAGGATTATTCGGCGCAGGATGGACGGCGACTAACCCAGTCACGGGGGAACAAGAACTCTTCTTTAGCCGAAATAATACGGGTGAGATCTTCCGTATTAATGACTTTGACACCGCGAATCCGACAGCAGAATTCTTTTTACAAGGTGTTTCTACAGGTTCTAATGATGGTGCAGGGCCGCCAGATCAAGCGCCGCCAACTCTAGATAATTTGCCAGATACAGACGGGGACGGTATTCCTGATTTCCTGGATATAGACAGTGATGATGACGGCATTACTGATACCATCGAAGCCCAAACCACGGCAGGTTTCATAGCCCCAAGCGGCACAGGTAATCCGGATAATGGCGGCACATTTGTTGACGTCAACCGAGACGGGCTTGATGATAATTTTGATGCGGGCCTCATTGCGGGCGGCCCGGCCAATGGGATTGGCTTAACCCCTGTAGATACAGACGGCCTTGGCCTCGCAGACTTCATTGACCCAGATAGTGATGATGATGGTATTTTAGACATTGATGAAAATGGTCTTGGGGTCACATTTGTGGCCGGCGATGTCGACGGCGATGGCCTTGCGGATGTGTTCGAACTTGCCATTGACGGCAATGCCAATGACGGGTTTATCGTCACAGAAAATATTGATGATCTTTTTAACGCGCCGAATGGATTTCTGCCCGATGCGGGCGGAGATGCGTCGATTGGCATGCCAATACCTCTTGTGAATGATCTGGACTTCCGTGATGTGAATGATGACCCTGTGGCCACAAATGACGGCCTTGGAAATACGGTCTTTACAGTATCCGAAGACAGGATTGTGAATATTACGGCAGCTAACGGCGTGATTGCCAATGATAATGACCCTGACGGAGATAGCCTTACGGTCACCCGCGTGGCTACAGGTATAGATACACTTATTTTAAACAGCCTTGTTAATGGCACAGGCGTTGGGGCGGCCATTGCGGGGTCAAACGGCGGGCAGATTACGGTCAATACAGATGGCTCGATTACCTTTGACCCTAATGGTGATTTTGATAGCCTTCAGATTGGTGAGAGTGCGGTTACAAGTTTGGTTTACCAAATTGATGATGGAAACGGCGGCACAGATACGGGGATTATTACCTTTACGGTTAACGGTGTGAATGATGCGCCTGTGGCCCAAGATGATAATGAAATCGTTAATGAAGACGCCGTTTTATCAGATACGGTTCTGCTCGATAATGGCAACGGCGTTGATAGCGATATTGACGGGGACACACTTAATGTCACAGCTGTGAACGGCCAAGCCGCCGACGTTGGACAGCAAATTATATTGGCCTCCGGCGCGCTGCTGACGTTAAATGCGGATGGCCGTTATGAATATGATCCAAATGGTCAATTTGATGATCTTGCCAATGGCGAAACAGCCCTCGATAGCTTTACCTATGAGGTCAGTGACGGGAACGGCGGCGCAGATACGGCTACGGTTAATATCACCATTAACGGCGTGAATACAGCGCCGACGCTTGATAGTGATGGTGATAATAATAATGACCCGAATGATAACGGCGGCTTTGAAACGGTTTATACAGAAAACCAAATCGGTGCGACCTTTATTGTCGATAGTGATGTTACCATTTCAGATGCGGAAGACAATATTGTTGAGGCCCGCATTACGCTCACCGGACTGGCGGGAGATCAATTAGGTATTGATTCAAGTATATTAAATCCGCTCGGTATTAGCACGTCAATTATTGGCGGTGGAACAACCATTTTAGCCGCCGACGGCAGCTTGACGATTGTACTCACCTCTGCCTCGCCTTTGACTAATGAGCAATGGGAGCAAGCCCTTAGAGCCGTACAGTTTATTGCCGATAGCGATACGCCGGAGCGGCCTGTAGAAGCGGCGCGCCAAATTGACATTACACTTGTTGATGAAGACGGCGGCGCGAGCCCGTCAGTGCAAACAGTGATTAATGTTACTGAGATTAATGACGTGCCTGACCTTGATCTTGATGATGGGAATACCGGCGGAATAAATGCGGGTAATTATCAAGCGAATTTTACCGAGGGTAATGGCCCCATTGGGGTGACAGCGGATGTTGTCATTAATGATCTGGATGATACAGATCTAGTTGAGGCAGTCGTAACGTTTGATAACCCGCAAGCGCAAGATCAGCTCTTTGTCAACGGCGTGCTTGTCTATGATAACGGCGTTTTAATTGAAACGGCAGGCGCGGTGAACGGCACGCTTTATACGGTGCAAATCGATATGACCGGCCGTGCGATTATTACCTTTAGCGGCGAAGCCTCTCTCAGTGATTATGAATCCTTCTTTGAGGCGATTAGTTTTAATAATAACTCTGAGACGCCGGATGAAACGGTGCGTGAATTTGGCTTTGTGATTATGGACCGGGAAAACATCTCTAGCGAACGCCGGGCGATGATTTCAATTATGCCGGTGAATAGCGGCCCCAATGCGCAAGGCAATAATGTTAATACTGATGCGGATAGTTTATTATCGGGCAATGTCATTACGGATATTGACCCCGTTAACGGCGCAGATAGTGACCCGGAAGGGGATAGCCTTAACGTGATTGAAGTGGACGGCGTTCCCGCTAGTGTTGATACGCAGGTTATGCTGGCCTCTGGCGCTTTGCTCACGGTGAATGTGGATGGGTCTTATGACTATGATCCAAATGGTGTTTTTGATAGCCTTGCGGTAGGGGAGACCGCAGTGGATAGCTTTAGCTATACTGTCTCTGACGGTAATGGCGGTACGGATATAGCTGTTGTCAATATTTCAATTAATGGGGTGAATGATGCGCCTCAGACTATTGCGCCCGCGAACCCCGGTGATCCGGTCATTCCTAACCAGACGGGATCTGATGGGGAGAGTTTTACGCCCCTTGATCTTACGCCCTTCTTTACGGACCCAGATATAAGTGACGTTTTAACCCTAAATATTGCCGCAGCGGACTTACCAAGCGGGCTTAGCTTTGACCCCGCTACAGGGCTAATAACAGGCACGCCCAGCGCCGATGCCAGCCAAGGCGGGCCAAATGGTGACGGTGTTTATATTATCACGGTGACAGCCGATGATGGGAACGGCGGCGCCGTTATGACGGATGTGCAAATTACAATTTCTAATCCCGGCCCAGCGGCGGAAGATGATGGCTTTACGACCACAGAAGACACCGCCGCTATTTCGGGCAATGTTATTACAGGTGATAACGGGAACGGCGCAGATAGCGACCCAGACGGCGATAGCTTGGCGGTGACGCAGGTAAACGGTGATGCGGCCAATATTGGTCAAGCCATTGCCGGGACGAATGGTGGTTTGTTTACCATTAACAGTGACGGCAGCGTAAGTTTTGAAACCAATGGTGAGTTCGACTCCCTTGACGTGGGTGAAAGCCTGACAACTGAAATCACCTATCAAGTCAGTGACGGTGAGGGCGGTTTTGATACAGCGACATTAACCGTGACAGTCACGGGCGAGAATGATGCGCCCATGGTGATTGATCCGAATGATCCTAATAACCCGAACCCAAGCGTGCCGAATCAATCGGGTACTGATAATGCACCGCTGACGCCGCTTGATGCCTCTAACTATTTTACAGATGTCGACGGTGAGGTGAACCTCTTTGCCCTTGAGGGCGCGCCAAGCTGGCTTGAGATTGACCTCTTTACAGGGGTGATTACAGGCACGCCGCCCAGTGATGCCAGCCAAGGCGGGCCCAATGGCGACGGAACCTATCCGGTGACTTTACTCGTGACAGATTTTGACGGTGCGGAAACGCGGGTGACGATTAATTTCGTGATTGGTAACCTTGCGCCGGATGCGCAAAATGATAATCTGTCTGCCCATGAAGACGGCCCGGTTATATCTGGCTCTTTATTTGCGGATAATGGTAACGGCATGGATAGTGATCCGGACGGGGATGATATTACTGTCTCTGCGGTCAATGGCCAAGCGGGTAATATCGGCCAGACGATTGCAGGGGATAATGGCGGGCTGTTCACTGTCAATGCTGATGGTAGCTATAGTTTTGATGCCAATGGTGACTTTGAAGGACTGGACGCCGGAGAAACCGCTGTCACGACCCTGAGCTATACGATTAGTGATGGTAATGGCGGATTTGATACGGCCCTTGTGAGCGTGACCATTAACGGCGCGAATGATGCGCCGGAACTTGTTGACCCCAATGATCCGAATAATCCAAACCCAGATGCGGCCAGCCTTATTCCGGCGCAAAGCGGTGATGATAGCGAACCTATTACGCCGCTTGACGTGAGCCCGTTCTTTACGGATGTGGACGACGAACCGCTAAACTTTAGCCTGAGTAATGCACCAAGCTGGCTATCTATTGACCCGCTTACAGGAGAGATTACAGGTACGCCGCCGGCGGATGCCTCCCAAGGGGGCGTCAATGGTGACGGCGAATATGTGATCACGGTGACAGCGCAAGACCCAGACGGGGAGAGCATAAGTGCCGAGGTGAGTTTTACCATCTCAAATCCTGCGCCAACCGCGCAAGATGATAGTTTAGCCACAAGCGAAGATGCTGTGCTATCTGGCTCTTTACTGGCTGATAACGGAAGCGGCGCAGATGTTGATCCTGACGGCGATGTGATCACAATTAGTGAAGTCAACGGCATAGCCCTTGTATCGGGCGCAGCTATGACCCTGCCAAGCGGGGCGATTGTGACAGTCAATGCAGACGGGAGTTATGATTATGACCCGAACGGTCAGTTTGAAGGCCTCGACGCCGGAGAGACGGCCCTTGATAGTTTCACCTATCAAATCAGTGACGGTGAAGGCGGCTTTGATACGGCGGTTGTAACAATCACCATTGAAGGCGTGAATGATGCTCCAAATGTTGACGGTAGCGTGCTTGCTGCCCAGATGGGCCGTGATAGCGAGCCTGTGACGCCGCTGGATACATCTCTGGCTTTTGATGACATTGACGGCGAAGATTTAACGTTCACAGCCGATAACCTGCCCGATGGTTTAATGATTGACCCCGATACGGGCATTATCACAGGGACGCCGCCAAGTGATGCTTCCCAAGGCGGGCCCAATGGCGACGGTGTTTATGTGGTGACGATTACGGCCACCGACCCTGACGGCGCGATGGTGACAACCACGGTGGTTTATAATATTGCTAACCCTGCGCCTGTTGTAGATGCGGCGGTGGCTGATAGCTCTGTCGTTGACGGAGAAGCGGTGATGATTACGCCGTCTATTTCTGACCCTGATGGGGATGATTTAACTTACTCTGTCAGCGGGCTTCCGTCTGGCTTGTCGATTGATCCTGTTACGGGGGAAATTACCGGCGTAGTTGATAATTCCGCGAGCCAAGGCGGGCCCAATGGGGATGGTGTTTACACTGTGACCATTACCGCTGATGACGGCGAGGGCGGCGTGATTACAGATACATTCGAGATCACTGTCTCTAATCCCGTGCCAACGGCGGAAGATGATGCGAACACAGCGTCTGAAAACACTCCTGTGAATGGCAATGTTCTGGATAATGACACCGACCCAGACGGAGATGATTTAATTGTCTCACAGGTTAACGGCGATGAGGCCAATATCGGCCAACCGGTAGGGGGTGATAATGGTGGCAGCTTTACCCTGAATGCGGACGGTTCTTATAGCTTTGATCCGGGCGCAGACTTTGAAGGCCTTGATGTTGGCGAGACGGCCACAACGATGATTACCTATCAGGTTAGTGACGGTGAGGGCGGTTTTGATATGGCGACATTAACTGTCACGGTGACAGGCGAGAATGATGCGCCGACTGTAGCTATGTTGCCGCCGGGACAAAGCGGAGAAGATGGCCAACCTATCACCCCGCTCGACACTGCGCCTTTCTTTGATGATATTGATGGTGAAGTGCTGAGCTTTACAGCAGACGGCTTGCCGAGCGGACTTATGATTGACCCCGATACAGGCATTATCACTGGTACCCCAAGTGGGGATGCCTCCCAAGGCGGCGCCAATAGTGACGGCGTTTATACTGTGACGATTACTGCTACAGACCCTGACGGTCAAATGGTCACCACCACCTTGACCTATACAGTCACCAACCCCGCGCCTGTTGTGGACACGGCGGTGGCCGATAGCTCTGTCGTTGACGGTGAGGCGGTGACGATTACCCCGTCCATTTCTGATCCTGATGGGGATGATTTGACTTACTCCGTCAGCGGCCTTCCGGACGGCCTGTCGATTGATCCTATGACGGGCGAGATTACCGGCGTGGTTGATAACTCTGCGAGCCAAGGCGGGCCCAATGGGGATGGTGTTTACACTGTGACCATTACCGCTGATGACGGCGAGGGCGGCGTGATTACAGATACATTCGAGATCACTGTCTCTAATCCCGTGCCGATTGCAGCGAATGATGTGATTTCAACCCCTGAAGACACGCCGGTTACGGTTAACGTCTTAAGTAATGATACAGATCCTGATAATGACGGCATGTCTGTGATTGATACGGCGGCCTTGCCGGACGGAACCCTTATTCCGATTGGCATTCCTACCGTGATTGCAGAAGGTATCTTGACGGTCAATGCAGATGGCAGGGTCGAGTTTGAACCGGCGCCTAATTTCAATGGCCCACTAACCTTTGGCTATACCTTAAGTGACGGCGAAGGCGGCGTAGACGTGGCGACAGTCACGATTAATGTTACGCCGGTCAACGATGCGCCGATCCCGATTGACCCTTCTCAGCCGGCTGTTGACCCGGACACACATCCGCAGCCAACAGACCCGGATAATCCGCGCGTGGCCCCATTTGATCCGAATGATTTCATTCCGGCCCAAGAGGGAGAAGACGGTGCGCCGCAGGCTCCGTTTGATCTGACGCCATATTTTGGTGACCCAGACGCCGAAGATGATGTGAGCGTGAGTGTTGATCCTTCCACGCTTCCGCCAGGGCTAAGTTTTGACGGAACCTCTCTTGTCGGTACGCTTGATCCTGCCGCGAGCCAAGGCGGGCCAAACGGCGACGGCGTTTATGTTATTGCTGTGACGGCAACAGATGAAAGCGGCGCAAGCTTTACCACATTTGTGACTTACCGCATTGCTAATCCGGCGCCTGTTGTCGATATGCCCATTGGCTCCCATGAAGCTTTGGATAACGGCATTGTCTCAATTACGCCGTCTATCACAGACCCGGACGGAGATGAGTTAACCTATAGCGTGGACGGCCTGCCGAGCGGTCTTGTGATTGACCCAGTGACGGGGGAAATTAGCGGCGTTGTTGATAATTCCGCCAGTCAAGGCGGGCCGAACGGCGATGGTGTTTACACCGTTACGCTTACTGCGGATGACGGCGAAGGCGGTGTGGTTACAGATGTATTTATTATTTCTGTGAGTAACCCCGCGCCGATAGCTGTCGATGACGGGCCTATTACCGTTATCGAAGATACCCCTGTGGTTATTGATCTGCTTGGTAATGATACAGACCCAGACGGAGATGATCTTGTGATCACGGATATTAACGGTACTCCCGTTAATCCGGGTGATGTCATAGCCCTTCCGAGCGGAGGTGAGATTATTGTTAATTCAGATGGCAGCGTGACTTATACGCCGCTTGAAAACAGCAATGAGCCTGATAGCTTTACCTATACGGTCAGTGACGGGGAAGGCGGCAGCGATACGGCCAGTGTCGATATTGTAATCACGCCCGTTAATGATGCCCCTAGCTTAAACGGCGTCGCCCTAGAGCCGCGTGTGAATATTGACGGCGAGTATATTGATCCGGTTAATGTCAGCGGCCCATTTGAAGACGTTGATCGTGACGTGCTTGTATTTAGCGCGGATAATCTACCGCCGGGGCTCATGATTGATCCTGTAACGGGCATTATTTCCGGCACATTAGACGGCTCGGCGAGTGTTGATGGCCCTTATGAGGTTGTCATTACGGCCACAGACCCTGACGGCGAGTCCATATCTGTGAGCTTTATTTGGACCGTTGATAATGTGCCGCCCGTGGTGATTGCGCCGCTTGCGCCGCAGGATTTCACCACAGCCGATGAGGTTAATATCTCTGTTGCTGATATTATCAATGATGCAGATGGGGATGATTTAACCTTCACGGCGGACAACCTCCCCGCAGGCCTCTCCATTGACCCCGCGGCGGGCATCATTACTGGAACGGCCCAAGAAGAAGGTGTGTTTACGGTGGTGATTACCATTGATGACGGCGAGGGCGGGCAAGTTCAAACCAGCCTAACTTTGGATGTCCTTCAAAACGGGTTTATTATTCCTGATAATGGGTTTGGGGTGAATGCCAAAGATGCGCTGCTTGAGACGGCAGACAAAACGCCGCTTTTAGAGGCCTTAGATGGCGTTGGGGATGTGCCGATTGTGCTGCGTGATTTCTTTGCTGAGCGCTCTATTATGCGGGAGCTATTTGAGCCGATTGATCGCCGTGTAGGTTTATCAGCAGGGCTGCTTGCGCCTTATTTAGGGGATGCCTTGGCGGTTAAAGTGCCGGGCATAGATCATGACTGCGGCTATCTGGTGATGGAAACGCTCGGGAAGGATCATGTTATTACCGTGCAATTTACTTCGGCGCTTGAGACATTCTGCGGCGTGGCTGTGACCTCGCTTGATGTTACGCTGGGTAATGGCCGCAGCTTGCCAGACTGGGTTGAGCGGACAGGACATGTCTTGCACGTCCAGCCGCAGCCGGGACAAGATAGCTTACAGCTCCGTATCCGCGCCGTCTTAGATAATGGCCGCACGGTTGTAATGAACGGTGAGATTGATTTGGGTACAGCACAAATTACGGAAACAAGCCGCGCATCTGCGAGCTTATCATCTTTCTCAGATCAGCTCTTAGGGGAAGTCCTAGAGCTCTCCCCGCAGCAAGATGAGCTCGTCAAAGCTTTAGCTTAGACGGCTTGTTAAGCCAAATTAAATTTAAGGCCGCACTCTCGTCGTGCGGCCTTTTTTTTATGATGACCTATGTGCGGGTTTAAGGGTGGTTATCATTAGCCCGCCGAGGATAATTAAAGTAGCCACCAATAGCCGGGGGGTTAAAACTTCCCCTAAAACGGCCCAGCCCATAAAGGCGGCGAGGGGCGGGACGAGTAATTGGCAGACCCCTGCAATGGGGCGGCTGAGGCGCGGCAAAGCGGCATACCAAATAGCATAACCACAGCCCGATGTCACCGCGCCGGACATCACCGCATAAAGAACCCCTTGGGCGGATATATGCGGCGAGATGAGAATAAAGCCTGTAAGGGGCAGGGCCATAAGGGCGGCGCGGGTGAAGTTCTGGGCGGTTAAAATGAGCGGCGCTTGGGCTCCTCGTCCCAATAATGTATAACCCCCCCAGCCGATGCCCGATAAAGCCATCATGAAAATAGCCGTCCCGCCAGAGCCGCCGATTTGCGGCCAGACTAGATAAACAAAACCTGCAAAAGCTAAAACTGCGCCAAAGCCTTCGATAAGGTTAAGGCTTTTGCGGTATGCCGCCACCCCAAGGATAGTAAGCTGTACAGCGGTGAATAAACATAATGCCCCAAGGCCCGTATCTAGGCTGACATAGGCAAATGAAAACATTAACGCATAGAGCAAGAGCATGGTCGCCCCCCACCAAGACCCAGCCTTAGCTTTACAACGGGTTTCAAGCCGCAAGGCGAGTAAGATCATCAGCATAACCGCGCCGGATATAAGCCGTATTAGCGTAAATTCTATTGGGCCCATATGCGGTGAAATGAGCCCGGCGCGGGCTAAAAGGGAATTAGCCGCAAAGGCGGTGAGGGCCAAGCTTGTCAGGCCGATAAGGCGAAGATCAAATTGAAAGCTCATCGATTACCCGTTTCGAAGCCGAGTAAATTAACAATATGGACTAAAACCATAAAGGCGGTAGCAAAGGCGGCCATGGCGAGGAATATCCACGGAATACGCCGCGGGCGAAGATCTCTGTTCTTCCCAAGCTGGCGGTTAAAGCCAAAAACCCCAAAGCCAATGAGTCCTAGAAAGATTAAACCGCTAATTAAAATATCATGGGACATGGGTGGGTACAGTCTCTACTGATTGAATATCGGGAATGGCTGTAAGCCCATGTGCGGTTTTATTCCAGTGAAAAGGTGAGATTAAATACTCCCATATAGCCTGTAAGCTGGCGGGGAAGAGAAGCCACCAATATAGCGGCATAAGAAAGCTATCCCAGAAAAGATACGGCTTTTTTAATCGGCGGGCGGCGATCATACCGGAGATAATTCCGCTAAGATAACATAATCCAATACCGCCCCACACCCAAATTGACGGCGGTTGTATATCAAACCCGACCATGCGCGCGCCCATAAGCGCGATTAGGCAAAGCATAAAGGGCACATGTATAAATCCGGCTAAAAGTGCGCTGCCAATGGTGATTTGTAAGGTAATAAAGCGTAAAATGCCGTAAGTGCTTTGCGGGCAAAGGGGGCGGGACATATGCACAAGCCATGTTTGTATAAAGCCCTTCATCCAGCGCGCCCGTTGATACTGCCAAGCGTGCCAGTCTTCAACCGCTTCTTCGCGGGTTGGATAGGGGATATAACCGATCTGGTTTTGCGATGCGGCAAGGCGAAAACTCAGGTCGGCATCTTCTGTGACGTTATAAGCATCCCAGCCGCCAAGGCTGTCAAGAGCACTGCGGCGAATGTGATTGCTTGTTCCGCCAAGTGGGAAAGGCAGACCTAGCCGGGTTAAAAATGGCAACCAAATGCGAAATAAAAATCCATATTCCAAGGTAAATTGCCGCGTTAGCCAATTTGTCTGTGTGTTATAATAATCAAGTGGGGCTTGCACTGCACCAATGTGAGGCCGTTTAAAAAAGGCTATGGCGGCGGCCTTTAATTGTTGTGGATGCGGGTTATCTTCAGCGTCGTAAATAGTAATTAATTCACCCTTCGCGTGATTTAAGGCGTAATTAAGCGCTTTGGGTTTGGTACGGGGAAAAGATGGCGGGACTTGGATTAATTGAAACGGCTCACGGATATGCCGCCTGACGGCTGTGATCGTGTCTTTGTCATCGGCCTCGCAAATCATCATAATCTCAAGGCGGTCTTGCGGGTAATCAATGGCTGCAAGGTTATTCATAAGCTTTGATATAACCCGTGCTTCTTTATAAAGGGGGACTAAAACGCTATAATGGGGCCAGTTTCCAATCGTACCTGCGGTTATATTCGGCGTTATTTGCGGCTTATGGGCCGTCTTAAGCGGGCTGATAATCGCGGCGAGGCGAAGACAGCCAATTAATCCGCCAAATCCGCCAATCAAAGCGGCTATAACCGTGAAAGTTTTATAAGGAAAAAAGAGAGCGCCGAGAATAAAAGATGCAATGGCAATATAACAACCATAACAGATAAACGGTGCGGGCTTTAAGCCGCTGGCGAGGGCCTTTGCGGAAGGAATGATGTTATGCGGCGTGATAAATGCGTTAGACCTAATACTAGGCACGGTGTGACAGGCGTTATTATGATCCTTATCGGGCTCAATAAAGATATGATCTGAATATATATCGTTCTGATAATCTTCATCCATAATAAGAATTAAAGCGCGTAAAACATAGCAGCGGCAGGGCGTGGTTTTGCAGATTATTTAATGTTTTGTTAATCTTTATCGCGCTTTGCGTGTAAGTCTATGAGCTTCACGGCCCATCTTGCCGCATTAGCGATAATGGGGTCTTCGCTACTTATATGGGCCTGCGCCGCAGGTCTTAAGGACATATCGCTGCTATTTCCAATGGCATAAAGAACATTACGGATAAATTGATTGCGGCCGATGCGCTTAATTGGGGAGCCGGAAAATAGGCGGCGAAATGCCTTGTCATCAAGGGCGGCTAAGTCTTTGAGGGGCGGATTATTTAACTCCGTTCGCGCTTTGATTTTTATATCTTGGGCGGCCTTTGCATATTTATTCCACGGACAAACGGCAAGGCAATCATCACAGCCATAAATGCGGTTACCCATAGCGCGGCGTAAATCCGGCGCGATCTCGCCTTTATATTCTATGGTCAGATAAGAGATACATTTACGCGCGTCCAATTTATAAGGCGCAGGAAAGGCTCCTGTCGGGCAAATATCTAGGCAGGCACGACAGCTCCCGCAATGATCGAGTTCCTGCGGCGTTGGCGGAATTTTAGCGGCGCTGAGGATTGTGCCGATAAACAGCCAAGAGCCAAATTCGCGGCTAACAAGATTTGTATGTTTCCCCTGCCAGCCTAACCCTGCGAGCATGGCGAGGGGTTTTTCCATCAGCGGCGCTGTATCGACAAAAACTTTAACGTCCTCACCTGTGTCTTGGGCCAAAAGCCCGGCGATTTCTTTTAGGCGGCCCTTCATAATATCGTGATAATCTTTGCCCCGCGCATAGACAGAAATATTGCCCTTATCCACCGCTTTCAAATTCTCCATTGGGTCATGACCCGGCCCGTAATTAAACCCTAAAACCAGTGCTGACTGGGCTTGCGCCCAAAGGCTTTGTGGGTGTTGACGGCGGGTGAGCGTGTCTTTCATCCACGCCATGTCTCCGTGGTAATCCTTATTAATAAAATCTTTAAGCCGCGCGCCGGCTAAATCATCAAAATCAGAGACGTGCAAAATATAAGGCGCGGTAAAGCCCAAAGCCTTACAGCGGGATATGACGCGCGGCGGTAACCTCATGATTAAAAATCAAGATCACTATAATGGCGCGGTGGTAAAAGCCCAGGAAGGCGGTCTTGTAAAATGGGGCGCAGGCTCGGGCGGGACTTAAGGGTTTGATACCATGTTTTTACGCGCGGGTAATTCTTCCATTGGATTTCAGAAAAATAATCAAGGCAAGACAATGCGGCGCTGGCGGCAATATCAGCAAGGCTAAACTGCTCCCCTGCAATCCATGTGCGCCGTTCTAAAAGCCATGCCATATAGCTCAGATGAAATTCAAGATTTTGCCGGCCTAATTGTAAGACCTCTGCATCTGGTGCGCCGCCCCCATTAAGGGCTTTTTCAAGCCGTTCTCCAAGGATACAGCCCGTTACGTCTTCAGAAAAGCGGAGGTCAAACCAATCACAAAGGCGGCGCATTTCTGCTCGCTCAAACGGGTCTTTCGGCATGAGCGGCAAGCGCGCTGAAATATCATGGGCATATTCACATATGGCGCGGCTACCGGCAATCATGCAGCTATTGTCTTGAGTGTGGTCTATGAGAGCCGGCGGGCGGCCTTCAATACAGCGTCTCGTGAAGCCCTCCGGCGGCTCCCACGGGCTAACCACCTCAAGACGAAATTTCAGTTTTGTCTCGGCGAGGGCAATCCGCGCTTGGCGGGATGCCGGATCAAATGGCCAGTGGTAAAGTGTACGCATAAGCCCCTATTATATGCCGCCTTTGGTAAGAAAGGATTAACCTAAACTTTAGAAGGCTTCGCCTGTGATATGTCTACATTTGGTTGATGGTCGTGACAGGCTTTGCAGGTATCGCCGTCAATTCGAAAACGGCTATTCCCATGTGTCTCCTCGCAGCCTACCGGATGGGGGTGGATTAAAATATCAGCCGCCGGAAAGGCCTGCATGAGACGCTGTTCTAATCCAATCATGCGGTGATGGGCATCTGATAGAGATAGATGATCTGGTAAATCTAGCCGCATTTGGATATGCACATGGGGGCCAGAGGCGCGGGTCCGCAGATCATGAATAGCCAAAATATTTTCATCAGATAAGGCAATATTAGAAATAATTTCGCGGTCGCTTTCGGTGAGTTCTTTATCCATTAATTGCGCCCATGCGAGACGGGCAATTTTAAGGGCCGTCCAAAACAGCCAGAGTGCCATAGCAATAGCGACAAAGCTGTCTGCGCTACGAAATGGCGTATAAAGCGCGGTTAAAAGCCCGATAATCACAAGGGCTGTTGCGAGAAAATCAGCAAGGTAATGCGCCCGGTCGCCTCTAACAGCGAGGGAGCCGGTGGACGTTATGGCGCGGCTTTGGATCATTAATAAAGCCGCGCCGATAAGCATTAAACACCCAAGCCCTGCAAATGTGACGGCGTCGCCTTTCAGAGCATTGTCATGGGCATGGGCGAGGCTGTGGCTGGCGGTTTCCAGCAAATGCGTGGCCGCCAAAATAATCAGGCAAACTTGAAAGACGGCGGCAAAACTTTCGGCCTTGCCCGTGCCAAAGCGGTAAGATAGATTGGGCCGCCTGGCTGCATAACGGACAGCAAAAAAACTCGAGAGCGCGCCGAAACAATCAAGCGCAGAATGAACTAGAGAGGATAATACCCCGACGGAGCCCGAACGCTGCCAAATTAGAAATTTCCCGCCCGCGAGTATGAGCGCCGCAAACACAGTAATCGCGGTCACTCGCCGCGTGATCTGGGCGTTTTGCTCAGGCGGCAAGCGTCCGCTTTGCCCTTTTGCGCGTCGTAATTGCGGCGCAGTATTTTTGGGTTTTGGCGGGGTTATAGGGCTAGCTGTACTCACGGGGCAGGCTTTAGGGCAAATTAGGCCGTGCCGCTAGTCTGATTTTCATTCCCAATTGGCCAAATGCGGTTAAATTTCTTTTGCAGTCCGCCGCCGAAGCCGTTATATGTTTATCGATAAACAAAAAGGCTTCCCTATGACATCTGCTAATTTCTTAAAACCATGCCTCAAAATAGCCCTGCTTGGGGCAAGTTCTATCGCGCTTATTGCCTGCCAAGGAGGCGATCCGGCGTCTTCAAAGGCGAGCTCACCAGACGCGGCATCTGGATCTGCAACGTCTGGGGCTGCAACATCCCAAGCACCTTTTATTGAAACCGACATTCCCCATGCGCAATTAGGGGAAAATGTTACGCCGTCTGCCTACCGCCTTGATCTGCGGATTAATCCTGATGATGCGGGGTATAGCGGCGTGGTTGATATTGATGTCACGATTGATAAACCGACCACGCAGATTTGGCTCCACGGTAAAGACATGAGCGTAAGTGAAGCCAGCTTTACCCCTAAGGGCGGCGAAGCAATGGCCTTAACATTCACCGAGATCCCTGCCTCAGACGCCCCGTCCGGCGTCTCTCGCCTAAATTCAGAGGCTGTCATTCCGTCCAGTGCTGGCACTATTCGCATGGCCTTTGAAACGCCGTTTAATCTGGCGCTGAACTCCGCCTATAAAGTGACCCGCGGGGAGGATAATTATATTGTCACCCAAATGGAACCGATTGGCGCGCGTGAAGCTTTCCCAAGTTTTGATGAGCCGCGCTTTAAAGTGCCGTTCACGGTCAGCATTACGTCTCCGGCTGAGGATGTGGTTTATTTCAACACGCCGAAAACGAAGACCACGACGATGGATGACGGCTGGGTGAAACATGAATTTGAAACCACCCGACCCCTGCCGACTTATTTGGTGGCTTACGGCGTTGGGCCTTATGATATTAATGATTTCGGCGAAATTCCGCCAAACGGCATTCGAAAGCGCGGGCTGAAACTGCGGGGCTTAACGGCCAAAGGCGATGGGGATAAAATCCAATATGGCCTTGATAATACAGAAGCAATTTTATCCGCTCTTGAAGGCTATTTCGGCTCTGAATATCCTTACGAAAAACTCGATCTTATTGCTGCGCCTGAATATGCTTTTGGCGCGATGGAAAATCCCGGCGCGATTGTCTACCGCGAAAGCCTGATGCTGCTCAATGAAGACTCAGCCCTTCGGGTCAAGCGCGGCTATGCAGGGGTTCACAGTCATGAACTCGCGCATCAATGGTTCGGCAATCTTGTGACCCCTTATTGGTGGGAAGATATTTGGCTCAATGAGGCCTTTGCCACATGGTCAGGTAATAAAGGTACGCATCTGGCATTCCCGGACGGAAATTATGACCGCAATACCCTCAATGGCGCGCTCGGCGCGATGGGAATCGATAGCCTCTCAACGACCCGTAAAGTGCGTGAGCCCTTACTTCGCACAGAAAATGTTATCGACCAATTTGACGGCATTACCTACCGCAAGGGCGGCGGTGTGCTGTCGATGTTTGAAAGCTTTGTCGGCGAGGAGGCCTTCCGTGATGGGGTGCGCCTTCATATGAAACGTTACGCCGATGATGTGGCAACGGCGGATGATTTCTTCCAGTCCATTGCCGAAGGGTCTAAAAACCCCGATGTTGTTGACGCGATGAAAAGCTTTGTCGATCAACCGGGCGTGCCCCTCGTGCGCGCAGAGTTGACTTGCTCGAACAATCAAACTCAAATTAAGTTACAGCAATCCCGCTACGCGCCGCTGGGCTCTTCGATTAAACAAGGCCAAAGCTGGGATATCCCTGTTTGTGTGTCCCATAGTATTGGCGGCAATGTTGATAAAACCTGTACGCTTATGAAAGAGGAAACGGCGAACCTAAAACCAGAGGCAGAGGGCTGCGCGGATTGGGCGACGCTCAATGCAGACGGGGCGGGTTATTACCGTTTCTCTATGGATGATGCGGCGTGGAGCAATCTGCTTGATAATGTTGATGCATTGAATACCCGGGAAGTTTTAACGGTCGCTGATAGCCTGTCCGCCGGATTTAGCGCCGGCGCCGTCAGCGGGGAAAGTTTCCTGAAAGGCATGGAGGCGCTCGCTGCTCATCCAGAATATGATGTGGCGTCAACATCGGGCCGCCGCCTTGGCTTTATGTATGAATATCTGCCCGAAAGCTCCCGTGCAGATTTGGCGCGCTATACCAATGATCTGTTCAAGGCGCGGTATAACAAGATTGTCGGCACGGACACTATCGAAGGCCGTCTTTTGGCCCCGACTTTGGCGGGGCGGCTTATCCGCTTCGGCCAAGACGAAGACTTGCGGGCAGAATTTGCCGCCAAAGGCCGCGCTTATATTGGCGGTGATAAATCTGCCATTGCGCCGAATATGCTTGGCCTTGGTCTGTCCTCGGCCATGCGCGCAGATTCGGCGGGCATGGTTGATCCGCTGTTAGAGCTGATCCAAAACGGCGCTGTGTTTGAACGCGGCGCGGCGGCAGGGGCGCTATCTGCGGTACAAGATGATGCGGTCTATGCGCGCCTGCTCGATATGGCGCTTAATGATGAAGTCGCCCTTAGCGGCAGCCGTGCCAGCCAGATTGTCGGCGGATTAATCGGCTCGGATAAATATGGCGACCAAACATGGGACTGGCTTAAAACCAATTTCACGCAGTTCGTCAATAGCCGCGTCGCCGATGTGCGCAAAGGCGGTATGCCGGGTTTTGCGGGCGGATGCTCCCTTGAAGAGCGCGATGAGGTGAAAGCCTTTTTCGAAGCCAATGCAGAGACGATCCCCGGTTATCAGCGCAGCCTGAAGCAAACCCTCGAATCTATCGAGCTTTGCGCCGCAGCGAAAGACGCCATGGTGGAGCCCCTCCGTAAGGCGCTGGCGAAGCGTTAAGCTTTGATGATGAAAATCGGTCTTTTGGGCGCAGCGCGGATTGCGCCCATTGGTATTATTCAGCCCGCCGCTCGGCGCGAAGATGTGGTTGTTACGCATCTCGCTTGCCGCGATCAGGCGCGGGCGAAAGACTTTTGTGCTGCTAATGGTCTGCAAAATATTACCTTCACGGATTATGCGGCCCTCGCGGGGCAAGCGGATGTGGATATAATTTACTGCGCCCTTCCGCCCGCCTTACATGTCGAGCTCGCCGAGGTTGCGCTTCTACGCGGGGTGCATGTGCTGTGCGAGAAACCGCTGGCGATGAACGCGAGTGAGGCCGAACGTATGGCGGCGGCCGCCCAGAAGGGCGGGGCAGTGCTATTAGAGGCATTTCATTATTTTTTCCACCCGGCTTTAAAAGCTTTTGAATTGGCCATGCGAAAGGCTCCTATTGGCGGCATCGCCTCTGTGCGCTCGGTTTTTAATGTGCCGATTCCTAATACCCCTGGACAGCTTCGATATATACCCGAGCTTGGCGGCGGGGCGCTGATGGATTTAGGCTGTTATAATCTCCATGCCATCCGCCAACTCTTTGGGGAGCCGCGCATCTCAAAAGCCGCCGCTGATATCAAGCACGGCGTTGATGTGGCCCTGCATGTGCAAATGCGCTGCGGGGATATTAATGCGGAGATGTCCTGCGATATGCGAGGAAGCGCCGCGCGTGAAGATTATATCGAAATTATTGGCAGCGAAGGCCGTTTGCGGTTTGACAGTTTTGTCGCGCCCCACAGAGGCTATAAATTCTCCTATAGTGATACTAATTATGATGACCATCATGAAGGGCCAAGCGAGCTCATGACTTATGACTATCAACTCGCCCATTTCATCGATATGATCGGCGGCGCGGCGCCGCGCCTGACGGCGGAGGACGGGGTTAAACAAATGCGCGCCATTGAAGCAATTTATAAAAAAATCGATCTGCGCTAAGTATGACTCAGGCTAGTTTTATTGGCTTTAATACCTGTCATGACAAAAAACGCTGCCGCCCTGACAGGTTTTTCTTTGCGTTTTAGGCGATGGTGTTTTTAGGTGGCTCCAGATTAGGAGGCCATCATGAGTGATAAGAAATCTGAAAAACTTGAAATTCGTCTCTCTTATGACGAGAAGCAAGAGCTCGTGGAGGCGGCGGAGACCGAAGGCCGCACGGTGAGCGATCTCGTGCGCGGCTTGATTAAGCGCTATATAAAAACGACCTCTGCGCGCCTACCAGACACGCGGTTTTGGAAACGGCTCTGGCCGAGCATGATTGGGCTCGCGGTCGCCGCTTTCATGGCGGGGCATATCGCGACTTGGGCCTATACGCGCGCGCATAATCATGCGGAAGATATATATAGTTTACAGTTGCATACGCTAAATGGAAATTTGAAAACGCCGGTGCTAGCCAGAGATGGCTATGCGACAAACATAACCTTAGCAGACCCAAATGGGGATGTAATGATATCCCTACAAGTTGAAGATAATACAGATGTTCTGGCTATTTTACGGGTAAATATTTGCCGCCAAATCGGAGCAAATTGTGAGCCAATAGCCTCTCCTATTTTACATTTTAATCCAAATAGTAGCGCTAGTATAAACATCAATAATGACGAGCAGGATGAGGTAACTATTATTCTTTTTCCTCCGAGATCTAAAAAGACGAAAAAGTAATGTAAAGACATAAGACGCAGCGCTACGCTGCGTCCTTTATCGGATGTTTAAGCCGCGTGAGCATTTCTTTGGGAATGATCTGCCAAAACTTGCCGCGCTCTAATGTCCATTCGCTGAGTAGTTTTTGCGCAAACTCTGACCCCGTCTCATTCGCATGGCGGGTAATGAGCGCTTTAAGCTCATCCTCATAATGCGCAGCGGAAAGGCGCTGCCAGATAATATTATCGGGATTGGCGGCCTTTTCAAATTGGCCGTCTTCATCATAAATATAGGCCATGCCGCCGGTCATGCCGGCGCCGAAATTATCCCCAACACTGCCAAGGATTACGGCTGTGCCGCCGGTCATATATTCGCAGCCATTGGTGCCGCAACCCTCAATGACCGTTACCGCGCCAGAGTTTCGCACGGCAAAGCGCTCTCCCGCGCGCCCTGCCGCGAATAATGTGCCGGAGGTTGCGCCGTAAAGACAGGTATTGCCAATGATGGCGCTGTGGTGGGCATTAATTTGTGTGCGTCCTTGCTTGGAAATAATAATATCTGCGCCGGATAAGCCTTTGCCGACATAATCATTACTATCGCCGTCCAGAACAATCCGTAAGCCTTTGACCCCGAAGGCCCCAAGAGATTGCCCCGCAGAACCGCGCAGGTGTAAAGTTAGCTGTCCCGCATTGACCCCGTCCTTGCCAAAGCTGCGGTAAATCTCGGAGGATGTGCGGGTGCCAACTGCGCGGTGGGTATTAAGCACGCTATAGGTAAGCTGTAATTTCTCCCCGCGTTTGAAAAACCCTTCCGCGTCTCGGATGACGTCAATATCGAGGGTATCGGGAACCTCTATGCGCGCGCGGCGGGTATCTTCAACGCGGGCTTTATCCACTTGGGCTAAAACCGGATTCAGGTCGAGATCATCCAAATGCTCCGCCCCGCGTGAAACTTGGGTGAGAAGGTCTGTGCGGCCAATCACATCTTCTAGCCGTTCAAAGCCAAGGCCTGCGAGAATTTCGCGCACATCTTCGGCGATAAAGGTCATGAGGTTAATGACTTTTTCTGGCGTCCCGGTAAATTTCTCTCGCAAGCGCGGATCTTGAACGCAAACCCCAACGGGGCAAGTATTAGAATGGCACTGCCGCACCATAATACAGCCCATGGCCACAAGGCTTAATGTGCCAATGCCGTATTCTTCCGCCCCGAGCATCGCCGCCATGACGATGTCTTTCCCCGTCTTAAGCCCGCCGTCCGTTCGCAGGGTAATTTGCCCGCGAAGATTATTCAGGGTTAAAACTTGATGGGCTTCGGAGAGGCCGAGCTCCCACGGCAGACCTGCATATTTAAGGGATGTATTGGGGGACGCCCCCGTGCCGCCGTTATGACCTGCGATTAAAATCGTATCGGCTTTGGCCTTAGCTACCCCTGCCGCAATGGTGCCAACGCCAGAACTCGCGACGAGCTTAACTGCAACGCGGGCGGCTGGGTTGATTTGTTTAAGATCGTAAATAAGCTGAGCCAAATCCTCGATGGAATAGATATCATGATGAGGCGGCGGCGAGATTAAGGTTACGCCGGGAGTGGCATTTCTGAATTTCGCAATCAGCTCCGTCACTTTAAACCCCGGGAGCTGCCCGCCTTCACCGGGCTTGGCCCCTTGGGCGACTTTAATTTCAATCTCGCGGCATTCATTGAGATATTCCGCCGTCACCCCAAAGCGGCCAGAGGCAATTTGTTTCACCGCAGAATTGGCGTTATCCCCATTGGGTAAGGTTTTATAACGGGCTGGGTCTTCCCCGCCTTCGCCGGAAACGGATTTTGCGCCAATGCGGTTCATGGCGACATTAAGCGTACCATGTGCCTCGGGCGAGAGCGCACCAAGGGACATGCCGGGGGTGCAAAAGCGGCGGCGAATTTCATTAATGCTCTGCACTTGGCGAAGCGGAATAGGTTTCACATTATCACTAAACCCAAGCAGGTCACGAATTTGTATTGGCGCGCCGCCGTTAACGCTGCGGGCGTATTTTTTATAAAGCTCGAAATCTCCTTGGCTCACAGCCTCTTGGAGCATGTGGATCATCTCCGCCTTATAGGCATGGCGCTCCCCCTTGGCCCGCACACGGTAAAGCCCGCCGATCGGCAAGGTCACCGCGCGGCCATCATAGGCTTTTCCATGGGCTTCCAGTAATTTGCTCTCAAGCCCCGCAAGACCAATGCCCGAAATACGGCTCGTCATGCCGGGGAAATATTCTGCCACAAGGGCGCGGGACAGGCCCAGCGCCTCAAAATTATTCCCGCCCCGATAAGAGGAAATAACAGAGATGCCCATTTTGGAAATAATTTTTAAAAGTCCGGCTTCAATGGCGGCTTTATAATTTGCGGCCGCTTGGTCGGCAGATAAATCTATCAACCCGCGCCGCACTCGGTCCGTAATGCTGTCTTGGGCCATATATGCGTTTACGGCGGTCGTGCCCGCCCCGATCAAGACGGCAAAATATTGCGTATCCATACATTCCGCCGT
This sequence comes from uncultured Caulobacterales bacterium, assembly GCA_937928165.1. Taxonomy (GTDB): domain Bacteria; phylum Pseudomonadota; class Alphaproteobacteria; order Caulobacterales; family Maricaulaceae; genus CALFVT01. Next base: position 479,081 of record CALFVT010000002.1, read on the forward strand.
GCGGACAATGATCGAGCAAGAGGAGCGAAGCCCTGCGCCAACAAGGGCTGTATGAACCCCGCCTGCACATAATATCATTGGCGCGGCAGCTTTGTCTTGCTGGGTAAATTCATCGGTGAGGACAATATTTTCTGCGCCCGCTTTAACCGCGTCTATGGCTTCTTGTTTAATGCGGTGAAGCTCACGGTTCAGGGTTAATCCTGGCGGGGCGCTGGCTTTGGGACGCTTAAAGCTGCAATCGATAATGGTTGTTTTATCGCCGACAAATTTGATAAAGCGTTGATACATGCCCGTTGTCATAATCGGGCTGTCCAGAACAAACATCTCAGTCGTCTGACTGGAATCCTCGGCGAGAATATTGCGCAGATTTCTAAAGCGGGTTTTAAGACCCATAACGCGGGCTTCCCGCAGGGGGTCAATCGGCGGATTGGTCACTTGGCTAAAATTTTGCCGAAAGAAATGGGATAAAGGCCGGTAAATATCCGATAACACTGCCAGCGGGGTGTCATCTCCCATAGAGCCAATAGATTCTTTCCCACTTTCGGCCATGGGCGCGAGAATAAGTTCCATATCTTCATGGGTCTGCCCGCAAGATTGTTGCCGCCGGATGAGCACGTCCCCTTTAAGGGTCGCCTCAGGCTCCGGCCCAGCGAGTTCTTCATCAAGGTTTATGACCTTTTTCAGCCATTTTTGATAGGGCCGCGCGGAGGCGAGTTTATCTAATATCGCTTCTGAGTCGTAAAATCTGCCCTCATCCAAATCTAACGCAATCACCCGCCCTGGTTTAATCGCGCCTTTTTCGGTAATCACGTTTTCCGGGAGTGGGCACATGCCGGTTTCAGAACCCACCGCCAGCAGTCCGTCACTGGTTTTGGCGTAGCGCATGGGCCGCAGACCATTTCGGTCTAGTCCGGCCATGACCCAGCGCCCGTCATAGGCAGCAAGGGCGGCGGGGCCGTCCCACGGCTCCATCACGGCGTTGCAATATTCATAAAGACCGCGCCAGCTTTCAGGCATCAACTCGCTACGTTTGGAATAGGCTTCTGGAACAAGCAATGTCTTTGCCATGGGCGCGCTACGCCCCGCACGAACTAAAAGTTCAAAGACTGCATCAAGGGCGGCGGAATCTGAGCTGCCCTTTTGAATGATGGGTTTCACATCTCCTGCTTGATCGCCAAAGGCCGAAGAGGCCATTTTGATCTCGTGATTTTTCATAAAATTAATATTGGCTTTGACCGTGTTAATTTCCCCATTATGGGCAATCATACGAAAAGGTTGTGCGAGCCACCACTGCGGGAAGGTATTGGTTGAATAGCGCTGGTGATAAATCGCTGCGCGGGAGATAAAGCGCTCGTCCTTTAGGTCAGGGAAAAAAGCGTCAATATCTTCGGCCAAGAACATGCCCTTATAAATAATGGTCTGCACGGAGAGGGAGCAAATATAAAAACTCGGAATCGCGGCGGCGATGACGCGCTTTTCAATACGGCGGCGGATGATATATAATTCCCGCTCAAGCGCATTGCCTTTACGGCCTTTGGGGTCGCGAAACATGACCTGTTCAATGGCCGGGCGAGTGGCTTTGGCTTTCTCGCCAATCACATCCGTATTCACAGGCACTTGCCGCCAGCCGTAAATATAAAAGCCTTCTTTAATGAGTTCGCTTTCAACAATACTGCGCGCCGCGTCTTGGGCGTTAAAATCAACCCGCGGTAAGAAGATCATGCCAACGGCAATTTTAGACTTCGACGGTTTATGCCCTGTACGTTCCGCTTGGGCTTTGAAAAATTCTTGCGGGATATCAAGGCGTATGCCTGCCCCGTCGCCCGTTTTCCCGTCGGCGTCAACTGCGCCTCGGTGCCAGACGTTCTTTAGCGCTTGAATGGACTTTTCAACCACATCTCGGCGTGGGCTGCCGTCAAGACTGGCGACAAATCCAACACCGCAGGCATCATGCTCATGGGCCGGATCATAAGCGCCGACATTAATGAGAGCCTCGCGCTTTTGGGTGTAATCTTCGAGCCAATTATTTTGATCTGTCATAGGCTTACTCCGCCGCGTCTAATGTGGTTTCGCGCAGTTTTGTTTTTAAATATTGATGCATATGCGCGGCGGCGTCGCGGCCTTCGCGTATGGCCCAGACCACAAGGCTAGCCCCGCGCACGATATCACCGGCGGCGTAAACCCCGTCGAGATTAGTTTCAAAGGTGAGCGGATTCACCCGCAGTGTGCCCCAGCGAGTAAGCGTGAACTCATTGCATAAGTCTTTAAGGTTTTCCGGCGTAAAGCCGAGGGCCTTAATCACAAGATCTGCTTTGACGTTAAAATCTGCACCGTTAATCGGTTCAGGACTTTGGCGGCCCGAGGCATCTTTGCCGCCAAGGCGCATTTTATCTGCCCGCAGGGTGCTGACCCGTCCGCCGTCATCATCAATGGCTTTGGGCGCGGCGAGCCATTCAAAATGGACGCCTTCTTCTTGGGCGTTTTTTGTCTCCCGCGCACTGCCGGGCATATTAGCCTGATCGCGGCGGTAAAGACAGGTCACAGAGTTTGCTCCTTGGCGAATGGCTGTGCGCACGCAGTCCATGGCCGTATCGCCGCCGCCAATAACAACCACGTCTTGGCCATTGGCTGTCGGAGCGTCAATTTTATCCCCAAGGCTGCGGCGATTACTCTCAATCAAGAACGGGAGGGCTGCCACAACGCCGTCTGCGTCAGAGCCGAGACAATTTAAATCCCGCGCTTTATAAACGCCGGTCGCGACTAAAACTGTGTCATGTTTGGTACGTAGTTTGTCAAAGCTAATATCCGTGCCGATATTGGTATTAAGAACAAATTTAATGCCGCCGTCTTTCAGGCGCTGTGTGCGGCGCTCGACAATAGCTTTGTCGAGTTTGAAATTCGGGATGCCGTAAATCAGCAGCCCGCCCGCGCGGTCATGGCGGTCATAAACCGTGACCTGCCAGCCTTGCTCTCGTAAAGATTCTGCGGCGGCAAGGCCCGCTGGGCCTGCGCCGATAATTCCGGCGGATAGCGGTAAGTCTTGGTGCGGGGCAAGGGGGGCGACCCAGCCTTGATCCCACGCATTGTCCGTTAAAAACCGCTCAACGGAACCAATCGTGACCGTGCCGTGGCCTGATTGCTCAATCACGCAAGAGCCTTCACAGAGGCGGTCTTGCGGGCAAATCCGCCCGCAAATTTCTGGCATGGAATTTGTCGCGGCGCTGACCTCATAGGCGTCTTGTAAGCGTCCCTGCGCAGTGAGGCGAAGCCAATCGGGAATATTATTATCTAGCGGGCAGTGATTTTGACAAAAGGGCACCCCGCATTGCGAGCATCGCGATGCCTGTTCTTGGGCTTTGGCGTCAATATAATCCCCGTAAATTTCAAGGAAGTCCTCACGGCGGGTTTCGGCCCCCCGTTTTGCGGGCATGTCCCGCTCAGTCTCGACG
>CALFVT010000003.1 GCA_937928165.1 uncultured Caulobacterales bacterium
GTGTTCCGAAGGCCCATTTTGGCCTATATTTGAAGGAATGTGAGTGGCGTTTTAACAACCCAGACCCGCTCAGCCAATTACAACAGTTAAAACAATGGGTTAAAAAGAATATGAGCTAGTTATCTAGGACAGCCCCTAATAGAATTAGAAGAAACATTTCAATAAACGGAACGCCAGCTATCAGCGCGGGTATAACACCTATAGCTAAACCTATTGTCATGAATAAGAACCATAGACCAAATAGACATATATATATAACAACAATATTTTTCATCACATAAGCCCGCAAACCACCATTATTCCTAAAAGCGTTTAATGAGGGCATCAACTTTACTATCAAGCTCATCAAAAATTTTCCAAAGCCCAAATGACGCAAGAAAAAATGAGGCGACTATTAAAAGGTCTTCTGTCGGAAAATATTTAGAAAAGTAAAACCCCATAAATAACGCCATAATCACGAACCGTAAAAAGAACTTCGTAAAAACAGAGATGCAATGAATTGATATTTCAGCCCAAAAATTCATAGTTTAATTACCACTTTCATTTTTTATAGTAAGAGATAACCTAACTTAAATGACGTTATCTGTTCACTTTATATGCGGGGTGATCATGAGACTATCTCAAAGAACAACCGACGGCTTAAACCCAGTCTCTTACCGCTCATAAACAAATTGTCCGCCGATGATGGTTTTGAGCGCTTTGACTTTGGGGATGTCTTTGGCGGGGATGGTCATGATGTCTGCGTCAAAAACAGAAAAATCTGCGCGTTTTCCGACTTCTATTGTGCCGAGAACATCCTCTTGGAAACTAGCATAGGCCGGCCAGAGGGTGAACATTTTAAGGGCGTTCATGCGGGAGACCGCTTCGCTCGCGCCCCAATTATCTGCGCTATAGCCGTTTAAATCCATACGCGCCGTAGCGGCGTAAAATTCAATCATCGGGTCGCCGCGCTCGACGGGCGCATCAGAGCCGCCCGCAATGATTGCTCCGCTGCCGATTAAAGACTGCCACGCATAGCCGCCTTTAAGCCGCTCATCGCCGAGCCTGTCGGGGGCAAAATGTAAATCACCAATGGCATGGCTTGGCTGCATGGAGGCAATGACGCCCATATCCGCAAAGCGCGGAATATCATCAAGGTGAAGGATTTGCGCATGTTCAACCCGCCAGCGTTGATCGGCCGCGCTGTCGCCTAAAATATCCTCATACCAATCCAGCACGAGCTTATTACCCCGGTCCCCAATGGCGTGGGTATTGACCTGCACGCCGCCTTTTTGCGCCTTGCCCATGAGGTCATAAGCCTCTTCTTTGGGGAGTAAAATAAGCCCGCGGCTATCGGGTTTATCACGATAAGGCGCGGTCAAGGCCGCCCCGCGAGAGCCGAGCGCTCCGTCTACATAAAGCTTCACCGCACGGGTGATAACATGGCCATTTTGGCTCGCCCTCGACCCCGTAGCAATCAAGTCATCCAGCCCCGATTTATCAACGGAGTTATAAACGCGCAGGGTAATATCCCCGCTATCGGACATGGATTCGATCATGTCCAAATTGGCGGGGTCAACGCTCATATTATGGAGTCCCGTCCAGCCATAAGCGGTGTAAACATCCGATGCGGCCTCATAGGCCCGCGCTTTTTCAGCGGCGCTTGGTGCGGATAACAGCGCAAAGACCGGCGCGCCGGCGGCGTCAATTAACATGCCCGTGGGCTCGCCATGCCCGTCCTTTTCTATACGCCCTCCCGCCGTATCAGGGGTTTCAGGCGTAATCCCCGCTGCCGTAAGGGCCGCACTATTGACCACCACCGCATGACCATCGGCGCGCTCTAGGATTACCGGATTATTCGGCGCAACCCCGTCCAGATCAGAGGCCATAGGAAAGCGCTGCTCCGGCCAGCCCGTTTCAATCCAGCCGCGCCCGTAAAGCGCTTGCCCTGCCGGAATATCTTCAAGGGCGGCTTTAACCCGCGCGGTTAGCTCAGCCACCGAATTTGTGCCTTCAAGGTTTAGGTTCAGCTCTCTTTGGCCAAGGCCAAGTAAATGGGCGTGGGCATCCGTAAAGCCCGGATAAAGCGCCGCGCCGCCGAGATTATAACGCACCGCAAGATCACCATATTGACCGAGGATATCATCTTCTGGCCCGACCGCGATAATTTTGCCATTTTTTACGGCGACTGCTTCAGCCATCGGGGCCGCGTCCACTGCCGTATAAATCGGCCCGCCGTAAATGACTAATGACGCTGATTTTTCAAATCTTGCTTTTCTATCGCTTTGCGCGAAATCTTGGCAAGCCGTTAGCACACTAAGGGCCAATAAGGATAGAAGGAAACGGCGAGCCATAGGTTTATCCTTTTAAGATAATAATTAATTGCGGCTCATTCTAACACGGTTGAAAAATTCGTCCATAATAATCACGGCCTCATCTTCGCGGCAGCCTGTGGTGACATCTATGCCCACCTCTTGGAGCATCGCCGCACCGCGCCAATTCACGCGCGGGTCGGGGTCAATAGCGGCAATTACGCAGCGGGCAATTCCCGCGTCAATCAAGGCCTGCGCGCAAGGGCCGGTTTGGCCTATGTGGGAGCAAGGCTCTAGCGTCACATAGGCTGTGCATCCGGCCGCCGCTTCGCCTGCGGCTTCAAGGGCGCGGGTTTCCGCATGGGGGCGTCCACCCCGCGCCGTCACCCCTTGGCCAATTATGCGGCCATGTTTCACCAAGACGCAGCCGACGGATGGGTTCTCCCCCGTTAGGCCTTTATGGGTTGCCGCAAGGCTGAGGGCTTTACCCATGAAGTCAATATCTTGGTCAGACAACATTGTTTTGGGTGGTTTATTTTAGCATCTTATTTTGCGGGTTGCCCGTCCAAAATTTTCTGCATCGTGTCGGCTTTCAAATCATCCGTAGACGCCTCTATGCCCCGCGATTGGGCAAGCTTTACAAGCTCTGCTTCTTTCATCTTTTTCAGCGCGGTTTTTGTATAAACCGTATCAATAAAAGGCAGGTCTTTCGCTCGTTTTTCATCCAGATAACGCGCAGATTTCACATTCAATGTGCCGTCTTCTAGCTCAATTAACAACGGATTTCCTGTTGGAAATTCAAAGCCCGGAATGTCTTTATCGGCGACATTAAATATCTTTTTCATCAAGGCCCGCAGACTATTTCCATGAGCAGAGATAATAATATTCGTCCCGGCGCGGATAAATTGCATGATCTGCCCATCAAAATAAGGCAGCACCCGTTCAGTGGTGATTTTAAGGCTTTCACCTGTCGGCAGTTCCGCAGGGTCAATTCCTGCATATTTAGGATCATGGCTCGGGTGAAATTCGCTTTCTATATCGATTTGCGGGGGCGGTACGTCAAAGCTGCGGCGCCAGATATGCACTTGCTCATCCCCGTGTTTGTCGCGGGTTTCTTGCTTGTTTAGTCCCGTCAACCCGCCGTAATGGCGCTCATTCAAGTGCCAGTCTTTGGTGACGGGAACATGCATTTGATCGAGCGCTTCAAGGGTCAGCCAAAGCGTTTTAATCGCCCGCTTTTGATAGCTGGTAAATGCAATATCAAAGCTCACTTTTTCTTTGGCCAAAAGTTTACCGGCTTTTTTTGCCTCCCGCGTGCCTTCGGCGGTCAGGCCCACATCCACCCAGCCCGTAAACCGGTTTTGCAAGTTCCAATCGGATTGCCCGTGGCGCACAAGAACAAGATAGCTCATAATTTCTCCCAAAATATCCGCGCCGCTTTTACCCCCCTACCGCGCCTCTGTCTATATCGGAATACGGCCCACAATCTATCGCCGTGAATATGCCGCATTGCTAATCATTGATGCCGCTTTATACTCACCTTCAAAGGGAGGTTTATATGTTTAAGACGCCCGGTAAGTCCAGGTGGGTTTATCTCATCTTCTTCATTGGAATTTGCACCGTGGTTATGCGCGCCCTTCTTGATTCGCGCTTTGGTACAACCAGCGTAACTTATGTCCTGATACCCTTTTTAATTTCATTTTTGCTCTATCATTTTATCCCCCCCATTGAGGACGGCACTCGGGTTAGGCGGGTCGCTCAGCATTTTATAAATGCGACCATTGTTATGCTTGGAACTTCGGTGTTTATCTTTGAAGGCTTCCTATGCGTATTGTTCTTTATGCCGATTTATTACTTCGGTGTTTTAATCGCCTATCTGAATGCGGTGAGCGCTGACCGTTCAGATCGCAACAGCTTAAAAACATCTTTTGTGCCTTTAATCGCCATCATTGCCGCCACTGAAGGCCTCTCGCCATCAACAAGTTTCGAGCGTCAAAACAGTATAACCCGCAACGTTATAATTTCCGCCAATATCCAAAACTTACAAGAGAATATGGCGCAAAATATCGAGCTTTCACCCACGCGCCATTGGATGCTGAGCCTGTTCCCGCTCCCGCAAGATATTAAAGCCGGCGCACTCAAAGTCGGCGATATTCATAAAATGCAGTTTATTTACAAACGCTGGTTTTTCACCAATGTCAAACATGGTGAGTTTCACCTTAGGCTAGACAAAGTCACCCCTGAACATATCCAAACGCGGGTGGTGAAAAATGATAGTTATCTGGCGTCTTACATGGATATCAAAGGCACGGATGTTCACTTCAAAGCCTTAGGCGGCGGGCAGACAGAATTATCTTTGACCATTCATTATGAGCGCAGGCTTGACCCTTATTGGTACTTCGGGCCGCTGCAAAAATTCACCATTGAAAAAAGCGCAGATTATTTAATTCAAAATATTATCGCTAAAGACAGCCGTATTATTACAAAAAGAAAGCTTTAAGATGAGCGCAAATATAGACCGCATTCGTCCGACGCCCCTCAGCAATGCCGAAGATGCAGACGTGCGATGGAGCCCCGTAAAATCTTTATGGTGGAGCACCATGTGCCTCACTTGGGTGATTGGCGGTTCATTATATTTTTCATGGCAAGCCCTTGGCGTTTTCCTCATGACATCCGCTATTACCCTGTGCGGTGGTCACTCGCTGGGAATGCACCGCAAATTTATCCATGATAGTTTTGACTGCCCAAAGTGGCTAGAAATCATCGGCGTTTGGCTCGGAACCCTTGTGGGCCTCGGCGGGCCTTATACCATGATTTACACCCACGACATCAGGGATTGGGCCCAGCGACAAGATCGCTGCCATCCCTTTTTATCCCACCAAAGCCCGATGTTAAAAGATTTCATCTGGCAAATTCACTGCAAGCTTTATTTCCGTAATCCGCCTAATTTTGACTATCCTGACAAGTTAACCCAAAGCCGCTTGCTCGGTTTTATTCAGGCCACCTCTATGCTCCAGCAAATCCCCCTTGCTGCCGTTTTATATCTTTGGGGTGGTTTAGGTTTCGTATTTTGGGGCATCTGCGGGCGGGTAAGCGTGTCTATATTCGGTCACTGGTTGATTGGTTATTTCGCCCATAATCACGGCCCGCGCGATTGGCATGTCCAAAACGCCGCCGTGCAAGGCCATAATGTGAGGTTTTGCGGGCTGATAACATTTGGGGAATGTTGGCATAATAATCACCACGCCTTCCCAGACTCAGCACGAATTGGACTTTATAAAGACCAAATTGATCCGGGCTGGTGGGTTTTATTGGCCTTGAAAAAGCTCGGCCTTGTTTGGGATATGAAAACACCCGAGGATTTAGATTTTAGGGCGGAGCTTTTGCCTGTTAAAGCGAAGAGTTCACAGCTGCCTATTTATAATCCACAAGCCAAGACGGCAGGTCATCTGTGATATAATCAACCCAGTCTGCTTTTGTGCTTGTCCCTGCGGGGCGGGCAGCTTCGGGCTCATGACTCCAATCTTCGCCGGACGTTACAAGGACGGTTGCCATGCCCATCTCTTTGGGGACTTTTAAATTCCGCAGGCTATCTTCAAACATCACCGCCGTTTGAGGATTAATATCAAAAGAATCACAAAACTTCACATAAGGCGAGCGTTGGGGTTTAGGGATATAATCCACATCATCAACGCCGAAACTACCGTTAAATAAATCCCATAAATTTATATGTGAGGCAATATTTTTAGCATGGGCCCGCGAGCCGTTAGTAAAGATAAACTTCCGCCCCGGCAGAGCCTTTATCGCGGCGCGCAAAGCGGGGTTGGGCGCAAGAGCCGATAAATCTACGTCATGAACGTAATCTAAAAACTCTGCCGGATCCATGCCGTGAACCGCCATGAGCCCCGACAAAGTCGTGCCATATTCTGCCAAATATTCTTTTTGCACAGCCCGCGCCTTTACAGGCTGGAGCTGTAAGTAACGGCTCACGAAATCAGTCATTTTCCGGTCGATTTGACCAAAGAAATCAACATCCCCCCGGTAAAGCGTATTATCAAGATCAAAGATCCAGTTTTGTATATGGCTTAGCTTTTTCATAAAATAATCTATAGCTTACCGAAGACCGCCGCCCACAGCATCTGTAAAATCATTTTCAGATAAATTAACTTGCAAACCTTTTTCTGTTGTCACGACCGCTCTGAAATTTGCGGCACTATAGCCTTTATCTGTACAAAACTCTCGTCCAATCGCCGAGAATTTAGATTCCGCAATACAAAAGTTATTCTTTGTCTCCAGAGGGTTTTTTAAGATCAAACTTTGGGTGTCGTCCAATATTTTATAAGCATAAATATGCATTTCCGTGCCAATTAAATCTTTTGTCCAGGGCCGTATACATTTGTTAGGCTCTAGTCCCCACCACCCGCGTGATTGCCATGCACCATCTTCGCGGTAGCCAATGGCCGTCCATGTTTTCTGGGCCATTTTATTACATAATGTCAGCCCAGTTAAGTCCTGCTGTGACAGAGCCGCATCCTCAAGCGCATCTATCTTTTCAAAGGCTGAAAGCTTAGAATTAATATCATAATCTTTTAAAAAAGCCTTTAGCGTATCGCGCGTTCGCCGCCCGTCAATGCCATCTATGCGTGATATTTTATATCCTGCATCTTTTAAAAGGCGCTGCACGCCGGCCGTTTCGGCTTTAGCCTTATAGTCATCAGGCTCAATTAAACTGGTGGTATTTTCTTCGGGGTTAATATGTAAAAACCGCCGAGTCTCAAGCCCTTGAAGCGCGCAAGACACGCTCATATCCACCGCAAAATTGTCATTGGGGTTTACGCATAAAGGTGCTTGCCCTGCCCATTCACGAATGCCGCCATTATGAACGGCGGCGCTTTCTGCATATAAAAACCGCGGTATATTGGGCGTTATATCTTCTTGCTGGCATTCAGACGGCCGTAGTTTTTTCCAACCGCGTATTTTCACCGTTTCATTATCCGTATGGCCCGTTGCAATACGCAAAATGAAAGAGGTTTCATTACAAATTTTCCACGGCGCGCGGCTTGTATTCACATCACTCCGCGTTTGCGTTTCGGCTTCGTCTTGCGCCGCCGACATCCCCGCAAGACTATAACATAAACATAATAACAAAACCCGCATCACATTGATCATTATTCAGGCGCATCCATAATTAATGTGCCTGCGCCTTGATCGGTAAATAGTTCAACGAGAAGCCCGTGCGCCCGCCGGCCATCAAGAATAACAACCGCCTGCACCCCGGATTCGACAGCTGTAATCGCCGTACCAAGCTTCGGTATCATGCCGCCCTTGGCCGTCCCATCATCAATCAAAGAGCGTGCCTCGGGCAAGGATAAATCGGTCAAAAGGTTTTTATCTTTATCCATCACCCCTTCAATATCCGTTAGTAACATAAGCCGCACCGCCCCTAGGGCCCCAGCGATGACCCCAGCGGCGGTATCAGCATTAATATTAAAAGAGCCTCCGTCTGCGCCGCCGCTTATGGGGGAAATAACAGGAATGAACGCTCCGCCGCCCGCCGCTGTGACGGCCTCAATGAGGGCCGTATTCACCGCAACGGGCTCCCCCGTAAAGCCAAGGTCTTCACGGACGGCTTTGGCGGTGATAATGGCGGCGTCTTTACCGGACAGCCCAACCCCTTGCCCCCCGGCCTGGTTAATCGCCTGAACGATGGATTTATTAATCAGGCCCGATAAGACCATTTCAGCCACTTCAACCGTTTCCAAATCAGACACACGTAGACCATCGACAAATTTGGTTTCGATATTGAGCCGCGCCAGCATAGAGCCAATTTGCGGTCCGCCTCCATGAACAACAACGGGGCGAAGGCCAAATTGGCGCAACAGAACAACATCGCGGGCAAATTGGCGGGTCAACTCTGGATCACCCATGGCATGGCCGCCAAATTTCACAACAATCGTCTGGCCGGCATAACGCTGGATAAACGGCAAAGCCTCAGACAATGTCTGAGCGCTCGTCCATCCTGTTTCATTTTTGCGGCGTTTAAGCATACGGAGCTCTCATTTTAAAGGGCGGCGATAAAACTAGCGCGTTTCGGCAAGCGTGGCAATCTCGGCCCGAAGCTCATCTAGCCCGTTTTTCTTTACAGATGATGTGCAGATCAGTTCCGGAAAAGCTGCGGGGCGTTTTTTCACCCGCCGCGCTGTCTTTTTTATAATTTTTTCAAGCTCGCCCTTTTTAAGCTTATCGGTTTTTGTCATGATAAGTTGATAGGTCACTGCCGCTTCATCGAGCATCTCCATGATATCAATATCACTATCTTTAAGGCCGTGGCGGCTATCAATAAGCACAAAAACCCGGCGCAGGGGCGCCCGCCCGCGCAGGTAATCTCGGGTCAAACCCGTCCAATTCGCAATATCTTTTTTAGAGGCCCGTGCATAACCATAGCCCGGTAAATCCACCACGCGGATGCGCTCATCCACATTGAAATAATTCAGCTCTCGCGTACGGCCCGGCGTATTTGAAGCTCGGGCTAAATCCTTACGGTTCGTCAGGGCGTTAATCAGCGAAGATTTCCCAACATTTGACCGTCCCGCAAAACAAACCTCTGGCATATTGGGCGGCGGCAAGGCCGAAAGCTTGACCACGCTGAGCATAAAAGTGACGTCCCGGGCAAATAAAAGCCGACCGGCCTCTATTTGCGCGCGGCTATGGGCGGGTGTAATATTCACCGCAGCGTCATCCTTAGCTTCGCTTGAATCTACATCCACAGAAACACTGTCATCATCATGAGTCTCTGTCATAAACTTGTCCTAAAGGCCTACCATTTAAGCGCTATCTTATGTTCCGTCGACAGGATCTGGTTTCCCCGTAATCTTACGGAAAAACTTATCAATCGGCGTATCCACTTTAAACTTACGAGTAATCACATATTGTTGGATGAAGGTGAGAATATTGCTCCATACCCAATAGACCAGAAGTCCGGCTGCGAATGATTTAATTACGAACATAAATATCCACGGCATCCATTTGAAAATTTTTGCCTGCATCGCCATTGGATCAGGGGCATCGCCCGGCTGAGGCGGCGGCGCACCCGCCCCTGGCATGGTTTGCAAAGTCTGCATCATAGCAAATGTAATACCGTAAAGCAGCGCGAGAGGCCCAAGGGCTAAAAATCCCATAATCGTACCAAGGAGCGGTACATTTTCAAACGGAATACCCGCCCATGGGAATAAACTAAAGCCGTTCAGAATGGAGAGCGGGTCCATAGCGGACAAGTCTTTAATCCAGCCAAAGAACGGCGCATGGCGCATATCCACATTAATAAACACCGTTTTGTATAGGGCAAAAAAGATAAAGATCGTCGGGATAATCGGCAGGCAGCCCGCCATAGGATTAACCCCTTCTTTTTTGTAAAGGCCCATCATCTCTTGCTGGAGCTTAACCCGATCATCCTTATAGAGCGCTTGGATTTTCTTTAATTTGGGTTGCACTTTTTTCATCTTTGCTTGAGAGGCATATTGTTTATTATAAAGCGGGAACATCAAGGCCTTAAGGATAAAAGTCAGCACCATAATCCCAAGGCCAAAATTACCAATCGCTGCCCCAAAATAAGACAAAGCAATGGTCATGGGCCGAGATAATAATCTTAACCGGCCATAATCAATCGCCCGTTCTATCTCTGAAATGCCGTGAGTTTTTTCATAACTGACGAGCAATTCTCTATCTTTGGCCCCGACAAAAATATGCCCAACGGAATCCACAGAACTTCCTGCCGTTAAGGTGAGCGGCGCTGTGTCATATCCTGCTTCATAAACATCGCGGTTATTTCTATATTCATAGTTAAAGCTTGACGTTGCCCGTGAAGCCTGCGGACTAATTGCCGCTTGGAGCCAATATTTACTGGTTAGGCCGCTCCAAATACCACTGCCTTGGTGAACTTCGCTGCCGGTTTTCGCGAGCTTTGCATATTTTTTCTTATGCAAGCGCTTATCCACAATCGACAGCGCCCCTTGGTGTAAGATGAAATCATTTCTTTGTTCAAAATCATCCGGCAAGCCATGTTGCCGCGAGGCGCCTTTTCGGGTCAGGATAATCTCTTGGCCGGAGGTGTTAACGACTTTATCTGTAAGTGTGATGAGATAACGCTCATCCACTGTTACGGTGCGCTCAACGGTGAACCCCTCCCCTTGATGTATAAGTACAATCGGCGCGCCGGGGGATAAAACATCACCAGATTTTACGCCCCACTGCGTATCAGCGCCGGAGCCGCCTTCTGCGCGGGTCCAGTTATCAAACACATAGGCGGCTTTATCGGCGTTCTCTGGGGTTAGCAGCACAACATTGCCGCTATCATCGTCAAGAGTTGCTTTGTAGTTTTTAAGCTCAATATCATCAAAGCGGGAGCCTTTAACACGAAAAGAGCCTTTGAGGGAGGGTGTGTCAATTTTAATACGGTTTATGCCTGTATCCGCCAGTGCTTCTTCGCGGGTGATAATGACCTGCTCAACGGGTGTGGTAACGGCTGGGCCTTGAGCCTCTACGCGGGCTTGCTCTGCAGCGATATCAAGCTGGGCCGCTTTTTGCGCCGGCGCAAGATAAAAATACCAATAGCCGACTAAAAGTAAGCCCGAAAGCACCATTGCTGTCAAAAAATTCTTTTGTTCATCCATCGGGAGAATCTCGCCTCTTTAGCTCAGTATATAGCTATCATATTTTGAATTATAAGGCCTTGTGAACGTCACAGACCGCGTCTTTCGGCGCGAGCTTTAACAAGGCCTGCCGCACATCGTCAAGAAGCCGTTTAAACTCTCTTAGGCTTGTGCCTTGGCGCGCAATAAAAACATAATCAAACCCCGGCGCCCCAAGTTCCGGTAGAACCGCCCGTGCGGCTTCGCGAAGGCGGCGTTTGGCGCGGTTACGCTGCACCGCATTGCCGATTTTCTTCGTCGCTGTAAAGCCGACTCTTATACCGTCATGGTTAGGATTAGCGCGGGCCTGTATCACAACGCCGCCAATGGCGCGGTACGCCCCGTCCCGCACAAATAAAAACTCGGTGCGGCGTGTCAGCCGACCGAGTCGCTTGTCTTTAACAGTCACGGCGCAAAAGAAACATCACGGCAAAGAACCGTGAGATTTACATTTAAGCAGATAGGACTTTACGGCCTTTGGCGCGGCGACGCGCTAAGACTAGACGGCCAGATTTTGTGGCCATGCGCGAACGAAAGCCATGACGGCGTTTGCGAACAAGCTCTGATGGCTGAAATGTACGTTTCATAATAGGCTCCAAGACCGCGCAGAGGCGGTAAATTCCACTAAGCCGCGGCTATTACGGCGGCAATCGGCGCAAGTCAAGCGATTCTGATGTCTTTTCACAAAATTGGTATAATCTTTCATCTAAATCACATGCCTTAATATATCGCCTTATTTTATCACATATATTATCACTTAATCGCGAAAACATCACGAAATTGTAAGATTTATAAATCAAAACGCTCTCCAAATCTCGACGTTTTGTGAACAGGGGTGAAAAGCTTTTTGAGACTCGCCATGCTAACAGCACCGTGACACCCATGCCAAAACATATTTGGCCGCTTTAAAGAGGAATAAAATGACACGTATTTTACGCAAAATTTTAACACATTCGATGGTTGCCGCGAGTCTTATGGCTGTTGGAACGATCGGCATGACATCACTTATCACGGCGGCTCCGGCTGCGGCGCAAGATAGTTCTGTCTCCGCCCGCTGGGATACAGCCCTAAAAGGCTATGTTCAGCCCCTTGACGCAAACGGCGTTGCCCGATTTGATTATGCCGGATTAACGGCCAATGCCGCAGACCGCCAACTCCTTAAAGATTACATTGCTTACCTGGAGACTAAGAATCCTGATAGCATGAGTGAAAATGACGCCTTAGTTTACTGGGCAAACCTTTATAACGCCGTTACTGTCGATGTTGTCATTAACAAATACCCGGTCAGTTCTATTCGTAAAATTCGCACCGGCTTCTCAATCGGGCCCTGGAAAGAAGACCGCGTCACCATTAACGGCGTTCGTATGAGCCTTGATGATATCGAACATGGCACAATGCGAAAGAAATACCCCTCACCGCTTGTGCATTACATGGTTAATTGCGCGTCTATTGGCTGCCCGAATCTTAAAGACGGTTTATGGAAAGCCGAAACCCTTGAGGCAGACCGCACCGAAGCAGCCCGCACATTTATCGCATCACCGCGCGGCGTGCGGATGACAAATAAAGGCTTGCAAGTTTCGTCCATTTATAAATGGTTCCAAAGTGACTTTGGCGGCAGTAAAGACGGCGTGATTGCACATATTCGTGAATATGCTGGCCCTGAGCTTGCAAAAGCGATAGACGACGGCATAAAAATACGTGGATTTGAATATGATTGGGACCTTAACGAATAGGTCTCAATCGATTAGGGAATATATTAAAGAGAGATTTGTCATGACAGACACAGTAATTGAAACAGAAAAAAAGCCATCTACGCTGAAAAAGTTTTTACCTTTAATCGTGATTGCTGCAGGCTTTGCCTTCGCCTATTTCATGGGCTGGACAAAATACCTTAATCCGCAACTACTTGTTGACAATGCTGATTATTTGCAAAACCTTGTGAATGACAATTTCTTATTAGTACTGATTGGCTTTATCGCGCTTTATGCGGTTCTAACGGTATTCATGTTACCCGCCAGTATCCTGACAGTTGCAAGTGGTTTCTTATTTGGTGTTTATGTCGGTGCGCCCGCTGTCGTGGTCGGCGCAACCCTTGGCGCATGCGGTCTATTCCTTGCCGCAAAGACTTCCCTTCAAGACACACTCAAGGGTATTGCAGGGCCGTTTGTGTCTAAAATGGAAGCCGAGTATAATGAGAGCCCGTTCTCTTACCTCTTCACATTGCGCCTCATTCCCGTATTTCCATTCGCCGTTGCAAATATTGCGCCGGCCCTATTAGGCGCCAAGTTTCGTGACTATGTCATCACAACAGCCATTGGTATTATTCCCGGTACAGTTGCTTACTCTTTAATTGGTGATGGACTGCGTAAAACCATTATCGAGGCGGGCGCGAATACTGATGACATTAATGTCGGTGAACTCATGGGAGCTACTTTTATTAACATGCTTCCTGCCTTTGGCATGTTAATTCTCGTCGCCCTCATTCCTGTTGTCTATAAAAAATTCATTAAGAAAACACCGAATGAAGCTTAGGCTCCTCAAAATAAATTGCAGATTAAATAATGACTCTTTTGAGGCTTGCTAAAACCCAGCCTCACATTTAGCACATAAAAAAAGGGGGCTTGCACATTTATGCGGCTTTTCCTTTTACCAGATCAAAAAAGAGAGGACAGACATGTCTAAGAAACAATATGATGTAGATTTATGCGTAATCGGCGCAGGTTCTGGCGGTTTATCCCTCGCATGGGTTGCGGCCAATCTTGACCTGAATGTCGTCTTGTTTGAAGCTGATAAAATGGGCGGTGACTGCCTTAACCATGGCTGCGTTCCGTCCAAAGCTATGATTGCGGCCGGTAAACATGCACAGGCCTTTAGAAACGGCGCAGCCTTTGGCATTACCCCCGCCGAGCCCGAAATTGATTTCGCCAAGGTTAAAGAACATATTGCCGGCGTGATTAAAACCATTGAGCCCGTTGATAGTGTTGAGCGCTATGAAAGCTTTGGCACGCAAGTCATTACTGAACGGGCCCGTTTCAAAGACGCCAATACGGTCGAATCAGACACAACAGAAGTGCGCGCAAAACGCTTTGTTGTCGCCACAGGCTCCCGCGCTGCTGCGCCGCCTATTCCCGGCCTTGATAAAGTCGATTACCTGACCAATGAAAACATCTTCTCCGTCCCTGATTTGCCAAAACATTTATTGGTCATTGGCTCTGGCCCAATCGGTCTTGAGCTAGGGCAATCATTCCGCCGTTTTGGTTCGGAGGTAACTATTTTTGATATTTCAACATGCCTCAGCCGCAGCGAGCCTGAACATGCAGAGATCATGCAAAAATCACTCGAAGCCGAAGGCATAACCTTCCATGCTCCGGTCAATATTCAAGAGGTGAAATCAACAAAAACGTCGGTCACGATTGTCCTTGAAGGCGGGGAAGAAGTTAAAGGCTCCCACCTTTTGGTCGCTGCCGGACGCCGCCCTGTTATGGACGGGCTCAACCTTGACGCCGCCGGAATTGAACATGGCCGCGGCGGAATAGTCACAGATGATTACCTACGTACAACGAATAAAAAAGTCTGGGCGATTGGGGATGTTTCCGGCAAGGGCGGACTCACCCATGCGGCGAACTTCCACGCTGGACAAATCTCTAAAAACTTTTATTTCACCCCTCCTGGCATGAATGTCAAAGCCACGACCGACCGCATGCCCGCCGTTATCTACGCCGAGCCTGAGCTGGCTACCATTGGCATGAGCGAAGCCCAAGCCCGTGAAGCCGGAACCTTTGACCGGGCCGTGCATTGGGAGATGGAAGAAAACGACCGCTCCATTGCCGAGTTAACGACTCACGGCGCCGTTAAAATCATTTGCGGTAAAAAGGGCAAAATCCTTGGCGCATCTATTGTCGGCCCGCAGGCCGGTGAAATGATTCACATGATTTCTGTTGCTATGGCCAATAAAGTCAAAATCAGCGGCCTATCCCAAATTATCTCCCCCTACCCAACCCGCTCAGAAGCGGTTAAACGGGCTGCGAGTTCCTATTACACGGAGATGCTTTTTGGCGAAGGTAGTAAGTTTAAAAAACTTGCTAAGTTTTGGACTCGCTTCCACTAGGTTTTTTGTCTAATAAGCGCCTATGCTAGGCTCTTTAAGTCCCAAACGATTATCCGGCAAGCTCCTGCTCATGACGATTGGTTTCGTCATGCTCGCAGAGCTTGTTATTTTCGTGCCTTCCGCCGCGATTCATCGGCAAAACTGGCTTAGCGAGCGAATCAATCAAGTTGATATTTTAAATCTAGCTCTACAAGGCGTCGAGGACTTCCAAGCCAGTAACGAGCTAACCCAGCGGGTTATGAATGATACAGATATTGTCATGGCCGCAGAACGCCATGACGGGATGAGCCAATTACTCCTAGGCGCACCTCCAACGGATGATCAAACCATCGTTGTCATTGATATTACCAAGACAAGAAAAATCCCTAAATTTATAGACTTCTTCAAAACATTTTTCGGTCCCAGTCACGGTTATTACCGCGTCATAGGCAATGCCAGTATTCCCAAAGACGGGAATATTGAAATTATTATTCCCCGTGAAAATATTAAACTCGACCTGCGGGCTTATTTTAAAAACATCTTTTTTATCTCCCTTGCCATTGCCATTATCACAGGCAGTTTGATTTATTTAACAATGGCCCTTCTGATTATCCGGCCCATACAATCTATCGCTCAGAATGTTGCAAGCTTCCAAAATGCCCCTGAAACAGCGCCGCTTGACCCCATCCCTTCACAGCGCGGCGATGAGATTGGTGATTTACAGCGGGCCGTCGCCGATATGAAGCAAAGCGTTCGCGGCTCCCTTAAACAACGGCAACGCCTTGCAACTTTAGGCCTAGCCGTGGCTAAGATTAATCATGATCTTAGAAATGTTCTCACCTCCGCTCAGCTTATTTCAGACCGCCTTACAACGGTTGAAGACCCCAAAGTTGCGCGTATGGGCGACCGGCTCACCCGCGCCATTGACCGCGGCGTCAAGCTAACGCGTGACGTGCTTAATTTCTCCAACCCAGTGAACGAACCGGTTAAAAGCGAGCCTATGCGAATTTCATTCCTGCTCGGTGAAGTAGCAGGAGACGTACTGCCTAATTTTGGCACGGGCCCGCGTAGGATTAAATTTATGAATGATGTTCCCAGTGATCTACAAGTCGCAGTGGACGGGGATCACAGCTACCGCATCTTTCATAACCTTATGCGAAATGCCGCGCAGGCTATGGCTGCCTTAACCGATGATAACGCCGAACGACTCCTTCGCGTTTATGTGGATACTGGCGAAGATTACGTCAATATTCATGTCGCTGACACAGCCGGAGGCTTACCCGATAATGCCAAAGACAAGCTGTTTCGCGCCTTTGCATCTGGCGGTGGACGGGGCAGTACAGGGCTTGGCCTAACGATTGCAAAAGAACTTGCGCAGGCCCAAGGTGGAGATCTACGCCTTGAGCGGACAAGCCAAAGCGGAACCGTCTTTACAGTCACCCTTATGCGCTATCAAGATAATAGTAAAAATAAAGCAAAAAATTCTGCGGCGACCCCTGCTTAGCTCCCTATATATTTAAACCGCAAAACTATACTAAACCTTGCCAAGAGCGCCGCAGCAGGCTTGTTCTTAACGCCGGAATAGCCTATGCGGGAAGCCGTTTCATTTTTAAGGACACGCGCCATGTCGGCTCATTTAGAACTTTCATATCGCCCCAATAGTTTTGCAGATGGGGAGCAAGTTAAACTGTCAAGCGACCTTATGGCCGCCAAAGACGGGCGGGCCCGCCTGTTAATCGCGCGTTGTCAACTTACTGAAATGTCCCAAGACACATTGGACGTTATGCTTTCGGCGGTTCTGTTGACCAATTATTTATTGATGGGAAGCAGCTCTGGCCGGGTTGTTAAATTAATCGACATCCTTGGTGCCGGTGAGCGCTTTAATGATATTCAGTCCTATGCCGCCGTGAATTATTTGCGCGCACTTTTAACCGGCGGATATGCCGCCTTTAATCATGTCGGCACATGGTGCGAAACATTAGGGCTAGAAGGCCATAATCACATCGCCGGTATGAGCCGGTTTTCCGATGTAGAAAATTTCCTAAAAACCTGTTCCAACCAAGTCCTATCCTCGAAAGACCTCGAAGTCGCCGAAGCCAGTATTGCTATGGGACATGTACTTAATACAGATGAGCGGTTTAAGCCTTTTGACCTTCAGCAAAGCTCATCCCTGCGTAGCACTCTAAATTGCGGGGAGCTTGTAATGCCGATTTATTTTGACCAGGTCTCTGATTTTGACCGGGTCATTATACGGACAACTAAAGACCGTAATATCGTACAACTTGATATGAACTTCACAGATATTGATGCCTTTAGGGATTCGTTTACGCCCGCTTCAAAACACCTTTATGATTTAAATTTCATGCGCCAATATCCTGCGATGAACGCACAGAAACCTTTTCTAAGCTAGGCAGTTATGCGGCTCGTCATTACCGGATTTGGACTGCTTGGCGGCTCTATCGCCCGCGCGGCAAAACGTGCGGCGGCCCAGCAAGGCAGCCCGCTCCATATTACAGCCATTGATCCTTCAAGACATGTTTTAAAAACCGCGCAGGATTTAGGCCTCGCCGATGAATATGCCGCCAATATCGAAGCTATTCCCCCCGATAGCGACTGGATTATCCTCGCGGCGCCTGTTGCCGTGAACCAGCAGATATTAAGCCAAGTCATCGCCCGCGCCGGCGCGCGCACCCGCCTCACAGATGTCGGGTCTACCAAGGCTCATCTCACCGCAAAGCTTGAGCATGATTACCCGAAATTTACCCGCTTT
Source organism: uncultured Caulobacterales bacterium (assembly GCA_937928165.1). Lineage (GTDB taxonomy): Bacteria > Pseudomonadota > Alphaproteobacteria > Caulobacterales > Maricaulaceae > CALFVT01. The sequence goes on from CALFVT010000003.1 coordinate 17,836, forward strand.
ATCCCCGCACACCCCATGGCTGGGCGCGAAGTTTCAGGGCCGGAGAATAGCGCGGAGACTTTATTTGACGATAAGCTCGTGATTTTAACGCCGCCCAAAACCGCCAATAAAGATGACATTGATGCAGCGGCAAGACTTTATACATCACTTGGCGCACGAATTTTAATAATGGATGATGCACAGGAGCATGACCGCCTTATGGGCTATGTTTCTCATCTACCTCATCTTTTGGCCTTTGCGTTTGTGAACCTCGCCGCGAGCCGCCAAAATGGGGACGTTGATTATCAGGATTTAACCGGCGGCGGTTACCGGGATTTTACGCGCATTGCTGCCTCTGACCCGGTCATGTGGCATGATATTTTCACTGAGAATAAAGATAATATTTTAGCGCAATTAGATGAATTTGAACATATCCTTAAAGATTACCGACGCGCTATTGAAACCGGTCAATCAAGCGCGTTAAAAGCATTTATAAATGAGGCACGCGGGGAGCGCTTACGGCTCCACCCCGGCAGTAAAGGGCAAATATTATGAGCTTTGGCGCACACAGCATCGGCTATTTCGGCGTTCCCGGATCTTACACCCACCAAGCCGCAGAAGAGCTATATCCACAGGCAAAATTAATTGGCTATAGCAGCATATTTGACGTGGTTCGTAATATTGAACTAGGTGAGGTTTTAGCCGGCGTTGTCCCCGTTGAAAACTCAACCGCCGGGCGGGTTGCGGAGCTTTACCAGCTTTTAGATATTATTGACCTCTCCATCACCGCCGAGCATTTCGTAGAAATCCAGCACTGCTTAGCCGCGCCGCAGCTCGGGGATGACACCCCGGCTGATCTCAACCATATTGAACAAGTTTTATCCCATAAACAGGCGATTATGCAGTGCCGTGACTGGCTCGGGGATCACCTTAAACAGGTCAAACTTAGCGAAGCTGCCAATACAGCCGATGCCGCCGAGCGCGTCTCTGCGGAAGGCAATCCGCGCAAAGCCGCTATCTGTTCAGCCCGCGCGGCCGAGATTTACGGCCTATCTATTCTGCGCCGCAATATTCAAGATTTTGATAAAAACGTCACCCGCTTTCATGTGCTACAAAAAAAAGCTGCCCCTGCGGACAGCATAGGACAAAACGCCATTACGACGGTTATTTTTCAGGTGCATCACACCCCCGGTGCTCTGCTCAAAGCCCTCGGCGCTGTCGCGGCCCATGGGGTGAATATTATCAAACTGGAGACATATATGGTGTCCGGCATGCGCGCCGCGCCGACATTTTATGTTGATATTGCCACTAACCGCTTTTCAGACGCGGGCGAGGCCGTTTTATCCGACCTCGTTGACGCGACATCTTTTCTTAAAGTCATAGGTTGTTATAGCGCCAGCGAGCAGCGCGGCGATATAACTGGCTTCCTGCCCGTTTAGGAGATAAACATGAGCAACGCCCCCCGTGTTTGCCTGATTACTGGTGCGTCCGCCGGAATCGGCGCGGCCATTGCCCGCGAATATGCCGCCCGCGGCTGGAACCTCGCCCTCACCGCCCGCCGCGAAGCCCCGATGATCGAACTAGCGCTTGAGCTTAAAGATCAATTCGGCACCACGTCGCATATTTTCCCCCTCGACCTTGCAGACCCGAAAGCCCCGCAAGAGCTCTATGGGCGCATTCAAAAAAAAGGGCTGTTAATCGACGGGCTTGTGAATAATGCAGGCTTTGGCCATCCGGGGCATTATCTGGATAGTGAGTGGGAGGATCATGAGCGCTCTTTACAAGTCATGCTCCGCGCCCCGTGTGAGCTTGCCCATATCTTCTCACGCGGCATGGCAAAGCGCGGTTTTGGCCGAATTATCAATGTCGCGAGCCTTGCGGGGCATATCCCCGGCAGTAAGGGCCATACCACTTATGCGGGAATTAAAAGCTTTCTGATTAAATTCTCCCAAAGTCTGCACGCAGAGCTACGCGCGGACGGCGTCCATGTCAGCGCCCTTTGCCCCGGCTTTACTTATTCCGAATTTCACGATGTGAATGACACCCGAACCTCCGTTAGCCGCCTGCCGGATTATATGTGGATGTCTGCCGAAGATGTGGCCGAAAGCGGCGTTGAAGCCTGTGAAAAGGGACGCGCCGTTCATATTACGGGCCGCGTCAATAAAGGGCTTGCGGTTTTAACGCGGCTCTTGCCCGAATCCCTCGCCGAGAAAATTATTGCCTCCAACTCACACCGCATTCGTAAAGGCGCAGAATAATATGACCTTATCCGCTGATCCCCGCCTTTATGTGGCGCTTGATTTGCCCTCGATTGAAGCGGCGCGAGATATGGTCAAGACTCTTGCTGATTCTGTTACATCTTACAAAATTGGCTTACAGCTTTTGCCCCTCGGCGGAGCAGAATTTGGCCGTGAACTCACCGCCCAAGGCAAAAATGTCTTTCTTGATTTCAAGCTTCACGATATTGACGCAACAGTCGAAAAAGCAGCGCGCTCGATTGCCGGGGTCGGCGCGGATTTTTTAACTGTCCATGCCCGCCCAGACGTCATGCGCGCCGCCGCTAAAGGCAAAGGCGATAGCGACCTTAAAATACTGGGAGTGACGGTCCTGACCTCCCTCGATCAAGCAGCGCTGAATGATATTGGCTACGCTATGAGCCCCGAAGCGCTTGTCATGCGCCGCGTGCAGCAAGCCCTTGATGCGGACATTGACGGCGTTGTCGCCAGCGCCAAAGAGGCCGCAAAAATTCGCGCCGCTGTGCCTAATGACTTTATCGTCCTCACCCCCGGCATTCGCATGGCAGGAGACGACGTCGGCGATCAAAAGCGCGTCGCGACCCCTGCGCGGGCTTTTAAAGACGGCGCCTCCCATATCGTGATTGGCCGCCCGATTACCCAAGCCCCCGACCCCAAAGCCGCCGCCGCGCGGATATTAGCCCATATTGCCTCTGGCGGCTAAACAAAGCGGCATGAAATAACTTAAATAAATCCAAGCCCCCTATCACTTCAGCGTTTCTGTACTCGCCATAATCCAAAAGCCGCGATGGATGCGAGGCCTGCGGGCAATGCAAATAGCGCAAAGACATTCTGCGCCGACCAACCTTTATCAAATAAATACCCCGCAAGCGCCGGTCCCATAACCGCGCCGAAACGGCTCAGTCCAATCGCCCAGCCTGTCCCGCTGGCCCGTAATTGCGTCGGATAAAGGCTCGGCACGGTGGAGTATAATCCAATCATCGAGCCATGAACGAAAATCCCAATCAATGACACTATGAGGATCACGGCGGATAGACTTTGCCCGACATAGCTAAAGATAATCAGTAATAATCCCGCCAGACATAGGTAAAGCGAGGTTATCAAAGCCGGGCGAATTTTATAGCCTAACACGCCAATAATGACGATGCCGATCATGCCCGCCAAATTAATCAACCGCCCGCCGCGATTTCCGTCTGCTTCGGTAAAGCCCATATCAATAATCATCTTCGGCGTCCAAGACAGGAGGAAATAAAGGGTCGTTAATAACAGAAAGAAAGCCGTCCAGATTAAGAGTGTCGATAATCTAAAGCGCGGGCTTAATAATTGCGCGGCGCTTTGAACCATGGATTGTTTTCCTGCCGCCGCGCTCACCTCGGGTAAAGATAACAGCGGCGCGCGTCCAAATTTCTTTTGTACCGCATTGATTTTTTCGAGCGCGCCCGCCCCGCCCCGCGCGGCTAGAAAAGCGGTAGATTCCGGCAAAATTAAAATAAACGGAATAAAGAAAAAAGATGTAAACGCGCCAAAGGCAAAGACATATCGCCAACTCGCAGCTCCGCCGCCGTCAAAGCCGAGTAAATAAGCCGCAATAAAACCCGATAAAAACGCGCCAAAAGGAAAGCCGAGCTGAAAGAAGGACACGGCGGCCACGCGGTATTTCGGCCCCGCATATTCCGACACAAGCGTGTTCACACTGGCGAGAATACCGCCGACGCCAAAGCCCGTAATGACGCGCCCGAGGACTAAAATATTTAAATCCGCGGCGGCCATTGACACAAGCATGCCTGTTCCCGAGAGGGTCAGTCCTGTGATTGTGATAATCTTGCGGCCAAATTTATCTGCAAGGGCCGCAAGAAAAATTGCGCCGAGCATCATGCCAAACAGCCCCGCACTAAACACAATGCCAAGCTCTGCACGGCTCATGGCCCAATCGGCCGAAATCGCATTGGCAGCAAAAGAAATCGCAAGGATATCAAAGCCGTCCTGCATATTGACCATAGCCAATATAAACAGTGCAAAAATTAGATAAGGCGTCGGCCTGTCGGGATTTATTTCTTTCACGGTTTATCTATCTGTAAATCCATCCACCTCGTCAAGATATAGACACGGTCTTCACATTACAAAAAGCGCGAAGCCCTTCGACCGCCAATTCCCGCCCATAGCCGGAGCGTTTCACCCCGCCAAAAGGTAAGGCCGGATGAGAGGCGGTCATAGAATTAACAAAAGTCGCCCCCGCTTCAATGCCGTTAATCGCCAGATCTTGCTCTGATAGGTCTTGCGTGAAAATAGACGAACCCAATCCAAAGGGACTGTCATTCGCCAGCTCAATCGCCGCCTCAATCGAATCCACCTTAAATAAAATCGCGACCGGGCCAAAAATTTCTTCATAATAGGCCTTTGACGTTTTCGGCACATTTTCCAATATGCCCGGACGGTAGAAAAACCCGGGACCGTCAATGGGCTCGGCCCCTGTCACGCGGGCTGCGCCGTCTTTCAGCGCGGCCTCGACTTGGCCGATGATTTCTTGCCGCGCACGCTCTGTGACAAGCGGGCCGATGTCCGTAGATGGATCATTCGGATCACCGACCTTTAAGCCCTCAAAGGCGGCTTTAAGTTTGGCTTTAAATTCATCATAAATATCGCCGTGAAGGATAAAGCGTTTTCCGGCAATACAGCTTTGGCCGCAATTTTGCGTGCGCGCCGTGACGGCGGTGGATACCGCTTTGTCTATATCCGCGCTCGGCATAACGATAAAGGCATCGGAACCGCCAAGCTCAAGCACGGTGGGTTTAATTTCCGCTCCGCAAATAGAGGCGACGCTCGCCCCTGCCCGCTCAGAGCCGGTCAATGTCGCCGCTTTCACGCGGTCATCACGAAGCATCTCGCCGACTTGGTCTGTGGTGACGAAAATATTTTGCAGCGCCCCGTCTGGGAAGCCGGCACGGCGCACAACATCTTCGACGGAGAGCGCACATTGCGGCACATTGGACGCATGTTTAAGCAGCCCCGTATTCCCTGCCATCAACGCAGGGCCAACAAAGCGGTAAACCTGCCAGAGGGGGTAATTCCACGGCATGACCACCATGATCGGGCCTAAGGGCAGATAGCGTTTGAACGTTCTCGCCGCTGTCGCCTGAACCGGTTCATCTGCCATCATCACGGCCGCATTATCGGCGTAATAACGGCAGCCAAGCGCGCATTTTTTAACTTCAGCAATAGCGGATTGAAGAGTCTTTCCCATTTCTAGCGTAATGATCGCCCCGAGGCGCTCCGCTTCATCGTCAAGGATATCGGCAATGCGGTGCATTGCGGCCCGGCGTTTTCCCAGTAGCCATGTTTTCAGCGTGTTATGGGCCGCCATTGACGCCGTAAGAGCCGCCTCAACTTGCGCATCTGACATATTATCAAAGCGGGCAATAATCTCGCCCGTAGCCGGGTTCTGTGTTTCAAAGGCCATAATTATTTTCCAAGCTTGGGTATGCTATGGGTGCCGTAAGCGATGCAGGTGTTTTTCGTTTCCATATAGAAATCAAACGACCAATCCCCGCCGTCGCGGCCAATGCCCGATGCCTTCATGCCGCCAAAGGGGGCCGGAAGGTGACGATTGTTTTCCGAATTAATCCAGATCATCCCGGCTTCGAGCTGCCGTGCGACCCGCATGCCCTTGGCAGAATTTTCCGTCCAAATATATCCGGTTAGGCCATATTCAATGTCATTAGCGATTTTAATCGCATCGGCTTCATCTTTAAACGGAATGGCCGTCAGTACAGGGCCGAAGATCTCCTCTTGAGCAATGCGCATGGCGTTATTCGCGCCCGTAAATAGCGTCGGTTTCACATAGCAACCTTCTTTACCTTTACGCGCGCCGCCAACCGCAATCTGCGCACCATCTTCTTTGGCAATATCGAAATAACTCATGACTTTTTCATGATGCGTCGGATGGATAAGCGGGCCGATTTCTGTGCTGGCGTCGAGCGGATGACCGACTCTAATCTTTTTAATCCGCGCCGCGACTTTGGCGGTAAAATCATCGTAAATATTCTCTTGCACCAATAGCCGCGTGGAGGAGGTACAGCGCTCCCCATTAAGCGAGAACTGCATGAATACCGCCGCATCCAAGGCGTGGTCCATATCCGCATCATCAAACACAATACAGGGGTTTTTCCCGCCAAGTTCCAAATGCAGCCGTTTGAGTGTCGGTGCGGCTTGTTTTTGAATCAGTGAACCCGTGAAGCTTTCCCCAACAAAGGCAATGGCTTTAATCAGCTCATGTTCCGTTAAGGCTTTACCTGCGCTTTCGCCAAGGCCGTTAACCACATTCAGCACGCCTTTGGGCAGGCCTGCCTCATAGGCAATTTCGGCCAAAAGCATAGCGGTATAAGGCGAGAACTCTGCCGGTTTTTGCACCACCGTACAACCGCTGGCGAGCGCCGGCGCAATCTTCCATGTGGAGAGCATAAAGGGCGTATTCCACGGGGTAATTACCCCCACCGCGCCGAGGGGATGGCGGGTCGTGAAATTATGATGATGCGCGGCAGGTAGACTCAGCCCCTTGCCCGCTTCGACGGCTTTATCGCCAAAAAAGCGAAAGTTTGCCGCGCCGCGTATGGCCGCCTTTTGCATGAAGCGGATAGGCTGCCCGGTGTCCATGGATTCGGTCATGGCGATTTCTTCAGCGCGCGCTTCAATGCCCTCCGCTATGGCATACATGATTTCCCGCCGCGCCGCGCCGTCCATATCGCGCCACCCGCCGAGGAAGGCTTTATAAGCGGCTTTCGCGGCTATATCAATATCGGCCGCTGTGCCAGACCAAACATCACCCAAGCGCGAATTATCAACGGGCGTAATATTCTCAAAGGTCTCTTTGGATTTGCCTTTCACCATACGGCCATTGATAAAATGACCTAGCGGCGCTTTCTTAAAGCGGGACATATGACGGCGCGCTTTAGTGATGCGTTTATCCAAATCTGACTTTTTCGGAGTTTTAGCCATTATGTTTATCTTTCAATATTTGGTGGATATTATTGTGTTTCCACGTCCACTCTTTTTCGATCTCTTGAATTTCTAGGCCCAATGACAACGGCTTACCCGCGTCAAAATGGTGTTGCGTAAAGTCTTTCAAAACGGCGAAAATGACGTCGCCAATTTCTTTTTTAACCGCCGCGCTACGCCCCTGCCCAAGGCGGATAGTGATATAAATGAAGCCGTTCTCATCGGCACCGTCGCCGACTTTAGCGGCGTCAGTTTTATGCCCGCGCGTCCTAATTCCCCCGATCGGCAAGGCCTGCAGATTCATGGCCGCGCCGTGGATGGACGTAATTAATTCATCCATTTTGAGCGCCTGTGACACGGCATGGTTATATTCAATTATAATATGCGGCATAAAGCACTTGACCTAACAATTTAACATGTTAAATACATTTCTAATTATAAAAGTCAAGGTCAAGAAAATGAAATTTGTTACTTTTTTATCCGGCGGCCAAGAACGGCTTGGCGGCATACCATCAGCTAGTGGCAAGAACGTCGTTGACCTCACGCCATCATTTAAAAGCCTGCATGATGTGCTAAGCCATGGGCAATTAAATGACGCTATTGCCGCCACAGAAAACGGCGAGGCCGCCCTTGCGCTTGAGACCCTTGAGCTTTTACCGCCCATCACAACAGCCGAGAAATATTTCTGTATTGGGGTGAATTACGCCAATAGAAACGCCGAGTATAAAGATGGTTCGGAGGCGCCGAAAAATCCGTCTGTATTCATGCGCTCCCGCGAGAGCTTTGTGGGGCACGGCCAGTTTATTGAACGCCCGCCTGAATCACATCAGCTTGATTATGAAGGCGAGATTGTTGTCATTATCGGCAAAGAAGGCCGCCGTATTAAGCGCGAAAATGCCCGCGACCATATCGCCGGGCTTTGCGTCATGAATGAAGGCACCCTTCGCGACTGGGTACGCCATGCCAAATTTAATGTTACACAGGGCAAAAACTTTGAACGCTCCGGCGCGCTTGGCCCGTGGATGGTGCCGCTGACGGATGATATTGACCTGACCGATTTAACGATACAAACCCGCGTCAATGGTGAGCTTCGGCAAGATGATCACACATCAAATATGATGTTCCCGATTGAATTTCAAATCGAGTATTTGTCTAAATTCGCCCGCCTTAAGCCCGGAGACGTTATCGCGACCGGTACGCCCAACGGCGCAGGCGCACGGTTTGATCCACCAAAATATCTCGTCCCCGGAGATGTTGTCGAAGTCACTTGCCCTGTCGTTGGAAGCCTGCGAAATGAAGTCCGTGACGAAATCACCTAACCGCGCAAACACGCCGCCGCGACCATCAAGATAAGGCCAAAATTGTGACAGATTCAGAGCTTAGAGCTTATCGGCGCAACCTGCCCATGGCCCTGCTGCGGGCGCGGGAATATGTCATGGGACATTTTCGCCCGCTCCTGCGCGAGATGGATCTCACTGAGCAGCAATGGCGCGTCATTCGGGCCTTGCAAGGCCATGAAGATGGCCTCGAAGCCACGGCCCTCGCAGAGCGGACTTTACTGCTCATGCCAAGCCTAACACGGATTATTAAATCCCTCGAGGAGCAAAAACTTGTACGCCGCGAAGCGGTTAAAGGCGATAACCGCCGCAAGCTTATTCGCCTTGCTCCGCGCGGTTATGATATCTACGCGAAAATGGCCCCGCTCAGTGAAGCGGAATATAAGAAAATTGAAACTCGTATCGGCGCAGACAAGCTAGACCGGCTCTATGCGCTACTCGACGATATTAGGCAGGAAGACTAGCCTCTTTACTCCGCCGCCATATCATTAACATGCGGAATAATATCCATGCTCGCCACCGTGCAGCCGACGCTAAAAATCGGGATCGGAGCATAGAACCACAGATCGCCGCGTGCGCCTTCACAAAGGCCACTTATAGCCGTTAAGGTACGAATTTCAAATCCGCCTTGGCCCGCGTCTTTCAAGGTGTCTTCATCACTATAAGCCAAGAGCCGGTCTTTATCATTGGCGACCCAGGCATCAAGATAATCCCGGTCCCAGTCTTCGACGATTTTGCCGCTATTGGGAGTTGCGGGCCAATGGCTAATGCCGCCGGTTCCGACCACTGCAATTTTCTCAGGCACGGCATCACAGGCACGGCGCAGGGCGCGGCCAAATTCCCAGACGCGCGATAGCGGCGTTAAGGGCGGGCCTTGGCAATTAATATTCACCGGAATAATATCAAGGTCATATTTCGGGGTGAGGAAATGCAGCGGCACCATAATCCCGTGATCCATTTTCCATTCTTGCGCATAGGCCACATCAACGCTTTGCATCACCTCGGTAATTATCCGCTTCGATAAATCGGGATTTCCGGGAATTGTCGTGCGCGGAATACCAAGCCAGTCCGGGTCTTCAATCGGGCCTTCATAGTCTTCGCCCATGCCCATGGCGTAGGCAGGCATATTATTCATGAAAAAATTGGCAAAATGCTCAGCCGCAACGACCACAAGCGCTTCTGCGCCGCTGTCTTCTATGGCGCGGCGCATACGGTCAAGCTCCGCGTAAAAGGCGTCCCTAATAGTAGGTTCAGCCCGCTCTGCGCGGCCTGTAATCCCGGGGGCATGGGAGCAAATCCCTGCAAAAACTAAAGCCATAATTAAATGTCCTTTCCGTAAAAAACGCTAAACCGCGCCGCCTGCGCCGCCGTCAACAGCGCGGTAAATCCCGTCTCTAACTTGGCCGTGTTTTTCCAGCCCGTCTTTCATCGCCTGAATATATTCATCCCACTCATGGCCAATAAAAGCCGCGTAGTGCATGAGGATTTGGCCGTTCACCCCGTGGATATAAAGCTCTCCAACATCACCATTTTTAAGCCAAGATTTCTCATCATCCGTTAATTTATATTGACCCAATAGCGCATCAATATCCGTACGAAACAAGCTCTGCACCGCCGTGTCGCGGTTGAGATTATATAATAATTTTTGCACGTAATAGAGGCTCATTTTAATACTCCCCTTTACCGCCGCCGCCCGATGCGAAATTTTCATAGAGCCGCTGTACGCCTTTGGCGAGAACGCCGCAATCACTGCCCACGCCAATAAAGCTCGCGCCGCTGTTCACGTAGATTTTTAGCACATCCGGATCAACCACAAGGCAGCCTGCGGGCTTACCGCAAACGCGGATATCTTTCAGGGCTTGACTGACGGTTTCGACCACATTTGGGTGATGGGGCTGCCCGGGATAACCCAGCGCCGCGCCGAGGTCAGACGGGCCAATAAACACCGCGTCAACACCGTCAACTGCGGCAATGTCTTTGAGGTTCTTAAGCCCCTCTTTGGTTTCGATTTGCAAGATTACGCACATCTCTTCATTGGCGCGGGCGAAATAATTCGGCGTCATATTCCACTGCGCCGCCCGGGCCATAGACGTACCCAGCCCGCGTACGCCGCCGCCGCTTTGGCCTTTGGCCGCCGGATAGCGCACGGCACTAACGATCGCTGCGGCCTCTTCGGCGGTATCAACCATGGGCACAAGAAAGCTTTGCACGCCCACATCACACAGCCGTTTCAGAACAGCTTTATCCCCGTTTACAGGCCGCACGATTGGGTTCACATCATAAGGCGCAATCGCTTGGAGACAGGCAAGCACATCCTTATCAGATAACGGCGAGTGTTCCGCGTCTAGCACCATCCAGTCAAAACCGCTTTGGGCGCAAATCTCTGCGGCGATATTATTGGCAAGGCCAAACCAGAGGCCATGGGTGACGCCGCCTTCAGTGAGGCTTTGTTTAAATTTATTGGTTAGATTATCGGTCATGAAAAGCCCAATTCAACAATTCCAAGCGGGCCGAAATCGGCTTTAAAATGATCCCCTGCCCGCGCGATGACCGGACGGGTGAAACTGCCGGACATGATATATTGCCCTGCATCCAGTTTAATCCCGTGAGGCGCAAAACGTTTGGCAAGCCAGACAATGCCCTTTGCCGGATGATCGAGAATCCCTGCCCCAAGGCCGGTTTCCTCGACAATCCCGTTGCGGTATAAAATCGCCCCCGCCCAACGCAGGTCGATATCTTGCGGCTTCATGCGTACATCCCCAACGATAATCCCCGCATTGGCAGCATTATCAGAAATCGTATCATAGACTTTGCGGGTATAGCCCGTTTCAGGGTCAATTCGGTGACTGCGCGCGGCAATTAATTCAAGGGAGCCGACGACGTAATCTGTTGCCTCTAAAACATTATCCACGCTCAGGTCATCACCGAATAAATCATCTTTGAGGACAAAAGTAATTTCCACTTCAAGTCGCGGATCAATAAAGTCTTTGGCCGGGATCACCGCGCCGTTTTCAAACAGCATATTATCTAAAAGCGTGCCAAAATCAGGCTCATCAATATTCATGGCAAGTTGCATGGCGCGGGAGGTCAGACCAACTTTACGGCCAATGACTTTACGTCCTTCGGCTTGTTTAATTTTTATCCACTCCGCCTGCACCGCATAGCCATCTTCAATACTCATATTGGGATATTGCAAGGAGAAGGCGCGCATAGGAGTGCGCGTTTTCTCCGCCTTATGATGACGGCGGGCAGAGTCTTTTATCTGTTCTTTAGTTAACATGTTAATCTTTTATATAATCGCATCTTTGAGCGCAAGAGTTTCATCTGCGACTTTTTGGGGGTTAAGGGATTGGCCCTTGGTTAAAATCATACGGCTCATGGCAAAGTCTCGCGGGGCATTCACCGCATCTACCGCGAGGAATTTATCGCCTTTAAAATAAAACGCCGAGAAACTACGGCTGGCCAGGCGGTCACCGCGAATAACAACATGGTCATAATCCGTCGATAACCCCGCGATTTGGAGTTTAAGATCAAATTGATCCGACCAAAACCACGGCAAGCTGTCATAGGCTTTCCCCTTACCGCAGATATGGGCCGCCGCCGTCTTGGCCTGCTCCGTCGCATTCGGTACAGACTCGAGCCGAATATGGCGCTCATATTTAATATTATAATGCCGCGTCACATCACCGGCCGCATAGATAGCCGGGTCAGATGTTTGGCAAAATTCATTGACAATAATCCCGTCTCCGCAGTCCAGACCGGCCTCCGCCGCGAGTTCTATATTGGGGATAACGCCAATGCCAATAATAATAAAATCAGCCGTAAAATCACGCCCTGATTTACTGCTCACCATAAGGCCATCATCTGTTTGTAAGATTTTATCTGCAATCGTGTCTTCGACAATTTCCACGCCTTCTTCGCGGTGAACGCGCCTATAAAACTCTGATAGCTCCGGCGCAGTCACCCGCTGCAAGATACGCGGCATGGCTTCTAGGACGGTGACGTCAAGGCCGAGTTTTTTCAGCGACGCCGCCGTTTCAAGGCCGATATAGCCGCCGCCGATAATCACCGCGCGCTTACCCGCCGCGATTTTATCTTTAATTGCGGTTACATCAGCCATATCACGCAGGTAATAAACCCCCGGCAAATCTGCACCCTCTATGGGGAGTTTACGCACCCGCGCGCCTGTGGCTAAAACGAGCTTATCATAGGCGATCACCTCGCCCGCCGTGCTCGTCACCGTTTTCGCGCGGCGGTCAATTTTTTCAGCCCGCACTCCGAGTTTAAGGGTGACATTGGCCGTTTCATAGGCCGCTTTGGGGCGGATTAATAAATCATCAGCTGATTTCTCGCCGGAAAGATAATCTTTTGACAAGGGCGGATGATGATAGGGTAAATGGGCTTCATCGCCGATCAGGGTAATATCCCCCGCCCAGCCCGCTTGGCGCAGGCTAACCACAAGCTGCCCCGCCGCGTGAGACGCTCCGATAATGACGCAATTTTCTGACATTTAAAACCCTATAGCTTACAGCAGCGCTTTTACTCCGCCGCCTGTTTTTGACCCGCAAAATAGGCCGCTTCTTCCGCGAGGGCTTTGGCAAGGGTCTTACGCCCTGCCGACACGCCGCGGTCAAAATGAATATAGGCAAAGGGAATATCAGGGTTTTCATCAACAATAATTTGCTGTGCCTCGATCATTTCTTTGTCTTCTTCAAAGCCTTCTGCGATACGGTCAGTTAGCATAGTCGTAAATTTCGGATCACCAAGATTAAAATTATGGGCGTAGCTCCAGAAGAAGTGAGAGCTTTTTTCTGTCTCCGGCGTAATAATTTGCGTGGCATGAAATAACATAGCCTCAGGGACAAAATTGCCTTCCGGCGCTCCGGAACCCGCAGGCGCTGAGCCGCTGTCCATGTTAAAAATATTGCCCCGCGTTTCAAGATCATAAATATTCCAGCGGTCAACGCGGCCTTCAAAGGTTTCAAAACCGCGCAGGTAAGGCGCAATTTTTTCCTCATCTAAATACCAGCGCGTAATCCGCACGCCTTTATCGTAAATTTCTGTTTTGGGCTTAATATCGGCAATCTTCGCCGAGCCGCCCAAAGTGTTCTCATGAACAAATGTCAGGTGAGAGAAATCGAGCAGATTATCAACAATCAGGCGGTAATCGGCGTTAAAATAGCGGTAGCGCGGCTCCCAATCCCATGTCCCCGGCTGGCTTTGATAGGAACAATCCGGAATAAGCTCAGGTTTCGCAAGGGCCGCATCGCCCATCCATATCCAGATAAATCCGTCTTTTTCGGCTACAGGGTAAGAGCGTATATCCGTGCCTTTGGACACGCCCTTCACGCCCGGTTCTTCTGTGCATTGACCCTTGCCGTTAAAAACGAGGCCGTGATACATGCAGCGCACGCCGTCGCCCACATGACGCCCAATGGAAAGCGGCGCAAACCGGTGAGAACAGCGGTCTTCGAGGGCCGAGACAATGCCTTGATTATCCCGAAAGAAAATCACGCGCTTGGATAATAATTGCCGCGCGAGGATGACATCATCTTTAACTTCATGTTTCCACGCGCCCACATACCATGAATTAAGCAAAAACGGATTACCGCTCAGATGGTCATTACAATTCATCGGGGTCTTTGGGACGTTATTAATTAAGGTCGTGGCCATATGGATCTCCAAAACTATATTCACGGCTTTCATGACCTGTCACAAAATTTTTATTGTACCCCTCAAGGAGTACAGTTATAAGAAATCTATGACAACTCATTCAGCATCCAAAAGTTCGAATTGGCGTTCCTTTGCAGAGCGGCTTACCTCCCTATCGCAAAGTGAAGGGCAACCGCATTTCTTAAACGAGGCTTTTTTACTTTTGAATGATTTAATCACCGTTGATAGCTGCGCGGTGTTTAAAGTCGCCGCCGATAAGACAAGTGGGGCGCAGCATCTTTGCACTTTCGGACTGCTTAAGGATGATTTGGCCGCCCTCTTGGCAAAGGATTATGTCAAACATGGGTTTAAAAATGACCCCATGGTGCAAACGGCTCTATTGTCGCCCAATGCCCGGGTTCGCCGCCTGCCCAATACCCATTATAGCTCTTTATATCGCAGCCAATATTTTCAAAAAGCCAAGCTTATTGACAAAGTCTCTTCCATTCATGCGTCGAAAAATGTTTTGTTTTTGGTCAATTTTTACCGCCTCGAAACGACAGGGCCTTTTGATACGAAAGAGTTTGAAGACCTACAACGCCTCGCCCCGATTATTGGGCGTTTTGTGCTCCGCCATATGCGTTTAGCGCAAGACCCGCCATTAGGCCGCCATCAATTAAGCCATAAAATAGACCAAACTATGCATGATAACACCCAAATTTTCTCTTGCCTGTCCGCGCGGGAGCGGGAGGTCTGCCGCTATAGCCTTCTTGGCAAAGAAGAAAAAGATATTGCCGAAATAATGCAAGTCAGTAAAAATACGGTCATCACCCACCGCCGCCGAATTTATGCCAAGTTAAATATAGGCTCTAAGACAGAACTCTTTCAAATTGCCCTTATGAGTCTGTGATACACGCCCATAAAAAAGCGGCTAAATATATCAGCCGCTCAGACTGCTAACCAAGTCCTCGCTTTTTGCAGGGGTTTTTGATTCAATAGGCTATATTACGCGAGCCTTACCCCAACAGACAGCTTTAAGGATTGTGACGCTTGAGAGTTTGCTGCCACCCCCTCACGGATTGTGGAGCAAGCCATCTATAAGCGCCGTAAAGAAACCGTTGAGCCCTCCTTCGCCAACGCTCAACAACTCCATGGTCATCAGTATGCCCGTTATCGGGGCTTTATACATATGAAAGAGCCGTTTTATACATATGAAAGAGCCGTGTCTGCTCGCCGCCACCGCCCAAACCATACCGCAAACCATGCCGCAGCCTCGTTCTTAGCGATTAAAAATATACAACACCCTAACAAACAAAACCCCGCCTCAATTAAGGCAGGGTTAGTCAGCCGTCTGAAACCGCCCATTATAGCGGCCTTTTTAAATATATGAGGGTTACTACAGCCTTATTGTGCGCCAAAGTTATAACGTAGCGAGACGCCATAGGTACGCGGTTCATTTGGATAGGCATTAACCGTTCCCGCCTGAATCACGCCCGGAAAGGCGCTTGTAAAGGAACGGTCATCCGATAAGTTACGGCCCCAGAAACGAACGCCGACTCCATTTTCAAAGTTAAAGCCGACCGCTGCATTAAAAATATTCGTCGAGCGGTTTACGCCGGGAATATTATCAACCACTTGGACATCATCTTCATATTGATAATCACCGCGCAAGAAGGCTTTAATCCCATTTGCAAACTCATATTTAAAGGTGGCAGACGTTGAGAATGAAATCTCGTTAATGCCCGCAGGGCGCTCACCGGAGAGATCACCCACACCATCAGCTACGCCGTCGGCCAAATCAAGCTCGCCGCCTGTCACAACAGGCGCGCCGGTAAAGTCAGCAAATTCAGGGTCTTGAATAACACCCGCCGCCGTCACCGTTAGCCAATCTGTGACATCAAATGTACCGTCAAATTCAAAGCCCTGGGTCGTTTGCTCACCCGCGTTGGAGAGAACAAAACCAGTGCCTTGGAAAATTGTTGATTGGAAGTTTTCAACAGATTGGTCAAAGGCCGCAATGTTAAACGCACCGCGCGCAAACCGGGCTTTGAGGCCAATTTCAAAGACTTCAATATCTTCCGGCTCTGCAAAGCGGGTTCCAAAATTTCGCCCATTCGGAAAGGCCACATTATTCGCATTCGGCAGTGAGAAGTTATTGGGCAGAAGACCTGCTGCTAGAAGCGCAGGGCCATCCGCAAGGAAAGGCCGCGAATCCCGCGTCAGGTTAAAAGATGACGCCTTAAAGCCTGTGGCATAGCTACCATAGACATTTAAATTATCATTCACTTCATAAGCCCCGCGAATTGTATAGGTAAACTTATCATCGTCCGTGCGGCCATCTTCAACCGCATTGGGGAAGCCTAAGAATTGAGGCTGGAATTGGAAGGCGGTTAGGCCAACGAGCGGATTTTGCGCCGGATCGGTCAGATCAAGCGCAGCCACCCCTGCGGCAACTTGAGCTTGAAAACCCGGAAAGACAACAGAGCCCGGAGCCGTATTCCCTTGCGCGTCAATGAAACAGGCCGGCGCTGCTAAGACCGCGCCGACATTGGCTGGATTGAAAGGAAGCGCGCCAAGACCGCAAGACGCCGCCACAGCCGGGAAGTTAGCCGAGAGGCCGCCAACGGTTAAAACTGTCGCCCCATCTGCGCCCAAAAGATCAAGATTACTAAAGGCATCATTATTCACAGTGCTAACAGCGACCTCTTTAGAGTCATCTGTATAATTACCGCCAAGCGTAATCGTAAAACGATCTGTGACGTCAAAATCAATCGTACCAAAGATTGAAAAACTCTCATTATCTTGGGTGAAAGTCTCATTAATTTGCACATCATCCCCGAAGAAGGTTCCTGGCGCAAATTGAAGCGCAGCTTCAACACCGGCGAGGGGTGAATTTGCTGGATCAAATGGGTTAAGGGGAGGTTGGCCGGCAGCAATCAATGCTGGATTCCCCGCAGCAACGCCAAGGGCATCAAGGAACGGACGCGCATCAGCGCCGAAATCAATACCGGAGTCCAAATCAATAGTCTCGTCAAAATATGTCGCGCCGATTTGCCAGTTAAACCGTCCATCATAATTTGATGTTAGGCGAAGTTCTTGGGTGAATGTATTGATATCCGCCGCTTGAAAAACATTTTCAAGAATATCAAGAAATGTAAAATCACTATCACTATCAAAACTGGAATCATTACTCCGGTAAGCCGAAATAGACGTGAGGGTAATATCATCGGTTATATCCCAGTCGATTTGCGCTGAAATACCTTCATCGGTGATAGAGTTCGGGTTAGACCGGTTGAGTGATGTTTCCTGGGAGAACGGGTCGGGGTTTTCACCGGCGGCTTGTCCAGGGTTTACACTCGCAAGATTACCGCCAAGGCCCTGCACTAGAGCTGATGTTGGGCCGACAATCGCTGTGGTTGTACCGCAGCAGTTCTCGTCAATCTCGCTACGATCCGCAATCAGGCGAAGGCTAAAGGTTTCCGTGGGCTGCCAGAGCGCTTGGGCGCGAAGATTATAGCGGTTACGCTCATTAAATTCACCGCCTGTTGTACCAGCTGCCGGCTCAAATAAGCCGTCTCTTTGCTGGAACCCTCCGCCAAGACTGACGGCAACCGTATCAGAAACCGCACCGGTAATATAGCCACGCCCAAAGGTCGCATTAAAATTACCATATCCGGCTTCAACATGTCCTTTGGTTTCAAATTGCGGGGCTTCGGTGACAATACTGACAACACCAACAGAGGCGTTTTTACCAAAAAGCGTGGTTTGCGGTCCAGCCAAAACCTCAACCCGTTCAAGGGCGGGAAGGTCAGAAATCTGCGCCCCAGCCCGTGAGCGGTAAACGCCATCGATAAACAAACCAACTGCAGGCTCAATCCCCAAATTATTACCACCATTACCAAAACCGCGAATCGTTAATGTCGTATTCGCTGTATTTTGAAGTTGGGAGACACGGAATGTTGGAATAATGCTTTGCAGCGATAAAATATCCAAAATCTGTGCTTGCTCAATGGCTTCTGCCCCGACAACTGCCACAGAAATAGGCGTATCTTGGAGCGTTGTTTCACGCTTTGTCGCCGTAACAATAATTTCGTCGTCGACCTGCGCCGCAGCGGGCACAGCAAAAAGCGTTGACGCGGCAAAAGCAGCGCCGAGCAGTAAGGATTGTTTTGTCATAAGTCCTCGTTTCATAATTTATTTCTCCCCGAATGTTCCCTGCTTAACACGGCGTGCCAGCTTTGGGCGGCATTAACTTTAGTGTTTCTTGTTAATATGATCTATCGCTAGCGCGAGATAACGCAAATTTCAAGCGGAGCTTATGCAATTTTTTGCTTATGTGGCAATCATAGCACAATCAAAGACGGTTTATATAATGGCGGATAGGTTCAGGTGAACCAGCGGCAAAGATCAAGAATGACGCCGCGCCTCTAAAAATAATTTGCATCCCGTGAAACTTTAGGCTTATTCCGCCCTATGACCACGCCAGATATCTCACTTAACACGCCGCAACTTGCGCAAAAAAGCCATTGGGTGACGGCGCAGGCTGATGAACATGAAAAATCTATGCGGCTGGATAAATGGCTCGCCAGCAAAATATCACTGTCCCGCGCCCGCCTTCGCACACTCATTGAGAGCGGCGAGGTGCGTATGGACGGGGACATTATTACAAATCCATCCGCCAAAGTGCGGCTAGATATTGAATATGCGGTGCATATTCCGCCCCCCATAGACGATACACCTCACCCCGAAGATATTCCTCTTGATATCTTATTTGAAGATGATCACTTGATTGTTGTCCATAAACCGACGGGCATGACCGTTCACCCTGCGCCGGGATCACGCAACGGCACATTAGTCAATGCGCTGCTTTATCATTGCAAAGATAGCCTATCGGGAATTGGCGGAGTGCTGCGACCCGGCATTGTTCACCGCATTGACAAAGATACTTCGGGTATTTTGGTCGTCGCTAAGACCGACCGCGCCCATCAATATCTCTCGAAGCAATTTGCCAAACATAGTATTCACCGCCGCTATATCTGTTTTGCCCGCGGCGGGCCGAACCCGCGCGAAGGACGGATTGAAACGCGCTTGGCCCGCTCGGCTCATGACCGCAAAAAAATGGCGGTTGTCCGCGGCACGTTTGGCAATATTGAGGCCTCTGAGCATGGCCGCCATGCGGTGACCAATTATAAACGGCTAAAAGGCTATGGGCAGCGGCCCAATGCGGCGATCGGCAGCCCGTTGATTAGCCAGATTGAATGCCGCCTTGAGACCGGGCGCACCCATCAAATCCGCGTGCATATGGCCCATATTGCTTGCCCCCTGCTCGGTGATCCACTTTATGGGAAACAGCGGGCATTTAAGACGGCTAAAAGCGAGGCGGAGCTACAGCTCCAAGCCGCCCTCGCCAATTTAAAACGTCAAGCCCTCCACGCCGCAGAGCTTGGCTTTATTCACCCGATCAGCAAAGAGGAAATGATCTTTCAAGCCCCTTTGCCGGATGATCTAAAAGCCCTGAAAACCGCGCTAGAAGGGCTAAAGGCGGATTAAAACCGTAGATTTGACGTGGAATATAAGGAATGCCCCCTTTAAACCGCCGCTAAATATCCTATATCTAATCATTCACATTCATCATTGGCTTAATGGGAGTTCACATGACGAAAGCAAAAACTAGCTTGCCCGCAAAGGCCGCCGGCACATCTGCCTCCAAAGCCGATGCGAGTTACTCTGGGAATATGAGCCTGTCGATGACGCTCTCCCCTGAGCAAGGGCTGAACCGTTATTTGTCCGAAATCCGTAAATTCCCCATGCTAGAGAAAAATGAAGAATTTACCCTTGCTAAGAAATGGCAGCAAGAGGGCGATACCAAAGCGGCAGAGCGAATGGTGACCTCTCATCTGCGGCTTGTGGCGAAAATTGCTATGGGCTACCGAGGCTATGGCCTGCCTATTGGCGAGGTGATCTCCGAAGGCAATGTCGGCCTGATGCAGGCGGTGAAGAAATTTGACCCGGATAAAGGCTTTCGTCTCTCGACTTATGCCATGTGGTGGATTCGCGCCGCCATACAGGAATATGTACTGCGCTCTTGGTCCTTGGTTAAAATGGGGACAACGGCGGCACAGAAAAAGCTATTTTTCAATCTCCGCCGCCTGAAAGGCGAAATGAAAGCCATTGATGACGGAGCCCTACATCCAGATAAGGTCAAGAAAATCGCCACGCGGCTGAACGTGAAAGAAAGCGAAGTCGTATCGATGAATCGGCGCATGGCGTCCGGCGGAGACGCTTCGTTGAATGTCACCATTGGCGGTGAGGACGGCGGCAGTGAATGGCAAGACTGGCTGGAAGACGATACTGCATCCCAAGAAACGCAAATGGGCGAGAGCCAAGAATTTGATGCCCGTATGGAGCTTTTGCAAGCGGCCATGTCAGACCTCAATGAGCGGGAGCGGGATATTATCTCAAAACGCCGCCTTGCGGATAAACCGAAAACCCTCGAAGAACTCGCTGCTGTTTATAACGTGAGCCGCGAGCGCATTCGCCAAATCGAAGCCCGCGCCTTTGAAAAGCTACAGCAAGCCATGATGGTCGCCGCAGGGCAGACGGGGTTGATCGAAGCGGGCTAACCGCACCTTCGCCGTCAAACTCTTGCTATAACGCCTATTGTCACCCCGGGCTTGTTCCGGGGTCTGGGGCTTTTGCTGGTTTAGATTCCCGCTTTCACGGGAATGGTAGTAATGCGGCAGGAATGACAAAAGCGCGGCAGGAATGACAAAAGCTCCGCAGGCATAGCCGAAAGATTACAAAGTCGTTTAAGGCAGGTTAACACGCGCCTCACACAGATTTGACGTTAACCTTCAAGGTCGTGACATCACGGCTTTTCTTTATGCGCTATATATACCCTATAAGTTAGAGACAAAAAATGGTGCCCCAATGAAACGTGCTATTATCCTGAGCAGCCTTGCGGCTGCAGCTTTTATGACGATAAGCCTCAGCCCAACACAGGCCCGAACCCGAGTAGCGCCGGTACAGCAAACCTTTGTTGAATCGGGACTTGAATTAACCGCCCGTGATAAAGATGTTTTATTATCCACGCTTGAGCCGCAAATTTTTCGCCAAGGAGATGTGGCCGCAGATCTTCGCGCCTTTTGGACCGCCGCCTATATCCCCCCTGCGATTGAAATGTTTAATTTCATCCCTGACCGCCAAACACGCTCTATTATTTTAGAAAAACTTAGGGACAGTACGGGGCAAGATTTCGGCGATAACATGACCGAATGGTACCGTTGGCTGTGGAATGAGCCAGAGCTTAAAATCAAAGGCTATGCGGATTTTAAATCTGAATTTTACCGCGAGATTGACCCTAAATTTGGGCGCTATTTCTTTGGCCGCGACAATCAATCTAATATACGCCTTGATGAAGTGCGCTGGGGCGGGGTTGTCCAAGACGGCATTCCGCCGCTGCGCGGGCCTGAGATGATATCGGCTAAAGAGGCGGATTATCTGGACGATGATAATGTGGTCTTTGGCATTGAAGTCAATGGTGATGTGCGGGCCTATCCCAAACGGATTTTAGCTTGGCATGAAATGTTCGTCGATACTGTTGGCGGCGTTGATTTCGCCGGCGTATATTGCACACTCTGCGGCACAGTGATTTTATATGAAACCAAAGCCGGCGGTATAGATCATAAAATGGGCACAAGCGGATTTCTCTACCGCTCCAATAAACTTATGTATGATCAAGAAACCCAGTCTTTATGGAACACCCTTAAAGGCGAGCCTGTGATTGGACCCCTCATTGGAAAAAATATTGCTTTGGATCACCGCAGTGTTGTCACAACCACATGGGGGAAATGGAAAAAACTCCATCCAGATACAAAGGTCTTATCGCTCAATACGGGTCATCGCCGTAATTACGGCGAAGGAGTGGCTTATCATGAATATTTCTCTACGGATGAGTTGATGTTTCACACGCCGTTTTCCGATTACCGCCTAAAAAACAAGCAAGAAGTTTTGGCCCTACGGTTTAAAAAATACCCCCATGAACCGGTTGCCATTGCCGCCGATTTTCTACGTAAAAACCCCGTTTACCGCAATAATATTGGCGCGCAAAAATATGTGGTTTTAACGGACGAAACAGGTGCAAACCGGGTGTATGATCCTGAAGATGTTGTGTTAACACAATTTGACGGCTCGCAAAAAGCTGTTGATCTTTTAGGGCAGACATGGGCCGTATCAGAAAGCAAGCTAGTGGCTGCTGACGGGCGCGAGCTCAAGCGATTACCTTACCATCGCGCCTTTTGGTTCGGATGGCATGCAAGCTATCCGAATACCCGGCTTATTAAAGAGTAAACCGCTTAAGCCCAGGTATCACCATGGGCAATCGGCATTTTAACGGAGCTATACTCATTGACATTGTGAAACCAAGTTAAATACTCGCTCGGTGTCATATGGCTTTTTAAGAAATTAAGGGCATCATCACGCGAATACCCCGTCACATAACAAATAGATGCAAGCCCCGTCGCATCATTTTTTGCAAAATTTATAATATCATTAATCTCAGCTTTGGTTAGAAAACTGCTCATGTTAACATCCTATTTTTGTTTTATTATAAATTACCGTTATACTTAGCTACGAAACTGTTGGTTGTTTCAGATTTAAAAAGTTAAAAAGATTTTCTATGCTCACAAATTTACTCATCATGCGTCATGCAAAATCCTCTTGGGGTGATGAGGATTTATCCGATCATGACCGCCCTTTAAACAAGCGCGGACAGGCCGCCGCCGATATGATTGGGCAGGTCTTAACGGCTAAAAACTATCCGCCAGACATTATCTGGGCCTCTGACGCCCAGCGGACAAAAGAAACCGCCCAGCGCATAATTCGCGTGACCCCAGGCGCGCAAGACCTGCGATATCAGCCGGAGTTTTACTTGGCCGGGGCCATTCATGTTTTAAATTTGCTCCGCAGCGTCGATGAGCCAAGCGGGCGGCTTATGCTCCTCGGCCATAACCCGGGATGGGAGGGATTATTTGAACATTTCAGCGGCCATCCAGAAAATTTTCCCACTGCAGCCTGCGCTATATTTACGCGCAAAGACCCATCCGCCCATTGGCTCACCGCGCAAGCTTGGCAGTTTCGTGACTTCTTGCGCCCCCGTGACTTAACGCCTGAGCCGCTATAAGCGCATGCGCGTCAATCCAAAACTAAAAGCGGTTTTAAGGATTTATTGGCGCTTTCTGCGCCTATTTCTATTTTACCCCGCTATGATCGCCGCATTTTTCTATGTTTATTTTAAAGGCTATCACTGGATTTGGGGCGTTTTAATTATTGCCGCCATTTTATGGGTTGATCCCACATATCGCCTCTTATGGCGCGGGTTTCGCCGCCATTTTAAAGATAAATAAAAAGGGCCATTCAAGGCCCTTATCCACAATCATAGCCCCGTTAAACCTTTAGCCTTTTTCGCCTAATAGCCGTTTTTTCGCCTTTTCACGCCCAAGCAGCAGCAAAACCTTGCCCATATCCGGCCCGTAATTTCGCCCGGTTAAAGCAAGGCGCAGGGGCATAAATAGTCCCCGCCCCTTACGGCCCGTTTCGGTTTTCAGTGCGCCCGTTAGGGTTTGCCAACTCTCTTCATTAAGCTCATCGGGCAAAAGCTTTGCCGCCGCCGCGCAAAATTCTTTATCTTCATCAGCAATTTGCCCGGCCATTGGCGCATAGATCATGGTTGACCATCCGGCCATATCTTCAAGCTTTTCGATATTGGTCCGCATCAGCGTCCACAGGGCTTCCCCGCCGCCCACGCCCATAGCGCCGAGGCGGTCTTTCACCTGCGCATAATCCATCTCATGCAAAAGCCGCGCATTAATCAGCGCCAGCTCATCTTCGTCAAACCGGGCGGGCGCGCGGCCAATTTTACCAAAATCAAACCCGCCAATAAGCTTCCCCATATCCGGTTCAGCAGCCACTGGATCGGAGGTGCCGATTTTTGCCAGTAAAGACGCCACCGCTTGCGGCTCAATCCCTTGCGCTTTCAGCTCTTGCATAGACAAGGAGCCAAGACGCTTTGACAATCCCTTGCCGTCTTTGCCCACTAATAAAGGCGTATGGGCAAATTCGGGTAGGTGATCTGATAGGGCCCTGAAAATTTCAATCTGCGCGCCGGAATTAGTCACGTGGTCTTCCCCGCGAATAACATGGCTAATGCGGGCATCAATATCATCAACGACGCTTGGAAGTGTGTAAAGGAAACTCCCATCCGCACGAATAAGTACGGGATCGGAAATCGAGCTCGTGTCTATGCTTTGCTTTCCGCGCACCATATCCGTCCATGTCACCACCCCGCCGGAGAGTTTAAAGCGCCAGTGAGGCTTGCGGCCTTCCGCTTCATAAGCGGCGATTTGCTCTTCTGTGAGGCTTAGTCCCGCGCGGTTATAAATCGGCGGCTGGCTTTGCACCCGCAGCAGCTTTCTTTGGCGGTCAAGCTCCTCTGCGGTTTCATAGCAGGCATAAAGCAGGCCGTCTGTGCGGAGCTTATTCGCCGCCTCATTATACATATCAAACCGGCGGGATTGGTTAAACGTCTCATGATGGGTCATGCCCAGCCAAGCGAGGTCTTCTTTAATTCCGTCCTCATAGGCTTGGGTGGAACGCTCAAGATCTGTGTCGTCAATACGCAGGATAAACGTGCCCGCATTTTTCTGCACAAATAGATAATTCATCAAAGCTGTGCGGACATTTCCGACATGAAGCCGCCCGGTTGGGGACGGCGCAAAGCGAACACGTATCGTCATAACTCTATCCTTTTTCAAACACAAAAACCGCGCCCGGATGTAACCTTGGCGCGGTCATAAGTCAGATTACGGTTTAATCCAAGAGGTAAGCTTTATTTTTTACCGCCTGTCCCAGATATAGAGATATAGAACCCTTAAAGCCTTAGAATTTAAAACCATAGGATAATGAGATAAATTGCACGTCGCTATTAATCGCAGAGCCATCAAGCCGGATCGATTGCCGATTTGATATATGATATTCTGCGCCGACCCCGTAAGCAAAGCCGTCAATGCTCGCTGAGTCTTCTGCTGTCACATTGGCCCCGCCCAATAAAGCCGTCGTCGCCGCCAGATTTGCTTCCGCCTGCGCCGTGCCGTAGCCGCCGCGGATAAAAAGATCAAACTTATCAGTGAGCGGTAAAATCGCGCGGGCAAATCCGGCAATATAGTTTTCAACGTTAATATCCGCGTCAAGATCTACATTAACGGTGCCAAACCCATCAACCGGCACCGGAAGATTGCGGGAAAGACTATCACCGCCAAGCCCGAAGCCGCCCTCCACTTCGGCGGCAAAGAACTTATTCACCCGATACCCTAAACGGCCATTTAGAAGAAAAATACTCGCATCTTCCTCGCCGAGGTCAACATTATTACCCTGAACGTCTAAATTACTCAGATCAAGGTCAGCGGATAAAAGCGCTATGCCGATACTGGCATAGGCTCCTTGATCGGAAGTTTGCGCCGCCGCCATTTGCGGCCCCATCATGCCCGCCGCGATTAAAGCCGCGCTTGAGATAATATATTTTGCGCTGCGGTTTTGTGAAGAAAAATTGACCATCAGGTCCCCCTTTGACAAACGTTGCGCCTTAAGCCTGTGGTAAAATTGCGCAGGTGACTAGGATATGAATAGCCTTAAGTTTTTACAGCTGCGGCCCGCCGCACAATGACATTCGCCCGTCTAAGCGGCGGTAATAATCTCTAAAAATACCGCGCCAAATTTTTCGAACTTCACCGCGCCGACGCCCGATACATCTAGCATCTCCGCCTCATTTACGGGCCGTTTTTGCGCCATATCCATAAGGCTTGCATCGGAGAACACCACATAAGCGGGCTTACCCATAGCGCGGGCCAATTCCATGCGCTTGGCTTTAAGCTGCCGAAATAAATCTTGGTCTTGCTGTGATAAGCGGCTGTTTTGCGCCGCCGTTTTACGGGCCGCCTTCTCACCACGCTCTGCCGGCCGCGCCCGAATGGCCTTACAGTGAAAATTTTCCGTCCCGCTTAAAACAGCGCCGCCTTTCGCCGTGAGTTTAAGCGCGCCAAACCGTTCGATATCCATATCAATATGGCCGCTTGCGAGAGCTTGCCGCGTGAGCGCCTGTAGATAGGCCGCGCTTTTATCTTGTGCGCCCCCGTAGCTTTCAAGACTGTCATGGCCAAATTGACGGATGCGCTCTGTGTTTGCCCCGCGCGCCACCGCAATCACATGAGCCTGCCCAAAGCGCGAACCTGTCTCAGTGACCGCCCGCATGAGCGCCCGCAAATCTTTGCTGGCATCAATCATTTGCGGCGGGTCTTCGCAATTATCACAATTCCCGCAAGGGGCCGCCGCTTCGCCGAAATAAGATAGCATCACTTGGCGGCGGCACGTCGAGGCCTCGCAATAGGTCAGCAAAGCATCAAGCCGTTTCATCTCGCGGATTTGGTGATCGCGCTCACTGCTTTCTTGGGTGATAAATCGCCGGCGCAAGGCGACATCATCAAGGCCGTAGCACAGCGCCGTCAAGGCCGGCCCGCCGTCTCGCCCCGCGCGGCCAATTTCTTGGTAATAGGCCTCAAGGGAGCTGGGCAGGTTCGTATGATATACAAAGCGGATATCCGGCTTATCTATGCCCATGCCAAAAGCTATGGTGGCCACAATAACAAGCCCCTCTTCGGCCATAAAGCGCTCTTGGGTCTCAAAACGGGTCTGCGCATCTAGCCCCGCGTGGTAAGGCAAAGCCTTATAACCCGCGCCGCTCAGGGTTTGCGCAAAGTCTTCGGTATTTTTACGCGAGAGCGCATAGATAATCCCTGATTGTCCGCGAACGCTCTCCATGAAGCGCAAGAGCTGGGCTTTACGGTCAGTTTTCGGTGCAATGGCCAGCGATAAATTTGGGCGGTCAAAACCTTGGACGATAATTTGACCTTTTTGGTCAAACAGGCGCTGGGCAATATCACTGCGAGTCGCTGCATCGGCTGTGGCGGTAAAGGCCGCAATACGGGCCTTGGGAAAGTGACGTTTTAAATCTGAGAGCTGGGCATATTCAGGGCGAAAAGACGGCCCCCATTTTGACACGCAATGGGCTTCGTCAATCACAAACATGGCCGGATCAAGCCGCTCTAGGGCGCGTAGCATACGCGGGGTCATCAGCCGCTCTGGGGAGAGGTAAAGCAGCTTAGCCTGACGGCCAGACGCCTGTCCGCCAGACGTCTGTCCACTCGATTCTTGCCGCCCCGAAACCTTCCTCCATTGCGCAATATTTTCATCACGGCTTTGGCCAGAATGTATCGCCGCCACATCAACCCCGTTCGCCCGCAATCCGCTCACTTGGTTATCCATCAGCGCCACAAGCGGAGAGATAACCACCGTTAAATTTTCAAATAATAAAGCCGGCACTTGATAGCATAATGACTTCCCCGCCCCGGTCGGCATAACCGCGAGTATATTCTCACCCGCCATTAACCGCGTAATAATACCCTCTTGGCCAGGGCGAAAATCGTCAAAGCCAAAAACGGACTTCAGCACGTCTCTAGGTGCCTTTTGAGTGAGCGTTAACATAGAGGCTGCGCTTTAAATCTTATCTCTATATTTATTCGTGATCGGATAGCGGCGATCTTTACCGAAATTCTTCGAGCTTATTTTAACCCCCGGCGGAGACTGGCGGCGTTTATATTCCGCAATATAAAGAAGATGCTGTATGCGTTTCACATCCGCTTTGCTATGGCCTCGCGCTAAAATATCCTCAACGGGGAGTTCCTGCTCTATAAGGCCTAAAAGAATATCATCCAGCACGTCATATTCTGGCAGGCTATCGCTGTCTTTTTGGTTATCCCGAAGCTCCGCCGTGGGAGGCTTCGTAATAATCACAGGCGGGATAGGCGCATCACCGCCGAGCAGGTCATCTGGGTTATGCGCATTGCGCCATGACGCCAGCGCAAAAACTTCGGTCTTATATAAATCTTTCAGCGGATTATATCCGCCGCACATATCCCCGTAAAGCGTCGCATAGCCCACGGCCATTTCGGATTTATTGCCAGTCGTTACAAGCATGGGCCCAAACTTATTCGACAGAGCCATAAGGGTCACAGCGCGAATGCGGGACTGCATGTTTTCCTCAGTCGTATTGGGCTCTAGCCCTTTAAATAAAGGCGCAGTCATCGATAATAGCGCGTCAAACCCAGCTTTGATCGGGACAATATCATAACGGCAGCCCATGCGGGCAATACAGTCTTTAGCGTCTTTCAAGCTATCATCCGAAGTATAGCGCGACGGCATCATCACGCACCAAACCCGCTGCGGCCCTAAAGCATCGACTGCAATGGCGGCGGCCATGGCGCTATCAATCCCGCCAGATAGGCCAAGCACCACATCTTTAAAACCGTTTTTATTGACGTAATCTCCAAGCCCAAGACAACAGGCCCGCCAGTCCGCTTCAGGGCCTGTAAGCTGCGCTTCTTGTTTGGCGGAGCGGCACGTCCATACGCCGCCCTGTTTCTCCCACACGGCTAGGTCATAATCTTCAACGAAGGATTTAAGCGCCTGAACAATGGCGCCGTCTGCGGCCATAGAAAAGCTTGAACCGTCAAACACCAGCTCATCTTGCCCGCCAATTTGATTGACGTAAATCAGCGGCAAACCTTCGTTATGAACTTTCGCGCCAAGCGCCTCGATACGTTCACACATAGCCGTGCGCCGCCACGGGGAGGCATTAGGCGAGATAAGAAGCTCTGCGCCTTGACTGGCCAAGTGGCTCGCCACTCCCGGCTGCCAGAGGTCTTCACATATGGGCAGACCCAAACATATGCCTTTGAACATGACGGGCTTGGGCAAAGGGCCAGATTTAAAAATGCGGTATTCATCAAACACGCCGTAATTGGGCAGATGATGTTTATAACGAATATCTGTAATTGCCCCGCCGTGCATAAAGAGTAGCGCATTATAAAGCGCCTCTCCGTCATGCCACGGCAGATTAAACACCACCGCTGGGCCGTCTTGGGTCTCTTTGGCAAAGTCTTCCGCAAAGGCTTTGCAATCACTTACGGCGGCGGGTTTCAACACTAAATCCTCTGCTGGATAGCCAATGATACATTGCTCTGGCAGAACGAGAATATCTGCGCCGTCCGCTTTGGCGCGGGCATAGGCCGCGCGAATATTTTTCATATTCCCCTCAAGATCACCCAAATGAGCATTTAACTGAGCCGAGGCAATTTTAAGGGTCTGAGTCATAAAAGCGGTCTAACTTGCACAGCAGAGCTTCGCAAGGGGTCGCATAGAAGGACGCGCACTTTAAGGGCCGTAGATAAATTTAAAAAAAGAGACTTTAAGGGCCGTAAAATTTAAATATCGCAGCAGGTTATCTGTCTTTCCCCAAAATAAGCGCATCAATATCAAGCGCCCATTTTAAAGCTTGAAGACCGTCTTTCGCAGGAATAACGGGTGATTTATCGGTCTTAACCGCGCCGTAAAAATCATAATCCGACGCCGCCAGAGCATCCTTGCCGCGCAGATCATTCGTAAAGTTTTCATTGAGCATAAAAGGGGTTTTATGCGTTAGGCGGCGGCTCATAAAATCAATATCAATCACCCCTTCATCATATGATAATTGCATTGAACGATGCGGCGTTGTCGCAACCCGGCTTGTATGGATAATCACTTTTGTTTCACTAAAAATTAAAACGGCGCGGGACTTATCAATATAATCTGTTTTCACCGCCTCTCCGCTCGCCATAAGGCCGATCGGTTCTTCTTTGAGCAGCCACATAACCATATCAAGATCATGAACCGTTAAATCCAGCGTCGCCGACACATCCGTTCCGCGCTCGCTAAATAAGGTCTCCCGGTATATCTCAATCAACTTCGGTTTGACTGTAATTGTATCCAGCCCAATCGCGGCCAAGACATAACGCTCTTGATGGCCCATATGCACAATGAGCTTTTTATCTTTGGCTTTATCACAGATTGCCTGCGCATCCTCAAGGCTATGGGCAATCGGCTTCTCAATCAGGCAATGCTTTCCGGCATCCAGTGCCATTAACGCCAGTTTGGCATGATCCACAGCCGGAGCCGCAATAACAACCGCGTCGCACATATCTATGGCTGCCTGCGCCGTAGGCATGGCGGTAATATTAAATTCATCAGAAAGGCGCTTCGCGCGGTGTGCATCGGGCTCATAAAAACAGACAGAGCCGACCCCCTCATGGCCAAGCGCTTTTTGGATATGATAACGCCCGAAAACACCGCCGCCAAGAATAGCTATCTTAAATAAATGAGTGGTCAAATTAGAGCTCCAAATTCAGCCCACGGCCTACGCGGCTTTGCTGCAAAAGGGAAATATTTTTATCTGCGATGTCACAAACTGATTCTTTATTTGATTATTAACGTCAATTATTAGCCTCAGTTTTATGAACCCAAACCAAGTTTTAACACTGAAAACCCCATAAAACTGCGGGTTTTTGGCGTTTTTCGACCTGTTTTTCATTTTATTTACCACTTGTTAATTCTATCCGTTAGGATTGCATTAATACCCATTTTCAGGGGCGAACCGTATTTAAGGAGAGGTTTCATGAACAAAAAAGAACTCATAAACGCATTAGCTGGGCAGTGCGATGCATCACAGGCACAAGCCAGCCAATTTGTTGACGCATTTTGCTCAACAGTTGTCAGTGAACTTAAAGACGGTAATCAAGTTGCAATTCCCGGATTTGGTCAATTTGTTGCAAAACATCGTCCATCACGAGAAATGCGTAATCCAGCCACAGGACAAATGATGATGAGCAAAGCGAAAACATCATGCCAGTTTAAGCCCTCCGTCGGCCTCAAAGATCTCTAAAAGACTTACTCCCACGTTTGTTTATAGAGTAAAACCGCCGGTAACGGCGGTTTTTTTATGATCGGTCATCGGGGCATTCAGCCCCTTTCAAGTCCGCCTTTTGACTAGGCAATCGCTTGGCGAAATCCTTCGTTTTTACGATAGGCTTTCAGCTCCTCCGCCACAAGAAACGCGAGCTCCAGAGCCTGATCGGCGTTCAGGCGTGGGTCGCAATGGGTGTGATAGCGCGAGGATAAATCCGCTTCGCGCACTGCACGGGCCGTCCCGCCAATACACTCAGTCACGTTTTGGCCGGTCATTTCAAAATGCACACCGCCGGGCCAGCAGCCCTCGGAATGGAGCACTTGCATAAAACCTTTTACCTCTTTGAGGATACGGTCAAAGGGGCGCGTTTTAAAGCCGCTATCGGTTTTATGGGTATTACCGTGCATCGGGTCACAGGACCAGACCACATGGCTGCCTTCGCGCTTCACCGCGCGCGCAAGCTGGGGCAAGCCGCTAACAACTTTATCATGGCCATAACGGGCAATCAGGGTAAGCCGCCCCGCTTCATTATGGGGGTTGAGCACATCAATAAGGCGCAAAAGCTCATCCGGTGATAAGCCTTCACCGATCTTCATAGCGATCGGGTTTTGAATGCCGCGAAAATATTCCACATGGGCATGGTCAAGCTGCCGCGTGCGGTTGCCAATCCACAGCATATGACCGGATGTGGAGAACCATTTGCCGCTAACATGATCCATACGGGTCATGGCTTCTTCATAGCCGAGTAGCAAGCCTTCATGGCTCGTGTAAAACTCCGTTGAGGCCATTTGCGGTGTATTATGCGCATTCACCCCACAGGCCTGCATAAACTCCATAGCGTCTGTAATTTTATCGCAAAGCTCTTGATAGCGTTTCGAGGTTTCAGACCCGCCGACAAACCCAAGCGTCCAGTTATGAATATTACGCAAATCCGCAAGCCCGCCATTACTAAAGGCACGCACAAGGTTTAATGTCGCCGCCGATTGCCCATAAGCTTTTAAAAGCCGCTGCGGGTCGGGAATACGGCTCTCCTCAGTAAAATCCATGCCGTTAATATTATCCCCCCGGTAGCTCGGTAGGGTTATGCCATTTTTCTCTTCAACAGGTGAGGAGCGCGGCTTACCAAATTGCCCGGCAATGCGGCCCACTTTCACAACCGGCTGCCCCGCGCCGTAAGTCAGCACCACCGCCATTTGCATCATCACCCGAAAGGTATCTTGTATATTATCCGGATGAAATTCTTTAAAGCTCTCAGCACAGTCCCCGCCTTGTAGCAAAAAAGCCTCGCCGCGCGCGACGCGGCCAAGTTTTTCTTTCAACCGAATAGCTTCGCCGGGGTAAACCAACGGCGGCAAGCTTTTCAAATTATGCTCTACATCCAAAAGCGCTTGCGGGTTAGGGTAATCATCCGGGATATGTTTCGCCGGTAAACGCCGCCAACTTGCAGGCGTCCACCTCGCTTTGGGTGTCTGTGATATGGCCATGATCCTTGCCTAACCTGTTTTCGAGACGTCTTTTAGCATAATGTCCTAAAAAACTACCAGATAAAACCTTTATATAGGTAAATGTTTCTATCCATCACCTTAAAAGGCTTTATCTATGGCGCGGCATAAAGCCCCAAAAACCGCCCTGACCTTAACTCCGCAAAGTTAAGGTCACTATTTCTTCGGCCAACGTTGGGTGTACCGCGCAAGTGCGGTCAAAATCCGCCTTCGTCAGTCCTGCCTTCACCGTAATGCCCAAGACTTGTATCAGCTCTCCAGAGTAATCTCCGACCATATGAATACCAATCACCTGCTCATTATTGCCCATCGTAATTAATTTCATAAAAATACGGTGCTCGGAGCCATTGAGGATATTTTTCATCGGGCGGAAATCTGTTTGGTAGACATGGATATTATCTGCGCCAAATTTTGCCGCCGCATCTGTTTCCGAATAGCCCACGCTGCCAATCGGCGGCTGGGTAAATACAGCGCTCGCAATATCGCTATGATCATAAGCGGTCGGATTATCTTTAAACAGGGTTTCAATAAAGGCGGCCCCTTCGCGGATCGCCACAGGAGTCAGGTTCACCCGGTTGGTCACATCGCCAACTGCATAGATATTTTTGATCGAGCTTTGTGAAAACTCATCCACTTTCACAGCGCCGAGGTCATCCATCTCTACCCCCGCCTTTTCAAGACCAAGCCCGGCCGTGTGGGGCCGCCGGCCCGTCGCCATCATCACAAGATCTGTGCCGATTTGTGTGCCGTCATCAAAAGTCACTTTATAGCCGCCGCCGACTTTTGTGATCTCTTTTGGCGAGACATTAAACCGGTTTTCAATGCCGTTAATGTCTTGGAGTTTATTGGCCCGGTCTCTGACATCTTCGTCAAAGCCTTTAAGATATTTACTGCCTCTGTAAGCCTGTACGGTTTTCACGCCAAATCCAGCAAAAATACCGGCAAACTCACAGGCAATATACCCCCCGCCAATCACCAACACCCGCTCGGGCAGGCGATCAAGCAGAAAAGCCTCATCAGAGGTGATCGCATATTCTGCGCCCTTAAGGTTCGGCATCCAAGGCCGCCCGCCGACAGCCACTAAAATCGTCTCGGCGGTAATTTCTTTGCCCGATGTGGTAAGGCGTATCTTGTGGGCATTGACAAATTCCGCCCGCTCCGTGAAAAAATCAACGCAGTTTTTCTCTAATATACCGGCATAAAGTCCCGATAAGCGGCTCACTTCATCTTGCACGGCGTCGCGGAGCTTCGGCCAATTAAACCGGGGGTTTGCATCCACCTCCCAACCATAGCCTTCGGCTTGTTTGACCGATTTCCCATATTCCGCGCCGAAAACGAGATATTTCTTCGGCACGCAGCCCCGCACAACACAAGTCCCGCCTGGGCGGCTCTCCTCAGCCACCGCAACGCGCTTGCCAAGCTGCCCGGCCAAACGCGCAGAACGCACCCCGCCAGAGCCCGCGCCAATAATAAAAAGATCATAATCATATTCGGCCATATTACTTCTCTGCCTGTTGTTTTATAAGGGCTTCATATCGCGGAGCGACATGTTCAGTTCCCCATTTTTCCGCTCCCGGAAGCAGTTTTTGCTGCAGCGATACAGTTTCTTGAGTATATTTTTGCATGATCGGGTTAGTAAATATAGCTGTTAATTGGCTAATTTCTTCTGGCGTAAAAACCGCATCATAAACCGCCGCTGTCTTTTCGACGAAAATACTCATTGTTTCATCGGCCGCTTGCACTAAAAGCTTACGGTTTTCCCGCAAAGCATCGGCCTGTTTCTTATTTCCTGCCGCATCAAAACTATCAATCTGCGCATCTAAGAAAATAAGAATACCCGACTTCGTCGCTGTCGGCACGCCAATGAGGTATAGAAACTTCTCGGTCTCTGTCTTGCCCGGCAAATCCGCGATATTGACAGGCGCGCCGCCTTTCAGGTCTTCTAATTGCTCGGTCAGGCTCGTGTTATCAGCCTTCGATTTTGGTTTGCCCCCTTGATTACCGCAGGCCAAAAGCGCCGCCAAAGGCAGCGCGTAAGCCGTCTTAAACCATCTATTCACGGGTAAGTTCCATAACTTTGGCATGATCGTCTTCACCGACAACAATGGCGCTTGCAATATCAATAAACAGGCCATGTTCCATCACCCCCGGAATTTGGCTGAGAAGATGCGCTGTATCCGCGGGGGACGGAATAAGGCCGCATTTACAGTCTAAAATATAATGCCCGCCATCCGTAATCAACGGGCCGTCACTGGCTTTATTTTGGCGCAAAGTCGTCTGCGCATTTTCACAGCCAGATCGCTTCAGCGCCGCATAAATTTGCTCGGCCGTAATCGCCATACCAAAAGGGTCAACCTCCACGGGGAGCGGAAAAGCGCCCAGATTTTCGACCATTTTATTCCCGCCCACAATCACCACCATTTTATCAGAGGCATGGGCGATAATCTTCTCCCGCAGGAGACACGCCCCCCCGCCCTTAATCAGGTTAAAGGCCGGGTCCACTTCATCGGCCCCGTCAACGGTCAGGTGAATGCGCGAGACGCGGTCGGCCTCTATGAGCGGCACGCCGTTTTCACGGGCGCAAGCGGCAGTGGCCTGAGACGTCGGCACCCCTTGAAGTTTAAGCCCGCCCGCGACCTTCTCGCCGAGCATTTCAATAAAAATTTCCGCCGTCGAGCCAGAGCCCAGACCAATGGTCATGCCGTCTTTGACAAATTCCAGCGCTGCGGAGGCTGCGTTTTCTTTGGCTTGTGACATCTTCTGTCCTTCTTATGTTTTTATTTATTTTGCGGGCTCTCGGCCCGATTAAGGATATGTTTGTAAATTTTTATTTTTTAGCTTTACGCTTTTTTTGCGCCGCATGATAGCGCGCCGCCCAGCCCTCTTTATTCACTTGCTTAGCCCGCCCGAGGGCAAGCGCGTCAGCCGGCACATTATCAGTGATGACCCCGCCAGAGCCTAAAAACGCGCCCGCCCCAAGAGTTACTGGTGCAACAAGGGATGAATTTGTCCCAACAAAAACCCCGTCTTCAATAGTGGTAACATGTTTGAAATACCCATCATAATTACAAGTAATCGTTCCTGCACCAATATTTACGTCCTTACCTACCACGGCGTCGCCAATATAGGATAAATGATTAATCTTAGAGTTTTTCCCGATCTTAGTTTTTTTGGTTTCGACAAAATTACCAGCTTTACTGCCTGCGCCCATCTCCGTGCCGGGCCGCAGCCGCGCAAAAGGGCCAATCTGCGCCGCCTTACCAATTTTACTCCCCTCTATGTGGCAGAAAGGATGGATCACCGCATCACTGGCAATATTTACGCCTGGGCCAAAAACAACATTAGCGCCAATATCTGCATCCGCCTCTATGACTGTATCATAGGAAAAATACGTGCTGGCCGGGTCGCGTAAAGTGACGCCCTGCGCCATCATTCGCCTGCGCATACGGTTTTGAAAGGCGGTCTCCGCTTCCGCCAGGTCCGCGCGGCTATTCACCCCTAGCACGTCCTCAGCGGCAGCTTTAACAGCCACGCCTTTTTTTCCATCGCCGCGCAGGATTTCAATGATATCCGTTAGGTAATACTCCCCTTTGATATTATTATTTCCAACCTGGTCCAAAGCCGAGAACATATCCGCCGCAGAGGCCGCCATGACGCCGCTATTGCAAAAGCCCACAGCCAGCTCCTCAGGGCTCGCTTCTTTGGCTTCGATAATCGCGGTTAAATCTTCGCCGTCCATAATCAACCGCCCATAAGCGGCCGGCTCTTCAGGTTCAAAACCAAGCACGCAAACATCCCCGCCGCTTTCAAGAGCGGAGAACACATCTTCTAGGGTGCGGGTTTCAATCAGCGGCGTGTCCGCGTATAAAACTGCCAAATTACCTTGGAAATCTTTTAGAGCCGCTTTCGCTGCTAATACCGCATGGGCCGTCCCAAGCTGCGGTTCTTGCACGGCAATAGTGAGGCCAAGGCGTTCCGCATGGGCGCGCACATCTTGGTTGGCTTCCCCGACCACGCAAACAATGGGGGATGCACCCGCAGATCGTGCTAAGTCTGTCACCCAATCCATCATCGCCCGTCCACCG
The DNA here is from genome assembly GCA_937928165.1 of uncultured Caulobacterales bacterium. GTDB lineage: Bacteria > Pseudomonadota > Alphaproteobacteria > Caulobacterales > Maricaulaceae > CALFVT01. The sequence goes on from CALFVT010000003.1 coordinate 54,526, forward strand.
ACCTTGTGAAGGACTTTGGACGTATGTGACTTCATCCGCGTGCTTTTACCTGCCGCCAAAATAACGGCCGCGCGAGAGGACTGCTGCTTACCCATTATAAAACCTTATCTTCCACATAAAACAGGCCTATAGCCGCTATTTTACATTCATCACAACAGAGACTATCCGATCACGAGGGAAAACACACGATTCGATTGCGCTTTTTATGGAAAATTTTCACCGCCTAAGTTTTTGTTTTGATCTGGACGGAACCTTAATTGATACGGCCCCTGATCTTGTGCGCGTTCTTAATGAAATCATCGCCGCCGATGACGTCCCTCCGGCCAATTTTGCCCGCGCGCGCAATTATGTCGGTTATGGCTCTATGGCCTTGATTAAGCTGGCCTATAAAGATGCAGGGCGGGAGCTTGGCGCAGATAAAGCCGCCGTATTACAAACAGAATTTCTATCGCGATATGCCGATACGATTGACCAACTGAGCCGCCCCTTTCCCGGAGTTGTCAAAACCCTTAGCCGCCTTAAATATCACGGCGCAGCCCTGTCTATTTGTACCAATAAACCCGGCTGGCTCGCACGGCCCTTGATTGAGAAGCTTGGCCTCACTTCATTATTCACCCGCATCATTGGCTCTGATGATGCGCCGATTAAAAAACCCCATCCCAGCCACGTCTTTATGGCCGCAGGTCACCAAGACAATGCGCGCATTATTATGGTCGGGGATAGCCGCCCAGACCTCGGCGCGGCGCAAAATGCGGGCGTAATATCTGTGATGATGGATTACGGCTATAGCCCAGAGCCCGTGCGCGGCATGGGCGGAGATATCACCCTCTCTCATTTTGCAAATTTACCACAAGCCGTTCAAAGCTACCGAAAATCATTATAAAAAAAAGCAAACCGGTTAAAGCTTGCTCTTAGAGAGAGAGAGAGAGAAGAACTATGTTTGCGTAAATTTTACGCGAAATTTTCGACAGATTTTGTCGGCACCCCATTAATCATATTCGAGCGCACATCTGTACGCGCGGACCGCATTGAGGCAAGAAATCCCCCTTGAATGAGGTTCACTGTCACCGTCTGGCCGCGATCTGCCCAATAGGCTTCGATCTGTTCTTTGAGACGCTCTGCGCCTTCCCGTGTGCAATAATCACCTTTCATTGCGTTTTCCTTTCTGCAAAGCCGGCCGCCTGCGTAGCGGTTAACGGCTAGGTATAATCTATAACTTCTAATTATGAGAATGAAGCTGAATACTATCTGAACACATCAGTTTAGTTTATAAAAGTCTGGTAAGAATAAACTAAAGCAATATAAATTTGCTCTTTAGAGCAGAAAACGCGCCCATTTAATCATAAATTTTGGCATTAACTCCTATATTTAAGGGGTCAACACAAGAAAAATCTTTGATTTATTGCTAATAATTAAAAAGCTATAAAATTAGATTGTCTTAACTTTTATTATTAATATATAAGTTTTACTTATAATTCAATCTGTGGGGGAATTTTATGACAATTTATAATCGGCTTAAACAGATTCGCCTTGAACATAATTTATCGCAAACAGATTTTGCCCAATTAGCCAATGTTTCCCAGCCAACAATCGCGAATTGGGAGCGCGGCAGTCATATTCCGCGCCGCGAAAAACTAGAAAGCCTTGCAGAGCAACTTGGCTTTGATTTATTATGGCTCCTGAGCGGGGACGGCGATGCAACGCGGCGCCTCGCCACCCCTTACCTCACCCTTGCCATACATCATGTTCCGATTTATCACTGGCCAGATGGCTCTCAGGCGATTGAAAGTTTAACCGCCATTGGGCACTTTCCCTTTGCCGCCCGTAAGCCCCCCGCTTTTGCCCTGCGGCGGCCCCGCGCAGGGTCAGTCGGCGCGCGGGTATGGATTATAGATTCGGATAATAACGCAGAACCCGGCCAGCCTTGTTTAATTATTCGCGGCGGCAATTACCAGATTGAGCCGCACCAAGACATCACATATAGGGATGACATTATCGGCCCCGTTCTCGCCAGCGTCTATCTCTACCGCATCACCGATCAAGGATAGGCAAAATAAAACCCCACCAAAGCGAGGTTAAAGGCCATATCATTTATGCTGGGTTTGCTGGGTCGCTCATTTTTTCAAAATTAGCATCATTTTGACGAATCGCTGCTTCGAGCCGTGCTTCGGCGTCTTGGAGATTTTTCTTCGGGTCTTGGTAAAAGGCCGTTAATTTCATGATTTGCAAGAAAGCTTTATTGAGGAAACGGCCCCAGAATTTCATCGGACGGTCAAAATCATAAAGCAAGATCACCCGCTCTTCATCGGTCTCGTTCCAGACTTCATGCTCATAGGTATCATCAAAGACAAAGATCTCGCCTTCTTTCCACGCGGTGATTGTATCATCAACCCGGATGCGGCATTTCTCCCGGTCTTTCGGAATAATCAATCCTAAATGAGAGCGTAAAATCCCCTTAGTCACCCCCTTATGGGCGGGAATGTGATAGCCGGGGGCCAAAATAGAAAACATCGCCGTTTGTAGATTAGGTACATTTTCTAAAATTTCGGCCGTTCGCGGCGTTAGCACGGTGTTTTTCTCAAGCCGCTGCCCAAACCCATAAAGCACAAAGGTTTTCCAGTTTTGCTCCGTTGACAGGCGATATTGATCTGGAGAGATTTCATGAAAGCTTGGAATATTATTACGAAATTTCAAAACCTCCTGCGCTTCGGCGCGGATGACGTCCCAATTATCTGTAAAGGCCGAGAGAAATTCAAAATGCTCATTACCGATTTTAGGGGTATCTGGCACTTTGGATTGTTTGGCCTGAAAACTCGCAATTTTGCGCACGAGTTTTTTGCCCGTCTTCTTCACAAAGGCGCGGCGGGGGTTCTTAAGTTGTTTCGGTTTTTCAGCGGCAGGTGCCATAATCTGAACATCCTAAATTATCTTGTTTGCGGCCCTTAAGGCCCCTTAGAGTTATGAGCCTTTGGCCTTTGTTGTCTTTTTAGCAGTTAGTTTCTTAGGGGCAGCCTTTTTAACCAATCCCTTTTTTGGAGCCGCCTTTTTAGCCGGTGCTTTTTTCGGGGCCGTAATGGCCTGTTCTGTCTCGCGCATATAATCTCGGGCCATGGGCAGAGCATTGACATCTTTGGCGAGTTGAATTTGGAAATTCATATGTTTACCGTGGCGAAAAGAGAACTCGGATACGATCAAATAAAACTCCCACATACGGGCGAATTTTTCGTCAAACATCTCAATGACTTTATCGCGGTTCGCTTGAAATCGTTTATCCCATTCAAGCAAGGTTTCGGCGTAATGCAGCCGCAAAATTTCCGTATCAGTCACCCAAAGTCCGGCTTTTTCAATCTCCGCAAAAGTTTCTGACAACGCCGGAGAATAACCGCCGGGGAAGATATATTTGCGAATCCACGCGCCCGTCGTGCCCGGCCCGCCCTTACGGCCAATGGAATGAATCAGTGCGCAGCCATCATCGGTGAGCAGCTCTCGGATTTTAGAAAAATACTCCAAATAATGAGTAATACCGACATGTTCAAACATGCCCACAGAGACGACTCGGTCAAAAGACTCGGTTAATGTACGGTAATCCTGAAGGCGCAAATCGACTTTACCCTCTAGGCCAAGGGTCTTCACCCGATCACGTCCTAAGGCGAGCTGTTCATCAGAGAGGGTCACGCCAACAACTTCGCAGCCAAAGGTCTGCGCCAGGTAAATCGCCATACCGCCCCAACCGCAGCCGATATCAAGCACTTTCATGCCCGGCCCCGTCTCTGGCGTCATATTCAGCTTAGCGGCAATATGCGCCTTTTTTAGGCGCTGTGCTTCCTCAAGGGAGATATCAAGGCGCGGCCAATAAGCGCAGCTATATTGTAAGTCTTCATCTAAAAACAGGCGGTAAAAATCATTAGACAGATCATAATGATGCTGCACATTTTTACGCGACGCCGATTTTTTATTCCGCTGATGCCAGCGGCGAATTTTCTTAAGGTAACCTTTAAGCGCTTTTTGCACCGGATGCCCCCGAAGCCCGCCGCGGTTATGGGCAAAGACCTCAAGCAGGTTTCGAATGCCGTCTTCACAAATCAATGTGCCGTCCATATAGGCCTCGCCGGCACGAAGCTCTGGATTTAAAAATAAACTTTTGTAAAGGGTCTTATCGGTCAGGCGGATAGTTGCCGACGGATGCCCGCCAGGACCGTGAACATGTTTATTCCCGTCCGCATCAATAATTGTGAGCTGGCCGGTTTTCACAAACCGTTCCATCATAGAGTTTAAAAGTTTCATTGCCTGTGGCCTTTACGTCTTACACTGACAGCTTTTGCCCTAAATGTTCCCCTAAACGCAAGGCCAAAGCCATAATTGTGACTGTTGGATTGGCCCAGCCCCCTGTTGGGAAGACGCCGCTCCCGGCGACATAGAGGTTTGTGCTTTCAAACAGGCGGCAATCGCGGTCAACGACCCCCGTCTGCGTCGTCTCGCCCATCCGCAGCCCGCCCATATGGTGATAGCCGCCAATGGGGTGCGCGGAAATCAACGGGTCTGTGCGCCACGCGGCGCTCTCATCCGATAGCCACGGCGAGGGCAGAACTTCCCCCCAGCCCAGACGTTTATAATCATCAGCCAGCGCCTCCATGAGCACTTTGACGCTGCGGCGATCAATATCCAAGAGCTGCCAATCCAGCGCGGCGCGGCGCATGCCCAGCGCGTCAGTTTCGCGGCTTAAGGTAATGCGGCTATCGGGGTTAGGTGCTTGCTCCGCGCGGACAACAGCAAACACGCCGACCTTATCCCCTTGTAGCTTCATGGCGAGCATGGAGGATTTCGGGTCTGTCCATTCAAGCCCTTTAATCGCAAGGCCTTTGGCTTTTTTATACAGCATACGCCAGAACTTACTGCTCGGCAGGCTATGTTTAAGCTCATGGGTAAGATGACGGTGCATTTCCATCGCCTCCCCTGCGCGGCGGCGGGCAGCGAAACTAATGGAGGTATTTAAGATGCCCGCTTCGCGCTGTAACTGCGGGGCGGGACGCATATAGGCGGCATAGCGTTTCCCCGCCACCCGCAAAGCGCGGGGCAAAACGGTCAAAGCATGAGCTAAATCATTGGGAATAATCTCGCCGCCTCGGGCATGGGGATGTTCCATAAAATAGCGGCCAAGATTATCGGCCTCATTCCCAAACCCCTTGGGGCGGTTTGGCACGGCGGCCATCAGGATACGCGCTGATTCGATCGCCCCGGCAGCGAGAACAAAACTGCGCGCGCTCACTGTTAGGGTCTTGCCGTTTAAAGATTTCGCTGTCACCTGCGTAACTTCACCGCCTGAATTGACCGTAATATCTGTGACGGTTGCCCCTAATATGATATCAGCCACTTCAAGCCCTTGCCGGGATAGATTGGTAAAGCGCTCCCCATCTTCGTCAAACACCCAAAAGTCTGTGTCGAGTTTTTGGGGATCAAACTCCGGTTTTTTTTGCCCTATGACGTCCCAAAGACGTCCTTCACCGGGGCGCTTTAGTCCCAATGAAGCAAAGGCTTCATCGTAATAGGGGTCAAGTTCATCTTTTTGAAATGGCCAGCCGCTATGGGCGAGATACTCGCGTTTCTCAAAGTCGATCGGGTCAAGCTCTGCGCAGCGCCCACCCCAAATCGCGGCCGTACCCCCAAAGAGACGCAGGCGTGAGCTTTCAAGGGGGTAATAATCCTCACCAATATTATCACCAGCGGCAAGGCTTTGGACATCTTTTTGAAAATCCGCTTCGCCGCTTTCAAGGATAAGGGTTTTAAGATTAAATTTAGATAGCTTTATAGCGAGGCTCTGCCCCGCTACGCCGCCGCCAATAATGCAAACATCCGCCTGCATAGTCGCGGGTAAATCGGATTGGCTTAAAGAGGCTCTGTGTGCCACCCACGCCCCCTTCTAAGATTAGGGCTGTTTTAAACAACAGCAAAGCGTTTACGGGTCTGGTCTTCGCCGCCAAAGATAGCGCGGCAGACTTCATAATCTTCCGGCGTATCGAGTTCAGCCCAATTATAACCTTTAATCAGTGTTGTGTTAATCTCAACACCATTTTGTGCAAGGCCATGTATCGCAGATAAGAACCAACTGCGCGTACCTTCTTTTGTGCGAAGCAGGCGTTCAAGCTCATCCGTGAAAATCTTCGTACCCTCACCCATAAACCGGAGCATACCGATCGATTCGCCGTTTGTGGCTTCGGCGGAGAGTGTCTTTCCAATCGCCGTCAACCGAGAACCATCTAGCGTGACTTTCATATCATCACCGTCATAATGGGTTTTCTGGTCAATCGTCACAGCAATATTAGACTTAGGCGCATCAAGGACGGTTTTAAGGACGCGGGGACTAAATAGCGTATCACCATTGATGAGGAGAAAATCCTCTTTCATAGACTCGCGCGCCATCCAGCAAGAGGCCAGATTATCCGCGACCTGAAAAAAAGGATTGAACAAGGTGCGTGTCTCTGGGCCTTTTTTACGTTTATCAAGCTCGGCCTCAACCATTTCGCTATTAAAACCCGTGACAATCGTTGCAGATGTAATACCCGCCGCATGAAGCGTATCAAGCTGCATACCAAGCACAGTTGTCAGGCCAATGGGTAAAAGACATTTTGGAAGATTTGTTGTTAGCGGTAAAAGGCGGGATCCGCGTCCCGCGCTGAGTATAATAGCGTGCATGTGTCTGCTCCTATTTTGCTTATCTACCACATTTGGATCGTCCATCCTTGATCCAATGCGTAACGTGATAATTTCTTATCAGGGTTCACAGGCACGCATATATGAGCAGCATTGAACATAGCAAGGTCAGAAATGCTGTCTGAATAAAAAGTGACTTTTGTGTGATATTGTTTCAATATAAGGTTTTCACTGATTAGTCTATTGAATCTATTCACCTTTTCATGTGAATAACAATTCGGCGTTTTGAAGTTTAATTTCAATTTGTTGCAATTATCATAGTCCATTTCAGTCGACAGCACATAATCAAAGCCAAGCGCCTCCCCCATAGGTTTTGCAATCACATCAACGGCGGCGCTGATAATAATTAATTTATCTTTGCGGGATTTATGAAACTCAATAAGTTTCAATGCGCCCGGGCGCAAACCTGTGCGTAGTTCTTTTTGTGCAAAGTCATAGCCTCTTTGTTTAACCCTGCCGCGCGGCGCATCTTTCATCGCCCAGCGCATCATGGACAGTTTAACATCCACACGCGGACATTTGCCCCGCTTATAGGCGAGCTGCGTCCAGCCTGCAGTCAATAATAACGGCAGCCATACATGCGGGCGAAATTTGACCCATTGCCAAATAAATCGCCCCCATGTGCCGCGCCGCGTTAAGGTATAATCAAGATCAAAAACAGCCAATCCGGGCGGATGAGGTGGCGCCGTGCTCATCCAGCCGGATCCATCCAAGAGCTTATTCTCCCGCGCTTAAAGCTTGCGGTTATAACAACGCCAATATTAAAGGCGATACACAGCCATGTCCAAATTGCAACGGCGTAAAACCCTCCCCGCCCTGCCTGGGGCCACATTCCCATAAGCATGATACCGATCATAAAAATAAACATATTTGGGTTTCGCCGAGCAATAATAAAGCGCAGGGCCGAATTAATTGGCCGCCAAACATGGATATGAAATCCGTGCTGCGCGATAAATATGCCCTCAATAATACGGTCAATCACATAACCGGCCAAGATCGCAACAAGGGCAAATGTCATTGGGTCAGCCGTAAAGTTTGGCCATGCAAAGACGCCGCCGAGCCCGATAAACCACGCCCAATACCAAAAGGGCGGGTGAATAAGATCTATACCATGATCGTAAACATTACCCCAAGCAGAAAAGGTCATAGTTGTCCGGGCGAGCTTTCCGTCCACCGTATCTAAAAATGTCATGACCCAACCTGTAGCAAAACCTAGCGCCCATTGCCCTGTCCAGAAAAAATATAGCGCCGCAAACATTAAAATAAGACCGATTGTTGTCACCATATTCGGCGTGAGGTGAAGATTTGCACAAAGCCGCGTGACATAATAGGCAGGACGCGGCCAAATAAATTTTGTGACAAAATCCGTAATACCCTTATAGGATCCGGCAAATTGCGTCTTCATAATATCATCTGCAGGGGTTACGCGGCTATCGAGGGCATAAGGACGCTCAGACTTTCGTAAGGCTTTATCATAGGCCGATACAAGGTCTTGCGGGCGGACTATGCGTAAGTCTCCAGCCGCATCCGCTGGCTGCCCAATAAGCTGCGCAGCCCCGCCGGCAACCCCAATGATAAGGCCGCCTTGCACTAAAACTATGGACTCGCAGGCGGTAAAAGCTTTGAGAAGATTATTCGATAATATAAAATTAGCGTCAAAGGCGTGACTCGCCCCGACTTCATCATGGGTGACACCAAGACCAAATTTTTTAAAGGCGCGGGTCTGCCATTCCATCAAAGACAGTCCCCAAAGCCGCGCTGTCGGCGCACCGATTAAAAAAACCTGCCGATTAGATTGCAACATAAAGCTTATCCCTCCGACGCCTTTACGCGCTGCTCTAATGTATATTTAGCCATGAGTGTGACGATGACAACGGTGAAACCATTCCCAATTAGAACCGCCCAAGCCGCCGCCATAGGCCCAATAATTTTAGCCATAATAAGAAGCGCGGCAATATAGATAAACACCCCTGCCCCCCGCCCCATAATCGCCCGCTCCGGGCAATCAGCAGCAAAAAACACCGGATAAAGCGGGGCCGCAGCCCCCATTAATGCGGCGGCCGGGACTAATATTGTAGCAAAGGGAATAGCCGCTTCAAAACCTTCAATTTTAAGAAGCTGCAAGATAGCCTCGCCAAAGATAAAAAAAGCGGCGGACATGAAACAGCCAAATAATAATAAAATCGTCGCCGCCCGCGTCGTTAACCGCCAAATCTTATCGACCTGCCCTTCGGATACCATACGCGCAAGCTCAGGGTAAATCACTTGGTCTAGCAATTTAAATCCTTCTGATAAGAGTTTTGCAACTTCCTCTGCGATCTTATAGAGCGCATTCCAAACAGGACCAAATATAGCAAAAACAAGCAAGGACGGCAGATGAAGCGTGGCCGCTCCAAGTGTCGCATCAATATTAGATTTAAACACAAACGCCCATAGCCCTTTGCGTTCTGGCTTAAAGAATTTCACCTTAGCCCTTATGACATGACCAAGCATATTGCGGCGTTTCAGCTCAATAATCGCCATAACCGGCAAGAAAATATAAGCGCAAAACGAGCCTGCAAACCATGCTAGTAAAAATCCTTCAAATCCGGCTCCTGTAAGCGCCGCAATGACAGCGCCAATAAGGCGTATAATCGGCATAATTACCGCTTTGACGGCTAAAACATTGAACTTATCAAACAGCCTAAAAATCCCGACCGATGCGCCGCGTTGGCGAATTAAAACCAAGATACAATATAAGGTGAGATAATGTTTAAATTGCTCAAGGGTAAAACCTTTGGCGATATCTTTAGCTTCTGTAAAACTTTGTAAAAACCAAATCGAGAAACTAAACATCGCCACAGACAAGATAAAGGCCGCAATCGCCGCTAACGCATCAAGGCGAATACCAAAGCCAATAAGCCGGTAAAGCTTATCACACTCTTCTTTTTGTAGGTCATGGGTTCCGTAGCGAATGATTGCTTGCCAAGACTGAAACGTGGCGACTTCGGAGAAAAACAACATGTAAGCGTGGATAAAAAACAAAACGCCTAATTCAGGCTTAGGTAAAAAATTCGTGGCGAGGCTGAGGCTTGCGAAACCTAAGGCCGCACCTAAAAATTTTGACCCCACCATTAATCCGCTATTTTTGGCGATACGCCCCTTACGGCCATATTTTGATTTCATCGACAAATCCGGCGTCATGACGCGGCCTGTCTTTTAGATAAGATCATCTCAACTAGATTATAATCCGCCGGCTTATCCACATCAATCGCGGCCTCCGCCTCGGACATCAAAACGGGCGCCGCCGTAATATTGAGGGTTTTTGACGCATAATCCAGCGCCTCTGTTAAGGTCAGTTTGCCGCGAAAATAACGCCAAAAAAGACGCAAGCTTATTTGACGCGCGAGGTTTAATGGCTGCTTGCGAAAATGCTGAGCATCTTTCCAAAACTCAATCGCCGCTAGGCCGCGTTTATTAGAAATATAAAACAAATTACATCCCGATACGGCCTTATCTGCAAAGCGTAAATAAGTCCGTTTCACATTCGGATAGGCGGGCTGTATAACCGCCTCTTCTGCTAGGGCAATACAAAAATCAGCCCCGCTATCTTGCGCTTTCGCGGTAAACTCCTGAACCATTTGAGGCGTTAATAAAGGATGGTCCGCCGTTGTAAGCAAGACAGGAAAATTAATGTTATTTTGCAAGGCTGCTAATGCGCTGCCCGCCGGCCCCGGCGCGTGCGGCGCTTGGACTGTGCGGCGATCAACGGCCGCATCACAGCCGCTAATATGATAAGGCGTCGCCAAGCCCGCACCTTCAAGCGCGCTTAAAACATAGCCCAACATAGGGCGGCCCAAAATAGGTATCATGGCTTTTCGCGCCTCGCCAGTTAAGGCGCAAAGCGGGTCGCGCACCCCCTCGCGCTGCCCCGCGAGGATTAAGACGGACACGGCCGCCATTACCCCAATACCTTTTCATACATGCGGTAGGTTTTATACAAATCCGCAGAGGCCAATTTACATATCGTTGTCATGCCTGTATTATTTTCTAGAATCCAAGATAGCTCACAGGTTTCAAACCCTTGGCGTTTTCCAGCCTCAAATACATCTTCACAAATACGGCATAACGCAGCAAGGCCGCGTTTAGTATTTTGATGTTCCTTAACGAGACCCATTAAAGGTATTCGCGCTGTTTTTATGTGTTTAAGTTTAAGGCGGGCAATTAATTTAGCCCAGCCAAAGGGAAATAAACGGCCATCCAAATCCCTCAAGGCTTCATTCACATTAGGCAGCATCCAAACAAAGGCCGCCGGCTCCCCATCGATCATAGCTAATCGATAACCTTGCGGGAAAATAATAGGCTTTAGCGCTTTTGCGCTATGGGCAATTTGTTCATCCGTTAATGGGATAAAACCCCAATTTTCTGACCAAGCATCATTAAAAATATTCATAGCCAATTCGACTTCTTGCGTAAAATTGCTTTGATCCAATGTGCGAAATGTAATGCCCTCATCTTGATCGACAATCTTACGGAACCGGCGCATGAATGGTCCCCGTGTAAAGTTTGAAACAAGATTAGCTTGAAAAGCTAAAAGATCGATAGCTTTAACAAACCCTGCCTTTTCAATCATCGCCGCATAATCAGCACGGCCAAAGGGCATCATCAAAACATTCGGGTGATCAAACCCATCAATTAAAAGGCCTGATTCTTCATTGACACTATGATTAGACGGGCCAAATATTTTTTGAACGCCCTTTTCCCGCAGCCAGTTTTCACCATAGCCCAATAGCGCCTGACCGACATCCATATCCGCAATACAATCAAAATAACCAAAATGTCCCGCATTATCTTGATATAATCTGCGGTGTTGCGGATTCAAAAACGCAGCAATGCGCCCAACAACTTCACCCCCTCGCCGGGCAATGAAAAGCTGCCTTATAAGATGCGCCGCATGGGGGTTTTGCAGTTTTGATAATTGCTGTTTCCTCTCAAACCGCAAGGGCGGGTGCCAGCTCGGATTGTCACGGTATAAGCGATAAGGCACATCAAGAAAAGCTGCTATTTGCGCTTTATCCGCATCATTAATGGCCAAAATTTCTATCGACACTGCCTATTCCCTATGATTTTAAAAGGCGAATGCCGCAATATCGCAAAAAGGTCAATTATTTAGGTAAAAGACACGCTATTCATCACGGGCAGTAATGGCATGGACATCATCAGTCTTCACAACATCCTCGGCATCACGATCCTTGTCATCATCATCTTTCTTCTTCTTTCCAACGCGCTGAAAATTAATTTCAATATCGGCCCCTTTTTCGCCAACCGTAAAGGCCGCTTGTTCAAACTTAGGCAGTTGACGGCTTTTATAGACCGGATTATTCGACAATCCATAAGGCTCTTTTGGGGTAAAATCCCATTTTTTCTTGAGCTTCCGATTGCCGTCCACATCATGATAGCCCGCTACCGCATATGTACCCGGCTCCGGAACGTTAATACAGACCTGCATGGGGCTTGGCTGCGCTGGGACGCGAACCCGGTGTAAACGCCCTTTTTTAAACAAAAACCCATCTTCGCCGTTATACAGCTCAAGTTTTAAGATCCCAACTGGATAGATATTTTGGGCTGTAATCCGAATTTGAAGGCTATCGGCCACGCATTCATCCGCCGCATCACCCGCATAAAGTTCGAGTGAAGGATGAACCACGGGGCCTTTATCATCATCAGCGATCGCCGTAGAGGTTTCCGCTAGAGATAATGTTAGGCCGGCTAATATTAAGCCTTTGAAATAAATGTAGTTCATAATTGCCTTTATCACGTTAATTCCGTAGGGAACGAGTAATTTAATTCATTATATGGCCATGATGCCAAAAAAGTAAACCTAACGATAATTCATAAAGCATGAACCGCCTGAACAGATACTTAATGAAAAACGCACTCATCAGTATTGGTGGGCTGGTCATATTCGCGATTGTCGTACTCTTGCTTGAACGGCTACTACGGATTTTTCAAATCGTCACAACTTCAACGCAGCCGGCCCTTGATACCAGCACGATGATCTTAAACCTCTTGCCCCATTATCTCGGAATTGCCGTACCTATGGCTTTATTGCTTGGAATTATTATTACGATGGACCGCTTTAGCCGCTCTTCAGAGCTCACAGCCGCTTATGGGGCGGGCATTTCCCTTTTCCATATTACGCGCCCCTTTATCCTCATCGCCGCTATATTAGCCGGGTTAACCGTTTTCATCGAAGGCTATCTACAACCCATAGGCCGCTATAATTACCGCCAAGTGGAGCATAGTGTAAAACAGCAATCATTTGCCGCTATTTTACGCGAAGGCACATTTACAAAAGTGGGCAATCGTATGTTTTATGCAGGGACTGAAAAACCCGGCTCCGCCATCGGCCCCGTCTTTATTTATGAGCGCGTCGGCAATAATTCAGACGATAGCTCCCTTCGGATTACCACCGCAGAAGAAGGCCAATTAGTCATCCGCGAAAGCGGTGAACCTGTTTTACAGCTAGCAGAGGGGCAAACCTACCGTATTTTAGGCAAAACCCGCCTTAGGGGCGATTTATCCTTTGATAAAACTGCCATTGCCGGCGCTGCTGAACTCACCGCTTTTCGTAGCCGCGGCAAGGATGAGCGGGAGCTAACCTCCCTTGAGCTACTTAAAAACCGCAAAGGCGATGTCTATCAGACCATTGATACGGATGTAAATAATGCAGCCTTTCATCTTCGCGCCGCCCGCGCCGCGCTGTTACTTATATTGCCTTTCATTGCTGTCCCTTTCGGATTAAATTATGGCCGTAATCCGTCATCCACAGGCATATTTGTCGGCGTCGTCATGCTTGTATCATTACAAAAAGCCTTGGAATTTGGGCAAAGCCTTGGTGCAAAAGGGATTATTCCCTCCGGCTCCGGGGTTTGGACAATCATTGTCCTCGTGGCGGGCTTCGCTTATTATATTTATATAAAAAGCGCTGTTAAAATGGGACAACCCCCGCTCAGTTCTATTAGTATTGCGATACAAGGCTTTAAAGACAGACTGGGCAAGCGCTTTGCTCGCCTGAAAAAAGCCTGGGTGGAGCTTAGGTAATGTATAAGTTCTTCACCTATCTATCCTCAAGTTATATTCGCATTTGGTTAACGACTGTGTTTGGCTTTCTGGTTTTAATTGGCCTTTTAGACTCCCTTGCTAATGGCGGTGACATTATCGGAGACAACGGGAAATTTACGGCGACATTTAAATATATGGCCCTCAGAGCGCCCGTTATTTTTGATCGTATTTTCATCTTTACGATCGTTGTCGCAATTTTACTGCTTTTTGTGAAACTTATTCGCCAGCATGAACTTGTCGCCTTACTAGGCTTTGGCATTTCCGTTCCCAAACAAGTGGGGCTGTTAATCCCGGCGGTCTTTGGCACGGCGCTTATATCAGTTGTCATTATCAACACGGCTATGCCTAGCTCCGTTCGCTCCTTACAGGCTTGGGGTATTGGGGAGTATAAAGTTAAAAATGTTTCGCCGGATAACCCTTTATGGTTTGAAGATAATAAAGAAATCGTACGGGCCTCCTTACGCTTTGGCATGGACCGCCTTGGCGGCATTGAAATATTCTCCAGAGAAGTTGACGGACGAATTTCAAATTATATTATTGCCGACCGGGGCACATATGATTTTCAAGCGGATCACTGGAAATTAACCGGCGTTAAACGCCTTGATATTGCGCGCGCTGATGGCCGTCCAATTAACGCATCCGACGTAAATGAGCCGCTGATTTGGAATTCTGCGCAAAATCCCGATTCCATTGCCCGCCTCGCTGCGGAGCCAAGGGATTTGTCCCTTAAAGATATGCAGACCTTTAGTGAGCGCGGCAATTCAGGCAGCAAACCCCGCTTTGCCTATGAGTTTTGGCGGCTTCACCGCCTAACGCGCCCCCTCGCTGCTTTTGTACTCCTGCTCTGTGCCGTGCCGATTATGCAGCGGGTTGGCCGCCAAGACACGGGGGATAAAGCTCTCATCATTGGTATTAGCATGGGTTTTATATTCCTTATTATCGACGGCGCACTGGCCACATTTGCGACAACAGGCGGCATGGGCGTTGTTACGGCCATCATATCGCCGCTCGCTTTATTCACCTTGATCGGGTCATATCTGTGTATCCGCACAGAAAGTCTCTAGGCCGCCGATCATGACCGCGCGTGTGGTGTTTTTTAGTAATCCGCAGAGTCACAGCGTTCAAAAAAACGGCAGCCGCCTTAAAGCCTTCCGTGAGAAATACCCGCAAAGCTGCGACATTGCCCTCACGGCCCAAAGCCCGCAGCAAACGGAACAGGCCTTTAAAACCATCGCTTTCACCCCCCAAGACCATTTATGTATCGAGGGCGGAGATGGCACCGTGCAGCGCAGCTTATCCGCCCTATTAAACAGCCTTAATCACGCCAAGGATTGCCCTAAAATATCCATCATTCCCGGCGGGCTAACTAATCAAATCGCGGCCAATATTGGTCTTAAATCCGCCCGCGATCAACATATCAAAGCCGCCCTTTCTGCGCCCCAAACCGGCCTCCACCCAACCCCTGTTTTGCACGTTCAGTCTCAAGAGGCCGCCCCGCTTTTTGGCTGTCTATTCTCAAGCGGGGCCATGCCTTTTGTCACCCAATATTACGAAGCCCAAATCCGCGCTCATAACGCGGGCGGGCAGGCCGCTATTGCCGCAACCCTGCTCAAGGTTATGTCCGGCAAGCGCGCCGAACGTGATAAAGTCATGCCGCCAACGGAGCTGTCCTTGACCGTTAAAAGCCAAGACCAAACCCGCCAGAAAACCGGCCCGCATCTGGGTACGATTGTCACCACTCTGCCCTCCCTCATGATGGGCCTTGACCCCTTTTGGAATGATGGCACGTCTGGCCCGCTTCGCCTGCTTTATGCCAGCGGCGAGTCCCGCCGGCTTTTGCGTAACCTTGCCGGATTATGGCTCGGCCAAAAACCTAAAGACCGCAGCGCCGACGGCCTTGAAAGTTACCGCGCAGATCATTTAGATTTTCACTATGGCGGCCCGCTTGTGCTCGACGGGGAGCTTTTGGATTTCGGCGGCGCGCCCTTTTCAATCTCCGCCACTCCGCCGCTCCCCTTTGTGACGGGGCGTAAACCATGATTGCGCCCGAAGACACGGCCCAGATCATCACGGCCATCACAGACATATTAAGCATGGAGACCGCCGTTCCAAGCCCGCGCATTGAGACAACCTGCGCCGATATCGCCGCCGTCCATAACGGCCATGTGCACGGTTTTCTTTATTATGGCTCCTCTTTGCGCGATGTGGATGATGCCTCAAAAATGCTCGATTTCTACGTGCTCGTTGAGAGCTATAAAACCGTCCACAAGGGCCGCCCCATCCGCCAAATTATCAACCGCCTGATCCCGCCCGTGGTTTATTATTATGAGCGCGAAGACAAGAGCGGTGACGGCACAGCTGTTCTAACCACCTGTAAATACTCCCTTATTTCTCTGGCGGAATTTGAGCGCCGCGCTAGCGCCAAAGCCTTGTTATCAGTTATATGGGGACGGTTCTCCCAGCCCAGCCTGCTCTATGCCCCCCAAAGCGAAGCCGCCGCCCAGCGGATTTTAACCGCCCGCGCCCGCGCCGTCCTGCACTTGGCCCGCAGCACAGAAGGCCTATTTGACGGCGCCCCTATCGATGCCCTCAGCTTTTGGACCCGGGGCTTTCAAGAAAGCTACCGCACAGAGCTACGCCCAGAGAGCTCCAATGGCCGCGCCCGCGAAATTACCGCTCAATATCAACCCCGCTATGAGGCCCTTATGGAGATCATTTATGGTCCGCCCAATAGCGCCGGGCTTTACACCCTGCCCAAACGCGCCAAGCGGCGAAGCCAAGCCCATTGGGCCTTGCGGCGGATCATCGGCAAACCCACCGCCGCCCTGCGGGTGCTGTGTAACGCCCTGACCTTTGACGGCGGGCTTGATTACGTACTGCGAAAGCTCGAGCGCCATTCCGGCGTAACCATCAAAACCACCCCCTTTCAGCGCAAACACCCCGTCCTCTGCTCCCCCCTCCTCGGCTGGAAACTCTGGCGCAAAGGCGCGTTTAAATAGGGGGTACCGTCTCTTGCTGCATCACTAAGCAAAATTTAGGGGCCGCTTTGCGCTCCCGGATAACAATATTATCAGTGACGTATGCGCGCATAAATAAGAGTGACGTCGATTTTCATGGAGGTGAGCCGATTAACAAAATTACAGATAAGGTCGCCCATTCCCTCATTAAAATTCCTTATCCCCTCATCCTGAGGAGGCCATAAGGCCATCTCGAAGAATAACTTACAGCTTGAAGCCATCCTTCGAGACACTCGCTTCGCTCCTTCCTCAGGATGAGGGGGATATAATTAGGAATCAACAGGCGCAGATATAGCAAGCCTCATTCTACGCATCACTCACGGGGCTATATTCCTAAATGCAGAAACCGTTTCATCGGAACATACTCCAACACCGCACGTCATGACCGAGTTTATTTCGGTCATCCATATCTTGATTTAAGACTATAAAGGGATTGCTGCCATGAGAACGGTAATGACAGTAAAGCTAAAGGAGAGTTAGACTTTATTCCTCTTTACCGATTACATTTTTCCCGCTTTGTCTTAACCGCTTTAAAGCTTCTTCACGTAAATCACTTTGCACATTGCGGCGGCGGGCAATCATGGGAATATCTTCACGAAAATTAAGCCGCTCTGCTAAAGGTAAGTCTTGCTGTTTTTTCCACTTTGTTTTGACTGCATAATCAAGACGGCCACGGTTTTCACGACCGTCTATCTCTGCCTTTAAATCAGCCTTTCCTGATAGGCGTATCTTACGGTTTGCAAGTGCTTTGCGTTTTGGAATTAATTTCCTCGCAGCTTTATCATTATCTCCATAGGAGTTTTGGCAATCTTTTTGATAGCTCAAGACTTTTTTCTCTTGCGGTGTTAGGCGGTGTTTAGGCATCCTTATCCCGCCTTCTCAACCCGCAGCGCTTCCGCTCTTTTCTCTACTTCCGCGACGATCTCTTCGATCATGTCTTCATTATTGGTTTTGTGGGATTTTTTACCTGCGTGGTACATCATGCCGTAGCCGGCGCTGCCGCCTGTGAAGCCGAGGTCGGTGAACATGGCTTCGCCGGGGCCGTTGACCACGCAGCCGATAATCGACAGGGAAATTGGCTCGGCGATATGGGCGAGTTTTTCCTCGAGCGTCTGAACGGTTTTAATCACATCAAAGCCTTGGCGGGCGCAGGACGGGCAGGAGATAATATTCACGCCGCGGGTGCGAAGCCCAAGGGATTTTAGCATATCAAAGCCAACGCGAATTTCTTCTTCGGGTTCATCGGAGAGGCTGACGCGGATAGTGTCGCCAATCCCCGCCCATAGCAGATTGCCCATGCCGATAGAAGATTTCACCGTGCCAATGCGCGTGCCGCCCGCCTCTGTAATCCCAAGGTGGAGCGGCGCATCGGTAATATCCGCGAGTTGGTGGTAGGCTGCCACGGTCATAAACACATCACTGGCTTTAACCGAAATTTTATAATCATGAAAGCCTTCATCATCGAGCATACGTGCGTGCATCAGCGCGCTCTCGACCATGGCGTCAGGAGTCGGCTCCCCGAAGCGTTCAAGGAGTTCTTTCTCAAGGCTACCGCCGTTCACGCCAATGCGGATCGAGCAGCCATTCGCGCGGGCGGCGGCGACCACTTCGCGCACCCTGTGCTGTCCGCCAATATTGCCCGGATTAATCCGCAGGCAAGCCGCACCGTTATCCGCCGCTTCAATACCGCGTTTATAATGAAAATGAATATCTGCCACGAGGGGGACGCTCACATTATCAGTGATTGCCCGCAGGGCTGCGCTACTGTCTGGGTCAGGGCAGGAGACGCGGACGATATCTGCCCCTGCCTCTTCGAGGCGTTTGATCTGCGCCGTCGTGGCCGCCACATCATGGGTAATCGTATTGGTCATGCTCTGCACCGCAATGGGCGCATCACCGCCGACAAGCACGTCGCCAACTTTGATTTGGCGGCTCTTGCGGCGCTCTATGGTGCGCCAAGGGCGAATTTGCGTAATATCTGTGGCCATAAGGCGACTCCTGATTTGCGCTTATGGTTTTGGCATGAAATTGTGACAATTTAAAGCGTCATAACTGCGCTGTTTTGACAGATAGTTTTAAGGCGCTAGTCGCGCGCGGCGGCGAGATTAACGCGCAGCAAATTTCGCAGAAAGCCGCGTTTCAAGCGAGGACAGCTCCGTGGCTGGCAGGCTCTCACCAACCGCAGCGAGTGGGCCAAAATCCGTTCCGCCCCGTTCAAGGCTGAGGGCGCCGCCGTCTCTAGCCAATAAAGTTAGGCCCGCTTGGGCGTCCCCTTGCCATGTTTGGCCCGGAGTTAATATACGGCGCAGAATAATTTCGCCGCTTGGGCTGCGAATTTCTACAAGGCTGGGCCGAGTCGCAGTGAGGCGGTAAATATCTGCGGGAAGGGCCGGAATTTCCCGTGCTTCATAGGACGGGGCCGATATGGTAAGCGAGGCCGCATCCACATGGTCATCTGCATGAACGCCAAACCAAACGGCCAATGATCCCGCAAAAAGCGAGACCGTAATGCCAGAGAATAAGCCTTTTGGCAGGCTCATAGGGCGGGGCTTTATGCGCTGCTTTGGGCCTTCATGGCTCGTAATTTGGCTAATGGATAAATCCGCTTTAAACCGCTCGACAACCACATCCCCCGGATAGCCAAGCGCCTTACCATAGGCGCGGGCATAACCAATGGCATATCCCATCGCCGGCAAGCTATCAGCATCAAGTTGTTCAATGGCGTAAATAATATTTGGAGATATACGAAGGGTCTTTGCGATGGCCGCACGGGAGATTTCGCACTGCTCGCGTTTCGCTCTAAGCTCAGCTCCGATATGCGCAAAAGTGTGGGGCACTTTGATCCTTCCTGCGCGTGTTTCTTGATTTCACCTAAGCAAAAAACATTTTGGGTTTCAATAGGCTTTATACAATAATTACAATTAATATTAGGTGAACAAGCGTTTAATTACCCAAAGGATTATTCCATTTTCCATAGATGACATAATTTATAATCTATCCTATAGCTGCGTTATGATAAAACATGCGCTTAACTCTCGGAATATGCCCCTTTGGGCCGGCCTTTTATCGGCGGCGCTCTTGTGCGGGGCATGGATATTTCAATATGGGTTTGGCTATGCCCCCTGCCAAATGTGCTATTGGCAGCGCCATGCCCATAAAGCGGTTTTAGTCCTCGCGCTCATTGGGATAATCATTCGCTATAAAGGCGCGCCGGATATTCGTATAATTAATCTACTTTTGCTAGCGGCTTTACTGGGCAGCGCCGCCCTTGGGTTTTGGCATATGGGCGTAGAATATAAATGGTGGGAGGGCCCAAAAACATGCCTTGCAGGGCCGGTTAATCTGGACGCTATTGGCAGCGGGCAAGACTTGCTCGATAGCTTGAATAAATCTATAAAACCGCCGGCTTGCTCTGATGCAGTCTGGCATTTCCTTGGCCTGTCTATGGCCGGATGGAATATGGTTTTAAGCGCCGGCGGTGCCGCGGGTTTGGCGCTCTATGGCTTTCGCAAAACAAACGCCTAATAAAGCGGCACCGTGGCGGCAAGCGGATCATACCGGACCCATAGGGCCAAAGCACTCGCCGCCAATATAGCCGCTGCGGCAAAAACATAAACTATCCAATTTCGCCGTAATTGCGGCCATAAAGGCAAGAGTGCTAATATTCCAAGGCTGGCCGGCATAATGCTAACGGATAGTAAATCCGCCCCTATGCCGAGCATAAGCAAATGCCCCAAAGACAACATATATCCGCAGGTTAAAGCTGCGGTCATAACGATAAGGCTACGCTTGATTGGGCTGTGAGCCTTACGCCGAGATAAACCGACCAGAGCGGGGCTGCCGCCTGCCCATGAACCGATAGCGCAGAGCATTAATGGCAAGCTGATAAAATAAGTCGCTGTCGGTGCAAGGGCTTGTCCGGCAATCCCAATCACCAAGAGCGGCAAGGCCGCCCCAAAGCACATATTAGCCCGGTTATTGTCAAGGTTATTGACGCGGTTATTGACTCGGCCAAATATATATGCGCCAAACCCGAGGGTGAAAATAAGTGCCAATATCTCAAGCCTCGGGATCGCCGCCAAGCGGTCATAATAATTTGACCCCGAACGTCCTCCAGCCCCATGGCCCGATAATAGATTCAGCCCATATAGCAAGGCTGCACCGCCAATTAAAAACCCGCTCATCTTAGCGCTGCCTAAAGCTATTTCTCTGGCACGCCACCGCCCACCAATGGAGATAATATAAAACAAAGCGCTAAGTCCTAAAAACACCCAGCCCCAATACGGCGCATAGATCAGCATAAAAACACCAAATACGTCAAAAAATACGGTATCGTTTGACCGCCCGGGAAAACCGTCCTTGAGTAAAAGCGCGCGGGTTAGCTCAAGGATCTGCTGCCCCATATGCTGCAAGGTCGCCTCATCTAAAGCATCAGGGGTGATTTTCGGGGAGTGATAATATTGCGCCCGGCCAATATTGGCAATGTTATAGGCGGCATAATCCCGCTCAAGGGCCGGGGTTAAATCCGTATCATTGGGCAAAATATCATAAACAAATGTGGAAAGCGACGAGGCACTTGGGACGCTAACCGCCGCGCTATAGCCGCGCGCTAAATCACCATTATTTTTTGAGGTCTGGAACAAATTTGCCGTCCCGCCCCCGCCCCGCGCTTCAAGATTAATCACCGCGCCAATTTGATCTTTCAGCGGATGGGAGGCAAAGAAATGCCGCGCCCCAACGAGGCCGAGTTCTTCGGCGTCAGTAAACAACACTATGATATCGCGCAATACAGCCTGGTCTGTGTCTGGCGTATCGTGATTAAGGGCGCGCAAAGTCTCTAAAATTGCGGCAATCCCAAGGCTATCATCGGCGGCCCCTGGGGACCCCCAGACAGTGTCATGATGCGCCATTAATAAAAGCGCAGGCAGGCTGGAATCATTCCCGCGCTTAATCCCAATAATATTATAAAATTTTTGCTGCGCTTTCGCCGTCCCGCTCCAACGCTCAAGCCGCTGTAAAGACGCCGTGCCTAGCGCCCCTATTTGCTGCGAGGTTTCAAACCCAAGCTCTGTTAAGCGGGATTGTAAATAAGCGCGAACCTTTGCATTTTCCGCAGAGCCTGTTGGGTGAGGCTCCACAGCAATTTTGCGAATATCCACCATAGCCCGCGCAGAGGAGAATTTATCTGCCGCCATATCAGGCCCTTGCGAGCGCGGCGGTGTAATCGCGATAAAGGCCAAACACAGACTTATAAGCCAAGCAGCTGTAATTCCGGCCCATTTACTCATATATCACCACATATCATCATAGACGCATTTATCCGGTCATACAGGCCGCTTTGTCAAATCAACAGCCAGTGAAGCGCAAAAAACTAAGGCCCGTCAAACTTTTCACAATCACATGAAATTGAAGACATGCGCCCAAACTTGTTTTTACGCCGCCATGATTTTTGCTAGTTTGTACCCACAACGCACCGCAGCGAGCGCTCTATGACCCGTTTAAACACCCAAGTCATTTCAGACTTTGACCCTAAAAAGCGTAAAACCTTGAATTATATGATGGGCGCAACAGCCCTAACAGTTGGGCTGGGCGGACGGGCGGCTTATGCGAGCGAAAAACCGCCGCATATGACGCCAGAGTTTTTACTCTCCCAAGACGGCACACCCCAAGATGATGCACCACTTTGGGGGCTGGCGATGTCTTACGGGGAAAAGCGGCTCGACCTCATTGATCTTGATGGCTCGCAAATCCTGCACAGCTTTGAGGGCTTTCATGCCAATCACGCGATTATCCCCGTTGAGGCCCTGAACCGCTTTATTATTCACGGCGCGCGTCCCGGCACAAGAACCGGCGCCTTAATGGTACTCGAAGTTGATCCCGTTTTGAAGTCTTGGACGGTCTTAATGGATAGAGACATAAAGGGCGGGCCGCTCCTGCATTGGCAGCCGCGCCCGGATTTATCCGAAGTCGTGTTTAACACGATTGGTGATGGGCGGCTTCATGTTCTGGATACAAAAACCCTTGAGATCACCGCTTACCGCGGCGGCGGGCATCATTCCAATATGGCCATGATGGATGATCTATTGATTGCCACCGATGAAATGGCGGGGCCATCTAATCTTTTAATCACCGACCGAAAAACAAATGAGGTCTTATCCCAAACCCCCGTCAGTACATGGGGCCACGGGGTTAGCGTTAATTTTAAACGCGGCGAAGCCTATGTCTGGGCCAAGGACGGTATGCACCGTATCAGCCTCGCCCGCAAAACCATGGGACAACATTTGGGCCTCATCCCCTCCCTTGAAACGGGGGAGCGGTCTTGGTTTTGCTGGACACCCCAAGGGCAGCAATTTAGCCATGATGTGTCGTGGAATTGGGATAGCGAGCGCGGCGATATCTATCAGCCCTATATCACTGCCGTCGATATGGAAAACGCCCGGCTTGAGCGGATTGCCACCGGCTCTGATGATATTCAGCCCAGCTTTCTACAAGTCTCGCCGGACGGGCAATGGGGCCTCGCTAGCCTGCGCGGCCATGACGATATCGGTATTTTCGATCTAAAAGCCAATGTCTTTAAAGGCACAGCCACAGCCGGCCCCGCGCGGGCCAGCTTTTTTGAACGGGATATGGCTTTTTGTAAAAATAGGGATTTCGCCCTTGTGACAAATACTGCTGAAAACTCGGTCAGTCTTTTAAACCTTAAAACCCGCGAAGAAGCCCGCCGGATTTACCTGCCGCGGCGGCCCGAATGGTTTAAATCACTCTCGGCTTGATAATAAAATCAAATGATTTGCGCCTTGACTAGCAAGTGTTAGACAAGGTCAAAAGACCTGATTTTTGAGACGATTGGATGCCCCATGAGCCGCGATAATTTTAGTTATGGAGCTTACCTTGAGCTCTCCAAGATATTAGACGCGCAAAACCGCCTCACAGACCAGCATGATGAAATGCTGTTTATTATCCAGCACCAAACATCTGAATTATGGATGAAATTAGCCTTGCATGAACTCGCTTCAGCCATAGAGTCCGTGCAAAGGGATGAATTACAAAAAGCGCTTAAAATGCTCGCCCGTATTGCCCGCATATTTGAGCAGCTTAACGCGGCATGGGATGTGCTGCGAACCTTGACGCCCACAGAATATACCGCGTTTCGGGACGCTTTCGGAGCGGCTAGCGGATTTCAATCTTGGCAAGATCGAGAAATTGAGTTTTTAGTTGGCAATAAACACGCAGGTAAAATTGCAGTCTTTGATGATCCCCATATCCAAACCCGCCTAAGCGCGGCGTTAAATAAGCCCGGGCTTTATGACGCCGTTTTATCGCTTTTATTGCGGCGCGGATTCACCATTAATCCAGCTCATATTGACCGTGACCTCACTCAGGCTTATGCCGCAGACGAAAGCGTTCTTGAGGCTTGGCGCGATATTTACAGTGATCCTGAAACCCATTGGGACCTATATGACCTTGCCGAAAAACTCGTTGATTTCGAAGATTATTTCCGCCGCTGGCGGTTTAATCACGTAACCACCGTCGAGCGCGTCATCGGCTTTAAGCGCGGCTCGGGCGGAACGGGCGGCGTGAGCTATTTAAAATCTATGCTAGAGACAGAGCTTTTTCCTGAGCTATGGCATTTGCGGACATCCCTATAAAGCAAGGAACGCCGACTTTTATTTCCGGTAAGCTTTTGTGATGATGATCGGCGCTTCTAGGAATTGATTTTCTGTGCCTGCTAAAGGCGTGGTCGCTGCAACGCGGCCGCTTTGGATTTGGCGGGCTACATCAAGGCCCGATATAACATGACCAAAAACCGCATAACCGGCCCCGTCAGGATTGCGCCTACCGCCTTCATCTAAAAAACTATTATCGCCCAGATTAATAAAGAAATAGGCAGCGCTACCGCTATCAACTTCGTCTCTGGCCATCGTCACGCTGCCTTGCGTATTGGTTAGGCCCGACGCCCCTGTGGGTTCATGGTCAACCGCCGCCGTTACCGGCACAAGGTCAAGCCGTCCGCCCTGTATGAGGGACATACCCATATCCAGCGGATCCGTTTGCGGGGTTACAACCCGGTAAAACCCTTGACCATCATAAAGGCCATTATCCACATGATAGAGAAAGTCCGCCGCAGAGAGCGGGGCTTTATCCGGATAAACCTCAATTTCTATTTCCCCTGCGCTAGTCTCAAGGATAACATTCGGGGTCTTATCGCTACAGGCTGTAAGGGCCGTAGCGGCCAAAGCTGCGCCTAGCCAAAACCTAACGGGCTTCATTTATCTTTTTTCTCAAGGCGAGCTTTCATCGCCATGTCAAAACCTAAAACTGCGACAATTCCCAAGAGCAGGGCAAATAAGGGATGGCGCAAAGTCGCTAGCACCGCAATACCCACCCCAAGGCCGATAATCATAGAATAAGGATGTAAGGCTTTCATTCAGTCTCCGATTTAAGCTCAATGTCCCAATATAGATAATCAAGCCAGCTCTCATGTAAATGGTTGGGCGGAAATTTTCTGCCCTGTGCCTGTAATTGGTGCATGGTCGGGCGGAAAGGTAATTGGCGCGGGCGCATGCCCGCATCACGGGCGAGCCGTCCGCCTTTCCTGAGGTTGCAGCGCGAACAGGCGGCGACAATATTCGTCCAGCTTGTTTTACCTCCAAGGCGGCGCGGAATAAGATGGTCAAAGGTTAGCTCATCAGGGCTAGAGCAATAAACACATTCAAAGCCGTCTCTGAGGAATAAATTAAACCGCGTAAAAGCAGGGGAGCGGTTTTGCGGCACATAATCTTTCAGGGCGACAACACTGGGGATTGGCATTTCAAAACTGGCGGAGCGCACGACCTGCTTATATTCATTGACCACGGCCACCCGGTCAAGAAACACCGCCTTAACCGCATCTTGCCATGACCAAAGGGACAGCGGGAAATAAGACAGCGGTTGATAATCCGCATTTAATATCAAACAGGGATAATGACTGCGTTTGACGTCGGCCTGAAGGCCCGCCTCGCGGCCTAAAATACCCGGCGCACTTAGGTCAATGTCAATAAGGCTCATGACGGTCTGCCGCATGTTTTGGATATGGCTATTACGTAGCCAGAATAAATATCATCACATGAAATAAAATGGAAAGCGATTCTCCTTAGCTTTATACCCTACTAGCTAAGCCGATTATGGGCGCGATGACAAGAGGGGGATTACGCGCAGGGCCACAGGGCCTATGCGCGCCGTATGTTAAGGGTCAAATTGCGGGTTAAGCTGCGCAATATGGCAGAGCTGGTTAAAGCGTATGCGCACCCGCTCCGACATCAGGCTTTTATATTCCGGTGCAGCGGATAGCGCGAGGCTGCCGCCTATATGGCTAAGCTTTAGCGCGCTTAAAAGCCGTTCTGAATTACCGGAGGCGACAACGGCAAGGCGAATGGCTGTCCCGTAAACCCGCGCGGCGCACTGTTCTTTATCCGAAAGCAAAAGCGAAATCGCGGCTTTATTGGGCACGCGCTCTTTCCCCGTCAGCGAAGCAAAGAGCATAAGCGCCAAATAGGCCCGCTCTTTATGGGTCAAGCCCGCAAGCGGCGCATAAAGCACATTTTCAAACACAAGCACGGCTTTGTAATCCGGGTGCAGCCCCTTGCCCATACCCGCCAAATAACAGGCAGCGCGGCGCAGGCGCGTTTCATTATCTTCACTTAAAACCGGTAGAAATGCGCTTTGAGCCGCTTCAAGGAAGTTATAAAGCGGAGCGGCAAAAAACGGGTTTTGTAAATTCCCCCGCGCAAGGTCTCGGCAGCCGTCAAACAGTGCATCTCTTGAGCGAAGCTCTTCTGAAAGGGATTGATAGATCAAGCCTTCACGCAGGCCCGCGGTCGAAATAACGACTTTTTGGGGCGCATAAATATCTAAAAGCTCATCAAGTAACAGTCCGCTATAAGGCAATGTTTCCGCCCGGCGGTTATTTATGCCCGGCCAAGTGAGGAGCTCATGACGCCCTTCCCCATAAGCCCAGCGGGCGAGATTTCGCGCCTTTTGCGGCGTAAGCGCATAAGATTGCAAGGTTCGCAACGGGTAATCATTGCGCCGTTGATGCACACTAAAGAGGTTCCGCCATGCGCCCCCGATGAGGTAAAGATTATCCCCGCTTTCTAGGCATGCAGGGGCATCTCGTAAGTGCGTCCTTATCACGGGGCGGAGCCGCGCCAAATCATAAGCTTTATCTTGGGTTAAATCCTGCCCCAAAAGCTGAAACGGGCCAATCGGGAAACTCACTCCGCCGGAAATATTTTTATCTCGCACAGAAATAAGTTCTAAGGACGCACCACCCAGATCAGCGGCAATGCCGTGGGCGCGCGGCTCTGCGGCAATCACACCCATAGCCGCCATTTGCGCTTCTTTTACACCCGATAGCGGCTTAATCGTAAAACCTGTATCCTCATAGACATCTTGGATAAAACCCGGCGCATCTTCGGCCTCGCGCATGGCCGCTGTCGCGCCGATCAAGACCTTATCAAGGCCGTGCACATCACAAAGGGTTTTAAACCGCCTTATGGCCTGCCGGGCCAAGACAATACCGTTCGGGTCGAGCCGGCCGGTTGCCCGCAAGCTACGGCCTAAACCAGCAAGCACTTTCTCATTATAAACGGGGGTAAAATTTGCGCCAAATAGCTCATAGATCACAAAGCGGACAGAATTAGAGCCAATATCAATCACGCCGAGGCGGCGATGCGACAGGGCCGACTTATCCATTATCAAGCTTTGGCTTTATTACGTCCGGAGCCATATTTCGGGCAGCCGGCTTACTCGGGCGCGCAAGCTCTTTGGGGGCGTTATAATCCAGCGCTTTGCCGCGCCCGGATAAAGAAGGATTATTCATGAAATAGCCATGCGCAGAAAACGGCGGACATTCTGCATGAGGCACTATGCGCTCATAGCGGCCATTATCCTTCATCATCCAGCAATTCACATTATCATTTAAATTGGCAATCATAATTTGGTCTTGGACTTGGCGGCGCACGGTCGAATCATCAACCGGAATAAAGGTCTCTACGCGGTTATTCAAATTACGCGGCATCCAATCCGCCGAGGAGAAAAATATTTTAGCCTTAGGGTTAGGCAAGCTATGGCCATTACCAAAACACATAATACGCGAATGTTCTAAGAACCGCCCGACAATCGATTTAACGCGGATATTATCTGATAACCCTTCAACCCCCGGGCGCAGGCAGCATATGCCCCGCACGACAAGGTCAATTTGCACCCCAGCCTCAGACGCCTCATAGAGCTTATCGATCACGCCAACATCGACAAGCGCGTTCATTTTTGCCCATATCGCCGCAGAGCGCCCAGCCTTGGCATGCGCAATTTCCCCGTCGATATAATCATAAATCGTTTGGCGTAATCCCGTCGGAGCAATGACAAGTTTTTCAAGCTGTTTTGGCGAGGATTGGCTGGTCACGAAATTAAACAGTTTCCCCACATCACGGCCCATAACGGGGTCGGCGGTAAATAGGGCTAAATCCGTATAAATTTTGGCATTTTGAGCATGGTAATTTCCCGTACCTAAATGAGTATAGCTGCGCAGTTTTTGCCCTTCGCGGCGAATAACAAGGGAGACTTTGGCGTGAGTTTTATAATCAATAAAACCGTAAACTACATGGGCCCCCGCCCGTTCTAAATCTCGCGCCCAGCGAATATTGGTCGCTTCATCAAACCGGGCTTTCAGCTCCAAAAGAGCGGTGACATTTTTACCATTCTCTGCCGCTTCTATAAGGGCGCGGACAATCGGACTGTCATCAGAGGTCCGGTAAAGGGTTTGTTTAATTCCAACAACCTGCGGGTCATGGGCCGCTTGCTGAAGAAATTGCACCACGACGGAAAATTCTTCATAAGGGTGATGAACCAAGATATCCTTCGCCGCAATCGCGCCGAAACAATCCCCGTCAAATTCACGAATACGCTCCGGAAAACGGGCTTGAAACGGTTTAAATAAAAGGTCGGGGCGTTGATTGGTAATCAGCTGGGATAAATCGCTCATGCCTAAAAAGCGTGAGCTATCTTGGACATATTCGTCCCAGCATTCAAAGCTTTCCATTAAAAATTGGCGCATATCACCTGACATACCGCCGGTCAGCTCAAGACGGATCACCCGCCCACGGCGGCGTTTTTTAAGCAAAAATTCAAAATGGCGGACAAGGTCTTCGGCTTCCTCATCCACCGCAATATCGCTATCGCGGGTCACCCGAAACGCGCCGCATTCCAAAATTTTCGCGTCCGTAAATAAATCACCCGCAAAATGGCGTAGTACATCTTCGATACAAACATATTGCCGGTTTTTGCCTTTGGAGGAAATAGACAGCGGAATAAAGCGCGGCACATGGGCCGGCACCGGAATAAGGCCGTAATGGGTTTCATCATCACCGCTTGGACGCATCATAGACAAAACAAGGCCAAAACCCAGATTAGCCATGAAAGGAAAGGGCTGGGCGGGGCCGACAGAAATCGGCGAGAGTAAGGGCATGACATTTTGCTCGTAAAGCTGCCGCACGGTTTCAAGCTCATCAGCGGTTAGGCGCGAGAAATTACGAACGCGGATATTTTGCCGCTTCATTTGGCTGCGCAACTCTGACCAGCATTTATCTTGCGCGCGGGTAATTTTATCTACCTGTTTAGATATCTTCCCAAGCTGGCGGTGCGGGGTCATGCCGTCCGCAGAAAGTTTCGCAAGGCCCGCTAGGTCTTGGGTCCGTAGCCCCGCCACGCGCACCATATAAAATTCATCGAGATTACTGGCAGAAATTGATAAAAACCGAAGCCGCTCCATAAGCGGCACATTGGGGTTTTGCGCCTCTTCTAAAACCCGCGTGTTAAATTGCAGCCATGATAGTTCACGGTTGAAATAACGCAGAGATGATTTTTGACATGGCTCCATAGCTTTATCATTAACGGGGCCTTGAGTATCTGTCATTTTTTTTCGGCGTTTGCCTTTAATTTTAAGTTATTATTTAGCGGCGCATGGCCGCAAAGCTTATGCAGCGTTAGACTTTGCATCCCCTAAAAGGGAAATATACAAGCTTTGCACATCCGGCGCCGCGCGGAGGCGCTCACGGGTATAATTCCGGCGTAATTGCCGCGATAATTGCGCAAGAGCCCGTAAATGTGCGCCGCCCGCATCTTCGGGGGCAATAATCATCGCCGCCAAATCAACCGGGCGATCATCAATCGACTCATAATCCAGCGGCGTTTCAAGGCGAATAAAAGCAGCATAGACCCGGTTAATTCCGGCAACCCGTGCATGAGGCAGACCAACCCCGTGGCCCACGCCCGTCGAGCCTAAACGCTCACGCTCCAGCGCGGGATTGACAATATCACGCGCAGCAAAGCTTTCAAGTTCAGGCGTGCCCGCAATTAAAAGGGACGCAAGGTCTTGGAATAATTGTTTCTTGCTGGCCGCTGTCACCCCAAGGGCAACACGTTCAACAGTAATTAGGTCGCGCATAATCTTACCTTGGGCAGATTGAGTGGTGCATAAATCTCGCGCCCGCCCTATAGCAGGTTATTCGCGCGGGTCAATCCACCCGATATTGCCATCAGAGCGTTTAAAAACCACATTAAGCCCCCCGTGACGGGCATTATGAAAAACCACAACCCCATGATCGGCAAGGCCAAGCTCCAAAGCGGCCATGCTCGGCGTTAAGGTTCTAATCTCACCTGCGGCTTCGGCAATCACCAAAGGCTCACCAATGTTGTCTTGCTTATCATCGTCATCCGCCTCGTTAACCGGGTTTTCCAAAATAAACATAGAGAACGACTTGGATTTCTCCGCCGCATTATGATCTTTTAACCGGCGGTTATAGCGCCGCAAACGCTTTTCTAAATGTTCGAGGGCCTCATCTGCTGCCCCGTAAGCATCCGCCGCCTCGCCGCCCCCTTCAAGGCTCGCCCCGGAGGGTAAATGAACGGAGCAGAGCGCGCGAAACCCGCTTCCTTCTCGGCTCACAGAGGCCTGTGCCTGACCATCTCTATGTATATATTTGTCCATCATTTCATCAATTCGGCCCGTTATTCGCTCACGCAGGGCGGGGGAGACATCAATACCTTTAGAGACGATTTGAGTTGGCATAAGCAGATCCTTTGTTTGGATGAATGTTACAATAAAGCTTAGCACAGCCAGAGGGGCGGCGCAGCTTTTAAATTTTATTTGCTTTATATATAATAAATAATCGCAACGGCGCTGGGTTCAAGACCTGAGCCTTAAATGAAACGGTCTCATTCAGCCGTAAAGCTAAGCGCGGGATTTAAATTGGCGGCGACGCTGTACAGAGGAGGGAATCCCCATAGATTCGCGGTATTTCGCCACTGTTCGGCGGGCCACATCCACCCCTTGATCTTGGAGGAGTGAGACAAGCTTATCGTCAGATTTGACAGATTTAACGTCAAATTCTTCGCCAATAAGAATTTTGATTTTATGACGCACAGCCTCGGCGCTATAAGCTTCACCGCCGGACGCAGATGGGATAGAGGCGGAGAAAAAGAATTTCAGCTCAAACATACCGCGCGGGCAGGACATAAATTTATTCGACGTCACGCGGCTGACCGTGCTTTCATGCATATCAATAGCGTCGGCCACCTGTTTCAAATTCAGCGGGCGCATATAATCAAGGCCAAAGGCAAAAAACTCATCTTGCTGTTTCACAATCTCAGCAGAGACCTTTAATATGGTCCGGGCCCGTTGATCCAAGGAGCGAATAAGCCAGCTCGCATTTTGATGACATTCATTGATAAAATCTTTGGTGCTGTCATTACCGCCTAGCTTGCTCACTTCGGTCATATATTGATTATTAATCAAAACCCGCGGCAGGGTTTCCGTATTGAGCTCAAGCGTCCAGCCCCCTTGTGGGGTCTCGCGCACAAAAACATCCGGCGCCACAGCGGCGGCCATATCGCCCCCATAAGCTAGCCCCGGCTTTGGCGATAAACGGCGAATAAGCTTTAGCCTGTCTTGAAGGCGCTCAAGGGATAAATCCGCAAGTTTAGCCAACTTGCCAAGGTCGTGACGGGCGACCATTTCCAGATTATCTAAAATCACCTGCATGGCTTGGTCGAGCTTTTCCTGTTCTTTAAGCTGTAGGGATAAACATTCCGGCAGGTTTTGCGCAAACACGCCCGTGGGCTCAAAACTCTTAAGCTGGCTTAAAACAGATTGCACCCGCAGCGGCGTAACGCCCAAACGCTGCGCAACATCATCAACAGCACCGCGAAAATATCCATTTTCATCCACCTGATCAATCAAATATTTGCCAATTAAACGGTTTTTTTCATCTTTTATACTCACGCCTAATTGCGCGGTTAAAATATCACTCAGGCTCTCAACTTCCGCATGATTATCAGTCGGGTTAAAATCATCCCCGCCGCCCACGGATAAATCTCGTCCAAGGCGGTGACGGTCAAGGCGATCACTTGGCTGCTCGGACATACGCTCTGCAGGGCTGGCTTCTGAATCCACCGCATGATCGGGTACGTCCAGAGAGGCACTGGCTTCATTTGTAGGTTGGTCGAGGGTTAAATCTTCGCGCGGGCCGACATCATCTTTGACGACCTCCCCTTCGCTGCGGCGGTTATCTTCAGGATTGCCGCGTTCAAGAAGTGGATTTGTCTCTAATTGCTCGTCAATAAAAGCAGATAGTTCTATATTCGATAATTGCAGTAGTTTGATCGCCTGCTGTAATTGCGGCGTCATCACCAAAGACTGCGTTTGCCGCTGCTGTAATTTTGGCCCCAATGCCATATATATCACCTTAAATGGGCGAGTTATCTCGCTCTCAATATATGTGGCTATAACCGCAAATCTTTAAAAAGTGGTTGCGAGAGCCAAAATAAACATAAGTTGAAGGTGTAAGTCCGCCCGCGCGCAGATTAACCTTGGCGCGGCAAGTCCTATCTGGCAGAGTCAAGACCCGTGAAAGGTTTATCTATGCATCATTTTCAAACGGTTTCCGATATCCGCATTGATACCGGCGGCGTAGTGCGGCTTGATGCCCATATTCGCGGTCTTTGCCCGAATAAACGTATTGCGATTATTACCGACAAAGGGGTGCACGGCTTAGGCCTGATAGACGCGGGGCTTAACGCCCTTGAAGAGGCCGGTTATGACGTCATGATTTTTGATGAGGTCACCGCTGATCCGCCCGAAGAGATTGTGCTAAAAGGCGCAAAGGCTGTATCCGCATTTCAAGCCGGATTAGTTATTGGGTTTGGCGGCGGCTCCCCCATGGATACGGCCAAGGTGATCGCCCATCTTTGCGGCGATAATGAACAGCCCCTCAACCAGCTTTACGGAGTTGGGCAGGCTAAGGGGCCAAAACTACCACTCCTGCTCATTCCAACCACCGCCGGAACCGGTTCAGAGGTGACCAATGTGGCGATTATAACGACCGGAAAAACCGCTAAAAAAGGCGTTGTTGCCGATAGTCTTTATGCGGACCGGGTTTTGCTCGATGCGGCGCTCACCCTGGGGCTGCCCGCATCTATCACGGCCTCAACCGGGATTGACGCCATGGTGCACGCCATTGAAGCTTACACCTCTACTCGGCTTAAAAACCCGATCTCCGATGCGCTCGCTTTAACGGCTTTACGTAAACTTCGCGGGGCGATTGTGCGCGCAGTTCAAAACGGCCATGAAGATATTGAAGCCCGCAATGATATGCTCATTGGGGCGATGATTGCGGGGCAGGCCTTTTCCAACGCCCCTTGCGCCGCCGTTCATGCTCTTGCCTATCCGCTCGGCGGGTTTTTTCACGTCCCCCACGGGCTATCCAATGCTCTAGTTCTCACAGAGGTAATGACATATAATCTGCCCAAAGCCGATCATTGGTACGCAGAAATTGCCGCCGACATCGGGGCGGGGCAAACAGGCACTGACCTCATAGATGATATGATCCGCCTTAAAGCGGAAACCAAAGTCCCCCTAAGGCTAAGGGAGGTTAATATACCCGCAGACGCTATTCCCATCATGGCCGATGATGCCATGACCAAAGACAGGCTGTTGATAAATAATCCACGCGAAATGACGCTAAAAGCGGCCACCGCCATTTATAATGCGGTTTTGTAAGCCTATCCGGTCAGGCGCGCTTTTACGAGGGCGCCGGCCTTGCCCATATCCACACGGCCCGGGAAGGCGACTTTGATTTTGCCCATAATCTTGCCCATATCCTTCAGGCAAGTTGCGTCGCAATCTGTGACAAATTGATCAATCGCCGTTTTTAAATCATCTTCAGATAGCGGCTGCGGCATAAATTCACGCAAAATATCCATTTCGGCCCGCTCCCGCTCTGCGAGGTCTGGACGGCCATTATCTTCATAAGTGCTTGCGCTTTCATGGCGCTGCTTCATCATTTTAGCCAGGATTGAGAGGATTTCATCATCTGCAATACCCTCACTCCGGTCCTTGGCGCGGGCGGCAATGTCCCGGTCTTTAATCGCAGCGCTTACAAGGCGCAGGGCCGAGACCCGCAGCTTATCCTTGGCGCGCATAGCGTCTTTGGTTTTATCAGATATATCTTGCCTGATGCTCATAGCGTCCAAGCTCCCTTTTCCCTCACAAAGCGCTCTCTAACGCTCAAATCTCACAAATGGCTATGCGGCGCCTGTTTACGGTTTTACCCTTGCAGCAGCCCCGTCCGCTCTTATACCCATCCGCCCTTATAAAAGATATTAAGCGGCCCTGCCAAGAGCTAAGACATATAAACAAGAGCTAAGACTTGTAAAAAAGAAAAGGCAAATCACATTTTTCTCTTGTCATCCCTGTAAACTTTCCTAAAAGCAGAACGTTTTGTCGATTCATGGGCCCGAAACGGCCCGAATGAAACGCCGCTAAAATGAACCGTAAAAAGGAACCGCTTATGTCCTATACGCCAACAGCCGCTTTGGTTTTAGCCGATGGACAGGTATTTTACGGAGAGGGTTGCGGCGCAGAAGGCGCGGCCAGCGGCGAGGTTTGTTTTAACACTGCCATGACGGGTTATCAGGAAATCCTTACAGATCCGTCCTATGCGGAGCAGATCATTTGCTTTACGTTTCCTCATATTGGTAATGTCGGCACGAATAAAGACGATGAAGAAGCAGCGATTGACCGCGCCCAAAAGGCAGCGGTCGGCGCAATTTTCAAAGCGCCCATTACAGCCCCGTCAAATTGGCGCTCTGATAGCCATTTAGATGACTGGATGCAGGCCCGTAATATTATCGGTATTTCCGGCCTCGATACCCGCGCCCTCACCGCTTATATTCGCGATAACGGCATGCCCAATGGGGTAATTGCCCATAACCAAGACGGCGAATTTGATATTCCTGCCCTGGTCAAACAGGCGGCAGAGTGGGCTGGACTTATCGGGCTTGATCTTGCCAAAGAGGTTCACACGCAACTGCCTTATTCATGGGATGAAACCCGCTGGGTTTGGCCCAAAGGCTTTGGCAAAGAAGACGGATTAAAGCGCGTGGTGTTAATTGATTACGGGGTGAAGCGAAATATCATGCGGCTTTTATCTTCTGTCAATCTCGCCGTGACCGTTGTGCCGGCGACCATGAAGGCGGCAGATATTTTAAAGCTCGACCCGGACGGCATTGTGCTGTCAAATGGCCCCGGCGATCCGGCGGCGACAGGAGACTATGCCATTCCAATTATTAAAGACCTTGTGGGGAGCGGCTTGCCAATTTTTGGTATTTGCCTCGGCCATCAACTTCTTGCTTTGGCCCTTGGCGGGAAAACCATGAAAATGGAACAAGGCCATCACGGCGCAAATCACCCTGTCATGGATCATACCACCAATAAAGTTGAGATCGTCTCGATGAACCACGGCTTTGCCGTCGACGCAGAGAGCCTTCCTGATAAAGTCGAGGCCACCCATATCTCGCTATTTGACGGCTCGAACTGCGGCATTGCTCTAAAAGACAAGCCCGTGTTTTCCGTACAACATCACCCCGAAGCTAGCCCCGGCCCGCAAGATAGTTTTTATATTTTCGAACGCTTCGCCAAGACACTTTAACCCCTTAGGCCGCTTCCCAAAATAGAGGTTTAAGCCTTTAAAGAATAGTGCTTGACTCTTAAGTCTATATATATAGATTATAAGCATGACACGCAAGCGCCCACCCTCTCAATCAACCTGTCTTGTCCTCGCGCAGCTCTCTGCCCAGCCAAGCTATGGTTATAGCCTGATGAAAGCGACGGGGCTTAAATCCGGTACGCTTTATCCTATTCTCATGCGCCTTAAAGAGCGCGGGTTTTTAGACTCCCGCTGGGAAGCTCCTGAAACAGAGGGCCGTCCCCCGCGGCAATCCTATAAGCTTACAGCAAAGGGGCAGGCTTATGCCAAAGCACATCTCTCCCCGGCTGTTCAATCTTCCACTCTAAATCCGGTGAAAATATGATCCCGTCCCCTGAAATACTCTTGCAATGGGCGAAAATAATCACGCCAAAAGACAAAGCAGATTGGTTTAAGGCGATGCGCTGCGAAATGGCGGCAACCCCAGACAAACGCCAACATTACGGCTTTGCTTTTGGTTGCTTAAAAGCCGCATTATTTGAGGCCGCCCGAAGCCGAAAGGGGCTGCAATATATGGCGCGGTTTTGCGGCGCATTCATGCTTTTCGCCATTTCTTGCTTTGCCCTTAACAAGGCCAATGTTTATATCAACACACCCGGTGAACTGGCGGTATCAAAGCTCATTACAAAATTATGTTGGCTTTATATCTGCGGGGCCGGATTATTGCTCATTTCCCTTAAAGGCTTACGGTTATATGCGGCCGCAGGCCTTGGAATAGCATTATGTATAATCGGCTATTTATATATTTGGCCGCAAGATTACGGCACATTATCGCATCATTTTCTAATCGCGCTTTTCATAGAGACATCGACCCTAATGTTAATTTTGCTTTGCGCCAGTATTTATCTGAACCTGCTTTACACGCCTGATCATGATGCGGCGTAAGACCGCCCGGAATATATTGGCGGCTTTATCGCTCATGCTCGGCACCGCCCATATTATTGTTGGGGTTTTAGTTTTTAAAACACTGAGCCTCGAAAGCTTTTGGTTCCTCAGCTTTGGCCTTGCCATGATCGTCACAGCCTTAGCGAATTACGGGCCTGTTAACGCAAATATATTAAGGCTGCAAAACGGCCTAACGCTTGTTTTTATTCTGGCCCTCGCTGTCCTCGCGCCGCAGCCGCAAGTCTTTTTGGGCTGCGGGCTATTTACAGGCTTATTTATTTTATCCCTATTAAACCCAAAAATATTGGCTTCACCCTAGCGCCCCAAAATACTCGCCGCACTGGCAAGGATGGCCTCTTTGGCGGGGCGCATGATAATTTTACTGAGCGCCTGCGTTTTGCTATTATCCGGGTCATAAGCAATGCCCAAAAACGGCAGGCTCGATTTCAGGCGGTCATCAAAAAGCGCAATACTGCGGGCGACAAAATCCGGCATATCCTTAAGCGGGAGTTTTTCAAGATCGGGATAGGCCTTGGCTATAATAGCTGCCACCTCTTTCACCCAGAGCGCTTCGGCCGTCCCCAGCAGGCGTTGCCCGCCGGCGCGCTCCGTGGTCATGGCGCTAATATGGAGCGCGGCGCAGTCACGTATATCAGTAATCGGCACAGAGCGGCGCGGAGCGCGGGCAATTGCGCCGCTGACCATGCCGCGAATCAGCGCAAATGATGCCCCCGCATTACTAAATGGGTCTGGGCCAAGCACTAACGCCGGGCACACCACGGTGAGTTTGTCCTCTAACCCCTGCGTTTTAACATAGGCCCAAGCGGACAACTCTGCGCGCAGTTTTGAGACGGGGTAAGCGGTCAAGGCGCGCCATTCCGGGTCGCCCCAGCTCTCTTCATTAATGCTCACCCGCCCCGCCTTATGGGGACGGCTCGACATGGATAAAAAAGACGACGTCAGAACAATTCGCTCTACCCCCGCAGACAAGCCATGTTCCAAGACCCGCTGCGTACCGGCGCGGGCTTCGGGGACAAGGGCTTCACGGCTGGACGGTTGCTCCGCCGGAAAGGGCGAGGCGATATGCTGGATATAGCGGCAATCTTTCACCGCTTCCGCCCAGCCCTCATCTTCACCCAAATCGGCCTCTATGAGGTTAAGCCGAGAAATATCATGCCCCGCCTTGGCCATAGCCGCCGCGACCCGCTCCCCTTTTTCCAAATTGCGCACAGTTCCGCGCACCCGAAAGCCTTGATCCAAAAGCTTCGTCGCCACATGGGAGGCGATATAGCCGGATATGCCTGTAACAAGAACGCGGTCTATCATGTCATCTCTTTCGTATTATTTCGGAGCCAAGCGGTGAGGCGGTCAAAGGTGAAATCTCCCGCTTCATGTAAACCGATAATAAACGGCCAAAGTGCATCATCTTCGCAGGTCAGTTTATAGCCGTTTATCTGCAAAAAAACATCCGTAACCGCGAGGGCTGTACGCTTATTACCATCCACAAAAGGGTGGTTTTGCGCTAAGCTTTCCCACAGGGCCGCCGCTTCTTCTATCAGGCCTTTATAATAGCCCGTTTGCGGCCGAAAAAGCGCCGAATCAAGCTGCCCCATATCCCGAATGCCGGATGCACCGCCAAAAAGGTCTATTTGCCGATCATGCAGATAGATAGCATCTTTCTGCGTGAGATATTTGACGATCATTTCGCAAGAGTTTCATAGGTCTTCGGAAAGCGGCGCACGCTCTCTTCAAAAGCCTCAATAATTTCAGGACGAATTTTACCGCTATTATGATCCGCCAACATCTGCTCCACCGCTTCTTCGATGAGCGATTGGAGTTGACGGCCTTCGCTTTTGGCAAGGCGGCGAAGCTGCGCTAAAAGGCGAACATCCATTTGCGTTGAAAATTTCTCGCGCTGCACGGACATGGTGATCTCCATCGGATTAACGTATCATGATATATCATGAAAGAACCAGATAAATCAAGATAACCCTACGGTAGAAGATTATGTGAATACCAAAGCCAATATTTTGCCAAGGCCGTACCAAAACCCGCTGACGAGCAACATTAAAGCGCATATTAAAACAACGCCATTGATAGGCAAACTGCGGCGCGGTGCGTCAGGCTTTTCATAAGCCTTTGCCGCCAAAGAAGCCCGCTGCTTATCCTCATCAAGTGCAGAGAAATCCTCAAATTTCATCTCATCAATGGAGAGGCCCTCTTCCTTGATATAATCAATATGGAGCTCCTCACGGGCCTTTTCTGCCCCGCCAACTATCATGGTTTTAAGCGTGCGGTTGCCAAAATGCAAAACCCCGCCCAGCGGAAGGACGAGATACCACGGCCAAGATTTTAACCCGGCAAAAATAATGCCGCCAATAATGACAAAGCCTAAGACAATAAAAACCCAGCGAAAGATCGGAACCAATTTATCCAAATCTTCGAAGGTTAGATCATCATCTTCTTCCGCCATAAACCGAATTACCTTATCTTATTCGGGCAGCTTTGGTTATAGATCTCGATGGCTTCGGGCATCCAACGTTTAAAATCATCCACGCGGGTTTGCGGGGATGGATGGGTGGACTGAAACTCTGGCGGGGTTTGGCCGCCTTGCTGTCCCATACGCTCCCACAGGCGCGGAGCTTCGCGGGGATCATAACAGGCGCGGGACATTAAAATCAGGCCGATATAATCCGCCTCACTTTCATGTTTGCGCGAAAAAGGCAAAGCAAAACCATATTGGGAAATCCCGCCAAATACGCCCATGACGGCGCGCTGGGAGCCATAATCCATGCCCCCTGCCCCCATAGCCACGCCCGCGCCGACAATACGCTGCATATTTTGCTGAGCCATACGTTCCGCCCCGTGATGAGCGAGGGCATGAGCAACTTCATGGCCCATGACCACCGCCAGACCATCTTCATTTTTCGCAATCGGCATGAGGCCCGTATAAACCGCCGTATAGCCTCCTGGCAGGGCAAAGGCATTGGCCTGCGGAGAGTCGATAACGTTAAACGCCCATTCAAAGCCCGGATCACTATCAGAGGCCGCGCGGGCAATTTTCGCCCCAATCTCATTGACGATATCGTAATTCGGACCAGAGCGCACAAGGTTCGGCGCATTATCATTGAGGATTTGTTGATAGCTTTGCAGGCCAAGCTGCATTTCTGCTGCCGGTTTCATTGTCCGTAATTGCTTGCGCCCCGTGTAAGGCACGGTTTTTTGGTTGGCGAAATAATAAACCGCCGCGCCAATGCCGAAAAGCAGCATGATCTGCCAACGAAAACCGCCGCGCCGCCGCCGCATACCGCCGCTGCGCCGTGCATATCCTCGCCGCTGTCTACCATAGACCATAAAAACCCCTTCACTCACCTTGGGATAGACTATCAAATATAAAGATAATCGCAAGCGGGGAGCTGCCGAAGAAAGGCGTAAAGAAAATATGTATTGCAATTTAAAATAGTATTAATAAGTATTGCACTACAATAAGTTTATGCCGCGCAGTTTTATGCTTAAACAGATCAAATCCTTGCTCTTAATAACCACAGGGTTTTCTCTTGGCTATATCACTGCGCCTCATCCGCAAAATTTAAATGAATATTACACGAAAAATGACTTTAACGTGGTCAAAGTGATCGACGGCGATACCTTGCATATATCGCGCATCCAAGGCGAAATCATTAAAGTCCGCCTTCACGGCATTGACACACCGGAGCGCGGCGCGGCCTATTTTCAAACCGCCAAACAAGCGCTCACAGATTTATGCGGCGGGCAGGTTATTCGCTTGAACGATAGCCGCGCTGATAGTTTTGGCCGGATCACCGCCCGCGTTGACTGCGGCGGGGTGGATGTCAATACGGCCCTGCTTGAAAGCGGCGCGGCGATTGTGTCGATTAAATATGCCGATGATAAGAGATTTTACGCCCTGCAAGATAAGGCCCGGGATAAGTGTAGCGGTGTATGGAGCCAAGAGTTGAGCCTGAATTACGCCCCTGAAAAATTAATAGGCCGGTCATTTGACAAACAAGCCCGCGCGTTCACAAGCCATCCGGCTTGCACGTCCAAAACAGCGCAAGTCCTTTAAGTAATCAACGGATCATACCGCACAGCCTTAAACAAATGCGCTAACGTCACTGGTTAAACCGTCTTACTAGCAGTGAGATTAAGCCTAGAATTTTCAGCTTTTCTCTCAGCTTCTTCTTGCATCTACTCTGTCAAATCTTTAAGGGAGGGCAATTTGCTTTCTAGCCTGAGATTCTTTGCAGAATCGGGCTCTATTTTGAGGTAAAAAAATGGGTAAACGCACGGATATTCAGAGCATTCTTATTATCGGGGCCGGGCCCATTATTATTGGCCAAGCTTGTGAGTTTGATTACTCTGGCGTTCAGGCCTGTAAAGCCCTGAAAGAAGAGGGCTACCGTGTTATCCTAATAAATTCCAATCCTGCCACAATTATGACCGACCCCGGTATGGCCGATGCCACCTATATCGAGCCCATTACGCCGGAAATGGTGGAAAAAGTCATCGCCAAAGAACGGCCCGATGCTCTGCTGCCGACCATGGGCGGACAAACGGCGCTGAATACCGCCCTTCGCCTTGAAGAAATGGGCGTACTTGAAAAATACGGCGTTGAAATGATCGGCGCCAAGGCGGATTCCATTGACAAAGCAGAAAACCGCGAGCGCTTTGCCGAAGCCATGACCAAGATCGGCCTTGAAAACCCAAAAGCCGAAATCGTTGAAGCGCCGCTGACGGCGGACGGGGAGCCCGATTATAACGCAGGTATTGCTATCGCCCTTGAAAAGCTAAAAACCCTTGGCCTGCCCGCGATTATTCGCCCCGCCTTTACCATGGGCGGCACCGGCGGCGGCGTGGCCTATAAT
Organism: uncultured Caulobacterales bacterium; assembly: GCA_937928165.1. Taxonomy (GTDB): domain Bacteria; phylum Pseudomonadota; class Alphaproteobacteria; order Caulobacterales; family Maricaulaceae; genus CALFVT01. The sequence goes on from CALFVT010000003.1 coordinate 96,205, forward strand.
ATCGAAGAATATGAAGAGATCATCCGCTCCGGCCTTATGGCGTCGCCGGTTAATCAAGTACTCGTGGATGAGAGCCTTTTAGGATGGAAAGAATATGAAATGGAAGTCGTCCGCGACAAAGCGGATAATTGCATTATCATTTGTGCCATTGAAAATATCGATCCGATGGGCGTGCACACGGGCGATAGTATCACCGTTGCCCCGGCCCTGACCCTGACCGATAAAGAATATCAGATCATGCGCGATGCATCTTTGGCGGTGCTGCGCGAAATCGGCGTCGAGACCGGCGGCTCCAATGTGCAATTTGGTATGAACCCCAAAGACGGGCGCATGGTGGTGATTGAAATGAACCCGCGTGTCTCCCGCTCCTCGGCCCTCGCCTCCAAGGCCACAGGCTTCCCCATCGCCAAAATCGCTGCCAAACTTGCGGTGGGTTATACCCTTGATGAGCTCGATAATGATATTACCGGCGCAACCCCGGCGGCGTTTGAACCGACCATTGATTATGTCGTGACCAAAATACCGCGCTTTGCCTTTGAAAAATTCCCCGGCTCTGACGCCGTGTTAACCACCGCGATGAAGTCGGTCGGTGAAGCTATGGCCATTGGCCGCAGCTTTAATGAGAGCTTCCAAAAAGCCTTGCGTTCACTGGAAACCGGCCTCACAGGCCTCAATGATATGAGCTTTGAGACGGATGAGCGCCAAGCGGAAGTCCGCCAGAAGCTCTCCGTGCAAACACCCGACCGTCTGTTATGGGTGGCCCAAGCGTTCCGCGAAGGCCTGAGCCTTGAGGACGTATTCGCGATTACCTCTATTGACCCGTGGTTCCTTGAGCAAATCGACACCATTGTTGCGGCGGAAAATTTTGTCAAAGAAAACGGCCTACCCAAAGACACCCATACATTGCGGCAATTAAAAGCCGAGGGCTTTTCCGATGCCCGCCTTGGAGAGCTTGCGGGCATGGATGCGGGCGATGTGCGAAAGGCGCGCCGCGCCGCCAATGTGCGCCCGGTTTATAAGCGCGTTGATACCTGCGCTGCCGAATTTAAAGCTAAAACGCCCTATATGTATTCCGCCTATGAAACACCGAGTTTCGGCGGGCTTCCCGCCTGTGAAGCCGGAGTTTCAGACCGCCAAAAAGTCGTTATCCTTGGCGGCGGGCCAAACCGCATTGGACAAGGGATTGAATTTGACTATTGCTGCTGCCACGCCGCCTATGCCCTTGCGGAAATCGGTATTGAATCGATTATGGTAAATTGCAACCCCGAAACTGTTTCAACGGATTATGACACGTCTGATCGGCTTTATTTTGAGCCGTTGACCGATGAAGATGTCTTGGAGCTCATTGAAAAAGAAATGGAAAGCGGAGAACTGCTTGGCGTGATTGTGCAGTTTGGCGGACAAACACCGCTCAAGCTTGCCAATATGCTCGAAGACAGCGGCATTGCGCTGCTGGGGACAAAAAGCGACGCTCTTGACCGGGCCGAAGACCGGGAGCGCTTTAAAGCCCTTGTCGAAAAATTATCTCTGAAACAGCCAAATAACGACATTGCTAAGACCGCCAAAGAGGCCGAAGCGGCGGCGGAAAAAGTCGGCTATCCCGTCGTGCTGCGCCCGTCTAATGTTTTAGGCGGCCGGGGTATGGAAATTGTCGAAGATACCCAGCATCTACGCCGTTATGTGCTAGAAGCGGTGAAAGTCTCCGGCAAATCGCCCTTGCTGATTGACCAATATCTACGCGACGCCATTGAAGTGGATGTAGACGCCATTTGCGACGGTGATGAGGTTTATATCGCCGGCGTCATGGAACATATCGAAGAAGCCGGCGTTCATTCCGGTGATAGCGCCTGTTCTCTGCCGCCTTATACTTTATCCGATGAAATTATTGCGGAGCTGAAACTGCAAGCAGAAGTCCTCGCCCTAGAGCTGGGCGTGGTCGGGCTCATGAACGTACAATTCGCCGTCAAAGATGACGACGTTTACCTGATTGAAGTCAACCCGCGCGCCTCACGGACAGTGCCCTTCGTCGCCAAAGCTATTGGCCTGCCCGTTGCCAATCTTGCGGCGAAAGTCATGGCGGGTGTGAAACTTAAAGATTTGAACCTAAATATTCCGCCGCAAAAATCCATCGCCGTGAAAGAAGCGGTCTTTCCTTTTGCCCGCTTCCCGGGGGTTGATCCAATTTTGGGCCCAGAAATGCGCTCAACAGGTGAAGTCATGGGAATTTCAAAAAGCTTCGGTATGGCCTTTGCCAAATCACAGCTCGGCGGCGGGGTTGTCTTGCCTACCTCCGGCAATGTTTTCATCTCTGTGCGCGATCATAATAAACCCATGATGGTGGAGCTAGCGACAGACCTCATAGGTCTTGGGTTTAAGATTATCGCCACAGGCGGAACAGCGAGTTACCTTCAAGACAAGGGTCTGGAGATTGAAGCTGTCAAAAAAGTCCATGAAGGCCGGCCGAATATTGTCGACGCCATGAAAAACGGCCAGATACAGCTTGTGTTTAACACAACTGAAGGCAAGCAATCGTTCAAAGATAGTTATTCCATTCGGCGCACGGCACTAACGCAGAAAATCCCTTATTTCACCACCGCCGCCGCCGCCAAAGCCTCTGTGGAAGCGATAAAGGATTTATCCCGCTCTGATTATGAGGTGGAAAGCCTGCAATCAGCTTTTGGCTTAAGCTAGGACTGTTGATCACAGCTTAGGCCGCGCTAAAATGCCGCCGCTGATGGAACTGAGTCTGACGGTGTAGACATGTTGACACCATAGGGCCATCTTGCCACCTTGGCGCGGATGATCGGTATTTTCTTTTTCCTTTCTTAAATATCAATCATCTGAGCGATAGGACGGCGGTTCTATCGCTCATCTTTATGGCATTTAATGTAAGTCATAATCTAGCTCACCTATAAACCCTCTATATTCTTATTGTTTAACAATAAGAACATGGTAAGAAATCTTTAAACCTAGCAAATTATCCTATGGGATATGAAATGAAGCTTGATTCGGTCTTTAAATACTCTATCTGTCATCGGCTTATAAATTTCGTGTAAACCACGATAAAAAGAGGGTTCACTATGCAAAAAGTTCCTATGACTGTTGGCGGTCATGCTGCCTTGGAAGCTGAATTAAAACATTTAAAATCAGTTGAGCGTCCTGAAATCATACAAGCCATTTCTGTGGCCCGCGATCATGGGGATCTATCAGAAAATGCAGAATATCACGCCGCCAAAGAAAAACAGGGCTTTATTGAAGGCCGGATTAAAGAGCTAGAGAGCAAGCTCACACTCGCGCAGGTGATTGACGTCAGCAAAATGTCTGGTGATACGGTAAAATTTGGCGGGCGCATTACGATTGTTAATGAAGACACGGACGAGGAAAGCACGTATCAAATCGTCGGCGAAGACGAAGCCAATGTGAAAGACGGAAAAATCTCTGTGACCTCCCCCATGGCCCGCAGCATGATTTCCAAGACCATTGGCGACGTGTTTGAAGTCAACGCCCCCGGCGGCTCTAAAAGCTATGAAATCATCGAGATCGAATATAGCTAATGAATAGCTTGGGGCCGTGCATTTGGGTCATATCTGACGGGCGGCACGGCATTGAAAATCAAGCCCTTGGCCTCGCGCAGGCCATGAGGCGGCACCCCCCCATCTCTACCCAGCCGGCGATTATAAAGCGAAAAATCATCGGCAGCGACCCAAGCTTTGCAAGGCTCCCCCCGCCCTTACAGCTTTTAAAGCGGCCAAGGCCTAAGCATTATAGCCTCGCCGCGCCTTATCCGGATATTACCATTGGTTGCGGACGGCAAGCCATTGCGCCTTTGCGGCTGATTAAAAAACATAGCCCCGGCAGTTTCACAGTTTATATCCAAGACCCGCGCAGTTCCTATACGCATTTTGACCTCATCATCGCCCCGGAGCATGACCGTTTAGTCCGCCCCAATGCCGTCTCGATATTGGGCGCGCCGAACCTGATAGCTGCGGAAACATTAGCCGCCGCCAAACGTGCCTTTCAAGACCAATTCCAATCTATTGCCGCCCCCCGCGCCGCTTTTTTAATCGGCGGGTCATCCAAGCGCAGGATAATGAGTGCAGATATAACCGCCGCCCATATCAAAGCTGCGCAAAACCTTATGGATAGCGGACATTATATTTTAGCAAGCCTCTCACGGCGCACAGAGACGGCGGCGCGGCAAAGCTGGCAGGCCTTTGCCGCTGCTAATCCTGCCCATATATGGCTATATGACGGGGCGCGCGATAATGGGCCGAATCCTTACGCGGCCTTTCTGGCCTATGCAGATATTATCTGCGTAACAGAGGAGAGTACAAATATGCTCACAGAAGCCTGCACCGCAGGCGCCCCCGTCTTTCGTCTGCCCATGGGCGGCCAAGCGGGGAAATTTACCATGCTTTATGACGCCCTGAAATCCCGCTGCCATGTCGATATTTACACAGGCCAAGACCAAACCGCCTATAAAGCCATCACCCCCTCGCCCCTCCAAGAAACAGACCGCATAGCAAAGCTTGTTTGGGATAGGATTGCAGGTAAATAAGCCCATTTATATTTGAAGGTACAGCCTGCATTATGTCACAGCGCTTCAATCAAATAGCCCTCTATAATTTAGGTCAAAACCCAGATATAAAACCATAAAGATATATTGCGAATCCGGCGCGGCGGGCCTATTTAGGCTTTAGATAAAAAAGAGACCATCATGACTGACATTATTCATCACAAAGTTTTAATTATTGGCTCTGGCCCTGCGGGTTATACGGCAGCTGTTTATGCCGCGCGGGCCATGCTCGAGCCGGGGATTGTGGCTGGATTACAGCCAGGCGGGCAATTAACCATTACGACCGATGTTGAAAACTATCCGGGCTTTCCTGAGATCATGGGCCCAGAACTCATGGATAAGTTTAAAGAACATGCTACGAAATTTGGTACGGCTTTTCATGAGGACGTGATTATTGACGTTGATTTCACCCAGCGCCCTTTCGTGATGAAAGGCGATAGCGGCAAAACATATACGGCGGATGCGGTGATTATTGCAACGGGCGCGCAGGCCAAATGGCTTGGCCTGCCGAGCGAAGATAAATTTCAGGGCTTTGGCGTCTCCGCCTGCGCGACCTGCGATGGTTTTTTCTACCGGGGTAAAGAGGTGATGGTCATTGGCGGCGGCAATACCGCCGTGGAAGAGGCGCTATTCCTCACTAATTTTGCCTCTAAAGTCACCGTGGTTCACCGCCGCGATAGCCTGCGGGCAGAGAAAATCCTGCAAGAGCGCTTGTTTAAAAATGAAAAAGTCGAGATCTTGTGGGACACAAGTTTAGACGAAATCCTAGGCGACGAAAACCCCAAGGGCGTCACGGGCGTTCGGCTTAAGAACACAAAAACCGGCGAGAGCTTTGAACGCTCTGCCCACGGCGTATTTATCGCCATTGGTCATAAGCCTTCGACTGATGTGTTTAAAGGTTATGTAAAAATGAACGCTGGCGGCTATATTGAAACTGCCCCTGATAGCACAGCCACGAACATCCCCGGAGTCTTTGCCACCGGTGATGTGTCCGACGAGATTTACCGCCAAGCGGTGACGGCGGCCGGGCTTGGCTGTATGGGCGCTCTCGAGGCGGAGCGCTGGTTGACGGAACATGCGGCCCAAGCGGATGTCGCGGAATAATGGGATATAAGATCGTGGGGTATTTTGGACAATATTGATTGGGACAAGCTTAAGACCTTTCACGCCGCCTCTCAAACTGGGTCTTTAACGGCGGCGGCGGAGCGGCTTCGCATTTCTCAATCCGCTGTTAGCCGCCAAATCAGCGCCCTTGAAGACGCGCTGAACACGCCTTTATTTCACCGCCATGCCCGCGGCCTGACCTTAACAGAGCAAGGCCGTATCTTAAGCCGCGCCGCTGATGAAATGGCCAAAAGCGCCGCCCGCGCCGAGCGAACCGTCACCGACAGCCGTAATAAGCCCCAAGGCAAGCTACGGATTACCTCGCCGATTTCGCTGGGATCAAATTGGCTTATGTCCGTTCTGCCAGAATTTATCAGAGCCTATCCGGATATTGATGTTGAGCTTATCCTAGAAGATGAAGAGCATGATCTCACAGCCTTTGATGTGGATTGCGCCCTGCGGCCTTGGCCGTCGACCCAAGGGGACCTCATTGAGCGCCGTATCGGTACAATATCCCAAAGCCTATACGCATCAGATGCCTATTTATCCGCTCGCGGCGCGCCCAGTTCTGTGAAAGATTTGGATAATCATGATATTATTGCCTTTGGTGAATTAACCCCCTCGCGCCTTAATGCGGCGAATTGGGTGTTAACCACGGGGCAAGACCCTGCGGCGAAACCGCGTAAACCTATTATATCCGTCAATAATCTACACGGGCTAATGCGCGCGGCCGAAGCGGGGCTTGGACTGGCAGGGCTACCGGATTATATGGTTACGGGATCGCGGCGCCTTGTTCGAGTATTGCCCCGTGTTAAAGGACGTGAATTTGACGTCTTTTTTGTCTATCCTACAGAAATGCGTGGCTCTATGAAAGCCAAAGTCTTCCGCCAATTCCTCGTTGACGTTACAAAGAACTGGTAAGCCGCGGTAAAAGTGGTTTCACCCAGCTAATTTGTCATGCCATGCGCAAAAGATGACATTTTTGTTATAGAATTGCATTTTCGCATAGCGATCTTGCATCAATACAGGTTCTGCCGAGGACGGATTATGTTATCAAAGCCTTAACACATCCCTTGTGTTTACCGCTTACAGTTCCTCCCCGAATGTAACGCGAAGACTTTCACCGGGCCTTCTGACATGTCAGAGCCCGGTATTTTTTTGCTTAAAAATAATCCAAATTTATTTTCCTGATAATTTTTCACTTTTATTAACCCTGTTTGATTACGGTTTAATACATGTAGATCGGGCATATTTAAAAAAGACGGTAATAAAGCGGGCAAAATTGTGACAGAGACAAAAGACTTTATCAAAATGGGCGGAGAAGATGTTAGCCGTAGTCACTTCATTAAAGACGGTATGGATAAGGACGTTATAGACGCCCTTATCAAGGCCTTAAATGCCAGTGTTGCAGTTTTAGATGAAAATCTTGATTATTGTTTCCTAAGCGCTGCCTCCTATGAAGGGTTTGATATTAACCCACAAGACCTTAAGGCCGGTGATAATTTATCGGCGCTGCATAATATTTTAGTAGAAAAGAGACTAATAGACAAAAGCACGTTAACACAGCAAAAGCTAACCCCTGAGCAATCCAAAGCAGCAGATGTCTCTAAGAAAAAAGAGCTTATTACGTTTAATGACGGGAGCACTCATGAATTCATCCGCCATAAGCTTGAAAATGGATTAACCGTCTCCATCGCAAATGACGTGACCTATTTAAAGGAACAATCGCAAATCCTACAAAAGACCCTGGAAATTGGGAAGTCCGCCTATTGGATATATGATATTCTGACAAAAACATATGAAATCAGCGATACATTTGAAAAATTTGTTGGCGAAGACCGTATGGAGATGTTCAACAAACACGGTGTTATATCACTTATTCACCCACAAGATCGCCATATCTTCAAAGACGGTCTCGGCAAGGCTCTAAAAACGGATAATTTATTTCATTTTGAAGCCCGGCATAATCTCAACGCAAAAGAGCGTATGAATGCCGTAAAGCAAGGTTATGATCTTAATCAAATATGGGCCCGCACATCTATTGACGTTATGCGCGACGAAACGGGCAAGCCGGTTAAACTAAGAGCCTTTATACAAAATATCACTCAGGATAAAATTCAGGAAAAGCGCCTAGAAAAAGCCAAAGATGAAGCCGTCGCAGCGTCAAAGGCAAAGTCAGAATTTCTCGCCAATATGAGCCATGAGATTAGAACGCCCATGAACGGTATTTTGGGCATGGCAGAACTTTTGGCCAATACATCCATTGATGAGCGTCAGCATGAATTTATCAAAGTTATCAATAATTCAGCAACGGCGCTTCTAACAATTATTAATGATATTCTTGATTTTTCTAAGATCGAGGCGGGCGCGTTTGAACTCGACCCAACCCCTTTTGATCTTAAAGAAGCAATAAATGATATTGCCGCACTTTTATCGTCTAAGGCACAAGAAAAAGGCTTAGAGTTAATTGTCAATTATAGCACCACCTTACCCCGCAGTTTTATTGGTGATGGGGGTCGCATTCGCCAGATTTTAACAAACCTCATCGGCAATGCGATTAAGTTTACCGACGAAGGTTATGTCGTGATTGATGTTGACATCAAAGCCGCAGAGGCAAGCGGATTTAGTGATATCACCCTTAAAGTCAAAGACACAGGTATTGGCATTGAGGCCGATCAACTTGATAAAATCTTCCAAAAATTCACCCAAGCCGACGGCAGTACCACACGCATTTACGGCGGGACAGGGCTTGGCCTCAGTATCTCGCGCCATATTGTTCAAATGATGAACGGCGAAATGACGGCAGAATCGACCTTTGGCAAAGGCTCTGCCTTTACCTGTGCATTTCCACTGCAAATCGACGTTAACGCCAAGCAAACCCGATATGACACCTCTAGTATCCTAGGAAAACGGGCCCTTATTGTTGATGATATTGCCGTTAACCGCAATTTACTGACGGAACATTTGCAAGCATGGAATATGCGCGCCGATGCAGTGAAAGACGGCGTCGACGGCTTGGTTGCCCTCAAGACAGCTATTGAGAATAATGATCCTTATGACATTATTCTTCTGGATTACCTCATGCCGGGCATGAATGGTCAAGAGTTAGCGAGTGTGATTTACAGCAACCAAAACTTGCCGCGCACACCGATCTTAATGTTATCATCTTGCGATCAACCGGTCTCAAGCGAAGACATGGCGAAGATTGATATTTCCACCTATCTTGTCAAACCTGTACGCGAGCAAAGATTATTCGATACATTAATTCGAACCATGAGTGAATATCAAGATATCAGCCGTTCGAAAATTGTAAAACCACAAACCTCCCATAGCCATTTAGCCGCGCCAATCGTCATGACCCGTGATGTTCAGCTCAGCAAAGACCTCTTTAGCGATGACGAAGCACCATCAACGGCATCGCAAAACGGATTTGATATTTTAGTCGCCGAAGATTTTGCCCTTAACCAAGATGTTGTACGCCTCATGCTCGCAGATACGGTGTTCAACCCTGTCTTTGCCAATAACGGCCAAGAGGCCGTTGATTTATTCACCCAACATCCTAACCGTTTTGGGTTAATCTTAATGGATATTTCAATGCCCGTGATGGACGGTTACGAAGCCTGCGCAAAGATCCTAAAGTTTGAGCAAGAGCAAAACCTTGCCCATACGCCCATTATTGCCCTTACGGGACATGCCCTTAAGCATGACCGAGAGCGCTGTATTGAGGCGGGCATGAATGCTTATCTAACAAAGCCCGTTAAACAGGCTGAGCTTATTGAAAGCCTTGAGTATTGGACAACGCAAAAACAGAAAAAGACAGCTTAGGTCTTTAATTTTAGCCTTATAAACAGGCGGCCACCTGTTTATATTTACCCTCCAAGATAGCTTCGCCAAAACCACGATCATTTCTGTGTGTTTCAGGCGCTATAATTTATTAATCCAAACAGATTGACCCGTTCACCATAAGCCGCCAAGAGGCCTTATGAGTTTCAAAGAGTTTTCTGTACTGACTGGCATATGTTTTGTCTGGGGTCTTCATTTCATTGTCATGCGCATGACGGTGCAAGATGTGGTCGACCCATTATTTTATGCGGCCATGCGCGTCACCTGTGTGGCGATTATATTACTTCCCTTTTTGAAATGGCAGGCGGGACAAATGAAATTTATTGTCTTGGGCGGGCTTGGTTATGGCGCGCTGAATTATGCCTTTATGTTTCCGGCCCTTAAATTTACCACAGCTGCAGCGGCGGCCATAGCCATTGAGCTTTATATGCCCCTGTCGATTATCATGTCCGTTATCTTCCTCAAGGAGCGGATTGGGCCTTACCGAATCTTAGGGGTTTCCCTCGCCTTTCTTGGGGTGATCATTTTAGGGCTTTCAAAGCCCGGCGGTGATATTGGCCCATATTTCGCCTTGGGCATTGCCATGATAGCTTGCTCCGCTTTGGCCGAGTCTATGGGCGCAGTTGGGGTTAAAAAGACAAAAGATGTGCCGCCCTTTACATTATTGGCGTGGTTCACCTTAATCGGCTCAACCGTTTTATGGCCCCTATCATGGATGATCGAAGACAACCAATTCCGCGTATTTGCCCCGGATACCCGCTGGATATTTCTCGCCGCTTTGACCTATTCAACCCTATTAGTCTCTCTCTTTGCTCATGCGAGTTATTATTGGCTATTGGGGCGTTTGCCCATGTATAAAGTCGCCTGTTCCGGCGTTTTGACAACCTCATTTGGCGTTATTTTAGGCATCACAATCCTGGGAGAGCCCATTACAATACATTTCATTATCGGCGGCCTACTCGCAATTATCGGCGTGATCATTATCTTATGGCGGAATAACGCGCAGCAAGCCCCAGAGCTAGCTCATATCACACCGCTAAATATTGAGCCCTAAATGACCGGAACGTTACGCAGTTTTCACCACAAACCACTGTAAAAGCTATTTATCAGGCTTGGATAAAGTCATATCACACCCTAAGAGAGTATTATGACCTTAGGATTCGGGCAAAGAGCAATAATGTGAATTATCCTGATCCCCGTTTCGATAATTTTCATCCCTATTTATCGCCCGACCCTTGGGCGGATTTTTACGATGATATCGGGCAAAGATGGTCAAGCGTTATTGGCACCGCCGTTATCACTCATATTTTCCTATTTTTCGTTATCTCATCTAACTTTATTGTCCCCACCCTTAAACCCGAAGAGCCGGAACCGATTCCCGTTCAAATCGTCACTTTCGGCCCCGCAGAGACTAAAGTAGAGCCCGTACCCGTACCGCAGCCCCCCGCGCCGCCGCCTATCGCAGCCGCCCCGCCGCCAGCTCAAGCACCACGGGTTAAACCGGCTCCGCCGCCCCCGCCTGCGCCAATTCCTGCGCCAGAACCCATTCCCGAACCTGCGCCAGAACCCATTCCTGAACCTGTACCGGCCCCTGTTCCTGAGCCTATTCCTGAACCTGAAATCATAGACACGCCGCCTCCACCGCCGCCGCCGCCAGATATATTAGCCAATGAGGCCAGCCCAGACCCTGTAGCTGAACCAGAGCCTTTGCCAGAACCAGACCCCTTACCCGAGCCTTTACCAGAGCCTATTCCCCTGCCCGAACCAGAGCCTTTACCAGAGCCTTTACCAGAGCCTATTCCCGAACCTCTACCAGAGCCACTCCCCCCGCAGCCTGAAATTGAAATCTTTGACACGCCCATTCCGCCGCCCCCTTTACCTGTGCCCGAACCAGAGCCTTTACCCGAGCCAACACCTCTACCGGAGCCCGAAATATTAGAACCCGATGAGCCGCTTGTTAACATACCAACAGAGGCGCCCGAAGCGCAGCCGGGCCTTGCTACTGAGATCCCCGAGACGGTTATTCCAGAACCTGAACCCGCGCCCATTATTCCGGAGCCTGAAACCGAGCCCAAACCGGAGATTATTCAGCCCGAAACGCCAATTACGCAAGAGCCGGCACCGCTCGACGCGATTACGCCTGAAGAAATCCTCCCAGAGGAGGAAGACGAAATTATTATCACCACGGCTCCGACCATATTGGCCTCTCCTGATGCGCCGAGCACTCAAGAAGAAGAAAAACGAGCTGTGCCTCAATCACAAGCTGCGCCGGTTATTCGTCCGCAAGGCGGCGAACCCGCGCCTATTGGCGCAGGCGGCGGGCAACCCCAAAGCGGTAACACACGCCCCGCAGCCCGCACCCCATCAGGCGGCACGCGGCGGCCAACGCCAGGCGCCAATGGCTGGACATTGAACACAGGCGGCGCTCAAAGCCCCGGCGCGGGCTATGAGGGGCTTAACCTTGATATTCGTTGCCGCGAGGAAAACCGCACCCATGAAGATTGCCCGGAATATGTGCAGCAAAATCCCGGCCGCAGTACCGATGGTTTTGAAAGCTTTACGCCCCACCGCAACACGGCTCGCCCCGCCCCGCCGCCTCGCCGTAATTCCGCCCGTGACTTAACCATTGGCGGCGTTGATACGACCAGTTCAATTAGTGACGCCCAAAGCTTTTTAGATAGCGCTGGGTTTAGCGGCAATGAACAAGGCCAATCTGGTAATCAAGCTCCTGCACGCCGCGTAAGAGATTTCCTCAATAATCAGCCAGAAGCCCCCGCATGGCAGCTCAATCAACCTGACCTAACCCTTCCCCCTACCAACGAAGCCATAGGCCAAACGCTACCGCCAGCAAATGGGGCCATAGGCCAAAGATTGCCATCAAGCGGCGCGGTGAATAATTCAAATAATTGGATTCTGCGCCAACCCATCCCAGCCGAATCAGACGCAGATGAAGAAAAAGAGGACGACGAAGATGAGGTGATAAGGCTACCGCAGCAGCCTTAAAGAAGCTTTTTACTGACGCGGCAAAAACCGTGTGGGGATGACGCCGATTTGGCCGCGGCGGTCGATTTTAATCTCCCATTCTTCCGGCAAAAGGTCTCCGGTTAAAGCGCTTTCAAGGCCGCGGGTTGAGCTCACCTCTTTATCACCAACGGATAAGATGAGATCACCCGGGCGAAAGCCGTTCGCCCGCGCCGCACTGCCTCGCCTCACCGTCAAGACCATGACCCCTTTCAGATAAGGATCAAAGCCAAGTTCTTCCCCCAAGGCAGGGGAAATATTGACCACACTTGCGCCGTCCATTGGGTGATAACCTTCGAGGTCGCGTTCATCACGTTTCGGGTTTTCTTTCGGCAATTCCGCCTTTATGCGCACTATGTCTTCACGGTCATTGCGCCAAACTTTGGCCGTAATACTTTCATCGGGCCGCAAGGTCGCGAGTACGAACCGCAGGCCGTTATCATCATTTACGTCCGTATTGCCGAGAGATAAAATAACATCTCCGGTTTCAAGCCCGGCCCGATCTGCCGGGCCGCCTTTGTAAATTTCATTAATGATCGCCCCGCGCGAGCGGTCAAGCCCCAGCGCCGCCGCCATGGTCGCATCAACCCCATTGGTCCGCGCACCAATCCACGGGCGAACAATACGTCCTTCGGCAATAGAGCTCTCCACAGCGCGGGCGACGAGCTTAGCCGGAATGGCAAAACCAATCCCATTAGAGCCGCCTGAGCGGGAGAAGATCGCCGTATTTACCCCAATTAATTCCCCTTGCAGGTTTACAAGCGCGCCGCCAGAATTACCGGGGTTCACCGCCGCGTCGGTTTGAATAAAAGACGAGCTATCAGAGACATTGGTACGCCCCAAGGCCGAGACAATACCGCTGGTGACGGTTTGTCCAACGCCGAAAGGATTCCCTATTGCAAGAACAATATCGCCAATTTCCAAATCATCGCGCTGGGAGATATTTAGGCTGGGGAGGGCTTCACCTTTGGTATCAATTTTCAGTACCGCCACATCTGTTTCTTTATCTTCGGCAATCACTTCGGCTTCAAATTCACGGCGATCATTGAGCACAATGCGCAGCTCATCTGCGCCATTGACCACATGGGCATTGGTCACAATAATGCCGTTACCCCGCACGATCACGCCGCTGCCAAGAGAGTTCTCTAGCCGTTCTCTAGGGGCGCGGCGAGAGCCGAACATAAAGTCAAAGAAATCATTCCGGCGGCGCTGCACAACGCGGCGGGAGGTAAACACATTCACCACGGCGGGCGCTGTCTCTTTCACAACTGGCGCATAGGAAAATTGCAGCTGCGCCTGATTATCCGGCACAATACGCTCAACCTGCGCCAAAGGGTCTTTGGCATCCGCGAGAGTTGATATGCCGGTCAAAAGCGCTGCACTACCGAGAAGAGATATAAATAATCGTTTCATAACTATAGATTTAAGCACTTCGCGCTAAATAAAAACCCCCACTTACAGAAAGTGAGGGTTTTTTCATCTTTTTATAAACAAGCGCTACCATAAGCCGCCTGCCTAGTTTTACATATTACTTTGCGTTTATTATTTCGCAGCTTCAATCGCGGCTTCGATTTTTTGTTCCATTGTTGCCATATCATCACCGGCGGCTAATGACTCGCGCATCGTAGTTTCCATAATTTTCATCACCTGCTCGGCTTTTTCAGAACTAACGCCGTCTTCAGTAGGTGAAAATTGAATATCAAACTTATCACTCAAGACGATATCCTCCGCATTAACGCCAAGCTGCGCAGCCAAGTCTGTCGCCGTCGCGTCATCAATAAGAATTGTGCTATTATTGCCCTTAGCAATGACAGTACTAAACCGCTTAAACGTTTCTTGATCTAGCTCATCGTTATCTGTCAAACTATTTGAAATGACCACTGTCCTAATACTACCAATTTCCGCATCTTGGCTTATTTTTCCAGAGGATTTAAGTTTGGCAAGAACGTCATCAGTTTTATTGCCGTCCGTTTCAACAAATTGGATGACTTGGCCATTGTCTTGATCAATCGTAAATTGTCCGGATGAGCGCGTAATCTTCTCATAGCCTTGGATGGTTTCAGGGTTAATCTCAGTTTTAATCCCGCTAACTGGGTCAACTTCAAAGGCTTTGACATTATCGCCGATAATATTCACTTCAACCTTACGGTCTTGAATAACGCCGTTATTTTCACTGCGGCTACGGACAATATGGGTTTCTTGTTTAGCCGAAACGCCGTCACTGGTTTGCGCGCTCGCGGCGGCCGGAACCAAGCTGATCGGGGCGTTTAAGGCAAATGTACTTGCCATAACAGCTGTAGCTGCTAATCTGTGGCGTAGCTTCTTCATTGTGATTGGGTTTGACAAAGTCATAAGTCTCTCCTTTAGAGGGTGATGGATAGTCAAAGCCAATGCAGGCGCAGAGTTTCGGGGTGCGATCCGTTTCTGCGCCTGCAGGGCGGCTTTGATGAGGGTTTGCGCATAGGCGCGGCTATTGGCAATATTGCCATTTGCGGAATGATCCACAAAATTTTCGAGTGGGTAATTTAAAACTGTCGCATCACACGCCGCTTCTTGATCGGCGCGGAAATAGCGCGCCGCATAGTGAATAAGCGGATTCGGCCAATTTGCAGCCCGTAGTCCAAGGGCGGCCAATGATGCATATAAATCCCCGCGCTTTACATGAGATAGCTCATGAAGAAGTGCATAGCGCTGCTCTTGAGGGGTGAACGCCGTTTCAAAATCAAACGGTAATATAATATGCGGGCGAATGACCCCTGCGACTAATGGGCCCGGCGCATCCGGGCTTAGAGTAATTTTAGGCGCTGTCTTAAGGCCGAGCGTCTTGACCATAAGAACATAAGTCTGCTGTAAGCTTGGGGAAGCTGCTTGTGCATGGTTAAGCCAAATTTTAACACTAAGGTTTTGGCGATATAATTGCCGCGTTATAAATATGACTGCGCCTATACCCCAAAGAGCGGTCAATATTCCGGCCCCATGAGATGTCCATAATGATGAAATAGATGATAAATTTGTTTGCGGCATTGCCGTCAATATCGCCTGGGCCGTGAAAGCTTCTGAGGCGGCACTGGGCGGCGGCGGCGCATTCAGCCACGCCAATTCAACCGGGGGCATAAACACCCTTAAAACCGGTAAAGACCATAAGCAATAGGCGGCTTTTGCGCCAAATCTACGCGCAAAAGGGCGGCGTATCAACAAAATAAATGCCGTTAATATCGCGACAGATAATATCGTCTGCCCGGCCCATATTTGGAAAACGCTTAACGTCATGCTTTTAACCCCTTAACAATCGCCTCTAGCTCTGCGATATCCTTATCGCTTAAAGCTTTACTCTCCGCCAGCTGCGCGACGAGCGGCGCGGCTCGGCCCCCAAATAATTTATCGACAAAACGCGCCGCCGCTTTGCCGACATAAATATCTCGCTCTATTAGCGGTCTATATAAAAATCTTCGCCCCTCTTTTTCAGTGCTTAAGGCGTTTTTTTCCACAAGACGCGCTAATAGAGTTTTAACCGTCCGGATGTTCCAGTCTTTATCCCCCGCCAAAGCCGCCGCGACGTCGGTAGCTGCAATAGGTGCATGGAGCCATACAACTTCCATAACGTCAAGTTCTGCTTGGGATATGCGTAATGACATAAAACTTCCTTTCGACTACATGTGTAGTTATACAAGACTACATTCGTGGTCAACCAAAGAAATATTAAAGATTTGTCAGATAAGTTTAAGCGCCCAAATGAGCCTTAATCCGCTCAATAAACCGCGCCATATCATTATCGCTGACAAAGAGATGCGGCGTCACACGCATGAAATCCCCGCGAATAGAGACATAGATGTTTTCCGCCGCAAGCCGCGCGAGAATATCTTCGGGCGGCGCTTTGGGAAAGGCCACGCCGAGGTAATGCGGGGAGCGGATCGCCGCCGCCATCGGCCTTAGGCCCATAGCCGTTAACTGCCCCGCGAGGTGATTTGTTTTCACCCGCAAACTTTCCGCAATATTTTCAACGCCCCAATCCAAAACCTGCGTTAAGGCCGCGCTTACCCCGCCGAGCAGGGCCGGATTGGCTTTCTCCCCCATATCATAACGCAGCGCCCCGGGTTGATAGTCATCAACATAGTCAGTCAGCTTGGAGAAATTTTCACTGCCCTTTCGGTTCATCCAGTTAAATTCCATTGGGCGGCCATCATGCCATTTGGGGTCTACATAAAGAAAGGCGGAGGTATAAGGCCCCATCATCCATTTATAACTGGCGGCCACGGCAAAATCGGGCCGCACCGCCTGCGCATCAAAGGGGAGCGCGCCAAGGGATTGGGTTAAATCTAGCACCAGAGCCGCGCCGATTTTATCCGCCGCCGCCCGTACCGCCATCAAGTCGAGCACCTCTCCATTGGCCCAATGCATATGGGCCGTAGCGATAATAGCGGTGTTCTCCGTAATGGCCCCCAGCACCGCATCGCTCCATGTGCCGCCGTCTTTTGGATAGCTTAATGTTCGCACCGCCGCGCCGCGCTGCGCCGCCAAATCTCGCCATGGGTAAATATTTGACGGGAACTGGGCATCGAGCACCAATATCTCTTGACCTGCCGTTATAGGCAAGTTGTTCGTCGCCGTTTGTATGCCGTAGCTGACGGAATTTATAATCGCAATATTTTGCGCCTCTGTATGAAACACCTGCGCCGCAAGGGCGCGCGCTTTTTCCGAAATGGAGAAAAAATCATCCGGCGTGAATGTCCAAGGCCGTACTTTCGAGGCCGTACCCGCTTGCATCGCCGCCGTCACATCATACATCAGCGGGGACATATAAGCCGTATTTAAATAGGCCACGTCATCCGGAATATCAAACAAATGCCGCTGGTTCGGGATTATCATAAACGCCTCGGATGGTGTGAATTTATAATCTACTCCAGCCGCCAAAAATGGCAATGGCCGCGTATTAAATCTGTTCACAAATTTTATGATATGCGTTGAAATATGAAATCAAAACCCCAATGCACTCATCATGAAAACTGACACAACATAATAGACTATAAATCGTTGAGGCCAACTTTGTTTATTGAATTGAACATTCAGCAAGCTTAAAATGAAGTGTTGAAACGCCTTCGCGAGAATTATGGCAGACATTATGTGAAGAAATGTTACGACTATTTTTTCGGTTAGATTATTGAATAAATTTTCAAACAAAACCAGGCTTAAGACAATAAACCCTGATGATATCAAAAACAGCCTGTTACCTGTGATAATGTTAACTTTAGCTAAAAAACCAGTCTTATAAGACTCCTTTAGGCCGTTCAAAAATTGCTGCACCCAAGGGTCGACCGTGATTAATAAAATTGCACCTAATACGGCTATTAATTGCACTGAAAAATTTGAAGTTTTGAAATATAATTTATCTATCGCCGTTACAAAGCTTGAAAACTGCAAGTAGCCTAAGACCATAAAAACAAGCCAAACACCCCAAAAACAATATTTTGAAATCTATTGAGTACCGATATGCCGTCACGGTCAACCGTCTGTAAATGTCTGGGAAAAATATAAACAATGGCAGCTACAAGCAGTTTTGCCGTAATATAACCTATAACGATAATAATCATCGCAAGGGCAGGACTTTGCATGTGCAAAGGTAAAACCCCGATAATATCGTAAATGCCATCCATAACCTGACAATCATACAGGTTTTATAATATGTCTAGCTAAACCTTTAGAGGCGAGAGCTTTGTAAATGAGGTCCTCTACTCGCCCTAGCGTTTCACAGGCGAGGCGGGCAGGCCGTTAAAGATGGGATCGAGATAGCGCTTACGGGCGGCTTCGTCCCAGCCGCGCACGTTTTTAATACAAAAACGGGCGATTTCCGGCGGCTGGCCTTTGCGCGCACGCTGGGCTTCGGCCCGTTCAAAGGCTTTAAGCTCGCGCATAGAGGTGGCAGAGCCGCGTGTGCAGCTTTGGACAAGATCGCGCGGGGTCTGCGGATTCACTTGGATAAATTCCGTGCGGTTATAGGCCTTATAATTCACCGATGCCCGGTCCCCTTGGAGATATTTAGTAAACACCATGCGGCGGTAATTTGGATTATCCGACGGCCCGCTTTCAATCAGCAAAACGGGACTAACAGGCGCATCCTGCGCCGCAGCCACGCCGGTGACACCGGCCATAATAGATAAAGATATAAGCCCGATAAAGCCTGTGCGTAATGTTAACATCGTGATTGACCCTTGCCTCACTTTATAATTTACGCCCCGAATTATGCAATTTTAAAGCCAATTCGCCGCGGGGTGTCAAATTAAGAACACAGATAGAGCCAGCTATAGATGTAAAAAACCCGCCAAGGCGCAGGGCCAAAGCGGGTGATTATAAGGGTCAATAAGAGCAGAAAAGCGTTTAAGCTTCTTCCTCCACGCGGTCTTTCGCGCCTTTGGCGGATATATCGCGGTCAACAAATTCAATTACGGCCATAGGCGCATTATCGCCATAGCGGAAACCCGCTTTCATAATGCGGATATAACCGCCGCTGCGTTCCTTATAGCGCGGGCCTAGAACGTCAAACAGCTTTTTGGACATCTCTTTATTGCGCGTACGGGCAATAGCGATACGGCGGCTTGTGAGGTCGCCTTTTTTCGCAAGTGTCACAAGCTTTTCAACAAAGGGGCGAAGCTCTTTGGCTTTAGGCAATGTCGTGACAATTTGCTCATGCTCAATCAGGCTTGATGACATATTGGCGAACATCGCTTTGCGGTGGCTCGCGGTGCGGTTTAATTTACGGTGGGCAATGCGGTGGCGCATGGCGTTATCCTCTTAATCTTTATTAGCGGCCTAAATTTGGTCGTCGTATTTCTTCGCAAGCTCTTCGATATTTTCCGGCGGCCAATTTGGCGCATCCATACCAAGGTGCAAGCCCATAGCAGCCAAGACTTCTTTGATTTCATTCAAAGACTTCCGGCCAAAATTTGGTGTGCGGAGCATTTCTGCTTCGGACTTTTGAATAAGGTCGCCAATATAGACGATATTATCATTTTTCAGGCAATTCGCAGAGCGGACAGACAGCTCAAGCTCATCAACTTTCCGTAAAAGCGCTGGGTTGAAGTCAAGCTCAGGCTTTTCTTCTTTACGGGCGCTATCTTCCGGATCGTCAAAGTTCACAAAGACTTGGAATTGATCTTGTAAAATACGCGCCGCAACCGCAATCGCGTCTTCCGGTGTCACCGCTCCATTGGTTTCAATATCAATGCTGAGTTTATCGTAATCCAGCACTTGACCTTCACGAGTGTCTTCAACGCGGTAAGCCACACGCTTAACCGGCGAGTAAAGCGCATCAATTGAAATCAGGCCAATCGGCGCATCTTCCGGACGAGAATCACTCGCGGCGACATAGCCCTTACCAGTTGTTACTGTTAGCTCCATACGAAGCTCTGCGCCCTCGTCAAGGGTACAAATAACATGCTCAGGGTTAAGAACCTCAACATCGGCGGTTTCTTCGATATCCGCACCCGTCACAGGGCCGGCGCCGGATTTTTTAAGCAGCAAGCGCTTAGGGCCTTCCGCGTGCATACGCACGGACAAGCCTTTGAAGTTCAGGATAATATTCGTGACATCCTCAAGCACGCCCGGGATGGATGTAAATTCATGGACAACACCATCAATTTGCACCGCACTCACGGCGGCGCCTTGCAGGGATGATAAAAGCACCCGGCGAAGGGCATTGCCCAATGTCATACCAAAGCCGCGCTCGAGCGGTTCTGCAATGATCGTCGCTTGACGTGATGGATCATGACCCGGATCAACATCAGGATTAATAGGACGAATAAGTTCTTGCCAATTTTTTTCGATCACGATGCGACCTCTTAAATGTTGTATAAACCCGCAACCCCTCTTGCGTGTCTCTTATCAGCGGCACAGCCCCATAAGGGTGGGGCTAATATAATTAAACGCGGCGGCGTTTAGGCGGACGACATCCATTATGAGGAATGGGGGTAACGTCACGAATAGTGGTAATGGTAAAGCCCGCAGCCTGTAGGGCGCGAACCGCGCTTTCCCGGCCAGACCCCGGCCCGTTTACATTGACTTCTAATGTGGTCATGCCATGCTCAGCCGCTTTGCGCGCCGCTTCTTCGGCCGCAACCTGCGCCGCATAAGGCGTTGATTTCCGTGAGCCTTTAAAGCCCATCATACCCGCTGAGCACCAGGCGACAGAATTGCCCTGCGCATCGGTGATGGTAATCATTGTGTTGTTGAATGTCGAATTAACATGGGCCACACCGGATGTGATGTTTTTCCGATCGGCGCGGCGAACGCGCCCTTGTTCTTTACCAGCCATCTAAACCTACCTACTTCTTCTTACCGGCGATTGCTTTGGCCGGGCCTTTACGGGTGCGCGCATTTGTATGCGTGCGCTGTCCGCGAACAGGTAGACCGCGGCGGTGACGTAGCCCCCGGTAATTACCCATATCCATAAGGCGTTTGATGTTTTGAGACACTTCACGGCGAAGATCGCCTTCAACCAAAAGATTAGCGTCAATGGTTTCGCGGATCTTCAAAACTTCTGCATCCGTTAAATCTTGAACCCGGCGCTCTGATGCAATGTTAACGGCCTCACAGATTTCCACAGCCTTAGCTGGGCCAATGCCGTGAATGTAAGTCAGAGCGATAACTACGCGCTTATTTGTTGGGATATTTACACCCGCAATACGTGCCACAATCGGCCTCCTTATAATCTTTATCCGCTTGGTCCGTATGAGACCTTAGCTCTATGCGTTTTAAACGAGCCAAAACGCACGGTATGCTCTCAACATCCGCGAAAGCGCTTCCTTTAATCCCTGTGCATAGCCGCGTCAAGCACCGTTATGCGCGATTTGAAAGATTCTTCACGCATGAGGTTACCCCCCAAAAAGCCGCGCAAAAAATCCCTTTTTCTTAACCGGCGCTGCCGCGTCCAAAATACGCGCAACGGAGCCGGAGACAGCCTCAACACTGGCCATGCCGTCAACCTCTGACAACTTGCCTTGCTCTGTGTAAAACGGCAAAAGCGGCGCAGTTTGTTGATTATAGGTCGCGAGGCGGTTTTTAAACGTCTCGGGATTATCATCCTTACGGCCCTGCTCTTCAAAGCGCTGAGTGACCCGCGCTAAAAGCGCGTCATCATCCACCCGTAATCTGATCACCCGGTCAAGGGATTTGCCGCGCTTGGCCAAAACCGCGTCCAAAGACTTGGCCTGCTCCACCGTGCGTGGATAGCCGTCAAAGATAAATCCGGCGGCGTCTTTATTGTTATCAAGCTGTTCTTCAATCAGAGCCGTCACAATTTCATCGGAAACCAAATCACCTCGATCCAGCAGGTCTGCGACTTTCTTGCCAAGCTCCGTCCCTGCGGCTCTGGCCGCGCGGAGCATGTCCCCTGTTGAGAGTTGCACAAAGCCGCGCTGGGCGGTGAGCCGTTTCGCTTGCGTGCCTTTACCGGCAGCGGGCGGGCCAAAAAGAATAATATTCATATACTCCCCCTAGCCTATGCCTTGCCCTTACGGCGGCGCATACGTGATTTTTTAATCAGGCCTTCATATTGATGCGCAATCAAATGAGACTGAATCTGCGCCACCGTATCAAGGGTCACAGAGACAATAATCAAGAGCGACATGCCGCCAATCAATAAAGCCACAGACGGCGGAACATTTCCGGCCTGCGCAATCACATATTCGGGCAGCACACAAACAAAGGCTACATAAACCGCACCAATAAAAGTAAGGCGAGATAACACATATGATAAATATTCTGCCGTCCGTTCACCGGGGCGAATACCCGGCAAGAAGCCGCCGTTCTTACGCAGGTTATCCGCTACATCATCGGGCTTAAATACATAAGGCACATAAAAGAAACAGAAGAAGATGATTAAAACGCCGTAGAGCGTGAGGTAAAGCGGCGAGCCGTAACCAATCAGCGCCAGAACCGTCGTGAGCACGCCGTTAGACCCTTCTGCCGCGCCCGCTTGATTTCCAAGCATAATCTGGCCTGCCGTTGCGGGAAGCAAGAGAAGCGAGCTGGCGAAGATCGGCGGAATAACGCCGGCCGTATTCAGCTTTAGCGGCATAAAAGAGCTTTCCCCGCCAAAGGTCTTTCCGCCGGCCATTTGCCGCTTAGGGTATTGCACCAAGAGCCGCCTTTGCGCCCGCTCAATAAACACAATCAAGAAGGACAGCCCGACGAAAAGCACCAAGAGGCCAATTAATAAAATCTCTGAAATCGCATTATTCGCATTCAGTGAAAACGCTTGGAACAAGGCTTTAGGCAATTCTGCGACAATACCCGCAAAAATAATCAGGGACACCCCATTACCCACGCCGCGAGCTGTGACCTGTTCACCCATCCACATCAGGAACATCGTGCCGCCAACAAGGGTAATCACCGTACTGGCTTCGAAGAAAAGACCGGGGTTAATCACCGCGCCGGGCGTGCCTTGCAAGGCTTTGGCGATGCCGTAGGCTTGGAACGCGGCCAAAAATACGGTCAAATAGCGGGTATATTGGTTGATTTGCTTACGGCCCTGCTCCCCATCTTTGTTCAGCTCTTTTAGGGAGGGTATCGATTCTTTCATCAAAGTCATGATGATCGACGCCGAAATATAGGGCATCACATTCAAGGCAAATACGGCCATACGCTCAACCGCGCCGCCCGCAAACATATTCAGCCGGCCTAATAATCCGCCCCCTTGTCCTTCGAAGGCCGATTGGAATGCAGCCATATCCATACCCGGCACTGGAACAAAGGTTCCAACGCGGTAAAGGACAAGAATGAAAAGCGTGAAAAGAAGGCGCTGCTGAAGCTCTTTCGCCTTGAAAAAGGTCGAAGGATTAAAGTTTCTTACGAGTTGTTCGGATGCAGACGCCATAACCTAAAGTCCATATATCGGATTAAACAGACCCCGCATATGGGGTCTGTTTAAAGATTTTAAAGGTCGCAACTTAAAGGCCACGACTTAAAGGTCGTTGAGCATACCTTCGTTCTTTGCCAGCAGATAGTAAAAGCTGACGCGGTCTTTCATACGCTGAGGTTTCATTTCCGTACAGACAGCCATAACTTTGGCGTCAAGAACCTCATTATCGTCTTTAAGACCGAGTTTTTTCTTTAAGAAAGCATCCCGAACCGTACTACGCTCTTCTTCGTCACCGCAGGCCACATATTTCGCGTCGCGGTTTGATAAAGACGCGCCCAAATATTTCGTCAGCGTCATCACAGCCGCTTCAGAGGCATCTGCGTCATAACGAGTCTTGATGTTTTCCCAATAAGGAAGATGCTTATCATATTCGCCGGACTTTGCTGCCGCTTTCTTAGCAGGTGCTTTTTTGGCAGGTGCCTTTTCAGCCTTAGGCGCAGCCGCCGCTTTTGGAGACGCTGCTTTGGGCGCAGCCGCTTGCTTAGCAGGCTTCGCTTTGGCTTTTGGTGCTTTTTCCGCCGTTAACTTGGCGCGCTCTGGCTTATCACTTGAAATCGTTACAGAGCCTTTGGCCGATTCAACAATCTTTGTTGCGCCCGGGGTTGCGCCCGCCACAACCAATTTAACCGCTTTAGACAACTCACCGCCGCCAATGAGGCGAACGCCGTCATGGGCGCGGCGAAGAACGCCGGCTTGCACAAGCGCAACAGCGTCAACATCTTTGGACAGATCAAGCTTATCCGCTTCAACGGCGCGGTTAAGGGTCGCGATTGACAATTCCGCCCACTTCTTGCGGTTCGGCTTATTAAAGCCCCGCTTTGGAAGGCGCATATGAATCGGCATTTGACCGCCTTCAAAGCCCTTAATTGCCACGCCTGAGCGTGATTTTTGACCTTTGACACCACGGCCGCCGGTTTTACCTTTACCCGAACCAATACCACGGCCAACACGAAGGCGGGCTTTGGTGGCACCGGGATTATCACTTAATTCATTAAGTCGCATTTTACTTCTCCAAGAGGTTAGGCCTTTGACAGATCAAAACCCTCTACTCTTCAACAATCTCTACCATATGGGCAACCTTGTTGATCATGCCCCGAACAGAAGGCGTATCTTCAAGCTCGCGCACGCGGCCAATTTTACCCAGACCTAAACCAACAAGGGTTTGGCGCTGGTCTTTCGGACGACGGGTCGCTGACCCTGTCTGCCGGACTTTCACTGTTTTCTTCGCAGCCATGATAAATATCCTTAGGCTTCAATAGCTTCCGGCGCACTTGCACCGTCGGAACGGCGAGAGACAAGATCGCCGACCTTTTTCCCGCGTTTTGCCGCAATCATACGCGGGCTTTCCGCTTGCTTAAGCGCGTCAAATGTCGCGCGCACCATGTTATATGGGTTTTGCGTCCCGAGTGACTTTGCGACCACATCCTGAACGCCAAGGCACTCCAGAACAGCCCGCATGGGGCCGCCAGCAATCACCCCGGTTCCGGGAGGAGCCGAACGCATGATGATTTTACCGGCGCCGTGACGACCCCGAAGGTCATGATGCAATGTGCGGCCTTCACGGAGCGGAACGCGGATCATTGTCTTTTTGGCTTCTTCTGTCGCCTTACGGATCGCTTCTGGAACTTCGCGGGCTTTACCCTTACCGAAACCAACGCGCCCCTTTTCATCACCGACGATCACAAGCGCAGCGAATGACATGTTACGGCCACCTTTTACGGTTTTCGCAACGCGGTTAATATGTACAAGGCGATCGATAAATTCATTATCTTCTTCGCGGTCGCGGCGGTTACCGCCTTTATTATCAGGACGTGCCATATTGCCTCCTAGAACTTTAATCCGGCGTCACGCGCCGCGTCCGCCAGAGCTTTAACTCGGCCATGATATAAATAGCCGCCCCGGTCAAAAATAACCGTGTCAACCTTGGCTTTCAAAGACCGCTCTGCGATCAACTTACCGATTTTAGCCGCAGCCTCAACATTCGAGCCTTTGCCGCCTTTATCTTCAAGTGTCGATGCGGACGCTAATGTTGTGCCGGTTAAATCATCAATGATTTGCGCAGAGATATTTTTATCACTACGGAAAACAGAGAGACGCGGACGGCCATTGGCGTTCTTTTTAAGACGGCGGCGAACACGCTGGGCGCGGCGCTTCAAATTTTCTTGTGCTGTCTTCATGATCTTACTTCTTCTTACCTTCTTTACTGCGGACAAACTCGCCCACATAGCGCACACCTTTACCTTTATAAGGCTCTGGCTTGCGGTAGGACCGAATCTCAGCAGCGACCTGACCGACTTTTTGCTTATCAATACCTTCGACAACAATTTGCGTGGGCTTTGGCGCAGCGATTGTGACGCCCTCTGGGGCATCATAATTAATGTCATGAGAAAAGCCGAGCTGCATGGTGAGCGTATTGCCCTTCATTTGCGCCCGATAACCCACGCCGCGTAGCTCTAGCTCTTTTTTGAAACCAGTACTCACGCCTTCAATCAAGTTCGCAACCATTGTGCGGGACATGCCCCACATAGCGCTAGATGTTTTATCATCCCCTGACGGAATAATTGTGAGAGCATTATCTTCAAAGCTTGCCTGAACCGCATCGGGGAGCGTGAAAGTCAGCTCACCTTTCGGGCCTTTAACGGCAACTTTTTGGCCTGTGAGTGTCAAAGTCACGCCGGACGGGACTTCAACAGGTTTTTTACCAATACGAGACATATCTTCCGCCCTTTCCTAAGAGACTTGGCAGAGAATTTCGCCGCCAACATTATTTTCGCGGGCAGCGTGATCGCTCATCACGCCTTTCGGCGTTGAGAGGATCGAAATTCCAAGACCATTACGAACTTGCGGGAGGGTTTTCACAGACGAATACACACGGCGTCCAGGCTTGGACACGCGCTTAATTTCGCGAATAACCGCCGCGCCTTCAAAATATTTAAGCTCGACTTCAAAGGCTTTAAAACCGCCATGCTCTATTTCTGTATAGCCGCGAATGAAACCTTCATCCGTAAGCACGTCCAAGACACGGCCGCGAAGCTTTGACGCCGGCGTTGTGACTGTCGAACGGTTACGCATAATCGCATTACGAATACGGGTTAACATATCTCCGAGAGGATCACTAAAAGACATTGTCTATCCTCCTACCAGCTTGACTTAACAAGACCCGGAAGCAGGCCTTGGGACCCGAGCTCGCGAAGGGCGATACGGGACATTTTCATTTTACGGTAATAACCGCGCGGGCGGCCTGTCACTTGGCACCGATTACGGATGCGCGACGGCGCAGAATTGCGGGGAAGTTCAGCCAATTTAAGCTGAGCCGCAAAGCGCTCTTCAACAGGTAGATCTTTATTCCGAGCTCTATCTTTTAAAAGCGCACGCTTGCCGGCATATTTTGCGACAAGCTCTTGGCGCTTTAGATTCCGCTCTGTAGCACTAATCTTAGCCATTTATTTTACTCCTAATTGCGAGGGCCGGATGAATGATTTCACCCTGCCTGCTTTGCCTGTTGCGTTAGATCAGTTCCGAAAAGGGAAACCGAACTCAGCCAACAGTGCTTTGGCTTCTTCATCTGTTGCCGCATTGGTTTGCACAACAATATCCATTCCGCGCACCGCTTCGACTTGATCATAGTCGATTTCTGGGAACACGATATGTTCTTTCAGGCCCATGGCATAATTACCATTGCCGTCAAAGCTTTTTCCGTTCACGCCGCGAAAGTCACGCACGCGCGGCAGCGCGATGTTCACAAGGCGGTCAAGAAATTCATACATTTTATCACGGCGGAGGGTCACTTTCGCGCCAATCACCATACCGTCGCGAAGCTTGAAGCCCGCAATAGATTTCTTGGCTTTTGTCGGAATGACTTTTTGGCCTGCAATCAACTCAAGATCCGCAATCGCAGCCTGAACCTTTTTACGATCACCAACACCTTCGCCCAGTCCCATATTGAGAACAACTTTCTCTATGACTGGAATTTGCATATCATTCTTATAGCCGAATTTTTCTTTCATCGCGCCGCGAATTTCATTTTGATATTTCTCGGCAAGACGGGGTGTATATGGCTTAGTCATCGAGAAGCTCCCCTGACTTTCTGGCCACACGGACCTTTTTACCATCTTTCAGCATTGTGAAACCCACCCGCGTCGGCGCGCCGGACTTCGGATCAATCGCAGAAACATTAGAGATATGGATCGGCGCTTCAAATGTTTTAATGCCGCCTTCCGGATCCGCTTGTGACGGACGAATGTGACGCTTTACAATATGAACACCGGAGACAACCACACGGCTCTCTCTTGGAATAACTTTGAGAACCTCGCCTTTTTTGCCTTTATCCTTACCGGATAAGACGATGACGTGATCGCCCTTTTTGATTTTAGCTGCCATGAGACCAGCCCACCCTTAAAGAACTTCAGGAGCTAAGGACACGATCTTCATATGGTTCTTTGCGCGGAGCTCCCGCGGTACTGGACCAAAGATACGTGTGCCAATAGGCTCACCATTATTATTGATAATGACAGCTGCATTTCCGTCAAAACGGATCACAGACCCGTCCCGGCGAATGATGTCTTTACGAACGCGAACAACAACAGCTTTGCGTACATCACCTTTTTTCACACGTCCGCGCGGAATAGCTTCCTTGACGGACACAACGATAACATCGCCCACATGGGCATAACGGCGCTTTGAGCCGCCCAGCACTTTAATGCACTGAACGCGGCGGGCACCGGAATTATCGGCGACATCTAGATTTGTCTGCATTTGAATCATGCGACGTCTCCTTCTTTGGTTGCGGGGCTACCAGCCTTAGGCTGTGTAGACTTCCCACCGCTTGAGTTTGCTCTTTGGGGCACATTCGCGAATACGAACCATTTCACCCATTTTCACCGCATTTGTTTCGTCATGCGCGTGATATTTCTTTGACCGGCGAACCGTTTTTTTGAAAAGAGGGTGGAGGTAAGTCCGCTCTACTTTTACAACGATGGTCTTGTCGCCTTTGTCAGATACGACAGTTCCTTGCAGGATGCGTTTTGGCATAGCTCTCTCCTACCCGGCTTTCTTTTCGGCCATGATGGTTTTCACCGTGGCAACCCCGCGGCGCACTTCACGCACGCGGGCTGTTTTTTCTAACTGGCCAATCGCTTTTTGAAAGCGCAGATTAAACTGCTCCTTCTTAAGAGCGACCAATTTATCCGTGAGTTGATCTTCGGTCAGCGCACGTAGGTTTTCGACTTTTAATGTATCGTCAGCCATGTTTCACGCTCCCTCTTTATTCACCGGGGCGCGTGACAATTTTACACTTCACCGGAAGCTTCGCAGCCCCCAAACGAAGCGCTTCACGCGCAACAGCATCGGTCACACCATCAATTTCAAACATGATGCGACCAGGTTTAACTTTACAGGCCCAAAATTCAACGGAGCCCTTACCTTTACCCATACGAACTTCAGTCGGTTTTTTCGTGACAGGCACATCTGGGAAGATGCGAATCCAAACTCGGCCTGAGCGTTTCATATGGCGCGTAATCGCCCGGCGAGTCGCCTCGATCTGGCGCGCCGTAACCCGCTCTGCGTCAAGGGACTTAAGGCCGTAGGAACCGAATGCAATCGATGTTCCGCCCTTGGCAACACCTTTGATACGGCCCTTATGGGCTTTACGAAATTTTGTACGTTTTGGCTGTAACATTCTCTTACGCCTCTACTGGTTTCTAGCGCCGCGCGGGGGACGTTTGTCACCCTGACGGGGCCGCGTGTCACCTTGCGAATTCATACGCTTTTCTTGCGCATAAGGATCATGTTCCATGATCTCGCCTTTGTTAATCCAAACTTTAATGCCGATGATGCCCATGGCCGTCAGCGCGCGCGCCACACCATAATCAATATCCGCACGTAATGTGTGGAGCGGCACAGAGCCTTCCTGATATTGTTCAATCCGGGCAATTTCAGCACCGCCAAGGCGGCCACCTAATTTAATCTTACAGCCAATCGCGCCCATACGCATAGCGCTTTGCAAAGCCCGCTTCATGGCGCGGCGGAAAGACATCCGGCGCTCAAGTTGCTGGGCAATACCGTCAGCGACCAAATTGGCATCAACTTCTGGCTTACGCACCTCAACAAGATTGATAAAGACTTCGCCGTCAACCATCGTGGCGACTTTTTTGCGAAGCTTCTCAATATCAGAGCCTTTTTTACCAATCACAACACCCGGACGCGCCGTGTAGATTGTGATGCGGCATTTTTTGTGAGGACGCTCAATAATAATACGAGCCACAGAGGCATTTTTAAGCTCTTCGAAAAGGAAATTACGAATGGCCAAATCTTGATGTAAAAGATCGCCATATTCCGAGCTATTCGCGTACCAACGGGATTCCCAAGTACGGTTAATGCCAAGGCGAAGGCCAATCGGATTTATCTTCTGACCCATTATGCAGCCTCCTCAACTTCGCGCACAACGATTGTGAGCTCGGAAAACGGTTTTAAAATCCGGGCGCCACGGCCACGGGCCCGAGCCCGAAAACGCTTCATGACCAAGTTTTTACCAACATAAGCCTCAGCTACAATCAGGCTATCAATATCAAGACCGTGATTATTTTCCGCATTGGCAATAGCGCTCTCAAGACATTTTTTTACATCATGAGAAATACGCTTGCGGGAGAATTCAAGATCAGCAAGCGCCTTATCCACTTTCATACCGCGAATCATTTGCGCAACTAAATTAAGCTTTTGCGGGCTCGTGCGGATCATCCGAAGTTTAGCAAGGGCTTCGTTATCAGCAACACGGCGGGTATTCTTTGCTTTGGCCATGACTATTTCCGCTTCGCTTTTTTATCAACGCCGTGACCATAATAGGTCCGCGAGGGTGAAAACTCACCAAGCTTATGACCAACCATATCTTCGTCAATCAGAACAGGAATAAATTTCTGCCCGTTATGAACCTGAAAGGTCAAGCCAACGAAATTTGGCATAACCGTAGAACGGCGAGACCATGTTTTAATAGGCTTTGGACGACCGCCATCTGCACGGGCCGCTTCCGCCTTCTTCAAGAGGTATCCGTCTACAAACGGACCTTTCCAGACTGAACGAGGCATTATCGCTCTCCCTAGCGTTTCTTCTTCGCGTGACGCGAACGAATAATAAATTTATCTGTCGCCTTATTAGACCGCGTTCTTGCGCCCTTTGTCGGCTTACCCCAAGGGGTCACAGGATGACGTCCACCGGACGTACGGCCTTCACCACCACCATGAGGGTGATCGACCGGGTTCATGGCCACGCCGCGAACTTGCGGACGCTTACCCAACCAGCGCTTACGCCCAGCTTTACCCAAGTTAATATTCATATGGTCCGGATTAGACACGGCGCCAACTGTGGCAAGGCAAGCTTGGTGAACCATACGCATTTCACCGGACTTCAGACGAATTTGCGCGTAGCCACCATCGCGGCCCACGAGCTGCGCATAAGTCCCAGCAGAGCGGGCAATTTGGCCACCTTTACCGGGCTTTAGTTCGATATTGTGAATGATCGTCCCAACAGGCATAGCGCGAAGCGGCATTGTATTGCCCGGCTTCACATCCGCCTTATCAGCAGAGATAACTTTATCACCCTCGGCCAAGCGCTGCGGCGCAAGAATATAGGCCTTCTCGCCGTCTTTATATTCGATAAGCGCAATAAAGGCTGTCCGGTTCGGATCATACTCAAGACGCAGCACCACGGCTTCCATGCCGGTTTTATTACGCTTGAAATCAACCATACGGTAAAGACGCTTATGCCCCCCGCCTTGGCGGCGCATGGTAATGCGGCCTGTATTATTCCGGCCACCCTTTTTGGTAAGACCGTGTGTCAGTGACTTTTCAGGACGCCCCTTATGGAGGCCTGAACGGTCTACCTGCACAAGCGCACGGCGGCTTGGCGATGTTGGATTAAAAGTCTTTAATGCCATAATCCTACCCTATAACCCACTGGCAATGTCAATCGTATCGCCGTCCTGAAGGGTGACGATGGCTTTTTTGACATCTTTACGGCGACCCGCAATACCGCGGAACCGTTTGGTTTTACCTTTAGTCACGATTGTATTCACAGCTGTAACGCTTACGCTAAACAGCTTTTCAATCGCCTCTTTGATCTCAGGCTTTGTCGCGTTGATTGCGACCTCAAATACAACCTGATTATTCTCAGCCAAAATTGTGGTCTTCTCGGTAATCACCGGAGCCACAATGGCATCATAATGACGCGGAGCTATACTCATTTTAACCGAGCCTCCAAATCTTGGACAGCCTGTTTCGTCAACACGAGCGTATGACGCTTTAGGATATCATAAACATTAGCGCCTTGGCTGGGTAGAACATCCACATTTGGAATATTCCGCGCCGCTTTAGCAAAATTCTCATCAACCGCGCCGCCGGAAACCACAAGGCCGTTGACAACACCTAATTTCGTCAATGACTTTTGAAGGTCAGACGTTTTCGGCGCTTTAAGAGCTGCATCATCAAGAATGATGATTTCCTTCGCTGCGACTTTCGCAGAGAGCGCGTGACGTAAGCCGAGCGCACGGAACTTTTTCGTTAACTTGTGCGCGTGAGACCGAACCCGCGGGCCGTGGGCTTTACCACCACCGCGGAACTGAGACACAGAGCCGTTACCGTGGCGGGCTGTACCGCCGCCTTTTTGGCGGCCAATCCGCTTGGTTGTTTTCTTGACTTCACCGCGCTCTTGAACATGGTGAGTTCCGGCCTGACGCTTGGCGAGCTGATATCGAACCATACGGTGCAAAATATCTTTACGCGGCTCAAGACCGAAGACACCTTCATCAAGATCAACAGACCCTGATTTTTTGGCATCAAGTGTTTGAACATCCATTTTCATGACTATTCTTCCTCACTTTTCGCAGGGGTAGCTTTCACCGCCGCAACTTCGCGAAACTTACCCGGCAATGGCAGATCATCCACCTTAACACCTTTGACAGCATCGCGAATTTCAACCCAACCGCCTTTTGATCCTGGCACAGCGCCGCGAATTAAAAGAAGACCTTCTTCAACGTCTACGCGGGCCACTTCTAGGTTTTGCATCGTGCGGCGACGCGCCCCCATGTGACCAGCCATCTTCTTGCCCTTAAAAACTTTACCCGGATCCTGACACTGACCGGTTGAGCCGTGAGATCTATGCGAGATCGAAACACCATGTGTCGCGCGAAGGCCGCCAAAATTATGGCGCTTCATCGCGCCGGCGAAACCTTTACCGATTGAAATGCCTGAAGCATCGATCTTTTGGCCCGGAATAAAGTGATCCGCTGTGAGCTGAAGCCCGACATTAATAACATTTTCTGCATCAACGCGAAATTCACAAAGCTTCATCTTTGGCGTCACAGCGGCTTTAGCAAAGCGCTCACGCTCTGCTTTTGAAACCCGCTTAACCTTGGCTTCACCCGCACCTAATTGGAGCGCCGTATAACCATCACGATCTTCTGATTTATGAGCCACAACCTGACAACCCTCTAAAGACAGGACGGTCACAGGAACATGGTTACCTTCCTCGTCATAAACGCGGGTCATGCCCATTTTTTTAGCAATTACACCTGAGCGTAACATATTAAGCTCCCAGCTTGATCTCAACGTCAACACCCGCCGCAAGGTCGAGCTTCATCAGCGCGTCCACAGTTTGCGGTGTTGGGTCAACGATATCGAGCATTCTTTTATGGGTCCGAATTTCGAACTGCTCGCGAGACTTCTTATTGACATGCGGTGAGCGATTCACCGTGAATTTTTCAATCCGGGTTGGCAGCGGAATAGGGCCACGAACCGTGGCGCCTGTACGCTTTGCCGTATTTACGATCTCCGCCGTGGAATTATCCAAGATGCGGTGATCAAAGGCTTTAAGCCGGATGCGAATATTTTGACGTTCCATAACTTTATCCAGTTTCCGATGCCCGTTTCGTTGATCTATCAACGCTGTCAAACAACAAACCGAATTGCACGACGCAATTCGGTGGAATTAATTTTACTCAATAATTTTTGATACGACGCCGGCGCCGACGGTGCGGCCACCTTCACGGATCGCGAAGCGGAGCTTTTCTTCCATCGCGATCGGCACGATCAGCTCAACATCCACATGGACATTATCGCCCGGCATCACCATTTCT
>CALFVT010000004.1 GCA_937928165.1 uncultured Caulobacterales bacterium
ATCTAAAAGAAATAAGGTAAGTTAAAGATTCCCGCCTGCGCGGGAATGCACGGGGGTAGGTTAGGTGACGTAAAATTATCCCGTCCATTCCGGCGAAAGCCGGAATCTCATACGCCTAAGTTAGAGATCCCGGCTTTCGCCGGGATAAGCGAGGTCGGGTAAGAATGGGTAAAATTTCCGCGTGCGAGGGATTGCACGGAGGTGGGTCAGGTGTAATAAAATTACCTCATTCATTTTGGTCCCTGTTGTCACAGGGATAAACTCCAGCCAGAATCTCGTGAGACCTTGTAAGAGCCCCCGGCTTTCGCTGGGATAGGCGGGCGTAGGAGGTGCGGTTCAGTTAAAATTTCTAACTTTTATGTCGAAGGCGGGTATCTTGGTCATAACCGTATGGATAAGCAAAAACTCCAATGACATGATAGCGCTAAAACGCTGTGTGGGCCGTTGCAAAATCATATGGATTAATAAACTTGAAAATAATGAGGAATAGCTTACCTTAGTCTTATGGAAACAACATCACCAATATCGGCTCCGCGTAAGCGCCGCCCCCGCCCGCAGCTTGTGAGTTTGACCGAGGCCGCCGCCGCGCGGGTGCGTGAAATTCTGTCTGAGCGCGAGCAGGGATATTTACGGGTTGGCGTGAAAAACGGCGGCTGTGCGGGTATGGAATATGTCATGGATTATGTGGCGGATATCTCTCCGATGGATGAGGTCGTGACCGACAAAGACGTCACTATTGTTGTAGACGCCAAAGCAGTATTATTTATCCTCGGCTCTGTTGTGGATTATGAAACCACTATTCTTCATAGCAAATTTGTCTTTCGTAATCCGAACCAAACCGATGCTTGCGGCTGTGGGGAGAGCGTTACCATTGTGCCCGTAGTTGATGCTTAATTGACTTTACACCTATTTACTCTAAGTCTTAATTTATGACATCGACGTTTAATTATTATCTTTTGCGTAATTACGGCATGTCTGTGTTTATGGTTTTAATAGGCTTGGGGTTTTTATGGCCGTTTAATCCGCAGTCGTTAAATGTTTATATAGTTATTTGCACAGCTAGCGCTCTAATCTTTGGATGTTTATTATGGTCGAAGGCTAAGATGATTAATAAGCGCGTCTTTAACCAATTAGATAGCATGACAGGCCGACCAATTTTGATTGTTTTTCTTCTGGCTCAATTTTTTGCAATTTTTATTGATTTTAAATTTAATGTAGAATTGGCCTCTGTCTTTGTTACTATGCCGCTCGCCGTCATTATTTGTGGGTTTAGCTTTGGTTTTGGAAGTCACCTGCAGGTTAGAACTCTTAAAGCAACAGGGCTTTATGATGATCAAGCTGATATAAACCCTGATATAGAATTCACCCTATGAGCCTTTCAAATTCAGCTGGAAATCTTGATGTTTTACTAGAGGATATCCGCGCTTGTAAACTTTGCGAAGATTTGCCGCTTGGGCCGAACCCAATTTTGCAAGGCTCGGAGTCGTCAAAAATACTTATATGCGGTCAAGCGCCGGGGCGGATCACCCATCATAAAGGTATTCCTTTTGATGACCCGTCTGGTAAACGGCTTCGGCAATGGCTTGGGATTGACCGCGAGACATTTTACGATGCGAAGAAACTCGCGATTGTACCGATGGGGTTTTGCTTTCCGGGGACAGGTAAGGGCGGGGATTTACCGCCCCGTCCAATTTGTGCCCAGACATGGCGAGGGCCACTGCTCGAGGCTCTACCGAATATTGAACTTACGGTTATTATTGGCCAATATGCGATTGATTGGCATATGGGCAAAGACCGTAAACAACGCCTAACCGACCGTGTTTTAGCGTGGGAAGAACATTGGCCTGAGCGGCTTATCACGCCGCACCCCAGCCCGCGAAATTTGCGCTGGCTTAAGAATAATCCGTGGTTTGAATCTGATGTTATCCCCGTCTTGCAATCACGGGTTAAAATGCTTTTGGCCTAAGGGGCAAAACCGTATAAACCATGAACATGGAAATTGTTCCGGTGCCCGAAGAGAAGTCAAAGGGCTGTATGCCGTCTATATTTGTGTCGCCGTCAAGGGCATAACTAAGGTCAAAACGGACAGATTGCTCTGCGAGGGTTCCCGGTAACGCGGCTGTACGCTGTCCGCCGTCATAGACTTGTATTTCGCCGGCCGCGCCCCGAAAGTCTTGCAGGGTGGTAAGGCCGGGTAAGGGGCCAAGTCCGCCAATGGAGGGGTCTTGGGCGGCCGTTCCAAAAATGATGTTATCATCCCCTGTGACGGTAACGTCCATGTTATAGGTGATGTTTTCGAGTGTAAAATTAAGGAGGAAATCACCCGTTGCAACGGGGTTTATAAGCTGCCCTGAAATATCAAAGGCTGTGTTAGAAGCAATATAAAAAGAGCTTTCATGACGATTAGCTTGGCTGCCAATATCAGTGTCTCCATCAAGGCCAAACGCCGTGAGGCTGTCGGCGGCATTCAAAAGGCCCGTTGGTGAGTTATCTTCAAAATCGCCGCCAAAGGTTTGACCGGATATAAAATCGCGAGTAAGCGGGCCGCTAATACCGTCTTGTAGGGTTGGATTATCGCGGCTTAGTGGCGTGAGGGAGCCTGTAGCGACTGTGCCAACATTATTGGCGATAAGATCATTGCCTTCGGCCCCAGACGCGACGTCGTTTAGTAAAACAAAGTCAGAGCCCACCGGAGCGGTTCCGCCCGTTTCGGCAAAGTTATTGGCTCCCCAAACAATAACGGTGCCAAGGCTTTGGAAAAACGGACGGTCATTTACAGCTGCGAACACGTCACCAGACAGCTTTACCGCTAAACCGATAAAGCATAATAATGTCATTAGAAAACGCATGGCAAAAGGTTACATGACATAGCCCTAATGGTTGATTAATTTTATGTGTTGAAGATAAAGGCATGAATATAGGGGGCGATCAAGAGTTGTGAGTCATGATGAACTTGGATAGCTATAACAAATTTTGCGCCAGCTTGCCGCAAAGTGAACATGTGGTACAATGGGGCGGCATGGATGTGTGGAAAATTGGCGGTAAATTATTTGCTATGGCCCGCATTAAAGGTGGAGACTTACAAGTTACCTTTAAAGCTAGCGATATTGGCTATGAAGTGATGAAAGACATGCCGGGCTTGCGTCCTGCGCCTTATTTGGCCTCGCGCGGGATGAAGTGGATACAGCATTACGCTGCGCCGGGACTGGATGATGCGGCCTTAAAAGAACATATCCAGCTGAGTTATGATATGGCGATAAAACGCCTAACGGGAATAAAACGTAAGGCCTTGGGCTTGACCTAAAGCCTGTTGTTTATAAGAATAATTATATGTCTCATACAGAAACCTTAAACCCGTTTGACCATCCTAATACCGCTAAAGCTCTAGCGCTGTTTAAACTTGGCATTTGTGTGAATTTATTGTTAGCGGGAGTATATTTTATTGGGTTTTTCATAAGTCCTTATAATTCGAAAATTTTTATATTAATGAATTTTCTTCTTGTGCCGTTAATATTATGGCTCATTAAATCAAAGCGTAGAATAATTGGGGATATTGGCTATAAACAACGCCGTCTTATGATTAAGCCTTATAAGATGCGGGCGAAATGGTATTTATTTAGTCTTATTTTTGTTATTGTAATCCCTCTATTCATTCGATCTTTTTTTACATTATCAACACACCAAATGGCTTTTCTTATTGGTAGTGTGTTCTTTTTAAATAATGGTGTTTTGACCCTTTTTTACCTTAAAAATCCACGTAAGTTTATATGAAGCTCTATACCCACCCGCGCTCACCATTTGCCCGCAAGGTTATGATTTTTGCGCGTGTGCATGACATTACCCTTGATGAACATGTTGTCGGTGATCCCGATCCGCGTCATGGTTATACAGGCGGAGATAATCCCTTAGGCAAAGTTCCGGCGCTTGAATGGAAGCCGGGGCAGTTTCTTTTTGATAGCCCTATTATTTGTGAGCATTTAGATAATTTATCAAACACGCCTTTGCTCCCGCAAGATGGCCGTGAGCGCTTTATTGAAAAATGGCATCATGCCCTTGGGGACGGCCTAGCGGAGGCAAATATGCACCTTATGTTTGAGCGCTTGCGGCCCAAAGATTTGCATTGGGAGCAAATGATAACGCGCCATGAAAAGGCGATTAAGGCGGCAGTGTTACGCCTTGATGGTATGACGGATATTTTGGGTCATGATTGGCGCTTTGGGAATATTGGTATTGTGGCGGCGCTTGATTTTCTAAGCTTTCGTGCCACCACATTGAGATGGCAGGAGGTCGCACCGCGCCTTGCTGCATGGCATAGCGGCTTTATAGCAAAACCCGCCTATCAAGATACATTTGGATATGGAGCCGAGCTATGAAGTTGTATTGCCATCCGGTTTCGCCCTATGCTCGTAAAGCGATGATTTTAGCCCGTCATCACGGCATTGAGCTTGAAGAACTGAAGGCGGAAAATAACGGCATAGAGGGTTATGCAGCGGGGGATAATCCGCTCGGGAAAATCCCCGCTTTGGAATGGCAGCCCGGCCAGTATTTATTTGATAGCCCCGTAATTTGTGAATATCTTGATAACCTTTCTGACAGCCCTATCCTGCCAAATGATCCGCACGGTCATATGCTCAATAAATGGCAACATGCTCTCGGGGATGGTCTTTCGGATGCGGTTTATAATTACCGCTATGAAACCGTCCGCCCCAAAGAGCTACATTGGGAGGAAATGATCCTGCGTCATGAAACCACCATAAGAAATGTTATTACGACCCTTGATCAAATTTGCGATTGGCTCGGCGGGCCGTGGAGCTATGGTAATCTCGCGATTATAACGGCGCTTGATTATGCGAGCTACCGCGCGGGGCATATTGATTGGCGGACGCTCTCGCCAAAACTGTCTGATTGGCATGCGGGATTTACCGATGACCCCGCCTATAAAGCAACATATGATTATCCGAATTAAGGGATAGGCGGATGTTAAAGAAAATATTGTTAGGAGGGCTGGGCTTTATAATTATTGGCGTGGCAGCGTTTTATTTTTGGCCGCAACCTAAATATGCTCCCGGGCAGCCGAGCGAGGTTTTTTTAAAAAACGCGGAGAGCTTCTATGTCGCCCCTTTGCCGCCCGATTGGGCGTTCAAAGATTTTTTCACCGCCAATGGCCGCCGCATTAGATGGGGGGAGACTGGCAATCGTAACGCAGCGAAAGCGAGCGTTGTTTTTGTTCCCGGTTTTGGCGGCTTTATGGAGATGTACGGTGAACAAGTGGATATGCTGGCGGAGCGGGGGTTCCATGTCATAAGCTTTGAGGCGCGGGGCATGGGCGGCGGGGACCGCGATAACCCCAAACAGCCCGAGCAAATGAACCCGTCTGATTTTAAAATCTATTCCGATGACTTTGCCGCCTTTTATAAGGCCCATGTTTCGGACTTACCCCAAGACAAAGCCGTCTTGGCGCTCTCTTTTGGGGCGCATTTATCTATGCGGGCCGCGGCAGAACATAATCTTGACGTGGATGCCTTTGTCAGCGCCGCCCCGGCGCTTCGTCTGCAAACGGGAACGGATATGACCCGAGAAGAAGCGGTTAAAGGGCTTGGTCTTTTGCGTAGCTTAGGGCGGGGTGAGTATTTCTTGCCGGGAACAGGGAATTGGCTGCCATATAGTGATGACCTAATAGCCGTGAAAGAATGCGGCTCTGAACCGAAACGTCTCTTTCGCCGCGATGTTGTTTTAGCAAGCCGCCTCGATTTACGCACGGGCGGGCCCACAGTGAATTGGGTGCTTGAGCTTGATAAAAGCGGGAGCGGTTATATGGCATCACAAGCGTTTAAAACCGCCTTTAATATGCCGTCAAAAGTTTTACTCGCCGATGGGGATACGATTATCGACAATGACTATGCCAAAGCTATTTGCCAAGATATTGAGAGTTGCAAGTTAGAGGTTTTGCCTAAGACCGGGCATTGCCTTTTGGTAGAGCGCGATGAAACGCTTAACCGTATTTTTGATAATCTTGATGAGCTATTAGAGAAATAAATTTAGAAAAACAAACAGAGTTATTTTAAATTATTATTAAAAAAGGCGGGCATGGTATCGCCAAAGCCCTTTTCTTTATTTTCAGGCAAGTTGTGATAGCTTTTGCGCTCTGACTTCGGCACATTTCTATCACGGTTTTCGGTCTTACGCGAGCTATCACGGCGCGGTTTAGACGGCTCGCGTTCATTGCGGCGCGGACGTTTTGTCTCTTTAGATTTAGGCTTATCATCAGCCGTTAAAGCTTTTGGACTATCGGATTTACGGGGGCGGCTCGGTTTTTTACCACGTTTTTTATCATCACGGCGACCCGGTGATTTACGCCCGCGTTCTGTGGGGAAATCTTCGAGGCCGGGAATGTCAAGCTCATCTATGGATTTGACATTAATAAGTGAGAGAATAGCGCTATAATATTTATCATCACGAGGCGCGACAAACATAATAGTGTCGCCTTTGCGGCCTGCGCGGCCTGTGCGGCCAATACGGTGAACATAATCCTCTGCATGGCTTGGGACATCATAATTAAACACATGGCTGACATCGGGAATGTCAAGCCCACGCGCTGCGACGTCACTGGCGACTAGGAGTTTGATTTCGCCGGATTTAAACCCATCCAGTGTATTCATGCGTAATGATTGCGCCAAGTCACCGTGAATAGGCGCGGCGGAATGGCCGTGAACATTTAGCGACTTAGCGACAATGTCGACGTCTTTTTTACGGTTGCAAAAGACAATGCCGTTTTTCATCTTGGGCGTATTATCAATCAGCCAGCGCAGGGCCGTCCGCTTTTGCTTGGCATCTGATGTTGGCATTTTAACAATACATTGAGTCACCGTATCGGCGGTTTTATTTTGACGTGCGACTTGGATGGTCACAGGTTGATGAAGGAACTGGTCCACAAGGCGCTTGATTTCAGGGGCCATCGTCGCGGAGAAAAATAAAACCTGCCGCGTAAAGGGAGTCATTTTAAAGATTTTTTCAATATCGGGAATAAAACCCATATCCAGCATACGGTCGGCTTCATCAACGACGAGGGTTTGCACGCCCGTTAGAAGAATTTTACCCCGGTCAAATTGATCGAGTAAACGCCCCGGCGTTGCGATTAAAATATCAACACCTTTCATAAGCTTTCTGTCTTGCTCTGCAAAAGATACGCCGCCAATTAAAAGCGCCATTTCTAGCTTTAGATATTTGCCATAAAGTTCGACATTTTCAGCAACTTGCGCGGCGAGTTCTCGGGTGGGGCAAACAATCAAGCAACGCGGCATACGTGCGCGGGCGCGGCCATTGGCGAGATTATGCATAACGGGTAGGGTGAAAGCCCCCGTTTTACCGGTTCCTGTTTGGGCAATGCCCAGCACGTCTCGGCCTTTAATCGCATCGGGAATAGACCTTGCCTGAATAGGCGTTGGCGTTTCATAGCCAATATCATTGAGGGCTTTTAGGAGTTTGTCATGTAATCCTAATTCGGCAAAGCTCACGTCAACGGGAGCATCTGCAGCAATCTCTTCTATATGTGTGGTCTTATCGTTCAATGCTTTGTCCTAATGGCACATAAATATGCTGGCGCACATATTATTATTAATATGTATGCAGGTGCACTGACAAAGACCGCAGCAAAGGTCAAGTCATGGTTTCATTTATCACCGCAGGGCTACCGGTATTTTTGGCGGCGAGAATCATCAGTTATGGGATTATAACGGTCACGTAGCTTTGTTTGACGCGACTCAAGTGATTGCTCTTGGCCATTAATGTAAATATGCGTAGGCGCAGATGTGACATTAAGAGGATCACCATCCCAAACTACAAAATTTGCCGTTTGACCTTGGCGAATTTTACCAGCTTCTTCTAAGTTGAACCATGATAAGGGCGTTAGAGTTATGGCCTTTACCGCTTCGTCCCATAACAAGCCTTCACCGACCGCATTACCAGCATGCTGCGCTAAAACTCGTACATTATGAGAGAGGTCAGCTGTCCGGGTCATGAAAGCAAAGGGGATATTGGCTTCAGATAAAAGATTAGCATGATCTGGCCGCGCACCAAGTTTTTCAAAACTTCCCGGGAGGCTCTCATGAGGGTCGATTAAGAGTTTAATGCCAGAGGCTTTAATATCTTCAGCCACCATCCATGCTTCTGCGGCGCCGATAATGATAACATCCAAACGTGGATATTCTGATTTTAATTTGACAATTCTAAGAATGTCAGCGGCCCTATCGGCTTCGATCATGACAGGCATTTGTCCGCGCACAGCCTCGGATAGGGCGGCGGCATCATAGCGGGAGAGACTATCGCCATTGTCGGCCTGCGTAAAGCGGCCGGGAAAAGCGATCGCATCATCAAGCGCGGCGCGTAATTGCGCCAGTGCTGCGGCGCGGGAGCCGCCAGCAATAGCCGCGCCGCCCTCCCCGAGGCGAATAAACATAAAGGCGGATTCGTTCGTCATAGAATCAAAACGGCCCGATGTTGTGGCAATAAGCCCTGATCCTGCAATAACATGATGACTTGCCGCCGGGGCTACGCCTATGCGGGTTATGCCTTCAATGCGGGTGTTTCCGATTGCGGCGGCTTTGGGGTTAAAACTATCCGCTGCTTGTTCAGCCGCAGATGTTTTTGCTGTGTTGGCCCGAATGTCATTGGTTCCGGCTTCAAGGCTGATATCAACAAGACCAAGATTTGTGTAAGGTGCAAAAAAGCCGGGGGTCACCCATATGGAATCACCGGAAATTACAGAGGCACCATCGGGCGATGTAAGGTCATTGCCTATACGTAGAACAACGCCGTTATCGATGATCATATCTGCTGCGTCTAATGTCCCCTGATTGGTGAGCGTCGCAATTTTAGCGTCATCAATAAAAATGGTCTGGGCATTAGCTGTTGCTGTAAGGCCCATTGATATCACGCAGGTTAGAATGAGATGTTTCAACATTATTCATGCCCTCCGTTTTGGCCAATCATGAAATCGCTCACAGGTTTTAATCCTGCTGCGCGGTCATAGGAGAGAGCCCCGTCAATATAAACCTTTTCTGGGCGAGCATAGGTCGAAAAAGGATCCGCCGACCATAGGACGATATCCGCACGTTTCCCTGTTTCTAAAGATCCAGTTTGATCAGATATGCCAAGGGCTTTCGCAGGATTATGGGTCATCCACATAAAGGCTTCTGCCTTGGGAATTGCAAGTCCTGCGCGGTTGCCATCGGCCCAAGTTTTAGCAACTTCTTGGTTAAGGCGCTGTATGCCGTAGCTGTCGTCCGAGTGTATCATCGCGCAAGCCCCTTGGGCATGAACGAACGGCACGTTTTCGCGAATGCCGTCATTGGCTTCCATTTTAAAGCCGTACCAATCGGCCCACATGGCCGAGCAAACATCATTTTTAGCGAGAAGATCGCCGATTTTATAGCTTTCGACTGCGTGGTGAAATGTTGTGATTTTATAGCCAAATTCTTTGGCTATATCCATAATTTGCGCCATTTCATCGGCGCGGTAGCAATGCATTTGCACGAGTATGTCACCGTTTAAAACGCCCGCCATGGTTTCAAGCTGTATATCGCGGGTAACGTCTTTGCCGCTTTCTAATTTCTTTTTATATTCTGCCGCTTTGATCCAATTTTTACGGTATCCTGCGACATTTCCCATACGAGAACCAGGGCCGCCTTTTTGGCCGTAAACCCGTTTTGGATTCTCGCCGCAAGCCATTTTAAGCGTATAGGGTGCATCCGGAAATTTCATTGCCTGTACGGTTCTGGCGGCAACATTACGCAGAGTGACGCCGCGCCCGCCGAACAGATTGGCAGACCCCGGAAGAATATGTAGGGTTGTAACCCCGCCCGCAAGCGCATGACCAAATCCTGGGTCTTGGGGCCAAACGCCGTGTTCCGCGTAAACTTCAGACGTAACCGGTGAGGTGACTTCATTGCCGTCCCCATGGGCCGTGACGCCGGGTGAGGGATAATTTCCAAGATGGGAATGAATGTCGATAATGCCGGGGCTAACCGGCTTGCCGCCCGCATCAATTTGATTGCCAGCATTTCCCGTAAAGCCGCCTTCGCCTATGGCAGATATTTTACCATCAACGATATGGATAAACCCATTTGGTATTTGCCCGCCAATGCCGTCATAAATTTCGGCATTGGTGATAACAAAATCATCTGAAGCTAGTGGCTCATATGTGGATGCAAAAGCGGTGTTAGGAATAAGGCTTCCGTCCGATTTTGCTTCACTTTTGCTATCAGAATCAGAGCTGCAAGCTGCCAAAGCCAAGGCAGCATAGCTTATTATTAATGTGGTTTTTAAGATGTTTTTCATCTGCTCTTTATGGCAAAGGCATTGAAAAATTCAACCGTAATAATCTTAAAACTTAATTTTGCTTCATCGAAAGCTATTGAACAAAATTTAACTGTCTTCTTGTTCCTTAAGCCAATTTTCAAGCCAATGAATATTATATTCGCCTTTTTGAAAATCAGGATTGTCTAATATGGCTTCATGGAGTGGTTTTGTTGTCTCAATGCCTGTAACAACCATTTCGCCGAGCGCGCGGCGAAGGCGTAATATCGCCCCTTGCCGCGTATTGCCCCAGACAATAAGTTTGCCGATTAGGCTATCGTAATAAGGCGGGATGGAATAACCTGCATAAAGCGCGCTATCGAGCCGCGTATTCATACCTCCGGGGGCATGGAAGTCTATAACCTTCCCCGGAGACG
Source organism: uncultured Caulobacterales bacterium (assembly GCA_937928165.1). Taxonomy (GTDB): domain Bacteria; phylum Pseudomonadota; class Alphaproteobacteria; order Caulobacterales; family Maricaulaceae; genus CALFVT01. The sequence goes on from CALFVT010000004.1 coordinate 10,731, forward strand.
GCGCAAATGTTTTGGGATGTTCGGCGTTAATGCGACATTCAATGGCGTGGCCTTTAAAAACAACATCTTTTTGATTATAATTTAGCGGCAATCCTGATGCGATGCGAATTTGCTCCCGTACGAGGTCTATGCCTGTAATCTCTTCGGTAACAGGGTGTTCCACCTGTAGACGGGTGTTCATTTCGATAAAGAAAAACTCGCCGTTTTCGTAAAGAAATTCAATCGTTCCTGCGCCGCGGTAACCAATTTTTTTTACAGCCTTCGCAACAATCATGCCGATTTCGGCGCGTTCTTTTGGCGTTAACGCGGGCGAGGGGGCTTCTTCTAAAACTTTTTGGTTGCGGCGCTGTAAAGAGCAATCTCGCTCACCAAGATGCACAACGTTGCCGTGAGTATCGGCTAAAACTTGTATTTCAATATGGCGTCCACCCGTCAGGTAGCGCTCTAAATAAACCTCACCATTACCAAAAGCCGCAAGCGCCTCTTGCTGGGCGGCGGATAAGGCTTCATCGAGTTTTTCAGGCGTTTCGGCAAGGCGCATACCGCGTCCACCCCCGCCAGCAGCAGCCTTCACAAGAAGCGGAAAGCCAACGTCTTTAGCGACTTTGCGGGCTTCGGCCAAGTCTGATACCCCGCCGTCAGATCCGGGAACGACGGGAATGCCTGCTTTCATTACAGTTTCTTTGGCGGTAATTTTATCGCCCATGATGCGGATGTGCTCTGCTGTTGGGCCAATAAAAGCAATATCATGAGCTTCGACGATTTCAGCAAAGCGTGCGTTCTCCGATAGGAAGCCATAGCCAGGGTGAACCGCGTCCGCATCAGTTATCTCGCAAGCGGAGATAATCGCTGGAATGTTTAAATAGCTATCTGCTGCACTATTGGGGCCGACGCATACGCTTTCATCCGCAAGCCGAACATGCATGGCGTCTTTATCCGCTTCGGAATGAATAGCGACCGTAGAAATCCCCATCTCTTTACAGGCACGGTGGACCCGCAGGGCAATTTCGCCGCGATTGGCAATCAGGACTTTTTTGAACATGATGAGGCCTTAAGTGATGATAAATAAAGCTTCGCCAAATTCGACGGGCTGCGCATCTTCGACAAGAAGATCTGAGATTTTACCGCTTTTGGGTGCTGTGATAGGATTAAAGGTCTTCATGGCTTCAATGAGCATGATTGTATCGCCTTCTTTCACATTATCTCCGACCTTTGCAAAGGCATCTGCGTCCGGTGAAGGGCGAACATAGGCGGTTCCGACCATGGGAGACTTAACCGCGCCGGGGTGAGCTGCTGTATCGGCCTTATTAACGGGGGCGGGTGTTTCAGGCGCCTGCGTAAGCACAGCTGCCGCTTGAACGGGGGCGGGGGCCGCATATGTTTGAACGGCTGTCCCATGTTTCGATACCCGGATTTTAAGATCACCTTTTTCCATCTCAATTTCAGTAAGATCAGTGTCATTTAAAATGCCGGCAAGCTCACGAATAAGTTTTGTTTCACCGGCACCAGCCTTTGATGAAGATTTTGATGTTGCCATGTGTCTCTCTCCAGATTCGCTATCTTTTGGCTTTGGATGTATTGCTTAACAGATTTACGGCAGCTTGCAGCCCTAAATTATAAGAATCTGCGCCAAATCCACTGATTGTTCCCGTTGCGGCTTGGGCGACATAGGACTGGGCGCGAAAGCTTTCCCGCGTCGCCGGTTGGGATAAGTGGATTTCTATAATCGGTAGGTCTACGGCTTTTAGAGCGTCATAAATTGCGACAGACGTATGGGTGTAGGCTGCAGGGTTAATTAAAATCGCGCAGCCCGCCGTTCTTGCTTCTTGAATATAATCAACAATTTCGCCTTCGATATTTGATTGTTTAAAAACAATATCATAGCCAAATTTCTTAACATTATCTCGGCAAGAGTTTTCAATATCACCAAGCGTTTTATAGCCGTAGATTTCAGGCTCGCGTTGACCCAATAGGTTTAAATTTGGCCCATTTAAAATATAAATCGGTTTATTCACGTCACGGCCTCTTTTTATCACAATTATGCAATGAATATTTTTACATAGAGCTAGTGATTTTCTTGGCTGTTCCTATATAGGGAAATGTGAATTTGGGAAAGAAAATGTTTTTAGTTATCAATGGTAAAGATTATGCGGATTTACCTGATGGGATGTCCGTTGCGGAGCTTGTTACGCATTTGGGTCTGCCAGAAAAGAAAATGGCGATTGAGCTTAACCGCGCTGTCATATCCAAATCGGCTTATGATAATGTCATGCTGCGTGATAATGATAAATTAGAAATAATACATTTTATTGGCGGAGGCTAATATGGACGATGATAAACTTATTATAGCGGGGCGGGAGTTTTCATCTCGGCTGATTATTGGCACGGGTAAATATAAAGATTATGCAGAAAATGCGGCTGCATTAACGGCTTCGGGTGCGGATATGGTCACAGTCGCGGTTCGGCGGGTGAATATTAACAACCCCAATGAGCCGATGTTGGTTGATTTTATAAACCCAAATGAGACCATGTTTTTGCCAAATACGGCGGGCTGTTTTACAGGAGATGATGCGGTGCGAACCTTGCGGCTTGCCCGCGAGGCTGGCGGTTGGTCCTTGGTTAAGCTTGAGGTGCTCTCTAATGTTCATTTGTATCCGGATATGGAAGAAACGCTAAAGAGCCTTAAGCTTTTGGTGGCCGATGGGTTTGATGTCATGGTATATTGCACCGATGATCCGGTTTATTGCCAAAAACTGGAAGAGGCAGGGGCGGCAGCGATAATGCCTTTAGCCGCGCCGATCGGTTCGGGCCTCGGGCTGTTAAACCCAACGAATATCCGCCTTGTCAAAGAAGCTGTGAAGCTTCCCGTTATTGTTGATGCTGGGTTGGGTACAGCCTCAGAAGCGGCGGCAGCGATGGAGCTTGGTTGTGACGGAATAATAGCAAATACGGCGATTGCCGGGGCAGATGACCCTATCCGTATGGCACATGCTTTTAAACATGCCGTGATCGCGGGCCGGCAGGCTTACTTAGCCGGACGAATTAAGCCAAAGACATATGCAGTGCCGAGTAGCCCCTTAACAGGCCTTATATAAACATCGCGTGCTCGAATAAGAAAAGCCCGCTAAAAATGTGCGGGCTTAGACCATCTTAAATGATGAGAGGTTTTAACTGCCAAGCTCTTCGTTAAGCATGCGCTCCAGCTCGGCTATGTTGGCACCGGATACGGATTGATCATTAATCAAGAAATAGGGCGTTCCAGTTAAAGACGGGATGCGTTGGGCTAATATAATTGTGTCATTAATTTGGCGTTCGAGCGCGGGGTCTTTCATATCCTTTTCGAGCTCTTTCATATCAAGACCTGCTTTTTCGGCAATCTTCATGACCCGCTCTTCCGTAAGGCTCCGCTCATTCATAAGCGAAAAATGTATTGTAGAATATTTGCCTTGCCGCGCAGCGGCTAATGCCACTTTGGCCGCATTACGGGATGTTTTTGTTCTGCCGTCTAAGAGTGGAAGTTCTTTGAAAACGATACGAACGTCTTTTGGATGCTCTTTCATAACGTCTTTGACCCAAGTTGTAGACCGCTTGCAATATCCGCAGTTATAGTCAAAAAATTCAACAATCGTAACTTTGGCATCTTTTGGGCCGATTGAAATATCGCGGGGATCTTTAAACACAGCGTCGCGTACAGAATCCAAGGCTTGTTTTTCTTCTTTAATTTCTAGGGCCGCAAAAGCATCGCGAAGGATTTCCGGGTTTTCTAAAAGATATTCTTTGACGATAAGCTCGATTTCAGAACGGTTGAGGTCACCATTGGTATTGGCCTGCGCGCAGCCAGAAGCGCTCATTAAAGAAAGTGCAGCGACACCGATCATAACTTTTTTCATTTTAGAGGACTCCTCGCTAGTCTTCACACACCCTACAAGGCTTATGTTACCCGTTCGTTTATGAATTTGAAATTTTATAATTTAGGACGCCGCCGTTTGCCGCGGCTTTTAGTAAGCTCTGAGTCTGTAATAATAATAATGTCACTTGCACGCCGCCATTGCGGTGACGACCGCGGTAAATCTTTTTGTGCCCGGCTTGCGAAAGACTTTGCTCTTAAATAGTCACCTGTGTGGTAAGCCTGTTCAGCAATAGCATATTTCGCATAAGGCTCTTTGTTAAGTCGTCCATAAGCTTGTGATAGACTATACCAAGAATAGCCGTTATTTGGCTCACGCCTTAATGCAGATTTAAATAACTCGACGGCGCGCTCTAAGTCTTCAACTTGTGTTGATTCTGTTAAAGACCGCGCCAAGGCTGATTCTAAAAGAGCTGAGTCAGGTTTAAGTTCAAGCGCTTTTTCTGACGATGGAATTGATTCTCGTGATTTACCGCTTTCATAAAGAATTTGCGCTTTAAGTTCGTGGAAGTATGGATTGTCAGGTTGCCGTTCGAGTAAAATGTCAATCTCTTTTAAGCCATTTTTGAGATCGGCCGTTCTGAAGTAAGCAACGGTACGTGCATAGAGAGCAAAATCTGAGATATCATCTGGTGGATATTGTGAGAAAACAACCTGCGGTGCATCAAGAAAGCCTCTAAGTTTTGCTTGGGCCATCTCAAGGCGGTATATAGACGCTTCGTCATCAGCTTTGCCGTAATATGGACTTTCTGAAGTGACTTCACGTAGGTTATCAATACGGTCACTTGATAAAGGGTGGCCTCTAAAATATGGGAAACGGCGGGCTTGTGATAAAACTTCTTGGTAACGAAACTTTTCGAAAAATCCAATAAGTCCTTCGCTTGATTGTTGTGTTTGCTCTAAATATTGAGCTGCATATTGGTCTGCGGAGGCTTCGTTGACGCGGGAGTATGCCAGTGCTTCTAAGGCGCCGTATTGTTGCGGGGCGCCTGCCAAAATTAATCCGCCTGCGGCCCCTTCACCAGCAAGAATCGCCGCAAGGCCAATACCAGCAGCAATTAAAGCTGCGGCATAAGCGCTGCGCTGCCCATAATCGCTACGCACAATATGCCCGCCTGCGATATGGCCAACTTCATGGGCAATAACGCCTTTAAGTTGGTTCGGGTTTTCTGACTCATTAATCAGCCCTGTGTGAAAAAATATATTTTGTCCTCGCGTAACAAAGGCGTTGAGGCTTTGATCGTTAACAAGATATATATCAACATTTTCTGGTGTTAATCCCGCAGCGCGAATAATTGGCGCGGAGAAATCAAACAACATTTCTTCAATTTCAGCATCACGTATGAGCGATTGCGCCTGTGCAAAAGCCGTAAGTGTCATAGCCGCAATCAATGTGGTTATGACTTTGAGTATATTAGATTTAGGCTGTAAAATCATTAAATTCACTGCTTTGTTTATTACAGTGACAAACTGGAGTTAATAACCCTCAAGGTCAAGTGACGGGGCTGTAATATTGCTGTGATAAACACAAGATAAGTCCATTATATAAAAAGGCCCACCAAATAGTGAGCCTTATATAAAATAATCATGTTATTTATCATCAAATAAATGAAGATTAATCCTTATCGCCGCCAGTTAAGCGCTTAAGCCAACTTCGTTTTTTTGGCTTTTTGGCAATATCGTCCATGTTTTGACCGGCTGTTTTTACATCTGCCTTAGGACTTATGCTCGCAGGCGTATCAATTTTAACCGATTGACGTTTGGGCGTTTTCGGCGCAGCCTTGTCTATATTGCTGCTTGCAGATGGCGTTTCATTTACTGCATCCACATTAGCTTGTCTCACGGGTGCTTTACGCTTTGCCTTGGCCGGTGTCTTGGTTTCAGGCTCTGCTTTAACAGGTGCATTTTTTACAGCCGCTTTGCGCGTCCGTTTTGGTTTTTGCGCATCACTGCCAAGGGGTTTTTCTTCAGGTTTAGGTTTTCTCGCTGTAGGTTTGCGCCGCGGTTTTGGTGCAGCCTTCTCAGCGGTCTTTGTACTGGCTTTGCTATCCGCTGCTTTGCGCTTTGGCGCTGCACGTTTGCGGGCTAGTTTTTCCTGAGCCGCCTCAGTTGGTTCATCAACCCCTTTTCTGGCAGGCGCTTTACGCCGGCTTGTTGTTTTGGAAGACTTAACGGTTTCAACAGAAACGCTTTCCTTAACAGGCCGAGTTGGTTTGCGCGGTTTTGGGGGGTTAGCTGTTTCAGACGCGGCTTGCGTCACCTCAGCTGTCTTACGCTTCGGCGCGGCTCGACGTGTTGTAGAACGCAGAGATGTCTTTCTAGTGGGTTTAGCCGCGGCATCATCCTGCTTCTGACCTTCACCGGCCTTATGCTCCTGATTTGTGCTAGCCTTATCTTGTTTGGCCGCCTTACGGGCAGGGGCTTTACGGCGTCCAGTCGTTTTCGCTTTTGGCGCAGGTTTTTCGTCGGCCGAAATATTGTTTACGGCTTCATCATTAGGCGTCTCTTTATTGCGGCTTGGTGCTTTTCTGCGGTTGCCGCGTTTCGGTTTTGCTTCGGACGTATCGAGTGATTCATCCGCGCCCGGTTCAGCAGTGTCTAGGTTAGAGCTATCTGTTGATTGTACTTCACTATTTTCAATGTTCTCACCTTTACGGCGTCGTCCACCACGGCGCCCCCGGCGACGACGGCGGCGAGGTTGATCTTCATCATTTTCATCCTCATCCACTGATTCAGCCGGTTTGGCCTCACCGTCATGATCATCTTTTGGTTTTGACTTTTCTTTTTTCTTCGCTTTCGCAGCAGCGCGGTCAGAGTCTTGCCGTTCCTGCCTATGTTCTTTTTCGATTTCACCCATTGGATCAGTAATTGGCGTATCTCTATTTTTCAAAATATCTATAGTAAAATCGGGTTTTAACAATGTGTTGTCGGCGTGAAGTTGAACGAACATACCATAGGTTTGTTCAATTTCATGAAGACGCTGGCGTTTCTCATTTATCATATAAAGGGCAACATCCGGCGTGACGGAGAGGCGAATTTGCTCGGCTTTACCCCGAACGCCGGTTTCAGCTGCGGCACGCAGGGCGCGCAGTGCTGTTGATTCCGTGCTGCGTTGACGCCCAACGCCGCTACAATGCGGACATGATATTGTGGAGGCATCAAGCAAGCTGCGACGGCGACGCTGCCGAGAAATTTCCATAAGTCCAAATTGTGAAATTCGGCCCGTTTGAACTCGCGCACGGTCTCGGGATAAGGCCTCTTTCATGCGCCGCTCAACCGCGCGGTTATTTTTATGCTCATCCATATCGATAAAGTCGATAACAACCAGGCCTGCAAGGTCACGCAGGCGCATTTGGCGGGCGACTTCGTCAACGGCTTCAAGATTTGTCTTAAGGGCCGTCCGCTCAACATTACGCTCTTTCGTGGAACGCCCCGAGTTAACATCAATAGATACAAGGGCTTCGGTCGGGTGAATGACAAGATAGCCGCCGGATTTAAGCTGTACGAGAGACGAAAGGCTGTCTTCGAGTTGGCTTTCAATATCGTAGCGCAAGAATAAAGGCACATTGTCTTTATAGGCTTTTACATTTTTAGCATGGCTCGGCATGAGCATTTTAATAAAAGTTTTCGCATCTTTATAGGCCTCATCCCCTTGAACCAGGACCTGACTTATATCTTTGTCATACAGATCACGAATGGACCGCTTTACGAGATCGCCCTCTTCATGAATAAGTGAAGGTGCAATCGACTTGAGCGTTTTCTCTCTTATGGTTTCCCATAGGCGGCTTAGATATTCATAATCGCGTTTAATCTCAGCCTTGGTGCGTTTCGCACCTGCGGTGCGGACGATGACTCCAATGCCTGACGGCACCTCAAGGTCGGCGACAATCGTTTTAAGCCGTTTACGGTCTGACCCATTGGCAATTTTACGGGAAATGCCACCGCCGCGCGGTGTATTGGGCATAAGTACGCAATAACGGCCTGCAAGTGACAAATAGGTTGTCATGGCAGCGCCTTTATTGCCGCGTTCTTCTTTTACGACTTGAATTAAAAGGATTTGGCCACGTTTTATGACCTCTTGTATTTTATAACGGCGGCGACTGGCATGTCTACGGCGCTTTTTTATAGGCTCACTTTGTTCTGAGTTATCGTCATCATCATTATCATCGTCATCTGCCTCATGTGGGGCGTCCGAATTATTATTTGTGTTTTTGGCTTGTTTTTCAGCCGCCTCATCCTCGTCTTGAGCGTCGGCAAGGGCGTCAGCCTCTTCCGCTTCAAGAAGAGCCATGCGGTCTTCGTAAGGGATTTGGTAATAATCGGGATGAATCTCGCTAAAGGCCAAAAATCCATGACGATTTCCGCCATATTCTACAAAGGCGGCCTGAAGGGAAGGCTCGACGCGGGTGACGCGCGCAAGATAGACATTGCCGCGTAATTGACGCTTGGCACTGCTTTCAAAGTCAAGTTCTTCGATACGTGTACCGTCTGCGACGACAACACGTGTTTCCTCCGGGTGGGAGGCATCTATAAGCATTCTTTTTGTCATTGTAATCTCCGAGGAGCCAAAGTGACGCATGATTTCGCCGGGCGCATAACTGCGCAGCGAAGGCTGTCAAAATAGACTCGATGTTAGAATTTATGTTTGTGAGCACTTGCGCAACAGGATTATGTCCTGCTTTTATGTGTAAATGATATGAGCGCAAAAAGTGCATATAATCCTTTGGTTATAAACAAAACTTTCGCTTTGCGTTAGCTTGTTTAATCTGTGTAAGGCCACGCTGTCGTGGTAATAAATACCCGTTTTACGGTGTATCCAACCTTATTATTTCTCTCTTGGCCTTATTCCCCATAAAAGGCAAAGACTTTTGTGACTTTCAGGGTAAAAATTTCATTGCTGTAATAATATGGATTAACCCTCAATCTATGGGTTATGGTAAACGGATTCTTAAATCTCTGTGTCCATTATTAAAGCGTGTTTTGTTGAATGTGATAATGATGAGTTTTCTTAAGATAGTTTTTCTTGCAATGATGGTAACTCTTTATGCTCCGTTATTAGCGGCGCAGGACTGGGTTGACCTTGACTATATTGTGACAGCTGAAGATGAAATGGTTCAGTTGTCTTTTACGCAGGATATTGAGAGCCCAGTTATAACACGGCTTGATTCTGGGGTTCCGCGGCTGGTTCTGGACTGGCCGTATATGACATCCTCGGTTAAGGGACAAAATATCGGGCAAGGCCAGACATCTATAACAGGCGAAGGGGTGATTAAACGATATCGCTACGCACAGCGAGGAGAGGGCTTGCGCCTCGTTCTGGAATTGACGGCGGAGGCAGAGTTCTCCAGTACAGAAAATCTTGGCAATCAATTTCGCGTTAAGTTTAAACCGCGCAGCCAAGACCAAAAGGATATAGTATCGGTAAATCATCAAGACCATAATGCTTTTGCTTATCACACGCCGTTCCCAAGACTAAAACCTAACTTAGCCATCGAAGATAAAACATCTGCTTTTGTAAAACCGCAAGCGCCTGTAAAACCGCAAGCGCCGGCCAGAGTCCATAATACGTTTCTTTATGACGTGCCCCGACCGCGTGTAAAGCCAAACGCGGTGATAAGGCACCCGGCAAAGACGCGCCAATTTACGAATAAGGACGTAAAGCCGGAAAACGACTTTGCGGAAAGTTATACGCCTGTGAAACGTGTCTTTAAAACAACTGAGACGCCTTACCCACGAACAGCGCCGCATATTGGTGTAGGGCAGAACTTAAACTTAGGCCGCTTTACGGCTGATGTTCAAAAGCTTACGCCTAAAAAACCAATGATTATCATTGATCCGGGACATGGTGGATATGACCCCGGCGCAATAGGTGCCAAAGGAACGAAGGAAAAGCTAATTACATCGCGCGTGTCAAAACGCCTCGCGGAGGGTTTGCGCAAAACGGGACGTTACAATGTGGCTCTAACGCGGACAAAAGACGTCTATGTCGAACATGATGACCGTTTACGTATTGCAAGAGAGCGCGGGGCCGATTTATTTATCTCTCTCCATGCAGATTCGACGGAAAATGGAAAAGCTGCTGGGGCTTCTGTCTATACCTTGTCTGATAGAGCTAAGGGCCGATCTAAAGACATAACTCATACACAAAACTGGATTGTTGATGTTGATCTTTCTGAGCAAACAAGTTCTGTTGGAGATATTCTTGTGGATTTAGCGCAGCGCAAGACGCAATCCCGCAGTGCAGAGTTTGCGGCTGAGTTGGTCGCACATTTAGAGCCCGTTGTGCCGCTTGTTCGTAACACGCACAGGCGGGCTGGTTATTATGTTTTATTAGCCCCGGATGTGCCGGCTGTTCTTTTAGAACTAGGTTTTATCTCAAATAGAGAAGACGAAAAACGCCTAAATAAGACGGCAGAGCAAGAAAAGATTACTAAGGCTGTTATTCGCGCGATTAATAGCTATTTTAATGTCAAAACTCCGTGACCCGAGGGGGATAAGAACTTATACTCATATGAGTCGTTTGTTTCCATATTTGCCTTATTCTTACCGTAAATTCGGGCATAATATGTGATCTATATATGCGAATATGTGATATAAGGGCCATAATTGGTTATGTCGAAATCAGGATTGTTTAAAGTTTTTAAATGGGGCTTCCTTACAGGGCTGTTCATAGCGCTGTGTGCGGCTTTGTTTATCTTTATATTTATCATGCGTTCCACTCGTGATCTTCCGCCGCTTGAAACTTTGTCTAATTATAAGCCGCAAATCATGACGCGGGTACATGCTGGTGACGGCAAGCTTATCGAAGAATTTGCCGAGGAGCAGCGCGTTTTTATATCGGGACAGAAAATTCCCGATCAACTTAAACATGCTTTTATTGCAGCCGAAGACCAACGTTATTATAGACATAACGGTTGGGACCCCATCGGCTTGACCCGTGCGGCTCTACAAGCTCCAATACGCAAACTAAAAGGCCAGCGTATTGGCGGAACATCGACGATTACTCAGCAAGTGGCGAAAAATTTTATTGTAGGAGATGATTATTCTATCCGCCGTAAAATTCGTGAGATTGCTATCGCGCGGCGTATGGAAAAAGTATTAGATAAAGACCAAATCATTGAGCTTTATTTGAATGAAATTTATTTTGGACGGCGATCTTATGGGGTGGCGGCGGCCTCATTAAACTATTTTGGTAAGCCTCTTGATCAATTAAGCTTAGCAGAAATGACATATCTGGGCGCTCTACCTAAGGGGCCGAATAATTACCGTCTTGATGAAGAACGTGGGCGGGCCCGCGCGGCAACACGTCAATCCTATATTCTTGGGCGTATGGTTGAAGATGGATATATTACGAAAGAACAAGCGAATAATGCTAAAAATGAAGCCTTAGAATGGATAACCCGGTTCAACGGCCAAGAATACTTAGCAGCAGATTATTTTGTTGAAGAAGCCCGTAAGGAGATTTTTGATCTCTACGGTGAAGATGAACTTTATGCAGGTGGTTTATCGATTAGAACAACATTAGACACGCAAATGCAGCTTGCTGGGCGCAAGGCCTTGCGTAATGGACTTGAAGCTTTTGATCGCCGCAGAGGTTACCGCGGCCCGATTGGCCACTTTGATAATTTTTCAGATTGGAAAACTCGCCTTGAAGCCTTCAAGGCTCCGCCTGATATTGCGCCCTGGCGTTATGCTTTAGTGCGGTCTACCGATAAAAAAATGGCAAAGCTATCTTTTGCTGATGAGGCTGCCGTTACAAGTGATGAAGACATCGATAAATCAGGTGTTTTAGAATTGAAAGAGGTTGAGTGGGCGGCTAAAGTTTTGGCCAATGATAGAAAAGGTAAGGCCCCCGAAGCGGTTTCCGATGTTATAAAAGCCGGGGACATCATTCTTGTTGAAGCCTTACAGGGGGACGGAAATCAGACAGATGATGGCGTACAGCGTTATGGTCTTCGCCAAGTGCCGCTTGTTAACGGCGGACTTATTGCAATGGACCCGCATACGGGCCGGGTTTTAGCACTTGTTGGTGGTTATAGTTTTAACCAAAGTCAATATAACCGTGCTACACAAGCTAACCGCCAGCCGGGCTCCGCCTTTAAGCCTTTTGTTTATGCGGCGGCGCTGGAAAATGAGTTTACACCCTCAAGTCAAGTTTTGGATGCACCCTTTGTTATCGCACGTAATGATGCGGATAAATGCGACGAGGCTGATTTAGCTTTAAAAGAAGCCGGGGAAAATGGGCTTCGCAATTCAGATATTCAAAACCCTGAAATCCCTACGGACGTTGAAGAGTGTGAACGGTTTTATAAGCCAAGTAACTTTTCGGAAGGACGTTGGTATGGGCTCTCAACCTTACGCCTAGGCCTTGAAAAGTCACGAAACGCAATGACGGTTCGGCTCGCGAATGATATTGGTATGCGGCCCGTAAAACGCATTGGTGAAAACCTTGGTATATATGATGATGTTAAGCCTGAGCTGGCATGGTCTTTAGGAGCAGGCGAGACAACTTTACTACGGTTAGCGAAGGGTTACTCAGTGCTAGTTAACGGCGGAAAAGACGTAACGCCGCGTATTATTGACCGCGTGCAGAACCGTCTTGGGGAAACAATTTATCTTCACGGTGAAACAGCCTGTGAGGTTTGCGCACAAGAAGAATGGACGGGGCAATCAGCACCTTCTCTTGATGATGAGCGGGCTCAACTTATGGACCCGATTACGGCTTATCAAGTCACATATATGCTTAAAGGCGTTGTTGATAATGGAACGGGCCGGTCAATATCTGTGCTTGGGCGGCCTCTCGGCGGCAAAACGGGGACAACAAATGATTTTAAAGATGGATGGTTCATGGGGTTTTCGCCTGATCTCGTAGCCGGAATTTATGTGGGTTATGATACGCCGCGTTCATTAGCAAATGAATCTGGCGGTAAAGTCGCTGCGCCTATTTTCCGTGATTTCATGGGGGAAGTTTTAAAAGGAAAACCCAAAGTGCCGTTTCGTATTCCAGAAGGCATTACCCTAGCCCCCGTCAACCGGGATACGGGGGAGCCGTCATTCATTGGTGCGCCTAATTATATCCTTGAGGCTTACCGTTCAGGCACAGAGCCGGGGCTAAGTAATTTTGGCTCTTCCATTCGGATTGGGGGGGGTGATTACGGCCTGGACGGTAGTAGCCCTGATAGTGATAGTGACGCAGATTTTTACGACCTTGACTACGGCTTTGATGATAATGAGGCCCCAGAGGGTACTTCGGAGCTTGACGAAACGAATGCTGTTGAAACCAGCAATGAGGATGCGGTTACAGATAATGCGGCAGAGAGTGATGTATTGAGTATTTCAAATGACGCTGAGGAAAATGACAGGAATGATAGTGTGGAGAATGGCCTGAACAATGAGAAAAAAACAGGAGATCCTTCGGGAGCGTCACCAGATAAAGCGTTAGATGCGCCGCAAGGCGAAACACCGCTCGACGCTAATGGGGAGTTATCCGAAGCAGAAAAATTAAAAAAAGCGGCGGCTGATGAGCTTAAGAAGAAAAAAGAAGAGTTAGCGCTCGAAGACGATGAAGAGCTTGAAGACGAGTTGGAAGACGGTCTTTATTAAAAGCGGTTCAGCGATTAAAACTTCGCAATTAAATATAGAAATGAGAATATATGCGTGCTGATATTGAACAGCTTGAAATAGCGGTTAAGCAGTCTGTCGGCCTGCTAAGGAGGCGTCTTTGACTGGGACGTTGCAGAGCGCCGCCTCGCGGAGTTAAATAATTTATCAGAGCAAAACGGGTTTTGGGATGACCCGCAAGCCGCGCAAAAACTTATGCGTGAGCGGAGTAAGCTCGAAAATGCCTTTGAGAATATCACCTCTATCGAAACGCAATTATTAGACGCGATTGAATATGCGCAGCTTGCGGAAATGGAAGGTGAGGACAGTCTTCTTGACGAGGCCTTTTCGGCCCTAACGGCCTTGTCAGAAATAGCCCAGAAAGCTGAGCTTGAGGCCCTTTTGTCGGGGGAGGCGGATAGTAATGATTGTTTTGTTGAAATACATCCAGGGGCCGGCGGAACAGAGGCGCAGGATTGGGCTGAAATGCTATTGCGTATGTATACGCGCTGGGCGCAAGCTCATAATATGAAGGTCGATGTTTTAGAGGTTGAAGCCGGAGATGGGGCTGGAATTAAATCGGCTACGATTAAAATTAAAGGTGAAAATGCTTATGGCTGGTTAAAAACTGAATCAGGCGTTCATAGGCTTGTCCGTATATCCCCGTTTGATTCGAATGCAAAGCGCCACACAAGTTTTTCCAGTGTGTGGATATTCCCCGAAATCGACGATACGATTGAAATTGATATCGACGAATCTGATTGCCGCGTTGATACTTACCGGGCCTCGGGCGCAGGGGGGCAACATGTTAATAAAACGGATAGTGCTGTGCGTATAACCCATGAACCGACGGGAATTGTTGTGCAGTGCCAAAATGACCGATCACAGCATAAAAATAGATCACAGGCATGGGATATGCTACGGGCACGGCTTTATGAGCGGGAACTACAAATCCGCGAAGACGCGGCGCAGGCCGAAGCAGATAATAAAGCGGAGATTGGTTGGGGACATCAAATCAGATCCTACGTCTTGCAGCCCTATCAACTTGTCAAGGACTTGCGTACAGGCGCAGAAACATCGGATACGCGCGGTGTCTTAGATGGTAAAATAGATGTGTTTTTATCGGCGTCACTCTCCGCAAAGATTACATCTCAAATGGCCGGTGAATAAAATCAAATTTGAATATGACGCAAAGCGAAAAGCCTAAAAGCCTATAGCTTAGGTTTTGTAATATTCCCGCCAGATTTACGTGAACATTTACCGTCAAAAAATGCGCCATTGGCTATGACAAGATGGTCTTGAATAATGTCGGCTTGAACATTTGCCGTCTCCGCTAGCTCAACGGAGGCCGCATCAATCTTACCTGTAACCTTCCCGCGGATCGTTACTTTGGCTGCTGATAGTTTGCCGTTTATAGCGCCTTGCTCTCCAATCATGACGTGATTGGCAATGATATTACCGTCTAATTGACCGTCAATTTGAACGTCGCCATCTGTTTTAATATCGCCTGTGATGGCAAGGTCTTTACCCAATATTGACGGAACTGAACTTGTCGCACTATTTCGCGGAGCGGATGGTTTTTTAGATTGTTCATTCGGCTGTGTTTGCGCCGAAGAATTTGTTTTATTGAACATATTGTCCTGCTTTAATCAGATTGGACGGATCGACTGTACGTCCTTGAAAATAAACTTCGTAATGTAAATGTGTCGACGTGCTTCGGCCCGTTGATCCCATTCCGCCAATCTTTTGTCCTTTCGTCACACGCTGCCCGCGTTTTACATTTAACTTACTCATATGGCCATAGCGTGTTTTAAACCCGTGGCCATGATCAATTTCAACCATTTTACCCATGCCGCCATTCCGGCCTGCCATTGTTACAATGCCGTCTGATGTTGCAACAATACGGGCGTTTTTGAATGATCCGTAATCAAGGCCCGCATGAAAAGTTGGGCGCTTGGTGAACGGATCAGGGCGCATGCCATAGCGGCTTGTTTCATAATGATCATCGTCAATGGGTAGCGCCAAAGGCATGGCTGCGAGTGCTGCGTTAAGGCTTTGGGCTTCGCTTGTACGCGCTTTAACTGTCTCCATGCGGGGCATGAATTGCCCGGATGTAAGACTTGCATTTCCCTTTTCAACCGCTGAAGGCCCGCCTTTGCCATAGGGGCTGGCTTCGAGGATATCATTAAGGTCAATTTTCGTAGATCTGATAATGGCTCTTTTTCTTTCAATGTCATCGAGCATGTCAAGCTCAGCCGTTTTTAATACTGTGTTTTGGCTCTCACCAAGATTAACTAAAAAGCGATCGACTTGTGTGTTTTCGTCATGCTGAGGCGTTACAAAATCACGGAGCGATTCGCGCGGAAAAGGATCGCGAATATGCGGGTTCATGAGAATCCTTTGATTCGCATATTTAGCATGGTTTGGGTTAATCTGCGTTTCCTCACTAGAATGCGGTACATCAAGTATTTGAGAAATGGCTTCGTGTTTCTGCTCAAAGCTTCTTGCGATTTTTTCAAAGCTTTCTTTTTGTTGAGCTAACATAAGCTGCGTGTTTTGAAGTTTAGCACGCTCCTCAGCGAGATCACGTTCAAAACTGGCTTCTTGAACACGTAATTGCTTTGCCGATGACGAAAAAGGGTTGTAGCCCCAAATCACATTGCCAATCGTAAAAATACACCAGAGAGCCATCAATGATATAGCGGCGACCAAACTCGCTTGTAGGCGAGTAGATAGATGGTAATATTTGACTTCACTTTGCGTGCGCAAATATATTTGCCGCTCAGGGAAGTGACGAAGAATACGCGCGCGGCATTCCTCTTTAAAATCGCTAAACATGTTTCCCCATTATGACAATTACATTCATGATGTTTCTTATTTCACATACGACAAAATCTATCCGTATTATTCAAGTGGTTTTTCGTGAATTTTCGTTAAATTTTGCAATTTATGTAGTTATAGGTGTTAAAATAGTTGTAATAAGCGGATGTCACACGTTGAATAAGGTGAAAAAGTCAAATTAGGTTGTAGAATTTTATTCTAAATCAATATCTTCGAGCCCAAGATAATAGTCTTTTTGTAATCCAGCTAAGGTGCGGGCGGGTATATTAAAAGGTGGTTTGACTCGCCCACGGAAAAATTCCCTAACGAGAGCTCGAAAATAGGCTTTTGGCGGCTGATTGTCTTGGGCTGCAATATAATGAAACCAGTCACTACCTATCTTAACATGGCCGATTTCTTCGTCATATATAATTTGTAATATTTGGGCGCTTTCGTCATCCCCCGCTTGCTTTAGTTTTTCAATCATATTGGGCGTCACATCGAGCCCGCGAGCTTCAAGCACCATTGGCGCTATAGCAAGACGCGCAGCAATATCATGTTTTGTATGAACGGCTGCGGCCCAAAGCCCGCCATGTGCTGGATGTTCTCCATAATCACTCCCTAGTTTTTGCAAGTGAGAACGAATCATTTTGAAATGTTTCGCTTCCTCAGCACAAACTTTGACCCAATCTGCAATAAATTGCTTTTGATCTTTGGGTTTAAGGCGTGGATCATAGCTAAAACGGGCAATCATATCAGCGGCAAGGTCAATCGCATTAAATTCGATATGTGCGACAGCGTGTAAAAGTGCTATTCGTCCTTTTTCAGTACCAAGCCGCCGCCTTTTGACCTTGTGCGGCGGAACCATGACAGGGTTTTCAGGTCTTTGAGGGGTGTCATCAAGGGGCTTGGTTAAAGGCGCAATCTTAAGATCATGCTCATAGGCATGTGCTAGCGCAAAAGCCGCTGCAACTTTATCATCGGGCGCACCGCATTTAAGGATGTCATGCGCGAATTGTAATATTGTCATGACAGCTTGGCTTACGGTTTGTGACTTTCTAAGGCTGCCAGTACCGTCTCGACATGGTTTTTCACACGCACTTTACGCCATATCTCGAGGAGAGTGCCATCAGGTGAAATTAAGAATGTAGAGCGATCAATCCCCATATATTTCTTGCCATACATGTTTTTCTCAACCCATGATCCATAGGCCTCGATCATGACGCCGCTCTCATCCGAAGCTAGGGGAATGTCAAGTTCATGCTTGGCAATGAATTTATTATGTTTAGAAATGCTGTCCTTTGATACGCCTAAGATTTCAGCGCCTAGAGCGGTAAATGCCGCTTTATGTTCTGTAAAACTAATAGCTTCCTTGGTGCAGCCGGGGGTATCATCCCGCGGGTAAAAATAGACAATAAGAAATTTTCCGTGGTAATCTTGAAGTGAAACCTCACCGCCACCACTTTTGGGGCATGTGAAGTCTGGGGCGCTATCGCCTATTTTAATTGTGCTCATAATTGTGACCCTTTCGTAACTGCACTTTCGTTACGTTAAAGTGTTATTACACGTTTTGTTGACATATAGAATAAGCCAGATAAGCGAACAGTTAAAGGATGAATAGACTTTTTTATGGATACCGATTCTGCTGACATAACTGTAAGTCCACAAACAGTTACGGCTGCACCAAAAGAGCTGGATGGAGGTAAACAGTTTAGCCTTAAGTCAAAGTCGATTGTGAAATTGGTTTTAGGCGGCTTCAGTAAAGTTTTGGGGGAGGTAACGGCTGTCGTTCTTGGGGCTGGAATTATTTGGCTAGGGCTTTTGACCTCTGTTATGGCTAAAGGCGAAGCTGATGTTAGCTTTTTAAAACGTAATTTTAGCCTTTGGTTTGCACAGGCTTATGATGGGCAAGATGCAGATATAGAAAAGTTTAAGGTACAATGGCACCCAAGCCGCGCAACAATCGGGTTATTAGCAAAGAATATTACCGTCACGGATGATGCGGGCGGGACATTATTATCAGTTAAATCCGTTTATACGGAAACCCCCATAGCGGCGCTTATTAACAAAGGGGTTGAGATTAACCGCCTAACCCTTGAAGGTGGGCAGTTCACCATAAAGCGCGGTGAAAACGGCGCGATAATTGGCTCTATCGGGGAGCCGCAATCATTTGGACGGATAGGCGCTGTTATTCCGATTTCATCAGGCCCGAGTGACGACAAAGGGCAGAACACAATAGATTTTATGTCCTTATCCGGAACGGATGTATTCTTTCAAGATGATATCTTAGGCCTTGAAGTCGATTTAAAGGCTGTTGATTTTAATACGCGCATTACTGATAGTGAGATCATCGCTATTGGGGATGCTGAGATTGGGTTTAATGATCCATCCGATTTAAACCTTGATGATGGCACTGCGCCGCAAGTCCGAGTCAAAGTCATGCGCAGTCTAAAAGCCAAAAAAGCTTTGGACGTTAATATAGAAGTGAATGCTCTTAATCCTGCAAAGTTACAGTTTAAGGATAATTATTTTCATCAATTAAAACAAATGGATGTGCCGTTAAACTTAATGTTTAATTGGCGCGATGTAAAAGATGAATTGCGTGATGTTAAATTTAACATAGCCATGACGTCTAATGATATTTTACCATCCTTATATGGGGTTAAAGATATTCAAGATATGGCTTTGTCAGGCGTTTTTGATGTCATTGGTGATAAGGTTAGTTTTGAGAATTATGCGGTTTCATCTCCAGATTTTCAAATTCAAGGGCATGGCGACATATCAGGTGTAATAGCTTATCAGGCAGGTGGTTCTGAAGCGCTTAACTTTGATTTGAATTTCGAAGACTTTGGGTGGAGCGGATTTTCATTACTGCCTCGGCCTATTCGGATTAAAAAGGGACAAGTCCAAGGGCAATATTCGCCTCAAGCGGCTCAGCTTGATTTATCAAAACTTCACTTACCTATTGAAAATTATGTTCTTGCAGGGGAAGGCCGCTTAAATAACTTATTTGGACATCAAAGTTATGGGCCTCGTTCGCTAAAGCTCAAAGGCGGGTTTATTGGTAGTTTATCGGAAATTGACCTTTTAGCACTTTGGCCAAAAAATGCAATTCTCGGCGGGCGAAATTGGGTGAAGTCTTCCGTTGTAGAGGCCCGGCTATCCGATATGAAATTTGATATTGATATTCCGGATGTTAATATGATCGATGGCGGATTGCCGGATGATGTAGTAAAGCTTGACTTTCGTATAAGCGAGGGCGTGGTTCAATATATCCGTACGATGACGCCGCTTGATCGGGCGGCAGGCTATGGACAATTACGCGCGAATAGCCTTGACCTAACGCTAACAAGTGGCCGCGTTGGCCTTATGAATATAGAAAAAGGTCGTGTTGACATTCCGCAATTTTTTCCTTTCGGGAATAATTTTACCATAGACTTTGAAGGTAGCGGCCCTGTTGATTACATGATTGAGCTGATCGATCAAAAACCGTTTGAATATGCGAGTTTATATAATCTTGTTCCTAAAGAGTTCTCTGGGCAAGCACGCGCAGCCATTAAAATTACGCGGCCACTTGGTGAAGTCTTTGATCCAAGCCTTATAAATTATGAGATAGAGGTTAATGGTGATAATATAAGCGCGCCATTTGGTTTTGGCGAATATAAATTAACGAATGGCTCACTTTTTCTAACAGCAGATAAAACAGGGATGACAATTAAAGGCCCAGCTCAACTTGGCCCTTTATATGCAGATTTTAATTGGCGAGAGACGTTTGATTACGGTGCAACGCCGACGGAGCTGACCTTTACAAGCCAGCTTAATACGGAGGCTCTTGATAAATTTGGCCTTGGACTTCGAGAATATTTTGGCGGTGAACTCCCTTTTACGCTCTATGCGTCTGGACAGGGGGTTGCCTTTGACAAAGCTATTATTAAGGCAAATCTACAAGATAGTGAATGGGTATTTGGCAATTTATGGTCAAAACCAATCGGCCGTGCAGGTGATTTGGAATTATCAGTCTTGCGCCGTGCGGATGGGCAATTAATCATTGATAATTTCCTAGCCAATGCCCCTGGCCTATCTGTTGAGGGGGCTCTACGATTAGATAAAGATATGCGTTTGCTAGAGGCAAGCATTGCCCAATTATCGGTTAATGATCTTGTTGATGCCCGGTTGACTATGACTCGGGAAACCATTGATAGGCCGTTACAGGCGACATTGACGGGAGATTATTTGAACCTTGAGGGCTTTATTGGTCCAACTTTGTGGCAGTCAGATAATGCCGGAACACAGTTCCCGCTGACGCTTTCAGCAAGCCTAAACACGCTTAGCTTAGCTCCAGATTACAAGATAAATAAGGCAAATTTTATCTATAATAACTCGGGGACAACTATTGATCAGTTTCGCTTTTCTGGAGGAAGTGAGGCGGGGCTTGTCATGTTTGATTTGCAGTCTCTTGATGAAGGGCCGTTTTCTAGTCAATTACAGTTTGACCTTGCCAATGCGTCCGATGTTGTAAGCGCATTTTTTAACCTTGATAATATCACCGGAGGGCGATTATACGGCGAAGCCGTTAGGCCGCGTGCTGGGGATGATTTAATTTGGTCTGGGACAGTTAATGTCGATGATTTTACGTTGATTGATGCGCCTTTTTTGGCACAAATGCTCTCCCTTGCGTCGTTAAACGGACTTAATGATGTTTTAAATGGTGACGGAATTAATTTTGAAACTGTCGAAGTTCCGTTCACATGGGGACAGGGTGTGTTAGGCCTAGAAAGTGCCCGCGCCGCAGGGCCGGCCTTAGGCTTAACAGCAGACGGCCAAATCAATATTGCATCTAAAAACATTGATATAGACGGTACACTTATCCCTGCCTATGCGGCCAACTCTATATTAGGGTCTATCCCTCTATTAGGAGATATCTTTGGCGGACGGGCAGATGATGCAACCCTTGGGTTGACCTATGCTGTTAAAGGCTCATTTGGTGAAGCTCAGGTCTCTGTTAACCCGCTTTCCGCATTAACTCCGGGAATTTTACGCCAAATATTTAAACCTAAACGAGAAAAAAGGCGCATCGAAATTCCCTCCGACTTGCCTTAAAAAAATGGTTTTGAAGCCCCTTAAGTAAGCTTTATAAGAGCATGTTTCTTCTTGCCGACCGAGATTTTAATTCTTCCATCTGAATTTAAATCTGCTGCGGAAAGCGTTGCCATAGGGTCTGTCACTTTGATGTCATTTATCTTTAGTGCACCGCCTTTGACATGTCGTCTCGCTTCTCCTTTTGAGGCTGCAAGTCCGCATAAAAGCGCTGCATCAATTGCTGTAAAGCCGTTAAGATTGTCACATTCAAATGTGGGTAGCCCTGCCGACGTGCCGCTGCCTGCAAACGTCTCTTGAGCTGTTTTTTCTGCATCGCGTGCGGCGTCTACGCCGTGTAATAATGTTGTTGTTGCATTGGCTAAAGCAATTTTTGCGTCGTTTATTTGCACGCCCTCTAAGGCCTCGAGTTTAGCAATTTGTTCCAACGGCATGTCGGTAAATAACTTTAAAAATCGGCCAACATCTGCATCATCTGTATTTCGCCAAAACTGCCAATAGTCATAAGGACTTCGGGCATAGGCTTCGCCCAATGACGGGTCGGCGTTTAACCAGACAGCCCCGTCTGCGGTTTTACCCATTTTTCCGCCAGATGCTGTTGTGATAAGCGGGGTCGTAAACCCGTAGCATTCGGCCTCCTCCATGCGCCGGGATAAATCAACGCCGGTTGTAATATTGCCCCATTGATCTGAACCGCCAAGTTGTAATGTGCAGCCGTAACGCCGGTAAAGCTCAACGAAGTCATAGCTTTGAAGTAGCGGATAGTTGAACTCAAGAAATGTCATTGGCAATTCATTCTCAAGGCGTCTTTTGACCGTCTCCATGGTCATCATACGGTTGATAGTGAAAAGCTTCCCGACATCCCGCAGAAAATCAATATAACCTAACCCGTCTAGCCAATCAGCGTTATCGGCCATTATGGCGGCATTAGGCCCATCAAAGTCCAAAAACTTTGCAAAGACTTGTTTGATCCCTTGTTTGTTAGACTCGATAATCTCATTTGTAAGAATGGGACGGGATTTATCTTTGTCTGATGGATCTCCAATTTTTGTTGTTCCTCCACCCAGCAGAATTATCGGACGTCCGCCTGCTTGTTGCAGGCGGCGGAGCATCATTATCTGTACTAATGATCCGACATGTAAGCTAGGGGCCGTGCAGTCAAATCCAATATAGCCGGTAACAACATCTGATGCAGCTTTTTTATCAAGACCAGATTCATCTGTGCATTGATATAAAAACCCACGTTCAACGAGGCTTTGCATAAGCGTTGATTTATATGTTTTTTGATTATGCGCCATGTGAGACTGTCCTGCATTGATGAAATCGCGAAATAGCAAATTCGGCGGCCCTGTCAATGCAAGGGGCAGGCTGAGACGTAACTTGTAAACAGGCCATCAGCCTATGATAGAGTAATAGTTTACTTTAATAAGGCGTTTGTTTAAGCCGCTTTCACATTCACGTCTCTGTGAAGTAATGTTTGATGACGTGATGGTGCGATCATCTTAGAGAGTGCCACCATTTATAGAGGAGTTTGTCGTTATGACAAAAATTTTAAAGGCAGCGGTTTTAGCTGCGACATCAGCTTTCGGGTTTTCTTCAGTTGCTCAGGCGGGTCTTTTTGACTTTGATCCTGCGCCCGGCGGAACATATATATCAGGTTTCGTTGGCATTTCCGCACCAGGGGATGCAGATTTTGAAGGAACACAAGCCCCAGTTACGGGCGTTCCTGGTATGGCAGGAGCTCCTGCAGAAATTCAAGCCGATTTTGATAGTGATGTTTATTACGGCGGTGCAATAGGCATTCGTTTGCCCTTTAAATATTGGAAGTATTTCCAGCCCCGCCTCGAACTTGAAGTTAGCTATACAGAATCAGACGTTTCTAGCGGCAACTTTAACGGAGGCAATCAGGTATTTAGTGGCAATCAAAATGCGACTTATTACTTAATTAATAATTATTCTGACATTATATGGTCAGAGAACCAACTTATTGTTCCTTATTTTGGCGGCGGTATCGGTGTCGGCGATTTTGAAACAGATATTGCGTATTTTCCAAATAATGGGGTTGCATCAGCACCAACTTTTGCTGTGCAAGATAGCGACTCTGGTCTTGCGACAGTTTCAGCCATTGGTGCCACTTTAAAAGCATCTGAGAAATTAGATTTTTACGTTGAGGGCCGTTATTTAAAAACTTACGGTATCGACGCAGAACGCCGCTTTGTAGCCAATGGTAATAGTGGTTTTAATGCGGATGTAGATGACGACCCTGATGGATTTACATTATCAGTTGGTACGCGCCTTAACTTCTAAACTATGCCTCTATGGCGTCTTTCAAATTTTGGAAGACGCCGTGGAACATCTCCTCGGTCAATCGTTTTGTGTTCGTGTTATATCGCGAGCAATGATAGCTTGATATCAATGTAATTTTATCACTCACATTGTAGCTTTTATTGTGACCGAACGGATAGTCTTTGAGCTTTAAGCCAAGAGCCCTTATTGTATTATCGTGAGATATCTTTCCAAGCGTCATAATCGCTTTAAGGCGTTTTAGGCTTTTAATTTGATCTGTTAGATACGGCCTACAGGCGGTGCATTCCGCGCCGATAGGTTTGTTTTGCGGCGGTAAACAACGCACAGCATTGGTAATCTGAACGCCTTTAAGCTCAAGCCCGTCATCAGCTCTGGCATCATAACTATCATTAGACATGCCAAACTTTGCAAGGCTCGAATAAAGCAGATCGCCCGCCCAATCCCCCGTAAAAGGCCGCGCCGTTCGGTTAGCGCCGTGCATGCCGGGAGCCAGTCCGATGATAAGCAAGCGAGGATCGGGATCGCCAAAGCTTTGAACGGGGCCATTATGGTAATCAGGATGTGAAACACGCAGCTCTTTTAAGAACTTTGATAATCGTGGGCAGCGCTTACAATTATAGGGCGGTTCTTTAAAAACGGTTTTACTCATCTTCATGGTCGTAATCATTTCCGCTTTTGGGGCGTCCAATCAGCGGCCCCATGTCTGAGAGTTCAATAATCGCATCGGCTTGCCGGCGAAGCTCGTCTGATAACATTGGCGGTTTAGATTTCAGGGTGGACACAACGGATACCCGCGTGCCTTTTCTTTGAACAGCTTTAATCGCTGCGCGAAA
This sequence comes from uncultured Caulobacterales bacterium, assembly GCA_937928165.1. Lineage (GTDB taxonomy): Bacteria > Pseudomonadota > Alphaproteobacteria > Caulobacterales > Maricaulaceae > CALFVT01. The sequence goes on from CALFVT010000004.1 coordinate 35,295, forward strand.
ATCGCCGTCGCCCGTAAATAAAAGAATATGGTCGACCACCTCTGCGATATCGATCATGTCAACAACCATTTCAATATCCATATTGCCTTTTATGCGGCGGCGGCCATCACGGTCTGTATATTCACGGGCGCGTTTTGTGATGACATGATAGCCGTTATAATCGAGCCAATCCATTAAAGGGCGAATGGGTGAGTAATCATCATTCTCTTTTAAGGCCGTGTAGTAATTTGCGCAGATTAAGCGTCCTTTTCCGCGAAAAAGATCAAGCAGTTTTCTATAATCAATATCATAATCAAGCGTTTTACCTGTTGAATGAAGGTTTGACCCATCAATAAAAATTGCGATACGTTCATCGGGGTAGAATGCCATAATAAATGCCTAAAAAATGTCGTAAAATATGAAGCCAATCTATATCGCAATCGGGGCGAATATGTCCAACCCAAAAAAGACGCTTTTGAACTTATCAAGAGTTTTGGCCAAAAGAGATATTAGGGTAATTGCGGCGTCGAGTTTATGGCGCAACCCAGCTTGGCCCGAGGGGCGAGGCTTTCCGGATTTTTTAAATGGTGTTTTTCAAATTGAGTTTAACGGGTGTGCAAGCGAGCTTTTACATATATTTCAAGACACTGAAACTCAGTTAGGCCGTGTAAAAACAGCGCGTAACGCCCCGCGGCCCTTAGATTTAGACATTATAGACTTCCGCGGTGAGGTGAGGATAGATAGGGATTTAGAGCTACCGCATCCCCGTACTAATATGCGCGCGTTTGTCCTGTTGCCCCTTGCCGAGATTGCGCCAAACTGGCGACACCCTATATCAAAACTTAATGCTTTAGAGGCCCTTGCAAGGCTGCCGCTATCAGCTATGGAAACTATGCAATTTGAAACCCATATGAAACCTGCCGATTAAGCTTGTTTTTTTTATTCAGAATCTATATGTGACATCTAAATATTGCGCAGGCATTGGTTCTGCGCGTTTTTATTTGAGATTTTGGAGTAGATATGGCCCGCGTTACTGTTGAAGATTGCGTAGAAAAAATCCCGAACCGTTTTGACCTCGTACTTTTAGCCTCTCATCGTTCGCGGAATATTTCCGCAGGATCTAGCCTCACTGTTGATCGTGATAATGATAAAACGCCCGTTGTGTCTTTGCGCGAACTTGCAGAAGAAACCCTTGATCTTGATGATCTTCGCGATAGCCTCGTAAGTGGTCTACAGCGTGTTATTACAGATGATGATATGCCTGAGGAAGAAGAAACGCCAATCCTTGCCCTTGAGCAAGGCCCAGCCCAGCCAAAGGAAATGTCCGAAGCTGATCTTATGCGGGCGCTTCAGGGGGATCGTGATAACGATAACTCTAGCCGTTTCTAGCTTGAATTATAGGCGAATGAAAAAGCGGCGTTTATGGCCGCTTTTTTTATGTCTTATTGATTGCCCCCTATAACAAGGAGGCCTATATCAAACATATGAGCCGATTGGTTGATATAAACGCTCCGCGCGAAGGCCATCCCGTAAAAGATTTGGGCGTGGTACCAAAGAAATCATTTCTTCGTCAGTACGAACTCGTAGAGATGGTTCGGGCCTATGACCCATCTGTCAATGAGGGCTTGCTGAACAAGGCCTATGTTTTTTCAGTTAAAGCCCACGGGAATCAAAAACGCCATTCTGGCGATCCTTACTACGCGCACCCGATTGAGGTTGCAGGCATTCTTGCCTCCTTGCATATGGACGTTGCCAGTATTTGCACGGCCCTGCTGCATGATGTGATTGAAGATACGAATACGTCGCGTGAAGATTTGGCGAAGCTTTTCACGGATGAAATTGCTGAGCTTGTGGACGGGGTTACAAAACTAAGCCAACTTGAACTTTCACGCCCTGATCTGTCGCGGGAACGTAAACAAGCGGAGAATTTTCAAAAATTTGTTCTCGCCATGAGCAAAGACGTACGGGTTTTATTGGTGAAACTATGTGACCGCCTTCACAATATGCGGACATTACAATATCATCCAAAACAGATCTCACGGGAACGAATCGCTCTCGAAACATTAGAGATTTATGCACCGCTTGCGCGCCGAATAGGTGTTGACAGTATATGTTCTGAACTTGAAGATCTATCCTTTCGCCATTTGAATCCGGCCATGTTCGAAAGTATTAATAAGCGGCTAGATCAGTGGCGTGCCAACCAAGCCGGAGCGATTTCTCAAATTTCAATCGCCTTGAAAGACTGCCTTGATAAATCCGGTTATGATTACAGGATTTATGGCCGCGAAAAGCGTGCCTATGCGATTTGGCGCAAATTAGAAAAACAGGGTATTGCCTTCGAAGATGTGGCGGATATTTATGCCTTTCGAATTTTGGTTGAAAATAAAGCCGATTGCTATGCGGTTTTAGGCCATCTTCATATGAATTTTCGAATTGCGCCGGCGCGGTTTCGTGATTTTATTTCCATGCCCAAACCAAATGGCTATCGATCCTTGCATACGACGATCATGGGGCCTGAAAATAGGCGCGTTGAACTACAAATTCGAACTGAACGTATGGAAGATGTTGCAGAGCGCGGCGTGGCGGCCCACTGGGCCTATAAAAACGAGTCTTATTCCTATGACCCTGACCGGGCCACGGCAACGGGGCGCGACCCTTTACGTTCCATTCGACCGCTTGTTGAATTGATGGAAAATAGCGGGGATGCGGATGAATTTCTTGAACATGCCAAACTTGAAATGTTCACTGATCAAGTTTTTACCTTTACACCAAAGGGCGAGTTAATCCCGTTGCCGCGCGGGGCAACGGCACTTGATTTTGCTTATGCGGTTCATACGGAGCTTGGCGATACCTGTATTGGTGCCAATGTGAATGGCCGAGAGTGGCCATTACATCGCCCGCTTAAAAACGGTGATGTTGTACGGATTATTCGCGGCGGCAAAGCAGAAGCGCGCCCAGACTGGGAAAGCCTTGTTGTGACCGGTAAAGCTCGGTCAGCTCTGCGGCGCTTAACCCGTGCTCAAGAAGTAACAGAGCTTCGGGAAACAGGACAAAGACTCGTTGAACATGCCTTTGCCCGTGAAGGTAAAAATTATGCGGAAACAAATATTCAAGATGCTTTAAAGCGCCTGAAACTTGCCAGTACAGATGACTTATACGAAGCTTTAGGGCGCGGAAATCTATCGATGAATCAGTTTATGGATGCTGTGTTTCCGGGGCGAAGCGATAATCAAGAAACCTATAGCCCGCGCGATCTTATTCAAGATGATACGGCGGCGCTCTATGTTAAAGGAGACGGATTATCTGTCGGCGCGTCTATGCACTTATCGCGCTGTTGCTCGCCTATTCCGGGTGACCGAATTGTTGGGGTTATGGGAGATGGCGACGGGCTTCATATTCATACGATTGATTGTGAAAAACTAGTTGATTTTGAAGATAAGCTTGAAAAATGGGTGAGCCTACTTTGGCGAAGGGCAGCCAGCCAATCTGTTTCCACAGCCCGCATTGTCGCGACCATAAGCCATACCCCGGGTGCTTTGGCCGATGTTACGAAAATTATCGGTGAGGCGGGGGGAAACCTCATAAATATTTCAACGATAAACCGCTCGCCAGCATTTTTTGACATGATTTTAGATTTGGAAGTAAAAAACAAACGTCACCTCTCACAAATCATTGCAGCTTTGCGGACAAGCACTTATGTGGTCGCGACAACACGGGCCGATGCGATACATATGGATTCGGCGCTAAAGGATTAGAGACATGATGAGTACAGACGAGGTTTTAGATGTTTTTCGGCGCGCCGGGGCTTTACTTGAAGGGCATTTCATTTTGTCATCGGGGCTTCGTAGCCCTGTTTTTTTACAAAAGGCTTTTATCTTTAAAAACCCGCAATTAACGGAAGTCTTATGTAAATCTTTGGCTGAAAAGATAATGGCACAGCTTGAAGTGGTGCCAGATATAATTGTCGCACCCGCTATGGGGGGAATTATTCCAGGCTATGAAACGGCGCGTCACCTTAAGCGCGAATCGATCTTTACAGAGCGCGTTGACGGTGAATTTACCCTTCGCCGCGGCTTTACTCTAGAGCCGGGACAGAGCGTATTAATGGTGGAAGATATTGTCACAACAGGGCTGTCATCACGGGAGTGTATTAAAAGCATTGAGAAAACAGGTGCAAAAGTTGTTGCCGGCGCGTGTATTTTTGACCGCTCGGGCGGGTCGGCAAATATTGGTGTGCCCCTTATTAGTTTGGCGGCTAGGTCTTTTCCGGCCTATCCGGCAGATGATTTGCCAGAAACTCTCGCAGCTATACCGGCCATAAAACCCGGTAGCCGAGGCTTGTCATAAATATGGAGACGCGCCCCGAGAATGCCTTGCGCCTCGGCGTGAATATCGACCATATTGCGACCTTACGCAATGCGCGGGGCGGAACACATCCCGATCCAGTGGCAGGGGCTTGGGCGGCTATTCAGGCGGGCGCCGATGGTATTACGGCGCATCTACGTGAAGACCGGCGGCACATGCGCGATGATGATATGACGCGCCTTCAAATGCTTTGCCTTGATAGCGGCATTCCACTGAATATGGAAATGGCGGTGACGGATGAAATGGAAACCATTGCCAGAGATTTATGCCCTCATGCGGTTTGCCTCGTACCGGAGCGCCGAGAAGAACGGACAACAGAGGGGGGGCTTAACGTGGCGGGTGATCATAACCGAATTACATCGCTTGTTTCCAAGCTAGCTGATAAGGGTTGCCGCTTATCTTTATTCATTGAGGCTGTGCCGGAGCAAATTGATATGGCCGCTAAAACGGGCGCGCCTGTTGTTGAGCTTCATACAGGTGCCTATGCGCATGCGCTTGATGCGCAGGATGGTGAGGCAGCAGAGCGAATTTTAAAACAGCTTAAAACGGGGGTGAAACGGGCTGTGGATTTAGGCCTTGAAGTTCATGCCGGCCATGGCCTGACCTTTGACAATGTTGCGCCTATTGCGGCCATTTCTGAGGTTAAAGAGCTTAATATTGGTCATTTCCTTATTGGCGAAGCGGTTTTTATGGGGCTTGAAAATGCGATTGCCGAAATGCGCCGCCTGATGGATGCTGCGCGTTTATGATAAGCGGTATCGGCACGGACTTATGTGATATACGCCGCATCGAAAAAAACCTTGATCGTTACGGGCGGCGGTTTAAAGAAAAAGTCTTTACGCCCATTGAAATCACCTATTGCGACGCCCGCGCAGGCAGTGCAGGCTATTACGCAAAGAGGTTTGCAGCCAAAGAAGCCCTCGCCAAAGCTTTATCCAATGAAAGTAGCGGATATTTGTCGTGGACAGATGTTGGTGTGGAGAACGATCCATCAGGACGTCCGGTTTTAAAATTAACCGGCGGCGCTAAAGCTCGGCTTGATAGGTTTACACCCAAGGGTTTCATGGCCTATACGCACCTAACACTGACGGATGATTATCCTTATGCCATGGCTTTTGTGGTGATAGAAATGCGAAAGACATAATGGTTGAATATACCCCAAACCTCGCAGAGCTCGAAGAGCGAATTGCCTATAGTTTTAAGGATAAATCGCTATTAATACGAGCCTTGACCCATTCGTCTTATGGGGATGGGAAGCGTAAAATCGCGCATTTTGAACGGCTCGAATTTTTAGGTGATCGCATTCTCAACCTAATGACAGCCGAAGCTTTGTTTAATGCTAAAGACTTAGATGAAGGCCAAATGGCCCGCAAGCTTAATTCACTTGTCCGTAAAGAAACATGCGCAGATATGGCCCGCCGCATAGACCTCGGCGCGGCCCTGTTCTTATCGGCCTCTGAAGATAAACAGGGGGGGCGCGAAAAAACCTCAATTCTAGGCGACGCCTGTGAGGCCTTGATCGCAGCGCTTTATGTTGACGGCGGTATGGAGGCTGCGCAAAGACTTTACAATAAGCTTTGGGACGCGAAAGTAAGAGATACGCTGTCACAATCCCTAAAAGATCCGAAAACGGCGCTACAAGAGCTTACAGTTATGCGCGGAATGGGAACGCCGAAATACCGCGTGATAGACCGGGCCGGACCCGATCATAGTCCTAATTTTTCTGTTGAGGTTTATTTGGAAACGGGCGCGGTTTCTTTGGGCCGCGGCAGTAGTAAAAAAGATGCGGAGCGCCATGCTGCTAAACGACTTATTACGGAGCTTATGAATATGGCTATCACATCGTGAGTTCGTTAGAAACGCGCGCAGGCTTTGTCGCCATTATCGGTGCGCCGAATGCGGGGAAGTCAACATTAGTCAACGCGCTTGTCGGCGAAAAAGTATCTATTGTAACCCATAAGGTGCAGACTACGCGGTTTCAAATTCGCGGCATTGCGATGATTGATAAGACGCAGCTTGTGTTGGTTGATACGCCGGGGATATTTACGCCTAAAAACCGACTTGCGCGGTCTATGGTTCATGCGGCTTGGACGGGAGTTGATGATGCAGATGCGATTATACATGTGATAGATGCCCCCGCAGCATGGCGCGCACTGCATGATACGCCCAGCTCTCAAGATAAGCTGGCCCTTAAAGATAGCAACCGTGTGATGGAAGGCCTTAAACTCAGGCAGCGCGGCGATAGCTATCTTGCGCTTAATAAGATTGATGACATTGAAAGAGAGCATCTTTTGACTTTGATTGCTCATTTCCAAGCGGCAAATTTATATAAAGATGTATTCTTAATTTCTGCGCTTAACCGGGACGGTGTTGCGGATATGGGTAAAGCCCTTTGCAATGTTATGAAATCTGGGCCTTATTTATATCCGCCTGATCAGGCGGCAGATATTCCGGTCCGTCTAATGGCTGCGGAAATCACGCGCGAGAAGCTATATCTTCGGCTCCATGATGAGCTGCCCTATGCCTCGACTGTTGAGACAGAAAAATGGACAGATCAAAAAGACGGCTCTATCCGTATCGACCAAGTTGTCTATGTTAAACGAGCCTCGCAAAAGCCCATTGTTCTTGGAAAACAAGGGCAAACGATAAAAGCGATTGGGGCTGCGGCGCGGCGGGAAATGGAAGATTGGCTTGGCTGCCGGATACATTTATTTCTGTTTGTGAAAGTTCGCGAGAAATGGGTCGATAACCCAGAGCGTTATATTCAATCCGGTCTTGAATTTGATGTGTAACGATGGACTGGCAATCTGAAGGCTATATTATTGCAGTCAGGCCCCACGGGGAAAGTTCTGCCATCATTGATGTGTTAACTCCTGATTATGGCCGCCATGCCGGGCTTGTTCGGGGGGGACGATCACGGCGAAAACGGGCTGTTATAGAAATTGGTAATAAAGTCCAAGTGCAATGGCGCGCTCGCCTTTCAGAACATCTTGGGAATTTTATTATTGAGCCAATAGAGTCTCATGCGGCATGTTTAATGAATGATAGAATAAGCTTGTCGGGATTAAATGCCCTTTGCGCCATGGCTAAAACGGTTCTGCCCGAGCGGCAAATATTCCCGCAGGTCTATGCCGCCTTTGACATTTTAATGCAAAATTTTGAAGATAAAAATATCTGGCCAGCGCTTTATATTCGTTGGGAAATGGGCGTTTTAGCGGCGCTTGGCTATGGCCTTGATCTTTCAGCTTGTGCTGCCACGGGGGAGACGCAAAACCTGACACATGTTTCGCCCCGTTCGGGGAAAGCCGTTAGCGAAGACGCGGCCCAGCCTTATTTGGATAAGTTATTTCCATTGCCGTCATTTATGATAGGGGGGCGAGACTTATCCCCTCAAGATATTGACAATGGTTTACGCTTAACGGGATATTTTTTAGAAACCCGCGTGCAATGGGGAATAAATCAAACCCTACCAGATGCGAGAGCCGTCATGATTGACCGACTAATGGCCGATAGGCGAGCAGAATAAATATGATTTTTACGCAGTAATTTTATGATGGCTTGTTAATATCATAGCCGAATCAACTGCGGACGACACATGAGTGATACGACAAATAACGGACTTCCCAGTAATGCGGTCATAGAAGAACATATTGATGATGCATTATCATCGCGCTATCTGGCCTATGCTTTATCGACAATTACCATGCGGGCTTTGCCGGATGTGCGCGATGGGTTAAAGCCTGTTCATCGCCGTATCCTCTTTGCGATGCGCCAGTTAAAGCTTAACCCTGAAACGGCTCATAAAAAATGTGCGCGGATTGTTGGGGATGTGATGGGGCAATATCACCCCCATGGAGATCAGTCCATTTACGACGCTCTTGTTAAGTTATCTCAGAGTTTTTCCGCGCGTTACCCGCTTGTAGACGGGCAGGGCAATTTTGGAAATATTGATGGGGATAGTGCTGCGGCGATGCGTTACACTGAGGCAAAAATGACCCCTGCGGGTGTGCTGCTTCTTGCGGGTATTGACGAAGATGCGGTTGATTTCATCCCAACCTATAATGAAGAAGATGAAGAGCCAGCAGTGTTGCCAGCCGGTTTTCCGAATCTTTTGGCAAATGGCGCGACGGGCATTGCTGTGGGCATGGCCACGTCCATTCCGCCCCATAATGTCGCCGAAATATGTAATGCGGCCTTACACCTTATTAAAGCGCCTAATGCCCGTATTGAAACCCTTATGGATCATGTGAAGGGGCCCGACTTTCCAACGGGCGGCATTATTATTGAGCCTCATGAGAACATGATACAAGCTTATAAAACAGGGAAAGGTAGTTTTAAAACCCGTGCAAAGTGGGAAACGGAAGATTTAGGGCGCGGACAGTGGCAAGTGGTTGTTACAGAGATACCTTACCAAGTGCAAAAGTCACGGCTTATTGAAAAACTTGCTGATGTGATCGAATCTAAAAAGGCGTCATGGCTCGCTGATGTGCGTGATGAAAGTGCAGAGGATATACGCATTATCCTTGAGCCAAAATCAAAAAACCTTGATCCCAAATTATTCATGGAAAGCTTATTTAAGCTGACTGACCTTGAAAACCGATTTTCTATGAATTTAAACGTGCTTGATGCGAATCGTACGCCTCGCGTTATGAACCTTCGGGAGGTTATTCAAGCCTTTCTCGATCACCGCCGCGCTGTGCTTATTCGGCGCTCTAACTACCGCCTTGAGAAGATTGATGACCGCCTCGAAGTTTTAAACGGGCTTTTGGTGGCGCATTTAAATATTGATGAAGTCATTCGTATTGTTAGGTTTGAAGACCATCCAAAAGCGGAGCTTATAAAGACATTTAACCTAACAGAGCGGCAGGCCGAGGCCATTTTAAATATGCGCTTGCGGGCTTTGAATAAACTTAAAGAAGTTGAGCTTAAATCCGATCATGATGAGCTTTCAAAAGAGAAAGCCGAGATTGAAGGCCTGCTGGGGTCAGATACGCGCCAATGGGCCGTCATTGCAGACCAAGTAAAGTCCTTGCGCGAGACCTATAGCCTTAAAACAGAGGTGGGCGCGCGGCGTACGGCCTTTGAAGATCAGCCGGACATTGATGTCGATATCGAACATGCGATGATTACAAAAGAACCAATTACGGTCGTATTATCGGAAAAGGGCTGGATACGGGCGATGAAAGGCAAACTTGAGACGGCAGACGGCCTTAAATTTAAAGAAGGTGATAAACTCGACTTTATGGTACCCGCGGAGACCACTGATAAAATCATTATGGCCGCCTCAAATGGTAAGTTTTATACTCTGGCAGGTGATAAACTACCCGGCGGGCGGGGCAATGGCGAACCTATAAGATTACTACTTGATTTGCCAGATGATCATGTTCCGATTGGGTTATTTGTTCATAAAGCGGATAGGAAGTTACTTGTCGCGTCATCAGACGGATATGGATTTATTGTCCAAGAAAATGATGTTATTGCGCTTAAACGCGGCGGCAAGCAAGTCCTTAATGTTAAAGGTGATGTCGAGGCTATTCGCTGTATTGAAGTTATCGGTGATAAAGTGGCGGTTATTGGCGAGAACCGAAAAATATTGGTCTATGGGGCTGATGAAATTCCTGTCATGGGCCGTGGAAAAGGGGTTCGGCTCCAGAAATATAAAGACGGTGGATTAGCAGATGTCACAACATTTAAACTCGAGGACGGATTGACCTTTACGGACGGTTCAAACCGAACCCATAGTGTTAGTGACTGGCGATTATTAGAAGGCAAACGCGCCCAAGCCGGCCGCATGGCCCCGCGCGGCTTTGCCCGCTCTGGTAAATTTGCGCCGGATAAACGGTTAGATTAAATAATTTTCTTGCCGTAAAGCTATTTAACCACCATATCTATATTATTAGCATGTCTTGGAGGGGTTAATGACGTTTCTTTTTATTTTATTGGGCCTAATGGTCCTTATCGCCTTTTTGGTTATTGGGATTTACAACCGCCTTGTGGCTCTACGGCAAACCTGTAATCAGGCATGGTCAGACATTGAGGTACAGCTTAAGCAGCGCCAAGACCTTGTTCCGCAGCTTGTAAATACTGTCAAAGGCTATGCGAAACATGAAAAATCGACGTTAAATGAAGTTATTCAAGCCCGTAATGCCGCAGCCTCTGCTGGCGGCGTACAGGGTCAAGCCCAAGCAGAGGGCATGCTGGGGGCGGCTCTGGGTAAATTATTCGCCCTTGCTGAGGCCTATCCTGACCTTAAGGCCAATACGAATTTCTTACAGCTACAGGACGAGCTATCAGATGTAGAAGATAAAATTGCTGCGGCGCGCCGTTTTTATAATAATGCGGTACAAGAATATAATACGGGACGAGAACAATTCCCTGCGAATTTATTGGCCGGGGCTTTTAACTTTGTTGAAAGAGAGTTCTTTGAAGCGATTGAAGGCCGAGAAGCCCTTGAGATGCCCGTTGAAGTGAGCTTTGATTAACCGGGCGGTTCCCGTATTATAAGGTAAATTTATGGGAGCCTATGGATTAAAAACCCATATTTGGAATAATAATCTTCGCTGTGCCTTTCTTCTTGTCTTATTCCCGCTTTTGCTTTTGCTCTTAGCTTTTGCCCTTGTTCTTTTATGGACAGGCTACACGCAAAATATGCCAAGTGATCAGGGGCTAAGCTATGCCCTATCGGCCATGCCGCAAGCCGCGCCCATTGTTTTAGGATTGTCTGGCGCGTGGTTCGGCATTGCCTTTATGGGGCATCAGGCGATGATTGATAAAGCGACAGGCACTCGGTCTGTAACTAAGTCTCAAGAGCCTCGCGCGTATAAACTTCTTGAAAATCTATGTATTTCTCGCGGCATTACAATGCCCAAGCTTAAAGTCATGGAAACACCTGTGATGAACGCTTTTGCGAGCGGTATAAATACAAAGAACTATACGATAGCGCTCACGCGGGGGCTCATGGACCATCTTGATGATGAAGAGCTTGAGGCGGTGATTGCCCATGAACTCTCACATATTGAAAACCGTGATGTGCGAACCATGATAATTGCCGTCATATTTGTGGGTATTTTTGCATTTTTTGGTGAGACGATCATTCGTAATATGTTTCGGGTTCACATGCCCAGAAGCCATCATCACAGGCGGAGCGGCGGGGGCAATGCAGGCGCTTTAATATTTTTTGCGGTGGCTATCATGATCTTTGCTTATTTCTTTGCGGTTATGATTCGGTTCGCGCTGTCGCGAAAGCGCGAATATATTGCAGATGCGGGGGCTGTGGAGCTAACAAAAAACCCGGACGCCATGATACGAGCGCTTGAGAAGATTTCTGGTAATGCTAAACTTGAAACTATACCTGCAGAAGTAAGGGAGATGGCAATCGAAAACCCACGGACGGGTTTTGCTGGACTTTTTGCAACGCATCCGCCAATAGATAAGAGAATTAAGGCGTTGGTGAAATTTGCTGCGGGTCGAGAGGGGACACAAAGTAAAATTCGCCGAAACCGAAATTCGGACAACGAAATTGACCGTGTGAGCGATAACGCACGCAATAGACCGCCCTTTGGTCGGCGAAACCCTTGGGCACGGAAATAAACTTTAACAATGGTAAGTACATGACAAAACAACTTTTACTCTCAACCGCACTTATGCTGTCACTAGCAGCCTGCGGCGCTGCTGATAATGCAGCCTCAGAAAAACTCTCCACAGCAACATCATCAAATGCATCTGGCGTTAGCGGCAAAACTTCGGGCGTAGACGGGTTTCGGCTTGTCGAAGAAGTCAAAGCCAAGGCTGGAGAAACAAATATTCCGTTTCGTAAATTTATCTTGGAAAACGGCCTAACTGTTGTTTTACACGAAGATAAATCCGATCCCCTCGTCCATGTCGATGTGACCTATCATGTCGGGTCTGGACGTGAAGATGTGGGCAAATCAGGCTTTGCTCATTTCTTTGAACATATGTTATTTCAAGGGTCTGCAAATGTTAAAGATGAAGAACATTTCAAAATCATCACCGAGGCCGGCGGGACTTTAAACGGATCAACCAGTTCAGACCGCACGAATTATTATCAAACTGTACCAAATAATCAGCTTGAGAAAATGCTATGGCTCGAAGCGGACCGCATGGGCTATTTCCTTGATGCTGTCACCGAAGAGAAATTCGAAGTGCAGCGCGAAACCGTTAAAAATGAACGGGGACAGCGGGTTGATAATCAACCTTATGGTCTGCTTGGCGAGCGCGTTGGTGAGGCGATGTTTCCGGAAGGTCATCCATATTCATGGTCAGTTATTGGCTATCTTGAAGATCTTGACCGGGCGACGTTAAATGATCTTAAAAAGTTTTTCCTGCGTTGGTATGGCCCTAATAATGCGGTTATTACAATCGGTGGTGACTTTGATGAAACTCAAACTCTTGAGTGGGTTAAAAAATATTTTGGGCCCATTCCAAAAGGCGCAGATGTTCCTGATCCGGTTTATAACCCTGTAACACTTGATGCTGACCGTTATATCTCACTTGAAGATAATGTGTCGTTACCGCTATTATATATGGCGTGGCCAACAGTGAAAGCTAACCATGCAGATGAAGCCCCGCTAGATGTTTTACAATCTATCATGGGGAGTGGTAAAACCTCCATTTTATACAAAAACCTTGAAAAAACAGGTAAAGCCGTCAACGCAAATGCAGGACATGGTTGCCGAGAGTTGAGCTGTCAATTCACTGCGATTGCTTTGCCAAACCCGGCCAAGGGCGCGTCATTGGCTGTGCTTGAAGCCGACATTCGGGCGTCATTCACAGAGTTTGAAGACCGCGGCGTTGAGGATGATGATCTTGAACGGGTTAAGGCGAGTATTGTATCGGGCATGATTTATGGTCTTGAAAGCGTAACCGGTAAAGTTATCCAGCTTGCAGCCTATGAAACCTATCGAGATACGCCTAATGGAATGAGTGATGATATTGCCCGTTATCAGAATGTAACGAAGGACGATGTCGTTCGCGTTTATAATAAGTATATCAAAAATAAGCCCGCCGTGATCATGAGTATTGTTCCCAAGGGCAAGCCTGAAATGATTGCTAAAGCCGATACGTGGGAGCGTTATGAGCGTAACATCCCGGCAGATACAGGCAGTGATGATTTTGAATGGAGTGCACCGGAAGATAATTTCGACCGGAGTGTGGTTCCGCCAGCAGGCCCGAATCCGACAATTAAAGTACCAGATGTTGCGACAACAAAACTCGCCAATGGCATTCGGGTCATGTCTGCTCAAAATACTGAAGTTCCCACGACAACGATTAATATTCGTATGAAAGCGGGTCAGTCACACGACAGCCTTGATAAGCTAGGTGTTGCGGTTAATACGGCGCAATATTTAAATGACGCAAGCACGGAATCGTCGACGGCCGAAGAGCTTTCTAATCGTTTGAATAAGCTGGGGTCTTCTGTATTCTTCTTTGCCAATGACGGCTTTACAACTATGCGTATTCGTAGTTTGACAGAAAACCTTGATGCGACATTAGCTATTGCGAAAGAGAAACTTCTTGAGCCTAAGTTTGATCAAGCAGATTTTGTGCGTCTTAAAGCGCAGACGATTGAAGGCATTAAGCAAAGTAAAAAGCAGGCGGGTTCTGTTGCGTCTGAGATTTATAACCGTAAGCTTTACGGTGATGATAATAGTTTTGCTTGGGGTGGCTCAGGAACGCTAGAAACAGTTGAGAAGACGACACTTGCTGATTTTGAAAATTTCTATAAAGCCCATTACTCACCTAAAATTGCAACTTTAACGGCGGTCAGTGATTTAAGCCAAGACAAGCTTAAGACAGCGCTTAAAACCCTCGAGGATTGGGACGGAGCTGATGTCCCTGGCGTTAAAGACAAGAGCTATCCTGAACTTGAAGGGGGTACGATTTACTTTGTCCATAAAGACAAAGCGGCGCAATCCGAAATCCGAATTGGTAAACGCTCTATGCCATATGATGCAACCGGTGAGTATTACCGCGCAAATATGATGAACTATGCGCTTGGCGGGGCGTTTAACAGCCGGATTAATCTGAATCTACGTGAAGACAAAGGCTATAGCTATGGTGCGCGGTCTTTCTTTAACGGTCAAGAAACGCGCGGGTCTTATACCGCATCTGCGGCTGTTAAAAAAGATACGACTGCCGCTTCTATTGTTGAGTTTATGAAAGAACTCGATGGTTACCGGGAAGGCGGCGTGACGGAAGAAGAACTTGCATTTACGAAAAGTGCGGTCGGTCAACGTGATGCCCGTGCCTATGAAACGCCGGGGCAAAAACTTGGCCTTCTTAACCGTATGATGCAATATAGCTTGCCGTCAAACTACGTCGAAGAGCAAAATACTATTTTGGCAAATATGACCAAAGCCGATATGAATGCACTTGCGAAGAAGCACTTAACAACGGATGATATGATTATGGTTGTTGTTGGTGATCGCGAAGTCGTTTGGGATAATATAAAAGCCCTTGGCTATAAAGTGGTTGAATTAGATGCGGATGGAAATCCCATCAAATAAGATATAATTAAATATGTTAAAAAGCGCTTCTTTGGAGCGCTTTTCTTATGCCAATATAAAAGACGATTAGGATAAAAGATTATTAGGTAGGGCCGTTGCTAAGGCCGGAAAGAAAACCACAAGTAAGATAACGATAAACTGTAGTCCAATAAAAGGTATGACGCCTTTATACAGGGCTCTGGTTGTGACTTCCGGCGGAGATACGCCCTGTAGGTAAAATAAAGCAAAGCCAAAAGGCGGCGTGAGGAAGCTTGTTTGAAGGTTTAGTGCCATTAAAATTCCAAGCCATATGGGGTCGATCCCAAAGGCTAATAACGGCGGCGCAACAAGGGGGACAACAACAAATGTAATCTCGATAAAGTCTAGGAAAAAGCCCAATATAAACATAACAAGCATGACAAGGGCTAAGGCCCCCCATTGCCCACCGGGCGCATTTTCAAGAAATTCTGCAACAAGTTCATCCCCGCCAAACCCGCGAAAAATAAGGCTAAAAATAGTCGCGCCAATTAAAATAACAAAAACCATAGAGGTAATGTGCATGGTTTTTCGTGAAACCTGTGCGAGTTGATCTGATTTTAATAAGGGCCAAATCGCCGTTAAAACGGCGGTGAATACCACCCCGGATATGAGAAGGCTTAATCCCATGATGACCCGTTCAATGCCGGTTAATCTATCTTGGCCAAAGCGAATATCTACGCCCGTTAAATCAATAATAACCAGTAGAATAATACCAAGGAGACTAACCATTGCTGCGCGTTTATAAATCTGTGTGCCCGATGTTTTTATCACGGCCAAAAGTATAGCGCCCAATGCCCCCAAAGCAGCAGCCCGCGTCGGCGTTGCATAGCCTGTTAAAATAGAGCCTAAGACCGCGAAGACAAGAATGATAGGCGGCAGCATGGCTATTAGAGCGCGGCGTATAAAAATTTTGGGGTCTATATCACTTGGCCACGGTGTTGAGGGGGCCTTTTGTGGCTGCAATAGACCTGTGATAACAATATAGGCGGCATATAGCCCGACAAGAGTGAGGCCTGGCAATAATGCGCCCGCAAATAAATCACCAACTGACACAACTTGGGTCGAGACTAATCCATGACTGCGCTGGGCTTCTTGAAAGGCGTTACTGATCTGATCCCCCAGTATCACAAGGACAATAGAAGGGGGAATAATCTGGCCTAATGTACCTGATGCGGCAATCGTGCCTGAGGCTAAAGATGGGCTATAACCGCGTTTAAGCATCGTCGGGAGTGATAATAAACCCATGGTCACGACCGTTGCGCCGACAATGCCTGTTGAGGCGGCTAAGAGTGCGCCTACGAAAACAACCGCAACGCCAAGCCCGCCCGGTAGCGGCCCGAATAAATCAGCTAAACTCTCAAGGAGGTCTTCCGCGATTTTTGAGCGCTCTAACATAACACCCATGAAAACAAATAAAGGGACTGCAATTAAAATTTCGCGGGTTATCAGCGGATAGATTCGGCCCGGTATGGCGAGGAAAAAATTACTATCGAATATGCCGAGGCTGGTTCCCAGAGCTGCGAAAAATACGGCAATGCCGCTAAGGGTAAAGGCGACGTTATAGCCGCCCATTAATCCTGCGCAGGCAAGACCAAACATCAAAAGGCTTAAGGTTTCTGGTAAACTCATCTCTGCAAGTCCGGTGCCGGGAAATGATCTTTTATCCCGCTTAGGCGCGGGGGCTCACCTATTTCCCGCATTATAAAAACAGCCCGCAGCGCAATGGATTGCCCTTGAGCCAGCATTAATACCGCAAATGCCGGGATGAGTGTTTTTAGTAAAAATACGCCTTTAATTCCGTCGGCTTCGGCAGAGCCTTCAAAAATAAGCCATGCAAAATGAACAGAGCTATTTGACGACCAAATGAGTAAAAGGCAAACGGGCACAAGTCCAAGGTGAAACCCGATAAAGTCTATGAGCGCTTTGTGATGGCGCTGTAATCGCGACTGGAAAATATCGACTCTGACATGTTCATTCATGAGTAATGTGGCCGCCGCGCCGAGCATGAGGGTTCCGGCATGAAAATATTGCGCGCTTTCACTAAGCTTTGTCCAAGATAGTCCAAATAATGAGAGGGCAAAAACACTCATAGCGACCGTAATGACAAGTAAGGGTAGGGCCCATTTGACCGCTTCGCCTATTTTATAATTTAGAGCGTCTACGGATGAAATGACATTTACACTTAGGCTGGAGAGGTGCTTTTGTTTGGGGAAAAATAATAAAAGAGCAGGGAGGCTAAGCCAAATTAAGGCGAACCATCCTATGCCCTTCATAGCGCCGCCAATAATATCTATAAACTCTGCCATAACGAAGGGGACTATTGTAGAGACGCAAGGGCGGCTTGGCGGGCAGCAATATAACGGCCATCACTCATTTCCGTCCATTTAGCATATTGATCCCGCGCAGTTTTATAGCTTTCATAAATTCTCTGCGTTTGCCGATCAGAGGTTCCTAGTTCACGGACGACATCTTCACATATACGGCCAATCTCTACCATAATATCTTGGCTAAAAAAGCGCGGCTCTATACCATGTTCGCGGCGAAGCGTGTTGAGGGCTTTTGCATTCTCATATGTATATTCACCGAGGCTGGTATTATTGGCATGTTGCGCCGCATAGTTTATCATCTTTTGCTCTGTTGTTGTTAGCCCGTTCCATAGCCCAAGATTAATGCCGACGGACAAAGACGCGCCGGGTTCATGAAACCCAGGCGCATAATAAAAAGGCGCCTCGCGGTAAAACCCAAAGGCGAGATCATTCCATGGGCCAACCCATTCGGTTGCGTCAATATTTCCAGATTGAAGGGCTTGATAAATTTCACCGCCGGACAACCGAACAGCCGCCCCGCCAAGACGGCGTATAACATCGCCGCCGAGTCCGGGCATGCGCATTTTAAGCCCTTTAAAGTCCTCAAGACTATTGATCTCGCGTTTGAACCATCCGCCCGTTTGATGTCCGGTGTTTCCGGCTTGAAAGGCTTTGACGTTAAATCGCGCGGATAAATTATCCCATAAGGCCTGTCCGCCGCCGTGATCTATCCAGCCCATGATTTCAGCCGCTGTCATGCCCATGGGGACGGCTGTAAAAAAGGAAAACCCTTTTGATTTGCCTTGCCAGTAATATTCAGCTGCGTGATACATATCGGCCGCGCCGGTTGATACAGCGTCGAAACATTCCACGGCACCAACAAGTTCACCGGCGGCGAAAACTTTAACGTCAATACGGCCCTCACTAATTTCGCCAAGGCCAGATGCAAAACGGTTGGCCATTTGTCCAAGGCCCGGAAAATCTTTTGGCCAACTTGTCGCCATGCGAAATTCTTTAAGGCCTTTATTGATTGACGGCGCTGCAAGACCTTGGCCGGACTGAGCCTTGCTTGTTTTTATGGGTTTATTTGACTGCGAAAGCGCTCCGGCAACACCGGCACCAGCCGCAATGGCCGTGCTGGCAAGAATAAGGTCGCGGCGTTTCATCTTAATGTCTTTGCTCGAAAACTTGCTTTTAACGCAGCCTTTTCAAGCTGAAACTGAGGTGACGTTTTGGATTCCAAATTAATCCAGCCTCTTTGAGTTAAAATCTCTGCAGGTTTGAATTTTTCTTTATAACGCATTTTTGGGCTTTCTTTGACCCAATAGCCAAGGTAAAGATAAGATAAGCCCAGAGTTTGACATCGCCTGATATGGTCAAGGATCATAAAGTTTCCTAGGCTTCGGCCCTTTATGCCTGGATCAAAAAAACTATATACCATTGATTTTCCGTCGATAAGGTCATCGATGATAGTGCAGGCCAAGAGCGTGCCGGCATGATTACGATATTCAACGATTTCAGTATTAACAGCGCCGTCTTCGACCATCATCTCATATCTTATAAAGTCCATTTCTGCCATGCCGCCGTCCGGGTGACGCATTGATAAATAACGCTTTAACAACCGAAATTGTTCTTCTGTGGCTAAGGCTTCGCTTATGATACGCGATATATCTTTATTTCGGTTCGTTATCCGGCGGTAGCTTTTGCTCGGCTTAAACTCATCGACCCGAATGCGTAGGGATTGACACGCACGGCAAGTTTCACAGGCGGGGCGGTAAATTACATTTTGAGACCGCCGAAACCCTGCATGTGTAAGATAATTATTTAACTGCGAGCCAGACAATGGGTCGAGCTGTGTGAAAATTTTACGTTCCATACGGTCCGGTAGATAAGGACAGGGCGTCGGGACCGTTAAGTAAAATTGTAATCGTTGTGGGTCAAAAGGCAATGACATAATTCTTAATCTTAACCTGTGGAATTAATAATGAAAGGTAATAATAGGCTATAAGTGATCCACATGAGAATAATTAAGGGCGTACCAAATTTGACGAAGTCCTTAAAACTGTATCGCCCCGGCCCCAATACTAGCAGATTGGTTTGATAGGCGATAGGTGTCGCAAAAGAACAATTTGCTGCAAAAATAACTGTGAGCACAACTGTTATAGGATCGATATTGGCTTGTTTGCTAATTGAAAGTGCAATCGGCGCAAATAGCAATGCCGTTGCGCTATTCGAAATAATATTCGTCATACAGGCAACAATAAGGAATAATGCCATGAGGAGTATTTGTGGGCCAAAAGGTAAAAATAAATCAACACTAGCCTGAGCGATAAATGCGGCGGCGCCTGTATGCTCCATAGCCAAGCCCATAGCGAAGGCCGCGCCAATCAGCAAAAATATACGCATATCAAGGGCACGCACCGCTTGGCGAACATTAAGGCAGCCGGCGGCTATCATGAGGATAGCGCCTGTTAAGGCTGCAATTTCTATGGGTAAAACACCTAGAGCGGCGGTTAAAACCGTGCCGCCAAAAATCAACTGCGCTAAGGTGGCTTTGCGGATATCGGGAAGTTCCGAAGTTGACCATTCTAAGAGCAAAACGTCGCGGTTACTACGTAGCGCTTTCATGTCGGATTCGTAGCCGAAAAGAAGGAGTACATCACCGGCTTCAAGGCGAATTTCAAGCATGCGTTTGCGGATCATGCGTGAGCGTCTTTGAATGCCTAGCACAAGGCAGCCTGTTTGTCGGCGAAACCCAATTTGCTCTATATTGCGGCCAATCATCCGAGACGCCGGGGCGATGACTGCTTCGCTGACGACAATCGTATCATTGTTTTCAGAAGGTTTACTCTCGTCATGAAAGCCTGCGATATTCAGCATGCCCTTTAAATATTGGGGATCAGAGGCTAATAAATTTGATAATGAACTTCGCGTTGTCGCCACAATTAAAATATCTCCCGATTGTAAAGTTACATCAAAAGGCGGTAGAAAGCTTTGCTCCCCGCGCTGTATCATGCGTATCGTGACATTTTTTAATTGGGGTATCATTCCGGCAATCGTTGATGCACCTTCCAGCGGGTGTCCCGCCGAAACCCGAATTTGCGCAATATATTGACGGCCTTCATTGCTGATTTCATTCTCAAGGCTTTTCCTGTGGGGTAATAATATGGGCGCCATGGTAATAATATAAACGGCGCCTACCGCCGCCAGTATAAGTCCTGGGCCGGTCTGAGTGAAGAACCCAAGGGACATATCAGTGCTGCGCTGTAAGACATCATTAACGAGCAAGTTTGTTGATGACCCTATAAGCGTTGTCATACCGGCTAATATGCAAAGAAAACTTAGGGGCATCATGAATAGTGAGCCTGATAGTTTAAGCCGTGAGGCCATCACTGTTAATATTGGAATGAACATCACAACGACGGGGGTGTTGTTCATGACCATAGAGACGGAAAAGGCGATCAGGAAAACAAGGGCTAAGGCTTGACGGGGCCGTTTATCAAGTAAGGTCGATAATTTTGATATTGGCGCTTCTAAAGCGCCGGTGTGGAACATGCCCTGACCTACGACTAATAACGCCATAATGGCAATCAAGGCCGGAGCTGCAAAACCTGAGAGTAAAGATGTGCTATTTAGTCCATCATTGCCTAGCGGGGCGAAAAAATGAAAGAATATAAGTAAGACGGATATGACGCCAATGGATATGGCTTCGATAGAAAATTTTTCACGAAAATATAGGTAAACAGCAGCGCCAATTATAACGAGCGTCACCCACATTTGCCATGAAATGTCTGCGGCTAAACCTTCCACCCAGGAAATACCTCCAATTTCGATATTAACATGTGACGGAAAACCATGTTAAGGGAAAGCGAAAAATAGCAAAGAAAGCATAAGATTATGGCAAAATGTTCTTTTATCGGTCTGGGCGTTATGGGCTATCCCATGGCTGGGCATCTTGTCAGTGCAGGGCATGACGTAAGGGTCTGGAACCGCACAAATTCTAAGGCAAAAACATGGGCCAGTGAGTATAAGGGCATAGCCGCTGATACAATAGAAGATGCTGTAGACGGGGCTGATTTTATTTGTCTTTGTGTTGGAGATGATTCTGATGTTTACGCGGTTATGGAACCTATTCTGCAGGCGGCACGGTCTGGCGCGGTCGTTATAGACCACACAACGGCCTCAGATGACTGCGCAAAGACCTGCTACGCCAATGCGGCAGGCAAGGGCCTAGCTTTTATTGATGCGCCGATTTCAGGCGGCGAGGCGGGGGCGGTCAACGGCCAATTAACCGTCATGTGCGGCGGCGACCAAGCGGCCTATGATGCGGCCAAGCCAATTATGGATGCCTATGCCAAAGCAACAAAGCTTATGGGGCCCAGCGGGGCCGGGCAAGTGACGAAAATGATCAATCAAATCTGTATTGCGGGGGCTGTGCAAGGCCTCGCGGAAGGGGTGCATTTTGCGCAAAAAGCAGGATTGAATGTCGCCGATGTTGTGGAGGCGATTGGCAAAGGCGCGGCGGCGAGCTGGCAAATGCTTAACCGTGCAGAAACGATGGATAAGGATGAGTTTGAACATGGCTTTGCTGTAGATTGGATGCGTAAAGACCTCGGCATTGCACTGCGAACAGCCGAGCGTATTGGTGCGGATTTGACCTTGGCCAAGCAGGTGGATGGATATTACGCCGAAATTCAGGAAATGGGCGGTGGCCGTTGGGACACATCGAGCCTGTTACGGCGGCTAACGACATAATAATTATTTTCGAAAACCTTTTAAATTCAATGTACGGACAGGAATGACGTCGCGTCCGTGCGGGCTTTGGCTTAAGCTTAGGGGCGAGATTGCATAATATTTCATTGTTCTGAAAAGGAGAATGTTATGACGGACGACCACAAAGATAGGCCAGAGCCTTGGGAGAAGAAAAGTGAGCGCTTTGAAATTCGCTTGCCGTTTTCTAAAAAACAAGCCTTCCTTGAAGCCTGTGAAGCGCAAGGGGATACACCCAGTGAAGCTTTGCGGCGATTTATTCATACTTATTTGCGCCGCTCGGAAGAAGATAGCCTTGGGCCTGCACGGCGCAGGCTTCGCTATAAAGCGCGGCAAAACTGGGTGTTTGGATTATCTGGCGTTCTGGCTATTGGCGCGATGTCCATAGCGGGGCCGCAGGGCTGTGCGTCGATAAAAGCGCAAAAGATAGAGAGCCAAAGGCAGGCTTTGTTTACGGCTTATGATAAAGACGGCAGCGGCGCCCTAGAACGCGGCGAAGTCACAAGCAATGATAAGGCGCTTCATGATGTGTTAGATATTGATGATAGCCAAACGCTATCTTTAGATGAGTTTCTTATACGCGGCCGAATGCAGCTTATGAAAAGCTATGAAGGATATGATACGGACAAACGATCACTTTATCCGGACCCCTATCTGGATCGTGAGCTTGTTGTATTTGATTTAACCGATCATGAAAACATTGTTTTAAATCGCTGGAAACAAAATCCAGAGAACAATGTTAGAGATAAAGCGGATCGATTAATTTTCCGCCATTACCTTACAGGTAAGTTTCGAGGCTATTTAGGTGAAACAACTGTGAACTTTGATACGAATGGAGAGTTTGCAAGTATTACATTGCAATATGATAAGAGTTTGTTGAAAACTGATAATTAGATTGAAAGCTTTGTTCTAAATCCTCCATCGTGATTTTTTTTCTAAAACAACTAAGCTTTAGCGTCCTAAAACCTCCGCCGCTTTGGGGGCGAAATAGGTTAATATGCCGTCGCATCCTGCGCGTTTGAAACACATGAGGCTTTCCATCATAACACGGTCGCCGTCTATCCAGCCATTTTGCGCGGCGGCCATGATCATGGCATATTCTCCGCTGACTTGGAACGCGAATGTCGGGCGGCCAAATTCGGCTTTGATACGGGTGACAATATCAAGATAGGGCAGGCCGGGCTTGACCATGAACATGTCTGCGCCTTCATAGATATCAAGTTCGACTTCTCGCAAAGCTTCTTGGGCATTGGCGGGGTCCATTTGATAGGTGCGTTTATCGCCCGTCAGGGCCGTAGCTGTCCCAATGGCGTCCCGGTAAGGACCGTAAAAGCCAGACGCATATTTCGCGGCATAAGACATGATGGCGAGGTCTTCGAAGCCGTGAGCGTCAAGGCGGCTGCGAATCTCTCCCACGCGGCCGTCCATCATATCCGACGGGGCGACAATATCCGCGCCGGCTTGAGCCAAAATAAGCGCGCTATCGCAGAGCATATCAACGCTGGGATCGTTTAAAATAAGACCGTCTTGCATTAATCCGTCATGGCCATGATCTGTATAGGGGTCGAGGGCGACATCGACGATAATCCCAATATCAGGAGCCGCTTGTTTAATAATTTTAATCGCCAGCGGAATAAGCCCGTCCTCATTAAGGGCTTCTTGGGCATCGCTTGATTTAAGTTTGGGGTTAATATGCGGAAACAGCGCAATGGCCGGAATGCCGAGCGCTTGTGCGCGTTTGGCTTCACCCGCGAGGGCTTTCAGGCCTATACGGTTCACACCCGGCATTGACGGGACAGGTTCAAAATCAATATCTTGATCGGTGATGATAACCGTCCAAATGAGGTCATCTAGGCTAAGGCGATTCTCAGATGTGAGGCTTCGAAGCCAATCTGTGCGGCGAAGCCGACGTAGCCGCGTTGTTGGATAGGTGCTCACAGTGAACTCCATTATATTATTTGCTTTAATTTAGCGCGAGAATGCGATAAATTTGCTTAAAGTCAATTTACACCTCGCATAAAGTGTAAAATGGCGATATGAAACATAAAAAATGAAGACAACGCTTTTTAGGCCGTGAATATGCCAAAACTTTATCGCGATATATTTCAAAAATCGGTCGATAGTGTCCGAGAAGAAGGACGTTATAGAATATTTCGTGATATTCGCCGTAAAAAAGGTGCGTTTCCACAAGCGATTTGGTATCATGATGACCATCAAGAAAAAGAAATTACGGTCTGGTGCTCTAATGATTATCTTGGCATGGGGCAAAATGAATGTGTGATTGAGGCCGTTAAAGCCGCCGTTGATACGGCAGGCACAGGGTCGGGCGGAACACGTAATATTTCCGGCACAACACGTTATCATGTGCAGCTTGAAGATGAGCTCGCACAGCTTCATCAAAAAGATTCGGCTCTAGTTATGACATCTGGCTATGTTGCCAATGAAGCCGCTTTGTCCACATTGCAAAAAATATTACCCGGGTTGATTGTTCTATCTGATGAGATGAATCATGCCTCTATGATTTCAGGTATTCGCAATGGGCGCTGTGAGAAGCATATCTTTAAACATAATGATATGGATGATTTAGAGAATAAACTTAAGTCATTACCGATTGACGCGCCCAAACTCATCGCCTTTGAAAGTGTTTACTCCATGGACGCCGATATTGCGCCGATCGAGACTATCTGTGATTTGGCTGAAAAATATGGTGCGATGACTTATATCGACGAAGTTCATGCGGTTGGCATGTATGGCCCAACAGGCGGCGGCGTGGCTGAAGCTCGTGGCCTTATGAGCAGAATTGACATCATCCAAGGCACGCTTGCGAAAGCTTATGGTATGATTGGCGGTTATATTGCAGCCGACAGTGTTATTATCGACGCCATTCGCTCCCTTGCGAGTGGATTTATCTTCACGACCTCTATTCCACCCAGTACGGCGGCGGGGGCTTTGCGATCTGTTCGGGTTCTTAAGATGACGCCAGAAAAACGCACGCAACACCAAGACCGGGCCAATGCCCTTAAAACGCGGTTTAGAAATGCAGGCTATCCTTTCATTGATGGCGAAACCCATATCGTTCCGCTTATGGTGGGGGATCCCGTGAAATGCCAAGCTATTTCTGATCGGCTGATTAATGATTTTGGTATATATGCGCAACCGATTAATTATCCAACCGTGCCGCGCGGGACAGAGCGCCTTCGCTTTACACCAAGCCCATTTCATAATGACGCTATGATGGATGACCTTATGGCTGCCCTTGATATTGTTTGGGCTGAATTTGGTCTTGAACGCCAAAAGGTGGCTTAAACCTTACAGCCATATGTTTTGTGAAATTTACTGTTAGGCCGTTGCGAGCGATGCAAATTATACGTAAGCGGGCTTGTCATCATTATAGGAGCGATCTGTGAGCGCCGTAAAATCATCACCCTCATTAAGCGAATCTTTCTTTACAGAAAGCCTTTCGCAAAGTGACCCCGCATTATGGGACGCCATGCAAAAAGAACTCGAGCGTCAGCAACAAGAAATTGAATTGATTGCCTCTGAAAATATTGTCTCCAAAGCGGTGATCGAGGCGCAAGGCTCTGTGCTAACGAATAAATATGCCGAAGGCTATCCGGGTAAACGTTATTACGGCGGCTGTCACTATGTTGATATTGCTGAACAGCTCGCGATTGACCGCGCCTGTGAATTATTTGGCTGCGGCTTTGCGAATGTGCAGCCCAATTCAGGTTCGCAGGCTAATCAAGGCGTGTTTTTGGCGCTTATAAAGCCGGGCGATACGATTTTAGGTATGGATCTCGCTTCCGGCGGGCATCTCACCCACGGTGCACCGCCGAATATGTCAGGTAAATGGTTTAATGCGGTGACTTATGGTGTGAAAGAATCCGATCACCTAATTGACTATGATCAAGTCGAAGCGCTTGCACTTGCGCATAAGCCGAAAATGATTATTGCCGGCGGTTCGGCCTATTCCCGCGCTGTTGATTTTGCGCGGTTCCGCGACATTGCAGATAAAGTGGGAGCTTATCTTCATGTGGATATGGCCCATTTTGCGGGTCTTGTGGCAGGCGGACATCACCCAAGCCCGTTTCCGCATGCTCATGTGGCAACGACGACGACCCATAAAACCTTGCGCGGCCCGCGCGGGGGCATGATCCTCACCAATGATGAAGGCCTTGCGAAAAAGTTTAACTCAGCCATTTTCCCCGGCCTTCAGGGTGGCCCGCTTATGCATGTGATTGCGGGTAAAGCGGCTGCCTTTGGTGAAGCGCTAAAACCGGAATTTAAAGATTACACCGCCCGCGTGATTGAAAATTGCCGCGCCATTGCGGGGGCCCTCGTTGAGGCAGGTTATGCCGTCATTACAGGCGGTACGGATACGCATCTGGCCTTGATTGACCTCTCGCCCAAAGGCGTTAAAGGCCGTGATGCGGAGAAAGCTTTGGGCCGTGCGTTTATTACCTGTAATAAAAACGGGATTCCTTTTGATAAAGAGAAATTCACTATCACATCGGGCATTCGTATTGGTTCACCGGCAGGGACTACGCGCGGTTTTGGCCCCGCAGAGTTTCGCGAGATTGGTCAGTTGATGGTTGAAGTGCTCGATGCTTTGGCAGAAAATCCAAAAGGCAACCCGGATGTCGAAGCCTCTGTGAAAGAGCGCGTCATGTCTTTGACCGCTCGCTTTCCGATTTACCCGAATATGTAACGGTCTATGCGCTGCCCCTTTTGCTCATCCGAGGACGTTCAAGTCAAAGATAGCCGCTCTGCCGAGGATGGTAATGCTATACGCCGCCGCAGGCTATGCGGTTCATGCGGGGGGCGGTTTACAACATTTGAACGGGTCCAATTACGCGACCTTGTTGTTATCAAAAAGTCAGGTAAAAAAATTGCCTTCGACCGCAATAAGCTTTTGCGCTCTGTTATGATTGCCATGCAAAAACGCCCCGTTGAGCGAGATAAAGTTGAGCAAATGGTGTCTGGTGTTGTTCGGCGTCTTGAAAGCGGCGGTGAGGGGGAAATCACTTCTGATTATATTGGCAAGCTTGTTATGGAGGGTTTAGCTGAGCTCGATAAAGTGGCCTATGTGCGCTACGCCTCTGTCTATAAAGATTTCCGCGCGACAGGTGATTTTGAGAAGTTTATCGACGCGGAGAAGCTCTCCGATAATGAGGCCTAAGATTTAATGGCGCGGCCTCAAATCACCCTTAAAATTGCCAGCTCCCTTGACGGTAAAATAGCTTTATCCAATGGACAATCCGAATGGATAACGGGCGAGCAGGCGCGGGAGCATGGCCGCCGCCTAAGAAGTACACATGACGCAATATGTGTCGGCGCGAATACGGCCGTGATTGATAACCCGCAGCTAACAACGCGCCTGTCGGGGCTAAAAGACCCCAGCCGTATTATATTTGATACATCGGCCCGTCTTTCTCCGCAGTCTAATTTGGCTTTAACTGCGCGGGATATTCCTGTCTATCTTGTCACAGCGCAGGCAAGGCCTGCGAGTGATAGATTGGAATCCCTTGGGGTTATTATTATTGCTGCGGGAGTGAATGATGCAGGCCATGTTGATATATTGCGCGGGCTTGATTTATTGCGCCGCCGCCACGGGGTGATCTCTTTATTACTCGAAGGAGGCGGAATATTAGCCGCGAGTTTTATTAAATTAGGCGTTGTTGATATAATTGAATGGTACCGGGCGTCGATGGTTTTGGGGGGTGATGGGCGTAGTGCGGTCGGTGATCTTGGATTATCTGATATGGCATCTGTTTATAAGTTTGAACGCGTTTCGATAACAGAGCTTGGCCCAGATATTCATGAGCGTTATGAACGGCGACAGGTGAGCTAATATGTTTACGGGCATTATTACAGATATCGGGGAAGTGCTAGAAGTGACGCGCGGCACGGGCGGTGAGTGGGGCGACACCCGCATCAAAGTCGCCTCAAGCTATGAGCCGGGCGGGATTGCCATTGGCGCATCGATTTCCCATGCGGGTGCCTGTATGACTGTGACCGAAAAGGGAGAGTATCCGCGCGGGTCATGGTATAGTTTTGATGTGTCTGATGAGAGCTTATCTAAAACGACAATCGGCTTATGGAAAACGGGTGAAAAGATTAATCTTGAACGGGCTTTGACGGGGACGGATGAGCTCGGCGGTCACCTTGTCACCGGGCATGTGGATGCCGTCGGCTATTTAAAATTCCGTGAACATATTGCGGGTTCTCTTAAACTTGATTTTTTTGCCCCTGAAAGCCTGCGTGCGGCCATTGCGCCTAAGGGGTCTATTGTAATTGACGGAGTCTCTTTGACGGTGAACGATGTCTATGATGATGGATTTAGCGTGAATATTATTCCGCATACTGCAGAGGTTACAACATTGGGACAATTACAGCCTGATGATAAAGTAAATCTGGAAATTGATCTGATTGCGCGCTATGTGGCGCGGTATCTATCGCATATGAATGCGGGGAAGTAAAAAACTGGAATGACTGTGACGATCAATAAAGCCGCATCAGATGATGTTTATGCCCTCGCAACGCCGGAAGAGATTATCGAAGACGCCCGTAATGGCCGTATGTATATTCTAGTGGATGCGGAAGACCGCGAAAATGAGGGTGACCTTATTGTTCCTGCGCAATTTGCAACGCCCGATGCAATTAATTTTATGGCGAAACACGGGCGCGGCCTGATTTGTCTTGCGATTGAACAGGCCAAAGCCGATGCGCTAGGCCTTAGGAATATGTCGGCGGATAACCGCTCGCGTTTTGAAACGGCCTTTACGCAATCTATTGAAGCGCGCGAAGGGGTAACAACAGGCATTAGCGCCGGAGACCGCTCCCATACAATCCAAACGGCGATTGATACGGATACGCGCGAGGATGATATCGTCTCGCCGGGTCATATGTTTCCGATTATCGCCAAAGACGGCGGCGTTTTAGTGCGTACAGGTCACACCGAAGCCTCTGTTGATATCTCGCGCATGGCCGGACTTAATCCGTCTGCTGTGATCTGCGAGATCATGAATGATGACGGGACAATGGCGCGTCTCCCTGACCTTATCAAATTCGCGCAGTTTCACGGTTTGAAAATCGGCACGATTGAAGCCCTTGTTAAACACCGTATGCAACGCGATCATTTTGTTCGGCATGTAGCGAGTTCTAATTTCACCTCCCAAGATGGTGATGCGTTCAAAATTCATGTTTACCGAAATTATTTGGACGAGCTGGAACATGTCGCCTTATCAAAAGGTAAACCGAGCAAGGAGGCTGAATCCCTTGTCCGGGTGCATAAAATTGACTTTGCCGGCGATATCTTGCACGAGGACAGCCCGCGCTCAGGTCTTATCCGTGATGCGATGCGGCAACTTGCGGGTTATGATGGCCATGCGGTTCTAGTCCTTATTCGCGAAGGTAGTATTGATAGCCTCCTTGAGCGCTTAGGCGCGCATAAGTCAGATATCATGCCAAATAAAACAGAGCAAACCGTACGAGAATATGGCGTCGGCGCACAAATCCTAGCCGATCAAGGCGTTTTAAAAATGCGCCTTATAACCAATACAATGCCCCGCCTTGTTGGGCTTGAGGCTTATAACCTTGAACTTGTCGGTATCACACCGCTTATTTCGTCATAGAGAGAATAAACTATGCGTATTCTTGTTATTGAAGCCCGGTTTTACAACAAAATATCTGACGCATTGCTCGAAGGCGCAATGAAGGTTCTACAAGCAAATAAAGCTGAGATTACCAAAGTGACGGTTCCGGGCGCCCTCGAAGTGCCTCATGTTATAAGCTTTGCGGAAAAGGCCAAAGCGGGCTTTGACGGCTATGTCGCCCTTGGCTGCGTTATTCGCGGCGAGACGACGCATTATGATTATGTTTGCGGGGAATCAGCCCGCGCAATCATGGATCTAGCGGTTGATCAGCAATTAGCGATTGGCAATGGTATCATTACGGTTGAGAATGAAGACCAAGCTTGGGCGCGGGCCAAGATTGATGGAAAAGACAAAGGCGGCTTTGCGGCCAATGCTGTGCTTAAAATGATAAAAATTCGCCGTGAACTGAATATATCGTCATGAGTAGTAAGGGGCCGCATAGTAAACTCCGCCGTCAATCCCGTTTGTCGGCCGTTCAGGCGCTTTACCAGATGGATGTTGCAAGCCTTACCTCTAAGCATGTAATTATGGAGTTTTTAAACCACCGATTTGGGTTTGAAGACGAAGCTGGGATGGTTGCTGCGGATGAGGATTATTTTGAAGACCTTGTGAAAGGTGTGGTTGAGCGCCAAGAAGAGATTGATAAAATTATTGCTGAAAACTTATCTAAAAACTGGACGATGAAGCGGCTTGATTTAACATTGCGTGCAATATTGCGGGCCGGAGGCTATGAGATATTGCGCCGTCCGGATGTTCCGGCCTTAGTCATAATTGACCAATATGTGTCCATCACATCTGAGTTTCATGAAGATAATCAAACGGGTTTTGTGAACCGCGTTCTCGAAAATATGGCTAAATCTGCTCGCCAAGCCGAATTTGGTGTTACTGGCGCTTAATAGCTGATAATCCTTTTTCATGGATGAGTTTGATTTTATTCGTGACTTGCTTGCGCCCTTAGCTGGCCCACAAGGGCTTAAGCTCGAAGATGATGCCGCTTGTTTTACCCCTAAAAATGGATTTGATCTTGTTATAACAAAAGATGCCATGGTTGAGGGCGTTCATTTTCCAAACGGGCATTACGGCGGTCATGTGGCGGAAAAACTGTTACGGGTTAATTTATCTGATTTGGCAGCAAAAGGGGCACGGCCTCTTGGATATTTTTTATCACTGGCCATTCCTAAGGCCATGGATGCGCTCGACCTTAGAGGGTTTGTAACAGGCCTAAGAGACGTCCAGCAAAGCTATGATTTTACGCTTTGGGGCGGAGATACGGTTGCAACACCAGGATTATTAACGGTTAGTGCGACCTTTCTTGGACAAGTGCCAAAGGGACATATGCTGCGCCGTAACGGGGCTAAGCCGGGGGATGACATATGGCTTACAGGATATATTGGGGATGCCTATTTAGGGCTTCAAAATGTTTTGGGAAAGCGGCTTAACCCTGTCCCAAAGCCTGAGCATATTTGGCACTGGGAGGAGGCATATTACCGCCCAGAGCCTCGGCTTTTATTTCGCAAGGCCTTAAGAGCGCATGCTACGGCGGGGCTTGATGTTTCTGATGGTCTATTGGCTGATGCAGTCCATTTATCACAAGTGAGCCAAGTTGGTCTGAATATTATGCTCGGTGATATTCCCTTTTCTAAAGCCACGCAATCATGGCTTTATCAACAAAGTCATTACAATGAAGCGCTTGAAGCTTTATTATCAGGGGGCGATGATTATGAGATATTATTCACGGCCAAAACGGAAAATCGCGGTTCCTTATTATCTGCGGCAAAGAAGCAAGGGCTGAAGCTAACATGTATCGGTCAAGTAACGGCTGCGGCGGCGAATGTTAATTGCCGCGATAAAAACGGCCAAGAGGTTCGGTTTGAAAACTCAGGTTATAAGCATAAATTATAGCTATTAAGTTGTTTTCTAACGTCCGCCAGGTAAGCCGCTCCCAGGGTTTTGGTTCTGGCCATTGATCCGGTCCGTTGGGATGGCGCCGATTGTTCCAAAAATTTGCTCTAATGTGTTAAGCTGACGTCCGCGCGTTGGAGTTTTGCGGTTAGAGTAATTCACATAACGGCCATCTTCAATACCATATTCAGCGACTTTTGAGACTTGCCCGTCATCATTAAAGCTGACTGCAACGATTGTGCGGTCTTCGATTTGCGGGCGTAGATACGCATAGCTTTGGCGCGTGGAACTTATATAATACCACGTCTCATCTTCAACACCTTCACGTTCATCAAAAGTGCCTTTAACTGATGGGTTTCCAAGACGTGATAAGACGGTTGCCTTTGTATCCGTATTCGGGTCCACCTCTTGGGGTTTTTCTTTTTCCGTTGCGATATAGCCATGTGTCCGTAGCACAGGGTTGCAAGCCGTTAGAAGGAGCGCAGGAATTATGACAAGGCCAAGAAAAGTTTTACGCATTCTATAGATGTCCGATGTTGTAATTACGTCTTATTTGACCTAGCCAATCAAGCGCAGGGTGACAAGCCATAAGGTGAGATTTTACGGAGAATTAATATGGGCGTGTTTTCAAAGATATTTGGCCGTAATCGCGCGGATCAGAAAGACGCAATGCGTATATACCGCGCTGTTATGGAGCAATCTCGCCGCCCTGAGTTTTTTGGTGATGGACGGTTTCCCGATAATTATGACGGCCGAATTGACCTGCTAACCCTTAATCTTAGTGTTATTATGAAGCGGCTAAGGGATTTTGGTGACAATGGGAAACTCTTATCTCAAGCCATTTATGACAACATGCGTGATGATTTTGAAATTTCACTTCGTGAGGAAGGCCTATCAGATACAGGCGTTGCAAAGCGGATAAAGCCAATGATTCGATTGTTTTATGATCGTTTAAAGACCTATGATTCGGCTATTGGCACTGACGAGTTTTCTGACGTTATAAGTGAGAAGCTTGGGCTTGAACCAGTTGCAAGCTTTGTTTCGCCGCTTTCCGCCTATGTAGATCATTTTTTCAAACATCTCCAAAGCTTAGAGCTAGGAGAGATTGCACAAGCTAAATTTACATTCCCAATGTTTGGAAAATAAAAAACCACTTTGCATCAAGTCTCTAGCTATAAGGGGTTCTCTCCGTTATAGTTAGTTTATAAATATAAAGGGTATGTGCGTGACAAAGGCTGTGACAATTTCCATAGATGCTATGGGCGGTGATGATGCGCCGCAAATTGTTATTGATGGCATTGCCTATTTCATAAAACATGAGGGGTATAAGCATAAGCTACGGATATTACTTCATGGGGATGAAGCGGTTTTATCCAACTTACTTGCGAGTAAAAAAGCAGTTCGTGATATATCTGAAATACACCATACCGATAGTGAAATCGCTATGGATATGAAGCCGTCGCAGGCTTTGCGGCGCGGGAAAGGGACGAGCCTTTGGAATACCGTTACATCGGTAAAAAGCGGTGAGGCCGATTTAGGGTTGTCTGCGGGTAATACAGGGGCCTTAATGGCCATCTCTATGCTACAGTTAAAACGTAAAAATGGCGTGCAGCGCCCAGCTTTAGTGGCCGCATGGCCTACGCCTAAGGGGCAGTCTGTTGTTCTTGATGTTGGGGCTAATGTCGAGTCAGATGAAACGCAGCTGACTGAATTTGCTGTATTAGGCGATGCGTTCTATAGGGCCATTTACAATAAAGAATCGCCAACGATTGGCCTTCTTAATGTCGGAACTGAGGATCTTAAAGGCAATGCAGTCATTAAAGCTGCGCATGAACGGCTGAATGAAAGCGCGATTGACCTTAATTATATTGGCTATGTTGAAGGCTATGATATTTCAATGGGCGGCGCTGATGTTATTGTTACGGATGGGTTTACGGGTAATATTGCACTTAAAACGGCCGAAGGAACAGCCAAGCTTATCGGGACGTTTTTCACAGACGCGCTCAAAGGGAATATGTGGTCAAAGTTTACAACGCTTTTAAATTCTGTCGCCTTAAGAAAGCTTAGAAAACGAATTGATCCGCGCCGTGTTAATGGGGCTGTTTTTTTGGGGCTTAATGGTTTGATTGTAAAAAGTCATGGCGGTACGGACCATATTGGTTTTGCCAATGCAATCAATATGGCTGTGGGTTTGGCGGAAAGTCCTTTTGAAAAGGAAATTGAACGTAAACTGGCTGAATTACATTCAGAAGATGATAACATTGGGTTTATCGCATGACAAAAATATATGCTCATATCACGGGTTCGGGTTCTTATTTGCCAAAGCGGGTTTTATCCAATCAAGAACTTACGAGAACGGTTGCGACCTCTGATGAATGGATAAAAGAGCGGACTGGTATTGCCCAGCGCCATATTGCAGCAGACGGGGAAACAACATCTGACCTTGGCGTTATTGCTGCGCAAAGGGCAATGAAGGATGCGGGTTTAACAGGGAGTGATATTGATTTAATCGTTGTGGCGACCTCGACGCCCGATTACACCTTTCCGTCAACGGCGACTTTAATTCAAGAACGGCTTGGCATTCGGCACGGTGCCGCCTTTGATTTACAGGCTGTTTGCAGCGGTTTTATTTACGGTCTTCACGTGACCGAAAAACTTGTTAGAGCCGGTGGTGTACGCCACGCTTTATTAATTGGTGCAGAGACGTTTTCACGTATTTTAGATTGGGAAGACCGAACCACATGTGTTCTATTCGGTGATGGGGCAGGCGCTTTTGTGCTGTCTGCATCCGAAGATGAAGGCGGTGTTTTATCAAGCTTTATTCGCTCTGATGGCCAATATCGAGAGCTTTTATACGTTGATGGAGGGCCGTCTAAAACACAGACTGTTGGGCATTTGCGCATGATAGGCAATCAGGTGTTTAAACATGCGGTTACCGATATCGCCGCCGCCATGCGTCAATGTGCGAATGATGCGAATATTTCGATTGACGATGTGGATTGGTTTGTCCCTCACCAAGCTAATCAACGTATCTTAAACGGCGTTGCTAAAAAGCTGAAAATCTCACCAGGCAAAGTTATTTCAACAGTTGCAGAACATGCGAATACATCTGCAGCATCGGTCCCTCTTGCTTTC
Organism: uncultured Caulobacterales bacterium; assembly: GCA_937928165.1. GTDB lineage: Bacteria > Pseudomonadota > Alphaproteobacteria > Caulobacterales > Maricaulaceae > CALFVT01. The sequence continues at coordinate 69,951 of CALFVT010000004.1, forward strand.
GATTATGCGGTTAAAGATGGCCGTATTAAGCGCGGTGATAAAGTTATGGTTGAAGCTTTTGGCGGTGGATTTACATGGGGGGCTGCCGTTTTTGACTTTTAAATAAGAATATCATAATTTTCGCTAATAAACTGTGTTTTTTATTTGCAGTTATACTATGAAAAATGCTTATTTATCCATAGAGTTTATGGCAGGGGTGGCCAAGAGGAGATCGGGGTGTCAGATGGAACAATTACGCGGGCAGACTTAGCCGAAAGTCTGTATAAAGAAATTGGTCTCTCAAGGTTAGAGAGCGCCGATATGATTGAATCTATTATAAATTACATTTCAGAAGCGCTATTACGCGGTGAAACAGTTAAACTTGCTGGGTTTGGCACATTTTCTTTGCGTGATAAGAATGAACGCATAGGCCGCAACCCTAAAACAGGTGTTGTTGTGCCGATTACATCACGGCGAGTCATTATATTCAAGCCGTCTCAAGTTCTTCGTGAACGTGTTGATTCGGCATTATCACCAAAATAGTGTAGTATGACGAATCAATAGGATCGTCATAACACTTTATATATATGCAAACGAAAACGACACGCGCCTTTCGGACAATAAGTGAAGCGGCTGAAGAGCTAGGTCTACAGCCGCATGTCTTACGGTTTTGGGAATCTAAATTTTCACAAATTCGGCCCATTAAGCGGGCCGGTGGGCGGCGGCTTTATCGGCCCGAAGACATTGACCTTTTGCGCGGCATCAAGATTTTATTGCATGAAGAAAAACATCCGATCAAAGATGTGCAGAAAATCATTCGCTTGAAAGGCCCAAATCAGGTTGTCGAATTAGGCCGCTCCATTAAACGTGCGGCGCGCCCATTAGACGTGACAGATACGGTCTTAATTCCTGAGCGTATCAACTCTAAACCGGCCAAGCCCTTAGTCAATGAAAACGAACCCGCGCCGCTAGTCGCCACCCCGCCAATCAATGCGCCGCAAGTCACTGCCCAACCAACAACCGCAGAAATACCGCCGCATAGCCCCGCTACGGCTGCGCCTCTTGTTACAAGGCCCGTCAGTACCGTGCCTGTGCAAGCGCTAGAAACGCCTGCGCCTATTCAACCGGCAAGGCCAAATTTAGATATAGGTAAGCTGCAATCAATTTTGTCCCGTTTGGAAGCATTAAAAGCACAATGGGACCAATTAAATATAAAGCCTGCCGAATAGCCGCAGGTCTTTTTGGTAATTTCTAAAATTTCCGCGTTGCTTATCTTTAGATGTGTTTATATAAGCCCCTTCATAAATGTGTCGGAGTGTAGCGCAGTCCGGTAGCGCACTAAGCTGGGGGCTTAGGGGTCGTAGGTTCGAATCCTATCACTCCGACCATTTATATAAAGTTCGTTAGGGCCGATACATTTACGGCCTGCCACTTCACAATTTAGGTTATATGTCCAACTTATCATCACAGGATACACCTCAATGGGTCAGCGCTTGGCTTTTTGTTGTTATGTGTCTGGTGGTCGCTATGATTGTTTTTGGCGGTGCAACACGGCTGACGAATTCTGGATTATCGATCACTGAATGGCTCCCGATTCGCGGCGCAATTCCGCCTTTATCCCATGAAGCCTGGCTTGCTGAGTTTGAAAAATATAAACAAATTCCAGAGTTTTCAGCTGAACATCCTGATATGGATTTAAAAGGCTTTGAATTTATCTATTTCATGGAATGGGGCCATAGGCAGCTTGGCCGCATTATTGGACTGGCTTATGCTTTCCCCTTTTTATGGTTAGCGCTCCGTCGGCAACTCCCGAAAGGCAAGGCTCGGCGGTTTGCATTGATCGTTTTACTGATTGGCATGCAAGGCGGCATTGGCTGGTGGATGGTTTATAGCGGCCTGCAAGAGGGTATGGTGTCCGTAAGCCAGTACCGCCTAGCTTCCCATCTTGGTCTCGCTTTCATTATTCTCGGCTGTCTTTACTGGCTATGGCGAGACTGCTGCGAATTATGGCCAGCAAAAACGTTCAAAGTGACGTTTAATACGCAAACAGCTATTTTGGCGGGGCTTGTTTATCTACAAATTATTAGCGGTGCTTTTGTTGCCGGCACCCAAGCGGGAAAAACATATAATACATGGCCTTTGATGGACGGCGGGCTTGTACCGGATGGCTATTTTATTATGTCACCGCTTTGGCGTAATATTTTCGAAAATATTCCAGCCATTCAGTTTAATCACCGAATGTTAGCTTATTTGATTTTATTTATATCCATATGGATGTTCTTTAAGTCACGGCGGCGTCATGACGGCGTACACCGTAAGTCAAAGACCTTGCTTATATTGATTTTTGTTCAAGTTGTTCTCGGAATATGGACATTACTTAGCGCGGCGACACTTGCCTTGGCGCTATTGCATCAGTTTACAGCGATATTTGTCTTTTTGTCCGCATTAGCCACAGCGAGGGTCTCGCGCATGCAGTCGAGTTAATTAGCGGAATTTTGATCGGCGGCAATTTCATTGATCCGCATATTTAAAAACCCAAGCGATATATATATCAATCGCTGGCTCTGATTATCGGCGAGTATAAGTGCACCGTCCCGCAGAGAGCCGCCAAGGGAGTCCTGACTAACGTAAAAGCTATCAATGCGGCTCGGGGCATCAGTCGTAAGGCCGCCGGTTATATCAATGGCTAAAAATCGATCTTTAGATTTTAAAAATAGCCTTGGTTTAGTCAGACTCTCAGATGTCGTGTATAAAACCGTGTCCTTGTCCAAAAAATAAATTTGACGTGAACCGGCAATAGGCGCGGCTATATTTATATCGTCATTTTCATTATAAACATAACAGCGATCAAGTGCTTCATCTTGAGTGCCAATCTTCACAGCGTTAAAAGTTATATTATCTGGGTTAATTGCGGCATCTAAGCGGTTTATATCGCCGTTGTTTTTTAATATAAATACCGCATCATCTTGGGTGTCATATGTCTTGCAAAATGATTTGATCTCTTCCTTGGGTCTGTTTTTTAATATGCCGATTGCTGCATATTGACCTTCATCATTGATTTCTTGAAAGGCAAAAATAGAATTGTCTTTTAGCCGCTCAATACGGGATTTCTCAAGGTCTGACGTTGTAAACGTCTTACCTGTCCCTCTGACTTGAATCGTAAGGTCTTGGGTTGAACTATCGTCAACCGCGGTAATACCGTTACCGTGATGAGTTGGCGTGGCAAATAAAATTCTTGGCGTACCGTCTCGGGTGAGCGGGGTGATGTCTGAGATATCCTTTGCAAGCGGTCTAAAGTCTCCGCGCTCAATGTCGCTACGGTATAATGTATTTTCCTTATCAATAACAAATAGACTGCTAACCCATGGGGCGACTTTATTTGGGACGATTGTGATGTTTTGGATGTCAACGTCGACATAACGGTCAAAGGTCATATTTACGGCAACAACCTTATCTGCTTCTGTAAGTTTTGATGCACTCTCACTTTGATCGGGTTTTGCTTGGCAGGCACATAGAAGCCCAACAACGGATAATGAGATAAAATGTTTCATGATAGGGTTCTCACTCTATGACGGAATAATGGCAAGTTTATTTCTATGAAAATTCGGTTATATGAGGCCTATTTTTATGCGGTAATTTATTACCATGATTGTAAATCACTGTTTTATATAGATAATATGCCATAGGTTGTTAGAAATTAAGCTTGACCCACATGGATGGCCCCTCTAAACGCGCTCATCACATGATTAAATGCTGAACCTTCGGGGCTTAGCCCTGATATATAAGAGGTTAAAATGAAAACCACAAAGTTTTTGAAGACCGCAGAGGTCGAAAAAAAGTGGATTCTGATTGATGCAGAAGATATCGTTGTTGGCCGTCTTGCAACATTTGTTGCAATGCGCCTACGCGGTAAGCACCGTCCGGATTACACACCCCACATTGACGATGGCGATAATGTTATCATTATTAACGCCGAAAAAGTCGCCTTCACAGGCAATAAGCGTAATAATAAAGTCTATTACTGGCACACAGGCTATCCGGGCGGTCTTAAAGAGCGTACTGCGGATAAAATTCTTGATGGCCGCTTCCCAGAGCGCGTTATGCGTAAGGCTGTGCAGCGTATGCTCCCAAAAGAAAGCCCGCTTGCAAGACAGCAGCTTTCTAACCTGCGCGTTTATGCTGGTTCAGAACACCCCCATGAGGCACAAGCACCGGAGGTTATTGACTTCAAAGCCATGAGCCCAAAAAATGTGAAGAGGTCTTAAGACATGGCTGATACTACAAATTCACTCGAAGGCTTGAAGTCTTTAACAGAGGGCACAGTTATTGCCGCTGATGGGAGTGTTGCTCCGGCCGAAGCTACGCTTCCTGAGCCTAAAATTGACAATCTTGGCCGTGCTTATGCAACAGGCAAGCGGAAAAACTCAATAGCCCGTGTCTGGATTAAACCCGGCAATGGCAAAGTGACCATTAATGGCCGTGACCAAGAAGTTTATTTTGCGCGTCCGGTTTTACGCCTCATTATTGCGCAAGCTTTTGAAATCTCAGACCGCATTGATAGCTATGATGTTATCGCGACCGTTAAAGGCGGCGGCCTATCTGGCCAAGCGGGTGCCGTGCGTCACGGCATTTCAAAGGCTTTGACATATTACGAGCCTGCTTTGCGTAAGCCGCTTAAAGCGGCGGGCTTTATGACCCGCGATTCGCGTGTCGTTGAGCGTAAGAAATATGGTAAGGCGAAAGCCCGTAAGAGCTTCCAGTTCTCAAAGCGTTAGGAATATATACATCCTACCCAATTATATTCAGGGCGCTTCGAATATCGAGGCGCCTTTTTTGTTATGAATTAAGAGCCGCATATGACTCAACACCAAATAGCGATCCTTGGCGCGAGCGGTTATACGGGCGCGGAGATGATACGCCTTGCTTTGGCTCATCCGCGTCTTAATATTGCCGCTGTCACAGGGCATAGCCGCGCGGGGCAGGCGGTAGAGGCGACATATCCAAGCTTTACAGGCCAAGGCCTGCCGCCGATTAAGCTCATTAATGAGGTTGATTGGGATAAAATTGATGTTGTCTTTGCCTGTTTACCGCACGGAACATCTCAAGAAACGATTGCGGAAATTTACGAAAAAGTTCCTGTTATCATAGACTTATCCGCAGACTTTCGCCTGAAAAATTCAGAGCTTTATGCGCAAACCTACAACCGCTCTCATGATTATAAAGAGCTGTTATCAAAGGCTGTTTATGGCCTCACAGAGTTTTCTCGCCCGGCATTAAAAACGGCAAAACTCATCGCCTGTCCGGGCTGTTATCCTACCGCGAGCCTCCTCGCATTAGGGCCAGGACTGCAAAAGGGGCTGATTGATCCCCATAATATTATTATTGATGCAAAATCCGGCGTAACCGGTGCGGGGCGTAAGGCGGTTACAAATTTAATATATTCCGAAGTCAGTGACGGCGCACATGCTTATGGAGTAGGTGTCCATCGCCACGCGCCAGAAATTGACCAATTTATAGACCGCCTTACGAATAGTAACGCTAAGGTCAGATTTACGCCGCATTTAATACCGATGAACCGGGGTATGATTGCGACATGTTATGTTGATCTTACAAACGCCGTTAGCGCAGAAGAGCTGCGGCAGGCTTATAATGATTTTTATGCTGCCGAAGATTTTGTACATATGCTACCGGAAAATCAAACGCCGCAAACACGCTATATACGCGGAAGCAATCATGTTCATATGAATGTATTTAGAGACCGAGTTCCGGGAAAGGCGATTATAATCAGTGCGATAGACAACCTTATGAAAGGCTCTGCCGGACAAGCGGTGCAAAATTATAATGTGACGCAAGGCTGGGATGAAGCTATGGGCCTAGATATAACCCCGCTCTTTCCATAAGGTTTATTTTATCTGTCATGAAGCTTTTGTAAGAACGCAGATGATTGATACATTTTAAGTGACCTTTCAATAAAATTAGCGCATAAAAGAGTGAGTATTGATTTGATTATGAGTCTTTATCGGGAGTGAAGTTATGGCGGTTTTTCGTCGATCTAAAACGATTATAGCCATTATATTTGGTTTTGGATTATCGGGATGCTCAACTGTGAAGCTTCCTAAGCTTGATCTGCTTAAACTCCCCGAGTTTAAAGAAGAATCAGAAAATATTGGCGCATATCCGAATGTCGTTGACGCCCCTGGCTTACCGAGTGATGTCCGCAGTGCAGGGGATTGGGATAATACAGCCAAGGCTATTATTAAAGCTCGTGATAGCATAAACACCCCGCCTGAATCCGGCGGCGTCAAATCACCCGCTGAAATCGAGCAAGAGATCGCCCGTCTTAAGGCTAAGGTCAATGAATATCGTGCGGATGACCCCCAATAAGTTAGTGCTGTAATGATGAATGATTCAGAAGAATTTTTTCGCATTCAAAAGCTTCCACCTTATGTTTTTGAGGAGGTCAATAAGCTTAAAGCGAATTTGCGCTATAACGGCGTAGATATTATCGACTTCGGGTTTGGTAATCCCGATATGCCGACGCCAAAGCATATTATTGATAAATTGGTTGAGACTGTGCAAAAACCGCGCACTACGGGATATTCTGTCTCACGCGGCATATTAGGTCTGCGCCAAGCCTGCGCACGTTATTATGATCGCCGCTTTGATGTGAGCCTTGACCCCGAAAGCGAAATTATTGCGACCATTGGGTCCAAAGAAGGCTTTGCGAATTTGGCCCAAGCCATAACTCGCCCGGGTGATGTTATTTATGCACCGGACCCGTCCTATCCGCTTCATGCGTTTGGGTTTATAATTGCCGGAGCACAGATACAGGGCATTCCCGCTATAACGGCGGATGAATATTTGGCCGGTGTGAAAGCGGCGCTTTTAACGGCTGAAAAACCGCCTATGGCGATTGTGGTGTGTTTTCCGTCCAACCCAACAGGGCAGGTTGCGGATTTATCTTTTTACAAAGAAATTATAGCGATTGCGAAGGCGCATAATATTATAATATTATCCGATCTGGCTTATTCTGAAATCTATTTTACCGAGGATAAGCCGCCGTCTATTTTCCAAGTTGACGGCGCAAAAGATGTAGCCGTTGAAACCATTTCTCTGTCAAAAACATATTCCATGGCGGGATGGCGTATGGGGTTCGCTGTTGGCTCAAAGCGGCTGATTTCCGCATTGGCCCGAGTGAAGTCATATTTGGATTACGGAGCTTTTACGCCTATTCAAGTGGCGGCCTGCGCCGCGCTTGACGGTCCACAAGATTGCGTTGAGCAGGCGCGGCAAACATATAAGGTGCGGCGTGATGTCCTAGTTGAGAGCTTCGCGCGGGCAGGGTGGGATATCCCGACCCCCGAAGCCTCTATGTTTGCATGGGCTAAATTGCCGCCAATGTTTTCGCATTTGGGCTCTGTTGAATTTGCCAAAATGCTGATGACCGAAGCGCATGTAGCCGTATCGCCGGGCCTTGGTTTTGGCCCAAATGGAGACCAATATGTGCGCATTGCTTTTGTTGAAAACGAACAGCGCATAAGACAAGCGGCGCGTAATATTAAAAGCTTTTTTGAGCACCACAACCAAAAGACCGCATAACAATATTTTAATTAAATATAAGAGAATATTATGACCAAATTCACTCCCAGCCTCGCCTTAAGCGCCGCCCTTGTAACGGAAATGGCGGCGATTAATGCAGCAAAATTGATTGGGCGCGGTGATGAAAAGGCCGCCGACCAAGCCGCAGTTGATGCCATGCGAAACGGCCTGAATGCTATGCCGATAAAGGGCCGCGTTGTGATTGGCGAAGGCGAGCGAGATGAAGCCCCCATGCTTTATATCGGCGAAGAAGTGGGCCTTGGAAAAGGGCCGGAGATTGATATTGCGCTTGACCCTTTGGAGGGCACAACTATTACCGCTAAAGCTATGGCCAACGCTTTGGCCGTTATGGCGTTTGCGCCGCGCGGCGGCCTGCTTTATGCGCCAGATGTTTACATGCAAAAAATTGCGGTTGGCCCCGGCTATGATGCGGGCGTTATTGATATTAATGCAAGCGCCGGTGATAATGTGGGCGCCCTTGCCAAAGCCAAAGGCGTCAGCCCCGATCAAATCGGCGTCTGTATCCTCGACCGAGCGCGCCACAGTGCCATGATCGAGGAGCTACGGGAGATGAATGTGCGTATTCACTTGATTATGGATGGGGACGTGCAAGGCGTGATTAATACGACAAACCCTGTGTCGGGTGTTGATCTTTATATGGGCTCTGGCGGCGCACCCGAAGGGGTTTTGGCGGCCTCTGCCCTTCGGTGTATTGGCGGGCAAATTCAAGGCAAGCTCTTGTTTAGGAATGATGATGAAGTGGCGCGGGCGCGGCGTGTGGGCATTGATGACCTTGACGCGGTTTACGACATTGAAGGTCTTGCTAAGGGGCCAACAATCTTTGCAGCAACAGGCGTTACCCAAGGCTCGCTGCTAGATGGGGTGCGTGTTGAAAATGGGCATGTCTTGACAGAAACTTTAATTATGAATTCAATGGACGGAGCTGTGCAAAGGCTTCGCTCAACCCGGCGCGCTTAATATTGTGAGCGTCGAGGCGCAGTCTATTTCGGAGCGTGGTTATATTTGGTCGCCGCGCTTTGATAAATTTCCTGACCTGGCCGCGCCTTATGAAAATAGTGATTATAAAGGTCTTAAAGCAAATTTGCTGATGGGGCGAGGGATTGCGCCAGAGCAGGCGGCGGATTATCTTTCGCCGAAACTTAAAACCTATATGCCTGACCCATCCGTCCTTAAAGACATGGATGCGGCAGTTGAGGTGATTTGGGCCGCGATTGCGGCGAAGAAAAATATCACTGTTTTTGCCGATTATGATGTAGATGGGGCCACATCAGCGGCGCAGTTGATAAGATGGGCAAGAGCGATTGGCCATGATTTTGGCCTTTATGTTCCTGACCGCGTCAAAGAAGGATATGGCCCATCTTTAGCTGCGTTTAAAGATTTGAAATCAAGCGGCGTTGATCTTGTCATTACAGTTGATTGCGGCGCGGCAGCGGAAGCGCCCTTGCGCGGAGCCGAGAGCTTTGGGCTTGATATTGTCGTGATTGATCACCACCAAATGAGCGGGGATTGCCCGCCCTGTCTTGCGCTTGTAAACCCGAACCGCCCTGATGATACATCGGGCCTTGGTGATCTGGCGGCGGCGGGGGTTGTGTTTATGCTGCTTGTGGCCCTTAGCCGTGAAGGGCGGCGGCGCGGAACAGAAAACCTTCCCGACCTTAAGGCGTTTTTACCGCTCTCTATGCTTGGAACAATCTGTGATGTCGTTCCGCTTAGGGGGCTGAACCGCGCGGTGACGCGCCAAGGACTTAAACACTTACCGCAGAGCGAGTTTATAGGCCTAAGAGCATTAGCTGAGGTTTCAGGCCGCAGCTCACCCTTTCGGGCGTCGGATATGGGCTTTGGTTTGGGGCCGCGAATTAATGCGGGCGGACGTATTGGGGATGCCCATATGGGTACGCGGCTTTTAACAACCGATAAAGAAGACGATGCTCAAGATATGGCTGCGGTCTTGAACCGCGTGAATGAAGACCGGCAAAAAATACAAAAACATATGCTTGAAGAAGCTATGAGCCAAGCCTCGCAAATCGCGGATGATAGTCCGCTTATCATATCGGCCATGGAGGGATGGCATCCCGGCATTATTGGCATTGTTGCGGGCCGCCTTAAAGAGAAATTTGACCGCCCCGCCATTGTTATTGGCTTTGATGATAATGACATTGGCAAAGGCTCTGGACGCTCTATCCACGGGGTTGATCTTGGTCGCGCGATTATTGTTGCCAAAGAGCAGGGGCTTTTGGCGTCCGGCGGCGGACATGCCATGGCCGCGGGGCTTACGGTGCATAAAGAAAACTTTGCAGACTTTTGCGGTTTTATTGAAGATCATCTTCGCGCGGATGTTATGGCGGCCCGGCAAAACCTAAAGAGCTTTCATGACGGCGTTTTGGATGTGAATGCGATATCGCTTAAAACATTGAACATATTAGATGAATTTGAGCCTTTTGGGCGCGGAAACCCGGCGCCGGTTTTTGTGATTGAAGATGTCGTCCTCTCTTTTGCTAAACGGCTGAACGGGGGCCATGTACGCTGTAGTTTCCAAGACCGCTTTGGGCAGAGCTTTGGCGGGATTTGTTTCGGTGCGGATGATAAGGGGGTGACGGATTTGCTTTTATCGCCTATGCCGCCGCGCCTTGATGTCTTGTGCCAGATTAAAAGAAATGAGTGGCAAGGCCGGGTCAGCATAGATGTTCATGTTCAAGATCTGCGCCGCCGTTCGTTTTCGTAAAAAATCTGCGTTTTTTGTAAAAATCGACTTGCACACATCTAAAGCTTTGCCTATATCCGCTTTCGCTGCGTTATGCGGTCCCTTCGTCTATCGGTTAGGACGCCAGGTTTTCAACCTGGAAAGAGGGGTTCGATTCCCCTAGGGACTGCCACGCAAGCTTTGTGAATTTACGTCTATCTACAATCCAAAACCTTAGCTGAAATATAACTTATCCACGGGGTGGTGGAGTGTTATATAATAGCTTTGTGTTTCCTATGGATGGACATTCGCGCGTTAGTTTGTTTGGGAAATCATGATAGGCGCAGATAGCGGCGGGAGCTAACGCACTTGCTGTCCTGCCGTACCCTCTGTCGGGCGCTGCGAGTGCGGCGTGCGAGGTGAGAGCTGAGATGGTCTAGACCCAATGACTGTCCGGGGGCTGCGAAAAACCCTATCTCGCAGCGTGCGCCGCGTTAAAAGCTGCGCCGTGAATGTAAATTTGCGGCTCAAGCCTAATGCGGCGGCTGGGTTTCAACGTGAAGCCCGGCACTTGTTTGCGTAAAACACATAGATATTCGGTAACCAGCGCAAACAAGTCCGCTGCGAATAGTCCAAACTGCCAAAACCGCGGCAGATAACGTTGCCCCATGGGCGAAGATAATTTGGTAAAATTAAAAAAATGGAGCCGCATTAAAAAGAAATATTTGACTTGTTTAAATTTGTTCACTCGCCTTTAACGGCCTCAAAAACATCTTTATTATCAATAAAATAAAGGTCTATATTAAAGCGGGATTGGTGATCGTTGATGTGATCCCAATCAAGATAAGAAAATGTACTCACCCGCAGACCGTCTGTGTGATAATTATCGACAAGCGCGCGGCTCACCATATCTTGCGGGACGCAGACTGAGCCTTTTGAGGCGATTAAAATCTCCCGAAGCCTACCGGATAGAGGCCCGTCAACAAACCAACCGCTGCGCTCTCCGTGAATATAGTCGCGGCTAAGGCGCGGAATATGCCCGGCCTCAGCGGTGTAAACGATATGTTTAGCGCGTATCCCAGCACTGGGATTTTGGCACCAATGGCTTAGGCAGAGGGGAATATCCGGCGCAATGTCGTGCATGGCATAAAGAACATTAGGCACCCATGAGACATATTCGGTGCGGCCTTGCAGGCGGTGCGCACAGACAAGCGCGTGAATGGCTTCTTCAAAGCCGCCGTCTTTAATATCGACCAAAAGCCGCGTGTTTTTATGGGGATGGGCCGCAATCGCCGCAAAAAGGGTGTCCGCCGTGGGCATATGGGCAAACCGCCCTCCAAGCCCAGCGTAATCGGCGGTTTTGTGATCTGATAACAACAAATGCTGACCGTTTTTATCCGGTGCAGCTTCGTCGTGATAAATCATGGGCGTGCCGCAGGCAGCGATACGGATATCAAATTCAATATAAGCAACGCCGAAATCAAGGGCGGCATTCACCCCGTCTACGGAGTTTTCCATATCAGAAAACCCGCGAAATCTGTGGGATATAAGTGAAAAAAGCGAGCCTGTCATAGGCCCGCTTTAATTGGTTTTATTAAGATTGTCAGCCCGTTTTTAAACTAAGAGCCGTAACCTTGTTTAGTTTCTACTGTGGTTTCGCTATCAGGAATGTCAAAACCTCCCCAAAGAATGTTATAGGCTTCGCAGTGGATAAGAATACTTTCATAATCATCAAGATTAATATCATCAGGTAGGACATATTCTTGCGCGCCTTTATTTGAATCAATTAGGCCAAGGCTAACCGGCGCAATAAAGTCTGGGTTCTTTTTCAAATCTGCGACATTTTTCTTAGATAGAAAGATTTTAAGGTCGGGGCCATTTTTCGTTTTGAAATCGTCACCAAATTTCAGCACGTTTTTACCGTCAACTTGCGTTAACGTCCAAGATCCTTTGATTCTATATTTTTTTTTCGTGAAAATGCCGTTGCTATCGGCAGCAAATGCGTTTCCAGCAAAGGCCAAGGCAATAGCGGCGGGTAAAATAAGTTTCTTTAACATAATATCCCTCTATGGATTGATTTGTGTTGCCCAGCTTATGGCAAAATTTGTCTTCACTTGAAACTAAATAGGACGTGATATGTGAATATATTTTCTGTGAACTGTCGTGATAAGCTTTGATCTTTCTCCTGCGCAGTATTTCAGCCGGCTAAAACGACTCGATTTCGCCTGTAAATTAACGCCGCATGGGTTATTTCGCGGCTAGAGGGTGTGATCGTCCTCATCTTGGCTTTAATAAGTGATAACTGCGCGCATTGGGCGCTGATTTTGTTAGAATTTGACATTGCTTTTTGAAGGCTGCCTCACTAGGTTCCGGCCAAATCTGATTATACGCTGGCTGCGTATAATTTCATGTCGCATATATGGGTTGTGCGCGAGTAGGGAATAGGGATTATGTCCGGCTTTCTTTTAGAATATTTACCAATTCTCATAGTTTTTGGAATCGCGACGGTTTTATCGCTCCTGTTCCTCGTCGCGGCCAAAATTATGGCGCCGGCCTCTGGGGATGTGGAAAAGCTCTCGACTTATGAGTGCGGCTTTAACGCCTTTGATGATAGCCGAATGAAATTTGACGTGCAGTTTTATCTTGTCGCGATCCTTTTTATTATATTTGACCTCGAAATTGCCTTCCTCTTTCCCTATGCGGTGTCGCTCGATAAAGTTGGGATATATGGATGGGCGGTTGTGATGATTTTTCTATCAGAACTAATTTGGGGGCTTTATTACGCATGGAAGAAAGGCGCGCTGGATTGGCAATAGCCGCCCGCGTGAATGGTTGATATGTCTGACGGAATTATAAAGCCCACTACGCCTGCCTTTCAAAGCGCGCGTGATCTTGGCACCCCTGCTTATGATCCAAAGAAACATGACCCGTTTTTTGACGGTATGTCTGACCAGCTCGCTGATAAAGGTTTTATAACGGCCTCGGCGGATGACCTTATCACATGGGCGCGGACAGGGAGCCTAATGTGGATGACATTTGGCCTTGCGTGCTGCGCCGTTGAAATGATGCAGGCCTCTATGCCTCGTTATGATGTGGAGCGGTTTGGCTTTGCGCCGCGGGCCTCCCCGCGCCAAAGTGATGTCATGATCGTGGCGGGAACCTTAACCAATAAAATGGCGCCGGCCCTGCGTAAGGTTTATGACCAAATGCCAAATCCGCGTTATGTTATTTCTATGGGCTCTTGCGCTAATGGGGGCGGATATTATCATTACTCCTATAGCGTTGTGCGCGGCTGTGACCGCATTGTGCCCGTTGATATTTATGTGCCGGGCTGTCCGCCAACCGCAGAGGCCTTGGTTTACGGTATTTTACAGCTACAAAAGAAAATCCGCCGCGAAGGCAATATTCAGCGTTAGCCTGATGGGGTGAAGATGATGCACGACCTTAAAGATCATATCGAAGCCAGCCTTGGCGATGCCGTTAACTCCATTGATATTACCTTTGGGGAAATCACAGTGAACGCCCGGCGCGCCGAAGTTGTTCGCGTCATAGGCTTTTTACGCGATGATCCAATGTGTAAGTTCCAGCAATTAATTGATGTTGCAGGGGCCGATTACCCCGCGCGGGAGCGGCGTTTTGATGTGGTGTATCATATGCTCAGCATGACCCATAATCACCGTATCCGTATTAAAATTACAACTGATGAAGACATTCCCGTCCACAGCCTTATTGGCCTGTTTCCAAATGCAGAATGGTATGAACGCGAAGCCTTTGACATGTATGGTATTGCCTTTGATCAGCATCCTGACCTGCGGCGTATTCTTACCGATTACGGCTTTGAAGGCCATCCGCTCCGCAAGGATTTTCCGCTCACGGGTTTTGTCGAAGTGCGCTATGATGAAGACCGCAAGGCTGTTGTCTATGAGCCTGTGAACCTACCGCAAGAATATCGTAGCTTTGACTTTATGTCGCCGTGGGAGGGCGCAAAATATGTACTCCCCGGTGATGAGAAAAGCGATGAAAAAGTGGAGAGTGAAGGGTGATGCGAGTGGCCTTAAAGCTATCTTTATATGCAGCCTTATCTGCAACTTTACTGCCTGTTGACGCGGCGGGTCAAACAGCCGTGCCTTCTAGTGTACCGGGTTATACAGCCGAGATTCTGGCCCAAAACATTGATAATATTACCGTGAAACATGCGGGAAGCTGTGTGGATAGGCTTAGCACTTTACGGCTACAAAAAATAAATTCGGCCCCTGTTTTCTCCTCAAAATCAAAGAAAAAAGCACGTAAGCAAGAAGCGGCTCTTTATGGCAAACATCAGGATGTGTTTAAATCTTACATTAAGCAACATGCGAGTGCTGAAGAGTTAAAGGCACGAAAGAAACAAAACCGGAAATATGATGCAGCCGAAATTGTTGCACTTGGACTTGGCGGGCGAAGTCAAAAGCAAAGTTATATGGAGCGTATATCCCATGATGGTCATAACTGCATGCGAATTGTTATAAATGCCAAAAACAAATATTTAGCTTCGGCGCAGAATAACGTGCAAGGCCTTTCTGTGACCGGCGCTTCAGAGGTTAAGCAATGACTAAACATGAAGCCATACTCGAAGGTGATGATCGTAATTTCACCATTAATTTTGGCCCGCAGCATCCGGCGGCCCATGGGGTGTTGCGCCTTGTGCTCGAGCTTGACGGGGAGATTGTAGAGCGGGTTGACCCGCATATCGGACTTTTACATCGGGGTACGGAAAAGCTCATCGAGCACAAGAC
Organism: uncultured Caulobacterales bacterium; assembly: GCA_937928165.1. Lineage (GTDB taxonomy): Bacteria > Pseudomonadota > Alphaproteobacteria > Caulobacterales > Maricaulaceae > CALFVT01. The sequence continues at coordinate 85,002 of CALFVT010000004.1, forward strand.
TTATCTTCAGGCACTGCCCTATTTTGACCGCCTTGATTATGTCGCGCCGATGAACCAGGAACATGCCTATTGCATGGCGATTGAAAAATTAGCTGGTATAGAAGTGCCGCGCCGTGCGCAATTTATCCGCGTGCTATATTCCGAGATTGGCCGCATCTTGTCCCATATGCTGAATATCACCACACAGGCTATGGATGTGGGCGCGCTGACCCCGCCTGTCTGGGGTTTTGAAGAGCGTGAAAAGCTGATGGTGTTTTATGAGCGGGCGTGCGGTTCGCGTATGCATGCGGCTTATTTTCGCCCCGGCGGTGTCCACCAAGACTTACCGCCTGCGCTGATTAATGATCTGCTGAATTGGTGTGATCAATTTCCGGAAAAACTCCAAGATATTGAGACGCTCTTGACGGAAAACCGTATTTTCAAACAGCGCAATGTCGATATTGGTGTGGTCTCCAAGCAGGACTGTATGGAGTGGGGCTTTACGGGCGTATTGCTGCGTGGTTCTGGTGTGCCGTGGGATTTGCGCCGTAGCCAGCCCTATGAAGTCTATAATGAGCTTGAGTTTAAAATCCCTTTGGGTAAAAACGGCGATTGCTATGACCGCTATGTCTGCCGCGTTGAGGAAATGTATGAGAGCGTAAAGATCATGCGCCAATGCCTTGAAATGATGCCTGAAGGCCCGGTGATGTCAACGAATCATAAAACCACCCCGCCGCGCCGTGCCGATATGAAGCAAAGCATGGAAGCTCTTATTCATCATTTTAAACTCTACACCGAAGGCTTTAAAGTGCCTGCGGGTGAAGTTTATGCGGCGGTTGAAGCGCCCAAGGGTGAATTTGGGGTTTACCTCGTCAGTGATGGGAGTAATACGCCCTACCGCTGTAAAATCCGCGCGCCGGGTTTCCCGCATTTGGCGGCCATGGATTATTTAAACAAAGGGCATATGCTCGCTGATGTGTCGGCCATTCTCGGCTCGCTCGACATCGTCTTTGGGGAGATTGATCGCTAATGGGTGCTCGTAGACTCGCCATAAGACAGCCGGATAGTTTTTCTCTCTCGGACGGCGCTAAAAAAGAGATTGCGGTTTGGGTTGCTAAATATCCCGATGGGCGGCAGCGCAGCGCCTTGATTCCAGCGCTTTGGATTGCCCAAAAAGACGCGGGCGGATGGCTCCCCGAAGCGGCCCTTCGGCAGCTCGGTGATATGCTCGATATGGCTTATATTCGCGTCTATGAAGTGGCGACATTTTACACCATGTTTAACCTTGCGCCTGTGGGAGTTCATTTTGTGCAGCTTTGCGGGACAACGCCCTGCTGGCTACGCGGGTCTGATGATCTCAAAGCTATGCTCACCCGCAAAATTGGCCCGCAAGGCACGATTTCCGACGACGGTAAACTGTCTTGGCTCGAAGTCGAATGTCTCGGCGCCTGTGCCAATGCGCCTATGGCCCAGATTTCCAATCTGTCTAACGATCATTATTATGAAGACTTAACAGCGGAAAACCTCGAAACGATTTTAGATGATCTTATGGCGGGGAAAACGCCGGATTATGGCCCGCAAAATAGCCGCCATACATCAGAGCCTGAAGGCGGAGCGCAAGCCCTCACAACGGATGCAATTTTCGATCAGGAGATTAATCTAAAAACCCTGCCGAATGCGGGAAAAAAGGCCAAAATTACTTATCATGCCGCCGACCCCAAAGGCCGCCGCGCGACAACGGCAGGGCGTAAGAATAAGCCTAAAGGCGCGCGAGCGCCCAATGCGGCCCGTCCGCCGCTCTCATCAACGCAAAAGCCCACGGTGAAACCTAAGGCAAAACCTGCATCAAAGCCCAAAGTTCTTTATACCGATGGCCCGACAGAGGGCGCACCAGATGATTTAAAGAAAATCAAAGGGATAGGGCCAAAGTTTGAAGGTGATCTTAACGGCAAAGGCGTTTATTACTTCCGCCAGATCGCAGCTTGGAAAGCGGCGGATGTGAAAATGGTTGAAGGCGTCATTGATAGCTTCCCTGGACGCATTAAACGTGATGAATGGATTAAACAGGCGAAGTCTCTCGCCAAAACCGCGGCAAAGGCAAAAGCGTAATCATGGCTCAGCTTTTACAAGATAAAGACCGGATTTTCCAAAATCTTTACGGCCAATGTGATTGGCGTCTTGAAGGCGCGCAAAAACGCGGCGCATGGATTGGCACATCGGCTATGTTAGCGCAGGGCCGTGATTGGATAATTGACCAAGTTAAATCATCGGGCCTTCGCGGACGCGGCGGTGCGGGGTTCCCAACGGGGCTTAAATGGTCCTTCATGCCCAAAGACGTCGGTAATCGCCCGCATTATTTGGTGGTCAACGCCGATGAGTCAGAGCCGGGCTCTTGTAAAGACCGCGATATACTGCGCCATGACCCGCATTTGCTCATCGAAGGCTGCCTTGTGGCCTCTTTCGCCATGCAAGCCCATGCGTGTTACATATACTTGCGCGGAGAATATATCTTTGAGCGCAACCGTATTCAAGCCGCCATTGACGAAGCCTATGCGGCGGGTCTTGTGGGTAAAAACGCCTGCGGCACGGGTTGGGATTTTGACATTTATATGCACCACGGCGCGGGAGCTTATATTTGCGGTGAAGAAACCGCACTCCTCGAAAGCCTTGAAGGCAAAAAAGGACAGCCGCGTCTTAAGCCGCCCTTTCCGGCGGGTGCGGGGCTTTATGGTTGTCCGACCACGGTGAATAATGTCGAATCTATCGCGGTTGTGCCGACGATATTGCGGCGCGGCGCAGATTGGTTCTCAGGCTTTGGGCGCGAAAATAATAAAGGCACGAAAGTGTTTTCCCTCTCCGGCCATGTAAACACGCCCTGTAATATCGAAGAGGCTTTGTCGATACCGATGAAGACCTTGATTGAAACTTACGGCGGCGGTGTGCGCGGCGGTTGGGATAATTTAAAATGCGTAATTCCGGGCGGCTCCTCTGTGCCGCTTCTGCCGAAAGAGATTTGCGATAATGTGCTGATGGATTTTGATGCCCTGCGGGAGCATCAATCAGGCCTCGGCACGGCGGCGGTGATTGTTTTGGATAAATCCACCGATGTGGTCAAAGCCATCGCGCGGCTATCTTATTTTTACAAACATGAAAGCTGCGGGCAATGTACGCCATGCCGTGAAGGTACGGGCTGGATGTGGCGCGTCATGGAACGTATGGTGCGCGGCGAGGCGGATACCTCCGAAATTGATACGCTGCTGGATGTAACCAAACAGGTTGAAGGCCACACGATCTGCGCCCTTGGGGACGCGGCAGCTTGGCCCATCCAGGGCCTGATCCGTCACTTCCGCCACGAAATCGAAGAACGCATCGATAATTACCGTGCGGGTAAACCCGTTTTTGTTTCATCCCTAGAAGCGGCAGAGTAGATAAAATGTCTCGACTGGTAAAACTTCATTTATCTGAAAAAGACAATCGGCCCATTGCTGTGCCAGTATCAGATATCGTCAGCGTAAATACTGCTTCTGATAAAGAAAACAAGCTGTTGGGTGCCAACGCAAAAGTTTATTATTCGCGTAGTGCTTGGATTGGCGGAGAGCAAATTCTTGTTCGTGAAACTCTTGATGAAGTCATATCACTTGTAAATATTCTGAAGGTTAATCATGACTGATCTACGCAAAATTAATATTGATGGCGCGGAACATGAGGTACCGGGGGATTACACCCTGATGCAGGCCTGTGAGGAATATGGCGGGGCGGAAATTCCGCGCTTTTGCTATCACAAACGCCTCTCGGTGGCTGGGAATTGCCGCATGTGCCTTGTGGAATGGGTCGGCGCACCCAAGCCGCAAGCGAGCTGCGCGCTACAGGTCAAAGATTTACGCCCGAACCGCGACGGCACACCGCCAAATATTCGCACCAATAGCGAAGTCGTGAAAAAAGCCCGCGAAGGGGTGATGGAATTTCTATTGATTAATCATCCGCTGGATTGCCCGATTTGCGATCAAGGCGGGGAGTGTGATCTTCAAGACCAAGCCATGGGCTATGGCCGTGATGCGACGCGGTTTGAAGAAAATAAACGTGCGGTTGATGATAAATTCATGGGCCCGCTTGTGCGCACTGTGATGACCCGCTGCATTCAATGTACCCGCTGCGTGCGCTTTATTACCGAAGTGGGCGGGGTTGAAGAAATCGGCCTTGCGGCGCGCGGTGAAGATGCGGAAATCACGACTTACCTTGAGAAGTCTTTGACCTCCGAAATGTCGGGCAATGTGATTGATTTATGTCCCGTTGGGGCGCTAACCTCTAAGCCTTATGCGTTTAATGCACGGCCTTGGGAACTGGAGAGTGTTGAGAGTATTGACGTGATGGACGCGGTCGGCGCGAATATCCGGATTGATAGCCGCCGTGGCCGCGTGCTGCGGATTCTTCCGATTGAAAATGACGCCATTAATGAAGAATGGATTTCCGATAAAACTCGCTTTGTTTGGGACGGCCTTGGGCGGCAACGGCTGGATGCCCCTTATATCCGCGAGAACGGCAAACTGCGGAAAGCCGGTTGGGACGAAGCTTTGGCTCTGTCGGCGGAAAAGCTCAACGGCGCGCCGGAAACCATCGGCGCGATTGCCGGTGATCTTCAGGACGCGGAGAGCATGAAAGCCCTTAAAGACCTGCTTGATAGTTTGGGCGTTGTGAATATGGACAGCCGTCCGGCTGGTTCAAAACTGAAAAGCGTTGCTATGGGCGGAGCGCGTGAAGCTTATTTGTTTAATACGACCATCGCAGGTATTGAGCAGGCGGATGTGTGTTTGGTTGTCGGCGCGAACCCGCGCCTTGACGCGCCGCTTGTGAATACGCGCCTGCGTAAGACTTGGCTGAATTTTGGCCTCGAAGTCGGCCTGATCGGCAAAGCAGTTGGTCTGACTTATGACTATGCCCACCTCGGCACATCGGCCCAAGATATTGAGGCGCTAATAGATCAAAAAGGCGGTTTTGCGGCGTTGTTAAATAAAGCTGAACGCCCAATGATTATTATCGGCGAGGCGGCGGCGCAAGATGAGGCCGTTTTGGCCGTTTGCGCCAAGCTTGCGGATAAATTCGGCATGTTCAAAGAGGGCTGGAACGGCTGGAATATCCTTCACACAGCGGCGAGCCGCGTGGGAGGGCTTGATCTTAGCTTTACGCCGGGTGAGGGCGGCCATGATACGCAGGCCATGTGTAGCGGCGCCGTGGAGACAGTTGTTCTGCTTGGCGCGGATGAAGTTGATACGGACGGCCTTAAAGATAAATTCGTGATTTACATCGGCACCCACGGGGATAAGGGCGCACATGTGGCCGATATCATCCTGCCGTCTGCGGCCTATACGGAAAAAGGCGGGCTTTACACTAATCTGGAAGGCCGCGTGCAGCTTGGCGCGGTATCTGTTGCGCCCAAAGGCGAGGCGAAGCCTGATTGGGCAATTATCCGCGCATTATCTGGCCATATGGATAAAGCTCTACCTTATGATAATCTCGAGCAACTCCGCGAAAAACTTTTTGCTGACAATCCTGTTTTTGCGAGCCTTGATCATGCTCCGGGTCATGACAGCGCGGCCAGTTTTGATCTGGCGGCGATTGGTAAAGTCGGAGAGCTCTCAGCCGCGCCATTGGGCGAAAACGTCACTGAGTTTTACTTCACCAATCCGATTGCGCGGGCGTCCAATGTAATGGCGGAATGTGCCGCCCAAGATGATACGGCAAATGTTAAAGAGGCAGCAGAATAATGATGGCTCAATCTTTACAGTTTTGGTCCGATTTATCACCGCTGGTGTGGTTTGGCCTTAAATTTGCGCAAGTTTTAGCGTTCGTGCTTGTTCTGTCACTTATGGTGGCGGTTCTTGTACTGGCGGATAGAAAAATATGGGCAGCTGTGCAAATGCGGCGCGGGCCGAATGTGGTCGGAGCCTTTGGGCTTTTGCAAACTATAGCCGACGCGCTGAAATTCTTTTTCAAAGAAATCATTGTCCCGTCCGGCGCGGATAAGTTTCTCTTTATTCTCGCGCCTGTTTTAACCCTTGTTATGGCATTTTTATCATGGGGGGTGATCCCTGTCGCGCCGGGCTGGGTGATTTCTGATATAAATCTCGGCGTTTTATATGTGCTCGCGATTTCGTCTATGGGGGTTTACGGCATTATTATTGGCGGCTGGGCGTCAAATTCGAAATATCCTTTTATGGGCGCATTGCGAAGCGCGGCGCAAATGGTGTCTTATGAAGTTTCTATTGGTTTTATTATTCTGTCCGTCATTTTCCTCGTTGGCTCTATGAACCTGACCGATATTGTTGAGGCGCAGAAGGGCGGATTATTTAATTGGCATATGTTCTATCTGGATTTTAAGAATCCAATTAATCTCATTTTGTTTCCCGTGATGTTTTATATGGGCGTGCTGTTCTTTGTCTCGGCTTTGGCGGAGAGTAACCGTCCGCCTTTTGATCTCCCCGAAGCGGAATCAGAGCTCGTTGCCGGTTATCAGGTTGAATATTCCTCTACGCCGTTCTTGATGTATTTCTTCGGAGAATATGTGAATATCATGCTGCTGTCAGCGATGATGACAATTTTGTTCTTAGGCGGATGGTATGCGCCTATTGATATTGGTATTCAATTTGTACCGCCGGTATTCTGGTTCATCCTTAAAATGGCGATTATCTTCTTTCTCTTTGCGATGGTGAAGGCGATTGTGCCCCGTTACCGCTATGACCAGCTTATGCGCCTTGGCTGGAAAGTCTTTCTTCCGATGTCGCTTTTTGCGGTCATGTTTATTTCCACTTGGGTTGTTTTCTTCGGCGAGAAAGCGGTAGGAGTATAGGTTATGATGACACGTATTCAGCAAGCGTTTCGCGGTATGCTCCTACTTGATTTTTTGGGCGCGTTTATATTAGCGATGAAATATTTCTTTCGTCCGAAAGTGACAATTAATTATCCTTTTGAAAAAGGCCCCCTATCGCCGCGCTTTCGTGGGGAACATGCGCTGCGCCGTTATCCAAGCGGGGAAGAGCGTTGTATTGCCTGTAAGCTTTGCGAGGCGATTTGCCCGGCTCAAGCCATTATGATCGAAGCGGAGCCGCGCGAAGACGGCTCGCGGCGCACAACGCGCTATGACATCGACATGGTGAAATGTATCTATTGCGGCTTTTGCCAAGAGGCTTGCCCCGTTGATGCCATCGTTGAAGGGCCGAATTTCGAGTTTGCCACGGAAACCCGTGAAGAGCTCTATTATGATAAAGATAAGCTTTTGGCGAATGGGGATCGCTGGGAACGTGAAATCGCCAAAAATTTAGCTTTGGATGCACCTTACCGCTAGGAGAAACCTTAGCGTTAAACCGATTGCGACAAGTCAGAGGACCAAAATTGTGATTACTGCCATAGCTTTTTATTTACTTGCCGCGGTCTCCGTCGCTAGTGCCTTTATGGTCATAGCGTCGCGAAATCCCGTGCATTCTGTGATGTTCTTGATTTTGACCTTTTTCTCGGCAGCGGGATTGTTTATTTTGATGGGCGCAGAGTTTCTCGCGTTGCTGTTAATTATGGTTTATGTCGGCGCGGTAGCTGTGTTGTTCCTCTTTGTTGTTATGATGCTTGAGGTAGATTTCGTCGCTTTAAAGCAAGGGTTTTTACAATATATCGGACTTGGCGCGACTGTCGCAGTTGTGCTCTTGACTGAACTTATTCTTGTCGGCGCGGCTTATTTTGCAGGCGACGGAAATACGGCGACGCCGCCTAATCCTGATGAGAGTAATCTCGAAGCTTTTGGGCACGTTCTTTACACGGATTATGCCTTCTTCTTCGAGGCCTCTGGCTTTATCCTACTGGTGGCTATGATCGGCGCGATTGTCCTAACCCTACGAGAGCGGGACGGGGTGAGAAAACAAGATATATCCAAACAAATCGCAAGAACGCGGGAGGACGCCGTAGAGATGGTTGACCTTAAATCCGGTGAGGGGATTGGATCATGATTATCGGTTTAACCCATTACCTCGTCGTAGCGGCGATATTATTTACGATTGGCGTGTTCGGTATTTTTGTAAACCGGAAAAACGTTATTATCATTTTGATGTGCGTTGAGCTTATTTTGCTCGCAGTAAATATTAACTTTGTGGCCTTTTCTACCCATATGGAAGCGGTTGGCACGAATGAGCCTTTGGCAGGGCAAATATTTGCTTTATTTGTTCTAACCGTGGCCGCTGCCGAAGCGGCCGTCGGCCTGGCTATTTTAGTTGTTTACTTCCGAAACCGCGGCAATATCGCGGTTGAAGACATCGACATGATGAAGGGGTAACGGGCTATGCTCTATTTATTGATCGTATTTGCCCCCTTAGCCGGGTTCATCTTCGCAGGCCTAGCCAATAAACGTATGGGCGACACGCCGCCCATGGTGGTGACAACGGGCTTATTGTTTTTATCTGCGACTTTATCATGGGTCGCTTTAATTAAAGTCGGCTTTGGTCATGAACCTTCCGATTTAACTTTGCTCCGCTGGATGGATGTCGGAGGGGTTCAGGCAAATTGGGCCCTCAAAATTGATACGCTGACGGCGGTTATGCTTGTGGTGATTAATACAGTATCGGCGCTCGTGCATCTTTATAGTTGGGGCTATATGGATGAAGATAAATCCAAGCCGCGCTTCTTTGCTTATCTCTCGCTTTTTACCTTTGCGATGTTAATGCTCGTAACGTCTGATAATTTTGTTCAAATGTTCTTTGGGTGGGAAGGGGTCGGCCTCGCGTCTTATTTGCTGATTGGCTATTATTTCAAAAAGCCGTCTGCGAATGCCGCCGCCATTAAAGCCTTTGTCACGAACCGTGTTGGTGATGTTGGTTTGGCCCTTGGTGTGATGACGATTTTCCTTATTTTTGGTTCTGTTGAATTTGATACAGTGTTTGCTGCCGTTGAAGCCAATCAAGATAAAGTCGTGAATTTCCTTGGGATGCAAATTGGTGCAATAGAATTAATTGCTTTTCTGCTCTTTATTGGCGCTATGGGGAAATCAGCACAATTTGTGCTCCATGTTTGGTTGCCAGACGCAATGGAAGGCCCGACACCGGTCTCGGCTCTTATCCATGCGGCAACCATGGTGACTGCGGGCGTTTTCCTCGTGTGCCGATGCTATCCGATTTATGAAATGGCCCCTGTAACTTCTGGCTTTATCACGGCTATGGGCGCGTTTACTGCCTTTTTCGCCGCCACTGTTGGCCTTGTGCAAAATGATATTAAGCGCGTGATTGCCTATTCAACTTGTAGTCAGCTGGGCTATATGTTTTTTGCGGCGGGTGTGGGCGCTTATAATGCGGCGATGTTTCATCTCTTTACTCATGCGTTTTTTAAGGCCTTGCTCTTCTTATGTGCAGGCTCTGTTATTCATGCGCTCCATCATGAGCAAGATATGCGTAAAATGGGCGGTATTCGTAAAAAGGTTCCCTTTACCTACGGTGCGATGATCTTGGGGACGCTTGCGATTACGGGTGTCGGTATTCCTATCCTCGGTTTCGGGTTTGCCGGATTTTTCTCAAAAGACGCCATCATTGAGGCGGCCTATGCGGTCGGTGCAGCAGGGGATAGCTCTGCAGCGGTCTTCGCGTTTTGGATGGGGATTATCGCAGCACTATTTACAAGCTTTTATAGCTGGCGGCTTATTTTCATGACCTTTCACGGAAACTACCGCGGCGATCAACACACATTTGACCATGCCCATGAAAGCCCGAAAAACATGCTCGTTCCGCTTGGCGTGCTTAGCTTCGGCGCGGTCTTTGCAGGAGCGTTTTTCTATAAGCATTTTATGGGCGATAATGCTTATGGGTTCTGGAACTATTCATTACCTGTTGAGGACACGCATCATGCGCAAGTCATTCCGGATAATCTTTATGCGGCGGCGGAGACTGTGGCCTCTGATGCGGGACATCACGGGGATGACCACGCGCCGTCTGGCCTATTTGGATTTCTCTTTGCTAAGTTCCACGGCTATCCGGTTTGGGTGCTTTTTGCGCCGCTCCTCGTCTCCGCTATGGGCTTTGTGACCGCATGGGTGATGTATATCCGCCAAGGCGCAGAGAAACATATCGCAGCGGTTGATGAGAGCGGCGGCGGGGTGATGTATAATTTTCTTTTAAATAAATGGTATGTGGACGAAATTTACGACGCCACTATTGTTCGCGGTGCACGGGCCTTAGGTGATGTCTTTTGGAAAGTCGGCGATCAGAAAATCATTGATGGTCTGGGACCAAACGGTTTTGCTGCTATGGCTATGGGTGTATCGAAACGGTTTTCAAAACTGCAAAGCGGTAAATTATTCCACTATGCTTTTATCATGTTAACGGGGATTGCGCTGATACTCGGCTTTGTCTTCTCAAAGCTTGGAGGTTAGATCATGTTTTCCAATCTTCCTATTCTCTCATTCATCACCTTTATTCCGGCTTTTGTCGCGGTTTTATTAATGGTGTTTTCGCGGCTTACAGCTGATTCAGGGCGAGCGCAGCTTGAGAAAAATGCGTCTTGGGTGGCTTTAATTACAACGATTTTTGTTTTGTTCTTGTCTGTTCTTTTATTGATAGATTTTGATAGCAGCTCTGCGGCCTATCAATTCGTCGAAGATACAGAATGGCTCGGCGGCGGAATTAATTACCGCATGGGCGTTGACGGGATATCCATATTATTTGTCGTTTTGACAGCGGTTTTAATGCCTTTTTGCATCTATGCGAGCCAAACCTCGATTAAAAAGCGTATGCTTGAATATATGGTGGCTTTCCTGATTTTGGAAACATTCATGATCGGAGCCTTTGTCGCGCTTGATTTGATTTTATTCTATGTATTCTTTGAAGCCGTCCTCATTCCTATGTTTATTATTATCGGTGTTTGGGGGGGTAAAAACCGGGTTTATGCGTCTTATAAGTTTTTCCTTTATACCCTGTTGGGTTCGGTGCTTTTACTCGCGGCTATATTGTGGCTTTATAATTATAGCGGTACAGTTTTAGGCGCGCCGACGACGAGTATTGAGACATTATCTCGCGATCTTAAAATTCCGGGCGGAGCGCAAACATGGCTCTGGCTCGCTTTCTTTGCCTCATTTGCCGTGAAGATGCCGATGTGGCCCGTTCATACATGGCTGCCCGATGCTCACGTTGAAGCCCCGACGGCGGGGTCTGTGATACTGGCAGCGATTTTGCTCAAACTTGGTGGTTACGGATTTATCCGCTTTTCTCTCCCGATGTTCCCGGACGCCAGCATGCTGCTCGCGCCGCTTGTTTTTTGGATGAGTATTATCGCGGTGATTTATACCTCCCTCGTGGCGTATCGCCAGAAGGACATTAAAAAGTTGATCGCCTATTCCTCTGTGGCCCATATGGGGTTTGTGACCATGGGAATATTCACGGTGAACCTACAGGGATTGCAAGGGGCATTATTTCAGATGATCTCTCATGGGTTTATCTCTGGGGCGCTTTTCCTCTTGGTTGGGGTGATTTATGACCGTATGCACACCCGCGAGATTGCGGCTTATGGCGGCCTCGTCAAGCAAATGCCAATTTATGCGATATTCTTTATGTTCTTCACAATGGCCAATGTTGGCCTGCCGGGAACAAGTGGGTTTGTGGGTGAGTTTTGGACATTACTAGGTGCGTTTAAAGTCAATCCGTGGATAGCCTTTGGGGCGGCGCTAGGTATGATTTTATCGGCCATGTATGCCCTGCACCTCTACCGCGAGGTCATCTTTGGTGAGGTCACCAATGACAAGCTCAATGACATTCAAGACATGACGGGCCGAGAGATTATTATACTCGCACCGCTCGCGTTATTTACGCTCATATTAGGTGTCTACCCGTCTTTAGTGACAGATATTACAGGCCCATCGGTTGAGGCTTTGCTGGCGAGTTTTCAGCAAGCGGTAGGAGGTTAGGATACTGACATGGCAAATGTTATCAACTTCATACTTCCATTTTTACCGGAATTATTATTGGCCTTTTTTGCCTCGCAGCTCTTGGTGTTTGGCGTTGTAAAAAAAGAGCGGACTGACCTTGTCCGCTGGATTGCCATTGGCCTTTTAGTTGTCTTTGCGCTCGCTGGATTATTCGTTGGCGTCCCCGGCACAACGGCGTTTAACGGCGCATTGATTAATGATGATTTCAGCTACATCGCCAAAGCCATCATCGGCCTTGCGGCAGCAGCGGCTTTACTGTTCTCAGAAAGCTACCTGAAGTCAGAGCGCCTCGATCAATATGAGTTCTCAGTGTTGGTGCTATATGCGGTTCTCGGTATGAGCATTATGGTGTCTTCCAATAGCCTATTGTCCCTTTATATCGGTATCGAAATGCAGTCTCTTGCGCTTTATGTGTTGGCGGCCTTTAACCGCGATAGCCTTCGGGCGTCCGAAGCGGGACTTAAATATTTCGTACTTGGTGCGCTCTCATCTGGCCTTCTGCTTTACGGCATATCAATGGTTTACGGCTTCACAGGTTCGCTGACTTTTGACACTATAGGCGCAGTTGTATCCTCTGGGGATGTCTCACCCGGCGTGATTGCGGGCATGGTGTTTATGCTCTGCGGTCTTGGGTTTAAAATTTCCGCTGCGCCCTTCCATATGTGGACGCCAGACGTTTATGAAGGCTCACCTACGCCTGTTACAGGCTTTTTCGCGAGTGCGCCTAAATTTGCCGCTATGGCCTTAATCGCCCGTGTTTTGATGGACCCGTTTATGGGTATACAGGATTCTTGGCAGCAAGTGATTATTGTGCTGTCCGTTGCCTCTATGATCGTCGGTGTTTTCGGTGCGTTGATGCAGACCAATATTAAGCGGCTTATGGCCTATTCTTCTATTGCTAATATGGGCTATGCACTCGTGGCGCTTTCTGCCGGTACGGTCGCGGGTGTTAACGGCATGTTGATATTCATGAGTATTTACCTGATTACCTCCATCGGTCTATTTGCCTGTATTTTGCAAATGCGCATAAGAGACGGCATGGTCGAGCAAATTAGTGATGTTGCTGGACTTTCGACCACGCAGCCGCGTTTGGCTTTGATGTTCACTGTCCTGTTATTCTCGCTCATGGGCATGCCGCCGCTGCTTGGCTTTTTCGGTAAAATTAGCGCCTTTTACCCAGCTATTGACGCGGGGCTAACATGGCTCGTCGTCGTGGCTTTAATCGCTAGTGTCGTCGGTGCATTTTATTATCTGCGGATTATCAAAACGATTTGGTTTGAAGAACAAGACCGCCAGTTTGTTAAGCCAGCTACGGCCCTGAGCGTGTTATCTGGCGTATCGACATTAATCCTCGTGGCTGTGTTATTCCTGCCGTTTATCAGCGCCCCTGTGAAGACGGCATTTGGCGCCGCAGCGGCGAGCCTATTTTAGGCGGGCTGTAAGCTTTTGCGGTTTTTAACATTTGACGCGCTTGATTCCACCAATGCGGAAGCCGTCAGGCAAGCCCAAGCTGGAGCCGATTTACCGCTTTGGATTATGGCGAAGTCGCAAAGCTCTGGCCGGGGACGGCGAGGGCGTGAATGGGTCTCTGAGAGCGGCAATCTATTTTGCACAGGGGTTTACCCCAAGAGTGATAACGCCCAGCACGACGCGCAAAAAAGCTTTGTCGCCGCACTCGCGATTTATGACAGCCTGACGGATTATGTTGATCCAAGCCTATTGAATATTAAATGGCCTAATGATGTGCGGCTTGGCGGTAAGAAAGTTTCGGGTATTTTGCTTGAACGGACATCAGAGGCGCTCTGTATTGGCATTGGTATAAATTTACTTACCGCGCCTAAAAACGTCACAGACCAAGAGACGGCCTGCGTGATTGATTATATCGAAGAGGCGCTAATTAACGATCCGGAACCCATTTTAGACATGCCGGAACCTGTTTTGGCTATCCTGGCGCGAAATTATAGCCAATGGTCGCGCCGCCATGATGAGGAGGGCTTCGCGCCCATTCGTAAAGCCTGGCTGCTGCGGGCTGCTGGAATAGGGCAGCGCGTACGGGTTAACCTTGCGAAAGAGAGCTTTACTGGTTATGCGGATGGACTGAATGAAGACGGCGCATTGACAGTTCGCTTGGATAGCGGTGCCTACCGCGATATTCACGCGGGCGAGATATTTTTTGAAGGCAGTTAAAACATGCTATTAGCCATAGACACAGGCAATACGAATACAATTTTTGCTATTCATGATATGACCGGCTGGATTGTGCAGTGGCGTATTGCCACAAACCCAACCCGCACTGCCGATGAATATGCGGTGTGGTTTCATCAGCTTTTAATGATGAAGGGGCTTAAGTTTTCTGACATTACGGATTGCGTGATCTCAACTGTGGTGCCGCAATCCTTGTTTAACATGCGGAATCTGGCGCGGCGGCATTTAAACGTAGAGCCGATTGTTATTGGCGATAGCGGCGTTAATACGGGCATAAGCGTTGATATTGATAACCCGCGCGAAGTCGGGGCTGACCGGCTTGTCACCTCGCTGGGCGCAGCGGAGCAATATGACGGTGATCTTATCATCATCGATAGCGGGACGGCGACGACTTTTGATATTTTATCCAAAGACCGCGTGTTTGAAGGCGGTATCATTTGCCCCGGCATTAATCTGTCCATGCGGGCCTTACATGATGCGGCGGCGCAGCTTCCGAGGGTGGCCATACAAAAACCAGACCGCGTAATCGGTAAAACAACTGTTGAAGCCATGCAATCCGGCGTGTTTTGGGGCTATATCGGATTAATCGACGGTCTTGTGAATAAGATTAAGCGGGAAGATGGCCGCAAGTTTACCGTAATCGGCACGGGCGGCGTTGTGTCGCTATTTGACGGTGCGTCTGAGACGATCGATGTCTATGACAGTGCCTTGACGATTAACGGCCTTTATCACCTTTGGCGGATAAATAAAAAATAGAAAGGCGCTCATGCCTGATGTAAAAAATGATCTACTCTTCTTACCGCTCGGGGGCTGCGGTGAGATTGGAATGAATCTCAACCTCTTTGGCTATGGCCCGCCGTCGCGGCGGCAATGGATTATTGTCGATATTGGTGTTACATTTGGCGGGCTGGACACACCGGGCGTTGACATTATCATGCCCGATACACAGTTTATCGAAGATAATGTTGATGACCTTATCGGGATTGTCCTCACCCATGCCCATGAAGATCATATGGGCGCGCTGGCGCGTTTGTGGCCGCGCCTAAAATGCCCTGTCTATGCCACGCCCTTTACTATGTATCTTGTCAAAGACCGCCTCGCAGAATTTGGCCTTTTAGACGCTGTGGAATTGATTGAAATTCCGCTTAAAGGACGTTTTGATTTAGGGCCATTTGATATTGAAATGATTAGTCTGACCCATTCTATCCCAGAGCCTAATGCCCTCGCAATCCGCACGGATGACGGGATTATCCTGCATACGGGGGATTGGAAAATAGATCCTGCCCCGCAAATTGGTGAGCCCGTCGATGTCGCCGCAATTAAAGCCCTCTCAGAAGAGGGCATACTTGCTATGATTTGCGATAGTACCAATGTGTTTACGCCAGGGGAAGCAGGGTCCGAAGGGGATGTGCGTAAAGAGTTGTCTAAACTCATCGGGGAATATGACGGGCGCGGCGTAGCTGTAGCGTCTTTTGCCTCTAATGTGGCGCGTTTGGAGAGCGTAATGGTTGCCGCTAAGGATAATGGCCGCTCGGTCTGCCTCGTTGGACGTTCAATGGAGCGCATGACCCGCGCGGCGAAATCGGTTGGACTTCTTAAAGGCCTGCCCGATACATTGGATCAAGAAGAAGCGGCGCAAATCCCCCAAGAACATGTGCTCTATTTATGTACCGGCTCCCAAGGGGAGCCCCGCGCGGCCTTGTCGCGGATTGCTAATAATGATCACCGCCATGTGGATTTTAGATCCGGTGACGTAGTGATTTTCTCAAGTAAGATTATTCCGGGCAATGAAAAATCTATCTTTGCTCTGCAAAATGCGCTTGCGGATGATGGTATAGACATTGTCACAGAGAAAAGCCGCGATATTCATGTATCGGGCCATCCTTGCCGCGGCGAATTAACCGCCATGTATGGATGGGCGAAGCCTCATATTGCCATCCCTGTTCATGGGGAGCGGCGGCACCTCATAGAACATGCCAAACTCGCGCAGGGACTTGGTATTGCTCACGGCATTGCGCCGCATAATGGGGAGATGATACGCCTGTCTAAAGCAGGCGTGGAAATCGTCGATATTGTTCCCAGCGGGCGGCTTTATGTGGACGGCTCTGAAATTGTCTCCAGTGATGATGATGGCATAAAGCAGCGCCGCAAAATGGCCTATGCGGGGCATATCGCCATCAGCCTTGTGGTCGACGGACAGGGGGCGATCTTATCAGGCCCAGAGACGCGCATAAGCGGTTTTCCTGTGGGTAAAGATGAGGCGCTGTTAGATGCGCTCACCGAAGCCGTGGCCGATATTGCGGAGGACGCTTTTGACAGCTTGCCGCGCAAAGACCGCAAGGATGAAGACGCCATAGAGGCGCGGCTGCGCTCGAAAGTGCGGCGCTATGTGAAACAACAAACAGGGAAGCGGGCGATTGTGGACATCACGGCGCACCGGATATAATCATGAAACTTGGCCCTTTAAATCATGTCGGCGTTGCGGTCCCAAACCTCGAAGAGGCTGTGGCCTGCTATCAAGAGATTTTTACCCCAGAATCGATATCGGATGTCATCATCCTCGAAGACCGCGGTCTTCGGGTGCAATTTGTTAATCTGCCCACGGGGCAAGTGGAACTCATTGCGCCCATGCATGATAAAACGGCGATCGCTAAGTTCCTAGAGGCCAATCCCCTCGGCGGGCAGCATCATATCTGTTTTGAAGTCGCAGATATTCACGCGGCCGTGGCGGATATGGAAGCGAAAAACATTCGCGTGCTTGCATCGCCGCGCCTTGGAGCGCACGGAACGCCTGTGATATTCCTTCACCCCAAAGATATGGGGGGTGTGCTGATTGAACTCATGGAAACCCCCAAAGAGGGGCATTAAAACCAAGTTATGAATCCTTTTTCCGCTTTTGTTGTGTTTTTAATTATCTGGTGGGTGGTGCTGTTCATGATCCTGCCCATCGGTGTGCGCGGCCAAGCGGAAGAGGACGACGTGGCACGCGGTACAGAACCCGGTGCGCCCACCAAAGCCAATATGCGCTGGAAAGTGAAAGTGACAACCATCATC
This sequence comes from uncultured Caulobacterales bacterium, assembly GCA_937928165.1. GTDB lineage: Bacteria > Pseudomonadota > Alphaproteobacteria > Caulobacterales > Maricaulaceae > CALFVT01. The sequence goes on from CALFVT010000004.1 coordinate 102,184, forward strand.
ACCCTTATCCTATGGCTCATCATCTGCGCCGTTATAACCTTTGGCCTCATAGACCTAGAATGGCTTGTCGGGGATATTGAGGATTTTTAGATGTGTAGTTAGAATGACATTTCTTATCCACCATAAATCTTTATTTAAGCGGTTAAAAGCGACATCTTGAATTTTCCGCATATAATTCTCTGCAAAATTAGTAGGTAGATCAATCATACTATCACCCCACTCACTCCCCACCCACCCCAAATATTTCCAAAATCTAACAGTCCGGCGCTTGTGGCGGGCTGCATGAGGGGCTAAGCCCTATGTGAAGACAGAGGATACGACTCACATGCGCTTATCTCGATATTTTTTGCCGCTCTTGAAAGAGTCCCCTGCGGAGGCCTCGATTGCGTCTCATAATTTCATGCTCCGGGCGGGCATGGTGAAGCAAAATACAGCGGGTATTTATACATGGCTGCCCCTTGGGCATAAGGTGCTTAAGAAAATCGAGCAGATTGTACGTGAGGAGCAAAACCGCGCAGGGGCGGTTGAAATGCTTATGCCGACCATACAGCCGGCGGAACTTTGGCGCGAAACAGGACGCTATGATGCTTATGGGCCTGAAATGCTGCGGATTACCGACCGTCATGAGCGCGAAATGCTCTATGGCCCGACCAATGAAGATATGATTACCGATGTGTTCCGCAGTTTTGTGCGTTCCTATAAAGACTTGCCGCAAATGCTTTATCACATTCAGTGGAAGTTTCGCGATGAGCGCCGCCCGCGCTTTGGGGTGATGCGGGGACGCGAGTTTTTGATGAAAGATACCTATAGCTTTGACCTCACGGAGGACACAGCCCGCCAATCTTATAATAAGATGTTTGTCGCTTATCTAAATACATTTGCGCGGCTGGGTCTGAAGGCGGTACCGATGCGCGCCGATACGGGACCGATTGGCGGTGATCTGTCTCATGAATTTATCATACTTGCAGAGACGGGGGAGAGCGAAGTGTTCTGCCATAAAGACCTCGTCGATATGGCTGCGCCGGGACTGGATGTTGATTTCGGCGGTGATCTCCAAGCTCTCGTGGATGAACGCACGGCGCTTTATGCATCCACAGAGGAAATGCACGATGCGGATGAATTTGCCAAAGTGCCCGCAGATAAACAGCTCTCAGCGCGCGGCATCGAAGTCGGCCATATCTTCTATTTCGGCGAGAAATATTCGGCTCCGATGAAAGCCACCGTTATGGATAAAGATGGTAAGCCTGTGACGGTAAAAATGGGGTCTTACGGCATTGGCGTCTCGCGGCTTGTAGGCGGCATTATTGAAGCTTTCCATGATGACAAAGGTATTATCTGGCCGAAGTCTGTCACGCCATTTGGGGCTGGAATTATCAATCTTAAAGCGGGTGATGAAGATGTGGATGCAGCCTGTGAGACGATTTACAGTGCCTTGTCCAAAGCAGGCGTTGATCCGCTTTATGATGATAAGGCGGATCGGGGCGGGGTGAAATTCTCGCGGATGGATTTAATTGGCCTGCCGTATCAAATCGTTGTTGGCCCGCGCGGGCTTAAGACGGGCGAGGTGGAAGTGAAAGACCGCGCCAGCGGGGAGCGGCAGAACCTAACCCTTGATGCGGCGATAAATTTTGTCACCGAAGCTTACGGCTAAATGAGCACGGCCCTATCGCATATGAGCTCGGAAGCACCGAATAAGGTCAAGCCCTTTGGCACGGCGGAACGCACCATAGCTATGCGCTATTTACGGGCGAAAAAATCCCAAGGCGGCGTCGGGCTGATCGCGGGGATATCTTTTGCCTGTATAGCCCTTGCGATTGCGGCCATGATTATCATCATGAGTATTATGAACGGCTTTCGGGAAGAGGTCATTCGCCTGACCATTGGGTCTGAGGGCCATATGTTTATCGCCGTCGCCGAAGCCAATCCGCCGCCCGGCACGCTAGATGATTTAGAAATTACCATTTCTGGTCTACCTAAAGTCACTAAAGCTTTTGAATTTACTCAAGATTTTGCGGGCGTACAGGCCAATGGCCGCGTGACGGCGGGGCAGGTGATTGGTATGGAGCTACAAGCACTTGAAACCTTTGAGTTAATCGCAGGAAACATACAGCAAGGCGGGCTTGACGGCTTTGCGAGCGGGAGCGGATCTGACCCTATGGTGGTTATTGGCGTGCAAATGGCGGCGCAGCTTGGTTTGGCTGTAGGGGATAAAATTGTCTTACTCTCTGGGCGCGTGCGGCAATCTCCCTTTGGGCCGCCAAAACCAGTTTATAAACCTTATACCATTGGCGGTATATTTGCGACGGGGCTTTATGAAGCTGACCTGACCTATATTTATATGGATATTAAGGAATCGACCCTCTTGTTCCATGCGGGGGTGAGCCAAGGCACGGTTATGGTACGCCTTGAGAATGCAGATGACGTCGATGACATACGAAGCCTTATTCGAGAGGTTATTAAACAGCCCATATTCCTTGAAACTTGGCGCGATAGGAATGCAAGTGTTGCAACGGCCTTGCGGACTGAGCAGGTTGCCATGCGCCTAGTGTTTATGATTGTCGTTATTATCGCAATGTTCCCCGTTTTAGCAGCAATGATAATGCTTGTTAAAAACAAATCCAAAGATATTGCGGTGCTACGCACCATTGGTGCGACGAGCGGTTCCATATTACGAATATTCTTAATGGCGGGGGCAATGATTGGCCTGCTTGGAACATTTATTGGCATTATTGGTGGGATTTTATTCTGCCTTAATATTAGCGCGGTGCAGAGCTTTATTGAAATCTTTACGGGGCCCTTGTTCCCCGCGGAGCAATATCAACTGGCATCGGGTATTCCGGCCAAAATGGTTGGCTCCGAAGTCGCAGGCGTGGCCTTTTGGGGGTTTTTAGTTTCGGCGCTTGCCACGTTTTTCCCAGCGTGGTCGGCCTCCAAAATCGATCCAGTGGAGGCGCTGCGCTATGAATGATTTAGCCAATACATTAGTGCAAAGCGGAAAGCTACGCCCGATATTATCAGTTCGCAACCTTGTTCGCTCTTATAAGTCAGGTGAGGGCGTTCTTGAGGTACTACGCGGCGCAGATATTGACGTGTTTCCCGGGGAAATGATTGGGTTGATTGGCCCGTCGGGCTCGGGGAAATCTACCTTACTACATGCTGCGGGACTTTTGGAAAAACCGAATGCGGGTAAGGTCTATATTAACGGGCGGGAATGCCTGACGCTCCCTGATGGCCAACGCACAGATATTCGCCGGCAAAGCGTCGGAGTTGTTTACCAATTCCATCACTTACTTAAAGAATTCACTGCCCTTGAAAATGTTGTCCTGCCGCAAATGATTGCGGGGCGCTCTCGCGCGGCGGCAGAAACGGAAGCCATGCGCTTACTTGACCTTATGGGCTTGACCCCGCGCTTGGGTCATAAGCCCTCGCAAATGTCAGGCGGAGAGCAACAGCGCGTCGCCATTGCCCGCGCCATATCCAATAATCCACAAATTTTACTTGGCGATGAGCCAACAGGTAATCTTGATCCGGCGACCTCTAACCGGGTGTTCCAAAGCCTGCATGACCTCACCCGCTGTGAAGGGGTGGCCGCCCTGATTGCCACGCATAATATGGATCTCATTCCTTTTATGGACCGTGTGTTGACAGTACGGAACGGATTAATAGTACCGTTCACAGGGGTTTAAACGCTCACCAATATTATTTTGAGTGTGATTTACGGGGTAAGTTCAAAATGAACTTAGAGTAACCGATTCGTTAAATATTTGAAAACAAACAAAATAATTTCTTGTCAACAAGCTTTATTCATTGTTTGTTCTGTGTTAGAACATAAATAGAACAAATAATGTGTGGACAGATAAGGATATTGACATGAAACAACTCGTTTTAGATTTAAGTGCAGGTATGATAGCCATAGGATTCGTATCAACCATGACATTATGGTTGATGGTTTTAGGTAGCTAATCATCCGGAGTTGATTTTGGCACGAACGCTTTCGCCTTTTGTTCATCTAAGGTCACGCTCTCCTTATTCGCTGCTTGAAGGGGCGATGCAAATATCTGATATGGCTAGCTATTGTTCCAAATGGAATATGCCGGCTCTTGGAATTACGGACACGAATAATCTTTGCGGCGCGCTCGAATTTTCGAGCAAATGTGTCGATAAGGGCATACAACCCCTTATTGGCCTGACTTTATCTATTGATATTGGCGATCATGACCCGCTCGCACATGGCCATAAAGAACCGGACGGCACGCTTGTTTTATTCGCACAAAATGAAGCGGGATATCAAAACCTTATGGCTCTTTCGAGTGCCGCGTTTTTGGACGTTGAAGCCACAGACTTGCCCCATGTTCCGTTTGATGTGGTGCTACGACATGCGGAGGGCCTTATTGCTCTCACGGGCGGGCCTGACGGGGTGCTATGCCGCCTGACCTATCAAGGGCAGTTCAAACAGGCCGAAGCCTATTTGGATCAGCTACAAGACGGCTTTAAAAATCGGCTTTACATAGAGCTACAACGTCACGGCATGTCTACCGAGCTTGGGACAGAGGCAAAACTTATCGCATGGGGTTATGAAAAAGCGATTCCCCTTGTCGCGACCAATGAGCCTTATTTCCTTGAGCCGACCATGCACAAAGCTCACGACGCGCTATTAGCCATATCGGAAGGCTCATATGTCCTTGAAAAAAACCGCCGTAAGGTGACGACACAGCATTATTTCAAATCCACAGAACAAATGGTTGAGCTGTTTAAAGACCTCCCTGAGGCCATTGAAAACACAGTAGAAATTGCGCAGCGTTGCGCGGTTCGCTCAGTCGCCCGCAAACCTATTTTACCGGGCTTTGGGGATGAGACCCTAAGTGAAGCGGATATTCTAAGGGAAGAAGCCAAGGCAGGACTTGAAGCGCGTCTCGAAAAAATACCGCTGGCCACAACCCGCCAAGCCTATTTCGAGCGTCTCGACTTTGAGCTTAACGTCATCGAGGGTATGGGGTTTCCGGGCTATTTCCTAATCGTTTCTGATTTTATTAAATGGGCTAAAGACCAAAATATTCCTGTTGGACCTGGGCGGGGCTCTGGCGCTGGCTCTGTGGTGGCCTGGTCATTGACGATCACTGACCTTGATCCGCTGCGTTATGGCCTCCTCTTTGAGCGATTTTTAAACCCCGAACGGGTTTCTATGCCCGATTTCGATATCGACTTTTGCCAAGAGCGGCGCGGAGAGGTCATCCGCTATGTGCAGCAAAAATATGGCAGCGACCAAGTGGCGATGATCATTACCTTTGGAACGCTGCAGGCGCGTGCGGTTGTGCGCGATGTAGGGCGGGTATTGCAAATGCCCCTCGGCCAAGTTGACCGCCTCGCCAAACTTGTGCCGTCCAATCCAGCTAATCCGGTCTCGCTGTCTCAAGCTATTCGTATGGAAAAAGGGCTTCAAGAAGCGCGAGATTCCGAACCAGCTGTAAAAGAGCTTTTAAGCATGGCCCTCGAGTTGGAAGGGCTGTACCGCAATGCCTCAACCCATGCTGCCGGCGTCGTCATCGGAGACCGCCCTTTAACCCAGCTCGTGCCGCTTTACCGTGATCCGCGCTCTGATATTCCCGCTACGCAATTTTCCATGAAATGGGCGGAAAAAGCCGGCCTTGTAAAATTTGACTTTTTGGGACTTAAAACCCTCACAGTAATTGACCGCGCTTTAGGGTATCTGAGGGCGCAAGGCCGCGAAATTGACCTTGATGCGGTCTCAACGGATACGCCCTCAGCCTATAAGAATTTGGCAGACGGACTGTCTGCAGGGGTGTTTCAGCTTGAAAGCTCAGGCATGCGCGATGTGCTACGCAAAATGGCCCCAGATTCTATCGAGGAACTCACTGCCCTGATTTCCCTTTACCGTCCCGGCCCGATGAAAAATATCGATAGCTATATTGACCGTAAATATGAACGCATACCGATTGAGTATCCGCATCCTAGTCTTGAGGAAATATTAAAAGAAACCTACGGTATTATTATCTACCAAGAACAAGTCATGAAAATTGCGCAGGTTCTATCCGGCTATTCATTGGGCGAGGCGGATATGCTTCGCCGCGCTATGGGTAAAAAAGATAAAGCGGAGATGGACCGCCAGAAATCCCGTTTTATCAACGGCGCCGTTGAGCGAGGTGTTGACGCTAGATTAGCGGGCGATATCTTTGAACTTGTGAATGAATTTGCAGGTTATGGATTTAATAAATCCCACGCCGCCGCCTATGCGATGATTTCCTTTCGTACGGCCTATTTAAAGGCGGAGTTTCCTACTGAGTTCATTGCAGCTTCGATGAGCCTTGATTTGAATAATGTCGATAAACTCGCGCAGTTTTATAGAGAAGCCAAGCGCATGGCGATCGAAGTCAGGCCGCCCTGCGTTAATCACTCCATGGCAGATTTTGACGTCGCAGGAGGCGCTGTTCTTTACGCGCTTGGGGCGCTTAAAAATGTGGGGCTTGAGGCGATGAGACATGTTGTAGCTGTGCGTGAAGACGGCGGCCCATTTAAAGACTTATTTGATTTTGCTAAACGTGTGGATGCCCGTATTGTTAATAAGCGTTGTTTTGAAAACCTTGCGCGGGGTGGGGCTTTTGATGCCCTAGAGCCTAACCGTGCTAAAGCCTTTTTAGCTGCGGCAACGCTGCAATCTGTTGGCTCCCGCGCCACACAAGAGCGCGAATCGGCGCAGGCGGCCTTATTTGGTGATAGCCAAATTGAAATGGCAGAGCCAGAGCTGGCAGATCCGCCGCCTTGGTCTTTGGTCGAAAAACTAGAACATGAATTAGGTGCCATAGGCTTTTATTTTGGCGGCCATCCGCTACAGGCTTATGAAGCGGTGCTTCTACAAAAAAAGACAATATTTTCAGCCGATATTGAAAGTGAATATCGCGGTGGAATAAAGGCTATGCGCCTTGCGGGGGTTGTGCGTAAACGCCAAGAGCGCATGTCACAGCGTACAAAAAAGAAATTCTGCTATCTTGCTTTGTCTGATCCCACAGGTGATTATGAAGTCTTTATTGGCCAAGAGCTTCTGGATCGTTACCGAGATATTATGTCCGCCGGGGCGCTTGTTGAGGTCCAAGTCAGCGTGGATGAACGGGACGGGGAGCTTAAAATCTTTGGCAATTCAATCGCGTCACTGGATACTCAGGCCCAGCAAAAACTTAAAGGCCTTATCATAAGGCTACGTAGTGCCAATGATGAAAGCCTTGATGACCTGCATGAGGTTATATCAGCGGTAAAAGCTGCGCCGTCTCGTAAAATGGGCTTTGTCGATATTATTGCGCCCCTTGAGGCGGGGCGGGAAGCTCATTGGCGATTACCTGATAAAATAGGTATTGGGGATAAGGCCCGTGCTGCCCTTAAATCTTCCCGCTTTGTTGAAGTCATAGAAGATGTTTATGACGGATGATAAATTGGCGTTTCTTTTACAGTAAGGGGTAAAAACGCCTTGCATCCTATGAAATTGCGGCTATAAGGCCGCCATAAATTCGCGCACGAGGCGTGGCGTAGACCGTGTTGGTTTATTGTCAATTCCGGTGAACATTTGTTTCACACCTCGTGCAAGGCCAACCGGAAGAAAGAGAAACCTTATGGCACTACCTGATTTTTCTATGCGTCAACTCCTCGAAGCAGGGGTTCATTTTGGGCATCAAACTCATGCGTGGAATCCAAAAATGGATTCATATATATTCGGCGCACGGTCAAATGTTCATATTATTGACCTATCACAAACAGTCCCGCTCTTGCACCAAGCCCTTGTTCAAGTGCGCGAAGTTGCGGCCAAAGGTGGACGTATTTTATTCGTCGGCACAAAACGTGCGGCGCAAGACCCGATTGCAACGGCGGCTAAACGGTGCGCGCAATATTATGTCAATCACCGCTGGCTTGGCGGTATGATGACGAATTGGAAGACCGTATCTAACTCTATCGCCCGCTTACGTGAGCTTGAAACCATGCAAGAGAACGGCGGTGCGGCAGGCTTGACTAAAAAGGAAGGCCTACAGCTTGCCCGTGAACTCGAAAAGCTTGATAAAACCCTAGGCGGGATCAAAGATATGGGCGGTAAGCCGGACCTTATGTTTGTTATTGACACTAATAAAGAAGGCATTGCGATTAAAGAAGCGCGCCGCCTTGGTATTCCTGTTGTTGCCATTTTGGATTCAAATTGTGACCCTGAATCGGCTGATTTTCCTATTCCGGGTAATGATGATGCGGCCCGCGCGATTACGCTTTACTGCGACTTGATTGCGGATGCGGTTCTTGACGGCATGACCGAAGCTCAAGCGGGCGCTGGTATTGATCTCGGCGCAGCGGTAAACCCTGTCGAATTAGCGATTGCTGATATTGCCCCGGCTGCTGAAGTGCCAACGGAGCCGGCGCCTGTTGCGGAAGCTGCGCCGCTTGCTCAGGCTCCAACTCAGGCCCCAAGCGCCGAGGAGTCTGAATATCTTCGCGTAACTCGTGAATATGATGCGGGTGTGGATCCAGAGGTTGTTACGAAGATTGAAAAACATTTGAGCGCGTCCCTGAGTAATCGTGATAGTAAATATGTCGCCTGCAGCGATGAAACAGAACTTGAGACCATTGCTAAAGGTTTTATGGTCAAGAAAATGGGTGTTGATGACAATGATGCGGCCATGGCCAAAATCAAAGCTGTTTGCGAGACAATGAAACCAACACGTATGAAAAACCGCGTAACATTTTATTACTTATTGGCGAAAAACGAAGGTAAACTTGGCGAATTTTAATCCGCTTTAACCTGTTTAAATTCCTTATCAACGCCTCTTTCGGGGCGTTACATTTTAATTTCCTAAGGAGATATTCCTATGGCCCAAATTACAACGGCTTTAATTAAAGAACTTCGCGACAAAACATCCGCAGGCATGATGGATTGTAAAAAGGCACTAACTGAAACAAATGGCGATATTGAAGCAGCAGCGGATTGGCTACGCCAAAAAGGTATTGCTAAAGCGGATAAAAAAGCGTCCCGCGTTGCGGCAGAAGGCCTTGTAGCGGTATCGCTCGGCGGCACGAAAGGTGCGCTTGTTGAAGTTAATTCTGAAACAGACTTCGTTGCGCGTAACGAAGCCTTCCAAGCGGTTGTGGCTGAAATTGCAGACTTAGGCATCGGTGCCGGCGGTGATATTGATACACTTAAGGCAGCCGGCACAAAATCCGGCGAAAATGTTGCTGATCATCTTGTTGCCCTTGTAGGTAAGATTGGTGAAAATATGTCGCTTCGCCGGACGGATTACCTTGAAGTGTCGGACGGTGTTGTATCTGGTTATATCCATAATGCCGAAGCAGATGGCATGGGTAAAATCGGCGTTATGGTCGCGCTTGAATCGACAGGGGATAAAGCGGCTCTTGAAACATTGGGCAAAAAGATTGCCATGCATGTGGCTGCGACAAGCCCGCTTGCTCTTACGCCGGCTGATCTTGATGAAGCCGTTGTTACAAAAGAGCGCGATATGCTTATTGCCGAAGCGCGTGAGTCTGGAAAGCCCGAAGCGATTATTGAAAAAATGGTTGATGGCCGGATGCAAAAATTCTTCAAAGAATCCGTTTTAACAACGCAAATCTTCGTTATGGATGGAGAGCGTACAATCGACCAAGTTGTTGCCGATGAAGCTAAAACTCTTGGCACGGATGTGAAGCTTACGGGCTTTGCGCGCATGGCCCTGGGTGAAGGTATTGAGAAAAAAGAAGAAGACTTTGCCGCAGAAGTTGCGGCGGCAGTTGCTGGTTCTTAAACCGCAGCTTTCTTTTATATGAAAATATAGAACCCTGTGTCTAGCGCGCAGGGTTTCTTTCGTTATAAAGGGTGAAACGGATTCGGCGGGGGCCGCTAGTCTTATTAACTGGGAGTTATTGAGGTGGATTATAAATTCAAGCGCGTCTTATTAAAAGTTTCGGGGGAAGCTTTAATGGGGGAACAATCCTACGGCATTGATGTCTCTATGACAGAAAAAATTGCCAAGGAAGTTAAACATGCGCATGAAAACGGCCTTCAAATGGCTCTTGTTATTGGCGGCGGAAATATTTTTCGCGGATTATCTGCGGCCGCCGGCGGGATAGAGCGCACGACCGCCGATTATATGGGAATGCTCGCAACAGTCATGAACGCTCTTGCGATGCAAAGCGCCCTTGAGCAACAAGGAGTGCAAACTCGGGTTATGTCAGCCATTCCAATGACGACAGTGTGTGAGCCTTATATTCGCCGCCGGGCGGTTCGCCATATGGAAAAGGGGCGCGTTGTTATTTTTGCCGCCGGTACGGGTAATCCTTATTTTACAACAGATACCGCGGCCGCACTACGGGCGGCAGAAATGGGCTGTGATGCCCTTCTTAAAGGCACACAAGTGGATGGAGTTTATGATAGCGATCCGAAAACCAATAAGAATGCTGTCCGGTATAATCAATTAAGCTATCAAAAAGTGCTTGCAGATGACCTAAGGGTTATGGATACCTCGGCTGTGTCTTTGATGCGGGATAATTCCATTCCCATAATTGTATTTTCCGTGCATGATGCAGGTGGACTCGATTCCGTTATGCGCGGGCAAGGTGTTTGCACCACAATTTCGTCGAGCTAGAGCCTCATTACGGCCTGCTTGATTTTGTAAGGAGACAATATGACATTTGACCTTCAAAGCTATCGTAAGCGGATGGACGGCGCAGTTGCGGCGTTAAAAACTGAATTTAGCGGCCTTCGCACAGGGCGGGCGAACACGGCCCTTTTGGATAATATCACTGTGAATGCTTACGGCGGAGAGACGCCGTTAAATCAAGTCGGCGCGGTCTCTGTGCCCGAACCACGTATGTTAACTGTGCAGGTTTGGGACAAATCTGTCGTTGCCGCTGTGGAGCGGGCCTTGCGTGAAAGTCCTCTGGGCATTAATCCGGTTGTTGATGGGCAAACCATGCGCATTCCTATGCCACCGCTGACTGAAGAACGCCGGAAGGATTTGAGCAAAGTGGCCGGCGGGTATTCAGAAAATGCCCGTGTCGCCATTCGCAATGTTCGCCGCGACGCAATGGATACTCTTAAAAAACTACAAAAAGACAGCGCTATTAGCGAAGATGACCAAAAGAAGTTTGGCGAAGATGTTCAAAAGGCGACCGATACAGTAATTGGGCTTGTGGATGAAGCGTTAAAAGCTAAATGCGAAGAAATCATGCAGGTATAAATTCTGAACCAAGCTTCAAAATATCAAGCTGATTTCCCGCTTCATGTGGGAATTATCATGGACGGGAATGGTCGCTGGGCCAAAGCCCGCCACCGTCCGCGTGTGTTTGGTCATCAAGAAGGGGTTAAAACTGTTCGCCGTATTGTCGAAGACGCGGCAGACTTGGGGATTAAATACCTAACTCTTTATAGTTTTTCGACCGAAAATTGGACGCGACCAAAATCTGAAATTACAGCGCTATTTCGCCTTTTAAAACAATATGTTGCAGATGACCTTGAAAGTCTAAACCGCAATAATGTGCGGGTGCGCATTATTGGCTCTCGTGAGGGTTTAAGCGAAGATCTTTTACGGGTGATAGATAAAGTGGAAACTGTGACTCAGAAAAACACCGAGTTCTTTCTTAATATCGCGTTTAACTATGGTGGCCGGGATGAAATTATCCGCGCTGTAAGGCGAATAGCCGCTGCGGGGCATGATATTGATGCGGTTGATGAGGCGACTTTATCGCGCTATCTTGATACGGCGGAACTTCCGGAGCCTGAATTTATTATTCGGACAAGCGGGGAGCGCCGCGTGTCAAACTTTTTGATGTGGCAATCCGCCTATAGTGAATTTATCTTTACAGATGTACTTTGGCCTGATTTTACCCGTAAAGACCTTGAATTAGCAATCGCTGAGTTTCAGACTCGCGATCGCCGGTTTGGGAATCTTAAAGCCGACGAAGTCGCTTAAGGATTATGAGTGAGCCCGAGCCCATATCCTCGCCTAAATGGAAGAATATCGGGGCCCGCGCGGCCTCCGGCCTTAGTTTTGCTGTTGTCGCCTTTATCCCTTTTTATTTTGGCGGTATATATTGGACATTGCTCGTTGCCCTGATCGCCGCCAGAGCGGCATGGGAATGGGTACGTATGTCGGAAAGCCGCCCTACAAAATTTGCCTTTATGATTCCGATTTTAGGGGTCATATTTGCCTTAATCGCTAGCCATTATGAGGCCTATAAAGCGGCGTTTCTTTGTGTTGTTTTAATGGCAGCCTTGGCGGGAATTGAACGGCTTCGCCGCCGCAGCGCGGTATGGGCAGCGCTAGGGTTTATCTATATTATTGTTCCAGCCATATTGTTAGTCCTGCTTCGCGGGAAAACTGCGGGTGTTAATGCGGTCGGCTTTCAAAGTTTAATCTATGTGATTTTAGTGGTTATTGCAGCCGATACAGGGGCTTATTTTGGAGGATCGCATTTTCGCGGCCCTAAGATTGCTCCTAAATTAAGCCCGAATAAAACATGGTCAGGTTTTATCTCTGGCACTGTCTTTGCTGCATTAATTGGAGGTATATGTGCCGCCTTTATTGGATTTTCACCAGTATACGGTGTTATCATGGCGGTGCCGATTGTTATTTTTTCTGTTATCGGTGATTTTCTTGAAAGCGGATTAAAGCGAAAATTGGATGTTAAAGATACAGGCGGACTCTTGCCGGGCCACGGCGGGGTGCTTGACCGAGTCGACTCGCTCATGATGGCCATTGTATTTGTCGCGATATTACAAGGGACCGCGCCGCATTTGTGGCCGATTTCATGACCCGCCGTATATCGGTCCTTGGCGGGACGGGCTCCATTGGGGATAGCACATTTGACCTTATTCGCCGCGCCGCGCCAGGCGCTTTTAAGGTCGTGGCCATAACTGCTTATTCTAATGTTGATAAACTTGCTGCTTTGGCCATAGAGTTTGGCGCAGAATATGCGGCCATTGGCGATCCAGCCTATGAGGGAGATTTAAGGGACGCTTTATCAGCTCATGATATTAAGGCCGGCGGCGGGCGCAACGCGGTCATTGAAGCCGGGCAAAGACAAGCTGACTTCACAATGGCGGCGATTATCGGTGCGGCTGGGCTTGAGCCGACATTGGCCGCCGTGGATCAAGGCCGTACAGTAGGCTTAGCAAATAAAGAATGCCTCGTTTGCGCGGGGGATTTATTCATGCAACGGGTAAAAACGGCGGGCACAAGGCTATTGCCGATAGACTCAGAGCATAATGCTATTTTTCAAGTGCTTGAACATGATAAGCCCGAAGGTGTCAGGCGGCTTATCCTCACAGCAAGCGGCGGCCCGTTTCGCGAAACGCCGTTTGATGAGTTAACTAAGATGACGCCAGCACAAGCCCTTAACCACCCCGTCTGGAGCATGGGGGCCAAAATCTCTATTGACTCTTCGACTTTGATTAATAAAGGCTTAGAACTCATTGAAGCGGCTTATCTTTTTGACCGGCCCGAGTGCGAGATTGACGTCGTCGTTCATCCGCAATCTATTATTCATTCGATGGTCGAATATATAGACGGCTCTGTTTTGGCGCAAATGGGCGCGCCGGATATGCGCACGCCGATTGGTTATGCTCTTAGCTGGCCGAAGCGTATGGAAACGCCTGTCAAACAGCTTAACCTCGTAGATATCGGCGCTTTAAGCTTTTTTAAGCCGGATATGATTCGTTTTCCGGGTCTTGATCTGGCCCGTACGGCTTTAAAACAGGGTGGGGCCGCTCCAAATGTTTTTAACGCGGCCAATGAGGTCGCTGTTGCGGCGTTTCTTAATGGTCGTATTGGATTTATGGATATTCCGGCCTTGGTTGAAAAAACCCTTGAAACCCAAGAAAAATATACAAGTTTTGGGCAAGCCCTGATGTCCGTTGATGCGGTTCTCGCCTGTGACAAAGCTGCGCGTCGAACTGCAGATGAGCTTATTTTAACTTTGAAACTATAAGCATTTAACCCTATGGTTGGATAGTTTTAATTAAGGACTTAATGCGTGTCGTGGTTGATTAATTCAGTCTTATTTATGTCGAGTTTCATTCTCATGCTCAGCGCCCTCGTATTCATTCATGAAATGGGACATTATTCGGTTGCACGGTTTTTTAATGTGGCCATTGACCGCTTTTCTATTGGGTTTGGAAAACCGATATTTAAACGTGTTGATAAAAAGGGAACAGAATGGGTAATTAGCCGCATTCCCTTTGGCGGTTTTGTAAAGTTTTCTGGCGATATGGGCATGGCGAGCAATCCTGACCATAAACAATTAGCGGCTTTAAAAGAAAAAGCCTTAACAACAGGGGAGACGGCTGATTATAATCGCTTTTTTCACTTCAAACCTTTGTGGCAGCGTGCGTTTGTCGTTCTTGCTGGGCCCCTTGCTAATTTCTTACTGGCTATTATCATTTTTGCCCTCATTGTCATGACATTTGGTACGCGAAGATTAGAGTCAGTTGTCTCGACCGTGACCCCGTCCAGCGCAGCTGAAGCGGCTGGGGTCATGCCGGGCGATAAATTCCTAACCATGAACGGCCATGACGTATCCTTTCATAAAGACCTTGCCTCTTATGTGTCTTTACGTAGCGATAGTGATATCAAGACAGTTATCCTGCGTGAGGGACAAGAAATTGAAATAACTTTACGCCCGCAACGTGTCGAGCAAAAAGACTTTATTGGTGGCCGAAATAAAGCTGGTATGATTGGAGTTGGATTTAGCCGTGAGAATGAGATCACAGTTAAATATGGCCCTGTAAAGGCCGTATCTTACGGCGTAAATGAGCTCGGCCGGACGATTTCTTCAACGGGTGAGTATGTTGGCCGCATATTCCGGGGCAAAGAAGACGGTTCCGCCCTTGGAGGGCCATTACGCATTGCGACAATGACAGGAAAAACAGCCGTTGACGTCTCGCAGCTCAATATATCTGTCTTTGAACGCCTAAAAGCGGCGTTTTTTACTCTTTTACAACTGGGGGCATATCTGTCAATCGGGTTAGGTGTCGCAAATTTAATGCCAATACCCGTACTGGATGGTGGACATTTATTATTCTACGGTTATGAAGCGTTAGCGGGTCGTCCGCTGAGTCAAGAAAAACAAGAAATAGGGTTTCGAGTTGGGTTCGCATTAATACTAACATTATTTGTATTTTTAACATTTAATGATGTTGGTTACATTCGTAGCTTTTTCTCCTAAAGTGGACGGCATATATGAGAGTAACAAACGCGCATAAGCTTCCTATATTTCGCTTATTTGCATTCATGGCATTGTCAATGGCGATGTTGACCGTTGTGCCTGCGCGCGCGCAAGAGGCAGATGCTCCCCCGGCGTTTACTGAACTACCGGATATTATCCGCACGATTCAGGTTGTTGGTAATCAACGTGTTGAGGCGAATACAGTTGCTTCTTACCTGCTTTTTGCACCGGGTGACCCCTTTAGCGAACAGCGTGTCGATCTTTCAATAAAAACATTATTTCGCACAGGGCTTTTCGCCGATGTGAGTATTGAGCCCCGTGATGGTAATGTGCTGATCCGCGTGATCGAAAACCCAATTATCAACCGTGTTATATTCGAAGGAAATAGATCGCTTAAAGAAGACAAAATTACAGATGAAATCGAAGCGGAACCTCGGGCCTTGTTTACGCGGGCTGCAGTTCAATCTGATGTTCAAAGAATAATAGAGCTTTACCGTCAATCAGGCCGATTTGCCGCCACGGTAACGCCGAAGATCGTTCAGCAACCTCAAAACCGTGTTGACCTTGTTTTTGAAATTACAGAAGGCCCAGTGACAGGAGTTAAGCAAATTAACTTTATTGGCAATAATGAGTTTTCTGATCGCGTACTTCGTAAGGAAATCGTTACGCAGGAATCAAGCTGGTATAAATTTTTCTCATCAAATGATAATTATGACCCCGGCCGGTTGGAATTTGACCGGGAGCAAGTTCGTAATTTTTACACGGACAGAGGTTTTGCCGATTTCCGCGTCGTTTCTGCCGTGGCTGAGTTAACGCCGGATCAAGAAGATTTTTACATCACATTTACGATTGACGAAGGCGAAGAATATACTTGGGGAGATATAGACGTTTCAACACAACTTGAAACATTAAATGAAGATATCCTTCGATCATTTGTTCCAATTCGAACTGGGGATATTTATAAATCTAGTATTATTGAAGGCGCGATTGAAAATCTAACATTTGCAACGGGCACGTCTGGATATGCCTTTGTGGATATTCAACCCTCTATACGCAGAAACCGCGAAAAAAAGACGGTTGATGTAACCTTTAATATTACAGAAGGGCCAAGGGTTTATATCGAAAAAGTCAATATTGTTGGGAATACAACAACGCTAGATTACGTTATCCGCCGTGAATTGACTCTTGCTGAAGGGGATGCTTTTAACCGCGTTCTTTTAGACCGCTCTCGTAATAATATTCGCCGTTTACGGTTCTTTGAAAATGTTGAGATAACGGAGTCTCAAGGTAGCGCTGCTGACCGGGCCATCGTAGAAGTTAGTGTTACAGAGCAGCCTACGGGTGAGTTGGCTTTTAGTGCAGGCTTTTCATCACAAGATTCATTCCTTGTTGACTTTTCACTGACGCAAAGAAACCTTCGTGGACGTGGACAGTTGCTATCTTTAACCGTTGCGGCCAGTTCAAATAGGCGGCAAATAAACTTGCAATTCCAAGAGCCTCGCTTTTTGGGCCGAAACCTTGCAGCTGGATTTAATGTTTTTGATACAACCTTCAATTTTTTAAGAGAAGCCGGCTTTAGACAATCGCGGCGCGGGGCTTCAGTTCAATTCGGTTTTCCTCTCACTCAAAATACACGCCTGCAAACGCGCTACTCTTTACGAAATGAAAGTATTGAGGTTCCAGCGGGAACCTGTATTCCCGTTCCTGAAGGTCAAATTATCCCTGTTAGCAATTCAAGCCTTTGTGACCCCGAAACAGGTGGTAATCCAGAGGATCGCATTAGCTCAATTCTTGGATATTCATTTATCTGGGATCGAAAAAATGACCCGATTGCCCCTACTGGTGGGTTTGATTTATCTCTTTCACAAGACCTTGCGGGAATTGGCGGTGATGCGCGTTACCTTCGCTCTGAATTACGTGCTAATGCTTATCGTGGTATTTTACCAGGTATTGTCTTGAGCTTGAACGGTCAACTTGGGTTTACCCAAGGGTGGGGCGGCGATCCTATTCGTATTAATGACCGTTTCTTTAAGGGGTCTAATGATTTTCGCGGCTTTGATAATGCCGGTGTGGGGCCTCGCCTTTTACAGCGAATTGCTGTCACAGACCCAGCAACAGGTCAGCAAGCTATTGATCCAGAGACGGGCGAAGGCGTTACGCAAGATATTCGTCTTCGCTCTCTTGGTGGTAATGCTTTTGGCCTCGCTGTAGCTGAACTGAGTTTTCCTATTGGAATCCCACAATTAGACGCTAGTTTGTTTGCAGAGGCTGGTACTGTCGGCCTATTAGATGATGAGTTCTTAGGAGACCGTGATAATCCGAATGTTCCGTCACCCGATAATAATGAATTGGGTTTCTTTGTGGAAGACGCACTTGTTCTACGGGCAACTGTTGGGGCCAGTGTTTATTGGGAATCACCATTTGGCCCCCTACGATTTGACTTTACAAAGCCCGTAAAACAACAAGCTTTCGATGACAGAATGTCATTTCAATTTACAACACGTACAAGGTTCTAACATGTTAAATAGTAAACTATTCAGCCGTCTCTTACTTACATTTATGGCGAGTCTTGTTTTTGCAGCTCCTGCTATGGCGCAAAGTACTATCTTAATTATTGACCAAAAACGTATCATGCGTGAATCCGAAGTGGGTAAGCATATTAATCGCCAGCTCGATTCTATTGCTAAGACGATGGAAAGTGAAATTAAAGCAACGGCACAGCCTTATGCGTCTGAGCGCGAACGCCTTGTTAATGAGCTAAATGCCATTGGACAGGAAGGTCTTAAGACCCGGCCCGATTTACAAAAAAAGGCGCAAGACCTTGTTGCCAAAGGTCAAAAAGCTCAAAATGAAGCGGCTTACAAACAACGTGAATTACAAGTTACCGAAGCGAAAGCCCTTCAAGCTGTTAATACGAAACTAGCTGAAATCCTAAAAACGATTGTGGCCGAACGTAATGCCGATGTTGTTTTAGAACGCTCTGTTGTTATTTACGGAGATGGTGCGGATGTAACGGATACAGTGATTAGCCGTCTTAATAGCCAAATGCGCACCGTCACAGTGACTCGTGAGCGTATTCCGCGCCAAGCCGCACCTAAGTAATCTAAACGGATTAAAGCATAGGGCTAAGCTATGATCGATAAACGATTTTTCGATCATCTTGGCCCTTTGTCTTTGGGTGAATTATTAACTAATATCACTCATGACTGCCCCATTAATGGTTATTTTGATATATCTGTATCAAATGCAGCGAATCTTGCGGATAGTGAGAGTGGAGATATATCTTTCATTGATAACCGCCGTCATCTAAACGCCCTTGAAACGGCTAAGGCCAGTGCATGTTTTACGACAGACAGATTGGCGCCTAAACTCACTGAAAAAAACATCACCCCCTTAATTGTGAAATCGCCAAAAGCCGCCTTCGGTCGGGTTATCAATAAATTGTTTTCACAAATTATTTCAAATGACATTCTGCCGCAAATCGCTGAAACGGCTAAAATTCATCCGAGTGCCGTTATCGGAAGTGGTGTTATTATCGGGGAAAATGTTATTATTGGCCCGAATGTTGTCATTGGAACCGGCGTTGTTATTGGTGCAGCAAGTCAAATCATGAACGGAGCTAGCATTGAATGTGCTATTTTAGGAGAAGGTTGTTTTATTAAATCCGGTGCAGCGATTGGAACGATTGGTTTTGGCATGTCCCATGATGAAAACGGTGTGATTGAGCTTCCTCATATTGGCCGTGCTCTTTTGGGTAAACATGTCCGGGTTGGCGCAAATAGCTGCGTTGACCGCGGGTTTCTTCAAGACACAATCTTAGAAGATGATGTAAAACTCGATAACCTCGTTCAAATTGGCCATAATGTTCGGGTTGGCGCACGTAGTATGATGGCATCTTTTGTAGGCATCCCAGGGAGCTGTAATATCGGGTGTGACGTGATTATTGGCGGACAAGCGGGGCTCGCCGATCATCTAACCGTTGGGGACGGGGCTAAAATAGCGGGTCACAGCGGTATTATGCATAATGTCCCGGCGGGTGAAGTTTGGAGCGGCTATCCGGGCATGCCTGTGCGGCAGCATATGCGCGTCGTCAGTGAGCTTATGAAAATTGGAAAGGCTAAGAAAAATGCCTCAAAATAAGCCGCAGCCGCATGATTGCCCCTTCGGGCCGGATATTATATCGCAATATTTACCCCATAGAGCCCCTATACAGCTTGTCGACAGCGTTATAAGTTTTAATGAGACGTCGATTACAGCCAAAACGAGTTTATCACAGCATGAAAACTTATTCGCTGGGCATTTCCCTGATCGGGCGATCTTGCCGGGCATATATATGATTGAAATGGCGGCACAATCAGGCGCGTTATTAATCAGCCTTACAAGTGGATTGCAAGCGGGTAAGTTTATTGGGTTTTCAGGGGTTGATAATGTCAAATTCCGAACCGCCGTAAAACCAAATGATATTTTAAACATAGATGTAGAACTCACCAGAATCCGTTTGCCTTTTTATAAATTTAAGGGGAAAGTTAGTGTGAGCGGCAAAACGGCTATAACCCTTGATTTTTCTGCGGCTCTTATGGATTTTACCGGGTAAGTAATTTTACCTCCTTTGATTGAAATTTATGGCGACTTTTATACATCCCACGTCGATTGTCGCGCCCAAGGCAAAACTTGGTCAAAACGTCTATATTGGCCCATTTTGTACCGTTCAATCCGATATAACTTTAGGTGATAATTGCCGCCTTGAAAGCCATATAAGCCTCGCGGGTCAGGTCACAATGGGGGCGAATAATAAACTCTCGCCTTTTGTTTCTATGGGCCACCCGCCGCAAGATTTTAAACATAAGGGCGGTGAGGTCAGCATAGAAATCGGTGAGGGAAATGTATTTCGTGAATATGTTAATGTTCATCCAGGGACGGATGCCGGCATGTCCGTCACCCGTATTGGAAATGAATGTTATATGATGGTGGGCACACATTTGGCCCATGAAGGGCAAATGGGTAATCATGTGGTTGTCTCAAACGGAGCGCAAATTGGCGGCTGCGTGACGATTGGTGATTATGCGGTGCTTGGCGGGCTTTGTGCTATTCATCAATATACCCGTATTGGCGCACATGCCTTTGTTGGCGGTATGGCTACAGTTACTACGGATGTTATTCCTTTTGGCTCTGTCGTGGGCAATGCCGCCCATTTGGCGGGATTGAATATTATCGGACTGCGCCGCCGTGGTTTTGACCGTCACACCATCAAAGAGCTCCGCTCGGCTTACCGATTATTATTCGCAGAAGAGGGCACTTTCGCAGAACGGCTTGAAGATGTGGAGCGTATTTACGGCGGTCAAGATCTCGTTATGGATATGATCCGCTTTATTCGCGGTAAAGATAAACGCAATATTTGTATGCCGCATATGAAGTCATAAGTTATGAAAATTGGTCTGCTGACAGGAAAGGGGGCGCTCCCTTACCATGTAATTGCCGGCGCGAAGGAAGCAGGTTTTAATATGACCGCCGTGACCTTTAACGGCCTCACTCATTCGAATGATTACAATGTGCCAAGTCAAAGCTTTGGCCTCGCCGAATTTGGCGGGATTACAGCCTATCTTAAATCCCATAAATGCACCCATATCTGTATGGCGGGATATATCCAGCGTCCTGATTTCACACAGTTGAAACCGGATTTAAAGGCGCTGAAATATCTACCCGGTGCTATATCCGCAGGAAAAAAGGGTGATGATGCTTTGCTGCGTTATCTTATGGCCATTTTTGAAAAGCAAGGTTTCGAGATTATTTCCCCGCAAGAGCTATGCCGCCATCTTTTAGCGGGTGAGGGTTATTTAGGCGCAGTGCAAATGGCAGCTGAGCATAAAGATGATATAAATAAAGCCTGCGCTATTGCCCGTGAAATGGGCGCGCGTGATATCGGGCAAGGGGCCGTAGTTTGCGGCGGACTTATCTTGGCTGTTGAGGCCCAAGAAGGTACGGATGAAATGTTAAAGCGCGTTGCAAACCTGCCTGATGCAAAACGCGGCACACAGTCTTGCCGCAAAGGTGTTCTGGCAAAAATGCTCAAACCCGGCCAAGATAGCCGTGTGGATTTACCCACGATAGGGCTGCAAACCATTGTGCTCGCGGATGAGGCTGGTCTTTCGGGGATTGCCGTTGAAAGCGGACAAGCGTTTATTATCGACCGCGCCGCCGTAATTAAGCGTGCCGATGAAGCAGGTATATTTATTCTGGGGTTGCCCCCGTCAGAATCTTTATGAGTCTATCCGTCTTCATTTTGGCCGTTGAAAACTCTGGGGATCATCTTGGGGCAGGAATTGTCACGGCGATTAAAGATAAAGCTCCGCATATCGCGCTGAGGGGTGTTGGCGGCGCGGCGATGAAAGCGGCTGGAATAAGCTCTGAGTTTGATATATCCCGCCTCGCTATATTGGGTTTTACTGAAGCTATTGGCGCTTATCCTCATGTTTTAGAGCGGGTAAAAACGGCCTGTGATATCATCATATCAGATCCCCCTGACGCGGTTGTTTTAATTGATTCTTGGGGCTTTATGGTGCGCGTAGCTAAGCGGCTAAAAGCTTTGGGTTATAAGGGTAAAGTTGTAAAATATGTGGCTCCTCAGGTCTGGGCTATGCGGCCGCGACGGGCAAAAATACTTGCGCGATATGTTGATTATCTACTCAGTATTCAGCCTATGGATAAGGCTTATTTTGATGCCGCGGGATTACCAAATGATTATGTTGGTAATCCGATGTTTGATGAAGACTATAGCGGCGGAGCGGGGGCAGAGCTGCGAGCGGCCTATAATATACCGCCTAAAGCGCCGATTGTCGGCGTGTTTTTTGGAAGCCGCCTATCAGAGCTACAAAGCTTAGCCGTGCCTTTTGCGCAGGCTGTTGAGCGTGTACGGGCTGTACGGCCTGATGTGCATTTTATATCCCCCATGGCCGCCAGTATTGATGAGGATATTTTAGCCGCTGCGGGCGCTAACCTAAGTCTACAAAATATTATCTTATTGCCCGAAACGCAGAAACGCGATGTCTTTGCGGCGATTGATATAGCGCTTGCTTGTTCGGGAACCATCACAACTCAACTTGCGAGTCTGGGCGTGCCAACGATTGTGGCCTATAAACTCTCGGCGCTGACTTATTTTGCCGCCAAGCGGTTATATAGTCCTGATTATATTTCACTTGTTAATATTGCGGCCAATGCGGCTTTGATGCCCGAATTTATGCAAGAAAATGTCAACGGCGCAGATTTGTCCCAAGCGCTTTTGGTGCGGCTTGAAAATAAAGCGCTGCGCGAGGGTGAAAGTGCCGCCCTATTAAGGCAAATTTCGCTTATGCGGCAGAGCGCAGATAGACCTAAAAATAGCGGCCTCGCTTCAGGCCAAGCCGCTCAAAAGCTTATTGAATATTTAAACGCTTAGCGCTTATCCATCGGCACAAGACTACGGGCGGGAGCGCCTGTATAAAGCTGGCGCGGACGGCCAATACGCTGGCTTGGGTCTTCTAGCATTTCATTCCACTGGGAAATCCAGCCAACAGTTCGTGCTAGGGCAAATAAAACCGTGAACATCGACGTCGGGAAGCCAAGAGCGCTGAGGACAATGCCGGAGTAGAAGTCGACATTTGGGTAAAGTTTCTTTGCGATGAAATATTCATCCTCGAGGGCAATACGTTCAAGCTCTTTGGCAACATCCAAAATAGGGTTGCTAATGCCGAGCTCATCAAGAAGCTCATGTGAAGCTTTTTGCATAACCCGAGACCGCGGATCGAAGTTCTTATAAACGCGGTGACCAAAGCCCATTAGACGGAAAGGGTCTTGCTTGTCTTTAGCGCGGGCGATAAATTCAGGAATTCGGTCAACAGAACCAATTTCTTGGAGCATATTAAGGCAAGCCTCATTCGCGCCGCCGTGGCTTGGGCCCCATAAACAGGCAATACCCGCCGCAATACAGGCATAAGGATTAGCGCCTGATGAGCCTGCAAGACGAACCGTTGAGGTCGATGCATTTTGTTCATGATCGGCGTGAAGAATGAAAATCTTATTCATTGTTTTGGCAATGACGGGATTCACTTCATAGGTTTCAGCTGGAACGCCGAAACACATTTTCAAAAAGTTTTCCGCATAATTTAATGAATTATCGGGATAAACATGAGGCTGGCCGATTGAATATTTATAAGCGCGGGCACAAATTGTTGGCATTTTTGCAATCAAGCGCATCATAGCAAGGTCGCGGGCCTCATTTTCGGCAATATCTGTTTCGTCATGATAAAAAGCCGAGAGGGCCCCCGTAGTTCCGCAAATCATGGCCATGGGATGGGCATCACGGCGGAATCCGTGGAAGAAACGCTCGACTTGCTCATGGAGCATGGTGTGAGAGGTGATCTTCTCATCAAATTCTGCGAATTGTTCCTTATTCGGAAGTTCACCGTTCATCATAAGATAGGCGACTTCCATGAAATCACAATTTTCGGCAAGGTCTTCGATGGAATAACCACGGTGCAAAAGCTGCCCTTTGCCGCCATCAATGAACGTAATTTGGGATTCTGTGCTACAGGTTGAGGTATAGCCGGGGTCAAATGTAAAATGTCCGCTAAGTTTATGTAGGGCTCTAACGTCAACGGCCGGTGCGCCCATGGAGCCCGAATATATCGGTAGATCATAGCTATCCTCACCGATTGTAAGCTTAGCTGATCCAGTATTTACAATTTTATTTTCCATATTAAGTGCTCTCTTGTCTGCTCTTTTATTTATTTTTTATAACATCATTCAAACGGCCAATGGCTTCGTCTTTACCCAATAGGGCGAAAACAAGCGCTAAATCCGGCGACGGCGTTCCTGCCGTAAGTGCTGCGCGGGCGGGTTGGCCTATTTTACCAAATCCAATCCCTTGCACGTCAACGAAAGCCTTAATTTCAGCCAAAATATGATGTTCTGTCCACAGGCTGTCTTCTATAGGTTTTAGGCGATTTGTCAAAGATTCAAGGAGGATTAAATTATCGGATTTTAGGGCTTTTTTAGCTTTTCCGGTTATGGATAAAGGCCGAAGTAACATAAGATAGGCGGCCTGTTCACTTATTTGTTTAAGGGTCGAGGCACGCTGTTTAAGTGACGGCATGGCCGCGATTAATCTGGTTTTGTGGGTTTCGGAAACGCTGCCATAGTCTTTAGCAATAAAAGGCAACGCAAGCTCTAATAGATCGTGATCGGCCATATCCATCATATGAGCGCCATTAATATGATCCATTTTATCAAAATCAAGCCGTGCAGGTGATGAGTTTATTCCTTTTAAATCAAAGACCTCTATGGCACTCTTACCTAAATAAATATCTTGATCGCCTTTTGACCAACCGAGTTTTAACAGGTAATTTCTAAGCCCGTCCGGAAGGTAGCCCATAGCTTGGTAAGCCTCAACGCCCAGGGCGCCGTGGCGTTTAGAGAGTTTTTTACCATCCGGCCCATGAATGAGCGGCACATGGGCAAAAACGGGGGGGGTCCATTCCAAAGCGTTATAGATTTGTGATTGCCGCCCAGCATTTATCAGATGATCATCACCCCTAATCACATGTGTGATACCCATATCGTGATCATCCACGACAACCGCGAGCATATAGGTTGGCGTGCCGTCTGCACGGAGTAGCACGAGATCATCAAACTCTTTATTATGCCATGTAATATTCCCTTGGACTTCGTCGTTAATAACGGTTTCTCCTTCGGGGACGCGAAAACGGATTGTGAAGGGCTTATCTTTAGGGGCATCCGCATCGGGGCTAGCTCGCCATGGGGAGCGAAAAGCATGACCTCTTTCCCGGGCGGTCGTGCGCAGAGTTTCAAGCTCTTGAGGATTACAATAGCATTTATAGGCATGGTTTGCGTCTAATAAAGCCTTAGCGACTTGAACATGCCGTTCCGCACGGCTGTGTTGATAGATGATCTCGCCGTCATGGTGAAGGCCCAGCCAGTCCATGCCGTCTAATATGGCCTGAGTGGCGTCATCCGTTGAGCGTTGGCGGTCGGTATCTTCGATGCGTAGGTGAAACTCTCCGCCCATTTTGCGTGAAAACAACCAATTAAACAGCGCTGTTCGGGCCCCGCCAATATGTAAAAACCCTGTGGGAGAGGGTGCAAATCGCGTGATAATTTTTGTAGGAGTAGACACTCTGAGAACCCTATGAAAGAATAGCGTTAATAATGGCGCTCCTATCTCATACCCAAAGGGAAAATGATAGCCCTAATACGCTCAAAGCCGCGCTGCGCGGCCTTGGTGGTTCTATGGGTGCATGGGGCTTACATTTCGGTTTTATAAGCTATATTACGTTATTCGATCTTTACATGATTACATTCGCCGCGGGTATAATGCTCTATTTTACCCTAAGCTTCGAAACTCCATTGGCTTATGCAGGGGTGTTATATATGGCCTGTCTGGCCGTGCTTTTCCTCCTTCGCAAGCAAACCCGCCGTTATAAACTGCGGCAGATGATAATGTTTTTGGCGGTTGGCGCTTTTGGCTTGCTATCCGCCGCTTTTCATACGCAAAGTCAGAGATCTGTTTTCCTGCCCGATTATGACCGTGCGTATGACGTGACGGGATGGGTCGAAGGCCAAGACCAAGGGCGCACAGGGCCTCGATGGATGATACGTGTGACGGTCCTAGAGGGCTATGACACACCGCCCAAACGTATTAGAATACGCGGGAAAGGCGACGGTCTTCAAATTGGTGATTTTATTCAAACCCGCGCTGTTCTTAAGGGGCCATTATATCCGGCAACGCCCCATGGGTATAACGCAAGGCGTGCCGCCTATTTTCAAGGGTTAGCCGCTTCAGGTTTTGCTGTTAAATCACTAGAAAACATAGAAAATATTCATACCAGTACGCGCCAGAACTGGGCGCGGTCTTGGGCGCAAATACGGTATAAACTTGCGGCGCGTATAGAGTCGCAATCACCCAAAAATACGGCAGGCCTGCAAGCGGCACTCATAACGGGCCTGCGCCGCGGCATATCCGAAGACCATGTCACCGCATTACGCGCGTCAGGTTTGGCCCATATATTAGCTATTTCCGGTCTGCACATGGCAATATTTGCCGGAAGCTTTTATAGTCTTATGGCGTGGGGTTTTGCCTGCATTCCGGCCTTTGCCCGTAGCCGTGATGTTAGAAAATATGCAGCTTTTGCCGGCATTCTGGCAGCAAGCTTTTATTTACTCATATCCGGAGCTTCAGTTGCCACGCAGCGGGCTTATATTATGGCGGTTATTTTATTTTTGGCCGTGATGCTTGACCGCCAAGCTCTTTCGACACGTAGCGTCAGTATTGCAGCCTTTATCACCTTAATTTTACATCCGGAAAGCTTGTTATCTGTCGGATTTCAAATGTCTTTTGCCGCCGTCTTAGCCCTTGTCATTGTCTATAGACATTGGTCGGATTGGAAATCGCGTCAAGGTTGGGTCTTTACCGGCTCGCTCATTTTACGGATTAGGAACGGCTTTGTCTCCCTTAGCGTGACAAGCTTTGTCGCCGGCGCGGCGACGGGGCTTTTTGCGGTTATGCAATTTCAAAGATGGGCAAAATATGGCTTGCTTGGTAATTTGGCGGCTATGCCAGTCTTTACCTTACTTGTTATGCCTATGGCGCTTGCCACATTTTTGCTTTTACCTTTCGGGCAAGAATATTTATCTTTATGGGTGATGGGGAAGGGGTTAGAGCAAGTTCTCTGGGTTGCGGGTCATATTGAAACTCTGCCGAAAGCTATGTTTGCAGTTAAAAAACCGCCAGCGGGCTATGTCGGACTTTATGCCGCATGTTTTCTGATGGTTTGTATTGGGCGCAGGGGACTTATATCAACCGGACTATTATTCGGCGGAATATTGGCCGTACTATGGATAAAAAGTGCTGTGCCTGTCATGCGTGTTTCCACCAACGGTTATGTCACTTGGCAGTCAGATGAGGGCGCTTATTATACCCTAAATCGCCGGGCAGATCACTTTGGGCGTGGGCAGTTTCTGCAGCAAAATGGCCATCCGAATGCGGATGTAGAAAGCGCGGCTCGGCTTGAGTATTGCGACTCCCGCGGATGTTTGCTGAGAATTAAGGGAAAAAAGATTGCTATTATAGAGACGCCAGATTTACTCCCCGAAGCCTGCGAGACTGCAGAACTTATTATTTTGCAAAAACGGCAAGCTGGCCCGCGCTCTAAATATTTATGCAGTGCCAAAATAATTGACCCCGAGACCCTGAAACAAAGCGGCGCGGTTGATATCTATGCAGAGCCGAACGGGTGGAGATTAGAAACAACGCGGATAACCGTGCGGAATAACAACGCTAAGCCGAATAAAGCGCAAAACCAATTATTGCCGCAGCTAAACCGCCACCCATGGGATTAAATGCCTTAATTGTAATTGCGAATTAGCCCTGCCAGAATGCCTTGGACGGCCACACGGTTCGCATCGAGTACCCGCGTTTCAAAATTACGGTTTTCAGCGATCAGCTCAATTTGAGATCCTGTTTTGTAAAGACGCTTCAAAGTCGCTTCATCACCATCAACAAGAGCGACAACAATCTGGTTGTTGCGCGCTACATTAGATTTTCGGATAATCACGACATCACCATCAAGTATGCCGGCCTCAATCATGGATTCCCCTTCGATTGTTAGCGCGTAATGCTCGCCCGTGCCGATCATGCCCTTTGGTACAGTGATATTACGGCCATCTTGCTGTATGGCCTCAATCGGAACACCGGCGGCAATTTTACCCACGAGGGGAACGGAGAGACTATCATTCGCGGGCTGGGTTTGCGGGGTGAGCCCATTATATGCCGCTTCGATATCTGCCGGAAGCTTTAAAACTTCTAGGGCCCGAGCTTTATTGGGCAGACGGCGGATAAAGCCGCGTTCCTCGAGGGCGGTAATCAGGCGGTGAATGCCAGATTTGGAGGCCAGTCCTAAATGGTCTTTCATTTCGTCATAGGACGGTGGCACGCCAACCGCTTTGATTCGGTTAGCAATAAGAAGCAGAAGGTCTTTTTGCTTTTGGGTTAACATGAGCGATTCCATTCGTACAAAACATAAACATTCGTGATTTGTTCTATATAAGTTCTTATCTTTGTCAAGAGCTGTTCTTTTTTGTGTTCACATTACATATGATGAATACTTCCATTAAAATTTATTCTTGACAGTTTTGTAACATTTATTGTAATAAAACTGTCATGAGGTTAGGCAGCGGTGTGTAAGCCAACGGCGCACGTTTGCAGTCTTTAAATACGTTGGTGATGTTTCATAAGGAGCTCACCATGAAAAAAACAATATATCTTGCGGCCACAGCCATGACGCTGAGCTGTCTTACAATTACCGCCCCAAGCCATGCGGGCGAGACACTTAATAACGCGATTACGACGTCAGGACTTCCTGTTTATGACCGTGAGGCGGTTAAAAACCTGAATCATTGCTTCCAAGCGGATATGGAGCTTGCTAGCAGTAAAGCCATTCGGGCCTGTAGCAAAGCATACCGAAACTCAGTCCCTCGTCATGATATTCGCTCTGATATTTTAACCCAGCGTGGTTTATTGCAACTATCTGCCGGACGTTTTAGTAAAGCGAGCCGTGATTTTGAAAAGTCAGCTAAGCTTAATAATGTCAATGAATTTGCCTATCTTGGCCAAGGCTATAGCGCGATTATGGAGAAAGACTATACCAAAGCTGAAACCCTGTTCAAAGATTGCATGTCTCACGGCAAGGCTGCACCTTTGGCGGCCTACGGCATGGGGATTGCTCAAGCGTTATCTGGCGACAAGGACGGCGCGATTGCAGCCTTTCAAAAAGCGGCGCAGTTACGTCCAGATTGGAACGCTCCAAAGTTAGAGTTATCAAAGTTAGAGTTATCAAGGCTTAACAAACACTAAGCTCACTTTACTTAATGAAATCAAAAGCCTTCCCTTTTAGGGAGGCTTTTTTATGTTTAATTATTACGTTTTTATGAAAATCAATGTTATAATTTCTTCGTCTGTTTTTTATTTAACCGACATATTCATGTAAACTTATTGTCACAATAAGCTGCCACATGCCGCCTCGAATGCAGTCGAGGTTAGATTTGGATTCGTCCGAATGTCTGCACCAGAAGTTTTATTTGGTGAGGCTATTCATGTCATATAATGTCAAAAGTTCATTACGGACTTTATTATTAATATCTGTAACAGGCGCATTTCTGACGGCTTGCGGCGGCGGAGGCGAGGTGGTAACGCCCGGCACAGTGGCGCCCATTATAATTAATCCGCCAAACGGCGGCGGTGCGGCGGCTCCGGCCGATATTGATCTTGTCCCAAATGATCAATGCCCAACCGGAACGGTCCTTGATACTTTATCCAATAATAACGGTACAATCGAAGCCTGCGTTATAACAGGCACAATTACAGAAAACCTCACTTTAACCTCAGAAAATGGTTACGCCCTCAGCGGGCCTGTGTTTATTGGCGAAGACGGCGGACAAAGCGCGGTCTTAGAAATCGAAGCCGGAACGCAAATTTTCGGCGGTTCTGGCGCGGATTTCCTCGTCGTTTCGCGCGGCTCACAAATTAATGCACGCGGCGCTGTTGATAATCCTATCATTATGACTGCCTTTGAAGACATTCAAGGCACGGCAGACGCTTCGTCTCGTGGTCTATGGGGCGGGCTTATCATTAACGGCGCGGCTCCGATCAATGACTGTATTGACGGAACAGCGGCTGGTGGGTCTGCGCAATGTGAAAAATCAGGCGAGGGTTCTTCAGGGCTTTTTGGCGGAGATGATCCGAATGACAGCTCTGGTGTTTTACAGTTTATGCAAGTTCGTTTTGCAGGTAATCTCATTAACGACGAAGATGAGCTTAACGGCATAGCCTTCCAAGGGGTCGGTGCAGGCACTACTTGTGACCATATCCAAGTTCATAACAACGCCGATGACGGTGTCGAATTTTTTGGCGGCACGGTGCAATGTGACTTTGTCGCCCTGACGGGGATAGCCGATGATAGCCTTGATTGGACAGATGGCTGGACGGGCGGCTCGCAATTTGTCTTAGTCGTACAGGCGGACGATGCCGGAGATCGCGGCATAGAAGGCGATAACCGCTCGACAAATAATGAGCTTACCCCACGTTCAAATCCGACGATTGCGAATTTCACTTTCCTCGGCAGCGCAGGCGGCGATACGGGCGTATTGTTGCGGGCCGGAACGGACGCCAATATTGTTAATGGTATCGTTACAGGCTTCCAAGATGCGGGACTAGATATTGATGACGGTTCTATTGCCCGCGCACAGGGCGGGACATTGACGTTCGAATCATTATTCCTTGATAATAATGACAATATTGAAAGCGGTGATAGCGGCGAAACATTTGATGCGGATGCTTTCGTGACGGCATCTGCTAATATTGTTCAAGGCAACAATTCGCTTGTTGATGAATTCTTCCCCGGCGCCGCAGAGCAAGCGGTTCCTGCGGCCAATTTGGCCGGACAGCAAGGTTTTGAAAATGTTGATTATATAGGTGCCTTCAGCCCGCAAGAAACAGTCGATAACAACTGGACAACAGGATGGACGTTTGGGATTAACGAAGCGCCAACAGATTGCCCAATGGGGACCGTTAATTCCGGCGACATTGTTGGCGGTCAAGTAATTTGTACGGTTTCAGGAACCATTACATCAGACATCCGGTTAAATAATAATTTTGTTTATCAATTAAACGGCCCAGTTTTTATTGGTGAAGACCAAGGCGGCGATCCTGCGGCCCCTATAGACGGGGCGCAATCTGCGGTCTTAACCATTGATGCGGGGACAACTGTTTTCGGTGCAACAGGGCAAGATTTTCTCGTCATCGCCAGAGGCTCACAGCTTCGCTCCAACGGAACAGTAACCGCGCCGGTTAATTTCACAAGCCGTGATGAAGTGTTTGGGACGGCGGATTTTGCAACCGACCGCGGCCTTTGGGGCGGGATTATCATTAATGGCCGCGCGCCGATTAATGACTGTATTGACGCAACGGTTCCGGGCGGTGATGCAAATTGCGAAAAGTCGGGTGAAGGTTCATCGGGCCTATTTGGCGGAAATGACCCAGCGGATAATTCAGGCAATCTGTTTTTCACCCGGGTATCTTTTGCAGGTAATCTGATTAACGACGAAGATGAGCTTAACGGCATTGCTTTCCAAGGCGTAGGTAACGGCACGCAAGTTGACTTTATACAGGTTCATAACAATGCCGATGATGGCGTAGAGTTCTTTGGCGGTACGGTTAATGTCAGCCATGTTCTTCTTACGGGTAACGGGGATGACAGTTTTGACTGGACTGATGGTTGGACGGGCAATGCGCAATTTGTGATTATCGATCAATCTGATGACGCGGGTGATCGGGGTATTGAGGGCGATAACCGCTCAACAAATAATACGGTTCTCCCGCGCTCTAATCCCACAATCTCTAACTTCACATTTGTTGGCGGAGCAGGCGGTGATACAGGACTGTTAGTGCGGGCCGGATCTGCAGGGCGCTTCCTGAATGGTATTATCACAAATTTCCAAGATGCAGGCATTGATATTGATGATGCGGAATCGGCCAATCAGGTCGCCTCAGGGGATATAGAGTTTAGCTCCATGCTTGTGGTTGATAATGGTGAGAACCTAGAAACGGACAATGACGAAGGTGACGCTGCCACTGTAAATGCATTTACAAATGGGATGAATAACGTCAGCAGCGGAACAACCTCTGTCGGGGATATGCAATTCGTACCGGGAGCGGGGGATTCGACGCCTCAGGCGCTTGACCCATCAACGCGCGACCCCTTCTTTGAGCCCGCCGATTATGTCGGTGCCGTCGAAGACGCCAATGATGATTGGTTCCTCGGGTGGACCTTACTCGTCGATCAATAAAACAACTAATGGGGCTGAGGTTAGGGCGCCCCATTTTTAGGATCATTGGCGGGTTTGCCGCCAATGTAGGGCCGGTGATTACTAACCTCATCGCCGGCCCGCTTTAAAACTTAAACCTTGGGGTTATACCATGTCAGCATCACGCAATTCATATATTTCATATTTGCTTTTAACCGCGTCTTTCATCGTTTTTCCGGCTATGGCCCAAGACGAAACGAGCACAGAGCCGCAAGATGAAGTGGTTTCGACGGGGGTTTTTATTCCCAATGAAAAGCGCATCACCTCTGAGATTACGAGTGTTTTGGATGAAGATTTTTTCGAAACATCCGGCGCAAGCGATATTGCGTCGGCCCTGACGCGGGTGACGGGCGTATCCCTCAGTCAAGGTAAATTTGTTGTCGTTCGCGGCCTAAATGAGCGTTACTCATCGGCCACGCTAAATGGGTCTCCATTACCCTCACCAGAGCCGCTTCGCCGTGTTGCCCCGCTTGATTTATTCCCGACCTCCGTCCTCTCCGATGTTGTGGTCGCTAAGACAGCGTCTCCTGAAATTTCCGGCGAGTTTGGGGGCGGTGCAATATCGCTTAAAACCAAATCTCTACCCGATGAAAAATTCTTCGAAATTTCCCTCTCTACGAGCCTTAACACGGTCTCTAATCTGACAAGCGGCCTGACATATGAAGGCTCAGGCACAGACTTCCTTGGCTTTGACAATGGATTGCGGGATTTACCGCCCCTTGATGAGAACGGCGTGCCGACAGAAAATTTTGAAAATGATCGCACGCTTTTAATCGAACAAGATAGCTCTTTGCCTCTTAACGGAAGCGCGCGGATTTCAGCAGGAAACCGCTATGACCTTGACAGCGGTGCGAGTATCGGCGTCTTGGCCACCATTGGCTATAGTAACCAATGGGAGAACCGTGAGGGGGAGGATAACACTGCCAATATTGGCGCAAATAATAGTCTTGTTATTCTTGATGACGGCTTTCGCCAAAGCACTGAAAATAAGATTGCTCTAAACGGCCTTTTAGGTGTTGGCGCAGAAATTAATGAAAACCACAACCTACAGCTTGTTGGCCTTGCCACACGGCAAACATCAGCCGAGGCGCGAATTATCTCTGGGGTTGACCGTGAAGACCGTATCTTCCGTCAGGATTTTACCGAGTTTTTCGAGCGTGAGGTTTACCTAGGGCAACTCCTTGGAGAACATTTTATTCCGTCACTGAATGATGCAGAAATTAAATGGCGCGCGACCTATGCCGTTGCGGGCCGTGATGCACCGTTTGAACGCCGCGTGAATTTTGAAGACTTTGAAGACGGGCAGGGGTTCCGCTTTCAATTCAACCGTCCCGGTACTAATAATGAACTTCGTTTTTCCGAACTAGATGACACAACCATTGATCTAGGCATCGATACAGTTTTCCCAACAGATATAGGACCGATCCCCGTTGAATTTAAATTTGGCGGTTCTTATCTTGATAAAACCCGAGATAGCCAACAGGCGGATTTCCGCTATTTTGGCTCTATCCCACAAGAGCTGCAAAATAGCCGTATTGATGTGATCTTCTCTGATGAAGTTTTAAATGCAGGTCTTCTCGAAATTCGCCGCGGCGGCACCACCGGTTTCCCAGATATATCTGAGGCGGCGCTCAGCGTGTTTTCTGTCTATACAGGACTTGAGGCTGAGCTGAATGAAAACCTGCGTATTGCTTTGGGGCTACGTTATGAAGACAGTACCCAAGAGACAGCCATTGCACAGGCTCTTGTTGAAGGCAGCGCCTTTGAATTTGATGACCTTGCCGAAGACTTCTTCTTGCCATCAGCGACGTTAACATGGACATTTGCGGATGGGTTTCAGCTCCGCCTTGCCGCTTCGCGCACAATTAACCGCCCGCAGTTTCGTGAATTAACGCCAACGATTTTTGTCAATACGGACACAGATGACCGCTTTGTAGGCAACCCGTTCTTACAAAACTCACGTAGTACCAATTTAGATGCCCGTCTTGAATATTACTTTGGCAGTAGCGAATTTATTACTATTGGCGCGTTTTATAAGGATTTCACAGATCCAATCGAGGAATTTATCTTTAACGGACTTGGGGATTCAAATGCGACCAGCTTTATCAATGCGCCCTCTGCGCAATTATTTGGTATTGAAGTTGAATTTGAAAAATCATGGAGCCTAAATGAATTAGGTCTTAGCGGCGGTATTTGGGAGAGCAAAGATTTAATTTTGCGCAGTAACTATACTTTTACGGATTCTAGCGTGAGTGCAAATGGCGATGTTGCAATTACCCCGCCGACCGTTAACCCATCACAGGCGATTACTCCGCTGACTTTATCGGCGGCCGGAATCTACACGGATGGCCGCGCTCTACAAGGGCAATCAGATCACTTGGTGAATTTTCAAATCGGCCTCAATGATTATGAAAATAATTGGGAAGCGACGTTTTTACTAAATTACTCATCAGAACGTATTCGCGCTGTTGAGGATTTATCTAACGGCTTGCCATCGATCTTAGAGCGTTTGCCCATATCTTTAGACTTTGTCGGAAATTATGATTTAGACTTTAAAGGCGGCACATATGAACTTGGTTTTAAAGTCCAAAACATCCTAGGGGAGGGCTATGAGGCCTCTCAATCTATTGGTGATACAGAAATCATCATCGATAGCTTTGACATCGGCACAACGTTCTCAATTAGTGCAAAACGTAGATTTTAACGCAATAACAACGCAATAAGCCCATGAGCTTAATCAAGTGTGCAAAACAAAAGTTTTCGCGCTTGGTTAAGTCAGTGGCGTTCATAGTTTAAAAATGTCTGTGTAGTAAAACAACCTATAAAAATCAATGACATAGAACATAATAC
Source organism: uncultured Caulobacterales bacterium (assembly GCA_937928165.1). GTDB lineage: Bacteria > Pseudomonadota > Alphaproteobacteria > Caulobacterales > Maricaulaceae > CALFVT01. Next base: position 137,146 of record CALFVT010000004.1, read on the forward strand.
AATATATGATAATAATGCGAAAGTAATAATCGCATAATGTATATTATGAGAAATAATAACGTATCAATATATATACTCGCATATTTTTTATTGTTATAATTCAATGTCTTGATTCATTATCTTAAACTATAAACCGAGGCTTGTATTAGTCTCGGTTCTAATCATTTTAAATTTATTTGTTCGCTTGTTTAGAAGCCGATACGAAGGCGTAGATATCCAGCAGAAGCTGTGTAGCCGGAGGCAAAGTCCCCTTCATAACCAATTCCGAAGGACGCGCCGCTTGCACTAACAATATCGAGGTCTGCACCGATTTCAAAGCGCGATTCTAGGGCATCACCTGAGGTTAAAACAAATGGTACTGCGCCAGGTAATGTAATGCTTTGATCGCGTGAATCACCTGTGAAGTCATAAATATAATCTGCACGTAAACTTGGACGAATAGCCCACCCATTAGTTTCAACACGCGGCGCGAATCTTGCGCCGATAACGCCCTCAAAGAAATCCGTTGTATCGGCATTAACAATCAGTCCAAGACCGCCTGTTTCAGTAAAAGATTCCTCTGAAATAGAGCCGTAACGGAACCCCGCATGCGGCGTAAAGTCAAAACTTCCGGAGCCAGCTTTATAGCCAATAAGGCCGCGAGCCGTAAAGCCTGAGACATCAAATTCACCGTTTACATCACCTAAAGCAGATGTTCGCTCTGTTTCTGCATCGCCAAAAATATAACCAATTTGGCCGGTGAAAAATGTTTTCCCGATGTCATATTGACTATAAGCTGCGATTTGGAACGTATCCAGCTCTGTTTCACGCTCTGTTGCCACGTCATTCTCAATCTCGATATTGGAGAAACTACCAGCGACGCCAAGGCGAAGCTCATTGCTCACCTGTGTGTCAAAACCAAGGGAGAAACTTGTTGCATCGGCGTCATAACCGGTCACACTTACGTTCTCATCATCACGATCGGCTGTGCGGAATTGAGCTTGCGCCCAAGCACCGATTTGTGTGCCGGCCTGTAAACGGTCGGCAATGAAGTTATTTGCAAGGCTATTGGTTTCCCAAACTTCGCGCGAAACCCCTTCATTGAGTGTTGGCAGGAGATCACCAGCAACGGTATCAAAGCTGGTTCCAGTCGGTAGATTATTAAGCGCATTTGCATTGGCTTGACTTAATTGACCAGCTGTAAATGCGGCTGTGATAGCGGAGCCAAAGACCGAGAAATTCGGATCATTTGTTTGTGCGCCAAGATCTACTGCATCAGCAATGACAGATACAGCCCCGGCAAGATTGACACGGTAATCCACAAGGAAATCATTATCCGTAACATTTACCTGAACACCATTATCGGTGAAGGTTCCAGTCTCTGTTATAACAAAAACTTCTTGGCCGAGTGTAAGGTTGTTAATATCACCAGAGTCGATATTGACAACACTACTTGACCCAAGAACTGTGCTGCCATCAACGGCAAGTAGGTCTTGTCCAAGACTCAAATTTAGTGTTCCGTTTAATGTAAAGTCACCTTGTAGATTGCGCGTGCCATTTACTGACGCAATGGTGCCGCTTGCAATCGTTGTTGTAACATTATTTAGGATATCCGCCCCTAGCGCAAAACTTGGGCCGCTGATGTTAAGTATATCCGTAAAGTTAGAGCCGATGAAATCACTTTGGAAACCGCCGCCAATTTGGTTGAAATTCACCGCGCCTTGAGCCGTGGAAGCATCAAGCACAGAGGTACCTGTAAGTATTCCGCTGTTTTGGATCGTACCTGTGAAATCAACATTATCAATTAAGATGGCTGCGCCCGTTTCAGAGGCAATCGTCCCTGAATTAGTGATAGCTGCATCGACATTTACATTTGCAGCACCGGCAAAAATACGAAGCCCAGCAGGAACTTGATCTGTTCCGCGGCCTTGGATTGTGCCAGCATTGTTAATTGTGAAGGAAACGGTTTCGCCGTCTACATTGCCTGATTGTAAAGATACACCTGATCCGCTATTTCCGGCTCCGGCGTCAATTACGCCTGCTGCGGCGTTGTTGAGCGTATATGAATTTGCCGTCGCGTCTGCATAAACTGTTCCATTCCGTTGGTTTCCAAGGCCTAAAATAGAACCTGTATTATTTATAGTTAGGCCAAGCCCATCAATGTTAAGGGCGCGGCTCCCGGATGAAATAATTCCGGAATTGTTCACAACGGCATTGGTGAAATCACCGCCGCCTGCATCCGTTGCATTGCCAAAATATAGACCGTTTTGGGTGCCTGTAATCGTGCCAAAATTGTCGATTGTACCCGATAGACTGATGCCATTTACGATCCGAAGGCCGGCAGTCGTGCCGATGGCGCTTTCGGAGGCGATTGTGCCAGAGTTTGTGATCGCGGCTGTGGCTAATCCTGAATTTCCAACATTGCCAATGCGGAAACCATCACCTGCGGCGCCCGTTGCAGCGCTGCCCTGCCCGCGTCCTTGGAGTGTGCCGGAATTATCGAATGTGAAGCTGGTTCCATTTGGGCCAACTTCAGCCGCAAAAGCAGAGCCTTCGTTACCTGCGCCCGCATCGATTGTGCCGGAGTTATTGACAGTATAATCTGTGGCCGTTCCGTCAGAATAAAGCGTACCGTTCCGTTGATTGCCTGTGCCGAGGATGCTGCCAGCATTGTTTAATGTAAGGCCAATACCGTCGATATTAAAGGCACGGCTATCAGAGCTGATAACGCCTGTGGCCGTATTGGTGAACACGCCGTTCGAATGATCAGCCCCTTGGCCCATCACTGGATTACCAAAGTAAACACCATTACGAACGCCGGAAATCGTGCCGGAATTATCAATCGTTCCCGCAAAGCTTATGCCGTTGACAAAGCGAAGACCCGCTGTTGTGCCTTGATTGCTTTCGGAATTAATCGTACCAGAGTTTGTGATGTCGACGGTCGCTGTGCCGATGTTACCGGGATTGCCAACACGGAAACCATCTGCATTATCTACATCACCACGTCCTTGTATGACGCCTAAATTGACTAATTCAAATGTGTTTCCATCGAGGTCAATTTCAGCTGCAAAGCCTGACCCTTCGATTACAGCGTCGATAGTGCCAAAGTTGTTGATGGTATAATCTGTAGCTGTTGCGTCCGCATATAATGTGCCGTTACGCTGTACGCCTGTGCCGAGAATATCCCCACCATTTGTTAATGTCAGCCCTGTGCCGTCGATATTAAAAGCGCGACTATTAGAGGAAATTGTTCCGGCATTAACAACTGTGCCACCTGTATGATCAGCATCACCGAAATATACGCCGTTCTGAGCACTAGAAATAACGCCGCCGCTCTCATTCGTTAATGTCCCTTGGAAACCAATTCGGTTCGCAAATCGTAAACCCGCAACCGTGCCTTGAGTGCTTTCAGATGTGATTGTGCCTGAGTTTGTTATATCACCATTAAACACATAGGCAGGAAGAAAACCAGGGCCAAAAAAGCGAATGCCATCACCCGCAGTTCCGCCAGTGGCTAAGCCTTGCCCGCGTCCATTAATAATCCCTGTATTTGTTATAGATCCGCCAACCGGATTACCCATATTGCCGATTTCAAGCGCTATACCTGCGCCGTCATTGCCAAGACCTGCATCAATTAATGCCCCATCATTATTGTTAATTACGAAACCTTGAGCCGTTAAATTTGCGTAAACTGTGCCATTTCGTTGATCGCCAGTTCCGCGAATAATACCATTATTTTCAAGTGTAAAATTATCGCCCTGAATATTTACAGCGCGTGAGTCGCCTTCAATAATCCCGCTTGCTGTGTTTGTTAGCATTGTGTCTGTTGTATCGGCATTAACTTGAACAGTTTGCGAGCCGCCCGTTGTGGTCAGCGTTCCGTTATTCGTCACTTCAACATTATTATTTGCGATTGTAATAACGGGTGCAGCAATGGCTATGTTTGTGCCGTCAAGCGTAATCATTTCACCGTCAGTCATTGATGTTATAGACTGAGCAATGACCTGCGGGGCGGCAAGCATAAGGGCTACAGCCGCAGTTGATGACGTTAATGTTATTTTTGCAAAACTAGATGGTTTTGCATGTTGTCTCTTTTTAATAGTCATTATTCTCTCTCCTAGAGTTGAGCAATATTCCGTAAAACACAGTTGTCGGCGACGCCTCAAAGCCTGTGTTACTGCTCAGTCGTATTGAGATTCAAAAGAGTTCAAATTTTTTATGAGTTTATATGATTTAGGGTAATATAGCGCAGATTTAACGAAGCGTGCACGTAAACCCATCATAGGCGGCGCATTGCCCCGGCATGATTTCACGCGATAAAACGCCGTAATCCATATCCACATGTAGATTGGTTAAAACCATATTTGGAACTTGCGTATAAGCTTGCCACATAAGGCTTTTATCCGCATGAGCATGTGTCGGTGATGGATTATAACGCAGTGCATCACAGACCCAAATTTGCGCGCCCTTTATAAGGTCAAGCATGTCAGTTTCTATATCCCAGACATCGGGACTATAGACAATCTTATCGTTAAATTTAAAACCTAAAGACGGCGTCGGCCCATGAGATAGACCAAGCACACGAACATTAATCTTACCACCTGCGCCTTTAATAACGATGTTTTCTTTAGGTTTAATTTGATCTTGGATTTCGAATATTGGCGGATGGACACGGCCATCTGGCATTTCAAAACAGTAACCGAATCGGTTCAATAAAGCCGTCTTTGTTGGCGAATCCATATAGGCTTTTATCTGCGCTTTCATACGGTAAGCGACGGCGCGCAGGTCATCTATACCGTGGCTTTGGTCCGCATGATCGTGGGTGTAAAGAAGCGCGTCAATATGCGTGACTTTGGCGCCTAAGAGCTGTACCCTTAGATCAGGTGATGTATCAATAAGGATGACAGTTTTAAACCTGTTGTCTGGCTCTTTATCACCCTCCCATTGCTCAATTAGCAAGGAACATCGCATACGTTTATTTTTGGGCTCATTTGGGTCACAAACACCCCAATCACCCCCTACGCGCGGTACTCCGCCAGAAGACCCGGACCCTAAAATAGTAGCGCGTAACGTCATGATATATCGTCCGTAATAGACGGGTCTGCCTTTTGAAATAAATTAAAAAAAGCCGCCGTTGTTGTCTTTGCTGTATCTTCAAGGCTCCAGCCTTTGATCTCTGCGAGCTTTGCGCCAACATGGGGCACATAAGCGGGCTCATTACGCCGCCCCCGATAAGGCACGGGCGAGAGATATGGGCAATCTGTTTCAATCATAATTCGCTCATCGGGCAAGTATTTTGCAATATCGCGAATGTCTTGGGCGGATTTAAATGTTACAATCCCGGATAATGAAAAATAACTACCGAGCTTATCTAACCGTTTTGCTAATCTATCGCCTGCGGTGAAACAATGGAGCAACATGGGAAAGGCCCCGTTTTTATACTCGGTCTCAAGCATATCCGCCATATCATCATCTGCATCGCGGCTATGGATAATTAATGGGAGTTGAGTTTGCCGCGCAGCATCTATGTGGGCTTTGAAATTATGAACCTGCGCCGCCTTATCGCTGTAATTATAATGATAATCTAGCCCCGTCTCACCAATACCAATGACCTTGGGGTTACGGCTATGGGCTATAAGCTCATCTGGGGATATATCAGGATTATGCCGCGCTTCATGGGGATGTGTCCCTACGCTGCACCACATATTCTCAAACCTCTTTGCAAGATTGTGAACCTGCGAGAATTCAGAGAGCCGGCAGCAGATGGTCAACATATGGGTAACCTGCGCCCCTTTGGCCCGCGCCATAAGTTCGTCAAGGTCGTCTTTAAACGCATCCCCGTGAAGATTTACATGGCTATCAACCCACATTAGGCGCTCCTAATTTCATTAAGCGCCGTCATTATCACGCTCATATGGTCCATGTTAAGGCCCTCTGATTGCCCTGCAAGCTGCTTTATACGGGCCGAAAGAACGGCCCAAACATCTGCAGGCTTGGACACTGGAAAGGGTTTAAAGGCCGAACGCCATTCACCACTAATAGTGAAATGTGCTTGCGCTTCCAAAAGATCGGCTAAGCATTGCCAAAACATAAGCCGCTCTTGGCGCATATCATTGCGGGCGAGGCTTTGACTAACTTTCACATCTACCCGGTCGGCGGGTTTCGTCAATGTAGAAATATAACGCGACAACGGAACTAGAACATGATCAGCCGTTTCGCAAAGGGCAAAGGCTCGCCCCGGTCCGCCGCGCGATAATTTAACGGCCGCGTCCATTATATCTTCATCAAGACCATCAAATTGTTTAAGCCATCCATATATTTGATCTTGTGCCACGGGGGTCAGACGCAGGCTTACGCAGCGAGAACGAATAGTCGGTAAAAGCCGGCCGGGGTTAGAGCAAATCAAGAAAAACATCGTCTTTTTAGGCGGCTCTTCCAAGCTTTTTAAGATAGCATTTTCAGCATTTCTATTCATCTCATCCATAGAATCAATGATGACAATGCGCCATCCAGATTCTGACGGTTTTTGCGATAAAAAATCTTTGAGCTTACGGGCTTCACTAACTGGAATTTCACTGCGAAGTTTCTTGGTTTTATGGTCATAGGGACGACGCAAAACGAATATATTCCCATGCCCATGACTCGCGATACGTTGGGAGACCGGATCATTGGGACTGAAATCCAAACTTTCCTTAAGGAGTTGTGAGCAGCCTAAAAGATAACGGGCCATGCGGTAGGCCAGCGTGGCTTTACCGGCTCCTTTAACACCGGTAATAAGCCATGCATGATGCAGCCGCTTACCTTCAATAGACTTTATAAAGGTCTGCTCTGCAGCTTCATGGCCTAAAAGAGAGAATGTTTCGCGCGGATGCAGGCATCCGTCAATGCGGTCGGCTTCAGCTAGGCGTTCAATCTCAACTGTTCGCATAACCTAGTCGGCATGACCTAATTGTCCGGCCAAATCAGGATAAATTGAGCATATGGCATAAAGGATACGAGCATGGACAGCCTCGCGCGGAGCCGCAGCGTCTAGGGTAAAAAAACGGGCTTCATTTTTCAAGGCAATATCTAAAAAAGCATCTCTGATAGTTTTATGAAACTCTAAAGTTTCCCCGTCAAACCGAGATAAATCCTCACCGCGAGTCTCTACGCGCTTCATTGTTAAAATCGGGTCAATATCGAAAAGTATTGTTAGGTCAGGCGCAAAGCTGCCCATAACGGCCTTGTCAACCGCAGCAACTTGCTTTTCACCTAATCCGCGTGCATAGCCTTGATAGGCCATGGAGCTATCAGAAAACCGGTCGCTAATTACCCATGCGCCGCGTTTCAATGCAGGGCGTATTAATTTTTCAACATGATCTATTCGGGCCGCATACATCAAAAGCAATTCCGTCATTCCAGACCAACGGTCTTTAGTACCTGACAAGACCAGATCACGGATAGCCTCTGCACCAAATGTACCCCCCGGTTCACGGGTTAAAACAGTTTCAATTCCGGCTTTATTCAGGGCCGCGACTAAAAGCTCCCCTTGGGTTGTTTTTCCCGCACCTTCACCGCCTTCAAGGGTAATGAATTTTCCATATTCAGACATATTTACTGCCCTCTTATCTTACGAGTTAATACACTTAGGGCGCGGGAGAGGCCTTTTTTCGCGGCAACATCTTCTGCGGCAATAATTGGTAGCACTTTTGGGGATTGTCCCGGAACGCTTATCATAATCTGCCCCAACTCCTGCCCTTGAGTGATTGGAGCGGCCACTTCTTTGGCGTGAGTTACGCTCAGCTTAACATTTTTAGCATCAAGCCGTGTGACCCCGACTGAAATATCCTCTGGGATTAAGGCTTTGACTGTTTCGGCTTTGCCTAGATAAATATTAATCTCGGCCGCAACGTCATTACGCTGCCTTAAATCTAATATTTCAAATTGTGAAAAAGCTGCTGACATAAGGGAGCGGGCCGTATCGCGGCGGTCTGATTTACTTTCAAGACCATTGATGACGATAATGCGCCGTTTGTCGCCGCGTAAAGCTGTTCCAACAAGGCCATAACCCGAAGCCTCTGTATGGCCTGTTTTTAGTCCGTCTGCGCCGTCTATGGCCCCAAGCAGAGGATTGCGATTAGATTGCGTAATACCGTTCCATGCAAATGAGCGCTCAGAATATATCGGATAAAACTCTGGGTAGCTTTGAATAGAATGGCGGGCTAAGCGGGCTAAATCATATGTACTTATTTTATGATCTGGGTGCGGCCATCCGGTCGCGTTTTCAAAATTCGCACTCTCAAGACCTAGAGCTTTTGCCCGTTGAGTCATCATATTAGCAAAGGCCGCTTCAGTGCCAGCAATGCCTTGAGCTAAAACAATACAGGCGTCATTTCCGGATTGTATAATCACGCCGCGTAACAAATCCTCAACGGAGGCTTCTGAGTTAACGTTTAAGAACATAGTCGATGAACCGGACTTTGCGCCGCCGCGTCGCCACGCATCTTCTGATACTTGGAATGTGTCCGTTAAGGCAAGCTTGCCTGATTTAATTTGCTCAAAGACGATATCGGCGGTCATAATTTTCGTCATGGATGCAGGAGCTACGGCGCGGCGGGCGTTTTTTTCGTATAAAACGATACCACTGTCATAGTCTAATATAACTGCATGGGGGGCTTTAGTTTCAAATGAAGCGTCTTGTGCCCAAAGGGGCTGCGCATAAAAGACGATGTACACAACACAGATAAGCCGGAAGAAGTTTAACACAATAATATTGGCCTTATACGAATCAAAAAGCCCCAGCAATGCGGGGCTTTTATCTTACTCATAGCTATGGCCTTGGGTAAAGCCTTGCTGCGTTAATTTCATATTTATCGTGTGGTCTTGACCTTATTCACGGCCGGTATCCATTTAGGCTGCGGATCGGTTTCGCTCTGTGTTGCAAAATGTATTGGGCCTTTAATTGTTAGGGTCACATTTCCGCCTTGTTCCGGACGCGGCGGCGCGACGGGTGCTAACCGGTCGGGCGAAATGGGCGCAGGCATAAACGGGGTATGCGGGGCGACATATCGCGGCGCTTGTGGTTGCGGCGTCTCATAAGACGGACGCGGCAACTCAGCCTGGCTAACCCGTTCTGGCTGCGGCTGTGGCTGCGTAAGTATAGGGGCTTGATCTTCACCTAAATACCGCAAGGGTTGATAATCTATTTGCGGTTGCTGCTGAACTTGTGAAGGTAAAGTAGCTTGAGGTAAGGCAGCCTGAGGTAAGGCAGCCTGAGGTAAGGCAGCCTGAGGTAAAGCCGGCTGCGGCGTAATAATTTGCGGTCGTTCTGCGCTTAAGGGCTGCGGTGTTGGAGCTGGCGCTTCATATAAACGTTTTGTAGCGCTTGGGTCTGCTGGGCCTGCATAACGCACGCGAACTTTAGCAAGCCCGTTTTCTATCGTGCCGAGTGCTTGAGCCGACCCTTCACTAAGATCGATAATGCGCTCATCGACAAATGGGCCTCGGTCATTCACGCGGACAATTAGCGTGCGTCCATTTTCAAGATTTGTAACATGAACAAGGCTGTTAAGGGGTAACGTCTTATGAGCTGCTGTTATGTCTTGTTTGTCAAATATTTCACCGGAGGCCGTTGGTTTTCCGTTAAACTTAGGGCCATACCAAGATGCAAGTCCCGTTTCATCATAATTGGGCTCATGTTTAGGCGTGTAGCTTTTGCCATTAATCGTGTAAGTATTTCTAACCTGTTGATGGGCATAAAGCTCTTTATCAACAGCGTTCGCATCAAATGGAATTACCGGAACGCGCGGTGCGATTGGGGCAGTAGGTGCGGTGTAATGGGGCGCGGTTTGCGAAACATTATATTCAGGCGCTGTTCTTAAGGGGCTAATTACAGGGCCTATCCTTGGTGAGCCTATATTTATATTACGCCGAATTGAGGCATATTGTCCGGCCCCCTCGCCGTTTATCTTATAGGTAATCGGAGCCGCCTGTTCATTAACAGTGACCTTATTTGTCGCGCAAGCTGTGCTGCCAAGCCCAATCGTTAATCCCACACAAAGCAATTTAATATGCCTTATCTTATTTGACTGTTTTAACATCATAACACCATTTCCTTATTCACAGTTTGGTAACTGCTTATTTTACGCCGCTGCCCCCAGCGTCCCTCCTTGTTACAGATGTAAGTTTAAATCCTCGTCAAAAGACAGGCTTAACACTGCGGAAATTTTTGTGTTTACCAAAAGGTTAACAATGCCTCATATTTTTTCGCATAAAAGGCTTGCGGCCCATGAAAAATATGCTAATTGCCTCCTCGCAAACCAATATTACCCATGGGTGGGTGGCAGAGTGGTTGAATGCACCGGTCTTGAAAACCGGCATAGGTGGAAGCCTATCGGGGGTTCGAATCCCTCCCCGCCCGCCATTACATCACACAAAGCCTTTGTTTTCATCAAGTGAAATGTAATTGACTTGTTTTTTGCCCCGCGTTTTGCCCTATATTTATTTATACCTCCTCGTCACATAACCCCCGTTAAAGTGGCAATAGATAGGTGGCTTAGGCTTTACGAGATTGTAATTTGATCAAATATTATTGGTAGAACTACGCGATTGTCTCCGTTATAGTTTTTTGACTCAATATTTTTAAGCAACCTTGTAAATAAAGCTATTTATGCCCGTTTCTCCCAAAATATGCGTTGTTGGTTCTGTTAATCTTGATCTTATTATTAAGACAAAAACGCTCCCAAGAGCGGGGCAAACAATCGTAAACGGAACTCATAGCGCACTTCCAGGTGGTAAGGGCGCGAATATAGCTTTGGCGTTAAAACGTTTAGGTGCAGATGTTAACCTCATTGCTGCCATCGGAAGTGATAATTATGCAGCTCAAGCTCTTCGCATATTAAAAAAAGCAGATGTGGATTTGTCTCAATTAATTATCATTGATAATCAACATACGGGTTTAGCGTTTATTGGGGTATCAGATAATGGTGAAAATCAAATTGCCGTGGCCTCCGGCGCGAATATGTTTTTTACGGGCGATATGTTACCCCCGATAAACGCCGATGCTATTATAACACAATTTGAAATTCCAACTGAGACAATATTAACGGCAATGAATAAGTTTGAGGGCTTTATCAGTGTTAATGCCTCCCCTGTCACCTCTGGAGTCGGGCCAGTAATGGAGCGTGCAGATTTAATAATTTTAAATAAAGGTGAATATCAATACTACCAAACCGATTTAAAGTCCTATTCAGGGCTACTCGCGGTAACCAAGGGGAGTAATGGTGCCTGCCTTTTTAAAAACGGTGCTCAAATTGCAACAGCTTCACCACCAAAAGTTAATGTGGTTGATACAACTGGTGCTGGCGATAGTTTTGCCGCAGCTTTAACCCTCGCCCTTATCGAGAACCAACCTGCACAAACTGCACTTGAATTTGCTTGTACGGCCGGCGCATTAACGACCGTAAAATTGGGCACTCAAACGGCTGCGCCATTGCGGCGTGAGGTCAATAGCCTATTACTTGATACATTATGAAGCCTCAAATGACCCTTTTACCGGAGGTTTTAAAACTATTGAAAAACCGCTCTGGTAGCTTTTTATGCGCTCTAAGTTCTGCTTGACTGCACCCCCTTATCTCATGGGGAAAGACTAACCATTTATCTGTTTCATATATGTAAAAATCCGGAGAACGCTCCGTCTTATTTAAGGTTGGTTTATAATAAATCGTCGCAACACGTATATCACTGGGTGTATTTAAACGGCAGCGCTCTTTTAGCTGATCTATAATAGCAGCAATACTTCGTCCGCTATCAAAGGTATCGTCAATGATTAAAAGCTTATCATCATTATTAATTGTATCTATGAGATGTTGGAGCCCAAACACCTTGACCGTTTTATTCTGAACCGTGCCGCCTTCATAGGATGATGTTCGAATGGCAAAATGATCTGTCGGGCAATCAAAGGCTTCTAATACCTCTTGAACCGCAATTCCGATAGGCGTTCCGCCGCGCCAAACACCTACAATAAAGCTTGGACGATAGCCACTGTCATATATGCGCTGTGCTAATTCAAAAGAGTCTTCTAGCAATTTATCAGCGCCAATAAATATCTTTTCCATGATAGCTCACACAATAATAAAAAAAAGAGACTTAAATTTTCAAACGGAAGTAATCAATAGCTGTTATAAGTGACTATGTTTATAATAACCTAGTTTTCAGCGGCGTGGGTCATTTCATCAAAAGATAGCGTTAGCTCATCTGTTAATGGGATTGACTGGCAAGACAGGACAGTCCCTCGCTCAACCTCGTAATCTTCTAGTGCATAATTACTTTGCATTTCAACTTCGCCAGATTTAACCTTACACATACAAGTTGAACACACACCCGCTTGGCAAGAATATGGCAGGTCTATATTCTCTGCGAGGGCTGCCTCTAAGACCGTCTCACCGCTATGGCGCGACATTTCGAGCCGCCGCGTCTGACCATCTTTAATGAGCGTAACGACAACATCATTTTTAGATTTATCAATTACAGCTTTAGCCTTAGCTTTTTTGGGCGGCGTACTAGCAAAAAGTTCAAATTTAATATTGGATTTTTCCATGCCATGGGCTTGTAAGCGTTCGGAGATCATAAGCATTACCTCTTTGGGCCCACATATAAAGGCCGTATCCGCATGTTTTGGTGACATCCAGCGGGTAAAGAGTTGATCGCATTTATCCGCATCAATACGCCCAGTTAAGAGATCAATATCTCCCGAGTCATGTTTCAATATGTGCAAGACCGAAAACCGGCTCATAAACCGATCTTTTAAATCACTTAAATCTTCGCGAAACATAATCGAATTATAAGACCTGTTGACATAAGTTAGAATAATCTGTGATAGGGGTTCTTCTTCAAGGATTGTTTTTGCCAAAGATAAAATCGGCGTAATCCCGCTCCCGATGGCAAAAAGCAGGTAATTTTTGTGCGTATCACGCACCAGCGGCGTATTAAAATTTCCCATAGGCGGCATGCTGTCTATTTTATCCCCTATATATAGCTCTTCATTGGCCCATGAGGAAAACCATCCGCCGTCAACTTTTTTAATGGCGACTTTAAGCTGATTATCGCTAAGGCTTGAGCAAATGGAATAAGACCGCCGTAAGCTTTCGCCTTTGAACATTTTTTTAAAAGTGAGATATTGCCCTTGTTTATATTTAAAGCGCGCCGCATCGCTGGCTTGCGGCTTTAAGGTGAGAACAACTGCATCACGGGTTTCTTGCTTAATATCTGTAATCTCTAAGGGGTAAAAGTCAGACATAATGATCTCTAAAAAGCTTTAAAATAATCAAAGGGTTCCAGGCAATTCTTACAGCGGTAACTCGCTTTACATGGGGTGGAGCCAAATTGGCTAACTCGCTCCGTATTCCCAGAGCCGCATAAAGGGCAATCAATCTTGGCCGCATTAGAGCCCGTAAGGCCAATCATCCCTGCGCAGCTGTTGGCTGCATGTGCAGGCGGCACAATGCCGTAGTCTTTCAGTTTTTTTCGGCCAATGTCACTTATCCAATCCGTTGTCCACGGCGGAGACAAAACAGTGTTTATATTTATGTTTGAAATGCCTTTTTTGACCATTGCCATTTCAATATCAAGCGCAATAACACCCGTTGCTGGGCAGCCCGAATAGGTCGGCGTGATGTCAATGATAAGCTCATTCTTCAGCCAGCGAACCCCCCGAACAATGCCGAGATCAACAATAGACACAGCCGGAATTTCGGGATCAGCTACAGCTGCTAACCAAGACCAAATATCACTCAGGTTTGGCTTCGTCATTGTTATATCAATGCTCATTATACTCTTACCACTGCACCCCAGGAAAAGAGCGCTGTAGATATTGCATTTCGGCAAGCAGCGGTCCCATATTTTCAGAATGAATACCTATTTTGCCCCCGTTGTGCATGTAACTGCTTTCAGGGAGTGTTAAACCTGCCCGTTCAAAAACCATATGAATATGGCGGGTAAACTTTGTTTCGATATTCGCGAGGTCCGGCGCAATCCCCTGCTCTGTCATTGATAGCTCAAGCGCATCTGGCATGAATATTTCACTGGAAAACCGCCATAAATCATTTAGGGCGCGCTGCATATAATTATGGCTATCCTTTGTACCACCGCCAAGGCGTATAATGAGGTCACTCGAGCGCTCTAAATGATAGGCCACTTCTTTAACTGACTTTGTCGCTATTTCAGAAATGCGGGCATCATTGGAATGTGATAAACCTTGTAGATAAGGAAAATGCGCCGCATCAAATATAAATTGCCGCATTAAGCTTTTGCCAAAATCGCCATTAGGTTGTTCAACAAGTAAAATATTAGAAAATTGCCGCTCATCACGCAGGAAAGCTAAATCATCCGCACTACGGCCCTGCGCATCAAGCTCAGAGGCATAAGTCAGCCATAATGTCGCTTGGCCAATTAAATCAAGCGCCGTATTTGCAAAAGCAATATCTTCTTCAAGCGCCGGCGCATGACCACACCAAGCGGAAACCTGCTGCCCTAAGATAAGGGCATTATCTGCAAGGCGGAGAACATAGCTCTGTAGCGCGTGTGTATCGGACATAGTTACATACTTCCAATTTCATCTGGAATTTTGAAAAATGTTGGATGACGATAAACTTTAGAATTTGCAGGTTCAAACATAAGCCCCTTATCTGACGGTGTGCTTGCGGTAATGGCCTGCGCGGGCACAACCCAAATGGAAAGCCCTTCATTACGGCGCGTGTAAACGTCCCGAGCATTTTTCATGGCCATTTCTGCATCCGGCGCATGTAGAGAGCCCACATGTCTATGGGCAAGCCCATGCGCGCCGCGTATGAAAACTTCCCAAAGCGGCCATTCCCGTTTGTTCATGATATAATCCTATTCTGCCGCGTCTTGGAGTGCATCTTGTTTCACCGCATAGGCCTCTAAACCTTCGCGGAACCATGCGCCGTCATCCCATGCTTTGTTGCGCGCCGCAAGGCGCTCTTTATTGCATGGGCCATTACCCGAAATAACTGCGAAAAACTCTGACCAATCTGGCTCACCGAAATCATAATTATCATTGCTCTCATTCCATTTTAAGTCAGGATCGGGAACCGTAAGCCCTAGATATTTCGCTTGCGGCACGGTTTGATCGACAAATTTCTGGCGCAATTCATCATTAGAGTCTTGCTTGATATTCCACGCAAAGCTTTGCGCGCTGTGAACACTGTCTTTATCGGACGGGCCAAACATCATGAGCGCCGGCCACCACCAACGGTTCAGCGCATCTTGCGCCATATCTTTTTGCGCCTGCGTGCCTTCGCAAAGCCGCATCATAATATCAAAGCCTTGACGTTGATGAAAGCTTTCCTCTTTACAGATACGGATCATCGCCCGTGAATAGGGCCCGTAAGAGCATTTTTGTAGCGGAACTTGATTCATAATTGCCGCCCCGTCCACAAGCCAGCCAATCGCACCAATATCCGCCCATGTCAGGGTTGGGTAATTGAAGATCGAAGAATATTTTGCTTTCCCACTGAGGAGCTGTTCTGTCATTTCATCGCGGGAGATGCCGAGTGTCTCCGCCGCGCAGTAAAGATAAAGCCCGTGGCCCGCTTCGTCTTGAACCTTAGCGATTAAGATTGCCTTGCGCTCCAAGCTCGGCGCGCGGGTAATCCAATTTCCTTCCGGGAGTTGCCCGACAATTTCTGAATGGGCATGTTGCCCGATTTGGCGAATAAGTGTCTTGCGGTAGCCCTCAGGCATCCAATCTTTGGCTTCGATTTTAACGCCCGCATTAATGCGTTCTTGAAAGGCTCGCTCTTGCGGGTCCATTTCGTCCAGTGACTTTACGCCCTTACCGGTTGATTTCACCTGTTGTGCGTACATAAGCGGCTCCTTCAGTCTTGAGACTTAAATAGTATAAACTGACCGATCGGTCAATGAATAAGCCTAGGCCATAAGCTGCGGCATATTGCGCAGCATATAGTTGGTTTCATTAAACCTTGGCATAAATCGACGCAATGCCCTGCCCGACACCAATACACATGGCCGTAAGGGCCATTTGGCCGCCTTTATGATGTAGCTCTTCAATCGCTGACATCACAATACGTGTGCCTGACATGCCCAAAGGGTGGCCCAGTGCAATCGCGCCGCCGTTCGGATTTACACGGGGCGCATCATCGGCGAGGCCTAACATTCGCAGGGTCGCCAAAGACTGTGATGAAAAAGCTTCGTTAATTTCAATCACGTCCATATCGCCAATTTTAAGCCCTACTTTCGCGAGCACTTTTTGCGAGGCAGGCGCAGGGCCAATGCCCATTATGCGCGGCGCCACACCGACCGCTGCGCCGGTCAAAAAACGCGCCCGTGGTGTCAAGCCGTGGCGCTTGACGCCCGCTTCAGAGGCGATAATCACCGCTGCCGCCCCGTCATTCACGCCGGAGGCATTACCAGCTGTAACCGTGCCGCCCGCCTGAACAATCGGGCGGAGCTTACCTAAAACCTCAAGCGGACTATTTCGGGGATGCTCATCCGTATCAAAGACTAAATCCTCTTGCTTTCGGCGCGGAATAGAGATGGGCGTGATTTCTTTCGCTAACCGTCCGGACTTAATTGCCGCCTCGGCTTTATCTTGAGAGCGTTTTGCAAACATGTCTTGGTCTTCGCGGCTGATGTTATAATCCTCAGCCACATTTTCCGCCGTTTTCGGCATGCCTTCTGCGCCGTAGACCCGCTCAAGTTCCGGATTAGTAAAGCGCCAACCAATAGAGGTATCAAACATTTTCGCCCCGCGACCAAAGGCTGTGGGGGCTTTACTCATCACATAGGGTGCGCGGGTCATGCTTTCACTGCCGCCGGCGATAATCATATCCGCATCCCCCGCCATAACTGCGCGGCTTGCCATGATGATCGTATCCATGCCCGACCCGCAAAGACGGTTGACGGTTGTCCCCGGAACGGCTTCCCCAAGGCCCGCTAACAAAGCCGCCATACGGGCAAGATTTCGGTTATCTTCCCCCGCCTGATTGGCGCAGCCCATAATTACATCATCAACGGCGTCCCAATCAATCTTTGGATTACGGGCTTTAAGCGCTTTAAGAGGTATTGCCGCCAAATCATCGGCGCGAATATTCGATAAGCTTCCGCCAAAGCGCCCAATAGGCGTGCGAATTGCGTCGCAGATATAAGCTGTTGTCATGATTAATCCTCAATCTCGATAATATGGCCGCGTATGGTGCGAGATAAACCTTGAAAGCTAGCAATAACCCGTGCGTCTTCGCCTGTAACTTCGACGGTATAAACACCGCTGCGCCCTTCTAAGGCCGCTTCGCGGGCAGTTGCCGTGATTATCTCTCCTGCGCGCGCGGGGCTAAGAAAAGCAATCGAAGCCTGCTGGGCAACGCTGCGGTTATTGCGCGAATTACAAGCATAAGCCAAAGCTGTGTCGGCGAGGGCAAATAACATGCCCCCGTGAATTGTGCCATGTCCATTTAGCATATCGTTTTTTACGGTAAAACTGATCTGGGCCCAACCCACGCCGCCGTCTTCATATTCAATGCCCCACGCCGGGCCTGTGCCTTCTTCCGAGAGCATTTTGCGGGCAATTCTTTGCGCGAATTTATCGGCGTCTGTCATAAGGTTCTCTTACCAAGGGCTTTGAGTTTATAAGGGTTCGGTCAAAGAAGCGTTTCTTTAATTGACCGTCCAGTCGGTTTATTATATGCAAAACCTATAAATATCAATCTGCGAAACATTATTTTTATTCCGCAAGCGTGAGGCAATATGTCTATCGGAACCACCATAGAATACGAAATTAAAAACGGCGTCGCGCGGATCACTCTTAACCGCCCTGACCGCCTTAATAGCTTTACAATCGCTATGCATGAAGAGCTTCAAGCCGTCATGAGCCATGTGGAAGAGAACCCTGTTGTCCGCGCCGTGCTTTTAACCGGCGCAGGGCGCGGGTTTTGCGCTGGGCAAGACCTAAATGACCGCGCTGTGGCCCCCGGCGGTGAAGCCGTAGATTTAGGCCATTCTTGCGAAACCTTTTGGAACCCGCTTATCCGCAGGCTGTCCATTTTGCCCAAGCCCGTAATTTGCGCGGTTAACGGCGTTGCGGCGGGCGCAGGCGCTAATCTCGCCCTCGCCTGTGATATTGTATTTGCCGCCCAAAGCGCGAAGTTCATTCAATCTTTTGCCAATATAGGCCTTATCCCCGATAGCGGCGGTACATGGATCTTGCCCCGCCTGATCGGCCAAGCTCGTGCATTGGCTATCACGTTAACAGGCGAACCTGTCCTTGCGCAAAAGGCCGAAGATTGGGGCATGATTTATAAAACCGTTGAAGATGCGGATTTAATTAGCAGCGCCGAAGCTCTCGCGGAGAAACTCGCAAAAGGCCCTGCCCTTGGCCTCGCAGAAACCAAAAGACGGATTCGCCAAAGCCTGCTCAATGATCTGGACACAGAACTTGACCTTGAACGCGATGCGATGCGCAAACTTGGCTATAGTGCCGATTACGCGGAAGGCGTCGCCGCCTTTATCGAAAAGCGTAAACCTGTCTTTACCGGCCAATAAAAACAAATCCCTCTGAATTAGGAAATAAATATGTCCGCCATGATATTAGAAAACTTTGCTACGCAAAAATGGGTCAAAGGCCAAGACGGCCTTGTTGATATTAAATCCGCTGTAACTGGCGAAACCATAGCTCAAACGAGCTCTAATGGGATTAATTTCAAAGCCATGGCCGATTATGCGCGCGATGTTGGCGGGCCAGCTCTTCGCAAAATGACCCTGCATGAGCGAGCCTTTATGGTCAAAGATCTTGCCCTCGCCCTAACAGAGCGCAAAGAGGAGATGTACGCTCTCAATGCTCATACAGGCGCTACGCGGCGCGATGGCTGGGTTGATATTGAGGGCGGCGCGATGACATTGTTCTCAACCTCCTCCCAAGCTCGCCGCCATTTCCCTGACGGCCATGTCATCCTTGACGGTGCGCCGGAGCAGATTTCCAAACATGGATCTTGGATGGGACAGCATGTCTATACCTCTATGAAAGGCTTTGCTCTGCATATTAATGCCTATAACTTTCCCGTTTGGGGCATGCTTGAAAAACTCGGCGGCGCTTTAATCGCGGGGGTTCCAGTTATTGTAAAACCCGCGACAGCAACCTCTTATCTTTGCGAGAAAGCTGTGCGCATTATGATCGAAACAGGCGTGTTGCCAGACGGCGCGTTGCAGCTTATTGTCGGGCGCACCGGGGATTTGTTTGAGCATTTAACCTGCCAAGATGTCGTCTCCTTTACAGGTTCAGCCTCCACGGCGACGATGCTACGCACGCATCCTGTAGTTATTCAAAATTCTGTGCGTTTTGTCGCTGAACAAGACAGTCTTAACGCCTGCGTTCTTGGCCCTGACGCCAAACAAGACAGCCCCGAATTTGAGCTTTTCATCAAAGAAGTCGCAACGGAAATGACCGTCAAAGCCGGCCAAAAATGTACCGCTATCCGCCGCGCTTTCGTGCCTAAGCATATGATGGACGCGGCGCAAGCGGCGCTTTCCGCGCGGCTCGCAAAAACAACCGTCGGCAACCCAGATAGTGACGGCGTACGCATGGGCGCGCTTGTAAGCCTATCCCAACGGGAGGATGTGCGCAGTAAAGTCACAGAATTATCCGAACACGCCAAGATTGTCTTTGGCGATATCAACGCCCTTGACCCGGTTGACGCGAGTAATGAGAGCGGCGCGTTTATGTCGCCGATTTTACTGCGCTGCGATACCCCGTGGAATGCGCCAAAAGTCCATGCGCTCGAAGCCTTTGGCCCTGTCTCGACCCTTATGCCTTATGATGACTTGGAGGATGCTGTACGGCTGTGTAACGAAGGGCTCGGCTCGCTTGTTATGTCGCTTTTTACCCATTCCCCCGATGTCGCCCGCGATATTGTTTTAGGTTCCGCCTCTTTCCACGGACGCATTGCCATGATCAACCGTGATAATGCTAAAGAGAGCACAGGCCACGGCTCTCCCCTACCGGTGCTTGTTCACGGCGGCCCTGGACGGGCCGGCGGCGGTGAAGAGCTTGGCGGGGTGCGCGGCATTAAACATTACATGCAGCGCACAGCCCTACAAGGCACGCCCGACCTGATTGCGGGCGCAACCCAAACATGGATGAAAGGTGCCGCCCAGGTCACTGACGGCGCTCACCCGTTCCGTTTTAACTTCGATGATATTTTTATGGGCAAGACCTTGCTTACCAAAGGCCGAACGATCTTGCTGGATGATATTGAGCATTTCGCCGAGTTTACAGGTGATAGTTTCTACGCTCATATGGATCAAGCCGCCGCCGAAGCCAATCCGTTCTTCCCGGGACGTGTGGCCCATGGCTACTTGCTGCTTTCCTTTGCGGCGGGACTTTTTGTTGATCCGGCTCCCGGCCCTGTTTTGGCTAATTACGGTCTTGATAATCTTCGCTTCCTCACCCCTGTCTCGCCCGGCGATACAATCAAGGTGAAACTGACGGCCAAGACGAAAAAGAAACGTAATCCCGAATATGGCGAAGTACGCTGGGACGTGGAAGTCACTAATCAAGACGAAGAGCTTGTGGCGACCTATGAGCTGCTGACGATGAACGCGATTGAGCATTAAATGCCCGCTGGTTACGCCGCCCTATTAGATGATGCTGAGCGCCTAAGCATAACTGAATTACGGGCGCTACAGCTTAGGCGGCTCAAGGCATCTCTGCGCCATGCTTATGACAATGTTGAAGGCTACCGGCAAAAATGTGAGAACCGCGGCGTCAGTCCTGATATGCTTGAGCGTCTTTCGGATTTATCTAAATTTCCCTTCACAGTGAAAGATGATCTAAGGCAATCTTACCCGTTTAAATCCTTTGCCGTCCCCATGGATAAAGTACTGCGCCTTCATGCCTCATCGGGTACCACAGGCCAGCCGACAGTTGTGGGCTATACTCAGGCTGATATTGATATGTGGGCTGACGTTGTGGCCCGCTCTATTCGCGCGGCAGGCGGGCGAGCCGGTATGAAAGTTCATATCGCCTATGGCTACGGCCTGTTTACAGGCGGGCTTGGGGCGCATTACGGGGCGGAAAAACTAGGCTGCACAGTTATTCCCATGTCCGGCGGGCAGACGGAGAAACAGGTACGGCTTATCCAAGACTTTAAACCCGAGATTATCATGGTCACGCCGAGCTATATGCTGTCCATCTTGGATGAGTTTCACCGCCAAGGCATTGATCCGCGCAGCTCCTCGCTCAAAATTGGTATCTTCGGTGCAGAACCGTGGTCAGACCATATGCGCCGCGAGATTGAGCGCGCCTTTGATATTGACGCCGTAGACATTTACGGCCTCTCCGAAGTTATCGGCCCCGGCGTCGCCAATGAATGTCTCGAAACAAAAGACGGGCCAACCATTTGGGAAGACCATTTCTATCCTGAAATTATTAACCCCGACACGGGCGAAGTCCTGCCCGATGGGGAAATGGGCGAGCTGGTTTTCACCTCTCTCACCAAAGAAGCCATGCCGATTATTCGCTACCGCACGCGGGATTTAACCCGCCTCCTCCCCGGTACAGCCCGAAATATGCGGCGCATGGAAAAAGTCACGGGCCGTAGTGATGATATGATGATTATACGCGGGGTGAATATCTTTCCGACCCAAATCGAAGAAATTGTCTTAGGTGTTCCTAATCTATCTCCTCATTATCACTGCGAGATCACCCGCCCGGAACGTCTGGATGTTTTAACAGTCGTCACAGAGGAAAAAGCAGGATGTTCTGATGCTGAACGCGATGAGGCAGCGGCCATATTAGCGTCCCGTATTAAAACCCTAATCGGCGTGACGGCGCAAATTGATATACGCCGTGAAAATAGCCTTGCGCGCTCCCACGGAAAGGCACAGCGCATTTTCGACCATAGAAACGCATAGATATGGCCCGCACCAAATCCGATAATTACGACAGCAAGCGCGAAGCGATTACCCGTGAGGCGGCAAAACTCTTTGCCTCCAAAGGTTTTGGCGGTGCGTCCATAGCGGATATTTCCAAAGCTTGCAGGGTTTCAAAATCACTGATTTATCATTATTACGGGGCCAAGGAAGATATTCTCTACGGCGTAATGAATGATCATCTTGTCGATCTTACGCGGGCCATATCAGCTGCAAACATCATGAGTTCTGATCCCAAGACAGAGTTTTTAAACCTCACCCAAACACTGCTGGACTGTTATGCAGGGGCGGAAGATTCGCAAAAAGTTCTACTCTATGATCTTAATCACCTCACTCCCGCCCAAAGAGATGAAATTATCATAAAGCAGCGCTCGATTATCGAACGCTTTGAGCGGGTTTATGTCCGTATTTTCCCTACTCTAAAAGACAATCATGGTTTGCTGCGGACAAATATCATGTTGTTTTTTGGATCGGTTAATTGGATACACACATGGTATAATCCAAATGGGGCGATCAGCCGTGATGAATTAGTTCGTTTGACCGTAGAAAATGCTCTTGCGCCACGAATAGCTCATTCGGATATATGCGCTTAACTTACATCTAATAGCTTTGCTCCTGAGAAAATAATGACGGCTTTTGCCGCAATGTCGACCGTGTCAAAAATGGGAAGCTTGGTTGTTATATCTTGACCTAGAATTGAAAATTCGGAGCATCCAATTAATATGGCATCGACGCCGTAGCCTTCAAGCTCAGCGCTTAGGTTTGATAAAGCCTGCGCCATATCGGCACTTGGGCCACTGGCTTTTATGCGCCGAATAAGTGACAGCACATGATCTGCATCTTTCGGAAAAATAGCCTTAATTCCGGTTTTATCAAAGGCAGACTGAAATATCTTATGAGTGTCCGTGGCCGGTGATGATAACAAACCGATCTTGGCCCCTCGCCCAAATTTACCGGCTAATAACTGCGCGGAGAGATCAAGCATATGCAGCAGAGGCGTGTTGACTGCCTGCGTTATATAATCGGCGTAATGATGGGCCGTATTACACGGCAGAACCAAAGCCCGCGCCCCTTGCGCCGTTAAGCCGCGTGCCATGTCCGCCAAAACTGGCCCAGGATTTACGCCGCTATCATCCACGAGGGCGGCAAGGCGCGACGGAACTTGTGGGTACATATCTACATAAAACGGTACATGGTCAATATCATCGGCTGCCTGAGTTAGAGCAATCACACGGTGCATGAAATAGGCGGTTGCCTCTGGCCCCATGCCGCCTAAAATTCCAATGCGTTTGAGATTTTTTGCCATATCTATGCTGCTGGTTGGCCCCAGCGGTCGTCCATATCAAAGGCCCAGTCATAGCCAAACAACCCCGTAGAGCCGCCCGTATGAAGGAAGACAATTTTTTCCCCTTTTTTGAAAAACCCTGTCCGCACCAGATCGATTAATCCGGCTGCGCCCTTGGCCGAATAAACGGGGTCAAGCAATATGCCTTCAAGCTCTGCAAACATTTTTATCGCTTCCTGCCCGCCATCTGACGGCACGCCGTAGCCCTCCCCGACATAATCTGTATTCGCGGTAACATCACTGCGCGCGACCACGCCGGGACAGCCGAGTTTCTCAGCTGTCTTCTCTGCAAGAGCAAAGATTTTGGCTTCTTGCTTATCTTTGGGCGCATTTGTTCCAATCCCTAAAAGCGGGATTTGCGCATTCATCGCCTTTAGGCCTACCATGAGTCCCGCCTGCGTCCCCGCGCTGCCTGTTGCGTGGATAATATGATCAATTTTAAGGTGACGCTCATTAAACTGCGCGAGCATTTCAAAGGCCGCATTGACATAACCAAGCGCCCCAGTAGGATTAGAACCGCCGCCCGGCACCGTATAGACCTTACGGCCCGTTTTATCTCGATAGCTCTGGGCGACCTTTTCAAGCTCTATATTCATATTAAGCTTTTCGCCTTTGATCTTCTGCGTAGTCGCGCCGTGAAGATGATCGAGCAATACATTGCCGTTATGATTATAATTCAGATTATTTGACCCCGTGCGGTCTTCAAGCAGGATATGGCAATCCATCCCGACTTTGGCTGCAAAAGCTGCCGTTTGACGCGCATGGTTTGATTGAGTGGCCCCTTGGGTCATAACCATATCTGCGCCTTCAAGGATAGCTTCGCCCATTAAAAACTCTAATTTGCGGGTTTTATTTCCGCCTGTTGATAATCCCGTGCAATCATCACGTTTAATCCATATCTCCGCCCCACCAAGTTCTTTGCTCAAACGGTCAAGGCGTTCTAGGGGCGTGGGTAAATGCGCCAGAAAGTGACGGGGGTAACGTGATAAAAGCATAAGGTACTCCGGAAACTTATTTATATGGGTATTATACACCCTCGCCTAAGCTGTTTTATAAATTATTTCAAATAATGCGCAGAAAAGAATTTGTGAGCAATTTAATAATAGTTTTAGTCGGGATAAGCGGTGATAAATTCATCTGGCACAAGTATTGGATTTTTCGGTAAAAACTCCGCAACGCTTTGCCGCCATGTTTTAAGCTGCGGCACAGCATCAGACGGCATTTTATCGCTCAGCCCCGCCATATAGGGGAACACTAATTGTGGGTATAGCGATAAGTCCGCAAGGCTTGGCCGCGCCATACCACCGAGAAACGGCCCGCCGCCTAAATGCCCTAACATGTCCATACCAATACGCATTTGCATGTCTCTAAGGCTCTCGCTGCGGTCAAGGGGCTCAACCATTTTGATGATAAACGGCGCAAAGCCTAAAATATCCGGCCAGCGGTGCCGTATATGTTCCGCAAGCGGCGTATGGGCGCTCACAATGGCCGCCAAACGCCAACCACGAAACTTGGCTTGCAAGTCCTTTGGCCCGTCAACAGCGGCGCGGAAATATGACGGAAAGAAAATTTCATTCATCCATTGGTCAATTTTTAACACCGTCTCTCGCGCTTTTGGGTCTTTCGGTAATAAGGGCCGCTCTGGAAACACCTCATCAAGCCATAAGGCAATGGGCGTAGAATCCAGCTTCCACTCATCACCTATAGTGAGCACCGGAACTTGGCGCTTTCCCGTAATCGCCAAAACATTCGCCGGGTCAACGGGGTTGACTGGAATATGCTCAAAGGGAAGCTGTTTATAATAAAGGCAAGCCGCCACTTTGCGGACAAAAGGGCTTGTCGAATAGCCATATAGTTTAATATCGGGCATGGGCCGCCTAGAATATTATTTGAGCGATGAAATAAGACCAAAGTTTGATTATCATCATTACAAGACCATCTTAATTACATCAAATCATCTTGGGTCAAGACTTTGTGTTTCCCCCAAGATTAAACTTAACTAACCCTTAAATGAAATAGGCCTGCCCGATAGGCAGGCCTTATGTTGTTTTACCTTCGCAGCTTAGTCTTTTAAAATTCTCATAGACGGATAAGGCGTTGTAAGTCCCGCTTTTCCAAGCGCTTTCATGATCTGCTCAGGGACGGAATAGCGGACATCAAAATAATTTGCACCGTCCGTGAAGGGCCGCACCACAAGCTCTGCCGCACGTTCTGTGAGGGTTTCAACTTCTACAAATGGGGCCGGATCAGCTTTGATGTGCGGATGATTGCTTAATACGTCCATAATGACTTTGCGAGCCTGATCAATATCATCATCATAAGCTACATTGAATTTCATTTCCACACCACGGATAGGGTGATGGCTGTGGTTGATAATCTTCTCGCCCCAAATTTTACCATTGGGAATAATGATTTTTTGATTATCAAAGGTCTGCATATCAGTTGTAAAAAGCGTAATATCTTCGACGTTACCAAATGTGCCCGCAGCATCAACAAAGTCGCCGACTTTATAAGGACGGAAAAGCATTAACATGACACCCGCCGCCATATTTGACATGGCCCCTTGTAAGGCAAGGCCAATGGCAACTGTTGACGCAGCTAATATACCCGCAAGAGATGCGGTATTAATTCCGAACTTTCCAAGGACAGCAATTAAGACTAATGCCATAATAACCCAGCGCAAAATACTTCCAAGAAAGTTGAAAAGTGTTTCGTCTAAATGCGGGCTTTTCTTAGCAAGATTGACAACAAAGCTTTTAGCTTTTTTCGCAATAAAAGACCCAATAATAAATATAAGAAGCGCGAATATAACATTCGTCCCCAAGGCGATTAATCCGTCCACACGTTCCGGATTTAAAAATGCTTGAATTTGTTCCATGATAGGCTCCCAACCCAGTTAATAAAGAATGAACGCTACGTTCACAAAGATGAACGAGGTTTGAATACATATGCATGGGAAGATGCTTGGGTTACTCTTAAGCTCGCAGAAAAGCACAGAGCTCTGATTTATTCACATGTGACTCCCGCTAGAGTTTACTCCTATGAAGGCCGAGGCTGGAATGCTCGGAGTTATTTTATTCCGCTCCACTCACTTCCGTGCAGTCCTGCGCAGGCGGGAATCTTATCCATTCCTCCACCCCCTTACCCGACCCCGCTTATCTCGGCGAAAGCCGGGGTCTCTAACTTAGGCGTATGAGATTCCCGCAGCCGCAGGACAGCACGGGCATAAATACAGTTTAACGGGTTTAATTGCCCCAGCACAAAATGCCCCGCGCTTTTGGGCGCAAGCTGGACCGTCTATGAGATGGCGTGCCTTGATGGCTTCCAAATATCTATTAATTTACAAGACACACGCCGCGCAGCACTTTGCCCGCAGCTTAAGCGCTCAGCGCTTAACATCTCATAGCGATTGGCTTTTTCAAAGGCCCCAGACAGTTATTCGGTCTAAACCATCACAGCGTGAACCTACCTCGCCAAATAAATAGCGAGGAACAGGGCGTCCGGCGGGACATAGAGAGCGTCACCCCCTAGGCTATCCGCGCCAACCGTCCCCACTCAAACAAACTAACGCGCGATTGTCCGTCCGCGAATAAGGAACAAGTTTAAGATAAGGGGAAAACGCGGGGCGTGGATTTATCTGGGTGTTTTATTTTTCGGCCCTCACCACAGGTCATGATTGGATTTATCCCTCTCTCCCCACAGTTATAGTGTCATTCCAGCGCTGACAATCAGAACTCGCAAAGGTTAACCTAAATATTTATTTAAGTCTTTTTCAAGTCAGTAAAAAACCGCCCTGCGTTTCCACGGGGCGGTTTGTTTTTTGGTTTTAAATGGCTTTTTTCGTCATTTCCCCGAAACATTATCAGGGCAAGTCAACGTTTGGGAGTAGCCGCTGCGACAAGACTAAAGCCCTGCCTAAGCGGTAAATCGGCGATTTGATCCACTGGATCAAATCTTGCGACCTACATCATTCCTCCCATGCCGCCCATTCCGCCCATGTCAGGCATGGCGGGGGCAGCGTCTTTTTTCGGTGCGTCCACGATAGCGGCTTCGGTTGTTAGGATAAGACCCGCAACAGAGGCAGCGTCGAGAAGCGCTGTGCGTACGACTTTAACCGGATCAATGATACCCGCTTCGACCATATCAACATATGTGTCGTTTTGCGCGTCATAGCCGTAGTTTGCTTTGTTTTCAGAAATGATGTTTCCGACAACAACTGCGCCTTCGACGCCGGCATTATCAGAGATTTGGCGAACCGGGTATTGAAGCGCCGCGCGGACGATGTCGATACCGGCCGCTTCGTCATCATTTGCGCCTTTGGCGTCAATGAAACGAGAGGCGCGAAGGAGCGCTGTGCCGCCGCCAGGGACGATGCCTTCTTCAACCGCAGCGCGGGTTGCGTTCAGGGCGTCATCTACACGGTCTTTACGCTCTTTCACTTCGATCTCAGTGGAGCCGCCAACCTTGATAACGGCCACGCCGCCCGCCAATTTCGCAAGACGTTCTTGTAGTTTCTCGCGGTCATAGTCAGAAGACGTTGCTTCGGCCTGTGCGCGGATTTGTTCAACGCGGGCTTTGATGTCTTTCTTCTTGCCGGCGCCGTCAACAACAACTGTGTCGTCCTTAGTAATGTGAACATGTTTCGCTGTGCCGAGGTCTTTCAGTGAGACATTTTCGAGCTTAATGCCGAGGTCTTCTGAAATCACTGTACCGTTTGTTAAGATCGCAATGTCTTGAAGCATGGCTTTACGGCGATCACCGAAACCAGGCGCTTTGACAGCCGCAATTTTAAGGCCGCCGCGCAGCTTGTTCACAACCAAAGTCGCAAGAGCTTCGCCTTCAATGTCTTCCGCAATAATCAAAAGCGGCTTGCCCGTTTGGACAACAGCTTCGAGGATTGGCAACATTGGCTGGAGCGATGTGAGCTTGCCTTCATTGAGAAGAATATAGGGATCGTCCAATTCACAGCGCATTTTCTCTGCGTCTGTGATGAAATATGGCGAGAGATAACCGCGGTCAAACTGCATGCCTTCAACTACGTCAAGCTCAGTCTCGGCGGTTTTGCCTTCTTCCACTGTGATGACGCCTTCATTACCGACTTTGCCCATGGCGTCCGCAATCATTACGCCAATTGCCGCTTCGCCGTTAGCAGAGATCGTACCGACCTGTGCAATTTCTTCTGACTTTGTAATCTTCTTGGCTTTGTTTAAAAGATCGCCCGCGACTTCTTTGGCGGCGGTATCAATACCGCGCTTAAGGTCCATTGGGTTCATACCCGCTGCAACACGCTTTAGGCCTTCGCGAACGATGGCTTGCGCAAGGACTGTCGCCGTTGTTGTCCCGTCGCCCGCTTTATCATTCGTCTTGCTTGAGACCTCACGGAGCATCATTGCGCCGAGATTTTGAAACTTGTCTTCAAGCTCGATTTCTTTCGCAACAGAGACGCCGTCTTTAGTTGTGCGCGGTGCGCCGAAAGATTTTTCAATCACCACATTACGCCCTTTTGGGCCAAGGGTAACTTTCACTGCATTGGCGAGAATATCTACGCCTTCAAGCATTTTGGCACGTGCATCTGTACCGAATTTGACGTCTTTAGCCGCCATAATAATCTCCTATAATTTTATCAGGATGTAAGTTGAGTAGGGATCGGGCTAACCGAGGACGCCCATAATATCGGATTCTTTCATGATTAGCAGGTCTTTGCCGTCAATCGTGACTTCTGTGCCGCCCCATTTACCGAATAGGACGCGGTCGCCTTTTTTCACGTCAAGCGGGTTAAGCTTGCCGTGCTCATCGCGTGTGCCGGAACCGACAGCAACGACTTTACCCTCAGAGGGCTTTTCTTTGGCTGTGTCAGGAATGATAATCCCGCCGGCCGTTTTTGATTCTTCTTTGACACGCTCAACGAGGACGCGGTCATGTAGAGGACGAAACTTCATAAGTCTTCTCTTCATTAGTGTTGATAGGTTTTAGCACTCCCACCCTGAGAGTGCCAATGTGGGTCAAATAGGGATGCCCCTGCCCCGCGTCAACAGCTAGTCATGATTTTTTTTAGATTCCAATGAGAATGAGCTGCACCGCTGAATATAACGGCTGAAGAATGATATAACGACGGCCAAAAAAAAGCTGATTTTGTAGCGAAACCCCGTGATAAAGCCGCGTAAATTAAGCCCCCTGCATTTTTTTTCAAAAATATAAAAAAAATAGGTGCAAAATGAAAATTGTCCGCCTATATGGCTGCCATAGAACGTGCGGGTGTGGCGGAATTGGTAGACGCGCCAGATTTAGGTTCTGGTATCGAGAGATGTGAAGGTTCAAGTCCTTTCACCCGCACCAATTTTGAAAAATCATAACACTTATTACAATCTACATACGGGTTAATTTTTCAAGTGTATTGTGATATATTCTTGAAATGCAAAAATCACTCCTAACAATGAGTTTAGCCGAGCGAAAAATGATTCTGATTGCAGAATTATTTATCATGCCGGCCGATGGTGATTATATAACTGCTCGTTGGGCTTATGAAAACGCATTGTTTCGTAACTTTTACTGGATGGCAGCACAAGCAGTTGAAAAGTATCTCAAAGCCATGCTGCTGAGTATTGGCGAGACTACAAAGCCTTATAAACATGATATAGGTTGTGCTTATGACGTTCTAAAGGAAAGAGACAATCGTAAGGTTTTACGTACAAGTATAAATTTACCCGACACCACAGCAATGGGACGTAAACATTTTGATAAAAAACCCATTCGTGAATTTATAGACTATATTAGCAGATTAGGGTCCCCCAATAGCCGTTATGGTTTGAGTGACATAAATATTGGGGGCCCAGCCATTCATGCGCTTGATCAATTATGCTTCGATTGCCGTCACTACATTAATACTTATAACAGTCATAATGTAAGCCTATCTAAATTATTTGATGTAACAGTACTTCCGCCTATGATACCGCACAAAAAAGAAGTCTGGATGTTAGGCACTAGCTTACAGTTAGAAAGATTGTTTCTTGAAAGATACCGTGTTGGTGAGACTATAGGTTTACGTAAAGCCTTTTCAAATATGAACTTTTCGTTTTTTAATGAAAGAGATGAAGGTGAAAGAACATTTGGGGGGATGTCTTTAAAAGGTGCACCGCTTGAAAATCATCTTGTAAGATTCCGATCAATAGACAAATCGTCATCTAATCAAGAAATTATAAGTCAATTAAAACAATGGTGCTTAGAGAATATCTCCTTATCAAAGGATTTGAAGAAGAAATTATAGTTCTTATATACGGAATTATACGATCACCCCCGCTCGCGCATGATGCGGGCTTTTTGTTTGTCCCAGTCGCGTTTTTTGGTGGTTTCGCGTTTGTCGACGGCTTTTTTGCCGGTGCCAACACCAATAAGGAGCTTAAGGCGGCCTTCATTGTTGAAATACATTTTAAGCGGAATGAGCGTGCGGCCCTTACGTTGGGTTTCTCCCATGAGCTTATTAATCTCGCGGCGTTTTAGCAGTAGTTTTCTATGGCGTTTGGGGTCATGATTAAACTGGCTGGCGGGCTCATAGATCGGGATGTTTGCATTAATCAGGAACATTTCATCGCCTTCAATCGAAGCATAGCTTTCGGCGATATTGGCTTGCCCAAGACGCAGGGCTTTGACCTCTGTGCCGACAAGCATCACTCCTGCTTCGAAGGTTTCCTCGATAGCATAGTCAAAGCGGGCGCGGCGATTTTCCGCGACAAGCTTATTATTATCCGTGCCTGTTTTTTTCTTCGCCATATTTTACGGTTTATACACTCACGCCGGCCCGCGTCATGGCGGCTTTGACGGCAGTTTTGGTCGCGTCGAAACATGGGGTGATCGGCAAGCGCACATCTGCGCTCATTTTCCCCATGAGTGACAAGGCATATTTCGCAGGCGCCGGACTGGGGTCAAGGAATAAATCCTTATGGAGGCGGTCAAGAACTGTATTAAGTGTCCGTGCTTTTAGGAAGTCCCCCGCTATCATTGCATTGTGGAAATCCGCATAAAGCCGCGGGGCAATATTAGAGCCCACAGAAATTGCACCGCGTCCACCATGTACCCCATGGCCGAGTGTCGTCGCGTCATCGCCCGAAAGCTGAATGAACTCATCCCCGCAAAGATCATTAATCTCAACCACACGTGAGATATCCCCCGTGGCATCTTTGCAGGCCATCACAGTCGGCAGTTTTGCCAAACGTCCCATGGTTTGATTGGTAATATCAACAACGCTGCGGCCCGGAATATTATAGACCACAATCGGAATATCAACGGCGTCGGCTATGGCTTTGAAATGCTGGTAAATGCCCTCTTGATTAGGCTTATTATAATAAGGCGTCACAACAAGGGCCGCATCCGCGCCGAGGTCTTTGGCATGGCGCGCATAGGATATGGACACAATGGTTTCGTTCGATCCCGCCCCGGCTACTACGGGTACGCGCCCATTGGCCGCCTCTACGCAAAGCGAAATTACGCGGCGATGTTCTTCATCGGTGAGTGTGGCTGATTCGCCCGTTGTCCCGCAGGGCACTAATCCATGAGTTCCATTGGCGATTTGCCATTCAACAAAATCTTGAAAGGCTTTTTCATCAATAGTTCCGTCCTTAAACGGAGTCACAAGGGCGGTAAGAGAGCCTTTTAGCATGATATTATCCTATGGGCCGCGAGGGTATGAGTAATCTCACGGGAGTTTGATGTCTACAGGCTCGCCTCTTAGCGGTTGACCCTTGCCCTATGCAAGTGGGGCTTTATTCTAATTTTCATTAAACTGCTAAATTGTGGCATTTTTTCGATTTGTTAACTATAAAGTCACCGAATAATAAGCATAAGATTTGCGTATGACCTTTAAGACTGAAAAAATTACGCGCCGTAGTCTTATGGGCGCGGTGGCCACGCTATCCTTGGCATTGTCTCTTGCCGGGGGTAGTCATGCCGCAGAGATTCCCTATCCGCGCGTCAAACCGCCTGCGCCGGGCCTATCGCAAATCATTAACAAGACAGATGCGGTTATATTTAAAAAAGGCCTCAAAGCCGCAGAACGCCGCTATTGGCCTGATGTTGATAATGCCATAAAAAAACTGTCTGATCCCACTGCTCAAGATAGCCTGCGCTGGCTAAAGGCATGGCGAGATAATAACACAGATTTTGATGACCTTACTTATGTGACGCAAAACCTTGGTAACTGGCCGCGTATGACAACGATAAGGGGCAAGGCCGAGCGGAAATTATGGGATAAAAAATGGGCTGCAAGCCGCGTTATAGCATGGTTTCAAGGGACCGAGCCTGTCTCCGGTGAAGGGCGCATGGCGCTCGCCAAAGCTCATTTCGATCTCGGCCAAGAGGATGAAGGTCGCCGCTGGCTTAAATATGCGTGGCGAGAGGCGCGGCTGACCCGGGACTTCCAAAGGCAGGTCTATAAAAGCTATAAGTCTCACCTTACCCCCGAAGACCATGCGGCGCGGGCCGATTTTCTTATTTGGCTTGGGACAGCGCATTTTTCAAAAGTTGACGGCCTGCTTACTCTTATGCCGCGCGGTGAACGGGCATTGGCCGTCGCCCGAATGCGCGTTGCCCGTAATGCGTCCGGTATGGACGCGGCGATTAAGGCTGTTCCGGCTTCGCTTAAATCTCATCCGGGACTTATATTTGAACGAGCCCGCTGGCGCCGCCGTAAAAAAACCAAAGACTATGCCCTGCCCGTTTATTTTCAAACGGATGAGCCGCCTGCGACTGAAACCGGCAAAGATAGGTTTTGGACAGAACGTAAAATCATGGCCTATTGGGCGATTAAAGAAGGCCGCTTTGATGATGCCTACCGCCTGACCCTGAACCATGGTATGAAACGCGGTGTCGGTTTCGCGGATGCTGAGTTTTTAGCCGGATGGTTAGCTCTTGTGAAACTCAATGAGCCCGCCAAAGCCATACGCCATTTTGAAACGCTTCGCGGCGGGGTGAGCTATCCGGTTTCTCTCTCCCGCGCTAGCTATTGGCTAGGCCGCGCCCATAAAAGAGCTAATCTTCCTGATGACCGCATTCATTACGCCCAAGCGGCGCAACATATCCAAACCTTCTACGGGCAACTCGCTGCGGCGGAGCTCGGAAGCCAAGACTATATTTACCTACCGCCTGAAACGGACGGCTATGTATATAAAACCGCGTTTGAACAAGATAGCCGCGTGAAGGCGCTTCGGCTCTTAGGGGAAATGCGCAGTGAATATTTCTTTAATACGATGGCTTTTCATCTGGATGACGAAGTTGAGACTTCGGAACAACTGACGTTATTATCACAATTATCCCGTGATTACGGCTATATGAAGCCGTCCATTCGTGCCGCTAAACAGGCCTCGCGTTTTAGCACCTTCCTGCCTGAATCGGGCTATCCGAAACCGGATGTGTTTTTAAGTCTTGAGCCAAAGTTTGATAAGGCATTTTCCATGGCCCTATCGCGGCAGGAAAGTGAATTTAATCCAGCTGCCGTCAGCTCGGCTAAAGCTTATGGGCTCATGCAAATGATCCACGGCACGGCCCGCGCAACGGCGCGAAAGCACCGCGTACCCTATAGCCGCAACCGCTTAACGAGTGATCCTGAATATAGCGCGAAGCTCGGCTCGCTCCATGTGAATGATTTACTAAAACGCTATGACGGGTCTTATATCATGACGGCGGCGGCTTATAACGCTGGGCCGCACCGGGTCACACAATGGATAAAGGCCTATGGGGACCCGCGTAAAGGCGAGATTGATCCGGTTGACTGGATTGAGAGCTTGCCCTTTTCTGAAACGCGAAATTATATCCACCGGGTTTTAGAAAACCTCAATATTTACCGTGCGCGGCTCAATAACGGACAGGCAGAGAACCGCCTAAGTCGTGATATTCGCCTCGGCGCTTTCGTGCCTTAATATCCCGCTGCCAATAAGTCATCGGCCCGCTGTGCAATAACGGGGTCAACATTGCCGCCTGACAGGACAACGCATATTGTTTTAAGCGCGTTATCAGCAGCAAATGCGCCTTTCAATACAGCCGCCGCCGCCACTGCGCCGCCCGGCTCTAATTGAACGCCAAGCTCGCGCTTTATGATCGCCATTGTCATTAGGCAATCTTGATCGGACACCCCAAAGACGCCCGAGAGCGAATATTGGTTAATCGCAAAGGTTAGCGCCCCCGGCTGCGGCGTCATAAGCGCATCACATAATGTCGGCGGCGGGTTCTCAAGGGAGACACGCCGCCCCGATTTCAAAGACATTTGGTGGTCATTATAAAATTCCGGTTCTGCACCATATATTTTAGTTTGCGGAGATAACTCATTTAAAGCAAGACTAATGCCTGCGCATAATCCGCCCCCGCCAATACAGGTGATCAGGCCGTCAAAGCTTATCCCGCGAGCCTTAGCTTCTTGGGCAATTTCAAGCCCGGCTGTGCCCTGCCCTGCGATGATATAAGGATCGTCAAATGACGGCACAATAATGCGCCCATCTCGCGCCGCAATATCGGCAGCAATTTGCTCGCGGCTTTCACTGAGGCGGTCATAAAGATGTATAGCGGCCCCGTCGGCCTTCACGCCCGCGGCTTTAATGGACGGAGCATCTTTGGGCATAACAATGATCGCGTCAATGCCGAGTTCTTTGGCTGCCCGTGCAACCCCTTGGGCGTGGTTACCCGATGAAAAGGCCACAACGCCCTTGGCTCTTTGTGCGTCGCTCATGGCCGAGAGCCGGTTATACGCGCCGCGATATTTAAACGCCCCGATTTTTTGCAAGCACTCCGCTTTGAACCATAAAGATTTTCCGCTCATAAGATCGAGAACATCACTTCGCAATAACGGCGTGACTTTAGCATGGCCGCGAAGGCGCACCTCGGCGGCTTTCACGTCACTAAATTCAGATATTTTCATATAATCGACTCAATTTCACTTCACATTTACCTGCAACTAAGTGCATATGGAGCATCAGATAAAACAGGCTCTTGCATCGTGAATAAACTGTCAGTAAGCCAGAGCAAGGCATAAATTAAAACAATA
Source organism: uncultured Caulobacterales bacterium (assembly GCA_937928165.1). Classification (GTDB taxonomy): domain Bacteria; phylum Pseudomonadota; class Alphaproteobacteria; order Caulobacterales; family Maricaulaceae; genus CALFVT01. The sequence continues at coordinate 172,434 of CALFVT010000004.1, forward strand.
GCGGGAGGGCTCCATGCAGGGCTTAATGATGAAACAAGAGCTAATGATTAGCGACCTAATCGAACATGCCGGCAAAGTTCATCGTCACCGCGAAATATTCTCTCGGGAATCTAATGGCAACGACTTCACCTATACGTGGAGCGAATGTGCCGCCCGCGTCAGAAAGCTCGCCAACACCCTCAAAGCATTAGGGATTAAAAAAGGCGACCGCATTGCGACAATCGCATGGAATAATTACCGTCATATTGAAATCTATTATGCTGTATCAAGTATTGGCGCTGTGGTTCACACGATTAACCCGCGCCTTGACCCGAAACAGATCGCGTGGATGATTGGTCATGCCGAAGACACATGGCTTATGTTCGACACCACATTTGGGCCAATTATTGACGGCATCTCCGCCTTCTGCCCCAGTATTAAAAAATGGGTCGCCCTGTGTGAAGAGGGCGATATGCCCGATTATAAAACAGAGGTCGACTGCTATGAAACTTTAATTGCTCCGGCCAGTGACGTTATTGAGTGGGAGCGGTTTGATGAAAATACCGCTTGTACCCTTTGTTATACATCCGGCACAACGGGCAATCCCAAAGGGGTTTTATACTCGCACCGCTCCACGATACTTCATGCTATGGCCGGCTCGTTTAGTGATGTTATCGGCGGCGGATCTTGTGATGCAATCTTAGGGGTTGTGCCTATGTTCCACGTCAGTGCATGGGGCCTCGTTTACTCGGCGGCGATGGTCGGGGCGAAACTCGTTATGCCCGGCCCGAACCTTGACGGTGCGTCTTTAACCAAGATGATACAAGAGCAAGGCGTGACCCTTATGGCGGGCGTTCCGACGGTGTGGCTTGGGATTTTGAACCATCTTCGCGAAACGGGTGAGCAAATCCCGAATGTTAAAAAAGCCCTTGTCGGCGGCTCGGCCCTGCCCGAATCTTTACTGCGCGCCTATGAGCAAGAGCTTGGCATTCCCATGCAGCAAGGTTGGGGCATGACAGAGACAAGCCCGCTCGGTACAACCTATGCGCCTTACCCGGGTACAGAAAATGATGATTATGATAGCCTCGTCAAGCATAAGCTCTATGCAGGGCGGCGCATTTTCGGCGTGGACATGCGCATTGTCGATGATGAAGGCAAGTTACTCCCGGAAGACGGCGAAGTATCGGGCCATTTGCATGTGAGGGGCCCGTGGATTGCCTCTGGATATTTCAAAGGCGACGGAGATGATGCCTTTACCGATGATGGATGGTTCCGCACAGGAGACGTCGCGGCGCTACATCCCGAAGGTTATATGGAAATCACCGATAGATCAAAAGACGTGATTAAATCTGGCGGTGAATGGATAAGCTCAATCGAGGTTGAAAATGCGGCGATGAACCACCCGGATGTGGCCATGGCAGCCTGTATCGGTGTGCATCATCAAAAGTGGCAAGAACGCCCATTGCTGATTATTCAGTCTATGCCCGGTAAAACGCCGAATATCGATGAAGTAAAAGCCGAAATTGCATCAAAATGCGCAAAATGGTGGGTGCCCAATCATTTCGAATTTGAAGACGCTCTTCCTCTGGGGGCCACAGGGAAAGTACTCAAACGGCTTTTAAAAGAGAAATATAAAGACTACGTCATTGATTAGGGTGAAGATAAGGCTTTAAACCGTTGTAAAGTTTACTCTTACTGTAACTTTCATGATCTCGCCCTTTGGGCTAATGGCTTTGATGTCATAAAATCCTGCCGCTGGTGGATGCCATATCCATTGTTTACCTTGGCGGGTTAGAGCCATGCTGTTGACATAGAGCTGCGCCGCCTTGTCTTGGTCTGATAAAATAATTTGCACGCCCTTCGTTCGACTACGAACGAAAACCGTGGCTCCGTCTTGCGGAAATTCAAATTTAGGGCCCGTTTCTTGCGGCTGCGTCTTGATCAGTTTGGTGAGGCCCTTGGCCGGGACTTTATCTTTCCGGTAACCCGTTCCTATGTTTTGCCCCGGTAGGCTTTCGAAAATGTCAAACATTAAAGGCGCTGCCATATTCCGCCCGGTTTGCCCAGGCATAGCTCCGCCGTCGGGGCGGCCAATCCAAACGACAACCGTCCATTCCGGCGTATAGCCCACGGCCCAAGCATCGCGAAAGCCGTAGGACGTTCCCGTTTTATAGGCCACCCCATGAGCGCGGGTTTTAAGCCAATGCGGCACGCGCCCGTTTGGACTGGGTGCGAAGCGCAAGATTTGCGTGATCTCATCAGACGCTTTAGATGATAAGACGGTCTTCTTTTCATCAACAAGCCCACCTTTTATTATCTTTAACGGCGTAGAGACGCCGCTATTAGCAAGGCTTTTATAAAGCAAAGCTAAATCACGCGGGCTTATGGCTCCGCCGCCCAATGCAATGGCCAATCCGGCTTTTTCATGGGCTGCTGTACTGCGCTGAAACTCAGCGCCTGCATTTTCTATGACCGCTTCAAACCGCGGCGCACCGAGCTGCTGCATAACGGCGACTGCGGGTATATTTAGGCTATGGCGCAAGGCTTCATGCACCCGAACATCACCATGGTAATGACGGTTAAAATTTTCCGGTTGATAGCCATCAAAGGCTAAAGGGCGGTCGGGCAAGACGGTCGCGCTGTCGATTAACCCCTCATCCATCGCAAGGCCGTAGATAAAAGGTTTAAGGGTTGACCCCGGCGAGCGCTTTATAGTCGTCAGGTCTATCCAGCCCCCATCATTATCAGGCCTAACCGCGCTGCGAATGGCTCTGATTTCATGGCTTGGATTATTAATGACAAGGGCCGAACCATTTAAGTACTGCGGCCAGTCCTTTGAATAAGCTAGTGTTTTTTGGTCAAGGCGGGTTTGCATTTGGCGGTCAATAGAGGTTTGGATAGGGCGTGATTTTCCCGTTGTAAGGCTGAGTTTTGTGAGCGCTGCATCACGAGAACGCGGGAGTGATTTAAATAATATATTCAGCGGTTCTTGCTGCGCTTCTTGGGCTTGTTTTTCTGTTATAATCTTTTGGCGAACAAGCCGCGTTAAAACTTTGTTGCGTCCCGACATAAGTGCCGATTGATCATTTATGCGCGGGCGGCGGGAGGCCGGCGCTTGGGGCAAAGCAATCAAGGCGGCAATCTCTGACCATGTCAAATGGGCCGGGGTCTTGCCAAAATATATAGCGCTGGCGGCGCTAAGCCCCTGAATATTCCCCCCATAGGAAATATGGGTGAGATAATGCTCTAATATCTCTGTTTTTGACAAGATTAAATCATATTGCAACGCCCGAAAGCTTTCTATGATTTTTGACGACATGACGCGCTTTCGCGGCTCGATTTGCCGCACAAGTTGCATGGTCAATGTAGACGCGCCGGATTTTGCCTCTCCGCTACGAATAAGAGTCCGTATAGCGCGTAGAATAGAGAGCGGGTCAATACCGCTATGATGCCAAAACCGCTCATCTTCAACGGCGAGTAAGGCCTGAATAAAGCGCGGATCAATGTCTTCGCGCGGCGTATGAAAGCGCCATAAGCCGTCATCAACCGTATAAACCGCAAGATGCGTCCCTTGCCGGTCTAAGATTTGCGGAGATATATGATGCAGCGCCTTAAGGGGCGGCGGAAATAATAGCCACAACCCTGCGCAAAAAGCGGCAAGCCCAAGCAAGCTACATTTAAACCAAGACGGATATATGATGCGGCGATAGCTCATCGGATTATAATGTGCCGCCGCTGGAAATTACGAGCGACTTAGTTTCGGAAATGGCTCGCTCCCCGGGGCGGTACATATCCTCAACAACCGCGCCGGGGAAAGTAAAGCTGCCATTGCTAACGGCGCGCACAATATAGGCAGCGGTATAGCTATCCTTGCGTTGGGTATCACCAGAGGCAATAAATCGGTCATCTCTGGCTTCGCTCATGTCAAAAGCGCTGATCTCTCCCGCCCAAGAGAAAGCGCCGTCCGCAGCATTATCTTGCTTACCATCCGCAGGCTCTAAGATTTGCTCAATTTCAAACCCAGCGGGAAGCATGTCCGCAAGCACAATGGTGCGGCTTCGGTTTTGTTTGGACGCAAAGTTAAGTTTAACCACATAACGCTCGCCTCGCCGTACGCCTTCTGTGGCCATCTCTTCACCTTTAAGGTCGTGCAAGGATTTTGTAAGCGTTAAGCCCTCATTGACAGGGGGCGGTACCGAGGCCGGCGCGCCGCTGGCTAAGGCTCTAATAACGATGCGGTCTTCGCCTTGGTTACTTATGGTCACACCATTTGCAATATCGCGGCCCAAGATATAGGCGCTGGCATGGGATAAAACACCGTCTGCTTTTTGCTCACTAAAGACCGCCCCCGACGCTCTATATTTTATACCCCTATCACCCCCTGATTGCGCCCGTAAGGCTAATATGATTTGCCCAAGTTCTTGTGTCCGCAGGCGGTTTGGCATTTCGATGTCATTCACCAAGCGGGCTTCGAGGTCATCGCGGCGGCTCTCATTTGATATCACACCAATGATAGCGGCTAAATCACGGAGCGGCGTTTGGTAATAATTATTTTCGTCGACATAGCCCAAGGTTTTGATAGCGAGCTCATAAGCCGCCTGCGCCCGCTCATCATCTCCCAAGAGCGTAAAAGTTTCTGACAGGAACCCAAAGCTTAGAGGTGATTTGATACGGGATTTAAAACTATCAAATATGTAGCGGGCTTGCCCTAAACGCCCCTGTCCATCACGGGCCATGACATATCCTGCATAGCTTGCGGCATCGACTTTACGCATTTGCAAATTCGACTGCGCATTATAATGATTAACATTTGCGCGATAATCGAGTTTTTGGCTAGATTCTAATTGATTTAAAACTTTAAGAGCCAAGCGTGTGCGCTTTAACACATCCGCGTCCACATCATATCCGGCGTCATCGGCCCGTAGAATAAAGTCCGACGCATAAACCCCAAGCCAGAGAGAGGCTAAACCATCCCCTTCCCGCCATAAGCCAAAACTCCCGTTTTCGCTTTGTCTTAATGCGAGTTTATTAATCGCATTTTGCATTTTTCGGTCATAATTACGCAGGCTTGGTTGAATGTCTGCCCCAAAATCACGCGCATATAATAAGGGCAAGGCAGCCGATACAGTTTGTTCCGTACAGCCATAAGGATAACGCCGCAGAGCCGCAATATAAGGTGATGGATCAATTAACCGCCCATTAGTAACGGATAAAGTCACGTCAATACTTCCGGGAATAAGGCCTACGACAAACTCAGGTGGCAGGGTTAAGCTCTCACCTGGGGTAATGACCCACTGTTCCGCCTGAGATATTGGCAAAAAAGGTGAGCGGGTTTGAAGCTCGGCGCTGCCGGATATATTATATCCCCCGGGGCCAGAAAACTCATAATTTATATCGGCAACTCCTAAAGATTTTGCTTCAAGGCTAAGGGATTGATCGCTGCGTATATTGCGCGGCAAGTCAAAGCTTAGGTTTTGAGACTCTAAGGCTAAGCCGTCAGCACTGTTGACTTTAAAGCCGTAAGCTCCTTCTGCGCCGTTAAGATTATTCGCTGAAACGACCGCATCGATACGGTCCCCCGGCGCGAGAAATCGCGGCAAAGCAAGCTCTACGGGGACGGGATCGCGCAGGGTCAAAGCCATAGAGGCACTCCCAACGGCTGTTTCTGACCATGCGCTCGCCATAAGGCGAAGCTCTCCGTTATAATCTGGAATATCGAGCGGAATAACGGCACTGCCATTTTCCATTTTAACATAGCCTTTAAATAGCGCTATGGTTTTTTGCGGAATAACTGTCAAGCCTTCACCGCCAATACCGTCACCGCCGGAGCGAGCAATAACCGCCGTGCCGAGGTTAGGGTTTAAGATACGGCCATAGTCATCATATATAGAGGTCATTAGTGCCGTCTTTGCATGAAAAAATGTCTCTGCAGCCGGGCTTTTATATTTCGTGATTTGCAATATCCCTTCATCAACAGCGGCCAGATTGACCCAAACAGGGCCTTTGGGTACCCGTCCATTTTGAAGCGCATTAATTACAACATTAAAGCGCTGCCTTGGCTTAATTTTAGCCTCATTTTTGAACGAAAGCTGCAGGGTTGTTGGTGCAGTATCGCGGCGAAGATAAGCTGTCCCCACTGCGCGGCGCGGTATAGGTAAAGTCTCAGCATCACGTGGGGTGTATAGGCTTATCAGGGCATAAATGCCTACGCCCCATGAGGCATCATAAGTCAGATCAATTTCTGACTGTCCTTCAGAGAGCTGAATGGGCCGTGATATAAACACCTCTCCATTGGTGAGGATAAGATCGGCCTCCCCGTCATAAGGCGATGTTACAGACAGGGTAAAGCGTGCGCCGGGTTTTATACCGTCATTCGGCGCGGTAAGTTGCAGAGCATCAGGTTTGTCGGATTTGTTTTTCTGCCCCCATCCGACAGCAAATTCATAGCTATTTATCTCGCGATCTTCATCTTTTAAAGCAAGGCGGTAATCCCCTCGCGGTAAAGCCCTCTCCCAAATTGCAGGCCCGTTACCCTCCAGCGACAAGACACCGTTATCAAGAGGCTGCTCGCGTAAATCACGGCGATAGCGCCACCGTCCATTTTCTTTATACCATTGGTAATCCCAGTCTTGCTCCATGAGTGTCCATTCTAGCTCGCCACCAGTTTGCAAGCCGGCTTTATCAACGAGAACAATTTCAAACTGCGCGGGCTCTTGGCGAGGAATACGGTGCGTGTTATAGTTAGACTTTATGCCGGCATAATATTTTTGAGCGCGCGCGGGAATGAACAAACTATCGCGCACATAACGCCCCGAAGGTTCCGCCGCGCCGCCTGTAATCTCTAACCGAAGCGGGAAATTGCTTTGCGTTATATCTGCAAGAGCCTCAAGCACAAGATCAATCGCGCCGGTTTCATCTGTGGCTCCGCCGTTTAAATAATGCAGGCTTCCCGTAAAATCAGGGTCATGCGGCGCAAAGCTATACCCCTTAAAGGCGGGAAAGGGGTTTGGGTCAATTTCAAGCCGCGCCTCTCCATCCGCGAGCAATCCTGCAGCAGGAGCGCCGTAAAGAAAATCAGATTGCAGGGCAATACGCAGTTCCTCACGGCCATTATAAATCTCTTTATCCGCACGAAGTCCTACCCGTAGTTTTTGCGGTACAAAATCCTGCACATCAAAATCTATCGTTACAGCCTCGTCTTGACCATCAAGCAAGAGCGATGCCTGCCATGTTCCGCGCGGCGCTTCACTTGGAATATCATAGGCTGTGTAAAACGTACCTACTTTATAATCACTTGGCTTTATGCGAGTTTTATAGGCCGCAATGTTATCCGGGCGCGTTATGCTGAGGGTCGACGGCCGCCCCTCTGCCGCATGAATATTGGCACTTCTTAGCATAAAGGTTAGGTGGGAGGTTTCGCCAGGACGGTAAATTCCTCTATCCGCAAAACCATAGCCATCAATAGGCGATAGTTTTTGCCGGCCTGTAATGTTATAGTCACTAAGGTCCAAAGGCGAGCGATGTAAATCAATCATCGCAAAATCACCTTTCGGGCCATAAGCGAGTAACATACGCGGTTTGTCTGCGCCTGTGCCCGCAAGAAGTGGCGGTGGGAAACTGACCTTGCCGCTCTCATCCGAAACCGCTTTCCCTAAAATGGCATTATTATTCGCGATAAGGTGAATTTCAGTTCCAGCTTGGCGCTTAGCCGTCTTGAGGCTGCGCGCGAAAACCGTGAGGCCATGCCCCCCTTGATAATTTGTCAGGGCAAGGTCTGTGACAATAATCCAGCGCCAAGCCCGTGCCGGGCGCACATTCGTTTTGCCGTCGGTATGCCGAGCAATGCTCACAACATAAGCGCCGTCCTCTAAAGCACCTACCGCCGCCTCGATATTCAGCGTTGTTGTTACACGTTGGTTGGGGGCAGATTTGATATCGACATCACCCGTCCAAACTTCGGACCGAACACGGCTCGCGGCGTTTTGATACTCCCAGCTATACTCGCCTTCTGCCGTTAATAGTCCTTCCGTAGGTTCACGGCGAGCCAGCATACGGTCATTGACCTTATAAATATCAACTTTCAATGTGTTTACATTGACGGTTTCAAAAGTGAGTCCCTGTGCATCTTTGCGCGGCAATATAATGCCGTTTCCCGCAAAACCAACATAGGGTGGCCGTGCGCCAAAGCTTACGGCTATACTTTCATCATTTGCCAGCGGCTCTACGTCTTTACCCGGCAATCCGGCTTTAAGACTAACTTCATAGTCTTGTCCAAAATCAAACCCTGAGAGGCAAAGAGCTCTTTTATCGGCTTTAACCGCGAGTGAAATATTGGGGCTGACTTTAATATAGTCAGCATATTGCGGCTGTTTGGCCGGGTCGAGATTATGAGAGAAGCGCAGGCAAGCCGCCGGTTTTAAGGCCGCAGGGTCAATATAGTGATTTCTATATTTCAAAATGCTTGGCTTAGACTTTGGGGCTTGGGGTTTTATCGCCGCAATAGCCTTGAGGTTTTTATCTTTTGGCGGCGATATATTGTTAATAACAATCTCTGCATTCACCTCAGCAATTTGTTCTGGTTGATGGTTTATATTGATTTTATAACCAAATATCGCCGTGATAATAACAAAGATCCCTGCTAAAAATATCCCTAATCTCGCCTTTTTCATTATCCCGCTTTCTCGTTTTGATTCTCTGTTGATAGCTTAACATAATCCCCCATGGAGACGCAGAGATGACCAAATTTGGGTGTTTTTAAGACAAATTAGGCAAAATTTAGATTTTGTTAACGCCGTCTCTAAACCGCCTTTCAATACACATCGCGTAAAAGCTTATTAAGCCGGAAATCCGGCAAACTTGAAAATGGGAAAAAAATATGTCTTTACGTAAATTTGCTATTGCAGGCACTGCGTTGACCGCCATGATGGCGTCGACTGCTTATGCCTCTGTTATAGACCGTCCGTTCTTCCAAGTTCTGGGCGTAGTTGTTGTTTGGGGTGCTGATGGATTTGATGACGCATCTGGGACTCAATCTCCAATCGTTTCTGATTTTGTTGTCGGCCTTGGCGCTGCTGGCGGAACAGATTTAATCGCGGGCGATGTGACCACTGTTCTTACAGGGTCTTTAACCCCAATCGGTGCAGACGGAAACGGTGTATCTATCGATTCTTTTGACCCTGTTACAGGTCAAGTCGGCGCAGGCGGTGACCTGACAGACGGCGGAACTGTTTCTGGTCTTCTGGATGTCGGCGATTCACTTTCAGCCTTCACAATCGACGAAAACACAGATGTTGACGCTGTTGGTAATACAAGCCACGCTTCATCTTTCTTTGTCGCCTCTAACACTGATTTTGAAATCCGTGCTTCACGCACGGCGGCTAACGTCACAGGTGGGCTTACAGGTGTTGACGCAAGCGGAACAGCTGTTGCCCTTGATACAAGCAATATCACATGGGCCATGAGCATTACAACTAATGATGACGGCTCCGATAATGGCTCACTTCGCTTTGGTCAAGACGCCGGCGGCGCACTTGTTGCCCAAGACCCAACGGGCGGCGCATCAGGCGTAGCCACATTAGCATCTCTTGACGCCATGTCTGAAGACCCTACCGCGCCAACAACTGTTTTTGTTGGCGGACAGCGCACAGCGGCTGAGCGCGGTACGCTTGTGGAGCAATCTGTACGGTTTGACGTTGAGTATAACCTCGACACAGACCTTTCAACAGCTGGTGAGCAAGGTTTCGACCTGTCAACAGGCGTTGGTACAATCTCGTCTGACGTAACCTATACGATTTTCGTACCATAGGTTAAACTCAGTTTGATTTTTAAAGGCCGCCAGAGCTTAGGCTTTGGCGGTTTTTTTATGGCGAAAGCCTGTCTCTAGCGAACATTAATAGATGTGAATGAAAATAGGCGAGAATTTAACTTGAAACGTCATTAACTTAAATGCAACGCTTCTTTGGTTACATGTGCGTGAAAATGTTCATTAACGACAGAGGTGCTTGTGACTCCCTTTTCTAATCTTAAATCATCCGCCTTAAAACTTAGTCTTAGCGTTTTAATGGCATCAACGTTATTAAGCGCGCCGTCTCATGCTTTCGGCGTTGGGGTTCAGCCCGCGACCGTAGAGATGACCATTAAACCTGGCGAAAATAACCGCCAAACTATTACAATCGGGAATGTTCATAAGGAAAAAACAATCAGCATGACCATAAGCCTTGCGGATTGGACCTTAGATGATAACGGACAGCTTATCCTCTCACCGCCCGGTGAGACGCGCCGCTCTGCCGCTGATTGGGTCCGGTTTAGCCCGGCGGTTGTTACCTTAAAGCCAGAAACAAAACAGGAGGTGACGGTTGAAATTACCGCGCCGTTTAAAATTAAAGATAATGGCGATCATCGCTTTGCCTTACTCGCGACAACCCGCCTGCCTGATGACCGCGGGGATGCGTCCGGTGTTTGGAATAAATATCAACTCGCATCACTTTTTTACCTAACGACCCTGCCCTCAAAAAGCCTGCCCGTTATTCAAACGCAAGTGGTGTCTAATGCCGAGCAAAATATCGTAAAAATGAAGATTGAAAATGATGGTGATGCCCATGCCCGTATTAAAGGCAATGCCATTATCAAATCTCAATCTGGCGAAACAGTTGATAAAGTGCCGTTTAATACGGTAATTTTAAACGATCAAAACCGCACAGTCGATGTGAATTTGTCAAATTCGACAAAGATCGTCTCTGGGGAAACCTATAAAGTTGATTTTGATTTAAAAAACTCTTTTGCTCCGCAGAATAAGTTTAAAACAACGGATGTTCCGGCCAAAAGCGTGATCTTTACGGCCAAATAAGGACGGTTTGGCGCAAGATTACCCGATACCCCCCATCAATAAGCGCAGCCTTCGGGCTGGGCTTGCTCTATTTTTTGTAGGCCTCTCATTCGAAGCGGCGGCACAAACAAGCTTTTTAGATACGGATTTCTTTTGCCAAAACTTTGGCTGCGTTGTGGTGCATGACGGGCAGAATTTTGATGTTTATGATAATTTTCGGTTTTCAACAAATTCCTGCTGCATTCCGTTTGGCGCGCAAATGATATCATTTTTCACCCGCGCCGGTGAAACGAACCAAACAGGCACAACCCAAAGAGCCGTCAATTTTCGTCCTGACCCAAACCAAAGCTTCCGCCTTGGCATTTTACAAGCAGCCAATGGCAATGCAGAAATTTCAACCTTTGATGACGGTGACGGATTCCTTGATGCGGGCGATAGCCTCACCCGCTTTACCCTCTCGACGGATACAGATATAAGCCTTGATAGCACCGCCCGCAGTTATTCCCACAGCATATTTATATCATCACGAAACACACGGTTTTCTGTGCGTGCCCAAGCCGAAATTGATAATGTCACAGGTGATTTCGCTCAAACTCTTAGCCTAGACGATATTGCCGTTGATGTAGATGTTACACGGCGCGGCAATGATGACGGCTTTGATTTCGGAACAAGAAGTAATAGAGGCGGTTCAACGTTCAGCAGCACAGTCAACACCCTTGAAGACCTCACCAGCTCCCAAGTCGAAATCGCAGAGTTTCGCCGTTTTGCGGGCATTCGCACCCGTACCGGCAGTATTAATCAGCAGCTCATCCGCCTTGACCTTGAATATACCATGCCGGATTACGATCTCTCTATGGGCCTCGGCTCCCTCGACGCCACCGTGACGCTTGATTTTTTTAGAGAGCCTTAGCCAATTAAGATCTCATTTAATCCGTCAAAGCCTGTTTAATGATAGATAAGAACTTATCCCTTTGGTCGATCATGATAAAATGAAAACTGTCCTCAACCATATGGATTTTGTGCACGGGTACGGCCTCAAATTGGGCTTTATACAAAGCCTCTAAACTTAGTAGCGGCACCCCCATAGCTTCATCATAGGCTGCAAGCACTGTAACCGCTGCTTTCAGATTTGATAAATCCGCTCGTAAGTCCGCCGCGAGCAGCTCCCCCATCACAGCAGCAACCGTTGATTGGTCTGATGTTTTCCCCCACGCTTCGAGGGTTTGAATAAAGGCCCGCGTTTTAACAAGCCGTCCCAAGCCTGCGGCTTGTTGATTGTCAAACACTGCGCGCGGCATAGCAGCCATTTGAGCCGCCATTATGGGGGCTGTTTGCGCGGCTTGCTCTGGGGTGGAACCGGGCATAAACATTTCGGCGAGAAACGGCAAACTATCGACAATAATAAGTTCATCGATATCCGTGTTATTCACAAGTGCTGCTTTAATCGCAACAAAACCGCCCATTGAATGTCCTATGACAGCGGCGTCTCGGCCTGGATATTGATTCAGGTGCTCATTAATAGAAGCCGCCATTGCGTCCGTATAATGGCCATCAGGTTGAAAAGCCTCTACCCCCGCAAAACCTGAGACTTGAACAATACGAAGATCAAAGTTATTCAAGACTGTAACCGTATCATCCCAAACATCTGCACTTGAAGCCAATCCGGGGATTAAGATAACCGTTCGCCCATTTGGATTTCCGCGGCGGTTAACTGAGATGATACCATGAGAAGAGGGCTCCACAATAGTTTCATTTGCCATATTTTCAGGTAATGATGTTTGTGGTTTCACGGAATTTTGGCCGCAAGAAACCATCAACCCCGCAAGGGCTGTTATGATATATTGTTTCATCTATTTGTCCTTAGTGAATTTTATCCTTCGAGGAAGAAAATCTCCTCGACAGCTGTGCCAAATGTTCTGGCTATTTTTAAAGCGAGTTCCAAACTCGGATCATAACGCTCCCGCTCGATTGAGATAATCGATTGCCGTGAGACGCCTAGCCGTTCTGCGAGGTCTTGTTGTGACAGACCTTGTGCTTTACGGATGAGTTTTAGTGTATTCTTCATTTGTAGCGCCGAATAATAATCGGCAGGCATAGCCCCCAAGCAGCAATAAGTCCCGGCGCTATAAACATGATCTGTAACGGCGGTGCTCCTGCGTTTTCTGCAAAAGCCCACATCATGATAATTAACCCCCAAACCATCGCTCCAAGGGCAAAAGCCTCCGCATGAATATGTTGATAATATTCATCACACCGGCGGAACTGGCGTATAATCGCCCAAAATGCCAGTGTTAAAGGTATAATGGGAAGCACCTCAATAAAACGATGCACGTCCTTGCCTTCAGCATCGACTTGCCGAGTCGCAACCACATATATAAGCGCGGCCATATAAGCCAGCATTGAGCCGCCTAATTCTAGGTAATATCTTCGCAAATCGCGGGTTGTTTTCTTAAACACAGCTGCCTCCATAATGTTAAGTAGGCTTTACATATCATATCAGAGCGAATTGTAAAGCGTATTTTACATTTTACAACTAAGTCAAAACCTTGAACCTCCTCATAAATATGTAATTAGTGACCATTTATTTATAGAATGACGCCCTGACTTACCCCATAAAAAGCGAAAAAAAAAATGGGACAGCTGAAGCCGTCCCAGTTGATGATGCCTGCTTGCCTTACGGCGTTGCAGACGTGGTAACTTGTGTAATAGGCGGCGGCTTGGGCGGCGCACTGCGGCCTAATCTTTCGGGCCCCTTCGCGTCTGTCTGTGCGTCAAAGGATATGTCTTGAGATTTCGGCTTAAGCGGCACTTGTATCTTTTTAAGGTCAAAGGCCTTATTGACATCAAGTGTAACGATTAGGCTCGTTCCGCCTTCATAGTTCCGCCCGCCTTTGTCTGATACTTTGATTTCATATTTGTCAGGGCGCAGATCATCAAAAGCAAATTGACCAAAAGATGTTGACACAGCGGAAGTATCAATCGCCTGCTCTTTATTGATCAAAGATAACCTAACCCCTTCAATACGTTTTTCGCCTTTGGTATATTCACCGTCTTCATTGCTATCAATAAAGGTAAAGCCGCGGAGTTGCCCGCGCTGCACAATCGGAATATCCAATGTAGAAATATGGCCGTCTCTTATGGTTGCTTTAAACTCGTCTTCGTCGGTCAATCCAAACCCAAGCGGCAGGCTGCGGCTATCCACCGTTACCGTATGCAGGCCTTCTTTGATGTTTTGTATGGTGTAATAGCCTTGTCCGTCACTACGCAGGGCGATCCCCAACCTTTGAATGCGCAGGATAACGCCGCCGGCACCAGGCTCGTCGGGCTGGCGAATGCCGTCAAAGTTTTTATCAAGGAAAGCTTGCCCTTTAAGAACCCCGCGCCCGTCTTGAGTCTTTGTGTATTTACGCGGGGCATTAAACCTATATCCACCTCGGAGTTCTAGTCCAACCCTTTGATTTCCTTGAAGATTATTTCTATATGCTAAACCAAGGCTAAGGCTTTTGCCAAAGTTGATTTGCCGCGCCGCCGAGACCGTTAGGAACTTATTCGTTTGCCCGCCGCTAAAATTATTAATCGACTGCAAGACACCAAAAGACGCATTGACTGAATTTTTTGCGCCGAATAAATGCCCGGTATCAAGATTAGCAACAAGCCCGCCTCTAACGCGGTTTGCACCGTTAAATTGACCTGCGCTGATAGATGGGGAGACTGTAACACGTCCGTCTTTAGGTAGAGCAAGATTAAAATTTCGGTCAACATTAAAATTGGCCGTCACTACGAATTGCTCTGTATCCGGCGTATTGCCGGATTGCTGCGCCCGTAAATATTGCCCCCTTATATCCACCCATTCAAAGGATTTACTCGCTAAAAGGCTATATTGCCGCGTGGAGAGATTCTCACGGTCATCTTTAAAGCTAACGCGGTTATCCGTTACGCTCCCGCCGATATTCACCCCGGTATTGGCAAGAGAAGTTCCTAGGGAGAGGCTTTTTGTTTCAACTACCGAACCTGTCTGCTGCCCTGATGTCAGGCCATTATCTGTTCGTGAATAACGCAGGGATAAAGATGGATCGCCAATGATTTTATTATTAAAGCTTGGGGTGATATTAATTCCGGCACGCTGCGTGAAAATGTCTTGGCCTTCAATCTGATTATCTTCGACGGGGTTTTCGACGACCTCGCTTATATCAATGCCGTCAAGCTCTGCATTCTCGCGAGTTTGCTCTCTGCGCTGTAATGTATTGCGCTGAAACTCTACCCCTTGATAATCTGTGCTAAGGTCAAGGGATATTGCCTTGTTAAATTCATAACGCCCAGACACAGAGGCTCGCGCATCAAAGCTGCGTTGACGCTGCGCGCCGTTAAATAGGCCGACATCCCCTCGTGCGCTCCATTGTAATTTTTTACTGCCATTGCGGCCAAGGGAGCCGCTGATTGCGCTTAGGATCGCCCGTTGATCATCATTTAAGCTATCATGATGGAGTGATAAACCGGCCTCCCAGCCATCTTTGCTGGCAAAGCGAATGCCGCCGGCTAGCCCCGAAAAGCGTGACCGTGTTTGATTATTGCTAATCTGGCGGCGGCCATCTTCGGGCGTCCCAAGGGCCAAAGCCCAGCGGTTGCCTTTTGCTGTCTCCTTAACGGCAGAAACACCGCGGATGCGGCGTATGTTAATTCCGTCAAATTCTCTCAGGTCACCGGAGTAATCCCCAACCGAACCGTAAATTCCGCTCGTATGACGGTAATCCAGTGACAGCCAACTCGGTTCAAGTTCCGCTGCCCGGGTCGGCAAGTCTTGGACTTCATATCTAACCCGTCCGTTAAAGCGTCCTTTATGAAAGGTGAAGTTCACTCGGTTCACCCGGTCGGGTGACAACTCAAATGACAAGGTTTCCGGAGTAAACGGGGTATCTTTTAAAAGCTGATCTACCGCTTGGTCGGGAACGGCACCTCCGCGTAGGGCATCATCCAGTAAAATGTCAATTCGGTTCGACCCGGTCGCAACATCAACATGGGTACCCGTTAAAGCCTCAATCGCATTGGTCGGCAGCAGCAAATTTGTGCGGTCAATCAAAGCCACATCCTTAACTAGGCCATAAGGACGCTCGCGAAGGCTAACAAGGCCTGTATCGAGGTTAAGGCTTAGCTCCGCACTATCTTGGACCCGCTTAATCCGTACGCTTGTTCCGCCGTCGATAACTGTCACGTCATGCCCCAAAGCTTCGGCAATGGGCAGAAGCGGTAAAATAAGAACAGAGCCTACAGAGCGCGGTTCGGGGCTAAGGTTTTGAAGCGGCACATCTTCGACAAATATGTCAAAGCCCGTGGCGATTTTAAGGCGCGGGTCGAGTTTAAACTCAAAGGTACGGCTCTTTTTATCATATTTTGTGCTTGTCCCCGTTAAAAAGGCAATAGCATTAGCTGTTAGCAAAATACGATCATCCGAGATTTGCCCAAAATGTGGGAGTTTTCCGACAGGTTTACCATTAGCCACCACAAGGCCGTCTTTGGTGCGGATAATAAGCTCCGCATTATCTTGACTTCGTCGTAACGTGAAAAGACCAACATCAGCCTTATACTCAATCTTATTCTCATAGGCCTCAAAAAATGGCATGGGGTCGAAGTAAAGCCCATTCTCCGTGGAGCGGTGAACAATCCCGCTTGGCAGGGCTTTGCCGTCTAGGGTGACGGAAATACTGTCTTCAATCACCGTATCCAAAATAACATTTACTATTTTCTCAGGCTTATCATCTTTTTTAGTGTCTTTCTCAGTCTCATCTTGACGCTTGGTTTTGTTCTCCAGTTTAGCTTCGGGCGTAGTTTCAGGCTTGGGCTCGGGCTTTTCATTGCTATGTGTATTGGACGGTTCTGTAGGCGGCGTGGGGGTTTCTGCGGCCTTATCGGCCTTGTTTTCAGTGCCCTTTGCAGCCCTTACGGTTGTTGTTACAGCGTCTGGTGATGCCTCGGCCCAAACTGAGGGTGTGAAACCCAGCATAGCAAAACACCAGATCAAAGCGGTTAAAACCACTTTGAGTATAACGCTCAGTCCATTGTTCTTGTTGAGTTTTTTTAATCCACGCACAGAGGTAACTCCACGCGCTGGCGACAGGCGAGATCATCACTACAGGTATCATTGATACGAATAGGGGTCTCAGACCAACCACCGCGCACAGAGTTAAATACCTGCAACACCGGAGTAGGGCTCACCATGTCAAAACGGAACTGTTGTTCCAGTCTAAAACGATGTGAGCCAATCTGAACATTTTTGATAAATTTGTCAGAAGATATAATATTTATTGGTTTTTTTGGCTTTTTCTTATTGCGAGTCCACGGGATTTCGGCCCGGCAACTCTCTTTTATCCACCAAATTTTACCGTTGTCTGCGTCGATTATGAAGGATGTATCCCCTTCTTCTATTTCAACATGCACAGCGTCAGCCATAGCGGGAGCAACCCCTATGAAACATACACTTATTACTGCCGTTACCAACGTCAGACATGTGCGGACTATGTTAATAGTTACGCCCATTTTTACCATTCACATCATTAATTGCGATCTATTTTGCCGCTTAATTAGACAGTAGCAGAATGAGGTTTAAACAGAGTTAAAGTGGCAATTCGTGGTGTTAAGACTTAAGGCCGATAAAGCTTAAAAAGAGCCCTCAAAGATTAACAAGCCTGTATTTTGATAATGAAAAATACAGTTAAACTTGATTATATTATAGCTATTAAGGGCCTGTTATGGAGGCCATAACCAAGGTGACTCGCCGCTATTTAGAGTTAATTAAGTCTTAAACTCAATGTGGCTTCACGTAGATTAACTCTCCTTATTAAAGCTGCATTAAGTTGTTGTTTTTATGTGCTATTTTACTTCGTGCTAAAGGCTTAAATTTGTATTTAAGCTGCACTTTTTTCTTTTGTTTTCAATCACCTACAGGCACTATACGAAGCGTGAATAAACCTTTAAGGGCTTAACCATAATAAGTTTGGGCTTTCAACGCCGCCTTAGTTTAAAAGATCTGCCATATCACTTTTGCTTAACCCAAGACCACTCAACACCTCGCTTGTATGCGCGCCCTGCTCTGCTACAGACCAGTCAACGCTATGGGCATTACGGCCAAATCTCGGGGCCGCAGCGGGTTGCTGGAATGGGCCGTTTTTCACATGAGAGCTACGGGCTATGTTTTGCGGGTGCGATAACGCCTCTTGATAATCAAGTACAGGGGTGACGCAGGCATCATGCCCATCAAAAACTTCTTGCCATTCCTTCTGACTTCGAGATGCAAAAATTGCTTCTAACATCTTATGCTGCGATTGCCGCGCAGCTGCATTATTTTGCCCGCCAAACTCCCTTGCATCAATATCTAACAGCTCTAACATCACAGCAAAAAACTTTGGCTCTATACAAGCTACGGCCATAAAGCGTTCATCAGAGGTTTTATAACAACGGTAATAAGCCATACCGCCGTCAAGTAGGTTCGCTTGTCGCTCCGCCGTCCATAACCCCATTGCTTCAAGGCTATGAACAATCCCCATCATAGATTGCACGCCGTCAATAATCGCGGCATCAACCACATCCCCCTTGCCTGTGCGCTCCGCTTTGAACAAAGCCGCTAAAACACCCATAACGAGGAACATCGCACCTCCGCCGTAATCGCCTATAAAGTTGAGCGGCGGCGGCGGCACGTCAGCAAGCGGGCCTATGGCATGCAATGCGCCCGTAATGGATAAATAATTCAAATCATGCCCTGCCATTTTCGCATAAGGCCCCGTCTGCCCCCACCCTGTCATGCGGCCATAAACAAGGCGCGGATTACGTGTGCAGCATATATCTGGGCCAAGCCCAAGGCGCTCCGCGACGCCCGGACGAAAGCCTTCAATGAAGACATCTGCATTGTCCGATAGTTTTAAAACCACCTCTACGGCTTTGGGGTTTGCTAAATCCAGAACAACGGACTTTTTACCCCGCGCGTCAATCATTGGCGGCAGGCCGCCTTTGCGGTCAATGGTGATAAGCTCTGCGCCCATATCCGCCAATAGCCGTCCCGCAAATGGGCCGGGGCCAATGCCCGATAGCTCTATGATTTTCACGCCCGCAAGCGGACCGCTTGGCTGCGGCATAATTGGCTCTTTTGGTTAAAAATTTATTCCCATTCAATAGTTCCGGGCGGCTTAGACGTGACGTCATAGACCACGCGGTTGACGCCGCGCACTTCATTGATAATCCGTGTTGCCGTTTCCCCAAGGAAGTCATGGCTATAAGGATAATAATCCGCCGTCATACCGTCCGTCGAGGTCACAGCCCGAAGGGCGAGGACATTCTCATAAGTCCGCTCATCCCCCATTACGCCAACAGTCTGCACGGGCAAAATCACAGCAAAAGCTTGCCATATCTTATTGTAAAGTCCGTGTTTTTTAATTTGGTCGAGGTAAATTGCATCCGCATTGCGTAGAATATCAAGGCGCTCTTTGCTCACCGCCCCCGGACAACGTATCGCAAGGCCCGGGCCCGGAAAAGGGTGCCGCTGAACGAAGTCTTCATGTAGGCCAAGTTCGCGCCCCAATGCCCGGACTTCGTCCTTAAACAGCTCTCTTAGCGGTTCAACCAATTTCAAATTCATTTTCTCAGGTAGGCCGCCAACATTATGGTGAGATTTAATCGTCACGCTAGGCCCGCCGTCGAAAGATACGCTTTCAATCACGTCCGGGTAAAGCGTACCTTGAGCGAGAAATTCTGCGTTCTCAATCTTCTTGGCTTCGGCGTCGAAAATATCAATAAAGGCTGCGCCGATAATTTTGCGTTTACGCTCTGGGTCACTCACCCCTTCGAGTTGCGTGAGGAAGGTATCCTCGGCGTCTACATGAACAAGGTTGATTTTATAATGTTCCCGAAACAGGCTCACCACTTGATCGCTCTCACCTTTGCGCATCATGCCCGTATCGACATAAACACAGGTCAATTGATCGCCAATAGCTTCGTGTATTAGCACCGCCGCAACGGAGCTATCCACACCACCCGATAAGCCGCAGATCACATGTCCCTGCCCGACTTGCTTGCGAATGGCGGCAATGGCTTCGTCTTTAAAGGCGGCCATAGACCAATCGCCTTTAAAGCCCGCAATTTTATGGGTGAAATTACGCAGCATTTTTGCGCCGTTGATACTGTGAACCACTTCGGGATGAAACTGCACCCCGTAAAATCCGCGCGACACATCTGCTGTGGCTGCAAAGGGGGCATTTCCCGATGTGGCTATGATATCAAAGCCGTCTGGAATGGCGCTTACGCGGTCGCCGTGGGACATCCAGACACGTTCTGTCTGTCCAACCGCGGCGAGCCCATCAAAAAGCGGGTTGTCGGCCGTAATTAAAAGGTCTGCGCGGCCAAACTCTCGATCATTTGAGGTTTCAACCGCCCCGCCAAGCTGTGCGCACATGGTTTGCTGTCCGTAACATATCCCAAGCACGGGAATACCCCGCGTAAACACGCTATTGTCGGCGCGGGGGCTACCTATGCCTGTGACGCTATTGGGGCCGCCGGATAGGATAATTGCCTGCGGATTATAACTATCAATCATCGCTTTATTCGCGCGGTTATAGGGGTGGACTTCACAGTAAACACCGCTTTCGCGCACTCGCCGCGCAATGAGTTTTGTGACCTGAGAGCCAAAATCAATAATCAAAAGGCGTTCATGTTGTGGATCGCTCATAAATCTCTCTTACACTCTCAAAACTATGTATTTTCCGGCGAATAGGCAGGTTTTATTTCGGGCGCTTTACCGTCGCTAGATTTTTCCATCACCGCAAAAAAGAACCCATCCGTCTGCGTTGAAGCGGGCGTGAGCATGAAAGAGCAGCCATCAGATGACCACGGCTTTGGCGCGCTTGTGCCAAAAAGCTCTTCCCAGACTTCCCCCGCCGATAGCAGCGTAAATTCTTTATGACGATCCAAAAAGGCGTAGACTTGCCCCTCATTCTCTTCGGCGAGCATGGAACATGTCATATAAAATAATAGCCCGCCATTACGGACAAACTCGCAGCCTGTGTCTAATACGATTTCTTGCTCCGCAAGGCGCACATCAAGGCTTTTCTCTGACAGGCGCCATTTGGCATCAGGTTTACGCCGCCATGTGCCGACCCCCGTACAAGGCGCATCAAGCACGACTTTGTCAAAGCTGCCTTTAAGTTTGGATAAATTCGCTAATGGTGGCTGCACAATTTCAATATTCTGCGCGCCGGCCCGTAATTTACGCTGATAAAGCGGCGCAAGGCGGCGCTTATCTATGTCAAAGGCGGTGATTTTGGCCGCGTCATGGGTATCACTGGCCATAGCGAGGGATTTCCCGCCGCCGCCCGCGCAAAAATCAAGAATTTTATCACCGGCCTGCGCATTAATCAGTGCGGCAATAACTTGCGAGCCTTCATCTTGGATTTCAACGCCGCCCTCTTGGTAAATCGGCTCAATTTGAACATTCGGCAGTCGCATTTGCGGCCCGCTACGCGCGATACGCATAGCAAAAGGCGAGATTAAACCAGGTTTCGCCGCTTGGGGGGTTAAAATTTCTAAGGCTTTATCTCTATCCATTTTAAGGCGGTTAACCCGTAAATCTAGCGGAGCAGAGGCCGTTAAGGCCTGTCCCTCAATGATAGCGTCCTCATCAAAATTACCTTCAAAGGCGGGCCAGACCCATTCGGGCACATCCGCCTGTATCCACTCCGGCGCATTATCAATCGCAATAGGCTTTTCATAGCGCGTTTTCTCCGCCGCGGTTAAAGCCCCTGGCCCGTGATCTTCGTTAAAAGCCGTCTTAATATCGGCTAAGGGCAATTTATATTCAAAAGCCAGAACCGCAAACACAAGGGAACGCGGGGAATCATCATTCATCTGCCACCCTAAAGAGGATTTTTTACGCAAGGCATCATGGACAAGATTACCGATAAAAGCGCGGTCTTTACTTCCGGCAAAACGGTGCGCCTTGCCCCAATCCCGCAGAGCATCATTCACGGGTGTTTTCTGCCCTAGAACGTCTTGTAACACCTCAATGGCTGCTTGGTATCTACCGCCTGCACGCATAATTAGCTTTCATCGCAAAAGGTAAAAATATAATATATAACAAACACTTAAAACAATATTCTAACGCGGCATGGAGTAATTTGGCGACTCCCGCGCGATGGTAACATCATGGACATGGCTTTCGCGTAGGCCCGCATTGGTGATTTTAACAAAACGCGCATTTTCGTGAAAGCTTGGGATATCCTTTGAACCCGTATAGCCCATAGCCGCGCGAACGCCGCCGATAAGCTGATGCAAGATCGGCCCCGCTGGCCCTTTATAGGCGACGCGGCCTTCAATGCCTTCAGGCACAAGCTTCATGGTGTCATTAACTTCTTTTTGGAAGTAACGATCCGCAGAGCCTCTCGCCATGGCCGAAACTGACCCCATGCCCCGGTAGGATTTATAAGAACGTCCTTGATAAAGGAAAACCTCACCCGGCGTTTCTTCAGCGCCTGCGAGCATAGAGCCAACCATACAGCTTTCCGCGCCGGCAGCCAAAGCTTTGGCCATATCGCCGGAATATTTAATCCCGCCGTCCGCGATCACAGGTACATTCGCCGATTTTGCCGCAGATACGGCGTCCATGACAGCCGTTAACTGTGGAACACCGACACCCGCCACAATGCGCGTGGTACAAATAGAGCCTGGGCCAATACCGACTTTAAGGGCGTCTGCTCCCGCCTCAATAAGCGCTTCCGCCGCTTCGGCTGTCGCAATGTTTCCTGCAATGATTTGCGTATCAGGATAGCTATCCTTCAGGCGCTTGACTTGGTCGATGACTTTTATCGAATGACCATGGGCCGTATCTATCACAAGCGCATCGACGCCCGCCTCAATGAGAGCAACAGCGCGTGTATAACCTGGCTCACCTACAGTCGAGGCCGCGGCCACCCGTAAGCTACCCGTTTCGTCTTTACAGGCATTGGGGTAGTTTTCCGCTTTTTGCATGTCTTTAACCGTAATGAGGCCAATACATTTCATCGCATCATCAACAACGACAAGACGTTCAATTCGGAATTTATGTAAAAGCGCCTTCGCCTCATCTTCGGACACGCCCGGTTTGACCGTGACCACATCTTTGGTCATCAAATCTTTGACGAGTGCATTCGGGTCTTCGGAAAACCGCACATCGCGGTTGGTGACAATCCCGATCAAGGTGCCGTCATCTTTGACAACCGGAATGCCGGAGATATTATGATACTCGCCCATGGCCTGTAAATCAGCCCGGGTCGCATCTGGAGAGATCGTAATGGGATTAACCACCATGCCCGATTCAAAGCGTTTGACTTTGCGGACTTCATCGGCTTGTTCTTCAACAGTGAGGTTGCGGTGAATAACACCGATCCCGCCCATTTGCGCCATAACAATCGCGAGCCGCGCTTCTGTGACTGTATCCATAGCCGCAGAAATCAGCGGCACATTGATATTTATGCCGCGCGTAAGCCGCGTCACTAAAGAAGCGTCGGCGGGCAATATATCAGACGCGCGGGGCTGCAAAAGCACGTCATCGAAGGTCAGTCCTTCACGAATCTCCATAGGAGTCTCCATCACTTTTGCGAGCGTGCGTTAACAGGTCTTTACTGTTTACGCTAGAAAAAACTACGCCTAGCTGTGAAAAGATGAAAATTAACTCAGCAATACAAGGTTTTTCAAATTAAGCCTTGGATTGCCTTAAACCAAGCGGCTTTGTGTAAGGGCGGCTTTGACGAATCCGGCGAAAAGTGGATGCGGCTCAAAAGGGCGGGATTTTAATTCGGGATGATATTGCACGCCGATAAACCATGGATGATCTGCATATTCAACAATTTCCGGCAGAACGCCGTCCGGCGACATGCCAGAGAATATAAGCCCTGCTGCTTCAAGGCGGTCTTTATAGGCAATATTGACTTCATAACGATGGCGGTGACGCTCGTTGATTTCTGCCCTGCCGTAAGCTTGTGCCGCCCGGCTACCTGTTTTTAGCACCGCTTGATAAGCCCCAAGACGCATGGTGCCGCCCAAATCCGTCTCTTCGCTGCGAGCAACAGTTTCATTGCCTTTTATCCATTCGGTCATAAGTCCGACGACGGCTTCAGACGTTTCGCCAAATTCTGTGGAACTGGCGTCTTTAATTCCTGCGAGGTTACGGGCCGCTTCGACAACAGCCATTTGCATCCCGAAACAAATCCCGAAATAGGGAATATTATGAGTGCGAGCAAAATTTGCGGCTTTGATTTTACCTTCACTGCCCCGCTCCCCAAATCCGCCGGGCACTAATATGCCGTGGATATGTTCAGGCAAGCCGGAGGTATCAATGGATTCAAATTCTTCCGCTTCCATCCACTCAATATTCACTTTTACCCGGTTGGCAATACCGCCGTGCACTAGGGCTTCGGTGATGGATTTATAGGCATCAGGTAAAATCGTATATTTGCCGATAACCGCAATATTCACAGCTCCGTCCGGATTGGCGAGGGTTTCTGATATTGTTTGCCAACGGGATAAATCCGCCTCGGGCGCATCATCAATGCCGAAATGCTCTAAAATTTGCGTATCGAGGCCTTCCCCGTGATAAGCAAGGGGCACATCATATATAGAGGCCGCATCTAGGCCTTGAATCACGGCGCTTTCGCGCACGTTACAAAACCGGCCAATTTTTTGACGGTCGCTTTCATCAATCGGCCGATCTGCGCGGCATAGTAAAATGTCAGGCTGTATCCCAATAGAGCGTAGTTCTTTCACACTATGCTGCGTTGGTTTTGTTTTCATCTCCCCCGCCGCATTAATAAAGGGCAAAAGCGTTACATGCATGAAACAGGTTTGGCGAACAGGCAGTTCTTGAGAGAGCTGCCGTAAGGCCTCGAAAAACGGCAGGCCTTCGATGTCGCCAACTGTGCCGCCGACTTCGCACAGTACAAAATCCACGTCTCCTGCGTCCGATAAGACAAAATCTTTAATCTCATTGGTAACATGGGGAATGACCTGAACCGTCGCGCCGAGATAATCCCCGCGCCGTTCTTTGCTAATAATATCAGAGTAGATACGCCCCGTGGTAATATTATCGGTTTGCGCCGCAGATACCCCCGTAAAGCGTTCATAATGGCCCAAATCCAGATCGGTCTCTGCGCCGTCATCGGTGACGTAGACTTCGCCGTGCTGATAAGGGGACATGGTTCCGGGGTCGACATTCAAATAGGGATCAAGCTTACGCAGGCGCACTTTATAGCCGCGGGCTTGAAGTAAGGCCCCGAGCGCGGCAGAGGCCAAACCTTTGCCAAGCGACGACACAACGCCGCCGGTTATAAATATATATCTAGGCATAATGACCCATGCTACTAGGCCGTAACGGCCCGTAAAACTAACAGCTTATGGAGCGTCCGGCGTTTCTTCGGTTTCACCAGACGTATCATCATCGGCGGGATCGTCGGTTAACTCTACAGGCGTTTCTACGTCCGCAGTTTCCGTTTCTTCCGCCGCAATCGCCTCTGGGGAAACGTCAATCGACGGGGGCGTTGTGTCGCCTGAATCGGTATCAATCGTCAAGCCTTCAACCGCAGCATTTTCATCAATTAATGATTTGTCGCGATTTTCAATATTAAAGACGATCGATAAAGCGAGGCAATTTACAATAAAAACGCCGCCGAGAATGGCTGTCATGCGAGTCACTGATGTCGCAGCCGATCGCCCGCTCATGAAACCGCCGCCTCCGCCGCCCCCGCCGCCAATTCCAAGCGCGCCGCCTTCAGAGCGCTGAATCAGAATCAGGCCGGTTAAAATAATGCTGATAATCAGCTGAATAATAAGCAGGACGTTAGACATAATATTTAGTTCTGTTTTTGGTTCGCGCGGTGTTTAACGTAAACACAGCCCGCTTGCCACCCCTATTTTGGCATGATTTCAGAAAAGTCCACCCTAGAGATGAAATAAAACCGCGCTTTACCCGTTATGGAGCAGCTGAGGCTATGGCTGCAAAACTTTCCATATCAAGAGAGGCTCCGCCCACTAAAGCACCATTGACATTCTTAAGTGCGAGTATCTCTTTCGCATTGGCCGGCTTAACCGAGCCGCCGTATAAAATTCTATGGTTCGGCCCTGTGATGTCACGGATCGTTTTGTGCATGGCCGCAATATCACCAGATGACGGCACTTTTCCAGTTCCAATGGCCCAAATCGGCTCATAAGCAATGATGACTTCGGTGCCCTTATCAGGTTCCGGCCAGCAGGCTTTAAGCTGTTCGCTTACAAAATTATCGGCCTCCCCCTCCTCGCGCGTCTCTAAACTTTCGCCAACACAAAGAATTGGCGTTAGGCCCGCCGTAAGAATAGCTTCAGCTTGAGATTTTACATCAGTATTGCACTCCCCCATAGCGCGCCGCTCTGAATGACCCGCAATCACATAACTAGCCCCGGCAGATTTCACCATGGCGGCGTTGACTTGCCCCGTATGAGCCCCGCTGCTGCGCGGATCACTTGCCTGCGCGCCGGTGTAAATATTAACGCCCTTCGCCGCAGCGCTTAGAGCCGCGATAAAGGGAAAAGGCGGACAGATACAAATATCAATATTGCCTCGCTTAGACACGGGTATAATCTGGTCAAATTGCGTTATTTTATCCGCCCAAGTCATATCACCATGAAGTTTCCAGTTCGCGGCGAGGAAAGAATTTGTCATTTAACTGTCTTTTCTGAAATATTTAAACGTTGATGCTTGCGAGCCTAACGCTGCGGCGCTATGTAAGCCAGACTTAATTTAAGGCATTATCATGGTAGAATCAATCGGGTCTAAAATCCGTAATACGCTTGTCGGACTTCTTATTGGCCTTCTCGTTATTGGCTTTGCCATTTGGGGGGTAAGTGATGTCTTCACACCGAGCGGCACAAATTCCGCTGCTGCCGTTGGAGACGAGCAAATTACACTTCTGGAATTTGAAACCGCCTTTCGCCGAGAGCTTGAATCGCAAGCCCAAGAATCAGAGCGCGCCCTAACAAACCAAGAGGCATATGCAGCAGGTATTCACAACCAAGTTTTAGGGCAAATGGTGACTCAAAAAGCGATTGACGTTGACGCAACCGATCTCG
This sequence comes from uncultured Caulobacterales bacterium, assembly GCA_937928165.1. Lineage (GTDB taxonomy): Bacteria > Pseudomonadota > Alphaproteobacteria > Caulobacterales > Maricaulaceae > CALFVT01. Next base: position 199,348 of record CALFVT010000004.1, read on the forward strand.
GTATTGGTGTCAACCGCAGAACGGCGCGAAAGCTTGTCGGTGAAATCCCTGCTTTCACAGATGAACTCACGAATAAGTTTAGCGAGGACAAATTGAACAGCGTCCTACAGCGTATGCGCATTACGCGAGATCAATTTGAAAAAGATATGTTGCAAAATTTACGCAGCCAGCAAACAGTGCCCGCTATTGTTTCTGGAATTGACGTGCCAACGACAATGGCTGAAAACTTTTATAGTTTCGTTACAGAGCAACGCAAAGCGTCTGTATTGACGCTTTCTGAAGCCGCCGTAGACGCTCCCGCCGACCCAAGTGATGACGTCCTCAAAGATTATATTAATGCCAATCAAGCGCGTTTTACAGCACCGGAATACCGAAAACTAACTTATATCCGTATTGAACCTGTCGACTTGACTGCTGACATCACGATTAATGAAGACGACGTTCAAGCAGGTTTTCAATACCGCATTGACCGGGGCGAACTTGGCACTCAAGAAACGCGGTCCGTTATACAGATTAATGCCTCAAGTGAAAATATTGCCAATCAGGTTCTTGAGCAAATCAAGCTTGGACTTGACCCCGCTGAGATAGCCTCCGGACTCGGCCTTGATACGCCTTTAACATATGATAGCGTTTTAAAAGATGCGGTTGTTGATCCGGTTGTCGCTGAGACCGCATTTGAGCTTGGCGCCAATGAAAGCGCGGTGGTCAAAAATGATTTTGATGTTTGGATGGTTGTGCAAACAAGCTTTATTAATCCTGCTACAACTCCTGTTCTTGAGGATATGCGTGAGGAAATTGAGCAGGAATTACTCACTGAAATCGCACAAGAAAAGCTTTTTGATATTACAACGGATATTGAAAATGCGATTCAAGACGGCCTATCAATTGAAGAAATCTCACAGCAATATGAAGTCCCCTATTCTACGGTCACATTTATCAACCGCCGGGGCGCATTACAAGATGGCACACGCCTTGACGGTACAAGCAATATTCCGGGCATTGCCACAGATGACAAAATCTTACGTGAAATTTTTACCGCCGATATTGGCCGCGTCAGCGATTTGTTTGAAACGACTACAAAAGGTTGGATGGCCGTTCGCGTTGATGATTCGATTGAACCGACCCTTCGTCCCTTTGACACAATTCGCGATAATGCGCTTGCGAATTGGAAAACAGAAGCGATTGACGATCTGCTCCAAGAGAAAATGCTTGATATTGCGAGCCGCGTACAAACCGGTGAGCAGCTCTCCGCTATTGCAGAAGAGATCGGCGCAGGGGCTGCAATAACAGATGTCTCCCTTGTTCGCGGCCAGCCAGACCCGTCATTGGGTCCAAGAGTGGTTGTTGGCCTGCTTGACGGACTTATCGGCGATGTTTCACGCGGGCCCGGAGCTGCGCCTCTTACGCGGCAAGTCGCGGTTTTGACAGATATTATTGCTAATAATGATGGACTTGCAGGGCAATTTGCCGATGTTGTGGAGCAACAATTACTTAATGCCATAAGCTCTGACATCCAAACCGCTTACAGCGCCGCCATATTTAAAGAAAACCCTGTTGCAGAATACCCCGCCCAAATTGCACGCGCTTTGGGCGTAGACGCGCCTAATTAGGGCGTATCCTATGGCGCCCACTTTTTTTCCTGCACTCAGCGGGTTTGCTCCGCTATATCAGGCTGGGCAAAGCCAAATTGTCTATCAGCGGGCTATCAATGATATTGATACACCCGTGTCAGCCTATTTGAAACTCGCCCTTGGTAAGCCCTATGCGTTTTTGTTTGAGTCCGTTCAAGGCGGCGAGCAGCGCGGGCGCTATTCTTTCCTCGGCTTTTCTCCCGATATTGTCTGGCGTTCCAAAAACGGCCAAGCCGAGATTGCGCGTGGTACTGATAATATTAAAGCTAAAAACTTTACCTCCATTGACACAAAGCCGCTAGACAGTCTGCGCGCGCTCCAAGCGGAATGTTGCTTTGATCTGCCAGATGGCATGCCCCCAATGGCGGCGGGGTTATTTGGTTATCTTGGCTATGACATGGTGCGCGAGGTTGAACATCTTCCCGAAGGCAACCCCGATGTTATTGGCACGCCCGATGCAATTATGGTGCGCCCGACGATTATTGCCATATTTGACCAAATTGCCCAAGAGATTATTTTTGCGACCCCTGTTGATGGACAAAAAGGCGGCAATGCCAGTGCAGCCTATGACGCGGCCTGCGCGCGAATAGCCCATGTTGTCAAAGACTTAAACCTGCCTGCCGGGCGCTCTCATATTCCCGATTTGGAGCCGCTGATTATAAAGCCCGTACTCGGCACAGATGAAGCGAGTTTTAAAGCGCGCGTTCATAAAGCCAAAGACTATGTCAAAGCCGGAGATGTGTTCCAAGTGGTGATCGGGCAGCGGCTTGAGGCGGATATGCCCGCCAGTGAGTTTGCGCTATACCGTTCACTCCGGCGCATGAACCCCTCGCCCTTTTTATATTTTCTACATTTTGACGATCACGTCATTGTTGGGTCTAGCCCAGAAATCCTCGTGCGTTTACGGGACGGCATCGTGACCATACGGCCTATCGCGGGGACGCGCCCGCGCGGCGCAACACCTGCAGCAGATATAGCGATGGAAGCCGAATTATTAGCCGATAAGAAAGAATGCGCGGAGCACCTTATGCTACTTGATTTGGGGCGCAATGATGTGGGCCGCGTTTCAAAGCCTGGCACAGTTAAGGTCACGGAACAATTTATCATTGAGCGTTATAGCCATGTCATGCATATCGTCTCGAATGTCGAAGGAGAACTTCGGGATGATCTTGACGCAATCTCTGCGCTGTTTGCCGGCTTTCCAGCAGGGACAGTCTCCGGCGCGCCCAAAGTACGGGCAATGGAAATCATTGACGAGCTCGAGACCGAACGGCGGGGTATTTACGGCGGGGCCGTTGGATATATCTCGGCGGACGGGAATATGGATACAGCTATTGTTCTGCGCACGGCGATTATCAAAGATGGTAAGCTTCACGTTCGCGCAGGGGCGGGGATTGTCATGGATTCAAACGCGAAAATGGAATTTGAAGAAACCCTACATAAATCGGCTGCTCTTTTCCGCGCCGCAGAACATAGCCCCAAATTTGATCGGAATTAGTCATGTTACTGGTCATCGATAATTACGACAGCTTTACCTATAATCTTGTTCACTACGCGCAAGAAATCGGCGCGAAAACCCATGTTATTCGTAATGATGATATGAGCGCAGCAGAGGCCTTAAAGCTAGGCGCAAAGGCTGTTCTGATATCGCCCGGCCCGAAAACCCCTAATGAAGCAGGCATGTGCCTTGATATCTTAAAGCAAGCCCCGAATGATCTACCTATTTTTGGCGTCTGCCTTGGAATGCAATCTATGGGGCAAGCTTTTGGCGGCAAGGTCATTGCGGCCAAAGAGATTATGCACGGCAAAACATCGGATATTCATCACAATAATAGCGGCGTATTTCATGGACTCCCAAACCCCTTTACCGCAACGCGCTATCACAGTCTTGCGGTTGAGCGGGCGAGCCTGCCCGATAGCCTGATTGCCAATGCGTGGACGGGTGACGGTGAAATTATGGGGCTTCGTCACATCTCGCGCCCAATACACGGGGTACAGTTTCATCCCGAATCGATCGCCTCAGAATATGGTCATGACATGATCCGGCGGTTTTTAACCGAGGCAAAGTTTGGTTTATGAGCGGCGATGCACCCCCTTTTGACGCCGCTATTTTAAAGCAAATCGCAGCGGGTGAGCGCCCGAGCGAGGATAGAGTCGAGGCCGCCCTCACCTCTATTTTGGGCGGCGGCGCGAATGATGCGCAAATCGCAGCCTTGCTTATGGGGCTTGAAACCCTCGGCGTCACCGCCGCGGAGGTGAAGGCTGGTACCCGGGTCATGCGCGCTCATATGCGGCCTGTGCCTATAGGTTTTGATGTGCTCGATATTGTCGGCACAGGCGGAACGGGGCTGCACACCCTCTCAATTTCAACGGCGAGCATGATTGTTTGCGCGGGCGCAGGCGCGAAAATAGCCAAACATGGCAACCGCGCCGCCAGTAGCCTCACGGGTACAGCCGACACCCTCTCGCAGCTCGGCGTTAATTTGGATATTACGCCCGAAAAAGCAGCGGAGTGTATAAAAACGGCAGGATTAGGCTTCTTATTCGCGCCCAATCATCACCCGGCCATGCGCTTTGTTGGCCCCGCGCGGAAATCTATGAAAATTCGCACGCTTTTCAATCTCTTAGGGCCACTTTCTAATCCTGCAAACACCAAGCGGCAGCTCTTAGGTGTGTGTGATAATCGCTGGCGGCAGCCTATGGCTGAAACCCTTCGCGATCTTGGCAGTACCCATGCGTGGATTGTTCACGGTGAAGACGGCCTCGACGAGTTGACCACGACAGGGCAGAGCTTTGTCACCGAGCTAAAAGACGGGCAGCTGCGTGAATTTGAAATCATCCCTGAAGATTACGGCATCGCGCGGGCGTCTATGGATGATCTGCGGGGCGGCAGAGCTGATGTCAATGCAAAAGCGTTACAGGCTCTCCTCGGCGGCGCACTATCACCTTACCGCGATATTGTTCGCCTGAATAGCGGCGCAGCGCTATATATTGCAGGCCTATCAGCCAGCGTAGAGAGCGGCATTATCATGGCCACCCAGAGCATAGATAGCGGGGCGGCCAAATTGGCACTGGATAAGCTTATTGAGGTTACGAATGGCTAGTTTGATGGATGCGCCGGATGTGCTGAAAAAGATTGCCGCCTATAAAGCCAGTGAGCTTGCGGCCCTTAAAGCGCGTTATTCGGAAACTAATCTATTGGATTTAGCCGCCAGTCAATCAAAACCGCGCGGATTTGAAGCCGCCATTAAAACGGCGGCGCAAAACCGTCATGCCATTATCGCCGAGATTAAAAAGGCCTCACCGTCTAAAGGCTTAATTCGCGCCAATTTTGATCCTGTCGGTATTGCTAATAGCTATGAGCGCGGCGGAGCAGCTTGTCTATCCGTCTTAACCGACGGCCCCGGGTTTCAAGGCAGTAATGATATTTTTACAGCCATACGTGAAGCTTGCCCCTTGCCGCTACTACGTAAAGACTTCATGATCGACCCCATGCAGATCATTGAAAGCCGCGCTCTTGGGGCGGATTGTATTTTGATTATTATGGCGATGATAGACGATTCGCTTGCGAAGGATTTATTTGACGCCGCGGCAGCCCTTGGCATGGACGCCCTTATTGAAACCCACACGCCCAATGAAGTTGAGCGCGGGCTTAAACTACGCGGCACCCTCATGGGGGTGAATAACCGAGATCTGCGAACATTTGAAACAAGTCTCGATAATTTCTCAAAACTCGCGGCAGATATGCCGGACGATATAGTGCTTATTGCCGAGAGCGGGATTTTCACCCGCGAAGATATTGAGCGCCTCACCCATGAAGGTGCGCAGGGTTTTTTAATCGGCGAGAGCTTAATGCGGCAAGATGATATAGAGCAAGCCCTTCGGCGGCTCGTATAATCACGCCATTTAAATAAACCTATAAATCAGGCCTAAGGCTTAAGCGCCATTTTTCCTTGCATATTTTTCGCATAGGCGTAGAGCCACGCGCGAGTATATATGCGGTAAAAAGGGAAATATCATGCGCGCATCGCTGACACAATTTGCCCGTAAAGTCGGAATGGTTGATAATGCTAATCGCGGCGGTGTCGCTTTGACGCCCTTGCAGGCCAAAACGGAAGTTTTATCCGGCCTCACCGTGGCTCTCGCCCTTGTTCCCGAAGCGGTGGCCTTTGCGTTTGTGGCAGGAGTTCATCCGCTAGTTGGGCTCTATGCGGCTTTTATCGTTGGCCTTATCACCGCCGTTATGGGCGGGCGCCCCGGTATGATTTCAGGGGCCACAGGAGCCTTAGCCGTGGTCATGGTCGCCTTGGTTGCGCAGCACGGGGTTGAATATCTTTTCGCAACCGTTGTCCTGATGGGACTTTTACAAATTTTGGCGGGTGTTTTCCGCCTTGGTAAGTTTATTCGCCTTGTCCCCCATCCAGTTATGCTTGGCTTTGTTAACGGCCTCGCGATTGTTATCTTCCTTGCTCAACTTAAACAATTTGAAGTCCCTGCCGATATCGGCGCAGATATAGCCCACAGCGCCGCTGACGGCTCTCACGGTGGGTTTATGTCCATATTTTCTGCTAATTATATGACAGGACTACCGCTTATTTTAATGCTAGGCCTCACAGTTTTAACTATGGTGATTATTTGGGGGACGCCAAAACTCACCAAAGCTATTCCCGCGCCGCTTGCGGGTATCGGTATCGTTGCCGCGCTTGTGATTTTTATGGGGATTGATACGCCAACTGTCGGCTCACTCACTGAAGCTACGGGCGGGATCAAAGGCAGCCTCCCGCCGTTCCATATTCCGATGGTGCCGTTTAATTTTGAAACCTTTGAAATCATATTGCCTTACGCCGTTATCCTTGCGGCCATTGGTCTTATCGAGAGCCTTTTGACCCTTAACCTTGTCGGAGAAATGACAGGACAAAAAGGCGGTGCGTCGAAGGAATGCCTCGCCCAAGGTACAGCCAATATCGTTACAGGTTTCTTTGGCGGTATGGGCGGCTGTGCGATGATTGGCCAAAGCATGATTAATGTGAAGTCTGGCGGCCGAACACGGCTATCAGGTATTAGCGCCGCGCTTTTCCTCCTCGCCTTTATTTTAGTCGGCTCATCCCTCATAGAGCAAATCCCCCTCGCTGCCCTTGTTGGGGTAATGTTCATGGTGGTGATCGGAACTTTCGCATGGCAAAGCCTTAGGATTATGCCGAAAATTCCGCGCCTTGATGCTTTTGTTATCGTGCTTGTCACGGTTGTCACGGTCATGCACGACTTGGCCATTGCTGTGGTCGTCGGCGTTATTGTCTCCGCCCTTGCCTATGCGTGGAATAATGCGCGGCGTATTCATATCATTGAGCGCGATTCAATCAGAGAGCCCGGCGCGAAAGTTTATGAAATCGAAGGCCCGCTTTTCTTTGGCTCAACGGCAGGCTTTGCTGAACTCTTCACCATTGAAGATGATCCAGATATAGTTATTGTGGATTTCATGCGCTCGCGGGTTGTCGATCAATCGGCGCTCCAAGCGATTGAAGACCTTGCAGCCAAATATAAAGCGGCCGGAAAAGAGCTAAAGCTGCGTCACCTGACCCGCGATTGCCATAGGCTTTTAAACCGCGCAGGACAGCTTATGGTCGACACCCAAGACGATCCGAATTACGGCATTGCCGTTGATTACCAAGTCAAAACGGGCGTATTTGGCAGCGGGCATTAAACCCGCCCTTTAGTTTAAATAACGAAGTTCGGGTCTGTTATCGCAAAGAAGGACGATTTAGGGTCCCCATTTCGGTCAAATAACAGCGGGTGATTAAACCTCACGGCTGGATTATTATTGGCCGCACTATCACCATCGGTTACGCCCCAAAGGGTTACAGATTCAACAAAGGGGCGCTGCACAAGGCCCGCAAAGACATCGCGGTAAAGCTGGGCCTGTTGCTGGAGCAGGTTTTCCGGCGGGTTGGGCCCAAGATCAGGCAAGCAGTTTGTGCCCGTTTCAAAACAGCTTCCGGGGTCTGTATACATATTAATGTCCATTTCCGTTATATGGGTGATTAAATCCGGAAAAGCATTGTTTACGGCATCAATAGAGTCCAAAACTGACGCTGCCGTTGTTTCCAACCGTAAATGGGCTTGGTGTCCGGCCCCATCAATGGGCACGCCGCGGTCACGTAAGCGGCGGATAATGTCCATGAACCATCCAAGTTTAATTGGGTTTTCAGTTTCAAAATCATTTAAAAATAATTGCGCGTTCGGGTCTGCAGCGCGGGCTGCTATGAAAGCCCAATCTACATAATCAGCATTGCCAACCGCATCATACCAGATTGTCATGCGGTCCGGCCCTATACCGTTGTCACCGCTAAATATGTCCGTTGATGTGGCTTCATTGACGACGTCCCAAACACTAATGCGGTCTCTAAAATGTTCAACAACTGTGCCAATATAGGTATCAAGCCGTTGCCGGATTTCATCGCGGGTGCCCACTAAGAAATAGTCTGGCGTTTCTTCATGCCACAAGAGCGAATGCCCTCGAACGGGCTTTCCGTTTTCCAAAGCAAAATCAATCACGCGGTCTGCGCGGTCAAAATTAAATACGCCTTCTGCGGGTGACATAAACCGCATTTGCATTTCAAACTCCGGAGTCACGCTGTTGAAATGCTCCAAAGCAATACGGCGAGATTGCGAATTTAAATCATCTGATTGCGGGCTAGATAAGGCGACGCCAATAGTAAAGTTGTTCTCGAAGACCTCACTTAACATAGGGGGCTGACCCGTACTCCCAACTGGCGGAGGAGGCGGTGGTGGTGGGGGCGGAGGAGGAGGAGGAGGAGGAGGTGGTGGCGGCGGAGGTGGCGGGACTTGAGCAACGGCCGGCAAAGACGTCGCCCCGCCCCCGCCGCCACAAGCAGATAAAATGCTAGCCCCTGCTCCTGCTAATAATTTCAAACGATCACGCGCTGTAAATTCGGCCATCATGCTTACCTTAGACATATTTTTATTTGGCGGTTTTATATCTTGCCACATTATAAGTTATTGAAAAAACCACATTTGACTGACGTTATAACAGCTATTTCCAAAGAATTGTTTAAGCGGCGTCACCCTACACAATAATTTTACATAAAACCGATTGTATTAACACGTTAATACAGTATAAGTCCGAAAATCATATAAATATGCGAGATATTTTGCCGAATGACACCACATATATGCGCCTCGAGACCGCCCTTGCCTCATTGAGTGACGATAGGGATATGGAACGGTTTTTAACAGATCTCTGCACCCCTGCTGAGTTACGCGCTCTTAGGGAGCGTTGGCAAGTGGCGCAAATACTCAATGAAAGCCATGCCTCCTACAGAGATATTCACGCCCAAACTGGCGTTTCAACAACCACGATCGGCCGTGTTGCACGATTTTTAAAAGACGAACCCCACCAAGGCTACAGGCTTGTTTTAAGCCGCCTTGAAAAACCTACGGATTAAACCATGACTGAACGTTTGCGTATCGCCCTACAAAAAAAGGGGCGGCTAGCGGAGGACTCCTTCTCGCTTTTAAAAAAATGCGGCCTTAAATTTTCTATACGCTCAGGTGGACTTTTGGCACGGGTGAAAAACCTGCCCGTTGATCTGCTCCTTTTAAGAGACGACGACATTCCAACTTTTGTCGCAACTGGCGCAGCTGATGTCGGCATAGTCGGGGAAAACGTTTTGGTGGAAGAGCAGTTATCATCACCGTCAAAGCTTGATGCCGATATTGATATTCGTCTTGGCTTCTCCCGCTGCCGCCTTTGCCTTGCCGCACCAAGTGGTGGGATAATCAAGTCACCCGGTGACTTAAACGGAACGCGCATTGCCACGACCTATCCCGGAGTTTTAGGACGTTATCTGTCTAAGAATAATATCACGGCAAAGGCTGTTGAAATGAAAGGCGCTGTCGAACTCGCGCCCTCTATTGGGATAGCTGATAGTATATGTGATCTTGTGTCATCGGGCGCGACCCTAGAGGCCAATGGTCTTGCCGCCTTTGTCTCAATTCTTGATAGCGAAGCGGTTCTGATTTCATCAAGCCGTGCCTTAAGCCCTCAGCAAAGCGAGATTTATCACAAGCTTTGCTCCCGTATTGATGGCGTGTTAAAATCCGCAGAGACAAAATATATCATGCTGAACGCGCCTGTAGAAAAGCTAGACGAAATTACCGCCCTTCTCCCCGGTTCTGATTCTCCGACAATTATACCCCTTGCCGGAACAGAAAAGCTGGTTGCTATACAGGCCGTTTGCACAGAAAATATTTTTTGGGAAACCCTAGAAGATTTAAAAGCCCTCGGTGCACGGGCCATCTTAGTGCTCCCTATTGAAAAAATGATGAGTTAGTCATGAATATTTATGATTGGATGTCTCTTTCCGGGCCAGAGCGGATTAATGCTTTGGCACGGCCAAGCGCGATGAGTGATCCGTCCATAATTGCAAATGCTGCAAATATAATGGCGCAGATTAAAACCGGCGGTGATGCGAGTATTTTAAAACTTACCCAAAAATATGACGGTGTGAAACTTAAATCTTTACGTGTTAATTTGGATGACTGCCAAACGGCTTGGGCTGCTTTAGATCCCGCAGATAAAGCCGCCCTGGAAATGGCCAAAGCCAATATAGAGCGTTTCCACAAAGCGCAAATGCCGCGAAATATTTCCGTTGAAACCATGCCCGGCGTAAGTTGCCGCCGTGAAGCCCGCGCAGTTTCATCTGTCGGTTTATATGTTCCAGGCGGTACAGCTCCACTTGTATCAACCCTATTAATGCTCGCTATCCCGGCCAAAGTCGCAGGCTGCACGCGGCGCGTCGTCGTTACACCGCCCGGGAAAAACGGGGCAATAAACCCCGCCATTCTGGCGGCGGCCTATTTATGCGGCGTAAGTGATATATTTGCCTGCGGCGGCGCGCAGGCCATAGCAGGCCTCGCTTATGGAACCGAAAGCCTGCCGAAATGCGATAAAATTTTTGGCCCCGGAAACATCTATGTGGCCGCAGCCAAATCATTAGCCGCCCAAGCCCCTGGCGGCCCGGCCATAGACATGCCAGCTGGCCCCAGTGAAGCTATGGTGCTTGCAGATGAAACGGCTAATCCCGCTTTTGCGGCGTCTGATTTGCTCTCACAAGCGGAACATGACACGGTTGCGCAGGTTATCGCTATATGTAGCACAGAAACTGTAGCCAAAAAAATATGGGCCGAGGTAGAGCGCCAAGCCGAAAGCCTACCTCGTAAAGACATTGCCAAGCAGTCTTTATCTTTTGCACGGGTTTTTATCGCGCCTGATAAAACCGATCAAATTGATATTATCAACGCTTATGCGCCGGAGCATTTAATTATCCAAACAGAAAACCCGGAGAGCTATGTAGCAGAGATTCAAAATGCAGGTTCTATTTTTCTCGGCCCGTGGACACCCGAATCTGTCGGTGATTATGCCAGCGGAACAAACCATACATTACCTACTTACGGCGCAGCGCGGGCCTATAGCGGCGTAACGCTAGAAAGCTTTATGAAATATATTAGCGTGCAAGAATTAACGCGCGATGGTTTGGAATGCCTTGGCCCAAGCGTTGAGCGTCTTGCAGCGCTTGAGGGTTTAGAGGCCCATCGTCGCGCCGTCTCTTTGCGTCTTGAAAGTGAACCGTCATGAGTAATAATAACTGGCCTATATCCATTACGCGCCCGGCTATCGCAGCCATGAGTGCTTATTCGGCGCGGGGCGGCTCAACAGGGGCATTGCACCTTGACGCCAATGAGAGTCCTTGGACACCGCCCCCATCAGATACCAGTGTGAAGAATTATAACCGCTATCCGGCGCAGCAACCGAATAGCCTGCGAGACCGTCTTGCCGGCCTATATGGCACAACCCCTGACCGGCTTATGTTGGGACGCGGCGCAGATGAAGCCATTGATATTTTACTGCGAACATTCTGCGAAGCTCGTCAAGATAAGATTTTAATTTGTACGCCAACATTTGGCTATTTTAAAACCGCTGCTGACATCCAAGGGGCCAGTATTATAGATGTGCCTCTAACGGACGAATTTAAGTGGGATACTGCAGCCATACAGCGCGCAATTACATCCCATGAGCCTAAAATTATATTTCTATGCTCGCCAAATAATCCTACGGGCAATAGCCTTGCCGCGGATGCAGCCATAGCCTTATGTGTTGATAATCCCGAAACGCTGATTGTGGTTGACGAAGCCTATGTTGAGTTCTCCCCGCAGCCCAGTTTAATTCCGCTTCAAGATAAATATCGTAACCTTATTATTACCCGTACCTTATCAAAAGTTTACGGTCTTGCGGGCGTGCGTATGGGGGTTTGCATTGCAGATCCTGAAATTATTAACTTAATGCTGAAAGTGCTGCCGCCCTACCCTATTCCTAGGCCCGTAGAAAAAGCCGTAAACTTAGCGCTCGCGCCAGCAGCCATGGCGGTTCACAAAACACGTCTTGCACTTTGGAAGTCCGAGCGTAAGCGGGTTTACAGCGCCCTAAAAGCCTCGCCCTTTGTGGAAACTCTTTATCCAAGCGATGCGAATTATATCTTATTCAAGACCCGTGATGAAGCGGGACTTCTAGCGGCACTTAATCAAAGCCATGTTAAAATTCGGGACTTTCGGCAAAAGATCGCGGGCCATTTCCGCCTTTCTATCGGGTCTCCAGAAGAAAATGATATTGCTTTGACCGCCCTCGAGGCAAAGGCAAATACTAATAGCCATGATAGAATCGGTGAAATCTTTCGAAAGACAAAGGAAACGGATATCGCCGTACGGGTGAACCTTGATAATCCATCCGATGTAAACATTGAAACGGGCAATGGGTTTTTCGATCACATGCTAGAGCAAATCGCAAAACATGGCAGCATTGGCCTAACTCTGACCTGCCGGGGAGATTTAGAAATCGACGCTCATCATACGATTGAGGACACAGCTCTTGCTTTTGGCAGCGCGCTTAAAAAAGCGCTCGGCAATAAAGCGGGCATAGGCCGTTACGGCTTTGTTATGCCAATGGATGAAACCCAAGCGCGGGTCGCGATTGATTTATCAGGCCGCCCAGCCACCGTTTTTAAAGGAACCTTCCCAACAGATCACGTTGGAGAGTTTCCTGTCGAAATGTGTCCGCACTTCTTTGAAAGCCTTGCACAAACCCTCGGCGCGGCCATTCATATTGATGTCGAGGGTGAAAACTCTCATCACATTATAGAGGCCTGTTTTAAAGGAGTTGGCCGGGCTCTACGCCCTGCTTTTGCCCGCAACGGTCAAGATATACCGTCAACAAAAGGCGTGCTGTAAATCATGTCATTAATTATTGTTGATACGGGTTGTGCTAATTTATCTTCTGTGAAGTTTGCCTTTGAACGCCTTGAAATTCCTGTGTTTATTTCAGATAATCCTTCAGATATTAGCGCAGCAGATAAGGTGCTCATCCCTGGCGTCGGAGCCGCGCCTTTTGCTATGGATAAAATTAGGCAGCGCGGGCTTTTTGATGTTTTAAGCCGCCTTGAACAGCCCGTTATGGGTATATGTCTTGGGATGCAGCTTTTATTTGAGACCTTAACCGAAGGGAAAATTGAAACCCAAGGGCTTGGACTTATTCCGGGCCGCGTTACGGCACTTGATACGAAATTGGCTCCCTCGCCTCATATGGGCTGGAACCAGATCAATATCCTAAAGGGTGACAGCACGATTTTAAAAGGTATTCACAGTGGTGATTATGCTTATTTCGTTCATAGTTATGCTGCGCCCTTAGGGGATTTTACCCTTGCAAGCTGTAATTATGGTACAGTGTTTTCTGCCATTGTGCAGTACAAAAACGTGTCCGGTTGCCAATTCCACCCGGAGCGTAGCAGCGCTATTGGGGCCCAAATTCTTGCCAATTTTGCCAAAGGCTAGCCATCATGATTTTTCCTGCTATTGATTTAATGGATCGCCGCTGCGTACGGCTTGTTAAAGGTGATTTTAATCGCCGCACTGACTATGAAACCACCCCCATAGATGTTGCTAAATCCTATGCGGCGGACGGGGCGGAATGGATGCATGTTGTTGACCTCGACGGTGCGAAGCTTGGCGTTAGCACCCAAAGCGATTTGATTATGGAATTGGCTAAAGAGAGCGGACTTAAAGTTCAAACTGGCGGCGGTATTCGCGATGCTAGACAGATTAACGCCTTACTTACAGGCGGCGTCACCCGCGCCGTTATTGGCTCTTTGGCTGTGTCGAACAAAGAGCTTGTCGCCTCTTGGATGAAAGAATTTGGCGCGGAAAAAATCGTTCTCGCTCTTGATATTAATATTGGTACAGACGGCCGACCGCGGCCTGCGCTAAAGGGTTGGACAGAAGAAAGTTCTGAGACTCTTTGGGACGTCATAAATGCCTATAAGGACGTTAAAACCCTCCTTGTAACCGACATAAGCAAGGACGGCGTTTTAGGCGGGGCGAATGTCGAGCTTTATAAGCAAATAATGTCGCGTTACCCGCATATTGACCTTATTACCTCCGGCGGTGTTGGAACGCTCGATCATGTCCGCGCCTTAAAAGCATTGAAACCCCATGGCGTGATTATTGGCAAAGCTCTTTATGAAAATAAATTTACCTTGAAAGATGCCATCGCATGTTAGCGCGCCGTATTATTCCTTGTCTTGATGTGCGCGGTGGCCGTGTGGTCAAAGGCGTTCAATTTCAAAACCATGTCGATGTCGGCTCCATCCTTGACCTTGCCCTACGCTACCGAGACGAAGGGGCAGACGAGCTTGTGTTTTACGATATTACCGCCTCAACAGATCAGCGCGAAGTCAGTCCGAAATGGATTAGCATGGTCTCCCGTGCTATTGATATTCCCTTTTGCGTGGCCGGCGGCATCAGCAGCATCGACGCCGCTGGCGCGCGGCTTGCGGCGGGGGCGGATAAAATCTCAATTAACTCCCCCGCACTTATGCGCCCAGAGCTTATTAATAACCTTAGCGAAGCCTTTGGGCGGCAATGTATTGTTGTGGGTGTTGATAGCTTTGAAGATAAGGGCCGCTACAGGGTACGGTCGCATACGGGTGATCCTGATAAAATGCGCGAGACGGGGCGAGATACATTAGGCTGGGTCCAAGAAGCCGTCGATCGCGGCGCAGGCGAAATTGTGCTTAACTGTATGAATCAAGACGGCGTGCGCAAAGGCTATGACATCCGGCAATTAAAAGCCGTTAGAGAGATATGCTCTGTTCCGCTTATTGCATCTGGCGGCGCTGGCGCTACGGCACATTTCAGCGATGTATTTAAACAGGCCAATGTCGACGGTGCTTTGGCCGCGAGTGTGTTCCATAAGGCCATCATTGCTATCCCAGATTTAAAGGCAGATTTAAAAGATAAAGATATAGAGGTCAGGCTATGACAATCGATTTTGAAAAGGGGGGCGGCCTCGTTCCGGCCATTATCCAAGATGCGCGAAATGAAGCTGTCCTTATGCTCGGTTATATGAACCCACAGAGTTTGCAGCACACTCTTGATACAGGTAAAATTACCTTTTTTAGCCGCTCTCGACAAACCCTTTGGGTCAAGGGCGAAACGAGTGGTCATTATTTAGAATATGTCAGTCATGCCCTTGACTGCGATAAAGATACTCTTCTTTTTAAAGCCCATCCGCATGGCTCAACTTGCCATGAAGGAACAGCCTCTTGCTTTCAAACGCAACCCCCTACGGGCCTTGGTTTTTTGCCCTTTTTAGAAGATTTAATACAGGCCCGCAAAACAGCTGATCCGCAGACATCCTATACAGCTAAGCTCTTGCAAGGCCCGCTTCGCCGCGCCGCGCAAAAAGTCGGTGAAGAGGGCGTCGAAACCGCCCTCGCCGCCGTTGCAGAAAGCAATGAAAAACTCACCAGTGAAGCCGCCGATCTACTTTATCACCTTATGGTTTTACTCTCCGCTAAAGAGGTAAAACTTGATGATGTTATGACGGTATTAAAACAACGCCATCAGTAAATCAAAACTGAAAGCTTGAGTTATTTAAAAGGCTTCAAACGTCTTCTTCCGTTCAACCTTCTCCCAGCGACCATCAATATAGTGAATGCCGCATTCGGTCTTGTCGAAATTACGCCACCGACCTGCACGCGGATCTTCTCCCTCGCTTACGCGCGTTGTGCAGGGTTGGCAGCCAATCGATAAAAAGCCCAAGGACATCATAGGATGCGGCGGTAAATCATGTTTACGCATATAAGCCGTAATATCTTTAGCTGACCAATAGGCTAAAGGGTTAATTTTAATCATCTTCCCGCCCGTTTCATAAATAGGCATCTCGCGGCGTTCCGGAGTTTGGTATCTTTTGCGCCCAGTTATTCGCGCCTTATAGGGCCGTAACGCCTCTGCTAAGGGGTCGACTTTACGAATGGAGCAACAAAGGTCAGGGTTGTTTTGAAAAAGATTACCGTTTTTATCATGTTCAGAGACATCACTTGGCTTAGGGGTGATATTTTCTAAATTTGTCAGCCCTAAGTCTTGCACGAGCATATCGCGGTAATGAAGCGTTTCGCGAAAATGTTTTTGTGTATCCAAAAATATCACTTTGACATGCGGATTAACTTGTGCCGCCAGATGCAACAAAACAGCCGAATCTGCCCCCATGGATGAGGCTAAAACAAGCGTGTCACCAAATTCTTTAATCGCGCGTTTAATGCTCATTTCTGCGGATAATCCAAAATATGGATCATTCTCACGCTCTGGCTGCAATGAGGTTCCGCGCGCATCAAACACGCTCATCTCCGGGCCGTTACGCATAGCATATCCCCGTTGATAGGTCAGGCGAAAGCGGTCCATTGCGTCAAACCAGTCACTTTCCGATTGGCGGCCATAAGTCGTTTCATCAAGTTTTACTGCATCAAAACCGCATTGAAGCGCATAGACATATTGATCGGGAATGAGCGGGCCATCCGCAATTAATAGACCCTGATAACCATGTTTTTTGCGAAGTTCTCGGGCAATAGAAAACCCGCGCCCATCAGCAAAATTCGGAAAATCAACCGATATAACTTTTACACTATTCAGACGCATAGCAACTTGGCCGAGGTCAATGTTATTTGATATTCTAAGCCGTTCTCCGCGGTTAGACCCTAAAAACGTTTCTAAGTCTGGAAGGTTTTCATATTCGGCGGCACTCTGTGCATGGCCATCTCTTATAAGAATATTATCGGTCAGCATAAAGCACCTCCTTAAATGCACCGAGGCCAAGGCGGCGGTAGCTATCAATAAAACGCTCATTGTCTTTTTTATTATTAAGATAAAAATCAACCATGCGCTCAATACCGTCGACAAGCTCATCTTGAGAAAAGCCCGGCCCGGTAATATCACCCACAGCCGTATTTTCAGAAGAATCTCCACCTAGTTTAACTTGATAAAACTCAACGCCTGCTTTCTCGAGGCCTAAAATGCCAATATGCCCGACGTGGTGATGACCACAGGCATTAATGCAACCTGATATTTTAATTTGCATTTCGCCAATCGCTTTTTCGCGTGTCTTATCGCTAAACCGCTCCGCAATCGCTTGGCTAACAGGAATAGAGCGCGCCGTCGCAAGGGCGCAATAATCCATTCCGGGGCAGCAAATGATATCCGAGATAAGGCCAATATTATCTACAGCGAGTTTCTCGGCCTTAAGGGCCTGATAAAGCGCAGGCAGATCATCTTTTTTCACATGCGGCAGCACAATATTTTGCGAATGAGTCGTGCGAATTTCGCCAAAGCTATATTGATCCGCCAGATCAGACACAGCTCGCATTTGGCCCGATGTAATATCACCCGGCGCTATATCCAAAGGCTTTAGAGAGATGTTGACGATCGCATATCCGGGCGTTTTATGGGGCATGATGTTCGTCTCATACCAACCGGAAAAATCATCATCATTCTTTATTTGATCTTTCAAGGCCTCAGACTCATCTGATAAATTTTCATAATTAGGCCCAGTAAAATAAGACGAGATACGGTCAATTTCATCTTGAGACACTGCAATATCTGACGGCGTTAGGGTTTCATATTCGGCATCCACTTGCGCGCGAAATTCATCAATTCCCGTTTCAGTGACAAGAATTTTAATCCGTGCTTTATACTTATTATCACGGCGGCCATAGCGGTTATACACGCGCATGACGGCCTCAAGATAAGGCAGCAAGCCTTCGCGGGCCAAAAATGGTTGGAGAGTTTGACCAATAACCGGCGTACGCCCAAGCCCGCCGCCAACAAGGATATGATAACCAATCTCGCCGTTCGCATTTTTCTTAATTTCAATACCAATATCATGGGCCCGAATAACCGCGCGGTCATTGGGCGAAGCGACAACAGCGATTTTAAACTTACGCGGCAGAAACGCAAATTCTGGGTGCATGGTCGACCACTGCCGCAATAGCTCTGCGGTTGGGCGCGGGTCTGCGACTTCATCAGCTATCGCCCCTGCATAAGGGTCGGAGGTGACATTGCGAATACAGTTTCCAGAGGTTTGAAAACAGTGCATTTGTACATCCGCCAAGTCTTGAAGAATATCCGGCACATCCGTTAACTCCGGCCAGTTAAACTGCATATTTTGCCGGGTTGTAATATGGCCATAACCGCGGTCATATTTATCCGCAATCATCGCAAGCTGCCGGAGCTGCGTGCTATTTAGCGTACCATAAGGCACAGCCACACGCAGCATATAGGCGTGGAGCTGTAGATAAAGGCCATTTTGCAAGCGTAGCGGTCGGAACTGCTCCTCAGTGAGCGCCCCTTTAAGGCGGCGTTCGACTTGATTGCGAAACTGCTTAACACGGCTTTGTACGACTTCATGGTCAAATTCATCATAACGATACATGATTAGCTCTTTGTGATTTTTCTGTATTTTTGGCCTGGGTCATAATGTCGGGCCAGAGACGCGAAACTTCTCGCGGTAACGCACAGGCTTGCCGCTATCCGGGTCAACATCTATAAAATAGACTCCGACGACAATATTTTCATTTTCCTGTGCTTCACCAAAGACGCGCATCTTCTCAATCATGTCGACGTCTTCAGTTAAAAGTGCATGTTCAAACTCAAGTGACCACTCAAAATTTTTCGTGAGCCAGACCACAAAGCCTTCCCGCAATTCATTTGCCGTGAGGGCCTGCGGGCCCTTACCCTTATGTTTTGCACTCATTGAGCGGCCTCCTTCATACTATCGTGATGCCCCCGATTGGCCGCCTTAACCGCATAGCCGATCAAAAGAACGGCGGGCCCTTTAATGGGCGTTGTTTTAATAATATGCCCAAGCTGCCCTAGCGTCGTTTCTACGACATATTCATTGGGCCGCGACGCATTCTCAACAATCGTCACCGCAATATTTGCATTCATGCCGCTATCAATCAGGCGGGATTGAATGAGCGGTGATGCGCCTACGCCCATATAAACGGCAAAACGGTCATCATTGCGCGCCATAGCCGCCCAGTCATGCTCCGCATAGCCTTTCGAATCATGGCCAGTTATGATCGAAAAGGCTTTATTCTTACCTCGCGCCGTTAAAGACACACCAATATTCGCCGCCGCCGCCGCCGCCGCCGTAATGCCGGGGATAATTTCAAACCCGATATTATGGGCTTGAAGCACATCCGTTTCTTCATCGGCGCGGCCAAAGATAAGCGGATCACCGCTTTTCAGGCGGACGATAAACCTGCCACGGGCCGCCTGTTCTAAAAGAATTTCATTTATGCGGCTTTGCGGGACACATTTTCCGCCTGGCTCCTTGCCAACATATATATATTCCGCCTCGCGGCGGCCTAGATCAAGCACCTCTTTTGACACGAGACGGTCATAAACAATGACATCCGCCGCATGAAGCCGTTGACGCGCGGCAAAAGTTAAAAGGTCTGGATTGCCCGGCCCGGCCCCGACAAGCGCGACAAAGCCTTTACGCCCATCCTTATATCCCGACAGCTTTTGCAGCACACGCTGCTCCATTTCATCGGGACTAAGACGGATTTGATGGGTTAAATCACGGCCTGATAATATATCGGCCCAAAAGCGTTGCCGATCTACAAGGCTCGGCATAATGGTTTTCACCATTTTCCGAAGCTCATTTACTTTAAGGGCCAACGCCCCAAGTGAGGCGGGTAATCGGCTCTCAAGATCAGCTTTTATGGCGCGGGCTAATCCCGGTGATGTGCCTTCACTGCCAATAGATATGGCTACAGGGGCGCGGTCAACGAGGGCGGGCGTAATAAAATTACAGGCTTGTTTTTGGTCTGCTGCATTGACAAAAAGACCTCTCTTTCGGGCCTGTTTTGCAATTTTTGCATTGCGCGCATCGTCTTCACTTGCGGCGTAAACAAGGCGCGCTCCTTTGAAATCGCGTTTCTTGTAATCTCGTGCGACCCATTCAATTCGGCCTTCATTAGCCCATTTTTGAATTTGCTTTGATATTTGCTCTGATACAAGGCGGATATGCGCCTCAGTCTTCACAAGCGTACGTAGCTTCGCCTCCGCCGCTGCCCCGCCGCCAATTACCAATAATAATTGGTCTTTCATATCAATATGTATAGGCAGATAACGCATAAAATACTTTGTTTTAACAAGAATCACAGAAAGGCTTGCCCTTCATGAATGTTCTATATATAGAACGATTGAACGATATTCCAGTCATATTCGGTGATATCGAGTAAAAAAGATGTGACAGATGGCCCGACAAAAACGCACCCCCTGCCCTGAAACCGACGCTTTAGGCGCTAAACTCGGGAAAACAATCTTACGTCTACGCACAGCGGATCGCCTCTCACTCGGGGATTTATCGGGTATGTCGGGCGTGGCAAAGTCGATGATTTCACAAATAGAAAAAAACGAAACTAATCCGACACTGGCGACCTTATCACGTCTATCACAAGCCCTTGGCACGAGCGTCGAAGCCGTACTCGGCGCGAATGAAGAACAAACCGCCCTTGTTGAACATAGCCAACCCCAAGACATCCCGGTGCTTCACAGTGAAGACGGATTATGCAAGCTTCGCATTATTGGCTTCATTGATACAGTGCAATGGGTGCAATGGTATGATTTCACCGCAGAGCCAAACGGCATTTTAGAAAGCTCTGCTCACCCTAACGGCTCTATAGAGAACCTATCTGTTTTGACCGGAAAGCTTGAAGTGAGCGTAAATAACGATGTCTGGCAAGTCAAAGCCGGAGAGACCCTTCGCTACCATGCAGATTTCGATCATTCTATACGAAATATTGGCGATATAACCGCCCATGCAACTATGGTAAACATTTTAGCCGCCTCAATCCGCCCGCAAAGCTAATAGCCCTTGATTACAAAGGCGTTATGGGCGAAACCACGCTTATTAATTTGGTTCTAAGTTGAAAACGCCTATGCGCTATTACTCCCACCTTGATAATACAATAAATGCGGCGTTTAAGGAGGCGCTTCTGGCAAGTCTAGCGCCGGGGGGCGGGCTTTGGATGCCGGAGACACTGCCGCAATTTACGCAAGATGAGCTTGCGCGGCTTGGAGGCATGGATTTTGCAGACTGCGCCGCAGAGCTAGCGGCTTATTTTACCGATGACAATTTTACAAAAACTGACCTTACCTCCATTTGCCGTGATGCTTATAACTTCGATATACCGCTTAAGTCCTTTGACGGCTATATATTAGACCCCGCCCTTGAAGAGCCGCGCAGTGAATTTATGCTAGAGCTTTTCCACGGGCCAACACTTGCGTTTAAAGATTTTGCCGCCCGTTTTATGGGCCGCGCGGCCAGTCATATTATGAACCAAACGGAGGAGCGCCGCAGGATTCTTGTGGCCACCTCCGGCGATACGGGCGGGGCTATTGGGGATAGCTTCCTTCATCAAGACGGGATTGATGTTTTTATCCTTTTCCCGGACGGCGGCGTTAGCCCCGTTCAGCAGCAGCAACTGACCACCATTGGACATGGCCTAAGCAATGTTCACGCTATCGCGGTCAAAGGCAGTTTTGATGATTGCCAACAGCTTGTTAAAGACGCTTTCTCGGATAAAAGACTATCGCAAAAACATAAGCTTATGTCGGCCAATTCAATTAATGTTGGCCGCGTCATACCGCAAAGTTTTTACTATTTTTGGACGAGTTTGAAACTTAAAGCCGCTTATTTCGATAAAAAAATCGTTTATTCAATTCCGTCTGGCAATCTTGGCAATCTTACGGGCGGGTTAATTGCCCGTAAAATGGGCGCGCCTATTGATCGGTTCGTTATCGGAAATAATATCAATAATCCTTTCGTCGATTATCTGAAAACAGCAAAATATACACCGCGTCCATCTGTTCCAACACTGTCAAATGCTATGGATATTGGCCGTCCGAATAATTTCCCGCGCATATTATCCTTATTTAATAACGACTACCAAGCCGTTGAAAACCTGTGTTGGGGCGCATCCTTTTCCGATGAAGATACAGAGCGGCATTTACGCAAAATTCACGCCGAAACAGGCTATATCATGTGTCCGCATACAGCTGTCGGACATTTGGCGATGAATAGTTTTGCCGAAGGCATTGAGGAAGATTTTATCAAAGTGACCGTGGCAACGGCCCATCCGGCGAAGTTCAAAGAGAGTGTGGAGCGGATTATACGCGAATCTATTCCCATGCCCACAGCCCTGCAAGATATTATGACGCGCACACCAAAGCTTGAAAATATAGGGCCAGACCTGTCAGAGCTAACGGCTCTTTTAGACGCTCATAACTCATGAAGCTATCCCCGAAAGAGGTACGTGAATATTATCAATCTGGGAGATTAAAAATCGCCCTTATTGGTATGTCCAATATTGGTAAAAGTCACTTCGCTGGACGGCTTAAAGCACAATTTGATTTTGATACAGTCGAAGTCGATGCGGTCATACAATCACATATCGGTGCAAGCAATATGAGCGGCCATGCAGCATGGCTAGGGCAACCCTATAGCGAAGGTTACGCCCAACGTGAGCGAGACGCCATGGCAATCGAAACCCGCGCCTCAAAAGAAGCAATTAATCAATGCTTAAGCAGAGGCAATGCGGTACTCGACGCCCCCGGCAGTATTATTTACACTGATGAAAACGTTCAGACGCAACTTAAAACAAAGTTTTGGCGAATTTATTTAAAGGCCTCCAGTGAGGACGAAATGCGCTTAAAGCAACTTTATTATAACTGCCCTAAACCTTTGATTTGGAATGGTAATTACAACTCATCTCTCGCGGCAGACCCAGACGATGCGATCATCGTATCTTATAGCGGATTATTACAAGAGCGGGCCCAGCTATATGCTCATATGGCAGATATGACCCTATACGCGCAGCAGCTGATGGATAAAGACTATGACATCGGTAAAGCGCTTGGACTGAACACGAAGGAATGATTTAAATCCAGCCGCCTAATAAGCGTTCTTTCGCAATAGCGGTCAGGGCATCTAAATGGGCCGGTTCATCATTTAAGCACGGAATAGCTGTATAATTTTCGCCGCCATGTTCATGGAATATCTCCTCCCCCTCCACAGCAATCTCCTCGAGGGTTTCAAGGCAATCGGCCGAAAATCCAGGCATGACAACAGCAAGATTTTTAATTCCCTCATTCGGCATGGCTTCAAGAGTTTTATCCGTATAGGGCTGAAGCCATTCTTCGCGGCCAAACCGGGATTGAAAGGTTAGCCGAAGCTGTTGCTCATCCATATTTAAATATTTCCGCAGTAAATCCGTGGTCTTATTACATTCGGATTCATAAGGATCACCTTCGGTTATATAACGTTTGGGCACCCCGTGATAACTTGCCATAATTGTATCCGGCGTCCAATTCAGGCCTTTAAGATGGGATTTAATACTCTCTCCTAAGGCCTCAATGAAAAGTGGATGGTCATAATAATTTCGAAGAAATCGTATATCTGGCACGTCTTTCATCTTCTTCACCGCCTTACCAACGGCGTCAAATATCGACGCAACCGTCGCCCCTGCATATTGCGGATAGGCCGGTAGGACTGCGATTTTACGGCAATCTTGCTGCATTAATTTATCCATAGCCGATTGAATTGATGGATTGCCGTAGCGCATCGCCGTTTCGACCTGCACATTATCGCCGAGCCGGGTTTGCAGCCCCGCCGCTTGCCGCCGCGTTATACGGATAAGCGGCGCTTCCCCGCCGTCAATGCCGTCCGGCTGGCTCCATATAGACTCATAAGCTTTAGCGACCTTGGGGGGGCGCGTGCGCAGAATAATACCGTGTAATATAGGGCACCACAGCCAACGGTTTATATCAATCACGCGGTAATCATGTAAAAATTCAAAAAGATATTTTCGAACATCTTGTGCGGTGGGCGAATCAGGTGAGCCTAAATTGACAAGTAACAGCCCTATTTTCTCTGGCATAATTAAACCCTTACCCTAAAAAAAACTCTTTAATTCAGCTATAGCTTTTAACGGCCTTGACCTGCACTACGCTTTGTTTACGAATAAGCTTGTCTATGCAGATTTAAACGGCAAGGAAACAATATTATGCGCAATTTTCTTCTTATCGCCAGCAGCCTGTCTGTGCTGACGCTTGCAGCCTGTCAAGGCGCAACCGATACCGCGGAAACTCAAGCCAGTTACGCCTCCGCAAGCTCAGCAGCGCCGACGGCTCAATCAGCCAAAGTGGATAAACCGGAGCCTAAAGCGCCCACGGTTCAAGAAGCCAAAGAGTTCATCAAACAGGCAGAACAAGATATTCTCAAGCTCGCGGAACATTCATCGCGTGTCTATTGGGTGAATGCCAATTTCATTACCGATGACACAAAATGGCTCGCCGAAAAGATTGGTGCCGAAGGGGCCAAGCAATCAACACGCCTTGCGAATGCAGCTAAGCGGTTTAACGACCTTGATCTTCCCGCTGATATGGCCCGTAAACTCGACAAACTGAAACGTGGTAGTAATTTCCCGGCTCCTGAAACTAAGGGCGCAGCGGAAAATCTATCCAAAATTATAACCCAGCTTGATTCGGCCTATAGCACAGGTAAATTTGAGCATAATGGAAAGACCCTATCCCTATTTGAAGCCACAGATATTATTGCCACATCTCGCGATCCCGAAGAGCTTGCAGACGTCTGGGCGGGCTGGCGTCAAATATCGCCAAAGATGCGCGGCGATTATGCCCGCATGGTTGAGATCATTAATAAAGGCTCCGCAGAGCTTGGGTTTGCCGATGCAGGCGCTTTGTGGCGCGCTGGTTATGACATGCCCGCTGATGACTTTGTTAAAGAAGCCGACCGGCTTTGGGGGCAAGTCAAACCGCTCTATGACGAGCTACATTGTTATGTGCGCACAAAACTGAATAATGAATATGGCGATGAGGTGGTTCCCCTCGATCAGCCCATACGCGCAGATCTTCTCGGTAATATGTGGGGGCAGCAATGGGGTAATATTTATGAGCTCGTTGCGCCTGAAAACGCCGAAGCCGGTGTCGACGTGACAAGACTCCTCGAAGCCAATAATAAAACCGCCCTAAATATGGTTGAAATCGGCGAACAGTTTTTTACCTCTATGGGATTTGAAGACCTGCCAGACACATTTTGGAAACGCTCGCTTATCACAAAGCCCCAAGACCGCGAAGTCACCTGTCATGCCTCGGCATGGGATATTGATAATGAAGACGATATTCGCATAAAAATGTGCACGAAAGTGACCGGTGAGGATTTTCAGACCGTCCATCATGAACTCGGCCATAATTTCTACCAACGGGCTTATAAAAACCAATCTATTATTTACCGCGATGGGGCGAATGACGGCTTTCACGAGGCCATTGGCGATATGATTGCCTTGTCTATCACGCCGGATTACTTAGTAAAAATTGACCTTTTGGACGAAGGTGATAAGCCGTCAAACAACGCAGATTTATCCCTTCTTATGCGTAGCGCGCTGGATAAAATTGCTTTTCTGCCCTTTGGCCTGATGGTTGATCAATGGCGCTGGAAAGTTTTTAGCGGTGAATATTCGGAAAATGAATATAACAAAGGTTGGTGGGAACTTCGTGATAAATATCAAGGCTTACGCCCGCCCGTTGACCGTAGTGAAGCCGATTTCGATCCGGGCGCAAAATATCATATTCCGGGCAATACGCCCTATATGCGCTATTTCTTAGCCCATATCTTACAATTTCAATTCCATAAGGCGGCCTGTGACATGTCAGGCTATGAAGGGGTGCTGCATAATTGCTCTGTTTACGGTAATAAAGAGGTCGGACGCCGCTTTAACGCCATGATGGAGCTTGGTTCATCTAAGCCGTGGCCTGATGCCCTCGAAGCCTTTACGGGTACGCGCGATATGGATGGGCGCGCGATTATTGAATATTACGAACCGCTTATCACATATCTTAAAGAGCAGAATAAAGGCCAGACCTGCGGTTGGTAAGGGGCTGAAACTTAATTAAATCTCAGTAAAAAGCCTTTTCGTTAAGACCTCGGAAAGGCTTTTCTATGATTAAAGGTGTATGAATAGCATTAGCCTTAATGATTCTGACTTTCAGTCAAAGTTTCAAATCCTTGTTGTTACGGATAATCTTGAGGCAGCAAAAACGCTAACGCCTGCCTGTGAGCGTAAAAATCAAGATCTGACCTTTTGTACCTATGACGGCAAAAAACTGCGCGGTGCTATTAACGATAGGCCCGACGCCGTTCTTATGCTGCTAACGGATTATATTGAACATGCCCCCCTGATCAAAAAAGCGCTGTCATCACATTTTTCAGGACAAAGCCTTGCCTATATAGGGGCGCTATTTCGGGAGGGCCGCTTTGATGTTGACGATATCTTTGACAGCATAATTTACGCCCCGGCCCATCCATCACAAATTTCGCAGCGCATAGAAGCTGTTTTACGCCTTCAGCGAATGGAGCGCGAAATTCTTCACCGCGTTGAGACCTATAGAGAAGATTTCGGTATTGATTGTGAATTTTCTCTCGACGCTATTAACCGCCCTTTCAATATTCTTTTTGTTGGCAAAGCGACGCCGGCCTTCATGTCGATTTTAAACGCACTGCAAGTTCATAATGTCGATGTCACAGGCGCGTTCTCATCTTATAGTGCGTTTAACTACCTTCATGAGCAAGAGTTTGACGCCGTTGTTATGAACGCAACTGGCGATATTTCACCGTCAATATTGGTAACAGAAACCATGCGCCGTAATTCTAATCTTTATGATATTCCGGTTATCTTTTTGACAACGGAAAATCCTGAACATATTGAAACAATCTATGCAAAAGGCGTACATGATATTGTCCAAGACAGCTCTGATACGCCTGAAATTAGAGGCCGCATTTTAGAGGCTGCAAATTTCCACCGCTTACATGCCCATATGAAAAAAGCTCTGCGTGATCTTCGGTTTGATGAATGTATCGATCTCGCCTCTCGGCTTTTCAATAAAAACTTCCTTATTTGTCATCTTAACCGCATTGTTGAACACTGCCAGACCCATGGATATGATCTATCTTTAATTGCCCTTAAAGTGCAGCCCAATTCGCTAGCGAATATTCCGCCCGATAAAATTGTTCAAGCCGAGAATCAAATCGGCGGTATGATACGCACATTATTAAGACAGCAAGATATATCCGCCCGTATCGCAGAAGACACTTATATATTAGTCTTCCCTGAACAAAGCCTTGACCGGCTTGACCCTATTTTAGAGCGCATAAAAGGCATTGTTGATTGTGCAGCATTCGATTCGGGTTATCACGCACAAGGGGAAGCAGGCCCCCCTTTCACCATGTCTATCAACGCGATGAAAGTTGGACGCATGCCTCATGAAACGGCGCAGCAAGTCCTAACTAATGCTATGGCTGAGCTTACTGATAAGCATATTCCGCTTGGGCTTTCGGCTTAGGTTTATTTATCTACCTTAATCAAAGCTTTAACCGCGCGTTCTACACCTCGAAGACGCGCTTTCGGCGTTTCAAAATTACCTTTCACCAAGATAGTTTGATCCGGCCTTAACCGCCAACCATGATTATTCGTTATCGCAAGCATAATGACGGAGCCGTCTGTCACGTCCTTATGCCGAATACTCAACACAACGCCTTTCGCCCCAGCGTCAATTTTTTCAACATGAGCCAGGCGGCATAAGCGTTTGATTTTCATAACCTTTAAGAGACTATCCACTTCGTCAGGTAAAGCGCCAAAGCGGTCAATGAGCTCTGCCGCAAGGGCATCACTTTCTCGGTCATTGGAAATATCAGATATTCTGCGGTAGGTTGCAAGGCGCAGGTTAAGGTCTTCAATATAGCTTTCGGGAATTAAAATCGGTATGCCGACATTGACTTGCGGGGACCAGGATTGATCGAGCAAGCTCTCCTCTCCTTTAAGCTCCGCCACCGCTTCTTCGAGCATATGTTGATAAAGCTCCACGCCCAGTTCTTTGATATGGCCGGACTGTTCCTCACCCAACGGGTTTCCGCCGCCGCGCATATCCAGATCATGGCTCGCCAGGGTAAAACCCGCCCCAAGGCTATCGAGGGACTGCAGCACTTTAAGCCGTTGCCGCGCATTGGGCGTGGCGATATTGGCTTCAGGCATCGTCATATAGGCATAGGCGCGGGTTTTAGAGCGCCCCACACGCCCGCGCATTTGGTAAAGCTGCGCGAGGCCGAAACGATCTGCGCGGTAGATAATCATGGTATTGGCCCGCGGCACGTCAATGCCGCTTTCGATAATCGAGGTGGCGAGGAGCACATCATATGAGCCTTCATAAAAGGCGGTCATAATATCTTCGAGATCCGTTGGCGCCATTTGGCCATGGGCCGTAATAAACTTAACTTCGGGCACATGATTACGCAGGAAGTCTTCAAGGCGGCTGAGGTCTGAGATGCGCGGGGCAATGAAAAAGCTCTGCCCGCCGCGATATTTCTCCCGTAAAAGCGCTTTACGCAAGGTCACTGTGTCAAATCCTGACACAAAGGTCCTCACCGCTAAACGGTCGACGGGCGGCGTTGCGATTAGGCTTAGATCGCGAATACCCGTAAGGGCCATTTGCAAGGTGCGCGGAATCGGCGTCGCAGTTAAAGTCATAACATGGACATCGGCGCGGAAAGATTTAAGGCGCTCTTTATGTTTCACTCCAAAGCGCTGCTCTTCATCAACAATGACCATGCCAAGATTATCAAATTTCACCGATTGTGACAGCAAAGCATGAGTGCCAATAACAATATCGCATTGTCCATCGGTCAAAGCCTGTAAAGTCTCGCGCCTTTGCTTAGCCCCCACAAGCCGAGAGAGTTGCCGCACATTGACAGGCCAGCCTTTAAACCGCGCCGCAAATGTATTGAAATGTTGACGGGCTAAAAGCGTTGTCGGGGCAATGATTGCCACTTGCCGCCCGCTCATAGCCGTAATGAACGCTCCGCGCAAGGCAACCTCAGTTTTGCCAAAACCCACATCACCGCAAATCAGGCGGTCCATGGGCGTGCCTTTTTCAAGATCGCTCACAACATCATCAATCGCTGCGAGTTGGTCATCAGTTTCCATATAAGGAAAGCGCGTGCAAAATTCTGAGAAGTCTTGGCTATCCGTTTGAATAGGATCAGTTTTTCGCATCGCCCGCTTAGCCGCAATTTTAATCAGCTCACCCGCCATGTCTTGCAGCTTTTTCTTAGCCTTGGCCTTACGGGACTGCCATGCCGCGCCGCCGAGGCGGTCAAGCACAGGGTTCTCTCCCGCCGCGCCATACATGGATAAAAGTTCTATATTTTCAACAGGCAAATAAAGCCGCGCATCACCTGCATATTCAAGCTCGAGGCAATCATGGGGTGCGCCGGAAACATTGAGGGTTTTAAGCCCGATATAACGGCCTAATCCGTGATCTATATGAATAATGAGATCATTCGGCTTCAACGCCGTCGCTTCGGAGATAAAGTTTTTAGCTTTACGGCGGCGGGCACGGTTTACAAGACGGTCGCCAAGAATATCCTGCTCTGAGAGAACAATAAGATCACCAAAAACAAAGCCTTGCTCTATTGGCAATATTGTGCGCTTTGCATCCCCCGGCTTTAAGGCGTCAAACTCACCGCTTGTGATTTGCCCTGTAATTAGGTCATGATCGGCCAATACACCGCCCAGCCGTTCAGACGAGCCTTGCGTCCAAGAGGCTAAAAGCAAAACCTTTCCGCTTCGCATTTGTTCTTTTATATAATCTGCTGCCGCGTCAAAGACATTAATCGCATCAGTTTGGCGCTCTACAAGGAAGTTACGCCCAAGCCGTCCGCCAAAATCAACACGGTCTTCATCGCTATCAATTAAAAAAGGTGAATTAAACCGGCAGCGATATGTTGCTGTTTTCTGCGTAAAGCTTTCCGGGGAAAGATAAAAGCTGTCAATCGGAACAGGACGAAACACGCCTGCCGTTTTGGCCGGATCACCGGAACCCGTTTCACTTTGCTTTAAATGCTGCTCACGGGCCTCAAAGTAATCGACAACTAAGTCATAGCGCTCATGATGAGCGGCTTCTAATTGGCCATCATGTATAATTAAGCTATTTTTTGGGATGTAATCAAAAAGAGTTTCAAGGGCAGGATAAAAAAGCGGCAGAAAGCTCTCAATGCCTTGAGGCCGAATCCCGTCTTTAATTTGGGCATATATCGGGTCTTGACCAATGCCGCCGCCAAAGGTTTCAATATAGGCTTTACGAAAATGAGCGGTTTGGACAGCCCGTAGTAAAACTTCACTAACGGGCGATAAAACTAAACGAGGTAGTTTTTCAACGGAGCGCTGTGTCTCTACGTTAAAGCGGCGCAGAGTTTCAATCTCATCACCAAAAAAATCAATCCGGACAGGCCGCGCATTGCCCGGCGGAAATAAATCAATCAACCCCCCGCGCACCGCATAATCGCCCGGGTCCATAACGGAGGCTGTGCGGGAAAATCCATTATCTGTAAGATATGATAATAAGGCCTCACGGTCGACAGTTTTACCGGGGCGTAGCACAAACCCAGCGCGAGATATCACCTCACGCGGCGCAACTTTTTGGGAAATCGCTGCAATGGTCGTGATGATAATAACAGGTGTGTCCGCCTTCCAATGACTCAGCGCAAACAACCCCCTCGCCCGTTTTGCCGCCAAAGACTTCGCCGGAGAAATGCGGTCATAGGGTAAGACGTCCCAAGCCGGTATTAAAAGCGTTTTTAAATCCGGGTGAAAATAACGGCAGGCGGTTTGAAAGGCGGCGGCGCGGCTGTCATCACGGGCGATAAACATAACAACATTACCGCTATTATTTTTTATATTCCGCTTCAGCGCCTGCCCGCAGAGATAGGCATCAAGCCCTTCGGGCATACCCCCAGCATGAAGCCGCATGTCGGGGCCAGCATATCGGTCCATTTGTAGCATATAGATTAGGCGATAGGATTAAAGGCGCGGAGCTTGCCTAAAAGCGGCGTGTCATAATTGGCGGGTACAGGCGTTTTATGCGTGATCCAGTCATAAATATCGTGATCTTTTGCGCCCAGTAGGTCTTCAAACATGATGATCTCTGCATCTGATAAATCATGGATATGTGCTTTAGCAAAGCCGCCCAGAATCAAATCTGCTTCTTTAAAGCCGCGGTAATTCGCGCGGTAGACTAGCCGTTTTTTTCGTATCTCATCCATGAAACACCCTTTCTGGCTTTGACTTAAAGAAATAGCAGCGGGCTGTCACTATCCCAGTGCTTTTAATACGCATAAAATCTGGTTATGGTTCACCCATGAGACCCGATCGCTTATTTCCTCTTTTCGCCGACGTCAGCGCCCTAAAAGGCGTAGGTCCGCGCGTCAAAGAGGCCTTAGGTCGCGCCTTTGGTTTGCGGGTGAAAGATTTACTCTTAACCCCGCCCGCAAATATTATTGACCGCAGCTACCGCCCGCCTTTATCGGGGGCTAAAGCAGATGAAATTGGCACATTTAACATTACCGTCGCAAGCCACATGCCCGCCTCTAGCCGTGCGCGCCCCTACCGCATCCGCGCCTTTGATGACACGGGCGATATCATGCTCGTCTTTTTCAAAGCCCGCGCAGATTATTTACGGCGTATCCTGCCCGAAGGTGGACAGCGGATAATCTCCGGCAAAACCGAAGTGTTTAATGCCCAGCTTCAAATGACCCATCCTGACCTCATTTTAACCCATGAGCAAGCCAAGACCATGCAGCTTTATGAACCGCAATATGGGCTCACCCAAGGGCTATCGCAAAAGGTTGCACAAAAGATCATCCACCAAGCCTTACTCCATCACCAAGCGAGCTTACGGCAATTTGGCCCAACGCCAGAATGGTTATCAGATAGCTTTCTGTCCAAACAAGATTGGCCAAGCCATGACAAAGCGCTTACGCTTTTACATGCACCCGAACACCCGACAGACCCGCTGATTGGCGCGCCTGCACGTACGCGCCTAGCCTATGATGAAATCTTCGCCAAACAGCTCGCCATTGCTTTGGTGCGCAAACGCAATAAACGCCAAAGAGGCCAAACCCATAAAGCCAGCGGCAGCTATGTGAAAGATGTCTTGGGTGCGGCCCCTTTCCCGCCGACAAATGCGCAAAACCGCGCCTTTGAGGAAATCAAAGCCGATCTTGAAAGTGAAACCCTGATGACGCGCCTCCTTCAAGGGGATGTCGGCGCAGGAAAAACCTTTGTCGCTGCCCTCACCGCCGCCCATGTCTGCGAAGCGGGCGCGCAAGTCGCTATCATGGCCCCCACCGAAGTTTTGGCTCGTCAGCACCTTATCAGCCTGCGCAGCTTTTTAGAGCCTGCCGGCCTGACCGTCGAAGCTATGACGGGCCGGGATAAAGGGCAAAGCCGTAAGGCACTGAATACAGGCCTCGCGGAAGGCTATATCGACGTGATCGTCGGCACACATGCGCTGTTCCAAGAGAGTACGGAATTTAAAAACCTTGGCCTTGTCATCATAGACGAGCAACACCGCTTTGGGGTGCATGATCGCCTCAAGCTCACCCATAAGGGCGAAAGTCCTGATTTGCTTGTCATGACCGCCACGCCTATACCGCGCACCCTCGCCCTCACCGCCTATGGGGATTTGGATATTTCTATTTTGGACGAGAAGCCTGCGGGCCGCCGCCCGATTGATACGCGCATAATCGCTATGCAAAAACATGACCAAGTCCTTGCTGGGATACAGCGCGCGATTACGCGCGGCGAGCAAGTCTATTGGGTTTGCCCCCTTGTTGAAGATAGCGAAATCATGGACTTAACCTCTGTGGAAGACCGCTACCGGGAGCTTTCCGCCCATTTCGGCGATCAGGTCGCGGTTATTCATGGTCGTATGAAAGCCCAAGAAAAAGAAGATGTCGCCGCACGCTTTAAGGCGGGAGAATTTAAAGTCCTTGTCGCGACAACAGTCATCGAAGTTGGTGTGGATGCCCCCAATGCAACCATCATTATCATTGAACATGCGGAGCGGTTTGGCCTCGCCCAACTCCATCAATTGCGCGGGCGCGTGGGGCGCTCTGATAAGCAATCGACTTGCTTGCTACTTTATAAAGGCCCGCTTGGAACTGCAGGTAAATCACGGCTGGAGATCATGCGCCAATCGGAAGACGGGTTTTTAATCGCCGAAAAGGACTGGGAGCTTCGCGGCTCTGGTGATCTTTTAGGGGCAAGGCAAAGCGGCTTGCCCGCATTCAGCCTTGCAGACATGGATAAGCATAAGTCCTTGCTCGAAACGGCCATTAAAGACGCCCGTATACTTGTTGACCAAGACCCAGGCTTGACATCACCACGCGGAGAAGCCGCCCGCATTTTGCTCTATTTGTTCGATCAAGATTTTGGAGTTGAGCTTTTGAAAGCGGGTTAAGCGCCTAAGCGCCGTTTTTAGGCTTAAATAATCGGCGCGGTTTCTTCTCATCATCATCATCAGGCGCCCCATCATCATTCGATGCGACCATGCCACCTGAGATAATCAATTTCACCCCTTCTTCGGGTGTCATATCCAATATCTTAAGCTCATCACGTTTTGAAAATAGTAAAAATCCAGAGGTTGGGTTGGGCGTTGTCGGAACAAATACACAAACATGGCCGTGCTCTAAATGGGTTTTCGGCGCACCCTTAAGGTCAGAGGTAATAAATCCAACCGCCCAAAGCCCTGGGCGCGGATATTCGAGCAGGCAAACCTCTTGAAACGCTGTATCTTTTTGGGCCGCAACAACATTGACGATTTGTTTAAGCGCACCATAAATATTAGACACGACCGGTAGCCGCGCAACAATACGTTCTCCGTAACCAATCACAGAGCGGCCAATAAAGTTTGAGGCAAGCGTACCCAAAAGCCAAAGTCCAACTAATCCAATTAAAAGTCCGATCCCCGGGATCGCAAATCCGATATAGTTTTTTGGATTCCAAATTGGTGGCAAGTAACGCAGGACAAAGCCGTCAACTCCAGTTACAACCCAGCTTATGAAAGTAATTGTCGCCGCGACCGGCAAGACAACAATGAAACCTGTAATAATTCCGTTTCGAATACTTCGAAACAGGCTCTTGTTTTCATCAATATTTGGTTTACTCATGGGTTTTCCATTACAATGATCTCATTTGACACATAGGCTTAAACAGATAAGGGTGAAAGCCGTTTAATCAATCTTCAAAAATATTTAATATCGCATATGACAATATTTGATCTCATCAAACGCTATAAATGGATCTTTGCGAGCTTATTCGCATTGATTATATGTGCGGCTGGAGTATTCTATATTTACAGCGATGACATCTTTCAATCCATACAAGATCCCGGCCAGCCTTTTCAGACCTATGAAAAGCCGCTTAGGCCCAATTACGCAGAGCACGAATCATGGATCGCCAAACCTGATTTGGCATCTGACCCGTTTTTACACCCCACCTTAGCGGATGTATTTGTCATCGTGCCAACGGTCTATAAAGGGGGCGAGCATTGGAACCTGCCCGTTGATGACACTCGGCGCATAGAAAAACTCAACCGCATTACGCGCCCTAATTATGTCGATGCATTTATGGATGTCGGGCGGCTATATGCACCCTATTACCGCCAAGCCTCTCTCTATAGTTTCATGACGGCCCGGGAAGATGCACAACGCGCCCAAGACCTTGCTTATATAGATGTAAAAGCCGCTTTTGAGCTTTTCTTGAAAAACAATCCGCCAGAGCGCCCGATTATTATCACGGGCTATAATCAAGGGGCTTTACACGCCACACGCATAATTGCCGATTATTTCCAAGGGCCCCTCAAAGATAAGCTCGCAGCGGCCTATATTATTGGGCATCCTGTACCTATGGATTTATTTGAAACTGAGCTCTCGCAAACGCCGCCTTGTGAAACCGAGAATGACACGGGCTGCGTGATTGCTTTTGGAGCTTTCTTCCCTAAAGACAGCGCCTTAGCCGAACGGTTTGCTGAACGGTTATTAGTCAGGACTCGCAGTGGTTATAAAGCCGCCGAGGGACGGGACCTATTATGCACCAATCCTTTATTATGGAACCGGTCAGAGGATTACGCGCCAAGCCGGCTTCATAAAGGCGGCGTTGCGGCCCAAGGCTTAGAACCTGAAACGCGCCCAGCGCCCATTGCAAAACTTGTCGGTGCACAATGCCAAGGCGGGCTGTTACTTGTCGATAAGCCCAAAAACAGTCTATTTCACCGCCCATTAAAATTAGGCGGTAAATTTCGAACCCTCCCGTCAAATTTATTTTACGAAGATTTACGCCTTAATGCGCTTATGCGGGTCAACGCCCTCATAGATTCGGGACGCCTTCCCAAGCGCGTAGAAAAATTGGAGGGTTTCGATGTGATTGACCTTGTCGACAGCCCTGTAACGCCCGTTAAGCCCGGAAATTAGCTCTCTTAGATAACGACATTTCGTATAGCCGATAATACCGTCAATAAATCTTTTGCAACGCCTATTGGCAGGCAGCTTGGAGCATCACAAAGCGCCGCATCAGGATTGCTGTGAAACTCAAGGAAAACGCCGTCAGCCCCCGCAGCGACCGCTGCCTTAGCAATAAGACTAACGCCGCTTCGCCGCCCACCCGTTGACGCTCCGCCTGTCCGTGGATCGGCTCCCGGTAATTGCACCGCATGGGTCGCATCAATCGTTACAGGCGCGCCAAGCTTTTGCATTTCCGAAATCGCCAAAGGGTCGACAATAAGGTTATTATAACCAAAACTTGTGCCCCGTTCACAAAGAATAACAAGCTCTCGGGATGTGACCTCATGAATTTTACGCATGATGTTTTTGCAATCCCACGGCGCTAGGAATTGCCCTTTTTTCACCTGTATAAGCCCGCCCGCTTTATCGGCCGCCTTGGCCGCCGCAATTACAAGATCAGTTTGGCGGCATAGAAAAGCCGGGATTTGCACGATATCAGCAATGCTAGCCACGGGTTTAGCCTGTTCGGGGCCGTGAATATCCGTACAAATTGGAACGCCAAGTTCGGATTTAATATCGGCTAAAAGTGCAAGGCCTGCTTCAAGGCCGGGGCCGCGAAAAGATTTAATCGAGGAGCGATTCGCTTTATCAAAACTCGCTTTGAAGACATAAGGCAAGCCAAGCTCTGTGCAGGCCTGTTTAAGGACCCTCCCAACTGTTAAAGCTTCTTCACGGCTTTCGAGTACATTGCACCCTGCAATCACAGCCAATGGCAGGCCAGCCCCAATCGTCCAGTTATATTGCGGTAATGATAATTCAGACATAAGATTATTCTTCTTTATTTACCTCTTCTTATCGAAGTTCATAGGGCTTGAAAAGGATGAAACAAACGGGTCACTGAAAACTGATGTTCTCACAAAATATTGCAGTAAAACAAGGCTTGAATGTCGCTTATGCTGGCCTATAGTCTGAAGCCTATAAACATGACTTTTGGAATCGCATTATGCTGTCTACTTCTGTTCTCGACCTTATCGGAAACACGCCGCTTTTACGTTTAAATGAAGCGTCCAAACTAACGGGATGCGAGATTTACGGCAAAGCCGAGTTTTTAAATCCCGGACAATCCGTCAAAGACCGCGCTGCCCTTGGCATTATCCGCGCCGCAGAAGCTGCCGGCACATTAAAACCCGGCGGGGTTGTCGTTGAAGGCACAGCTGGAAATACGGGCATTGGCCTTGCTATGGTATGCTCGGCTTTGGGCTATCGCTGCAAAATTGTCATGCCGCGCACACAGAGCCAAGAGAAGAAAGATGCCGTTCGGTTGTTGGGGGCGGAACTCGTTGAAGTCGATGCTGTTCCCTATGCCAATCCCAATAATTATGTTCACATATCACAGCGCCTCGCAGAAGAACTTAATGAAAAAGAAGCAAACGGCGCTGTTTGGGCTAATCAGTTTGATAATACCGCCAACCGCCAAGCCCATTTCGATACAACTGGCCCCGAAATTTTTGAACAAACAAACGGGAAAATAGATGGTTTTATTTGCGCAGTCGGCTCCGGCGGAACCCTTGGCGGTGTCTCCCTCGCCCTGAAAGCCCGTAATCCGAATATTAAAATTGGCGTCGCTGACCCTTACGGCTCTAAGATGTTTTCCTATTATACGGACGGCACATTAGAATCCGAAGGCGGTTCCATCACCGAAGGGATTGGCCAAGGCCGGATTACGGCTAATCTTGAAGGGGTCATTGTTGATAAAGCTTACCGTATTCATGATAAAGAAGCCCTTGAGATTATTTTCTCGCTCAATCAACTTGAGGGTATATGCTTAGGCGGGTCATCAGGTATTAATATCGCAGGTGCCGTGCATCTCGCACGGGACCTTGGCCCTGGACATACGATTGTTACAATTCTTTGTGACTACGGACAACGCTACCAGTCTAAGGTATATAACCCTGAATTTCTGCGCGAAAAAGGGCTTCCGGTTCCGGCATGGCTCACCTAGTTGATACGGACTGGTTATCTGATAATATAAATGATCACAAAGTTCGTCCCATCGACGGAAATTGGAGCTTTCCCGACCGTCATAATGATTTACCACAAGGCTATATTTCTGGCGCTGTATTTTTTGATTTAGACCACATCGCCGCGCCGCACCCATCCTTAAGTCACATGTTACCGCCCCAAGATATTTTCGTTCAGGCCGTATCTGAAATGGGCTTAAGCGCAGATGACCATATAATTTGTTATGATCGCCACGGCCTTTTTTCTGCGCCGCGCTTATGGTGGACATTTCGCAGATTTGGTCATGAGAACATATCTATCTTAAACGGCGGCCTGCCTGCATGGATAAAAGACGGCGGAGCATTATCCGCGCAGCCTACGCCATATCCGCACACAGAGTATAAAGCCAAACCACCGTTAAACCGTTTCGTAGATTTTGACGATATATTAAACCGAGGCCCGGATGTTCAAATCATAGATGCGCGGCCAAAGGGACGGTTTTTAGGTATTGACCCAGAGCCGCGTAAAGGTCTGTGCGGCGGCCATATTCCTGAAAGCTTGTCTCTGCCCTTTGATGCGCTAAAAACCGCTGACGGATATTTCAAAAACATAGAGAGTTTGCAAAAGATTATAAGGCAGGCAAATATTAATCTGAACGCACCGATTATAACAAGCTGCGGGTCGGGTATAACGGCAGCTGGCCTCGCTTTTGCTCTTGAGCTCTGCGGCGCTAAAGATGTACAAGTCTATGACGGAAGCTGGGCTGAATATGGGGCGTCCGGTGCACCCGTAGCAAGTGGAACCATGTAATGAGTGATAATGACGATATAAGCTTACAAACACGCTTCGCTCATTTCAGCCGCCCTAAAGCCGGGTTAGGCACTCCTGTAAATTATGGTATTGACAGGGCGTCAACCTTATTATTTGACCGTGCAGAAGATCTCTACCGTAGCGATCTGCGCGGCTATGGACGCCATGGCAGCGAACTTCATGACAACCTAGAAGCCGCGTTTTGCGCTCTTGAAAACGGCGCGGGCACAAGCTTGACCTCCTCCGGCCTCTCCGCCTGTAGCTTGGCAATATTAAGCTGCGTTAAAGCGGGCGATCATCTGCTGCTGACCGATTCGGCCTATGGCCCTGTGCGCAGTTTTTGCTTGAACTATTTAAATCGCTTCGGCATTGACACAGAAATATATGATCCACGTATTGGCGCAGGCATTAAAGACTTAATTCGCCCCAATACAACACTTATATGGCTTGAAAGCCCTGGCTCATTAACATTTGAAGTACAAGACATTCCCGCAGTTGTAGCTTGTGCCCAGGCACAAAAGGTTATAACCGCGATTGACAATACTTGGTCGGCCGGATTGACCCTAAAGCCCTTAAGTCTCGGCGTCGATATAAGCGTGCATTCTGCAACAAAATATTTTGGCGGCCATAGTGATCTTCTCGCCGGGGCTGTGATTAGTCAAACAAAGGCAATGGCCCGCAAAGTCAACCAAACGCGGCGGCAATTAGGGCATTCTTTATCCCCCGATGATGCCTATCAGGTTTTACGCGGCTTTCGCACTGTTATCCCGCGCTTTCGCCATGCGGAAAGCTCTGCTTTAACCCTCGCAAAATGGCTTGAAGGCCGCACGAATGTTGGCCGTGTTTTACACCCTGCCCTGCCGTCACATCCCGATCATAATATATGGGCTCGTGATTTCTCGGGTGGCGCTTGTATTTTTAGCTTTACCCTTAAAGGTAAGAACGAAGATGACGCGGTCAGTTTTATCAATCACCTTAAATTATTTGGTATCGGCTATTCCTACGGCGGATTTGAAAGCCTCGCCATTCACTGCGGCCCTCAATTACGGCGCAGTCAAACAGGTCAAGATTTTGGCGGCCCGATTATCCGCCTCGCATGCGGTATGGAATCCGTTAACAATCTTCAACATGATCTCGAGCAGGCTCTCAATGCACTTACTTAAACTTAAACGAGTTAGGCTTTTCATTATAATCCTGATCGGCTACGCCGCTCTCTCATCATGCGGTACTTCGGGGATTATTCTACAAACTGCGCCAAACCGGCCCTCTGAAAAAATTATATCCCCTGAAATTAAAGCCGCAAGCCTTGCGGAGTGGGAAGAGCAAAAATCTTTTATTAACAATGCGCTACAAAGAGATATTTACGGAACTTTCCCCGCCGCAGCACAGATTATTTCCATTGATAAAACACCATTAAACCCGTCGATATACAAGGGACAGGGCCGAACAGAAAATTGGCAAATTACAATTAATATAGCGCGCGAAGACGGCACATCATCACAGGGCCAATTTGAAATGGCATTGATATTGCCAAAATCCGATGACCCCGTTCCTATAATTACAATGCAGACGTTTTGCCCGACCAATTCAACCCTCCCCGGTTTAGGTATAGACGCCAAATATGGGGATATGTGCGAAGGTGAAGGCTTTGGCGCCAACCTTATGCTCTACGTGTTCGGACGCTATATTGCGACTCCGCCGATCGAAGATATACTCGCGCGGGGCTACGGCATCGCAACTATGTTTCCTTCCGATATAATCCCCGACCAACGTCAAAGAGGCCGCGAGGCTATGACGGCCTTGTTTGGACCATCTAATCTTGGGCCCAATCATAACGCATCTGTCATTGGGGGCTGGGCGTATATCTGGGCCGCCGCAGCTAAGGCCCTTGCAGCAGACAGCGCCATTAACGGCCATAAGATCGCAAGCTTTGGTCATTCACGCTATGGTAAATCAGCTCTGCTTGCCGCCGCATGGAGCGATGATATTGCTGCGGCAGTAAGCCATCAATCAGGTACAGGCGGGGCCTCGATTAGCCGCGGCAAAAAAGGTGAAACCGTCACGCAAATTATGGAGAGCTATCCCCATTGGTTCGCCCCAGCCTATGCCAAATATGATAATGACGCCCCCATAGATGTCGAGCAACATCATCTCTTGGCTTTAATCGCGCCGAAGCCAATTTTATTGGGAAATGCAAAGCGCGATGTATGGTCTGACCCGGAAGGTGGATTTTTCGCAGCCCGCGCAGCAAATCATGTTTATAATCTTTATGGGAAACAAGGGCTGAGTGTTGATCGGCTGAACCGTTTTGATCCCAATGCGAATATTTCATATTGGATCAGAGGTGGCACCCACGGTATCGTCAAAGAAGATTGGCCGGCTTTCCTTGAATTTCTTGACGCTCATTTTAAGTGATAAACAGGATATACCTTTTGTATACAACCTAAAGACAAGCATATGGCAAGCTAGAATTTCCGAACCTAAATACCGCAAATAAGCAGGTAAAATAAATTGCAATGAAAAAATGACTTACATATCAAGGTTCGGAAGATTGGCAGACCCTACAGGACTCGAACCTGTAACCCCCTGCTTAGAAGGCAGGTGCTCTATCCAGTTGAGCTAAGGGTCCGCATGTGAACAGCTTAATGCGTCCAAGGATGTTTGCGGTCAAATGAAAAATTATCTCCATATGAACGCGGAATTGATTTTGCAGCCGCACGTTGAATAACCCGGTGCGGAATCTTTTTTGCCTTTGCATAAGCAATAGCATCTTCCGCAGTATCAAATGTTAGTTTTAATTGGCGCAGCGTATCAGAGGAACGGTAAGTCCCCGTCACCGGATCGATATCGCGAGACTTATCGCCTTGAAACTCTAAAACCCATTTTTGCTCACCACGTCCGGATTGCATGGCGCTTTGGGCCGG
Source organism: uncultured Caulobacterales bacterium (assembly GCA_937928165.1). Taxonomy (GTDB): domain Bacteria; phylum Pseudomonadota; class Alphaproteobacteria; order Caulobacterales; family Maricaulaceae; genus CALFVT01. Next base: position 240,537 of record CALFVT010000004.1, read on the forward strand.
TTGATAAATACGAGCAAACATAAAAACCTCTTCTGTATGTCACATAATATCAGAGGCAAATTCTGTAAACAAAAAACTATAGATTATGTTTATTGTTTGCGTGCAATCATCAAATCATTCAACATCTGCAAATTTGTTTCGCGGCTACGGGCTGTTCCCGGCTGTTCTTTATGATTCGAGCTTTGAATAGCAGCCCGTAAACGCCCTGAAGAGACTGTTGTATCTAAATGCTCTCTTTTCCGCTCGGTTTCACGGCGGAGCGGGCTTGTTCGGCGCGTATCTAAAACGCGGCGATCTCCCAGTTTTTGAGGCGGGTGAATAGTTTCATCGCCAACATTATGTTTAGGCGCGCGGTGACGCCAATTCTCAAAGACTTTATCCATAAATTCCTGAGAGACTTCGGCTTTATTCCACTGATCAGAGAACTTCGCGCTTGAGCTATGAGGCCGAAGCTCACTTGGTAGATGATTAAGCACAACCCGCATGGGGAGGTTGACACTCTCACCAAAAACAATGGTTTCAGCCGTCCCAAGAGAGGGTAAGAAATTCAAAAGCTCTACGGCGCCATCGGGCACTGCTGCGCGGACAAAATCTTGATCCCGCTCATTGCTTAGGCGCATAGAAAACACGGTTGAACACTGCGATAGGGTCGAGGCCTCGAGCTCACTCGGGCGTTGAGAGATAATCCCTAATGAAACACCATATTTCCGCCCCTCTTTCGCAATCGTAGAAATTGCGCGACGTGTCGACGCAAATCCAAGCGCTTTATCAGCAGGAATATATCTGTGGGCTTCTTCACATAGTAGTAAAATCGGGATTTGTCGCTGGCTCCATAATGCAAGTTCAAAAGCAAGGCGGCTCACCACAGACACAACAATATTTAAGGCTGCGGACGGAATGCCTGACAAGTCCAAAATAGAAATAGGTTTACCGGCAACCGGGATACGAAAAATAGACCCAAGGACATTTTCAATCGCATCCGGGCGCGCTTGATTGCGAAAAACAAATTGATAGCGCGGATCGGTTAAAAACGTCTCAATACGGCGTTTCAGGCGGATATAAGGTGATAAGTTATTTGAATTTTCAAGCTTTCCCATTTCATTATCAAGGACTTTAATCAAATCTCGAACCCGGTAAGGGGTCGGACTATCCAATGAAATGCTTGAATTACCCCGTAAAAGCTCTGCTTCAACATCTTGGATTTTAAGCGGACCTTTCCGTGCTTCTTCACGCTCTCGTTTAACGCTGATTTCATAAAAACGTTTAGCCTTAAGAACAACGTCATTTAAAACTTCTTCTTCCTCACGGGCTTGTTCGGGAATTTGGCTTGTTAAAAGCTCCACTGTTTCCTCAAAATTAAACAACCAAATCGGCAGATTAAGCGTATCATAACGGGTGACATGAGCTTTACTGCCAAAGCTTTTCGAATATTCATTATGCGGATCAAATAAGACGACATGGGCCATGGGATTGGCATCTAATACAGCCTGCGTAACCAAAGCCACTGTGCATGATTTACCGCTCCCTGTAGAGCCAAGAATAGCAAAATGTTTCGACAATAAATCATTCACACGAACATATGCCGATAGGCTTGTGTCCTGTTGCAAACGGCCAATATTAATGGCCGCATCCTCTTGTCCTGCATCAAAGATTAGGGCTAATTCGGCTGGAGATATTTGCTGAACAACAGAACTTAGGACCGGAAAGGTTTTAACGCCTCTAAAGAATTTCGTCTCGCGCGTGGTGTGATTAGTGAAGAGCTCTCCCATAATACGCAAGGTAGCAATGCAGCCATCACTCATCCCCTCGTCATCCACACTTTCGACAGATAATGAGGTGACCATCGCCACCACAAGGGAGTCGTGAGTAATAATTTTTAATATCGTCCCAATTTGGGCAAGTTTTAATTGATTATTACGAATAATCGACTTGCTAACGCTAATGGTAACCTTTGACGATTCAACGGAGATAACTCGCCCTATTTCTAAAGGCCGTTGTTGTTGAGCCACGCCTGCTGCATGTCCTGCTTGATGTCCCATAAAATCCCCGATCCTGTGTTCTGAGCATCATATAGGAGAGGTCTTATGAAATCCTTACCTACATGGGATTCATAACTTTAACGTGAACAGCAAGCAAAAATTGGCTAGCTATGGAGAGCTTAGATTCGTAGGTCATGGAATATAGGTAAAAGTGGTCGGGGAGACTGGATTCGAACCAGCGACCCTCTGTTCCCAAAACAGATGCGCTACCAGGCTGCGCTACTCCCCGACTAATGGAGCCGTCTTTTACCGTCTTTCTTATAAAGCGCAAGCCATGATTTTAAAAAAATCAGTAGCTTCATAACTTATTTCGTTGAAAAAAAGCTGTGCTTAACCTTATGTCCCGGCTCTATGCCTAATTTTTCTGCCCGTCCACCGGGTAGCTCTAAAACCGCTGCAATGACGGCTTCAGAGGATGCGCTACGTAAAGTTTGTGGCCGCGCAGAATGCTCAATTTTCACAATTTCGCCATTGCCGCGAATAAAAAGAATATCGAGAGATATCTCCGTATTTTTCATCCAAATCGTCGCAACTTTCGGGGCGGCAAATTCAAACAACATTCCCGCATCATCCGCAAGCTCTTTGCGGAACATGAGACCGCGCGCTTGTTTCTCATCATTATCCGCGATTTCAACTGAGAAATTATGGCGTATTTCTCCACTTTCAATGACCAAGGCTTCGGGCGCGCCAAAGTCAACATCAGCCACGACGATATCATCTTGCGCAGGTGCGGCGGACGAAAGGAATAAAGCTAATAAAGATAAATATAGTTTTTTCATAATCTGTCTCTAACCTTAAAATAGCGTCTCGCCAAATCGTTTTTACGCCCCCGACTTATTTAAAGCTTTTGATATTTACTTTAAACGGGCTAGCTACTCGCTATCTTTGTCCTCTATCCTATCAAGCTCAGTAAAATCAGGGGTTTCCACCGCTGGAATCGCATAATTGCCTTTAAACCAGCGTCCCAGATCAATATCCGCGCATCGTTTTGTGCAAAAGGGTAAGAAATCAACGTCTTTAATCACGGCCTTACATATAGGACAAGGCTTACTCTTAGTCATTATCTATCCCCCGTCACGGCAATGGCGCGCGCCCGTTTTAGGGTAAAGCGCGCCCCTATTCTGCCCTCAAGAGCTGCCTTCCAGCCAATATCATCTCGCTCAAGCCAATCATAAACGCCGCTTGGCACTTCAAGCGTTAGCTGCGCACCGCCCGATTGACGTCCTGCCGCATATAATTGGCGAATAGCAAATAGGCCGCGCGTTTCCATCGTCAAAGCTCCGCTGCGATTCGTCATAATATTATCCAGCCCCTGCCCGCCTTGGGCGCGGCTCATCTCAATAACGCCAAAGCGCGATAAAGGCGCAATCTTCGCGGTTTGCGGGTCGGCTTTAAAGGCCATCTCAAGCGCCGTAAAGACTCTACCGCGCTGTCCTTTTTGGCGCAAATTTGGAAAATCAATCGCAATTAATCCGCCAATACCGCGAAGCCGCACAGCTTTCGCAATCACTTCACAGGCTTTCAAACTAGCCTCAAATCCGCTTGCAATAGAGCCCCGGTCAATATCAATCACCCACATCGCGCGGGTTAATTCGATAGAAATAGACCCGCCGCCGGGAATTGCGACCTCGCGCTCACAGGCTTCATCCAGTGCATTGACTACGCCCTCTTCAAATTGAATATCGCCGTTAAAACGCTCTATGATACGGGCTTTAAGACCCGGGCGAGATAGCCGCCGAGGTTTTGTCTCTCCTTCTGCCATGTCGAGATATTTGACAATAACGCTTTTGCCGCCCTGCCGTTCTCCAGTAACCAAAAGGCGAATATATTGCCCATGTTGAAAGCGCGGCGCTTTGGCCGCCATTGTAAAGCGAAGAAATCCATCTTGCGGCGCGCCGAGATCAATAAAAGCTGCGCCGAGGTCTTTGCTTATATCGCGAATACGCCCGATATATTCATCCCCAATTTGCGGATAACCTTCTTGCGACCAGCGGTCTGTATAAAGCTCTACGAGGGCTTTGCCCTCATATACAGCGATACGTGTCTCCCCAATGGCCCTATCAACAACCCCGCGCCGCTTCATAATTTATAGCCGCTAGACAACAGTAAATGCCGCGTTTGCAGTAGCGGCAACCCCACAACGTTGGAATAAGACCCCGATAAATGGGATATAAACGCCCCAGCAAAACCCTGAATGCCATAACCGCCCGCTTTGCCCTTCCACTCATTTGTTCGCAGGTAAAAAGCAAGCTCTTCGGCTGACAACCGTTTCATTTTAAGGCGAGTTTCAACGCAATTCTCTCGCAATTTTCCGTTTTCGTCTATTACCGCCACAGCCGTAAATACCCGGTGTGCGCGCCCGGACATTAACGCAAGGCACATGTGGGCTTCGGATTCGGTTTCGGTTTTAGGCAAAATTCGGCGGCCCACTGCAACAACCGTATCCGCCGCCAGAATAACCGCCGCAGACTCTCTCGCCGCTTGGCGCAAGTCATAGACTTTTTGAGCTTTTTCGCGGGCAACCCGCTGGCCGTAAGTGCGCGGCAGCTCACCGATTTTGACCGCCTCATCTATATCTGCAGGCACAATACCATCGGGAGCCACATAAAGCGCCGCCAATAAATCTTTGCGGCGCGGCGATGCACTGGCAAGAATCAGGAGTGGGTTTTTATTCGGAGCCGCCATATCAAGATATGGTCACATCAAACATGATGGAAAATGCTTATTTAAAGCGGTAATTAATGCGGCCCTTTGTCGTGTCATATAACGACATTTCAACCGTCACGCGGTCACCAGCCAAAACGCGGATACGGTTTTTCCGCATACGTCCGGCCATATGAGCAATAATCTCTTGGCCAATATCGAGTTTTACGCGAAAATTCGCATTCGGCAGTAGTTCGATAACTTCGCCTTCAAATTCGATGAGTTCTTCTTTTGCCAAATGTCTAATCCTTTAATGCGGCCACTGAGTCGCCCTTGGTCTGCTGTGCAGCCTATATAGGGAGTTTTCGAAAATTAACAGTATAAAGCGCTGTAAAGCCTGTTTTCATCTGATTTTGTGGGCCAAAAGACACGTTCCCAAGGCCTAAGCACTTGTCCACAACCCATATGATAAAGAGGATTGCGGAGAGACTTATTTTTGTTCTATATTTGTTCTCTTTTACGGAACAGCTATGCGCAAACCCAACACGATAGAAAGCCTGTATATCGACTTTGACGCTTTTTTTGCCAATGTTGAAAAACAGCTTGAGCCGTCCCTACGCTCTCGGCCTTTGGGAATTACCGCATTAAATTCGGAACATTCAGCGCTTATCACCCGCTGCTATATTGCAAAGGCGGCGGGTATTAAGCGGGGCATGCGGGTTAAAGAGGCCCGCGCCCTTTGTCCGGATATCGCCATTCGCCAAGCCCGTCCCGATGTCTATGTGGATATTCATAATAAGATTTTAGCCGAGATAAACCGCCATGTTCCGGTTGCAAAAGTCTGGTCTATTGATGAAGCGGAATGCCGCTTGATGGGGTCAGAGCGCCGCCGCGCGAGTGAGATTGCTATAAATATACGCAGCGGGCTTCGGCAAAACATTGGCCCTTTTATTACGCCCTCTATTGGTTTGGCGCCCAATCAGTTTCTCGCCAAAGTCGCCGCAGAGATGGAAAAGCCTAACGGCCTTGTGATCTTACATCCGCAAGACCTCCCTGGCCCGCTTCTAAATTTAAAGCTGACGGATTTACCGGGCATATCGAGTAATATGGAGAAACGGCTTCAAGCGGCCCATATAAAAACTGTCAAAGCCTTTTGGAATATCACCGCGAAACACGCCCGCAGCATATGGAATAACGTCGAGGGAGAGCGCATGTGGCTACAGCTTCATGGTTATGACGTTACCCGTCCGCCAACAAAAAAACGCATGTTTGGTCATAGCCGCGTTTTATCCGGTGAGTTTAAAAACCCGCGCCGAACCATTGATTGTCTTCACCTTTTAACCGTCAAAGCCGCCTTCAGGCTTCGCCGCGCGGCGTTTCTTGCCGGCGCAATTTCCATTTCAATTCGCGCGCCCGATCAACCCCGATGGTGGGGCGAGCAGCGTTTTAGCCCTGTGTCCGATGATTTCACTTTTGTTCGCCATATGCATCGTCTTTACGCCGAAGGCCTCGCTGCTCTAGGGCACCCCCACACATTAAAGGCCACCTCCGTCATGCTGCATCAACTGACCCGCCGTGAAGACCTCGCCTATGATCTCTTTGGCAGCGATCATACGCGCCCCAATAAACAAGAAAACTTCGACAAAGTGATGAGCGTTGTTGATCAGCTTAACCTTAAACATGGCCGTGCAGTTTTACACGTAGGAGCCCGCGCCAAACTCCCCGGCGGATATGCAGGGGCAAAAATCGCCTTTGGCCGCGTCCCAGATAAAGAAGATTTTTTCTAAGGCAAAAGCCGCAGACTAGGTTTCGCCAGATACGATTCAATACGAGACCTGTAATCATTAAGCTTACTACAACCCATAAAACATCAAAAGCCTTCTATGGATTGTAATTTTTAATTCGTTTGAAAACTATCGTCTGTAAGAATATAATAATAATTCTTGAATTTATAACGATTAGTTTCACCATCAATATAGGCCGTATTAATCTTTAAATTAACGGCATTATCTTTGCGACCAAGCTCACAACTTAAACCAACAGGCCCAACGACATCGCTTGCTTTTAGATCATTATTTATTTCAATTTTATGTTTATTATTAAGAGATTTATTATCATACCACAAATCTAATATACGCGTCTTTATAGTTTCATTTTCAAGACTCTGGCTTTCAAAAGCTAAATTATATTTATGACCATGGCAGTTAAACTCATAAGCTGTTTCGAAATCACTTACACCGTCAAAAATATATCCATCAATAATAGAACGACCATTCAGCGGTATCATTGACACTCTATTGTCTATTGTTTTTAAGACTGGAACATTATTATCTTTAGCTATTAACGCCTTGTTTTGAGATGTTGATGAACATGCCGCTAAAATACAACAAAAGAATATCGATATATTAAGACCCCAATGACGCATTATTTTACCTTATATCAGCCGCAGCACACATATCACTATCCATCATGGTAGGCACGTCACCTGGTAACTCCGTCCCATTAACACGCCGAGAAGAAGAAAGAGCTTAAAAACATGCTCTATCAGCGTAACGAAAACCGCGAGGTTTAGACATCAGATACAACTCTGCGAGCTTTCATTGATGTTCAGTTGCCATTGCGGGTTTTGTTAAATCTGACCGGCTAGATATTTGCTCCGTGCTGTCCTTTCACCTTAATCACATTTCTGATACTAAATTCTAAAGTTTAGTTATATTCTTTTAAGCTTGGCACGCAATAGTCTTCACGTTTGGTGTTAACACTTCAGACCATAGGGGCCATTTTATTGGCAACCGTAACCGCGACGCGCTTTTTCGGTTTCGAGGCCAGATTTATGAAAAAAAATCATAAATTTGGCAAAAACATGATTGACGAGACATAGGGACAGGGCTACTACGCGCTCACATCTTAGCGGGTGTAGCTCAGTTGGTTAGAGCGCCGGCCTGTCACGCCGGAGGCCGCGGGTTCGAGTCCCGTCACTCGCGCCATTCTTTTTAAGAATGGCTATAAAATAAGACTTTAGATATAATTTAGTCCGGTTTGTTCCGGGCTTTTTTTATATGTGAATGACAATGCTGCCATGAACGGTCTTCAAGACAAACATAAAAAAAGCCTCTGCGCCAAAGCGTAGAGGCCATAAGATCATTTAAAGGGATTTAAACGTCGAAACGGTCTGCCATCATGACCTTATCCCATGCGGCAATAAAATCGGCTTTGAACTTATCTTCCGCGCCGTTTTCGGCGTAGACCTCAGCAAGGCCGCGCAAGATAGAATTGGAACCAAAGACCAGATCCGCCCGCGTGCCTGTATATTTCACAGCGCCGGTCTTGCGGTCTTTACCTTCAAAAAACTCACCCGCATCATCGCTTTGTGACCATTCAATACTCATATCCAGCAAGTTTTTCAGCCCCTCATTGGTGAGCGTTTCAGTTTTATCCGTAAACACACCATGGGTTGATCCGCCCGCATTCGCGCCGAGGGTACGAAGACCAGCGACCAGAACGGTCATTTCAGGGGCGGTCAGGCCCAAGAGCTGTGCGCGGTCAACCAATAAAGCCTCGGTTGGACGTGGATCGGCTGTCATCTTATAGTTCCGAAAGCCGTCAAATTGCGGCTCTAACACTTCAAAGCCTTCAATATCTGTTTGCTCTTGGCTTGCATCCGTACGGCCCGGCGTAAACGGAACCGTTAGGCCAGAGACCTTTTCAATCGCCGCGCAGCCGCCTAAAACTATGAGGTCAGCTAAAGAAACATTCGCAGTTGACGCGGCTTTAATGCCTTCAAGCACCTTGATCACTTCGTCTGTACCTTTGTTGACATCCCAATCTTTCTGCGGCGCAAGACGAATACGCGCACCATTGGCGCCGCCGCGCCGATCAGATCCACGGTAAGTCGCTGCAGAAGCCCAAGCCGTCGAAACGAGCTGTGATATTGACAAGTCAGAAGCTAAAATCTCTGCCTTTAATGTTTCGATTTCTGCCGCCGTAACAAGCGGGCCTTCATGGGCCGGAATAGGGTCTTGCCAGATCAGGTCTTCTGCAGGGACTTCTTTGCCTAAATACCGCGCTTTCGGCCCCATGTCCCGGTGGGTGAGTTTAAACCAAGCCCGAGCATAAGCATCAGCAAACTCTTCAGGATTATCAAAGAAATGCTGCGAAATCTTCGCGTAATCCGGAAAAAGTTTTAGTGCCATATCTGCCGTTGTCATCATTAGCGGCTGCGTTTTGGATGGATCATGCGCCATGGGCGCTTCAGGCGCGCCTTGCCCGGCAACAGGTGTCCACTGCACATGGCCCGACGCACTCGTTGTTTGCTCCCAATCATAGCCGAGAAGGACTTCGAAATATTCCATATTCCATTGATCAGGCGTGGGTGTCCATGCGCCTTCAAATCCGGCAGTTGTGGTATCATCGCCTTTGCCTGTGCCGTGAGAGTTCATCCAACCAAAGCCTTGATTAGCCATAAGCGCTCCTTCGGGCTCTACGCCGACATTTTCTTCTGGGCCCGCCCCGTGGCCTTTGCCAAAAGTATGGCCGCCCGCGACAAGCGCAACGGTTTCATAATCATTCATCGCCATGCGCGCGAATGTATCACGAATATCATAGGCCGATTTAAGCGGGTCAGGATTGCCATTCGGCCCTTCTGGATTCACGTAAATAAGCCCCATTTCAACTGCAGCTAGCGGCGTTAAAAGATCGCGCTCACCTGTGTAGCGCTTATCGTCAAGCCATTCGGTTTCTGGCCCCCAATAAATATCCTCTTCGGGTTCATAGACGTCTTCACGGCCACCAGCAAAGCCAAAAGTTTTAAAGCCGCAAGTTTCCATAGCGACGTTACCCGCTAAAATCATGAGATCAGCCCAAGACAGCATATTGCCGTATTTTTGTTTAATCGGCCATAAAAGACGGCGGGCTTTATCAAGATTGCCATTATCTGGCCAGCTATTGAGCGGCGCAAAGCGCTGCGTGCCTGATGACGAGCCGCCTCGGCCATCATATGTGCGATATGTTCCGGCACTGTGCCACGCCATGCGCACAAAAAGCCCTGCATAAGTACCGTAATCCGCGGGCCACCAGTCTTGACTACTCGTCATAAGCTCAGCCAAATCAGCTTTCACCGCATCTAAATCTAGGTTTTTGAAAAGTTCAGCATAATTAAAATCTGCGCCCATTGGATTTACATTGGCAGAGTTTTGATTCAAAACTTTTAAGTTCAGGGATTCAGGCCACCAATGTTGATTGGCGGTACTGCCCGATGAAGCCGCTTTATTGGCGCCGTGCATAACAGGGCATTTCCCGATGGTCATATCATTCATGAATCTCTCCTAGTTTGATTGTTCAAGTGATTAAGCTTTATTTGTTTATGGTTATAGATATGGGCCGTCCAATCGAATGTAGTTATCACAACCATAAGCAAAACCGATTAATCTTTCAATATTCATAGACTGCGCAGATTACGCCCGCATGAAAACGGATAATTACAATGACATAACGCCCCTGAGGGCAAGACGTTCCAAAAAATATTTTTACGGATAATAAGCCAGATGGGTGCTCGGGCCGTTAACTTGACTTTTAGGCAAGAGATTATAAGATTCAGATATGTTTGCGCAGACAATATTTCAAAATGACTATGTCCGCGCCTTTTTAAAGGGCGCTGCCTATCCAGGTATGATTGTAACGGGTTTTGCTTTGACCGGGCTCCTCATAGACGCCTTCAATTTTCGTCTTTTTAACGGCCCCCTAAGCGCCTTTAAAACCAGCCTGACGATTGGTACGTTTTGCTTATTATTTTTTAGTGTTCAAATTATAATGCCTTTATTTATGATTAACGATAGTCCCATAAAACTAAAACTTATAAAGGCTTTAGGCTATTTGACGGTTTGGGGGGGGGGGGGGTGTCTATCTATCGCTCTTAGCGCGGCGGTAGCTTAGGGCCGCGCGTAAAAACCATCTCTCGGCACATCTTGAACACGCGCCCGCGTTACCGCTGGCCTGGCCGCTGTGAGGGCGAGCCATAATTTACGGCCCTTACTTGCGCTAACGCGGCCTTGCCAAGCCTGCGGGCCGCTTATCCGCAATGTCTCGCCAATTTCGCGGTAGACTTTCAGGGCGGCGCAAATCGCCCAGGCGCAACGAAAGGGCAGTTCTTTAATCCCGACCTTAGCACTATCGTAATAACACTCTGCGATATCAAGCTGTGCGCAAGCGGCCTTATGGGCGGCGGGCCAGTTTTCAGGCTTTGCTAAGGCGGCCGCCTCTATTGGCGCGCCGCTGGTTTTGAGTAAATCCTGCGGCACGAAGACCCGCTCGGCCACGGCATCATCGACGACATCCCGCGTAATATTGGTGAGCTGAAACGCCAGCCCCAAATCACTGGCGCGGTCAAGGATGGCTGCATCACGCGCCCCCATAATATAGGCCATCATTACCCCGACGACACCGGCCACATGATAGCTATAATCCAAAATATCATCGACGGTTTCATAGACACGATCTTCCGCGTCCATTTGAAAACCTTTCAGCAGCTCATCTGCGTGAATATGCGGAATATCATGAGCGCTAAACACACGGGCTAATCCGGCAAAGATCGGATCATCTGTTGGCTTTCCGGCCAAGGCATCATGGGTTTGCCGCGTGAGTTTAGTAAGGCGCTCGCCCTGCCCCGCCTTATAATCCGCGATCTGCCCATGCCCCATCTCTTGACCGTCAATCACGTCATCGCAATAGCGGCACCACGCATAAAGCATAGACGCATCATCTCGCAGTAAAGGCGGTAAAACCCGGCTCGCAAGGGCAAAGCTTTTACTCCCCTTTTTAATCGAGGCATGACCATGTGCGGTAATAGAATCCATGTACCTTAATAACGGCAACGGCGCGTGAATCCAGTGTTAATTCTCAAGGCATGATTAAACAATATCGCTTTCCACCGCCCCGTGAAGGGCTTGCTTATGCGGGTCTTTGTGCCAGAGCCAACAGCTATAAAAGTTAAAGACAACAAAAAGCAATATGCATCCGACACCCAAAAAATTATGGTTGTGCTGCCCTGTCACAATCAGGTTCACAGCAGAAATGATGGCAATAAAAACAATTCCAAAACCAAGAAAACGGTGGCTTTTGCGCCATGACAGATCACTGCGCATGTTCCAAAATGTCGGCAGTCCTGACAGCGGGCTTTTGGCCGTCGTGACATAATTCCCGGCAATGATAAGAAAAGCATGCATGGCCAATAAAAGGGTGAGATCATGTTTGAAAATAGCTAAAATTTGAAACTGATCTGCAAGGTATTGAAATTGAACCAGTAAAGATAATAACGGCAAACCAACGAGGAAAGCACCAAAGCCTCTTTCTTTTTGCATTGGCTTGGGACCATATTCCGCGCTTAAAAGGATCAAAAAACCAAGGATGGCACCGATTAAAAACACCCAATGGGGGAGAAAGCCATCGCCCATGGGATTAACAAATAAATAAGCGCTTACCGCACCGCTAATGGCGATAAGACCGGCCGAAACTTTAAAGAATTTTTTCATGGGACGTCCTGTGATTATGATCTGTATGAGCCTGCGGCTCTGAGGTGCCTAAAAGCTGCGCTATAAGAATTAGCGCCTCTTCAGCCACTGTTGTGTTCAAATGATAAATTATGTGATTACCTGCGCGCTGCGCGTAAATAAGCTCCGCAGCTTTTAACGTCTTGAAATGAACCGACATCGTCGGCTTTGACACAACGTAGGTCTGTGACAACTCCCCCGCAGACAAAGACGCCTTTCGCAAGCGTTTTATAATATCGCGGCGAATAGGGTGACTAATCGCGTTTATAACATCATTTATTTTCATAGTACTTATTTAGCTTATAATCTAATTAGAGTCAAGGCTAAGTTGAATTTCACAGTAAAACCCAATCATTTCAAACAAATGTGCCTCAACCAAATGTGAAAATCATAGCATTGACCTGTGAGGGCAAATTACGGTTTTACCTATGCCGTGACGTCACATTACAGTGCGCAAACAAATTAGGTAAACATGACAGACGCCGACATGACAGATAAGTCCGCACCGACCCCCATTTTGGTGATATGGCATTTTGTTAAAGGCGCGGTTTTGCCTGTAATCGCACTTATTTTAGCTGTGGCGATTGCTCTTGGGCTCGGCGTAATGGCGGCGGAAGATTGGGACGGCTTTGCCTCGCGTATTGACCTTGGTAAAAGCTTTGCTTTTTATGGCTCTCTTGGCTTTGGCGCTTTGACAGCGAGGCAGGCGCAAAAGTCCTTACTCAAACGGAGCTTATACGGCGCTCAATTATTGGGCCTTGGCCTTGTTTTGATATTTTGGTTGATCGCGCTTTAAGCGCGGGCATCAAACTAGGCGGTCTGCAAAATCCTCTGCAATCACGGTCGCCGTTGCTTTGGCGGAACCGACAACCCCCGGAATACCTGCGCCGGGATGTGTGCCCGCACCGACAATATACATATTTTCGATTTTATCATCACGGTTATGGGGGCGGAACCACGCCGACTGCGTGAGGACAGGCTCAACGGAGAAGGCGCTACCTAAATGGCTGTTCATCTCATCACGGAAACCGAAAGGCGTTAAAGTCGTCACCACATCAAGGTCACGGCGCAAATTCGGAATCGCGTGCGCTTCAAGGTAATCTAGCAGCTTTTCTTGGTATTTCGGGCCGACTACATCCCAATCAATATCGGCGTGGCCTAAATGGGGCACAGGCGAGAGCACATAATAGGCGGAGCACCCGTCTGGCGCGAGGCTATCATCGGTGACGCTCGGCGCATGGAGATAGAGCGAGAAATCATCCGGCAGTTCGCCGCCCTTACCAAATATCTCCGCAATGAGCTCTTTATAGCGCTGCCCAAACAGGATGATGTGATGCTTCATATCTGGGTGCTGGGCTTTCAGGCCGAAATACATCACGAAGAGTGACATAGAATAGGATTTATTTTTAAGCGATTTCCCGTAGGATGGCCCGCGCGGATTACTTCGTAACAGCTTGGAATATGTATGCACCACATCGGCGTTTGAGCAGACTAAATCGGCATCCATATGCCAGCCATCTGCGGCGGTGACCCCTGTGACGCGCTCCCCGTCTCCGTGAATATCGGTAATCTCGCAGCTCAGCCGCATCTCTCCGCCCAAATCTGTAAAGAGCTTACACATGCCGCGAATAAGCGCGCCCGTTCCGCCCTTGGCGAACCACACCCCGCCTTCCCGCTCCAGCGCATGAATAAGCGTGTAGATACTACTGGTCTTAAACGGATTTCCGCCCACAAGAAGCGAGTGAAAAGAAAAGGCCTGACGGAGTTTTTCGTCTTTGATGAACTTGGCAACAATGGAATAAACACTGCGCTGGGCTTGGAGTTTTATCAGCGCGGGGGCGGCCCCCAGCATTTGACGAAATTTCATAAAAGGTACCGTACCAAGCTTTTCATAACCTTCCCTGTAGACCTCTTTGGAATATTTGAAAAAGCGGCGATAACCTTCAACATCGGCGGGATTACGCTCTTTGATCTGGCGCTCAAGATCGGGAATATCATTGCCGTAATCAAACGTATCCCCGTCTTCCCATTGCAAGCGGTAAAACGGATAAACGGGCAACAGGGTGACATAATCCTCGATCTTACGGCCCGAGAGGGTAAAGAGCTGCTCAAGGCAATCGGGGTCGGTAATCACCGTTGGCCCGCCGTCGAATTTATAGCCCTTCTCCTCATAGACATAGGCCCGCCCGCCCGGCTTATCGCGGTTATCAACAAGGGTGGTTTGGAAACCCATGCTCTGTAGGCGAATAGCGAGGGAAATGCCGCCAAATCCAGCCCCAACAACAATCGCATTAGGTTTAACTTTGCCTATTTGCGCCATGATTTATAATCCCTTTTCCGATTCGCGTCGTTTGCGCGCCCGGATGATAAATGCTTTCTCACTGAAGTTATACAGCGCTTTGTGGATAGCTACGGGCGGCTTACCAGCAAGGATGCGCAGTTTATCTTTTTTCGTGATACGGTTGCGATAGAACCTTTCTATAAGTCCTTCGCTTAAGCCGTAAAAGCGCTGCAAAACTTTATAGCGCTCATGCGGTCTTGCGGCGCGAAAGAGCATGCGGTTAAGAAGGCGAAGGAAGTTTTCTTCCTCATAATGATCCTGCGCATGAAGATACATTTCATCCATAACCGCTTGATGAAAGTCTGTCCCTGCATCTTTGATCAAGCGGGACATAAGCTCAGCGGTTTTAACGGCTTCTGGCAGGCTATAGCCCGTAACCGCATGATAATAACCGCCGCCAACACCAATATGAATTGGTTGCTGTCTGGCAACATTGCGCGGCGGGTAACGCTTATCCGCGTCCACAGCTAAAGTAATTGGCAAAACCCCCTGCTCACGGCGGATGACCTTATAAGTTTCAAGGCCCAGATTATTTTTGATATAATCCGCAATACGGCGATCAATCATATCTTCCGATAGCTCTGCCCCGTCGGTGTAATATGTATCCTCCACTAGCATTTCTGTCTCAGTGTAAGGCAAGCAATAGACAAATCTATATCCGCCGATTTGCTCCACTGTGGCATCCATAATAACTGGATATTTAAGACCATGGGGCGTCGGCGTTTTAATCACATGGCCGACGAATTTTTGATATCCCAGAAAGACATTATCATTTGGTACAAAGCCGCGCGCATCCAGCACGCATTTTGCCCTTAAAACACCCCCATCTTTTAATGTAACGCTCTGTTCAGAAAGCGCTTCAACCTTCCTATGCAATTTAACCTGTAAACGCCCATTATCAATAAATGGCTGCACACAGGCCCGCAGCGTGTCGGAGTTTCCCGTGCAATAGGGAATCTCAAGGCGGCGCTTTCGGTTAGGGAATTTCACATCATAACGCGGCCATTGATAAGCTATAAACGGATTTATCCAGTCATGAAGATGCGTCGGCACATCAGACAGATTAAACGACCATGTATGATCTCCTGCGATTTTCTCCGCCGCGTCAATAATCGTCACCGTCATATCCGGGTTTACATCCAGACAACGCCATGCGGTAAGCAGCCCGGATAGTCCGGCGCCCACAATAATCATATCCGCTTGGTTTGACATAACCGCCGTTTAGGATGAATAGGCCCGTCTGTCACATAATAAATTGCCGCAGTTTATTTGCAGCCATTTGAAATTAAAATGTCCTACTGATTCTAATTTCATTTAAGAATGATTACGCGCATGAATTTCAAAATAAGTGGTTTTCGCGCCCTACATGTATTTTGAAACTATGCGTTTCATTCGACTGTAAAAAACATAAATAAAACTTCATATTCATGCAGATAAATTACAGTTACAGTCTCTACATCACTTTAAAAATATTGCATATATTCACGGGCTCACTTAGGTGAGCCGGCGAGTGGATTTGATTGCCCCACATCTATCAATTCACTCGCCACCTTTACCTTCCTCCAATATTTGTTTAGCGTAAGGCAAAGCTCTATGGGTAAGTTGGGTTGACATGGATATTAACAAGCTTGGCACGGCGCCCGTCACGCGATTACGGCGTTTAATGAAACAACTCCGCGATCCCAACGAAGGATGCCCGTGGGATTTAAAACAAAGCTTTAAAACCATCGCGCCTTATACCATTGAAGAGGCCTATGAAGTCGCCGATGCGATTGAGCGCGGAGATATGGATGACCTTCGCGAAGAACTTGGAGATCTTATGTTTCAAGTCGTGTTTTATGCACAGCTTGGCGAGGAAGAAGGACACTTTACCTTTGATGAGATTTGCGATGGAATCACAGCAAAAATGATACGTCGCCACCCTCATGTTTTTGGCAATGATACGGAGCGGAGCGCCGATGAACAAACTCTGGCTTGGGAAGACATTAAAGCTTTGGAACGTAAAGAAAAACACTTAAACATAAGAGACTATGAGAGTATCTTAAATAATGTTCCTTTGGGACTACCCGCATTAACTCGCGCGGAAAAACTCCAAAAAAGAGCGGCCCGCATAGGGTTTGACTGGCCGAATCTTGACGGGGTTATGGATAAGATTTGCGAAGAATCCCAAGAGTTAAGTGAGGCTGCGGACACAATGAACCCAGATGCTATTGAAGATGAAATGGGCGACCTTCTTTTTGCACTTACAAATCTTGCCCGTAAACTCGGCGTTGATCCAGAAACGGCCCTAAGGCGTACAAATAATAAATTCACACAGCGCTTTCATACCATCGAAGCCCATGCCCATGAAAGAAACACAGACCTAGAAGCTCTCAGTTTGGAGGAAATGGAGCGATTGTGGCAAGCGGCAAAACTACCTAAATAATGTAATCCGCATGGCGCGTTATAAACCGCCCGCTATTTACATCCGTAAGCTGAACTTTAATCTCGCATTCGCCGATCTCATTCATATCTTCGGAGATGATATGCCCATTCTGATGCAGCCACGCCCGAATGTCATATTTACTCGGCGGCAAAAGTACAGTGAGAATATGATCTTTACGGGATAGTTTTTGTTCTACGTGGTTCATAAGAACCTCAAGCCCCTCACCTGTAACAGCGCTGATGGTGACGCAGCTAATTTGATCTTCACTCTCAAGGCTAGCTTCACTACGGGCTTGCAGCGCCGCTTTATCGACATCGTTGAGCTGATCAATTTTATTCCAAACTTCCATGACCGTTTGGCCATGACCCTCGCCCGCCTCTAACATTTGCAAAACATCATTTACGTCTTGGCTATGGGCATCGGACATGGGGTCTGACATATCGCGCACATGTAAAATAAGGTCGGCTTCTTTTACTTCTTCTAGGGTGGCCCGAAAAGCTGTGATTAAATCCGTTGGCAGATCAGAAATAAATCCAACCGTGTCCGATAAAACAGCTTGTCGCCCGCTAGGTAGCGGCAAAATGCGGTGAGTTGTGTCAAGGGTTGCAAAAAGCATATCTTTGACAAAGACCTCACCGGAGGTCAGCCGGTTAAACAAGGTGGATTTGCCCGCATTGGTATAGCCAACAAGAGCAACAATACGCTCCGGCGCGCGTTTGCGTTTTTGGCGCTGAAGGCGGCGCGTACGGCGCACATCTTCAATATCGCGCTGTAATTTCGCAATTTTATCCGCCAGCATTCTGCGGTCTGATTCGATTTGGGTTTCGCCCGGCCCTGCCGTAAAGCCTTGACCGCCCCGTTGGCGCTCCAAATGAGTCCATGTCCTGACAAGGCGGGAGCGCTCATAGACTTGCCGCGCCAATTCAACCTGTAAACGTCCCTCTTTTGTGGCGGCTCTAAGGGCAAAAATTTCAAGAATAAGAGCAGTGCGGTCAATGACCTTGACCTTGATCGCGCGTTCAAGATTACGCTGCTGTATCGGAGATAACGCGCCATTTATAATCAAAAGACTTATATCTTCGGCTTTACAGCGATGCTTTATATCTTCGATTTTACCCCGGCCAAAAAACTGCCCGGCATTAATCATGCGCAGGTTAACAATATCTGCATCAACGCGGTCAACCCCCAGAGCCGCCGCAAGGCCGACGGCTTCTTCAAGCATATAAGCTTCATTCCGGGTATCTGCTCGCGGCATACGCGGATGTAAAACCAGTGTATTTTGAATGACTTTACCGTCTTCAAACATAAATGGGCATAATTTGGGCTTTAATCATCAATCGTTTCGGCATCAAACAACTGCACAGACCCGGATGGCATAATAGTCGAAATGGCATGTTTATAAACCAGTTGAATCTGGCCTTCACGGCGAAGTAGTACGCAAAAATTGTCAAACCAGGTTACAACACCCTGAAGTTTTACACCATTCACGAGAAAAATTGTCAGCGGCGTTTTTGATTTTCGAACCGAATTCAAGAACGTATCTTGCAGGTTTTGTTTTCTATCGGCAGACATATTTTCCCTCGAATTCTTTAACCGCAATCACCCTTGCGGCCTTTGGTAATAAACCTTCCGTCTATTAAATAGCAAGCTTAAAGCACCGTGAAAGACTGAAAAAAATCAGTTCTCCCAGCGGCGTGCAAAGATGAGCGCTAATATCGCTAAAACTTCAACACGACCAGCAAACATAAGCCCGCTAGAGATCATTTTCTGCGCATCTGTAAGCTCCGTCATTGCTAGCTCTGAAAATGTATAAGGCAATAGCGGGCCCATATTACTTAACATTGCTGCACTCAGAGTGACAGATAGATCAAAATCAAGCGGCGTTGCTGCAAAGGCTAATATGCCGCCACCAAACAGCAGGGTATAACCAAAAAAATACATCCACACAGACAGAAAGCTTGTATCGTGAATATGCTGCCCGCGAAACTTAACGGGATAAACCCGTGACGGATGGGTTAGCCGCGATAAATCTGTTTCCAAATGGCGGAACAATAACAAAAGACGAATAACTTTCAATCCGCCCGCCGTCGACAAGGCCGCCCCTCCCACTAATGTCATTGAAATAAGAACAACAGGCGGAATCAATTCTAAGGATACAATATTATAATCATATCCTGTCGTACTAACGAAAAATATAGCTTCAATAAGGCTATCGATTACATTGGGCCACCCCAGATAAAGAACCGAAAGCAATGTTAATATACCAATCATGACAAGCAAACCTCGGTGCTCTACATTCATGAATGCTTGCAAAATGCCGCGGCCATCACGGCGGCGTATAATATCCCATAAAACAGCAAAATTAAAGGTACCGCAGAGGCAGATGAGGGCAAAACCGAGTGCACCAACCGGCGCAATCACTTGCGCGAGCGGTAAATCCGTAGGTGATAACCCACCAGTTGAAATGCCCCCTAAGGCGAGGCAAAAGGCTTGAACAGGTGATGCCCCTTCGAGGAGTAAAACAACAACCGCCAAAGCCGCAAGGCCCAAATATACACTCCCGACAATCCGGCCAATGGACATAACCCGCGAGAATAAATCCACATGTTGATGAGTAAAGAGAACGGAGCGGTGAATGCCCGTTCCCGTCAAATTGAGAGTTGCAAGAATGACGATAGCAAATGTTGTAACGACAACACCGCCAACCGCTTGCCCTAATGCGCGCCATATATGTAATGAATTGGGCAACTCCGACGGCAAAAACCCCGACGCTCCAGATGTTGTTATCACGCCCATACCTTCAAAAAATAAAGAGGCCATCGACATATCTGGCCCCAGAAAAGCGAAAGGTAAAGCCGCTAAGACAGGGCCAATTCCCCAAAATAACATCAACAACATTAAAGCATCTATATTGGTTTCACTATGGGATTCTGTGATAGACGAAATCACAAAGATAAACCCTATTAACCCAAAGACAAAAGCCAGTGACAAGTAAACAATGGCCGCATATACTTCGATAATACCAAAGCATAACAGAGCCGCAACCCCATATAACGCCGCAAAAATATATAAAAGGCGTCCAGAGCGTTGGATCAGGCGAAGAATCATCATGGCTTAGAAAAAGTCCATGCTCACTCTAAAGAGTCGTTCAACATGGGACAAGGCGCTCTCTTCTACGAATAAGACAAGATGATCATGGGGCTTTAAAGTCACATCATCAATATTGCACATCACGACATTATCACGAATTAAAACGCCAACTGTAATGCCTTTGGGAATAGCGGCATCCGAAATTGTTTTTCCCGCAATAGGCGAAGTTTCTAAAATTTCGCCTTCAATCACTTCAGCCTTATCATTTTCAATAGCAAACACGTCAACAATTCGGCCACGGCGTGCGTGGCGCAATATTGAAGATACTGTAGTTGCGCGCGGATCAATAATCATATCCAAATTCAACTCACTACGCAGAGCCTGCATAGACAGCTCATTAATCAAGCTACCTGTATGTTTTGCGCCAAGTTTTTTTGCCAAAACAGCACTTAGAATATTTGTCTTATCATCATTGGTCAGGCATAAAACACTATCGGCATAGGGCACGCCCGCTTCTTGGTGTAATTCCGCGTCTAAACCATCACCACAAAGCATGATCGTCCGTTTTAAGCTCTCAGCCACAGCTTCGGCCTGTTCTTTATTACTTTCAATAATGCGTACCCGCATATTTTTAACGCGCTCTAATTCCCGCGCGACATAGGCACCGATTTTCCCGCCGCCAATAATAACAACTTGCCGCGCCCGATCTTCCGGATCACCAATGATTTCAAGTAGCCGGGCACTATGTTCATGTTTAACAATGAAATAGGCCTTATCACCCGGCTCCAGGGCATCATTACGGCTTGGCGCGAAGACATGGTTATCCCTTACGATACCGACAATAACCGCATTTAAATCTGGAAATAATTCATCAATTTGTAGGATTTGGGTATTAATGATCGGACATTCTTCGGTGATATCAACCCCAAGTAAGCGAACAAGCCCATCAGCAAAGGGGACGCTTTCAAAGGCGCCGGGGGTATTGAGCCGCCGCAAAATTGACTTACCGATTTCAACCTCTGGGGAAATGATAATATCAATCGGCATATTCTTGCGGCTGTAAAGGTCATTCCACTCGCTTTTAAGATAATCTTGAGATCGAACACGAGCCACTTTTGTCGGCACATCAAAGAGCGAATGCGCCACTTGGCAGGCAATCATATTAACTTCATCGGAATAAGTAACCGCGACAATCATATCCGCATCGCGCGCACCAGCACGTTCTAAAACATCAGGATGTGCCCCATGACCAATCACGCCGCGTACATCAAGTTCATTCGTAATACGGCGCACAAGTTCAGGATTAACGTCCACAACCGTCACCATGTTTTTTTCACTCGAAAGCCGCGCCGCTATGCCGTAGCCAACACGCCCTGCTCCGCAAATAATGACACGCATAAAACTTTCCTAATCCTGCGGTTTCGCCGCCGAACGCCCCGACGTATCTACACCTAAGGATTTAAGCTTTCGATGCAAGGCCGAACGCTCCATCCCGACAAAATTAGCTGTCCGTGAAATATTACCGCCAAAACGCTGAATTTGTGCCTGTAAATATTCACGCTCAAACCGCTCGCGAGCATCACGCAGCGGCAGAGCAATCATTTTTTCATCACGCGGCGCAGAGTTGCCAGAACGCACGACCGAAACTTCGGGCGGCAGTGTATCCAGCGTAATCGCTTGGGTTGGATCTCCTGTTGCTAGGATTAATAGGCGTTCAACATTATTTCTAAGCTGACGCACATTACCGGGCCAGTCATGGGCTTGTAGCGCGGCCATGGCGTCTGCGCCAATGGTTCGGCCGGGTAAACCCGTGGAGGCCGCGAGTTTGGAAATGAAATAATCAACGAGGTCAGGAATATCTTCACGGCGTTCCGTTAACGGCGAGGCTTGTAGGGGCATAACGTTCAAGCGGTGATATAAATCCTCGCGAAAATTCCCCCGCGAAACGGCTGTTTCAAGAGATTGCGATGTCGAGGTAATCAAGCGTACGTCCACTTGCACATCACGGGAGCCGCCAATACGTTGAAATCTTTGCTCAACAAGTAAGCGCAGCAACTTGCCTTGGGTTTCGATCGGCATATCAATCACTTCATCAATGTAAAGCGTGCCGTTATGGGCTTGTTCAAGCAGGCCTGTCTTTACAACATCGCCGGAATGCTCAACACCAAATAACTTAACCTCAACTCGCTCTGGCACCATAGACGCCGCATTAACGGCTTTAAATGGCCCCTCAGCGCGGTGTGATTTTGAATGAATAATACGCGCAATTAATTCCTTCCCAGAGCCCGATGGGCCAGAGATTAAAACGCGGCTATTGGTTGGCGCAATGCGATCTATTTTTTGCCGAGTCTGGGAAATATGATTGGACGATCCAATGAGGCGGTCACTGGATGTCACCTTGCCCTTAAGCTCAATATTTTCCTGTCGTAACTTTGCGTTTTCAAGCGCACGGTTCGCTGTTAAAATGAGGCGGTCAGCCTTGAAAGGCTTTTCGATAAAATCATATGCCCCTTTACGAATGGCCGCAACCGCCGTTTCAACACTACCATGACCACTTATAATGATAACAGGTAAGTCCGGATGGCTCGATTTTAATTGATCCAAAAACTCGATCCCGTCCATTGATGAGCCTTTAAGCCAAACATCTAAAACAACTAATGACGGGGTTCGGGACTGAACCTCTACGAGTCCTGCATCGCTTGTTCCTACTTGGCGAACGTCATAGCCTTCATCTTCGAGGATACCCGCAATCATGCCGCGAATATCGTCTTCATCTTCAACAATAAGAATATCTTGGCTCATATTTGGTCCTATTGCGCTGTTTCAGCAGGTTTGCAGGGGGAATATATATTTCGCGCTGTCGATGTTAAGTTTTGCGGTAATCTAATACGCACATGCGCGCCCTTAACGCCGTCACTACGATCTAAAAGCTCTAATTGGCCAAGCTGATCTTCGATAATACGTTTAACGATTGCTAGGCCCAAGCCGGTTCCATTATCGCGGGTTGTGACATAAGGCTCTAAAAGCCGATCTTTATCTGCCACGGGCCAACCCGGACCATTGTCGATAATATCAATATAAATATAGCCATCTTGCAGTGAGCAATGCGTATCTATGACGCCATCAGCATCATCACGGCCTTCGTTATCAATGCGGCGAGACACAGCTTCTGCTGCATTAAT
The DNA here is from genome assembly GCA_937928165.1 of uncultured Caulobacterales bacterium. Lineage (GTDB taxonomy): Bacteria > Pseudomonadota > Alphaproteobacteria > Caulobacterales > Maricaulaceae > CALFVT01. Next base: position 263,801 of record CALFVT010000004.1, read on the forward strand.
ATAAATATTTGTCAAAGCTTGAGAAAATAAACGGTCATCACAAAGTGCTGTTAAATCAATGGCTTCATCAGTAACTTTTGATGTATATTTTATAGCGGGATAAGAGAGATTTTGAGCAAATAACACTTCATCAATCAGTGTCTGAATATTAAGTACGACAAGTTCCGGTGTCGGTGTTTTTGCAAATGCAGAAAATGTATCCACCATCGATTCAAGGGTTTCGACTTGACGAATAATCGTATTGGTACAATTTTCAAATATCCCATTTTCATCATCAATCTTAGCCGCATAACGGCGTTTTAGACGCTCTGCGGAGAGCTGTATTGGGGTAAGTGGGTTTTTAATTTCATGGGCAATACGCCGCGCAACCTCGCGCCATGCCGAATGGCGCTGCGCAGCGACAAGGCGGGTCATATCATCAAATGTCACCACCCATCCCGTATCATCACGCGCCCCTCTATAGGCCGCAACGCGAACATTTAGGTTCAGCACCTCACTCCCAATATCAACCTCAATTTGATCTTCGGATAAATTTCCAAGACTTTCACGAGCAGCCATAAAGGGCCTTGCAAAAGCAGGGAAGGCTTGCTGTATCGGATAGCCAAGCCACTCATTTGCACGGCGCTGCAATAGGCGCTCTGCAGAATCGTTCATCAAGGTAATACGGCCATCTTCTGTCAGGCCCATAACCCCAGCCCGCACGCCCGATAACACGGCCTCCGAGAATTGCCGGCGCTGCTCAGAGGTATCATGTTCAGTGACGAGCTGATCGCGCTGCGCCCTTAGCTGCTGGGTCATACGGTTAAAGGCACTACCGACATCAGACATTTCCCCCCAATCACCTCGCATATCTACCCGCGCATTTAAATCACCGCCGCGAATACGTTCTGCTGCCTGCACGAGCCGCTCCATAGGCTGAATAATTCGGTTCGCCAGCACAAAGCCAAGCCAAATCGCGGCAAATAAAATCAAAAGTGCCGTTTCAATAAAGGTCAATAAAAACACACGGTTAAAGAAGGTTTGATCTTGTTGATAGCGCAAGAGCGCATTTTCTTCACGCTCAATACTGGCAATGCGAGATAGCATTTGGCTATTTGCTCCCAAAAACTTTCCAACATATAAATAAGCATTATCATATTTAGTGAGTTTCTTCAGCGCAATAAGGTAATCAATCTCTGGCCGGTCTTGAAACGCCACCTTATTTGGATCTGCGTCAAGCTGCGCAAAAGCTGTGGGAACTGGCACCTCAAACAACGGAGCCGTGCTTTTTTCAAACCGCGTTAAAATATCGCCTTCGCGGGTTAAAATATAAAGCGCGTCATAATCCCGTCCCCGCGCCAGACGATTTATATAGGCCGTATAGGTGATACGCGCAGATAAGAACCGTTCGTTCGGGTTTAGAAAATCCGTTTCTGTAAATTTAATTTCCTCCCCAAGCTCGCTCATCTCTCGGCCAAGGTTATTGCCCAGAATATTCCGTGCAAGTTCCATTGTACCGCTAATATTCTCCCCATAAAGATCTGTGATATTGCGGCTAATAAGGGTTGAAGAAAACGCCCCAACAATAATAGCAGGCAGCAAAGCAATAAGGCTAAAGGTCAAAACAAACCGCCTATGGAGTAAAGGGGCTAATTGCTCCGGCGCTTTGACAAATAACCGCGTAATAATTTGATGGGCCAAATAAGCCCCAAGCATAATAATCAGAGCAATATTGGCCAGAAGAATATAAAGTACACGCGCTTTGCGTGCTGGATTATCAGAAACCGAATAAAGCGATCCTAAAACAAGTAGAAATATTGCCAAGGCAAAGCCACCACCAAATAGGGCGGACCGTGCCAAACTCGTTTGTTTTGGCAATCTACTCGTCCGCATAAAGCGGGATATGTGCTGATTTGCAACCGCCATAAAAACCTTATGGCGAAAATAACGCAGTGTTGCGTAAAATCAACAGTTTTATTTCACCGATAAAACCTAATCAATTTCCAAACTTTGTAGCCGCGTGCGCAGAGTATTTCTGTGTATTCCAAGCTTTTCAGCCGCCTTGGCCTTATTTCCGCCGGTTATCCGCAGCGCCTCAATAATCAAGGGTTTTTCCACCCATGATAAAGCCGTAGCATATAGGCTCTGGCCCGGTGAAAGCTCATGGGGTTTATTAACAAGCCGTGAGCAGGCTTGCTCCAGCAAGCTCTCCATCTTGGCGTCATCATCTGCACCGCCTATACTCCCAAGCTTTTTGAAAAGCTCTTGCAGTACCATAGATGCGGTAATGACATCATCCGAATAGAGTACAGAAAGACGCCGCACAATATTTTCAAGTTCCCTGACATTCCCTGTCCAACTATGGCGGTGTAAAATATCAAGGGCGGCTGTTTCAAATCGGCGGTTATTCCGCTCGGATGCTTGGGAGAGGAAAAACTCGGCCAATTCATACGTGTCGCGCTCACGATCCGATAAAGGCGGAATCCTAATCTCTGCAACATTAACCCGAAACAAAAGGTCATCACGGAAATTACCCTCTGCAGCAAGGCGGCGCAAATCTTTACGAGTCGCAGACAAAACCCGCGGGCGTTGATGGGGCGGAATATATTCGCTTTCCGTCATTAAAGCCAAAAGCCCCTCTTGCTGCACCGGGGAAAGCTCAGCAATCTCGTCAATATAAACATCCCCGCCGTTTGCTTTTTGCAAAGTTAAAGACAGATTTGAAAAATCACTCACCCGTATAAATGGCCGCTCCGCACGGGGGCCGCCGTCATGGATAAGCTTGGCGACAAGATCTTTACCTGCCCCCACCGGGCCCTGGATTAATACGGGCAGATTACCCGAAGCATAGCGCGAAACGGCGCGGTAAACAGGCTGCATGGCCGTGCTGCGGCCAATCATGGGCAGTTTTCGAAGCTCCGCTGAGAGTTTCGCTTTTTTTGGGTTTACGCTTTGGCCTGCCCGTTGCACGGCTTCTGTAACAACAGCTAAATCAAAGGGTTTAGGCACATATTCAAAGACTTTAAGTTCACCCGCTTTAAGCGCAGTATTCACCGTATTATTGGCGCTAATGATAATGACCGGCAAGTTTGGCCGCACTTTGTAAATTTCTGGCAAGCGGGTAAAAACATCTTCTCCGCCCATCATGACATCGCTAACGACAATATCGCCCATACCGCTTTCAGTCCATTTTACCAAGGTTTGTGCATTATCAGTGGCCTTAACATTATGCCCCGCCCGCGTCAGCGCTTTGTTCAAGATAAGACGAACGCTATCATCATCATCTGCGAGTAAAATATCAAACTTCATGACATCACCTTATGCCCTCATCCCCGTAGGGAAGAAGAATAGAAAAAACTGTTTTACCAGGACGGGATTCGACTTCGATAAGCCCGCCGTGGCCCGCAATAATTTTAGAAACAACCGCGAGGCCAAGGCCCTGCCCCGCAGGTTTACCGGAAATAAAGGGCTGAAATATTTTATCCCGTATCGCCGTCGGCAGGCCGGGGCCATCATCTGTAATACGGATTTCGACGGGCAGGCCCGCAGAAAGCTCTCCGCTTTTATGGCGGCGGCGCACGCCGGAACGAAACAAAGTGGTGAGTGTAATTTCGCCGCCTTGACCGGACTGCTCGATCGCCTCAACGCTATTTTTAATCAAGTTAAGCACCGCTTGCATCATAACGTCTTCATCGGCGCGAAGGCTTGGTAAGGAGGGATCGTAACGCTCCGTAAAATCAATGCCCCGCCCCTTTTCCGCCGACATAACTTGGGCGGCGCGGCGGAGCACTTCATGGATATTAACATCCGTCATATTGGCCGGGTCTTGTTCACCAAGGGTTTCCATGCGGTCAACAAGGCGGCGAATACGGTCAATTTCCCCGCCAATCAATCCTAGCAGGCTTACCGCCTCTTCGCTCGTGACATCAGGTCGTAAAAGCTGCACAGCGCCGCTTATGCCTGCGAGGGGGTTTTTAATTTCATGGGCTAACATTCGTCCCATTGCGGACATCGCATCCAGATTTGCAATATTTTCATTTTTTTGCGTGGCCGCAGATTGAAGCTGTAGCCCGACGCCGCTTTGACTGGGGAAAAACGATAAATGATAGGCGAGCGCGCGGCTACGGTGATCATTAAATTCGATTTGGCAATCACGAATAATTACAGGGCTCGCAGTTTCAAGGCAGCGCTGATAACCCCGTAAAGCATCCGGTGGTAAAGCCACTAAATCTATAAAGTTTTGCGACATCTGCACACGGCTTGATTGCCCGATCCATTGCTCCGCCTCGCTATTGGCCCAAAGGATTTCCGCCCTTTCACCACTTAATAGCCACAAAGCGTAAGGCAAATCTTCCGCCAGTTCATTTATATCAGATCGCGGCAAGCTCATGCCGCATTTTCCAAACGACCCGCGCCAATATAGGCCTCGGTTATGACGCGAAGAACAAAGTCAGGATCATTGCTGCGGCAAACCGCTTGACGCATAGATTCGCGCATGGCCGGCATTTCAATATTAGGCGCATTTTCGATATAGCCAGATAAATGCTTTCGCGCGACGCGAATGCCTTTTCGCTCCCCATAAAACCTGAGCATATCTTGATAATGCTCTGAAATAACATCATTTTTCTCTTCATTGTTTATATGGCGCAGCGGCGTGTTATCAACCGCAACACTTATCGTGAATAACCCCCAAGGCTTGCCGATTAGGCTGCGCCCCACCATCACTCCATCTGCACCGGATTGGGACAGGGCCGCCTGTGCACTCTCCCCGCAGGCAATATCACCATTAACAAACACCGGAATTGAGACCGCTTGTTTCACGGGCTTCACTGCAGCCCAATCGGCTTGACCTTCATAAAACTGATTTCGCGTACGCCCGTGGACCGTAACAATGTGAACGCCCAAAGCTTCGGCTCGCTGGGCAAGTTCCGGCGCGTTTAACTGGTCTAAATCCCATCCAAGGCGCATTTTAAGGGTAACGGGTACTGGAGACACCTCAACAACCGCCTTAATCAGGCTTTCCGCATGATCGAGATTTCGCATTAACGCCGAGCCAGATAACCCCGATGTGACTTTACGGGCGGGGCAACCCATATTTATATCAATAATATCAGCCCCCGCTTCGGCGGCAAGGCGCGCGCCTTCGGCCATCCAATGGGCCTCACGCCCGACTAGCTGTATGACTAGCGGGGATATTTCGCCTTTGCCAGCCGCCCGCGCTGTCGATTCCTCCTCCCTCTTAGAGAGAAACTCACTTGCGACCATTTCGGATACGACTAATCCAGGCGCAAATTTTTGCAAAATACGGCGAAAAGGCAAATCCGTAATGCCGGACATAGGCGCAACCCAAACCCGAGAGCTTAATTCATGCTTGCCGATATGAAGCTGTTTGACCATGATGTCTTTGTAACGAGAGAATCAATGCCGCACAATATTTCATCACAATATTCATAAATTATGACACGACATGCACTTATTTTAGTCGCAGCCGGGCGCGGAGACCGTGCCGGCGGCAACATTCCCAAACAATATCAACCGATAGCGGGGCAAAGCCTACTGTTACACACGCTGAACACGGCGGTGGCGGCCTTTGATTTCGATGAAATTTGCTGCGTTGTCGCAGAAAATGATCCTTTTATTCACGATCTTCTTGAAAACCTGCCATATGATGTGAAAATATGCATAGGCGGCGCGTCACGCACAACATCTGTGCGAAATGGGATTAAACATTTGAAAGACGCGCAAATTGATTTTGTTTATATTCATGATGCAGCCCGGCCTTTTTTGACACCAAGGCTTATCAATGATTTGGCCACCGCCCTTCAAACCCATCAGGCAGCTGTGCCGAGCCTTCCTGTGATTGATGCGCTCAAAACTTTGGACGGCGCGGCAGTTGACCGCGATAATATGCGGCGGATGCAAACCCCGCAGGCTTTTCATTACCTGGCCATAAAAGCCGCGTTTGACACACTCCCCGCCAATAAGAGTTTTGCCGATGATATTGCCATCGCCAAACAAGCTGGTTTATCTATTGCCTTTACCCGGGGTGATCCGCAGAATTTTAAAATTACCTATCCCCATGATTTTGACAAAGCCGAGCAAATTTTTATGACCGAGACATATACCGCCACCGGCACAGGGTTTGACGTCCACCAATATGATAAAGGCGATGTCTTGTGGCTTTGCGGCATACCTATTAAGTGCGGTTATACCCTTAAAGGCCATTCCGACGCCGATGCCGGGCTTCATGCCCTAACGGACGCCATATTTGGCGCCCTCGCCGCCGGAGATATTGGCGATCACTTCCCGCCCTCTGATCCGCAGTGGAAAGGCGCGTCATCAGATCAGTTTCTCGAATTTGCTATCGATATGATCGCAAGCCGCAGCGGGACTCTACAGCATGTTGATGTGACGCTTATTTGTGAAAAGCCTAAGATTAAACCCCATAGAGAGGCCATGCGCGCCCGTATCGCGCAGCTTTGCCGCCTGCCCCTCACCCGTGTCAGCGTCAAAGCGACAACAACAGAAAAGCTCGGCTTCACAGGACGAGGCGAAGGCCTTGCGGCGCAGGCCGCTGCAACCCTTAAACTTCCTGCCTCATGACCACGATAAAAGACGATATCAACGCCGCAGCAAACGCTCTCATCACACAGGCTCAAGCGAAAAACATAACCTTAGCGACCGCCGAGAGCTGCACAGGCGGACTGATTGGTGGGGCATTAACGGCTATTTCCGGCGCGTCGCGTGTGTTTATGGGCGGCATTATCGCCTATGACAATGCTGTTAAACAAGAGCTATTGCACGTCCCCGCAGAGCTCATTACCAACCAAGGTGCTGTCAGCCGCGATGTTGCAGAGGCTATGGCGCGCGGCGCGGTGAATGCTCTTAATGTTGATATGGCCGTCTCTGTCACGGGCATTGCCGGCCCCGGCGGCGGCACAGCCAAAAAACCCGTTGGCACCGTCTGGATCGGCACAGCTCAGCGCGGCCCTGCAAATATCGTTATAGTACAAGCAAAGCTTTTTCAATTCGGCCCAATAGGCCGAGATAACATCCGAGAACACAGCTGCCTCGAGGCGTTAAAGCTATTACAAAATATAACTGAATAGCCCGTTCAACGTACTAGGCGGCATCAAGCGCTTTTTCCAAGTCTTCGATAATGTCATCAACACCTTCAAGGCCAATGGAGAGCCGCAGTAGGCCCTCGCTAATGCCATGTTGCTCACGCTCCTCCGGTGTATATGTGGAGTGAGTCATGCTCGCAGGGTGCTGTATAAGTGTTTCAGTATCACCCAAAGACACGGCGCAATGAATGAGCTTTGTGTTATCGATCATCATTTGGCCCGCATCAAATCCACCATCGAGTTCAAAGGCAATCATACCGCCAAAATCTGACATTTGCTTATAGGCAAGGTTTTTCTGATCAAAACTCGCAAGTCCGGGGTACCAGACCCGCTTAACCTTTGGGGAGGCTTCCAACATTATAGCTACAGTCATCGCGCTTTGGCAGTGACGGTCCATACGGAGTTCGAGGGTTTTAATACCACGTAGAACCATTGACGCATTAAAGGGGCTCATCACTGCGCCGGTCATATCCTTCATGCCGTAAAGCCGAATGCGGGTAATGGTTTCAAGGTCGCCCGCCAAGACCCCTGCAATCACATCCCCATGACCGCCAAGATATTTTGTCGCTGAATGCACAACAAGATCAGCCCCCAAAGCGATAGGCCGAGTTAAATAAGGCGTTGAATATGTATTATCCACCATGACGACCGCTTCAAACTTATGGGCAATCTCAGACACAGCAGAAATATCAACAAGGCGCATATTCGGGTTAGCTGGCGTTTCAAAATACACCATGCGCGTCTTTTTGGATATGGCCTGTTCCAAATCTTCCGACTTTGTGAGGTCAACATGGGTTACCGTAATCCCGAATTTAGCCAGTCCGTGATTCAAATAAGCAAATGTGCAGCCATAAAGCGTTTTATCAACAATAATTTCATCACCGGGCTCTAGCAAGGTCCACATGGCCGATGTAATGGCCCCGATACCTGATGATAGGGCCAAGCCCGCCTCTGTACCCTCAAGAAAGGCAATGCGGCGCTCCAATAAATCAAGAGTGGGATTGGAAATACGTGAGTAAACATGGCCCTCAGCTTCGCCTGCAAAAAGCATTCCGCCCTGCGCAGCCGTATCAAATACAAATGTCGAGGTCATATGAATAGGCGGCGTTAAAGAGCCTTCATTCTTTTGTGGGTCATATCCGTGATGTATCGCCCCTGTCGCAAAGCTTTTTAATCGAGCGTCCATAATAAACTCCTATAATTTAAGAGATATTTATTGTTTATTCAGTGAAATTAATATGCTATTTTGCCAAAAGGATATATTTAAATGGCAGATTATGCCAATTCGAGGACATATGGATACAAAAGATAGACAAATAATCAGAGCCCTTCAAAAAAATGGCCGGATAACCAACCAAGAATTGGCGGAGAAAGTCAATTTATCGCCCTCCCCCTGCCTTCGGCGATTGCGGACCCTTGAAAAGTCTGGCGTCATTACTGGATATAATGTTCAAGTCGACGCCAAAGCTTATGGTCTTCCTGTTACAGTTTTTGTCCGTGTTCGGCTGGAAAAACACACAGAAGCTGTTGTCAAACGCTTTGAAGACCATGTACGCCTAACTGACCATATCTTAGAATGCTACGTCATGACGGGGCTGTCAGATTACTTATTAAAAATCGTAGTTGAAGATCTCGCAAATTACGAACATTTTGTGCGGCGGCATCTCCACCCCATCGGCGGAATCGCCTCTATTGATACAAGTTTTGCCTATGGGGTCATCAAAAAAACGGCTGTCTTACCGAATTTGGATTAAGGTATGAAGACATTTAATATTCAATGCAATATGGATTAAATTAGGCAAATCAATGAAATAAAAATTGCTAAACTTACGATAATAAAAATCCGATTATTCCATATAAAGCTATGCAAAAAATGAATAATTTGAAAAGTGAAAACGCCAATGCTATACGTTCACTTAATTTACTAGACGCTGCCTTTTCAAATTTCGACAATGATGATGTAAATAAATCTATGTAATCAGTTTTATCAACGATACGGCCATCTTTAACATGCTCATATTTTGACAACATTATTGCTTCGCGCGGATTATTAGTAATGTCCAAAATAATAATATTTTTTGTATTTGGAGAAAATGGCAAAGCGCACATCTTTGCAAAATAAAAAACGTCCGAGAGACTCTCATTATCATGCCATGTTGTCATAACCGACTTTTCATCAGGAATTTTACCATAATCATTAACAGCAAGATTAGCCCAGTCAACGCTATCATCCCATAACGAGCAACCCTCGCCATGAGCCATCATATATAGGCAGCCCTTAGCAACAAGCCACTCACTAAATTGATTGCGTCAGTCACCTGTGACTTTATCGTTTATCACAACAACAGCCGCAAAAGGGGCCGCTATATTTATTTCACCAACAGGCATGTTAGGTTTAAGAAGAATATATTGAGGAATTATCACAAGAAAGCTATGACTACATTTAGCGTATTAGAAAACCTTTACCCCTCAAGGCCGAGCCGTTTATATTCTACGCTCATATCCAAGTCATGAACACCAGCAGGCTTGCAAATCTGCGCGGCGCGGCCCTCAAAGGCGGACATTATGACCTCTGTAGCGCGGCCCATTTTCTCGCGGATAATTAGGTTGAGCGGAAAGGCTTTCAGGCTGACATCTACATAGAAATCAACCAGCGTTGAGCCGTCAGATAATGCATAAAACGCCCAATCATTCGTAAGTGTTTTTACCGCTCCGCCGCTTTGGGCTTTGGTGACATGAATTTTGCGGGCTTCGGGGTTCGTGCGGATTTTAGAGCGAAAGCTCTCGCGCAAAATCTTATAACTCACAATCGCTTCTGCCTCGAACTCTTGCGGCGTGACCCTTTTGATAATTCGAAGGGAGGAAATCAGATTGATAAATTTTGGATAATTCTCAACATCAGCGACCATATTAAACACATCATCCGGCGAGGCGCAGACCCGGCGGCGTAAATACGTTGACGGCACGGCCCTAGCCTTGCCGTTTTAGGCGAGCCTCACGCAGCCGCGCGAAATCAGCATCCGCATGATAGCTTGAACGGGTCAGCGGCGTAGATGAGGTTAATAAAAACCCTTTCGCCTTCGCAATCGTGGCGTAAGCTTTAAACTCATCCGGCGTGACGAAACGGTCAATCGGTGCATGTTTACGGGTCGGTTGTAGATATTGTCCAATCGTAAGAAAATCAATCCCCGCAGAGCGCATATCGTCCATCACTTGCATGACTTCTTCTTTGGTCTCCCCCAAGCCAACCATAAGGCCGGATTTTGTGAACTGCTGCGGGTCTCGCTCTTTAACTTTCTCAAGCAGGCGCAGCGAATGATAATAACGCGCACCAGGGCGAATTTTAAGGTAAAGCCGCGGAATGGTTTCCAGATTGTGGTTAAACACATCGGGCTTGGCATCAATCACCGTCTCCGCTGCGCCGTCTTTACGCAGAAAATCAGGGGTTAAAATTTCAATGGTCGTTTTCGGGGATTGACGGCGGATGGATTGAATCACATCAACAAAATGCTGCGCCCCGCCGTCCGAGAGATCATCTCGGTCAACAGAGGTAATTACCACATGTTGCAACCCCATTTCTTTAACCGCAATCCCGATATTCTCCGCTTCATGGACATCAATCGGCCCCGGCATGCCGGTTTTAACATTACAAAAGGCGCAAGCCCGCGTACAGGTATCACCCAAAATCATAAAGGTGGCATGAGATTTCTCCCAGCACTCACCAATGTTTGGGCAAGCCGCCTCCTCACAAACGGTGACAAGGCCCTTATCTTTAACAATTTTTCGAGTCTCCGAATAGCCTTTAGAGGTAGGCGCTTTGACACGAATCCAGCTCGGTTTACGCAGAATTTCACTTTCGGGGCGGTTCGCTTTTTCGGGGTGCCGAGGGCGCGGTTTTCGCGCCATATTATCAATTAAAGTAGCCATAGCGCCTAAATGGTCTGAATAAACTCGGAAGACAACACTTTTTTATGCATTTCATGGTACCGTCTTTGCATAGCATGTTTAAAGCATAACTTTTATAGGCTCTGCCATGACAATAAACCAGATATTTGGACCATCCGTTAAAGTGCGCGACGGACATGATAATTTCTTCACGCCCTTACGTCTTATCTTTGCCTCACTTGTTGTGATCGGCCATGCCTATGTCATTGTGCTTGGCGGCACAGAACATGAGCCTCAAGTCTTTTACCACTATGCCTTTAGCTATATTGCAGTGAACATGTTCTTTATCGCCTCTGGGTTTTTGGTAACAAAATCTATGTTATTTCGGGGAGATAGTGCCAGCTTTATATCCGCGCGAGCCCTACGAATTTATCCGGCTTTGATTGTGCATGTCTTATTTGTCATGCTATTCATTGGCCCTTTTGTTACTAATTTACCCCTTAGAGATTTTTTCACGTCCCCCGACTGGTATCTTCAGCCGCTAAAAGTTTTGACGTTTTTTAAAACGGAAATGGCTATGCCAGGAATTTTCTCGACCAATGCAGAAACTATAGGATCCGGTGCGTTATGGACCCTGCGGTATGAAGTTTTGGCTTATATTGGGACATGGCTGTTATTTTTAATCGGCGGGTTAAGACAAAAATGGATGATCGCCGCACAGTTTATCCTGCCCTGTGTTGCTTGGGTGCTCGGTCATCAATTTGGTATCTTTGAACGCCTTCCCGCCACGTTTGAAAGTCTTGGCCGTTTTGGAATCGCTTACGGCCTTGGCGCATGTCTCTATGCTTACCGCGAAGAGATTTCCTATAATGCCATTCTTATCCCTATATTCTTTGCGGCCTGTTGGTTGTTTCGGGATTATGCCCCTATGCTCGAGATTTTCATGAACCTTTTACTCGCTTGGATCATTATGATTTCGGCTTACATGCGGGTGCCAAAGATTGAATGGACACAAAAGCTTTCTGACGTGTCCTACGGAATTTACATTTATCACTGGGCGGTTTTACAAAGTTTGTTTTACTTTTTTCCAAACTTAACTGTTTGGCCGCTTATCATCATAGGCTATGGCATTACGCTTATTCTCTCCCAAGTCTCTTGGCATTTAATAGAGAAAACAAGTCTTCGCCATAAGGGCAATATGGCAGTGCAATTACAAAAGCTGATGACCAAAACAGGCCTAAAGCGCCGTACCGCGCCTTTAGGCGGTTAAACCCTATAAAAAAAGGGCTTTGAGACATCATCAAAGCCCTTTGAATTATTAAAAAGCCAATCCTACGTTAAATATGGATAACCTTATCATAGGCATCCAGAACCGCCTCATGCATCATTTCCGATAAGGTCGGATGCGGGAATACCGTTTCCATTAGCTCCGCTTCTGTTGTCTCAAGTTGGCGAGCAACCGTGTAGCCTTGAATAAGCTCTGTCACTTCCGCGCCAATCATATGCGCCCCCAAAAGCTCCCCTGTTTTAGCATCAAATACGGTCTTAATCAGGCCTTCTGGCTCCCCGAGGGCGATAGCTTTACCATTTCCAATAAAGGGAAAGCGCCCAAGCTTAACGTCATAGCCCGCTTGTTTTGCAGCCGCTTCCGTTAAGCCGACACTCGCCACTTGCGGGTGGCAATAAGTACAGCCCGGGATAGATTTTGGATCAAGGGGGTGTGGATTGCCGCCTGCGATTTTTTCAACACAGATAATTCCTTCATGGGAGGCTTTATGAGCCAGCCAAGGCGGGCCTGTTACGTCGCCAATGGCATAAAGCCCTTTAACACCCGTGAATGAGTAATCATCTATTTCAATATGGCTACGGTCAATCTTTACACCCAACTTCTCTAGGCCCATATCTTCGACATTGCCAACGATACCAATCGCCAGAATAATACGGTCAAACTCCAGCGTTTCTTCCCCCTTATCACCTTTCAGTACAGCCTTTATAGAGGATGCACCCGGGGTGACAGATTTAACCTGCGTTCCTGTTTTAATCACCGCGCCGCGTTTTTCAAAAGCTTTACGGGCCATGGCGGAAATTTCTTCGTCTTCAACCGGTAAGATACGGTCAACCATTTCAACAATAGTAACGTCAGAGCCAAAGGCGTTGTAAAAACTCGCGAATTCCATGCCAATCGCGCCGGAGCCGATAACTAAAAGCCGCTTGGGCAGGCTTTCGGGCACCATAGCTTCGCGGGCTGTCCAGATATATTTTCCGTCTGGTGCAAGACCGGCCTGCGGAATAGTTCGCGCCCGGGCCCCGCTCGCAAGGATAACATTTTTAGCGGTATAATCTTTACCATCAACAACAACGACAGGCGCGTCTTGACCGGGTTTTAAAGCCGCAAAGCCAGAAATGACATCGACCTTATGCTTTTTCATTAAAAATTTAATTCCGCCGGAAAGCTGACCGGCAATTTTACGTGAACGCTTTACAATGGCGTCCAGATCAAAACCCGCCTCCGCCGTGAGGCCATAGTTAGAGGCATGTTGCATATTGTGATACACTTCGGCCGAGCGAAGTAAGGCTTTGGTTGGAATACAGCCCCAATTCAGGCATACACCACCCAGATCATCCTTTTCAACAATCGCTGTTTTCAGCCCAAGCTGTGAGGCCCGAATAGCCGTAACATAACCGCCAGGACCGGAACCAATTATAATAAGATCATAAGATGACATGGAGGCTGCCTCGCGCTTAATTTACATCTAAATTAATTCGACACTCTGTTATCTCATTTCATAGATTTTTGTAAGTCTTAACTTAAGCAACCGCCAAAAATTATTTGATCAGTTCACCATGAATATCGGTCGCCGTTGCAATCATTTCTTGCTCAAGCCGCTCTTTTGTTGCATCGAGTTCAAGTTTAGAATAAACACCATAGCCGCGTAGCACTTGTCCGCCGCTAATTAAGCCAGACATCACCCGAAGCCGCCCAGCGTCTCGGCGCTCCGGAGTTGATAAATATTCAGCCATATTCAATCCGCGGTTAAAGGCTTCCCCTCTAACCGCTTTGTCGATAAGGCCCAAAAATGCTTCATCTTGTAACTCTGGCGTTTCCAGTTTCTCTGCAATCAAAATCTCTTCATTAAGTTGCTGACCGAGACTTTTCCTCTTTACGAAAGGTTCTGAAACAGCAACGCCTGAACTAGTTTTGGCGGTTTGCAGCGCAGATGTGACATTTGTGGGTTTTGTCGTTTTGGTTAAATCCGTCCAGCCTGTATTTTTAGGCCTAACCGTTTTTTCCTCATTAGAGCGCGGCAATTCAAATTCAACGTCTTTATCCGCCATTTCTGTCAATCGCTCAGGCGGTGCTTTACTCGTAGTAGCAATAAGTTTTTTAACCTGCGCGTCATCCGTAGAGGCAGCAGGCGAAATATTAGGTATTTTAGCGCTTGTTTTAAGGGGCGCTTCAATTTCTATTTTAACTTTCTCAACTGACGGATTTACATCCGCTGGCAGCGTTCCAAAATAAATAAGACCAGTCGTTAAAACCATAACAACCGAAATCGCAATCATTGATTTAAAAAACATAATGAACCTCGTCGTTTCCATTATATTCTAGCAAGAAACGGGCCAATTACACAGGCCTCGCTGTAAACAATCATGTGATGAATAAAGCCGCAATGACACGGCTTTATTCATGTTTAGAGCATCATTGTAATCGGCTGTTCAACAAGACCTTTAAAGATTTGCAGCCATCTCGCGCCAAGGGCCCCATCAACAACCCGGTGATCGCAGGTTAATGTCACCGTCATAACCGTCGCAATCGCAAGCGCGCCGTCTTTTACTACCGGACGCAGCCCGCCCGCTCCGACGGATAAAATCATGCCGTGAGGTTCATTAATAATTGAGCCAAATTCACGAATGCCCATCATACCAAGGTTTGAGATGCTAAAGCTACCCCCTTGGTATTCTTGCGGTTTCAGTTTGCGCTCACGGGCGCGTCCTGCCAAATCTTTCATCTCAGTAGAAATAACAGACAAGCCTTTATTTTCAGCCATACGCACAATCGGCGTAATTAACCCACCGTCAATGGCAACAGCCACAGCCACATCGGCATTATGGTGTAAAGCAACTCCGTCCGGCGTAAAACTCGCATTGGCATCCGGCACTTGCTTAAGCGCCAGAGCTGAGGCCCGAATGAGCATATCATTGACGGAGATTTTAACGCCTTCCGGCGCTTGACTGTTCAGTTCTTTACGCAGTTTCAATAGCTCATCAATCTCGCAATCAATGGTAAGCGGGAAATCAGGAATATTCGTGTGGGATTCAGAGAGGCGACGCGCGACAACTTTTTGAATCCCGTTCAGCGGCACAAGGTCATAGCTCCCAGCAGCAACGCCCATACGAGTAAGATAATCCGCACCGCCGCCCAACGGCATACCGACTTCGGTTGAACCCGCATCAGGCTTTTTGGACTCTGCTTGTCCCGATGATTTTTCAGATGATACATTAGCTTTTGGATTAGCTTTCGCGGCTTCGATATCCGCTTTAACAATGCGGCCATTGGGGCCTGACCCAGATACCGCCGCCAGATCAATGCCGGCTTCTTTGGCAAGGCGTTTGGCTAAGGGTGAAGCTTTGATACGATCACCACTTGAGACATCCTTTGAGCTAGGCTGATCCTGCGGGGCCGCCGCAGGCTTATGACTTGGTTTAGGATCTGGCTTAGGCTCCTCAGCAGGGGCATCTTTGACAGGCGGTGTAGATTCTGCGGCTTTATCAGGTTTTGGCGCAGCCGCTCCGCCCGCTTCATAGCCCTCAAGGGCGCTCTCATCTTCACCATCTTCAAGCAAGATCGCGATAGGCGCATTGACCTTCACCCCTTCGCTATTATCCGGCACAAGAATTTTGGCAATCACGCCTTCATCCACAGCTTCAATTTCCATCGTGGCTTTGTCGGTTTCTATCTCGGCCATAACGTCGCCGGAATTAACCTGATCGCCCTCTTTCACGAGCCATTTGGATAATGTACCCTCCTCCATCGTCGGAGACAAAGCGGGCATAAGAATTTCAATGGGCATGGGATAGCTCTCTTTTAATTATATCCGCTCGTCCCAGCAAAAGCTGGGAACCAGAGCAAAAGCAAACGACAGGCCAGGCACGTGCTGGCCCTTGAATTTCGCTGGAATCGGTGGGTAGCGTAAAAATTATCTTTCAACATACATGACCTTCTTCACCGCATCGACAACGTCTTGCACGCTTGGCAGTGAGAGGGCTTCCAAATTGGCCGCATAGGGTAATGGCACATCTTCTTGGTGCACCCGCGCCGGCGGCGCATCCAGATAATCAAAAGCTTGATCGGTTACGACAGCGGCGATTTCCGCCCCGACGCCGTGTTGCCCCCAACCTTCTTCGGCGCAAACAAGGCGGTTGGTTTTCTTAACGCTTTCAACCATTGTATCCGTATCAAGCGGACGTAGAGTCCTCAGATCAATGACTTCGGCGCTGATGCCGTCTTTGGCTAGAATTTCTGCCGCTTCAAGGGAGTGTCCGACCATGCGCGAATGCGTACAAATCGTGACATCAGAGCCTTCACGCTTCACTTTAGCTTTACCGATCGGAATGACAAAATCATCCATATCCGGCACGTCAAAAGTTTCGCCGTAAAGCAGCTCATGCTCGAGGAAAACAACGGGATTCGGATCACGAATCGCGGCTTTAAGTAAGCCCTTGGCATCCGCCGCATCATAAGGCGCGACAACCTTAAGACCCGGAACATGGGCATACCAGCTTGAATAATCTTGTGAATGCTGCGCACCGACACGGCTGGCTGCGCCGTTCGGACCGCGAAACACAATAGGACAACGCATTTGTCCGCCAGACATATAAAGGGTCTTAGCCGCAGAATTTATAATATGATCAATGGCTTGCATAGCAAAGTTAAAGGTCATAAACTCAATAACTGGGCGAAGACCCCCCATAGCAGCACCGACACCAATCCCTGCAAACCCATGTTCCGTAATTGGTGTGTCCACAACGCGCATCTCGCCAAATTCTTCCAAAAGTTCGCGGGTGACTTTATAGGCTCCCTGATATTGGGCTACTTCTTCGCCCATAACAAAGACTTTCTCATCACGGCGCATTTCTTCGGCCATGGCATCGCGCAACGCATCACGCACAGTTGTCGGAATGAGTTTCACATTGGCGCCATATTCTGGTTCTGCCATGACGGCGGCAGGTTTGGGCGCAGGCGCATGAGCCGCCATTTGCGGCGCGGCAGCAGGCGCAATTTCGGGTGTTGGCGAAGGCGCAGCAGCCGGTGCAGATAAATCCCCCGCTACTTCGCCGTCTTCCAAAAGCTGTAAAATCACCGTACCGACTTTAACATTATCGGTCCCCGCTTCCACGAGGAGCTTTCCGACAATACCCTCATCAATGGATTCGACTTCCATCGTGGCTTTATCAGTTTCAATTTCTGCCAATAAATCGCCCGAAGTAACACTATCCCCTTCTTTGACGAGCCATTTTGATAATGTGCCCTCTTCCATCGTTGGTGAGAGCGCCGGCATTTGAATATCTATCGCCATGGTCTAATCCTCCAACAACACATCTGTGTAAAGCTCGAACGGTTCTGGTTCCGGCGAATTTTGTGCAAAGTCTACCGCCTCAGCAACTGTGGCTTTAATCTCTTTGTCCAAGTCTTTAAGCCCATCAAGATCAATCCATTTTTTCTTAATCATGATATCTTTAACCGCGTCGATTGGATCACGCATTCCGCGGACTTCGTTAACTTCATCGCGGGTACGATATTTCGCAGGATCTGACATCGAATGACCCCGGTAACGGTAAGTTTTCATCTCCAAAACCATTGGCCCTTTACCAGCGCGGGCATGATCAATCGCCATTTGTGTCGCATCCCGCACCTCAAGAACATTCATACCGTCGACTTGATGGCCTTCAATACCAAAACTCTCGCCGCGCTTGTAAAGTTCCACCTGAGCAGAGGCGCGTTCAACAGATGTTCCCATGGCATATTGATTATTTTCAATCACAAAAACGACTGGCAAGTCCCAAAGATTTGCCATGTTAAAGGTTTCATACACCTGCCCTTGATTAGCCGCGCCGTCACCGAAAAACGCAAGGCTTACCGCGTTATTATCAAGATATTTATTCGCAAAACCGAGCCCTGCGCCAAGAGAGACCTGCGCGCCGACAATACCGTGGCCGCCGTAAAACTTTTTATCGGTTGAGAACATATGCA
This sequence comes from uncultured Caulobacterales bacterium, assembly GCA_937928165.1. Taxonomy (GTDB): domain Bacteria; phylum Pseudomonadota; class Alphaproteobacteria; order Caulobacterales; family Maricaulaceae; genus CALFVT01. The sequence goes on from CALFVT010000004.1 coordinate 282,041, forward strand.
TAGAGCCGCCCTTGCCGCGGCTATAGCCGTCAATACGGCCCGTTAGTTCCGCCATAACCCCGCGCGGCTCCATTCCGCAAGCGAGCATATGCCCGTGATCGCGGTAGCCCGTAATCATTTGGTCGCCCTCTTTCATTGCGGCGCGGCATCCAACTACAACGGCTTCTTGGCCGATATAAAGGTGACAAAAACCCGCAATTTGACCCATGCCGTAAAGCTGCCCAGCCTTTTCTTCAAACCGTCGGATAAGAAGCATGTCGCGGTAATAACTTATTAGCTCATCTTTATTGGTTTTCGGGGCGGTTTTCTTCTTTGTTGACGCTTTTTTGGTAGACGTGGCCATATGGGAAGGCTCCATTATTTCGGATGCATAATATCTGCAGCGCATTGACTGATTAAAAAGCGGATTAAACCTTAATCGTCAAGCCAAATCGTAATGTCTTTCGGGTGCGAATAAAATAAAGTTTCTCGGGCCGTTTGATCCAAGCGGTCTATATCTATTTTATCGGGTCCCATAAGTGCAGCGCGGCGCTCCAGCGCTTGTCTTTGCTCAACAAGTTGTGCATGTTTTACCGCAAGATGCTGGCTTTCTTGCTCATAATCCATCCACCGTAACAGCCCTTGCCGCCCTGTAAAAGCATGCACCATTAAATAGGCATAGAACATAATGCAAAGGGCAATAGGCCAATAGCGGGATATGACACGAAGGCGCTCCATAGGCCTTTGTAAAACATTATGGTGAACGAAGTTTTAAAAAAAGCACGGCCTGGTGATAGCAGCGCTTTTATAATGGAAAAATTTTAGCCGCTTTATGGCAAGACTGAACGCCCCGCGTAATGGGCCATCGCGCCAAGCTGCTCTTCAATGCGCAAGAGTTGATTATATTTTGCGAGCCGATCAGAGCGGGCGAGCGAGCCAGTTTTGATCTGGCCGCAATTTGTCGCCACAGCTAAGTCGGCAATGGTGAAATCCGCCGTCTCCCCAGAGCGGTGAGACATCACCGCCGTAAATCCAGCGCGGTGCGCGAGGTCAACCGCGTCAAGCGTTTCTGTGAGCGAGCCGATTTGATTGACTTTCACCAAAATGGAATTGGCCGCCGCCGTTTCAATCCCCTTAGCGAGGCGCTTAGGGTTGGTGACAAATAAATCATCTCCGACCAATTGGCAGCGATCCCCAATCCGCGCGGTCAGAGCTTGCCAGCCATCCCAGTCATCTTCGTCCATACCGTCTTCAATTGAAATAATCGGATAGTTATTCGCAAGATTTGTTAGGTAGTCAACAAACTCTCCGCTATTAAGTGTCTTCCCTTCACCTTTAAGGTGATAAATTCCGTCATGGCAAAACTCCGTCGAGGCCACATCAAGGGCGAGAAAGACATCTTCCCCTGGCTTATAACCCGCCGCTTCAACCGCGCTCATGATATAATCAAGGGCCGCCACAGATGACGCTAGCCCCGGCGCAAAGCCTCCTTCATCACCGACATTGGTATTATGACCATCGGCTTTCAGCTTACCTTTCAGAGCGTGGAAAATCTCGGCGCCCATACGCAAAGCTTCGGAGAAGCTCGGCGCGCCTACGGGCATGACCATGAATTCCTGCACATCAATCGGGTTATCCGCATGTTCCCCGCCGTTGATAATATTCATCATCGGCACAGGCAGGACATGCGCATTGGCCCCGCCCACATAACGGTAGAGCGGCACGGCTTGCGAATCCGCGCTCGCCTTGGCAACCGCCAAAGATGTGCCCAAAATCGCATTCGCACCAAGTTTGGCTTTATTCTCTGTCCCGTCGAGTTCCAAAAGAATGGTATCAATCCCGCGTTGATTCTCGCTATCAAGACCGTAAAGCGTATCGGCAATTTCTGTGTTCACATTTAACACCGCCTTGCGTACCCCTTTACCGCCAAAGCGGGATTTATCCCCATCCCGCAACTCAACCGCTTCATAAGCGCCGGTTGAGGCGCCGGACGGCACTGCCGCACGGCCAAATCCGCCGTCTTCCAAAGTGACATCCACTTCAAGAGTTGGATTACCGCGGCTATCAAGAATTTCGCGGGCGTGGATATGTTCAATGGCGGGCATAGGAGTCTCCTGATTACAACTTGCAGAGCAGGCCATACTACCGAGGCCGTGATCTGCGCAATAATTTTTGGCAAAAAAATAAGGCCGGTGAAATCCCGGCCTTATTGAAATTTTAAAGCTTAGCCTTTCGGCTCCAGAACCTGACGGCCTTTATACATGCCTGTCTTAAGGTCGATGTGATGTTGACGGCGAAGCTCTCCGCTATCTTTATCTTCGACATAGTTCACAGCCGTAAGGCTATCATGTGACCGGCGCATACCGCGGCGGGAATTGGAAATTTTACTCTTAGGGACCGCCATGAGGGCCTCCTTGTGCTCGAATTCAATATAATAGGGCCGCCTGCAAATCGCCGCATACCCATTTGCTACGCCGTTTAACCTAATACGCCCAGAGCTGCAAGCGGTTTTATGTAAGGCGCGGTTAAGAGATTACCGCATAATCTGCCCTTAGTTATTTTCACGCTCAAAACAGTAAAAAGACGCGGCCTAAACCGCAAGCGTACTCTCTTAAGGGCGGTAAATTTAAAGATTAAGGCGCAGATTAAAGATAAAGGCATTGTAATAAATAGCACGATGCCGATATGAAACCCCAAAGCCATAATTACAAAACTCCCATAGTAAAAGAAATATCCATCTCTGAATACGAACTACGGCCTAGAGTAAACAGATAAATAAAATGCAGAATACTTGCAATAATTTGCCATTTGACGGCTGTCATAACCGTAAATTTTGTAAGTCCAATGATTTCCAAATTATTTTGCTCGCTTTCTCTCATCACATAACGACAACATGTCCAGCAAACGATGGGCGTAAGAACCACACACATAAGTCCAATGAGGCGTTCAATAGCATTTGGGAGATGCCCAGAAGAGCAAACCAAGAAGGCTCCTATCGCCATAGGAATAGCTGAGGCCAAGACAGCCCCCAACCTCATAAAACGGTCTTCAGGTTGCTTTAAGGCGAGACGAGCTCGCTCATCTATCTGATCTTGCATTGCCTCATTATAGCAAACATATGAAAGTAAACTACGGTGGAATTTAGATCAGTATTGGGCACAAACGCGAATAAATGGCTATAATGGAGCCGACACAAACATCCTAACTTTTTTGCTTTAGCTTTTGCTTTTCTTCGTATTTTTTAAGTTTCGCCAGATAGTCTTCCTCAGACAAGCTATGCCAGCCGATACATTTACCTGTTGGGCTTCGGCCACATCCGCAATCATTCGCTTCTTTTGTCATGTCATATCCTTAATCTGAAAATGAGCTTTTAAATAACTTACCACGGCGTCAGATCAAAGTTAATCACACTAAAAACACAGTTTTGTGTATGTGTGAGTGGGCAAATATAGTAATTACAAAAATTAGATAAGCTGTCATTTCCGCAAAAACGGGAAGCTTCAGCTCTTCACGAACCTCTCCCCCATCTCTATCACAAAGAGATGATCGCGCGGGCCTCGACCCAACAGCGGTATATCTGCTAAGTTTTGTCCATATTAACACAAAGGGATAAATCATGTGCGACGATATTACAGAGCTTGAAAACCAAGGCTTTTACGAAAAACATTATACGCGCCGCGAGTTTAGCCTTTTGGCAGGCGGCGCGGCAATTTCCCTTGCTTTTGCAGGCTGCGCTCCCGGTGAGGCGAGCGAAGGCATTACCGCTCAAGACGTCATGATTGACACCCCCGACGGGCCGGCTAATGCTTATTTCGCTCACCCATCAAGCGGCGCGCATGCCGCCGTTTTAGTCTGGCCTGACATTGTCGGCCTGCGTCCCGCCTTTAAAATGATGGCCAAGCGCCTCGCCAAAGACGGTTATGCGGCGCTTGTGATTAATCCCTATTACCGCCAGACTCAGGAGGTTCTAGTCCAGCCAGGACAAACGTTCCGTGACCCCGGCGTGCGCGAGAAAATCATTCCTTTTGCCCGCGCTTTATCCCAAACCACGAACCGCGCCGATACTAACACATTTGTCGATTGGCTCGATAGTCAAAGCCCTGTGGATACATCGCGCATGATCGGCACAACGGGCTATTGTATGGGCGGCCCCATGACTATGATTGCGGCGGCAGAGCGTCCTGACCGTATCGGCGCAGGGGCGTCTTTTCACGGTGGCGGACTTGTTCGGGATAATGAGAACAGCCCGCATTTGCTGATTGCGAAAATGAACGCCGATTACCTCATCGCCATTGCCGATAATGATGACAAACGCGCGCCAGATCACAAAGACGTGCTCCGCGCCGCTTTTGACGCTGCCAGATGTAAAGCCGAGATCGAGGTTTACGAAGGGGCGCAGCATGGTTGGTGCCCGCCGGATTCCGCCGTTTATGACGAAGACCAATCCAATAAAGCGTGGGAGCGGAAACTGACTTTATTCAAGACTGCCCTCGCCTAGTCAAAATTAAATCTAGCCAAGATTTAATCCAGCCGGACTTTTCCCCGTCCGGTTTTCACCGCAGAGCGCACCGCTTTTTTCTTTAGGCGGCGCTCCTTGCTCCCCCGCGTAGGGCGGGTGGGACGGCGTTTCGGTTTATCTTTAAAAATCTCCCGTAACATCTCTTGGAGGCGCTCAACAGCCATGTCTTTATTGCGGGCCTGAAGCCGCGAGTTTTGCGCTTTAATCACAATCACCCCCTCAGAGGAAATCCGCTGATCTGATACCGCTAAAATACGGTCTTTATAACCGTCCAGTAAAGAAGATGCTTTTACATCAAAGCGTAAATGTATGGCAGAGGCGACTTTATTAACGTTTTGTCCGCCGGGGCCGCTGGCGCGTATGGCCTTAAATTCAATCTCGGAGAGCGGGATAGAGATATAGCGGTTGATATGAAGCAGCTCGCTCACAGCTTATCTGCCTATCCGCGAAAATTTTTCGCAACAAGGTAAATTTCTGGACTGCCTGCCCGCGATGATTTTGGCTTGGCATGTTTGACAATTTCAAACCGGCTCCGTAGACGCTCTAACAGGTCACTTTGCGCGCCTCCTTGGAAAACCTTGGTGACAAAATCACCGCCTTTATCGAGCACATCCATGGCAAACTCTGCGGCGGCTTCGACAAGGGCAATAGTCTTTAAATGATCGGTATTTTTATGGCCGGTTGTATTGGCAGCCAAATCTGACATCACTAAAGACGGCGCACCGCCAAGCCTGTCTTTCAAAACATCCGACGCGCATTCATCCATAAAATCCATTTCAATAAGGTCCGCGCCCGCGACCGTTTCAACAGGCAGAATATCAATCCCCACAACACGCTTCGCCCCGCGCTCAATCGCGATTTGCGTCCATCCGCCCGGAGCGCAGCCCAGATCACAGATCAGGCTATCATGGCGTATCAGTTTAAATTTATCATCAAGCTCAATGATTTTAAACGCCGCGCGCGAGCGGTAGCCTTTGATTTGGGCCTCTTTGACATAGGGATCATTTAATTGCCGCTCGAGCCAGAGTTTTGACGATATTTTACGCCCGCGCGCGGTTTTGACTTTATGTGTCATCATGCGAGTAGCGTTATCTTTATCCATTTTTTCGGTCATGCGGCCCCGACGTTCTTCACTGGGTTTTGTACCATTCATTCTTTTACCGGGCGCAGCGCCGGATTGGCGGCGGGCGGCAGGTTTTTTGCCTTTACTCATCGTCTGTCGCCTCTGCAATATCCGCAGCCTCGGGCTGTGCCGTGATCTGCGGTTGCAGATCGACTTTTTGACTTTGCCCCATAAGCCCCATTAATATGCCCTCACGTAGGCCTCTGTCTGCCACGCGGAGCCGCTCACAGGGCCACATTTCACAAAGCACGTCAATAATCGCGCAGCCCGCCACAAGCATTTGCGATCTATCTTGACCAATACTTGGCTCAGCGGCGCGGTCTTTAAGAGAGCGCATGGCCATATCACGCGCAATATTGACCGTATCACTTTGCGCCATCCAAAGCCCGTCAACTCGGTCTCGTTGATAATAGGGCAGCTTTAGATGAATCCCTGCTAAAGATGTAATCGTACCGGACGTGCCGATAATATGCCCCTGCCCCGCCGCAAAAGTTTTTGTAAAGCGGTTAGCTGCGCCGCGCTCGTGAATATGGCGGCGCACAGTGTCTTTCATATCCTGAAACCATGCAGCGCGGTCATCTCGTTCTGGGAATTGTTCTGAAAGGGTCACAACCCCCACAGGCAATGACGCCCAAGCACTAATCGGCGGGCGGTGAACCCGCTTAACCGCTCCCTGTGCACGAAGCTTTCGCACATCCACCCAACTTATTTCCGTTGAGCCGCCGCCAATATCAACGACAAGAACAACGTCTTTGCTCGTATCAATGAGGTTCAGGCAACCCATGACCGAGAGCCGCGCTTCAACGCGGGGTGAAATCACTTCAAGGGATATGCCAGTTTCACCTTTAACGCGGTTTAGAAATTCATCACCATTTTCCGCTTGGCGCGTTGCCTGCGTCGCCACACAGCGCCAGCGGGTCACTCGCCGCTCTGCCATTTTATGGGCAGAGACTTTAAGGGCCTCAACGGCGCTTAGGATGCTGTCTTCTGAAATTCGTCCCGTTGACGCCAAGCCTTGCCCTAAACGTACGACTTTGGAATAGGAATCGATAACGCGAAACCGATCCCCTTGCGGGCGGGCGATTAAAAGACGGCAATTATTCGTACCTAAGTCGAGGGCGGCATATATGGGTTGTTTCTTACGCCGACGCCGACGCCTCTGGCGTTGACCACGCGGTTTTTCGCCTGCCGATACGGCATTTTCACTCCGGGCCTTAGGCGGATTCGGCCTTGCCGTGCCCGCAGGGATTCCGGATATTATTTGATCCGGCATATTCGTTCTCTTTGTTTGTGAGGTCACCTCAGTAGGGCGCGCGCGTCACATGACTTAATCCTCTCGTAACAAACCTGAGCGCAAAAGGAAAGCCACTTTAAAAATAAAGCTGAAGATCAATCTTTAATGAATGTCTATATGATCAGAAAATTGCGACCAATCGGGTTCCGGCTCAAGGGCGATAATCGCTTCATGGTGAGAGAGAAAGATTTGCCCCGTTAGGCGTTCTATAAAATTAGACCGGTGCAACCGCTCTTTCACCGATGAATGAAGCTCTGATAAATGCAGCTTTATATTCAGGGCTTTAAGACGGCCTAGAATAACAAACAAGCTATCAAGAGCGCTGGCATCAATACGGTTCACCGCAGGGCACATTAATATCAAATGTTCCATATCCGGGTTGTTTTTCACAACCCGCGCCACTTTATCTTCAAGATAGCGGGCATTGGCATAATAAAGGCTTTCATCAATGCGTAGCGTGACGATATTTTCAACGGTTTCAACATTATAACGGTCAACATCTCGGTAATGTTCTGTCCCTGGAATCCGTCCCACTTCAGCCATATGAGGTTTTAAGGTCATACGGATATGAAGGGCCATGGCTAAAACAACGCCGATAAGAACGCCCCATTGTACGCCAAAAAATATAACACCAAAAAATGTTAAAAGCGCCGTCACCCCGTCCGCGCGGCTATAATGCCATGTGCGCCAAATTTGTCGAAAATCCAAAAGGGATAAACAAGCGGCGATGATAAGCCCGGCTAGAACTGCAAGCGGCAGAAAGCGCAAATATGGCGTGAGAAATAATGCAGCCAAGATCATAAAAAGGGCCGTAAAGATACCAACCCAACGGGTTCGCCCACCCGCAGCCACATTGACCGCAGATCGCGACAAACTGCCATTGACCGGATAAGCCCCGCCTAGGGCTGCTGCAATATTTGCGGCGCCGAGGCCTAAAAGCTCACTATTGGGCTCACTCCTTTGGCGGCTTTTCGCGGCGAGCGTTTGCGTTATCGACATACTATCAACAAAAGCGACAACCGCGACGACTATTGCAGGCATCATCAAGGCCTCAATGAGACCAATAGACATATCGGGTAGTTTAGGGCGCGGAAGGCCCTTTGGGATATCTCCAACAATCGCAACCCCGTAACGGCTTTGAAGCTGTAAGGACGCGCTAAAAACAATCGCAAGCCCGACGAGAACAACCGGCATTATCCGCGCCGCCATGCGGGCATGAGACCGTTTAAGACCCGTTCGCAGTAAAAGCCGCGGCATGTATTTTTTATTTAACACCAAGAGGCCAATCATCCCCATACCAATAAGAATAGTCATCCCTGCGGCCTGCCCTATATTTTGCTGGAGTGACAGCAGCATTGACAAAGCCGTGCGCCCATCCCCATCAACGCCCAATATATGTTTGATTTGACTGACGATAATTAAAAGCGCCGCTCCGGTGATATAGGCCGACACCACGGGGCGCGGTACAAAATTAATAATAATTCCGCCCCGAATAAGGCCAAGCCCAATAAGGATAAGCCCGGTCATCCCCGCCAGGATAATCGCAATATCTGGGCGCTGCGCCTCTGGAAAACTGACAACCACAGCCGCCGTCATAATCGAGACTACCGCCGTGGGCCCGACAGATAATTGCCGAGAGCGGCCAATCAGTGCATAGGCCATCAGCGGAAAAATAGAGGCATAAATCCCCATTTGCGGCGGCAATCCCGCGAGCAAAGCATAGGCCAATGACTGCGGCACAAGCAGAACTGCGACAACAATAGCCGCAATAAGATCATCCGCAAAGGGGCGGCTATATTGAACGCTGGAGTCCACCGTTCGAATATCGACAATATCCTGTGACGGCATGACCGTCCTTTCGTCAATAAGCTATCAGGTCAGCTTAAATCTATGTGCGCGAGGCAATATACTCCTCTAATGCACCTCTATATTGTTCGAGGTCATAGCCTTCTTTGGCCGCCCCGTCTAATACAGCGTCAACTCCAAGCTCTTCGGCGTGGGCAAAGCACCACAATATCGTAGAGCGCGTCCCGCTTGCGCAATAGGCAAATATCGGGCGCGGTAGATTTTTATAAGCTTTGACGGCCGCCTCTATCAGCTCAGACGTCAAAGGCCGCGCCATTGGAATAAAGGTGTAGTTTATTTCAAGCCCCGCCGCAGCCGCCTGTATAGCAACGGACAAAGGCTGCTCTGGCACTTCCATATCCGGTCGGTTATTAATGATCGTCACAACCCCATGTTTCGCCAATTCATTAATTTGCTGCGGCAAAATTTGCGGGCTTACATAAACACCCCCGGGAAGTTCCTTCATTTTTAGCTCCTATATAGGGTTTAGTTTAGCGGCCCAAACGGGTTTTAGCCCATTCAACAAGCGCATCGGCTGTAATGCCAAAATGCTCAAATAATACGCTGCCCGGCGCAGATGCTCCGAAACTATCCATACCAATAAAGCCGTCATTTGGCCCCAATAGCCGCCCCCAACCCTGTTCAATACCCGCTTCGATTGCAAGCCTTGGTAGGTCATTACCTAAAACAACGCTGACATATTTTTCCCCTTGCCCCAAGAAAAGCTCCATACATGGTATAGAGACAACCCGCGCAGAAATACCGTCTTTGGCAAGACGTTCATGGGCCTCAACCGCTAAATGCACTTCGGAGCCACTGGCCATAAGGACAATGTCATCAATACCATCACTCGGGCGTAGCACATAACCGCCGCGCCTACACATGTTGCGCTCAGCATGACGGCGAACCGCAGGAACGCCTTGCCGCGTTAGCGCCATTACGCTCGGGCCATTATCCCGCTCAACCGCAAGCTCCCAACATTCCGCCGTTTCTAAGGCGTCAGCTGGGCGGAAGACATAAACATTAGGGATCGCCCGAAGTGACGCCACATGTTCCACCGGTTGATGGGTTGGGCCGTCTTCACCAACACCAATAGAGTCATGGGTCATAACATAAATAACCCGCTGATTCATCAACGCAGAGAGGCGAATGGAGGGGCGGCAATAATCTGCGAAAACTAAGAACGTACCCGCATAAGGAATAATCCCGCCGTGCAGCGCCATACCGTTCATCGCCGCCGCCATCGCATGTTCACGAATGCCGTAATTGACGTAACGCCCACCGTAATTATCTGCTTGAATTTCAGAGGATGTTGCAGGTGTTTTTGTTTTATTCGAACCTTCAAGGTCAGCCGAGCCTGACACCATATCCGTCAGACTCTCTGTGATAACTTTAAGTACATTCCCAGAGGCCGCCCGCGTAGCGAGTTTCGGCTGCTCACTTGCCACTGCCGCTTTATAGGCGTCTAGCGGGGCTTTCCATCCGGCGTTAAGCTCACCGCGCATGGCTCGTTCAAAGTCATCTTTTTGGCTATGGGCCTCAAGGCGGGCTGTCCACGCTTTCTTCGCCTTGCGTCCTGCACGCCCCGGGCTTTGCCAGAACTTATAAACCTCATCAGGAATTTCAAACGGCGCATGAGGCCAGTTAATCGCCTTACGCACCCCCGCGATTTCTTCATCTCCAAGGGGGGCACCGTGAACTTTAGACGTTCCGGCTTTGCTCGGCGCGCCCTTACCAATGGTTGTTTTACAGGCAATTAATATCGGTAAATCAGACTTTTGTGCCCGGCGCAGGGCAGAAGCAATGCGAATAGGGTCATGACCATCGACGGCGATTGTATTCCAGCCAGAGGCTTTAAAGCGCTTGAGTTGATCTGTACTGTCGGAAATCGAAATCGGCCCATCAATAGAGATATTATTATCATCCCATAACACTATTAGTTTATTCAGTTTTAAATGCCCCGCAAGGCCAATGGCCTCTTGGCTTATACCTTCCATCAGGCAGCCGTCGCCTGCGATCACATATGTGCGGTGATCTACAATATCATCACCATAGCGGGCGTTCATTTGCCGCTCTGCGAGGGCAAAGCCAACGCCGTTGGCAATGCCTTGACCGAGCGGGCCTGTGGTGGTTTCAACGCCGGGGGTGTGGTCATATTCCGGATGCCCTGGGGTCAGAGAGCCGAGCTGGCGAAAGTTTTTAATCTGCGCCATATCTATTTTTGGATAACCCGTAAGATGCAGAAGGCTATAGATCAGCATAGAGCCATGGCCCGCCGAGAGAATAAAGCGGTCACGATCCGCCCAATTCGGGTCTTTGGGGTCAAATTTCAAGAACTTAGAAAATAAAACCGTCGCGACATCGGCCATGCCCATAGGCATGCCAGGGTGGCCTGAATTAGCGGCTTGCACGGCGTCCATAGACAGGGCCGTAATCGCATTTGACATTTGCTGGTGACGATATTCGCTACGTGAAAGCTCGCTCATGGTAGTCCCTTTTAGTCTTCACTTTAATAACAGGGCTTATAATCCAAAGCCCCGCGCAATTTGGTAGGTTAGTCCCGCAGCCACATACGCTAATGCAAACAAATAGGCAAAGGCAAAGAGAGGCCATTTCCAGCCATTCGTCTCTTTTCGCATCACCGCTAGCGTCGAGAGGCATTGGGGAGCAAAGATAAACCACGCCAAAAAGGCAAGCCCTGTGGCTAAGGTCCAATCCGCCGCTATGACGCCGCCCAATTCAGCCTCTGCCGCTGACTCGTCCAGAGAATAAATCGTACCAAGAGCGCTCACGGCTACTTCACGGGCAGCCATGGCCGGAATAAGTGAGATGGTCATTTCAAGGGTGAAGCCAATCGGCGCAAAAATAGGCTCTAAAACACGGCCTATCATGCCTGCAAATGTGCTTTCTATCCCCTCTGCGCGGCTTGGATATTTAGTTAAAAACCAGATCACAATCGTCGCCGGCAAAATAATCCGTCCTGCGCGGGTCATAAAGATCATTGCCCGCTCCCAAAGGCCGCGCAAATAATCTTTAAATACGGGCATTTTATAACTAGGCAACTCCAACATTAAGGTCGGTTTTGCACCTTTCAGTAAGGTGCGCTTTAAAATCGCAGCCACAATCAGCGCAAATATAACGCCGACCATTATAAGCCCAAAGGCAACAAGGCCTTGAAGGTTAAAGCCGCCAACCTTCGTGGCCGGAATAAATGCGCCGATAACAAGAAAATAAACCGGCCAGCGCGCAGAACAGGTCATTAGCGGCGCAATTAATATGGTCGTTAGCCTATCGCGTTCATCTTCAATAGTACGCGCCGCCATAACACCCGGAATCGCGCAGGCAAAGCTTGATAACAACGGAATAAAAGCCCGCCCGTTCAGTCCCGCTTTGGCCATTAAAGTATCCACGAGAAAAGCCGCCCGTGTCATATACCCCGACGCTTCAAGCAATAAGATGAAGGCAAAGAGAATCAAAATTTGCGGTAAGAAGACGATAACCGCGCCGAGTCCTTCGATAATTCCGTCCACCAAGAGCGAGCGCAGCCACATATCGGGCATAATATTTTCAACGCCGGATTTAATAACCCCAAACAGGCCTTCGATGGCCTCAATACCGGGGCCAGACCATGTGTAAACCGCTTGGAACATAAAAAACAAAACCGCAAGCAAGATAATAACACCCCCAAGCGGATGAAGCACAACTGCGTCGATTTTCTCGCTAAATGTATCGGCGACACGATCGCGGCTCACATGTTCTGCTGTGATAGCCCGCGCGCGCGTCTGCATGGCTTTCAGGCTTTCGTTTTGGGGCGTTGGCGCCAAGGCTTTACCGGCGCGGATGTCGTTAATCCAACCGTCCAAAAATGAGGTTAAATGCCCACGCCCACTGGCCCGCACGGCAACAGCGGGTATCACTGTAATCCCCAATGCCTCTTGTAGACCGTCTACATTAATCTCAATACCGTCCCGCGCCGCCATATCCATCATATTTAGCACAAGAATAACCGGTAGGCCGTAGTTTTTAATCTGCAGGACATTATGTAAATGGGTATTGATGTGAGAGGCGTCCATCATGATAATCAGACCATCCGGCGGGGCTTCGCCCTCTATCTCCCCGCGTATAGCATTAATCGTAACTTTCTCATCAAGGCTATGTCCGTAGTCACCGTAAACTCCAGGTAAGTCCATCAGTGTCACGTTCTGCCCTTCGCGAGTCTTAAAATCTGAAAGGCGATATTCAACGGTTACGCCGGGGTAATTCGCAACCTTCGCATGACCGCCGGTTAAAGCATTAAATAAAGAGGTCTTGCCGCAATTTGGCGCGCCGACCAGAGCCAAACGTAAAGGGCGCGTTTTGACATCCGTATTCATAGGGCTTCAACCTCAACTAAGGCCGCCTCGCCGCGCCGCAGCGCAATCAACGCGCCGTTTAAATTTACTGTCATCGGATTACGCCCAAACAGACCGAAATGATGGACTTCAACATTATCATTTTCCGCAAACCCAATTTCGCGCAAGCGCAGAACGATATCCGGTTGCTCAGCAGAAAAACCCGTCACGCGGGCCGGCTGTTTTTTAGGGAGTTGATCGAGGGTCATGGGATATTCCTGTTATAAGCGCCCTATTAATGCAAATCCCTCGCAAGTGCAAAACCTTTATCGTGATAGTGTCTAAAAACTCAACAGACACGCAGCCAGTAAAACTGCACTGAAAAATAGGCCCTTAGAGCTTTAAAAAAATACTGAATTTTCTGGTTTTTTTCGATAGACAGCACGAAGGAGCTTGCCTATAACGCCGCTTCGATTTGTATGTTTGCAACAACATCAAATCCGCCCGGATAGCTCAGTTGGTAGAGCAACGGACTGAAAATCCGTGTGTCGGTGGTTCAAATCCACCTCCGGGCACCATTATTCAAAGATTAACCTCCGATAATTCAAATCCGTATTGCCTCTTGGCAAGCTGGTTTTTTGACCATATTGCTTTTGATGTAATTGCCTTTTCAGCGACGTTTAAATGAACACTCCTCCGATTAAACTCATCATGACTCTTTTGGTAAAAGATGAGGCAGACTGCATTCGAGAAAATATTCGCTATCACCTTAGCGCCGGCGTTGACTACATCATCGCCATTGATAATGGCTCAACAGACGGCACGCGAGACATCCTGCGTGATTATGAACGCAGCGGCGTCGTCAGCCTTACAGATGAACCCGGCGATAATTACGCGCAGGCGGTTTGGGTCACACGGGCCGCTCTTAGAGCGCGAGAAGAATTTGGCGCAGATTGGGTTTTAAACAATGACGCTGATGAATTTTGGGTCAGCCCCAATGGAGACCTAAAATCACATCTAAGACATACGAATGCGAACATATTATCTTGTCGGCGAAAGAACATGATCTTTTCTAAAGATGATAGCTCAACACAGCATTGGATTGATAAGGCCATACACAGGGTTGAGCATCCCTATCCCTTACCCCCCGGGCCGCGCAGCATCTTACACAAATTTCCGTATCCTTTTTACTATTACCATTTAAAGAACAAAGCTCTTGTACGCACAAAAAACCTCGTGAGTATCTCCCAAGGCAATCACAATGCTGCTTTTACAGGTGAGAAAATAGTCAAGCAAAGCGATATAGAGATTTACCATTACCCCATACGCGCCCGGTCGCAATTCAAAGCTAAGATTTTATCGGGTGGACTGGCCTATTCAAAAAACAAGAAGCTGCCGAAGATGGTCGGCTGGACATGGCGGCGCTGGTATCAGATGATGAATGAACACGGGATGGATTATGTTATGAACGATATTTTGCCATCCGAGCAACGTTTCCTCAAAGACCTTTCCGACGGCTTGATTATTGAAGACCGCGATTTCCAATCACAATTTCCCCATTAACAAATTTTCCATCAACAGCTTTTTTGGACATGTAATTCCACTGCCCTAAAAAATAGGTTATTGAGTCTTTATGACTGATACATATTTCGCGCCTATTTCTTTTTCCCTGAATAACGCAGAGCCCATAGGCTTTGCGCAGGCTCTTGGCCGTTCTTTTCGGGAGACCGGCTTTGCTGTGATTACAGACCACCCCATTCCGCAAGATGTTATTGGCACCAATCTTACCGCGACAAAGGCGTTTTTTGCCCTGCCGCCTGATGTTAAAGATAGTTATTATTCACAAGCTCTAGGCGGGCAACGCGGCTATACGCCCTTCGGAACAGAAAATGCCAAAGGCCACAAGGCGGCAGACCTCAAAGAGTTTTGGCATACGGGCCGCGATATACCCGAAGACTCTCCTTATGCGGCTTTCATGCCTGCGACGCCGAATGTTCAACCCGTTAAAAACTTCGATCATGCCACCCGTGCACTTTATCAGGCCTTTGATCTCTTTGGCCGTGATATACTTAAAGCCATCGCCCTGCACTTGGACCAAGACAGTGAATATTTTGAAACCCGCGTTAATCACGGAAACTCAATTTTGCGGCTCTTGCATTATCCGGCCCAAAGTGCACCGGCTCCTGACGGCACTTTTCGCGCTGCGGCCCATGAAGATATTAATGTCATCACCTTACTCTTGGGCGCGGAAGAAGCCGGGCTTCAAGTTCAGCATAAATCTGGTGATTGGCTGAGCGTCAACCCGCCGCCGGGCGCGCTTGTGATTAATTGCGGTGATATGCTGCAGCGCCTCACTGCGGGGCAATTACCGTCAACGACGCATCGGGTGTTAAATCCCGCACCAGAACGCGCCCATCTGCCGCGTTATTCCATGCCGTTTTTCCTGCATTTTAATCCTGATTTTGTCATAAAGGCCCTACCAAATTGCATAGATGAAACCCATCCAGCCCAACCGCCCATTATCGCCCGTGATTATTTAATGCAGCGTTTAATTGAGATCGGTCTTGTTAAAATTCCTGTTTAATAGATTAAAACTTAAAGTTAATAAATTAAGATGACGGGCCAGTTTAAGCCTGTATAACCACCTTATGAACATAATTAAAACAACCGAATCGCTACGCGATTTCTGCAAGACGGCGCAAAACAAATCATTTATCTGCATTGATACGGAATTTATGCGCGAGAGTACATTTTACTCCGAACTATGCCTGATACAAATTGCGAGCGATGAAGACGAAGCCATCATTGACCCCTTAGCAGACGGCATAGACCTTGCGCCGTTTAGTGCTCTTTTAACTCATCCAAATATCACCAAAGTCATGCACGCCGCCCGTCAAGATATGGAGATATTTTATAGTCTATGCGGGAAAGTCCCTGCGCCTATTTTTGACACCCAAATCGGGGCTATGGCATTGGGCTATGGGGATTCTGTTGGCTATATGGCGCTTGTCAAAGGCCGCCTTGGCCTTAATTTGGATAAAGGCGCGCGGTTTACCGACTGGTCCCGTCGCCCGCTATCTGACAAACAGCTTTCCTATGCCCTCGCCGATGTGACCCATTTACGTGATCTTTATCCAGCCATGATTGATGAGCTAGCAGAGCGCGGACGACTTTCATGGATTGAGGAAGAAACCTTACCCCAAATGCGTGAAGACCTCTATACATTTGATAATGAAGCCGCATGGGAGCGCCTTCGCGTGCGTAACCCGCGCCCTGAAAACATGGCCGTCCTTAAAGCTGCCGCAGCCTGGCGAGAAGAGCAAGCCAAGCGCCGCAATATCCCGCGCCGCCGGGTACTCAAAGACGACGCTCTTTATGACATTGCCCAAAACAAACCCCGCAACACCGAAGCTTTGGCCCGCCTAAGAGGCGTTCCAAAAGGCTTTGCCAACTCCAAAAGCATTGGCGGACTTATTGAAGGAATTAATTACGCTTTAGATAACACCAAAGATTATGCACCGTTTATTCCAAAACCAAAAAATATGCCGCCCCATCTCGGGCCGACTGTTGAAATGCTGAGGACATTACTACGCCTATGTACGGAATATGAAGATATCGCCCCACGGCTTGTGGCGAATAATAGCGACATCGAACAAATTGCTGCCTTTGGCGAAGATGCAGATGTTGCTGCCCTATCTGGATGGCGGCGCGAGGTGTTTGGCGACAAAGCCTTAGCTTTATTAGCGGGTAAAATTGCGCTACGTTTGGATGGCCGCAAGGTCAAAGCCGAAACCCTCAGCTAATCATGCCGCTGCCCTTACCTTTGCGGCGAGATTTTACTTATGAGCCGCCGCCCGCCGCGCCTCTGAACATTTTATATCAAGATGATGATCTCATCTTTATTGATAAACCCGCCGGGCTTTTGTCCGTCCCCGGAAAGGGGCCCGATAAGGCGGATTGTGTCGTCTCTCGTCTACACGCTCTTTATGATGACGCTCTACTCGTCCACCGCCTTGATGTGGCCACCTCTGGGGTTATGATTTTTGCCCGAAATCCACAGGCCCAAAGGCATTTAGGATTACAATTTGAAAAACGCTATACACAGAAAATTTATACCGCCCATATTGCGGGGCATATTCACGGCGAGAGCGGCTATGTAAATCTACCGCTTTGCGCGGATTGGCCCTATAGGCCGCGGCAAATGGTCAGCTTTGAACATGGCAAACCCTCAACAACTCATTGGATAAAAAACGATCAAAACCAAAGCTCTACGTGCGTGTCTTTACTTCCAATCACGGGCCGGTCTCACCAATTACGTGTGCACATGTGGGCCATGGGCCATCCAATATTAGGCGACAGAATTTACGCGCCAGATAATATATTTAACGCTACAGACCGCCTGTGCCTTCATGCCCAGAGCCTGACTGTGCGCCGCCCAAACGGCGGAGAGCCCATAAGCATCACCTCCCCTTGTCCGTTTTAGGTTCGTTATAGTCTAAAGATAATCACCCTTCGCTGGAACAAGGCCGCTTAAAAACTCTTCTGCTTGATTAAGTAGAGTGGTTTTATGTCCAGGCTCCATTTTCGTCCAGTTCCGATAGGCCATTCCCATACGCGGATTACCAGAAAATTTATTATCATGACGATTTATGAAATGCCAATAAAGGCTATTAAACGGACAAGCCTTAGGGCCCGTTTTTTCTTTCACATTATAACGGCAGGACTTGCAATAATTTGACATGCGGTTGATATAGGCTCCGCTACTCGCATAGGGCTTGGAGCCCAAAAGACCGCCATCACCAAATTGGCTCATGCCCAGTGTATTCGGTAGCTCCACCCATTCAAAAGCATCAAGATAAACCGCCAAATACCATTCATGCACTTGTTTTGGGTCTGCCCCAATTAAAAGCGCAAAATTACCCGTTATCATTAAGCGCTGAATATGATGGGCATAGGCGTAATCTCGGGTCTGTCCAATGGCTTCGGATAAGCAGTGCATATCGGTTTCGCCGCTCCAGTAAAAATCGGGCAAATCTCGCTGCGCGTTCAGGGCGTTTTCATCCACATAGCCCGGCATCTTATACCAATAAATACCGCGTATATATTCCCGCCATCCAATGATTTGGCGGATATAACCTTCCGCCGCATTAAGGGGCGCATGGCCAGAGTAAAAAGCCTGCTCCACGGCGCAGCAAATTTCTAGCGGCGTAAGTAAGCCGATATTAAGGTAAAAGGATAAAAGCGAGTGGAATAAAAACGGCTCCCCCGTCATCATTGCGTCTTGATAATCTCCAAATTCCGGCAAGCTTCGGTCTATAAAATAACGTAACACCTGCCGCGCATTTTCGCGGGTGACGCCGTAAAAGAAATTATCAAGGCTTCCAAACCGCGCCGAAAATTCCAACTTCACCATATCCATAACATCTCGGGTTATTACATCTGGCGGAAAGCTCATATTCGGCGGCAGGTTCAGCCCTGTTTTTGGCGGTTTTCGGTTTTCACTATCATAATTCCATTGACCGCCAACAGGTTTATCCCCGTCCATCAGCAGCCCCGTCTTGCGGCGCATGTTTCGGTAGAAATACTCCATCCGTAATTGTTTACGCTCCTCTGCCCATTGGGTAAATTCATCATGGGTGGCAATAAAACGGTGATCCGGCGAAATAGTTACGGGTAAGCCAAAATCATCTTGCCACGACTGCACGGTCTTAAATACTCGGTATTCAGACGGCTCCGTGAGGTGTATATGCTTTAAACCGTCAATGTCCCTA
This sequence comes from uncultured Caulobacterales bacterium, assembly GCA_937928165.1. Classification (GTDB taxonomy): domain Bacteria; phylum Pseudomonadota; class Alphaproteobacteria; order Caulobacterales; family Maricaulaceae; genus CALFVT01. The sequence goes on from CALFVT010000004.1 coordinate 300,903, forward strand.
AAGGTGCGCCGTATTTCTTCGGTGAAGCTGTGCGTATTATCAGGGTCTGTGAGTTTTACATAGCGAACTTCCCATCCATCATATTTAAGGTTTTGGGCGAAATGGCGCATGGCGGAGAATAAGAAGACTAATTTGGCTTTATGGTGGGCGACTATGTCTGTTTCATTCCTTACTTCACACATTAAAATCACGCTATTGCTACATTCATTCGCAGTAAGCGGCGTTAAATCAAAGGTTAGTTGATCGGCAAATATAGGGATAAGCGTTTTTGACATGTTGTGCATACGCATGAGCAACCAAATAGGCTTGGTTTAAAGCGTGATTTCATAGCTCCTTTCACACGTCTTTTTAGGCGTGAGCGCCGTATATAGACTATGGCAAAACATAAAAAACCTCATCTTCCGCAAAAAGACTGCATCACCTGTGGGCGGCCCTTTGCATGGCGCAAAAAATGGGAAGCTGTGTGGGAGGATGTAAAATATTGCTCAAAACGCTGCCGTCGTGAAAAGGCCAAACGCATATGATTGATTTATCCTCTTTTCAGCCCAACATGCGCATAGCGGTCATCGGCGCTAGCGGCGGGATTGGCCACGCCCTCACCGCCCATCTTGCGGCGAATGAGCATAGCGCGCAGATTTTTGCCTTATCACGAAGCGGGGACGCCCAAGCCCATCCAAAAGTCACCCCGCTTCGGTTTGATTTTACCCAAGAACAAAGCCTGATGGACGCACAAGACACCATGAAAGCGGCAGGTGAATTTGACCTCATCATTATCGCAACAGGGCTTTTACATGGCCAAGACCTCGCCCCAGAGAAAAACATACGGGCCATGTCCCATAATGGCTTTGCGCAAAACTTCTTGATTAATACGGCGGGACCGGCCCTCTGCGCAAAATATATGCTGCCGCTCTTGCGCCATGATCGCAAAACGGTTTTTGCCGCCCTCTCCGCCCGTGTGGGGTCTATATCTGACAATCGCCTCGGCGGGTGGTATGCCTACCGGGCGTCTAAGGCGGCGCTGAATATGGTAATAAAAACCCTTGCCATAGAACATGGACGGCGCTTGAAACAGGCCGCCATTATCGGCCTTCATCCCGGCACAGTCGACACAAAACTGTCAAAGCCGTTTCAAAATAATGTCCCCGACGGGAAATTATTTACCCCTGAGCAAAGTGCGGGCTATCTATTAGGGGTTATTAACCGCGTAAGCGCCGAGCAAAGCGGGCAGGTTTTTGATTGGGACGGCAAAACCGTTCCCGCCTAACCTCGTAATATCTTCGCTGCAAAGCGTTTCGTTACATCTTGTTTTTCGGCGCGGGCATAATGTTCAATCCGCGCTATATTTTCGCTCAAAATAGACAGATTACGCGGACAATGGATAAGTATATAATCAACGACACTTTTATCAATCTCGCGGCCATAGTCGGAAAATATCTTGCGTACAATCGGCTCTAAAAGCGTCTCATCAGGCGGTGCTAACGGTGCGATGGTTAGGTTCTTCAGGCGAGAACGTAAGTCCGGCAGCCGTATTTCCCAGCGGCTTGGGTCTTGACGGTCAGTTAAAAGCAAAGACTTTACATCCCCATTTAGTGCCATGTTAATAAGAATAAACAAAGCTTCTTCGGACCATTTCTGCGCATCATCTACGCAGATAATCTGCCGCCGGCATTCACTCACCCGAAGCGGGTTATCAAGCGCGAGGATCTGCCCGCCGCTTTCTTTGGCAAAGGCATGAAGGAGGTGAGATTTCCCCGTCCCCGCCGGGCCAATCAGAGCGATAATATTAGACGGCCAAGCTTGTGGGCGGCGGAGCCATTTCACCGCCTGTTCATTACATCCCGTTTGAAAAAACGTCTCAAAACTTTGCGGCGCAGGCGGCACAAGGTCAAAGGCCGTTTGCTGCGGCATGGGCTCTAATGATCTAGGGGTCATTACGCTTACTGAAGATAATCACTCCGCCCGATAATAATGCCCATATCTGGATCAGATTTAAGGACGACCCCTTTAAAGAACAGCTCATTTGTTAGGCGCTGTAAATCCCCGCCGTAGCTAAGGGTCATGAGCGCCCCATCTTTTGAGATCGCGTCGAGCCGCGCGGACTGTATTTGCGCGCTGTCATTAATCACGTCTTGAAGCTGCTGCCAATCCGATTGGGAGCTAAATAAAACGGAGACAGGCAAATCCTGTGCACTCGCCGCCAAAGATACGGAGGCTTGTTTCCAATCATCTTGAAGGCGTTCTACTGCCGCCGCAACGGCAAGCTCAAGACTGGGCCCCGTGACCGTTCCTAAATTACGGGCTGTGCGGGAATTAAGAGATATATCCGTTAGGCTCACCGCATAGCCTTGCAAGGTTTCATCAGCGCTAAGGGCAAGCACTTGGTTTAGATTATAGCCCGCCGCAAGCCGTGCCGCTGCGTCTATGTTTCCACTCGCTATCGCAGGGTCAAATCCTTGCTCGCTTTGCGCCACTACAAGCGGCGTTAAAGCATGCTCATAACCACCCTTGGTTAAAACATCGCTTAAAGCCGTTTCATCAAGGCGAAAGAACGGAACCACAAGGCGGTTTTGCGCTTGTGATGAAAATAGGCTGAGCCGGTTAGCCTGTAAAAACCTGCGCACTTCATTGGGATTAAACGCAATGGTTACATCCCCAAAATAGCGCTGGGCTGTGCGTTGTTCATTTGAAATTTCTAGCGCGCGGATCATGCGGCCAATCATTTCCGGCGTTGGTTCCGGCACGCCGCGCGCCGCAGTTTCCGACGGCAAGGTTACGCGGCGCAGCATAATCGCCGCCGCCTGCGCTTGCCCGTCTTGAAGGGCAATCTCCTGCGCTTCAATGGCCGTGGCCCCTTGGGCATCAACAGCAATATTCGTCACCGTAAACGGGTCGGCCGCATGGGATAGGCCTGCCGAGAAAACAGAAAAAACGGTGAGAATAAATATGAATATATAACGTGTCATATGCTTCAGTTAGCTTGTAATTATGGAAATTCAAAGACGTTAAGGGTTAAAATACACAGTTATTTCACCTCGGCGCTATCAATTCCCTGCATTTTAGTTGTAAGCCGCCTAAAAATAGGCAATTTAGCGCCCGCAAACTAAAGATAAGAATCATTATGCCGGATATAGATAAATCCCCTCTGACCTATGCCGATGCAGGCGTTAGTATTGATAAAGGTGATGCCCTGATTGACCGCATTAAGCCCTTTGCCAAAGCCACACGCCGCGCCGGGACCGATAGCGCCCTTGGCGGGTTTGGTGGAGCTTTTGACCTTAAGGCTGCTGGCTATGATGATCCCATCTTAATTTCGGGTACAGACGGGGTTGGGACTAAACTCCGTATTGCGATTGATACGGGCTTACTCGGCACAGTCGGCATTGACCTGGTCGCCATGTGCGTCAATGATATCCTAGCACAAGGGGCAGAGCCGTTATTCTTCCTTGATTATTTCGCTACAGGACATCTCAGTAATGATAAGGCTGCACAAGTCATTAAAGGCATTGCCGATGGCTGCCTTGATGCAGGCTGCGCCCTGATAGGCGGAGAAACAGCAGAAATGCCGGGCATGTACGACGGAGATGACTTCGACCTCGCAGGTTTTGTCGTCGGCGCCGTTGAGCGTAAGCAAGTCTTACCTCGCCATGATGATATGGCGGCAGGGGATGTGCTGATCGGCCTTGCTTCGAGCGGGCCTCATTCCAATGGTTATTCACTTATACGTAAAATCGTAGAACGCTCAGGCCTAGGCTGGACGAATGCCGCGCCGTTTGAGACGGGTAAAACACTGGGCGAAGCGCTGTTAACGCCGACGCGAATATATGTTCGGCAGCTCCTGCCTTTGCTAAAATCAGGCCGCATTAAAGGCCTTGCCCATATTACCGGCGGCGGCCTGACGGAAAACACACCGCGCATGTTACCTGCCCATCTGGCACCTTCATATGATCTGTCATCCTGGGAGCGGTCAGCCGTGTTTAACTGGCTGCAAGAGATCGGCGGCATCGCCGAGCCGGAAATGCAGCGCACATTTAACTGCGGCATTGGCATGGTGCTTTGCGTCTGCGCAGATGAAGCTATGCCGCTAATGGCAGAGCTAATTGACGCGGGAGAGACCGCGTCCATTATTGGTCAATTAAACGCCGTATGAGCCCGCAGCCCGTTAAAGCCGCCCTTAAAAAGCGCGTTGCGGTATTAATATCCGGGCGCGGCTCTAATATGGCGGCCCTCGCCGAAGCTGCAAGAGCGCCTGGTTACCCCGCAGAGATTTGTCTTGTTATCTCTAATCGTCCCAATGCCGGCGGGTTAGAACTTGCAAGAGAGTTTGGAATAAAGGCCTTGTCTATCGACCACAAAAACTATCCCAGCCGCGAAAGCTTTGAGGGCGACCTCCATGAAGCCTTAATCGACGCCAATATTAACCTTATTTGCTGCGCGGGGTTTATGCGGGTCTTAACCCCTTATTTTACGAGGCAGTGGCCGAATAAAATACTCAATATTCACCCATCTCTTTTGCCAAAATATAAAGGGCTTAACACCCATCAACGGGCATTGGATGCGGGCGACACCCATCACGGCTGCACAGTTCACTATGTCAATGAAGACCTCGACGGCGGGGCGGTGATTGCCCAAACCGAGATTAAGATAAATGCAGGTGATACCGCCGAGAGTCTCGCAAAACGGCTTATACCCCATGAGCATAAACTTTATGTGGGTAGCTTGGAAAAGGTTATAAAGGGCTAACCTCATTTTTATATGATGACCTATGTCCTCTCTTAATGCCTGCAAAACTTAAGGCATCATTAACCCTTTCTTTCAAAGGTTTCTTTAACCTTTTATAGTAGTCTAGCCATCTAGAGCATTAGGTGTTTTTCTATTTCTCATAGCGAAGCATCCATAGGTGGGACTTATGAAGACAACTAAATTATATAACCTCTTACGAGATTTTAAAAGCGATACCCGCGGTAATTTTGGCGTCATGGCGGCGACAACGGTTTTGGGCCTCATAAGTGCCATTGGTCTTTCTGTGGACGGCCAGCGCGTTTACACACACAACGCTAAGACCCAATCTGTTGCGGACGCGGCAGGATTAGCGGCCGCCATTCACGCCAGTAGCAATGGCGGCATGGTGCCAACCGAGGGCGCAACCGGCGTTTTCGTAGAAGGCCAAACCTATAACGCAGAAGAACTAGGGTTTGAATTAACAACAGGCGAAACAATTACTTTCAAGGTTGATTACGACGAATCTGCCCGTGAAGTCACCGTCACAACGACGGGCACGGTTACCCCACTCATGTTGCAGCTCATTGGTAAAAATGAGATTACGACTTCTGCAAGTTCGACTGTAAAATTTCAAGAGCCCGATGACCTTAAACCCGCTAGTGTTCTATTCGTCCTCGATGAATCCGGCTCTATGTGGTTTGATGATTTACCCATTGTTAAGAACAGCCGTCCCGTCGAGGCTGTAAGGCGAGTACAAGCCCTTCGTGATAATATGAACAGTCTCAATAATCGCCTCCGCGCACTTGGTGCTGATAGGCAATCCGCCCCCGATAATAATTTCTTACGAACAGGCATTGTAACTTTTAATAATGGCCCTGTTACGACACGAGATCAGTTTGGACGGTTGATTACTTCCAATGAGCAAGGCCCCGCAGGTCCCGTGAAACTTGTTGTGCCTATGGATTGGAAATCAATTTCACCAGATATTATTAACAACCAAATCAACCCTTTCGGAGGGACTAATTCCGCGCCAGCCATTACAGAGGCCGTACGAATTATGCGGGAAGAAGAAAGAATTCATGGCGTCGATGAAAACGGCGACCCCGCCGCAGAACGCTATATGATTTTTATGTCTGACGGTCAAAACAGCACCGGGTCTCAAGCAATTAATTGGCGTCATCAAGCTGGGACTGGGTTTTTTCGCCGCTTTGTTAATGAAAATGTTTGTATAAGGCGAAACTTTTTTACGCAGGCTTGCTTACAATTTGAAAGAAGACGTGTTGAGCAAAGATGGGACGTTGACATCCAAGGCACATCACCACCCGCAAACCAGAACTGGCAAGAAGGTGTTTATGCCACGCGCGAAGATAATCAAACCGTTAATCGGTGCAATCGCCTAAAAGACTCCGGTGTCAACATATACACAATCGGTTTTGCCCTCAGAGAAGGTGAGTTTTTTACAAATGAATGGAGATTTCAACCCGGCGGCAATCCATTCCGTTTCACCGTTGATGTTGACCGTGAAGATTTACGGCGTGCCGTTAGTCTATTACGGGCCTGTGCGACAGATGATAGTACGTTCTTACTGGCAAATGATGCGGAACAATTAGAGATCGCGTTTGAACAAATTGGTGTAGAAATCACCGAGAGCATTGTTCGCCTCACTAATTAATCCATTAAATATTATTACAATTAAAAAAGGCCGCTCCTGTTTCCAGAGGCGGCCTTTTTCTATTTTTAAATGGATAGGGTTTAACCAACAATCTCATCATCAGAGAAGAAGAACGGGATTTCCTGCGCCGCAGTCTCTGGCGCATCTGATCCGTGAACGGTGTTCGCGTCAATGCTTTCTGCAAATGTTGCACGTATCGTGCCCGCATCAGCATCTGCAGGGTTTGTTGCGCCCATAACGTCCCGGTAAGCTTTGATAGCGTTTTCACCTTCAAGCACCTGAACAACAACAGGGCCAGAGATCATGAACTGAACAAGATCGTTAAAGAACGGGCGCTCTTTGTGCACGCCGTAAAAACCTTCAGCCTGCTCTTTCGTGAGCTGAATCCGCTTTTGCGCGATAATACGAAGTCCGGCCTCTTCGATTTTGGCATTAACAGCCCCAGTAATATTACGCTTTGTGGCGTCGGGCTTAACGATAGAAAAAGTGCGTTCCAAAGCCATAATGGAAACCTCCTATAGATTTGCCAGCCCAATCTGTTTACAGGGATAGCGGTGTGAATCGCGCGCTCTATAGCGTTAGGATTCGCATCTGTGAACCCTAAACCCGTGATTTAAAGGTTTATTCCTCAGTGCTGCATATAAATGACCTCACATATCATATTGAAGGGCGACTGTTGTTCGACAAAGCGACGCTCGCGATCAATAAAAGCATGAAAGTCGGCCTTGTCGGGCGTAACGGCACAGGCAAGTCAACCTTGTTCCGCCTTGTCAAACAAGATATCTCTGGGGATGACGGCGCAGTGAATATCCGCAAGGGCGTGCGCATGGGCAGCGTCGATCAAGAAGTTCCCTCTGGCCCGCAAACTCTGCTTGATACAGTCCTGAAAGCCGATAAAGAACGCGCGTCTCTGCTTGAAGAAGCCGAAACCGCCACAGACCCCAACCGCATTGCTTCCATTCATACGCGCCTCGCCGATATTGACGCCTATTCCGCCGAAGCCCGCGCGGCGACTATTCTGTCCGGCCTTGGCTTTACCCATGAGGATCAGCAGCGCGCTTGCGCAGATTTCTCTGGCGGCTGGCGTATGCGCGTGGCCCTTGCAGGGGTGCTATTCTCTAACCCTGATATCCTCTTGCTCGATGAGCCGACAAATTATCTGGATGTCGAAGGGGCGGTTTGGCTCGAAGCCCATATCCGCAAATATCGCGGCACCGCCTTTATTATCTCCCATGACCGAGACTTTCTTAATAACGCCGTGACCCATATCGCCCATTTAAAAGGCGGGAAATTTAATATCTACACGGGCGGTTATGACCGCTTTGAAAACCAGCTCGCGGAACAACAGCGCCTCAACATGGCCCTTGTGGGCAAACAAGAGGACGAACGCCGCCGCCTGGAAGCCTTTGTCACCCGGTTCAAAGCCAAAGCCTCCAAAGCCAAACAGGCTCAATCCCGCGTTAAACGGCTCGAGAAAATGGCCCCTATCGCGACCATTATCAATGACCCGATTGCCCCGTTTGATCTGCCCTCCGCAGAGCGCCGACTCTCTCCGCCGATTTTGCGCTGGGACGAAGCCGCACTTGGTTATGAGGATAAACGGGTTTTATCGCGGCTGACCCTGCGGATTGACCCGGGTGACCGTATTGGACTTTTGGGTAAAAACGGCCAAGGCAAATCCACCTTTGCAAAATCTATCCTCGGCCTATTATCCCCGCAAGAGGGCTATATTCGCCGCCATAAAAAACTCCGTATTGGCTATTTCGCCCAACATGAAATTGACGCGCTCAACCTGAACCACAGCGCTTATGACCATGTGCGAGAGCTTATGCCCGACGCGACAGAGGCCGAGCGCCGCGCCCGCCTCGCCCGCTTTGGCTTGGGCCATGAAAACGCAGAAACCAAAGCCAAAGATTTATCGGGCGGCGAGAAAGCCCGCCTGCTCTTCTCCTTGATAAGTTTCCATGCGCCCCATATGCTTGTGCTTGATGAACCGGCGAACCATCTTGATATCGACAGCCGCGCAGAACTTATGAAAGCGCTGAATGATTTTGACGGGGCGGTTTTGCTGATTTCCCATGATCGTAACCTGCTCGAATCCGTTGTTGACCGCCTCTGGTGCGCCGATAAAGGCACGATTGAGCGCTTTGATGGCAGTCTTGAGGATTACAAGCAGCTCCAACTCGACGGCGATAAAAGCGATAAGAAAAAGAAAACCAATACAAAACCCACAGCGCAAGATATCCGCCGCACCGCCGCAGAGGCCCGCGCTAAACTCGCCCCTTTACGCAAAGAACTCAAACGGCTTGAAAGCAGCATTGATAAAGCCCGCACCCGCATCGCCAAAATCGATCAAGAGCTCGCCGCCCCTGGCCTATTTACCCGCAACGCCGAAAAAGCTATCGCCCTTGGCCAAGAGCGCTCAAAGCTCGAAAAATCCATCGACACATCCGAAATGCGCTGGCTCGACATTTCCGAAACCCTCGAAGCCGCCGCAGCGGCGGCGGAACCCGTTTCCGTGCAGTCCCGCTTAGACGGAAAACTTTAAGGTCAAGCTTGAGATTAAGAAATTTGGTAACCATTATGATCAACCGCCTCATATATCCGCACTGCGCCCAAGTGGCAACGGCGGTGAGTTATATTGGGCGTAACATTCACACCCCGCTTAGTTTTAGCCCTTCACATAGGCCCGCGCGTAAGCTTTAAGAGAGGGAGGAGATAATTATGCTGACACTTTATGACTATACCCCCGCACCAAGCCCGCGCCGCACACGCATATTTTTGGCAGAAAAGAATATTGACGTCGCCAATGTGCAAATCGATCTTCGCGCCGGGGAGCAGTTTAACGATCAGTTCCGGGCGGTTAATCCCCGCTCTACAGTACCCGCATTAAAGCTTGAAAGCGGCATTATTTTGACGGAAAACCTCGCCATTGCAGATTACCTAAACAATTTGCGACCCGACCCGCCTTTGATGGGCCATGATGCGGTCTCCCGCGCCGAGGTTTTGCAGTGGAATAGCCGGATTGAGATGGGGGGTCTTATGGCCGTAGCGGAGATCTTGCGCAATACATCCAAGGGCATGATTGACCGCGCCCTACCCGGCGCTTTGAAATTACCGCAAATTCCAGCCCTTGCCGAACGTGGGCGGCTCCGCCTTCCTGAATTTTACAAACATATGAACAGACACCTTGAAGGACGAGAATTTATTGCCGGCGATCATTACTCCCTCGCTGATATTACACTGCTTGTAACCGTTGATTTTTCGGCTTGGGTTAAGGCCTCCCCCGATCAAAATTTGACCCACTTATGGCGCTGGCATTCTATGGCCAGTGCCCGCCCTGCGTCTAAGGCCTAAAGTCATGGATTTAAACCAGCCCAAGGTTTTGCTCTTCGATCTTGGCGGGGTAATTGTGCCGTGGGTCGGCATCATAGAATTATCGCGCCTAACAGGCCAGAGCGAGGCCGAGATTTTAGCCATTGCCGCCGACATGCCTATTTTTAGCGCCTATGAAATTGGGGACTGCACGACGGCAGAATTTCTGGAACATGCCCCAAAGCCCTTTGGCCTTGATGTAAGCCAAAAAGATTTTGCAGCCTTATGGAATAAATGGGTACGCCCGCCTTATCCGGGCACACGAGAGGCTCTGCTTGACCTAAAAGTTAATTACCATCTGGCGTGCCTGTCCAATACTAATCAATCACATTGGGATTATGTGACCGCGCAACATAATATATTAGATGTATTTGATCATGCTTACGCCTCTCATTTAATAAAAGCAGCAAAGCCGCATCCATCTGCATGGGAAATCGTGCTTGAAGATATGAGCGTAAACTCCAAAGATGTCTGGTTTTTTGATGATACCCAAGCCAATATACAGGCCGCGCAAAAGCTCGGCATAAAGAGTTTTATCGTCAACCGAGATATCGGCGTCTTGCCGCTACTCCGCGAGCTTGGCCTATTAACTAATGGGGAAGCTCCCAAAGATATATAATGTTATTGAGGAGACAAACGCATAATCTTGTTTTCAAGCGCCGCATAAATTGCGCCGTCCGGCCCCGTTGTAACGTCGCGAACACGGCCCTTTTTATCAAGGATAATACTCTCACCGCCATATTGATTGCCGCTGACATCAATGAGTCGGATTTGCTCATATTTAAGGGCACCAGCCAAAAGGCGGCCCCTCCACTGCGGGAAAAGATCGCCCGTATAAACGTCAAGGCCGCACACCGCGATAGATGGCGTCCATTGGCTAATGGGCTGCTCCATACCGTCTTTGGCCGTGAAAGGGGTTAGGACAGTACCGTTATAATTACGGCCATAGGAAATCGCTGGCCAGCCATAGTTTTTACCCGTGGTAATGATATTAAGCTCATCACCGCCTTTAGGGCCATGTTCGGTCTCCCATAACACGCCCGTATCTGGATGAATAATCAGGCCCTGCGGATTGCGGTTGCCATAGGCGTAAATCGTCTCATAAGCCCCCGCTTCACCGATGAGGGGATTGTCCGCCGGGATAGAACCATCGCGCTTTATACGGTGAATTTTACCATTTGGCTTTGTGACATCCTGCGCCATGTCTTTTTTGCCGCGATCACCAATGGAGAAAAATAAATGTCCATCATTGTCAAAGGTAATCCGGGAACCGTAATGAAAACCTGTTTTAATATAATCTTCGGCGCGCGCTTCAAACAAAACTTCTTGGGCCGTTAAAACATTATTGCTTATTTTGCCGCGAATAATCATTGTCATGGCCGCCGTCGGATCATCCTCCGACGGATCAGACAAAGACAAATAAACCCAGCCGTTTTCGCTATAATCAGGATCAAAAGCCACATCTAGCAGCCCGCCTTGGCGCTCGTCATAAACGGGCGGAATGCCGCTGATTTCTATTTTCTCACCGTCTTTAATATGCAAAAGCCGTCCGGCTTTTTCCGTCACAAGCCACTCATTCGTGCCTGGTATCGGTGCAATGCCCCACGGATTTTTAAGGCCAGTGACAAAATCCTCGGCCTTTATACCGCTTGTTGCAAGGGGCACATTATCAATAGGCTTAGCTGCTCGTGTTAGTTCAGAGCCATTACGAATATAGGCCAAAAGATCTTGTTTCTGGCCGTTATTTAACGTGTCAAAAGCCGGCATACCGGCCGCTTCAATACCCCTGGAAATATTGGTTAGAATGTCACTATCAGAACCGCCATATTCGAAATTATCATCCGCAAGGCTGGGGGCACTTCCGCCGCGAAGCCCCTCTCCATGGCAGCCTGAACATAAATCCGAATACAGGCTCAGCCCCCGTTCAGCGGCTTGGTCAGCTTTGGCCGCAGAGCAGCCCATAATAATGAGAGCCGATGATAGACAGAATATATATTTCATGACAGCCTTCCAAAATAAATGCGGGCAGTTAATCACTAAGTTGACAGAGCTAACCCCCAGCGGCATTAGATTAATATGGAAATGATGTCAAAAAAGACAGAGAAAATTACTCTTATATACTTTGAAATAAATATACTTTGAAATAAAAGCCGTAATCACAGGGTGACATATATGCGCAAGACTTTACTTCTAATGACAGCGGCGGCGCTCCTCGCCTGTTCAGCGCAAGCGCAAAACGTAATGCTTGCACCGCCATCTGAGGTTTTAGACATTTATGATATCGCGGTTGAGCCTTCTGCGGAGCGTATTCAATCTGATATTCAAACCCTTGTTGATTTTGGTACACGCCATACGTTGTCGGAAACCGAGAGCGAAACTCGCGGCATTGGCGCGGCGCGGCGGTGGATATTCGCAGAATTTGAGAAGATATCCGCAGACTGCAGCGGCTGCCTTGAGGTGATCTATGTCTCGGAAACAATATCGGGCGAGCGCCGCATCCCTGAGCCTGTTGAGGTTGTCAGCGTCCTAGCTATACAGCGCGGAAGCGTTGATCCGAACCGATATGTGATGATGTCTGGTGATATTGACAGCCGCGTCACCGACCCGCTCGACGGCACATCCGACAGCCCCGGCGCTAATGATAATGCCTCCGGCATGGCGGGGGTGATCGAAGCGGCGCGGATTTTATCCAAACGCACATATGCGGGCTCGATTATTTACGCCGGACTTTCGGGCGAAGAACAAGGGCTTTTTGGCGGGCAGATTGTGGCGCGCCATGCCCTTAAAGAAGGCTGGAAGATTAAAGGCGTTCTGAATAATGATATGATTTCAAATATCGCTGGTATTGACGGGGTAATTGATAATTCAACCGTGCGGGTGTTTTCCGAAGGAACCCGCGCCAATGAAACCGAAGACGAAGCTCGCCGCAGACGCTTTACTGGTGGTGAGGTCGATAGCCCGTCTCGCAATCTCGCGCGTTATATTAAATCCCAAGCGGATCAATATCTCACTAATCTTGACGTGATGATGGTCTACCGTCTTGACCGTTTTGGCCGAGGAGGTCATCACCGCCCGTTCAACCAAGTTGGTATTCCCGGTATTCGTATCATGGAAACCCATGAGCATTATGACCGCCAGCATCAGGATTTACGGACAGAAAATGGCCGCCCTTATGGCGACACAATGGAGGGCGTTGATGCGGACTATGCAGCGAAACTTACGGCGCTTAATGCGATTACCATGGCAGGTATGGCGGGTGCGCCGCCATTTCCGGCTAATGTTGAAGCCACGGGCGCGGTGCAGCCGTCGGCTAAGCTGACATGGGAAACGCCGGAAAACGCCTCTAATTTGGCGGGCTACCGCGTACATTGGCGGTTAACGACGGAAGCTGAATGGACTCATTCGCGCTTTATTGGCAAAGTCAATGAGTGGGAGTTTACCAATCTTGTGATTGATAATTATTTCTTCGGCGTCTCGGCTGTGGCTAAAGATGGCAGCGAAACCCCCGTTGTTTTTCCGGGGGCAGCTGGACGGTTTTAGGCCCCGCTTAAGGCTAATAATTACAGGTCAAATCATGAGCGCTTTCATAGCGCTCAAACTCATATTCTAAGCTCTCAAGCTCTCGCTCGAGCCGTCTAAGTTTTCGGCCCAAACGTTTACGCTCTTCCACCTCGAGGTCGCCGCCATTCAAGCGTAGTTTAACATCTTCATAATCGGCCAAAGCGTCATCATAATTGGCGTGAAGCTTTTGGTGACGCTGCTCGATTTCATAGGCCACATAGCCTTCTTCAAATCCGGCTTCGTAATCCGCAAAACCAGAGCAGACTTGATTAAAGCTAGAGCCTTGCTCGCCTGTATTAAACCCGCGCGGGCCTGTGCAATAACGCTGCACCCCTTGCTCATGCCCCTTAAGGTAAAGCGGCGTATTCACACTCACGCTATATTCGGCGCATTTATCGGCATAGTTACTCACGCGGCTGGCAGATGCCCCGTTCGAGCCATCCTTAAAGCCAAGCGCTTCCCAATTCCCAGCGACACATTGATCTTCAGAAATACTCGCGCAACCCGTTAAGACCACCGCTAGGCTTGTGATAAGTAATAAGCGCCCCAAAATAAACTCCTGTCGGTTTAATTTTAATTGTTTTACTACACTCTACATAAATCAATAAAACTGTATCCACAGTGAGTAGAGCTTGCAGCAAATATTCATAATGCTATGAGTGGTTATGCTTTTACCGCAAAAAGACGAAACAGGACAATTAAAGACCCCGCCCATCGGCCTCGCCCTCGGCGGCGGCGTGGCTCGCGGCTGGGCACATATCGGCGCTATTCGCGCCCTTATCGAAGCCGGCATACGGCCAGATATTATTGCCGGAACATCTATTGGCGCCCTAGTCGGCGGTGTTTTTCTTGCCGGCAAGCTCGATATTTTAGAAGACTGGGCCCGTGCCCTCACCCCTCGCCGCATGCTGAGCTATATGGATATAAGATGGGGCGGCGCAGGGTTTATGCGCGGCGAACGGCTTGCCCGTGTCTTGCGGCATTATCTTCGTGATACACGTATTGAAGACCTCGACCGTAAGTTCGCAGCCGTCGCATGTGATCTTCGAACCGGCTATGAAGTCTGGCTACAAAACGGGCCCATTGTGCCGGCCGTCAGAGCGTCTTATGCTCTGCCCGGCGCGTTTGAACCGATTAAAATAGATGGCCGTTATATGATCGACGGGGCGCTTGTGAATCCCGTCCCCGTCTCTGCTTGCCGCGCGATGGGGGCACATATTGTCATCGCTGTTAGCCTTAACGGTGATGCGTTTGGCCCAATCGGCAGTTCCCATGAGTTTGATGTTAATGCAGAGGACAATGAGTCTATTGACCCATTTTCACTTGCAGCGCAGTCTATCAACAAGCTCCGCCCTGACCGCCTTTTACTCAAGAGTATGATGGGGCAAAGCGAGCCTGGAAAAGGGCCAAAACTTGGTTCTGTGATGATGGGGACCCTTAATATTGTGATGGATCGTATTTCCCGCTCCCGCCTTGCAGGTGACCCACCAGACGTCTTTATTGCACCGCGAATTGGCCACATTGGCATGCTTGAGTTTTCTAAGGCGGATGAACTTATTGAAAGAGGCTACCGGGCGATGCAGCACGAGATTCCGCTGATACATTCTGTTATTGAAACACTAACACATCTTCCGGGGAGAACGTCCGCCCCGAATGAATAACATTTTCGCCTATAAAGTGTGACCACTATAAAAGATTGTTTGAACGGCTTAAATTATAGACATGGGGTTAGAGAACACAGCATATGTCGCAAATGACAATGGACTAGCCCAGTTACTGGGTTATGATGACCGTATGGGATTTCATGGGTTTCTAAAATCTGTGAAAGATAATCAAACAGAGCAAAGCTTAAGCGGAGACAATAACACCCAAACAGCCTCAAGCTTAGCTGACAGCTCACAGACTTTAGAAAACCGCATTAAAACACCTAAAATTAAAAGTTCAGGCTTTTATTTTGGCCTTATGCTTCTTGTGATCGTTATAATAACTTCTGCACTCATAAGTCTTATGACATCATCACCTAGCCTTCGGGTTTTAAGCTTAACAAGCCTCATCATCTTCACGGTAATCGCTGCTTTTATGTCGGAGCGCAAACAGGCTTTTCGCTTGAAAGACATAAGCCTTCTAATTACTTTATGCGCATGTTTATGGATTATGATTAACTTAGCCCAATATTTTGGGTTATATATTTTTAACGCCTCCCAGACCGGGTTTTGGCTCACCTCAGCTTTGATAAGTTTAGTCACCGCATGGGCCTTAAAAAGCCGGCTAGCTTTAATAGTCTCCATCGCCGCTACAGCGTTTTGGGGCTATATGTTATTTAATGGACAAATATCATCAGGCCCGTTGGCCCTAGCTTTACCGGCAATAGCTGCGCTACAGGTTTTTACTGCTTATAATCTCGGAGATAGGTTTAGCCGCCGCTTGCCGCAATTTATTTTATACGGATGGGGCTTAACGGCTCTTGTCTTTGCATCCATAAGCGGATTAACAACACCTAGCTTTATTCTAAGCGCGTTAACATTGCTAACAGGGCTAATTTACCTCTCGACAACGCACCCGTTTCGGGTTTGGCAACTCAACCGGAGCAGAGGCATTTCCATATCAAGTTGGTTTGCTTTTATGGGCTGCTGTTTTGCCAGTTTTTGGGTTTGGGTTATACCCTCTACATTTGGCATATCATCAGTTATCCTGCCCCCAATAATTGAGTTTATTTGGCAAGTTGGGCTAATATTTGGCGGAATTTCATTAACAGCCGCCATCCTCTTTCGGCGTACAAGCACATCTCATAGTTTGGGACGTCGACTGCTTGGCGGAATTGCAATCTTGATATTATCTGCAAGCCATTATGTCATCGCAATCAATGGAGCGGGGTTCATTGACGAAACCATAAACGCATTATTCATGATTGCAGCCATTATATTAATTGGTGGACTAACAATTATTATTATGAATAAGTTTATGGCCGCCATTCGGTTCGGCCATAAATGGGCTATGGTTTTAAGCTTAACGGCGATGATAGCTTTATTTACGGCTTATGCCTTTGTTTCAAACATAGACATAAGGCTATTATCTATCGCGGCCATTTCAGCGTTATTCACTATTTTTGCACTGGCTTTAACACGAAGACCGCCGCCGCAAATAGACCCGAGCTCTAAAGTTTTTCGCCCTTTAACGCCGGTTGAGCTTGAGCGGTCTAAGTCTTATAAACCATCGGCTCACATAGCTTCCGCCGCAGCCTATTCTCGTGCTTTATAATGTTTCGTTATTTGTTATCAGCTGCTGTTATTATTGGCGCTCCGTTAGGGGCTTTAATTTTACATTATACCCCGCTGAATACAGACAAAGTCTTAAAAACGCCGATTATAGACTATGCACTTAACGGAGACATAATTCGTTATAATGTAGCTTTAAATGATATTCATATGGCTGATCTTGTTGGCCCGCTGAGAGGCCATGTAAAACAGGTCAATATTTACCTAAGAGCAGGGCCAGATGATACAGCTTATCCCTATTTAATAACGCCTCGATCTGATAAACCTAAAGATCATTTGAGTGAGGACGGGTTTTTTATTACCGGCGACATCATAAGCATCAGTGATGCTAAATATAATATTCGCTATAACATTGAGACCATTGCTTTGCCCAAAACAATTACGGCTGCTTTGTCTAATACAAACCGTCAGGCCGTTAAAGCAGTCTGGCATGTGCGTATAAATGGGACATCCCGATTAGCAGGGTTTGAAATTAACGGCAAATTTATGCCTTATCAATTTAGTCTAAATTCTGCACTATTAGGCCTGACCCAATAAAAGGCAAATATAATTCCAATAACAAACCCGCCAAGATGCGCAGCCCATGCAATATTAACTCCAAATGTCGCTCCAAAAAACGCAAAGAGAATATTTATAACGCACCATCCGAGGCCAAACTTTAACAAGCGGTCTTTACCGCCAATCGCATAGGCCATAGTCGCAAATAAGGCCGAACCGCCCCCAGAAGCCCCTATGGCTGCCGCAAATTCATTTGATAAAGACCACCATGCCCATTGAAAAAGCCCGCCGCCCAAGACGCCTAAAACAAAGATAACATAAAATTTTTGCACAGGCGTTAGAACATGCGGACGGAGGCGAATATCTGCACGAATACCAGTAATTGTCACAATGCCAAAAGCCGTAATCATAAAACCATTCATAAGCAAATGAGTTAATTCGGCATGTATGAGTCCGTAACCTATAAGGGAGAAAAGCCTTTGCACAAGGGTGACGCCTTCAGTGTCAATAGGGACCAAGATAAGCCATGGCTGCATTAAAATCATGAGGCTTTCAGGTATGATAAGCTTGATAATATGAAAAGCAACTAAGACCCCCATAATCACAACAGGCGCTCTTTCGCGTATATTCAGCATGGGTTCGTTCGTCATAAGCCTTCCTAAGCTGCCTTTCTGACTGATTAAACTAAATAAGGCTAGAAAATACAGCCAAAAACGGCTTTTCTATTTAGATTAGTATAAAAGGGGGTTAGCATAGATCCATGACAGGCTCTGTAGACAATTTATGGTATGTTTTGGTCGAAAACCAAAGCTATGGCCCTTATAATATGGACCATATGATTGGCTTTATCTCGGAAGGCCGTGTTTTACCCAATTCTTTGGTGTCGGCCTATCCGCAGAGTGGGTTCTTACCAGCGTCGCAACATCCTGTTTTTCAACACTGGGTCAATACTTCCGCGCACGCTCAAACACCCCAATTCCAACCACAGCAGCAAGTGCAAAGCTCCGCTCAGCATAACCCAACCACCCAATATAGCCCGGCGACGCAGCCCGACTCTACGGTTAAAGAAGGACCGCAAGACAATATATTTCTAATCATGGCAGAGGTTAACCCGAAAACAGGTATGAATTTCCTACGGCGCTTACAAAACTACGGACATGTTCAACGTATCGGCGATGCTTTTTGGCTGTTAAAATCGGCTCATGGCCTGACAGATATAAAAGCAAGCCTTGCGGAGACTTTGACCAAGCGTGACCGTTTATTTATCCATGACTGTTTTTCAAATCAACAATCTTGGGAAAATATTGGCGCGGATTTGGATGACCGTATTCGCCAAATATGGGGCGGACTTAAACGCTAGAGCGTTTTAAGCTCATTTTTGAAGCGGTCGGCATTTTTAACATAAATCGCCGCGCTCATTTTAAGCATCGCAACTTGCGGGTCTGTTAGGCTGCGGATTATTTTTCCTGGCGCACCAACAACCATTGAATTATCCGGGATTTCCTTCCCCTCGGTAATCAGCGCGTGAGCGCCGATAATACAGTTCTTACCAATTTTAGCATTATTCAGAACCGTCGCCCCAATACCAATGAGCGTATTATCACCAATCACGCAGCCATGCAGCATAACACGGTGACCAACCGTAACTCCCTCACCGATATGAAGCGGAACGCCCGGATCCGTGTGAAGTACGGAATTGTCTTGAATATTAGAGTTTTTGCCAATGTGAATAAGGTCATTATCCCCACGTAAGACGGCCCCGAACCATATAGAGGCCCCAGCTTCAAGTCTAACCTGCCCTATAACGTTCGCATTGGGCGCAATATAGGCCGCCACGTCTATCTGCGGGGTTTTATCACCCAATGCATAAATCGTCACAATCTAAGCTTCGTCTAAATCTTGCTGTAAGATACTGATATTTAAATCATAAGAAATATCGGTTTTATCTTCATCATCAATATAAAGAATACCGAGAATTTCATCATTCAAATAAACTTCAACACTATCTTGGACTTTGCGCGGTTTAATGGCAATGCCCTCAGTCGCGAAGCGCTTACATAGGTAGTTTCTTACGCTAACAATCTGTTCAGGTGTCATAATATGTATCCTCGAGAGTTTGATCCATTGACCCGGCTGGGTTACCGCAGCAAGGGCCGCCAACAGGTTTGGCCGGAACGCCGGCGACTGTGCATTTTTCTGCAACGGGTTTTAAGACAACAGAGCCCGCCGCAATTTTCGCGCCGTCTCCGATTTTGATATTTCCAAGAATGCTAGCCCCGGCACCGATTAAAACTTGATCGCCAATTTTCGGGTGGCGGTCTTCATTCGACTTTCCTGTCCCGCCTAAGGTCACCCCTTGCAAAATTGAGCAATCATTACCGATCACTGCCGTTTCGCCAACAACAAATCCAGTTGCATGGTCGAGCATAATCCCGTGGCCGATTTCTGCTGCAGGATTAATGTCAACGCTGAATAATTCAGCCGAACGGTTTTGAAGATGAAAAGCAATTAAACGGCGGTCAGCCTTATAAAGTGAATGGGCAAAACGGTGTGTTTGCACCGCCAGAAAGCCTTTGAAGTAAAGAAAGGCTTGCAGCAAAGATTGACAAGCCGGGTCTCGCTCCCGCGTAGCCCGCAGGTCTCTCTCCGCATTTTCAACAATGGTTAAGTCAGCCTGCGATGCATTATCGAGCACTTTACGCAGTTTTAAAGGCGAAAGATCATCAGTGCTAAGCTTCGTTGCTAAATGATTGACTAAGGCGTGAGAGAATGATTCTTGGTCAAGTATTAGGGCATATAACAAAGACGATAGCGCAGGCTCCCGCACGGCAAATTGCGCCGCTTCTTGCCGTAAACAATCCCATATATCATCACATGAGTTGATATCTGTCGCTAAATTAATTTGAGCCATAGTCTCCGCTCCATACATTTAGGCCATAAGTAAAACCTAAACCCTAAGAATAAAAGGGCTTATTCAGTAATATTATTCACACTCACGTGTTATTTTATCCGCGGCCTCTATAGGGCGGCACGCCTTGGTCAGGTATCCAGACCTGTTTTGGGGCAGTACCGTATTGGTAAAATACATCTATCGGAATGCCCCCGCGCGGATACCAATAGCCGCCAATACGCAGCCATTTAGGAGAGATTTCTTTGACAATCCGCCGGCCTATGCCTGTTGTGCAGGCTTCATGAAAATCGCCATGATTGCGAAAACTGCCCAGAAAAAGCTTAAATGCCTTTGATTCGACAATCCATTCACCGGGAATATAATCTAGCACTAAATGCGCAAAATCCGGCTGTCCTGTAACGGGGCAAATCGATGTAAATTCGGGCGCAACAAGGCGGATCATATAATCTTCATCGCAAGGGTTTTTAACCCGCTCTAAGACCGCTTCATCCGGTGAGTTTGGAAGCCCGCCTTGCGCACCAAGTTGATCTAAGTCTTTATAACGGTTTTCACTCATAGAGGCCTCTTTTATTTAAAAAAGCGATTAGCGGTTAAAAAACCTAGCTGCAAGCCTGATATGGTTTTAAGATGTCGTTTCACCCCTACGGCGCACGCCAATGACACGGCTAAGCCAGCGCCCCCCATAACCTTCAACAACCCGCCATGTTACATGGGACACCATAATAACAATTATCAAATAAGGGATAAGATAGATATCGCCGCCAAGCCCCTGCTCTATGTTATATGGATTAACAAACTCTGATAAAAACTTGCGGGCGACAATATCAAAAACCACAGCAATCAAGGCATGGGTCATGTAGACTGAATAGGATATTTTCGCAAGATAACCAAAGACTCCATTTGACATAAACCGCGAAATTAATCCGCCGTCAAAAGCGAAGATGAATACGAAAAACAAAGCAAAGGGCGCAATAAAAAATTGTGATTTATCAATAAAATAAATAGTAAAGCTAAGATAAAATAGTAGGGCAGCCAATTCTAAAGCTGTCCAAACCCCACTTGAGATTTTAGATTTAACAGCGCCGTAGCGCATAAACAGCCACGCACCGATAACGCCTGTAAAAAAACCACCAAGGCAGCGCCAAAAACCGTAATCATAGGTTATATCCATACGCGGCGCGATGCCCGAAAGCCCCCAATATACAAAGGCAATCAGGGCAGATATAAGCCCAACATGCCGCAGCTTACTCGGTTTCCAAAAAACAATCAGTGCCGCAAAAATAAAATAAACATAAAATTCAACACTAATCGTCCAACTTGGCCAGTTATAAGATAGGGCATCATGCAGCCCCACTGAATGCGTTAAGAAGATATGGGATATAAATGTTGCGATATTATCAGTGGACTCAGCGCTAAACGGCAAGATTGCCCCATCGGAAAGACTGATAATCCCTGATTTATAAGCCCATAATCGCAGCAGATTAAACGCTGTAAAAGCAAACAGCATAAAAATATGTATAGGGTAAAGACGGGCGAAACGGCGTTTAATAAAGTCAGCTACATCAGCCCTCGTGTTAAGATTACGCCCATAAAGCCTATAAAGAAGAAACCCTGAAAATACGAAAAATAAGTCAATCAGGACAAAACCTTCATTGATAAAGGATTTATAATTCAAATAGGAAAACCACTGTGAATGATGAATCGCAACCAAAAGCGCTAAAAGACCGCGAAACCCGTCCAGCGCAGCGAAAAAAGGGCGAGCCTGTGTCTTTGCGCCCATGTTATTTACCGCATTAGTCATAAAATCTCGCTTAATTGTGTCAATTATAGCAAGACAGGGTCAATAATGTCTTAAAACAACAAAGTCTAAGGTCTCAGAGCCTATGTATTCACATAACGCTCCGCCCAAGCGGTTAAAACATGCGCAACATATTCCGCATCTTTTGCATTTTCCAGCAAAAGATGATCGGCTCCGTCAAGGGAAACAAAACTTTTGGGATGCCGTGCTGTCATATAAATACGAGAAGCATTTTCAATGCTCACGACATTATCTTGCGGAGAATGAAACACCATCAACGCCCGGTCAAGATCTTCGATCTCTTTGGCAATATTTTGGTTTTCAACATCATCGATAAACTGTTCTTTAATCACAAAAGGACGGCCCGCTAGCATGACCTTCGCCTCACCCTCTTCATGGATTTTTTCAATTTTATCGCAAAATTGATGGACAATATGCTTGGTGTCATAAGGGGAGCCAATGGTGGCGATAGCTTTCACACTTGGAATTTCATGAGCAACATTAAGCGATGCGGTACCGCCAAAACTATGGCCTATTAATATGCATGGGGCGGAATAATTCTCATCCATAAATTTTGCTGCCGCGCGGATATCATTACAGTTAGACGTAAAATTTGTATCAGAAAAATCACCGCCCGAATCGCCCAATCCCGTAAAATCAAAGCGGAGCATGCCGTAGCCGTCTTCGACTAAAGCTTTGGAAATCGTCCGGATTGGTTTTAGGTCTTTACCAATGGAAAAGCCGTGAGCAAATAAGACCCAAGAGCGCACCTCTCCGCTATCAGGATAATCAATTTTGGCTGATAAAACATCGCCAAATGCGCCTTTAAATTCTACTTTTTCACTTGGCATAGATATCTCCTCGTAAAAAGACTGCCCTTTTCGGTAGTCTTATAGGTTTATCTACAAGCGAGATAATACGAGATCAAGCAAAGCTTTACTTATAACGGTACGCCCATCATGGTAATTTTTAATTATAACATAGCGCGCTGCGCAAATTTTGTACCCTGTAAGCCGCCATTATCAAATTCTTCTTGGCCCTGCGCACTCATCACCGATTCAATATGCGCAGCCACGTTATCTGCACTCACTTCACCGTCAGCAAATGATACACCAGGCGTTTCATAGATTTTAGACGCCGCAAATCCGCGCGCACCCGCCGCTAAAATAAGGCGCGACGGCGCATTATCATTACACAAATAAACAAGACCTTCAGACACATATTCTGGCTTGAAAAGCTTATCCGAGCCTTCAGGAAATAAATCCGATGTCATGCGCGTCCACGCCACAGGCGCAAGGCAGTTTGTGTGGATGCCCTTACGAACCCCTTCAAGGTGCAAAGTATTCATCAAGCCGACCAAAGCCATTTTGGCTGCGCCGTAATTACTTTGCCCAAAATTACCATAAAGTCCCGAGGATGAACTTGTCATAACAATGCGGCCATATTCCTGCTCACGCATATGCTCCCATATGGCTTTAGTACAATTAACAGACCCCATCAAATGCACGTCAATAACCGTTTGAAAATCATCAAGCTCCATTTTGGCAAAAGATTTATCGCGCAAAATACCCGCATTATTTACAAGAATGTCAACTTTCCCAAAAGCGTCGATAGCTTGGGAGACCATATCTTTTACCTGCTCACGATTGATGACATTGGCGCCGTTCGCAATAGCCTCGCCGCCCAGGGACTTAATCTCGTCAACAACGCGCTCTGCCGCAGCCGAGGAGCCCCCCGTTCCGTCAACCGCGCCGCCGAGGTCATTAACAAGGACTTTCACTCCGCGCCGGGCCAAAGCCAAAGCATGGGTGCGCCCTAACCCGCCGCCCGCACCTGTAATAATGGCGGCGCGGTCTTTAAATTCAACTTTTGACATATTTTTGTCCTGATATGCTTAAGCGACTTCGAAAAGCCCGGCTGCGCCCATTCCGCCGCCAACACACATGGTGGCCACAACATATTTCGCACCTCGCCGCTTACCTTCAATAAGGGCATGGGCCGTCATACGCGCCCCGCTCATGCCGTAAGGATGGCCAATAGAAATCGAGCCGCCATTTACGTTCATGCGCTCATTTGGAATACCAAGTTTATCACGGCAATAAAGCACTTGTACGGCAAAGGCTTCATTCAGTTCCCAAAGGTCAATATCATCAATCGTCAGGCCATTGGCTTTCAGCAGTTTCGGAATGGCATAAACGGGGCCAATGCCCATCTCATCCGGCTCAACACCCGCAACGGCAATGCCGCGGTAAATGCCTAGCGGCGATAACCCGCGGCGCTCAGCTTCTTTGCGCTCCATTAAAACCGAAACAGATGCACCGTCCGAGAGCTGCGATGCATTGCCCGCCGTAATGAAGTTTCCAGGGCCGCGAACAGGTTTAAGCCCAGACAAAGCCTTTAATGTTGTGCCAGGCCGGTTACCTTCATCTTTTTCTAAAAGAACGTCAGACTTTGAAATCTCGCCCGTTTCTTTGTTTTTTACCATCATTGTTGACGGTAGAGCAACAATTTCGTCGTCAAACTTACCCGCTTGCTGCGCGGCATGGGTGCGGGTTTGGGACTGCACGCCATATATATCCTGTGCTTCGCGAGAAATACCATAACGCTTGGAGACAACTTCCGCCGTATCAATCATTTGGATATAGGCATCGGGATGTTTCGCGACAACTTTGGGGTCCGGCGCTACGCGCATTTCGCCTGTTTGCACCATGGAGATACTCTCAACACCGCCGCCAATAACGATTTGATGACCATCGCAGATAATCTGCTTCGCCGCATGACCAATAGCAATCATACCGGAAGCACATAAACGATCTACCGACTGTGCGGCGACAGTAACTGGTAAATTAGAGGCTAAAACCGCATTGCGGCCCATTGTGACTTGCACACCTTGCTGCATAGCGCAGCCCATCACCACATCATCAACCTCTGCACCGTCAATACCTGCGCGTTTAACCGCTTCGTCGATACAATGCCCCGCAAGGGTCGGAGACGGGGTCGCATTAAAGGAACCGCGATAAGCGCGGCCAATAGGGGTTCGGGCAGTAGATACAATAACGGCTTCGCGCATGGAGGTCTCCTAATATATGCAATTTTATGAATATGTATAAGGGTATTCCTTTATATTGGAAATAACTTTTCGTTATTCTTACTTAATATATGTGAACACCCTTTATGCAAATTGCGCAGTGAAGGCCTGTATAAAACGGTCAATATCTTGTTCATTAAGATGATTAATCCCCGCCGCCGCAGCGCGCCCACCGCCAGTTTCAAATTGCATACAAAGTGTGTCCGCCCCTTGCCGCTGCAAAACGGGTGCGCGTACTGACACAACATAGCCGTCTCCGCTACGGGTTAAAATGGCATGAGCCCGATGAGGATAATCTTGCGCTAATTGATTGCCGTAAACACCTGAAATTCGCCGCGAACTGGCTGCATCAGGTAATAATAAAACACGGCCTTGATCTGTGTCTGATAATGTTTCGGCGCGGCGCGCCTTTAACATATCCTCATCATAACCCGCAGTGAGGCGGCGGTAAATATCCGTATCAGCTTGTAAAAATGCACTCGGCGTTTTATGGGCAAGACAAGCAAGATATAAATCTTTGGGATGGGCATGAAGATCACTTAGACTCGCCCCATAGCCGTTGTAATTCAACAAAAGCCCCAATCGCTCCAAAGCGGTTAAATCAAGATCATGCCCCGCCCCAATACGCCGCGCGAGCGCCGGGAAATTATCCCCAAACGCACCAACGACGGCCCACGGAGCAAAAGCTCCGTTTAATAAATTGTGAATAATAACAGCGGTACAGATTTCCGGTGCAAGATTAATATGTGCATCTAAATTCTTATGCGTTATCTCATCACCCGGGTTATGATGATCTGCATAGAAAACATGGGCACCTGCATCTAATAACCGCGTTAAATCCACCGCATTATTACGCATGGAAATATCAAGAACCGTAATACGGTCATCCTTACCCGCCTCGACTCGGTCTAAAAGCGCAATATCACGTTTACGCCCTGTGACTAATTTTGCAGTTTCGCGCGGTTCGTTAAGGCGAAGCTGTAAAAGTGAGCAAATGCCGTCTGCATCTCCGTTAAAAACATCAAAATCAGCCATAGAATTTACGCCTATTCAACACCACGGTGTAAATAGCCCTTTTCCTTAAGATATGTAATGATGTTTAGCGCCGCATCTTCTGAGCTAAGCTCAGCTGTATTAATTTCAATTTCAGGAGATTGCGGCGCTTGATACTCCGAATCTATGCCTGTGAAGTTTTTAATTTCACCTCGGCGAGCCTTCGCATAAAGCCCTTTTACATCACGCTGCTCGCAAACCTCCAAAGGCGTATTAACATAGACCTCAATAAATTCGCCTTCATTAAATAGATTGCGAATAGCTTCACGTTCTTGGCGATAAGGAGAGATAAAAGCCACCAAGGTAATAAGGCCTGCATCAACCATAATTGCAGATAGCTCGCCTATACGGCGCATATTTTCAATCCGGTCTGCCTTGGTAAAGCCAAGATCACGGTTTAGGCCATGGCGAACATTATCCCCATCAAGCGTATAAGTATGCCGCCCCATATCCAAAAGCTGCTTTTCAACCCTATTGGAAATCGTCGACTTGCCAGACCCAGACAGCCCAGTGAACCAGAGAAGAACTGGCTTTTGACCTTTAATCTCCGCACGGGATTTGCGGTCAACATTCATATCCTGCCATACAACATTGCTTGAACGGCGGAGCGCAAAGTCAATCATGCCCAAACCAACTGTTGCATTAGTTTGGCGGTCAATAAGAATAAATCCGCCTGTATTCCGGTTAACATTATATGGATCAAACGCAATCGGTGCGCCCAGAGACAAATTACAAACCCCAATTTCATTAAGCTCTAAAGTTTTCGCAGAACTCTCTGATAGATCATTAACATCGATTTTATGTTTTAAACTTGTTACGCTAGCTGGAACGCTCTTATTGCTCGTCTTTAAGATATATTGGCGGCCCGGGTATAGCTCTTTGTCACTCATCCATAAAATATGCGCTTGGAATTGATCTGCCTGCTGACTCACCTGCTCTGTGTGGCCAATGATATCACCCCGCGAAATATCAATTTCATCTTCAAGAGTTAAGGTAATGGCCATATCCTCGCGGGCGGCTTTTAACGCACCGTCATAGGTCACGATGGATTTGACCTTAGATCGCTTAGCTGATGAGCTAACTTCAATCTCATCGCCGACCCTGACGACGCCCGAAGCAATAGTTCCAGAAAACCCTCGAAAATCAAGATTTGGGCGGTTAACCCATTGAACAGGTAAGCGAAAAGGCGCATCTAAACTCTCCGTTTCAACATTGACATGTTCAAGATATTGCAAGAGCGACGGCCCTTTATACCAAACAGAGCGATCCGATTTTGTAGTCACATTATCACCCTTTAAAGCCGACATCGGGATACAGGTGATTTCTAAGAAGGCGAGGTCTTTGGCAAAATTGCGAAATTCGACTTCAATGTCATTAAAAATGGCTTGCGAGAACCCATTTAAATCCATTTTATTAACGGCGACAACTACATGTTTAATCCCCAAAAGCGAGGCAATAAATGCATGACGCCGCGTTTGAACTTGAACCCCATAACGCGAATCAACCAATAATATGGCCACATCCGCCGTCGACGCACCCGTTGCCATATTGCGCGTATATTGCTCATGGCCCGGCGTATCAGCAACGATAAACTTACGTTTATCAGTGGAGAAAAACCTGTAGGCGACATCAATCGTAATCCCCTGCTCGCGCTCCGCTGCCAAACCATCAACAAGCAGCGCCAAGTCCATTTCGCCGCCTTGAGTGCCCGATTTTTTACTGTCCTTTTCTATCGACGCCAACTGATCTTCGTAAATCAGTTTTGAATCATATAAAAGCCGCCCAATAAGAGTAGACTTCCCATCATCTACAGAGCCGCATGTTATGAAGCGTAGAAAAGATTTATTCTCTTGGGCCCGTAGGTAACCAAGAATATCTGTCGATATAAGATCATCAAGATGGGCCATTAGAAATATCCCTCTTCTTTTTTCTGTTCCATTGACGCCCCAGCGTCACTGTCGATAACGCGGCCTTGACGTTCTGACGTTGTCGTCAAGAGCATTTCTTGAATCACGTCGGGAAGTGTATCCGCATCGCTTTCCACTGCTCCCGTTAAAGGATAGCAGCCCAGCGTGCGAAAGCGAACGTTTTTCATATCCGGCACTTCACCCTCTTTAAGCGGCATACGCTCATCATCCACCATAATTAACACGCCGTCTCGCTCAACAACGGGGCGTTTTTCCGACAAATAAAGCGGCGGAATCTCTATCTTTTCCCGGTAAATATATTGCCAAATATCAAGCTCCGTCCAATTTGAAAGCGGGAATACGCGCATGCTTTCTCCTTTATGGACGCGAGTATTATAGATATTCCAAATTTCTGGGCGTTGGTTTTTAGGATCCCAGCGGTGCTGCTCAGTTCTGAATGAGAAAATCCGCTCTTTCGCCCGTGACTTTTCTTCATCGCGCCGCGCGCCGCCAAAGGCCGCGTCAAATTTATATTTATCTAGCGCCTGTTTAAGCCCTTGGGTTTTCATCACATCCGTATGCACGGCAGATCCATGAGAAAAGGGCCCAATCCCTTGCTCGACACCCTCTTGGTTAATGTGGACGATAAGCTCCATACCCACTTCCTTGGCGCGGCGGTTACGAAACGCAATCATGTCTTTAAACTTCCACGTCGTATCGACATGCATAAGCGGGAATGGCGGGCGAGATGGGTAAAAGGCCTTTTCTGCCAGATGCAACATAACCGAACTATCTTTACCAACAGAATAAAGCATAACAGGGTTATCACATTGCGCAGCCACCTCGCGCATAATATGTATCGATTCCGCCTCAAGCCGGTCAAGATGGCTCATATCCAGTTTATCAATATCCGCATAGGCCGCCTCCATCGCCTCTAGCTTGGCGACAGCGCTTTCAAGGGTTTTTAGCGTGCACTGCCCGCCATCTTTAAGGCGGGCTAGACCCTTTCCGTCATTTAGGAGTTTACGCGATAAAGTGGACACGCTCTGGCCTGTCGATTCAGAAAATCTTTCAGCTCGGAGAATAAAATCAGATATAAGGTTCACGGGTAAGCTCCCACAATTTAAGTGTAGGCAAACAAAATAAGGCTTATATCAAATAAATAAACCCCTTTTTATGCAAAAAAGAGGTTTATTGAGTAAATTTTGTGGGATAAACCCCACAGCTATTGTGATTTTATGAGGCCGTCGTCATTATCCACGTCCTCAAACCATATAAAACAGCAAAGGATAAAATAAGTACCGCCGGGAACATCATTAACTGCTCAAGGGTCATTTGTCCGGCCAGAAGCTCCACAGCTTTGCCGTCCAAGCCCTCCCCCAGAGCTTTAGCTTCATTGGCATCAATCCAGCCGCCTATGATCGGCTGCCATAATGAAAGACCAAATAAACCAGCGCCGCCAACTAATGACATGCCCAGGGCTCCTGTTCGCGGGATATATTCCCCAACCACACCCACCATTGTTGGCCAAAAATAACAAACCCCCAAGGCAAATATAATTGTTGCAAAATAAACCATTCCGCCTGTTGTTGTACTTAGGAGATATATTCCGATTGTCGTTACAATAGCCGACATCAGTAAAACACCCAGTGGATTAAGGGCATGAATAACGGGCCCCGCAAAATAACGCCCCACCGCCATAAGCCCTGTAGCAAGAGCTAATATAATCATGGGCGAAGCTCCAGACT
Organism: uncultured Caulobacterales bacterium; assembly: GCA_937928165.1. GTDB lineage: Bacteria > Pseudomonadota > Alphaproteobacteria > Caulobacterales > Maricaulaceae > CALFVT01. The sequence goes on from CALFVT010000004.1 coordinate 330,508, forward strand.
CGCCTAATATGCTCCCGACCCATTGCTGCGTGCCTAGCTCTGATGTGGCTGTAATCGTCATTAAGATCATCATCACCGATAATAAAAGCCCATCCCGCGTTGTGCCGCCTAACCGCTTTATCAAAAGAAACGATACGGCCAATATTAAGATAAGCGGCAAGATAATACCGCCAATCAGCACGCCTGTTACGGGGTTGGGCGTTCCAATCAAAATCATTAATCCAATAATGGCGACAAGAATGGCTAAATCACTTGTTCGTCCTGTGTAAGCATCCGATGATTTAGGGAATTTTGTTGTAAAAACCATAACGCCATAAATAATCGTGGGTATTATCATAATGGCAATCTGCATTTGCCAACCCATATTCATATCTGTCATAAATTTAGACGCCAAAGCGCCAATGACGATCCCCCCAGGGAACCAAACATGAAAGCGGTTGAGCCATTTGGTTTTTTCATCTTCATACATTTGCGCAATCATTGGATTACAAGCGGCCTCAACAGCGCCGTTAGCAAAACCGATAAAAAATGTAGATATAAGCAGTCCCAGAAAACCACCGGCGATAATCGTGAGACCAAGACCTAGCAAATGACCGATGAAGGCCAAGATCATGATAAGGCGCGGCCCAAGTTTATTATAAAGATAGCCCAAAAGCACCATAGCAACAGGAAACCCAAGAAAGGCCATAGAGTTGATCCAGCCTAATTGAGGGCCGCTTAAAGAAAATTCCTCGCTTAACTCACCTAATATACCCGCACGGATAGCAAATGTCATTGCAGTAACAATCAGCGAAATGCAACTTAGAAGGAACAGCTTACCCGGCGCAATAAATTCACCGTCAGCCCTTGTTGATAACGTTGTCATTTTTATTCCCCGCCATTTTTCATTGGTCTTAGATAATCAATTTTTGAATGAGGTTATTCATGTCTCTATGTGTAATACGAGTCAATGGGGCGCTACAAAATTTTAAAAAATGGGCAGTCTCTAAACTAAAATATGTCACCTAAGGATAAATATTATGCTGTTTGAACCCATATTGGGTCTCATGGAATCAATCAAAATGAGGTGAAATTATAATTTTCTATGGCTTAAAACAAGAAATTATCAAGCGAAACCATGAAAAATTAAACCTTAACGCGAACTTGCTTTTCTTTACTAGAAAATTTATCGAAGGCGTTTGACAGGTTTTTAATCTTTAGTTAACCACTATAGGGTGAGCTCGTTAGAGCTATATTACAAAGCCCTTGTAACACCCGATAAAATGGAGAAAATCTAAGTGAAACTAAAAAAATATATAATAGGCGCAGTGAGCACATCGCTGATCGCCTTAATGGGGACTTCTGCGCAAGCGACAACAGTACAATCAACAGATCTCGGCGATTTAGTTCATGACGCAGAAGCCTGCGTTATTGGAACTGTATCAGACGTATCTTACGAAACAAAAGACGGGCAAACATTCACATATGCCACTTTTGACGTAACTGAAGTAGCATTTGGTAATGTATCTAATACCGTGACTGTTAAAATGCCTGGCGGAAGAATTTCAACAGCAACTATTCCTGTTAACGAGTCCTCAGCAGGTACGCCGCGTTTCTTTAGCAACATGTCCTACTTCCTACTTTTAGATAATGCGGGCGATGAATTTGTAATTTCAGGCGTATTTCAGGGCGCAGTGCCCATCGTCAATGATAGATTGCGTCTACCGCAAAGTAGCGTTGTTATGGATGTTGATGCCGCATTAGCAGCTGTAAACGATATGCGCACGACACCGGCACTTGGGAGATAAAGACATGTTAACAAAAACAAAAATATTTGCATCCGTATCCGCAATCGCAATGCTCGCCGTAACATCGGTACAGGCCCAAGTCGGTGAAGCCAGCCGTCAGATTGATCAAATCGTGACTGAGATTTCAGGTACTGTAAATCTTGCCGCATTCGGGGGTTTTACAATCGCAACTCGCGAACTTGTCGGTATTAAGTGGGACGACCGCTGTGCATCAGTGCCCTACACATTTAACACAACTACACCTGCCAACCCCGGCACGGCGGCCCAAATTGCGCCGGCTGTACTGGCACAAACTGTTCAAACAGGTCTCGACAGATGGAATGACAATCCGTCATCTTACATCGAGATGAATGTTACAAATTTATCCCCACTCGGAGCAAGGCCTCGCGGATTTGACTTTATTAACGAAGTAACCTTTTTCACACCTGTTGGATTTGGCCCCCTTGCAAGCTCACCCTCCACATCTCTTACGGCAGACACAACATTCTCGCCGGGCGATGACCTTGATGGAGATGGAGATAGTGATGTTTATGATCCTGTTGCGGCGGGACAAAATGTCTGCACTGATATTGACGGTGACGGCGACATTGAATTTCCAGCCGGATTTTACGAAGCGGGTACAATCCTAGACAATGACGTTCAATTCAGCAGCACTGTTACGTGGGAGCTTGGCGCCACAGATTCGTTTGCAGCAGATGTTGATGCGGTTTCAACCCATGAATTTGGCCACTCACACGGCTTATCTCACGCAATGAACAACCAAACTTCGGGAGCGGATCCAACACCAACAACCATGTTCCCAGCCGTCCCAACTGCCGAAGGCCCAACAGAAATGGGTATCCGTGAACCCCATCCTGACGACTTAGCGCATTCTGCTCTTATATATCCTGAAGGTTCAACCCGAACTGGTCCAGGGGCCCTTCAAGCCGGAGACGTTGCTTTCAGCCGCGCTTATGACCTTGTTACAGGCACGGTTTCATCTGTAGACAATAACACACTCATCCCTAGAGCGGGCGCGAATGTTCGCATTGAGGATTTCAGAACAGGTGAGCTTATTGGTGAAGCTTTTTCAGGCGTAACAACTGTGAGTGACCTTGACGGTGACCCAACAACGCCCGATCTATTCGCTTTCGCTGAAAATGTCACAAATGGTGATTACGTTGTTCCCGTTCTCAAGCAAAGACGCCGTTCAATCACGGCGACGATTCAGGCGCCTGATGGAACACCTGCAGGTCCTGGCGGGTTTAGCACCCACGTAACTGTCGCAAACCTTGCTAACCCTCTTGACTTTATCCAAGAAAATTATTCTGGACCAAGATTAGAGAGCAATAATGAGTCCTGGCGTGGTGATGTGAGTTTTCCTGTCCGTCCGCGGAGCGGCGTAGCAAGAAATATTGACTTCATTACCAATGATGCCGTTATACAGCGTAATGGCGGGGCTCAAGCCTTTGCGGGCCTTGGACTTGCAGGTGCAACCAGTGTAACATATATCGAAAGTATTGACGGGCAAGCTGTGCTTCAAATGCTTGAAGATAATCTTTTAACGGATTTTGCATTTTTTGCGACAAGTTTTGATACGGACCAAGCCCCTATATTTTCGCGGGCGTCCTTATATATCGGTGAGGTCACACCGGGTACGTCTGTTACTTTCTCTAGCAGAATTGCGACGGAAACGAATGTTGTTGCTGATAACGATGACTTTACAGCCGTTAGCATTAATCCAACGACTTTTGAACGGACACTTCGGACAATGCTTCGACGTAATCCAAATTTAGACGTGATTATGGTTGTTGAAGATGACGATACTGTCTTAGGTCGTGGCGGATTCCCAACTACGCAAATGGGTCTGGATTTATCCGCAACGGGTACGTCTTTCCTTAGTTCGAGCGGTGGTCCTGTAACGCCTGCACCATTTGGCATTACATGGAACATGGAGCTTCGTTATGCTCCACGGGGTAAGTAATTTTACCCCAAATATTCAGTATAGATAAAGAAAAAGAGGCGTTTATCGCCTCTTTTTTATATGCAAAATTTATAAAAATAATCCGCCGATAGCATTTAGCTCACTTTAAATAAAACCACTTAAATGCTTAGTTTAACTTATTAAACCAATTTGAAAACTCATCCCGTTCATCTTGTGTCATATGCAGCCCCATCTTAGAGCGCCGCCATAATACATCATCAACCTTCGTTACAAACTCACGTTCAATTAGGTAATTAACTTCCGCTTCGGCTAGGCCTGCTCCAAATACACGGCCCAGTAAATTATCAGCAGGACGGTTAGCAAATATATCATCGATCATCGTGCCGTAAGCGCGGCAAAGGCGATATAAAATCTTAGAGTCAATATCTGAAAAGCGTTCAGCTGCCTTCGCATAAAACGCCTCAAAGTCTGCATTGGGTAAATCCCCCCCCGGAAACAAAGCCGCCTCAGTCCAGTCCTTATCCGTTGTATAATTATAATACCTCTTAAGCTTACGAAGTGCATGCTCAGCCAATTTACGTGACGTCGTAATTTTACCGCCATATATCGACATAAGCGGCGCACCGTCACTAAACTCACTGACTTTTAAAACATAATCGCGTGTCACCGCCGCCGCATTATCGCTTTTATCATCATATAGCGGGCGAACGCCCGCATAGGTCCAAGCGACATCATCATGGCGAATATCATGCTCAAAATATTCATTGGCGGCATTAATAAGATAGCTAATTTCCACATCCGATATTTTGACGTCGCCTTCTGACGGGTCATAGGCTTCATCCGTCGTGCCTATAAGGGTGTAATCCGTCTCATAAGGAATAGCAAAAATAATACGGTTATCGGCATTTTGGAAAATATAAGAATGGTCATCATCATAAAGTTTTTTAACGACAATATGACTCCCTTTAATCAAGCGAACACCAGCCCCATCATCTTGTCCATTATCAACACGGCCTAGAACATCCTCAACCCACGGCCCTGCAGCATTTACAAGCCCCTTGGCCAATATAGTTTCTGCCTTACCATTTTCCGGCAAATAACGAACTTGATACCCCCCTTCAACAGACGTAAGGCCCGTCACCTCTGTGCGCGTCATAATCATGGCCCCATGTGCGCGGGCGTCCATTGCGTTTAAGACCACAAGGCGGGAATCCTCAACCCAGCAATCAGAATATTCGAATCCCATCTTAAACCGGCTTTCAAGAATATTCTTATGCGGCGCTTGTTGAAGGTTAAGCTTTTTTGTGCCGGGCAGTTTTTTCCGCCCCCCCAAACTATCATATAGGAAAAGTCCAAGACGTAGCATCCAAGCCGGGCGCAAGCCTTTGTCATAAGGCAACACGAACCGCATAGGCCATATAATATGCGGCGCTGCATTTAGCAAAACCTCGCGTTCAATCAGCGCTTCTCTAACTAAGCGGAACTCATAATATTCTAGATAGCGCAGACCACCATGTATAAGCTTAGTGCTGGCGGATGATGTATGATTAGCCAAGTCATCTTTTTCGCATAATAATACCGACAGGCCTCGTCCAGCGGCGTCTCTGGCAATGGCCGTTCCGTTAATACCCCCGCCAATAATGACTAAATCATATGTTTTCATAACTTTTTGCCGTTCTAAGTTTTTCAAACACATAACATATTGATACAAAATTCAAATAGATGTTAATGAGTATATAGAATAAATTGTCAGGGGATATCTATGTCAGCTAATCAGGTTATTTTATCTATAGATCAGGGCACGACCAGCTCTCGTACATTAGTGTTCACGCCTAAAGGCGATCTGCTTTATACAGCGCAAAAAGCTTTTCCTCAAATATATCCGTATGATGGGTGGGTTGAACACGACCCTGAAGAGATTTGGGGAAGTGTTGTAGCCACACTCAAAGATGCCCACCAATTTTGCAATGATAACGATTTAACGATCGCTGGCGTCGGTATCACAAACCAGCGCGAGACAACCTTAGTATGGGATAGATCAACAGGACAGCCGATTTACAATGCAATCGTCTGGCAAGACCGCCGCACAGCCGATATTTGCAAGACACTAAAAGATAACGGCATGGAAGACACTGTAAAACAGAAAACAGGCCTTGTTCTTGACCCATATTTCAGTGCCTCAAAAGCCGCATGGATATTAGACAATGTCGAAGGTGCCCGGAAAAAAGCGCAAGACGGTGAGCTGGCTTTTGGAACGGTTGATAGCTTTTTAATCTGGCGTTTAAGCGACGGTCAAATTCACGCGACAGATGGAACAAATGCAAGCCGAACGAGCTTATTTGATATTGAAAAATATAAATGGGATAAAGATTTAGCTGACATATTTAATGTCCCGCTCTCGGTTCTACCGAAAGTTAAAGACTGCGCGGATGACTATGGTTATGTGGCCAATGATATTTTACCAGGAAACATTCCTATATGCGGCGTTGCCGGCGATCAACAAGCGGCTTTAATTGGTCAAAAATGTTTTAAGCCAGGGCAGCTTAAAAGCACATATGGCACTGGCTGCTTTATCGTAACCAATACCGGACAGGAGATTATTCACTCTGATAACAACCTTCTTACCACGGTCGCTTACCGGCTTAACGGCAAAACAACATTCGCCCTTGAGGGTTCCATTTTTATCGCCGGAGCTGCCGTTCAATGGCTTCGTGATGGGTTGAATTTATTTGAAAACGCTGAAGACACACGGGAGCTAGCTATATCTGCACAGGACAATCCAGACCTTTATCTCGTTCCAGCTTTTACAGGTCTGGGCGCGCCCCATTGGAATCCTCATGCACGGGGGGCATTATTTGGGTTGACCCGTGCCGCTAGCCGCGCCGATATGGTGCGCGCAGCTCTCGAAGGCATCGCTTTTCAAACATATGATCTCTTATCTGCTATGGAAGGAGATGGCATTAGCCTCACCGCTCTACGTGTAGACGGCGGCATGGTCGCGAATGATTGGTTCTTACAAGCCTTAGCAAGTATAACAAATATTACGGTTGAACGGCCAATTATGCTTGAAACCACAGCCCTTGGCGCTGCTCAACTTGCGGCAATGAGATTAGGCCTAATTGCGTATCCCTCCAGCCAAGACACTACAAAAAATTCTATGCTTAAACGCACGCAGCCCGATTGGGACTTATCCTACAGAACAGCGCGTTTGAGCCGTTGGAGCCGCGCAATTCAGGCCACACAGCTTTTTTCACAAGCCAAATGAGCCATTAAACAAACAAATTTAAATTTGTATAAATTTTAACGAGCTATCTACGGTTTATTAAGGATATTAACTCTATAAATACAGTAAAAACGGGTCTTACACATGCAACATACTGCAGATATACATCAAACGGACGTCTCTAAAGATGATTTAGAGTCCCTCTTCCGTATATTAGACATCGTCAATGTCAGTGCGTTATGGGTCGATAAAGACTTTAAAACCTTCAAATATAATAATAGCAATAAGCTTATCAAAGACACTATTTTCGATCTAAATGGAAAGTCGGTGACTTACACTGAGCTTTTATATGAAATATTTAAAAATAATCAGATTGATACGGATGAAAACAGCTTTGAGAACATACAAAAAAATTGGCTCGTCAAACTTCGGGAATTACAATCAAAGCCTCTCATCCCCAGTGAAGACACTGTAATTTTACCTCAATCCGGCAAAAGGTTTGTATCCAGACGAGTCTTTTTTCCAGATGGGTCAATGTTTGTTGTTAGCTTTGATTACTCTGATAGCCTGCTGCGTAGAGATGACATTATTAAAATCGCTTTCGACATGTCCAAGTCGGGCGCTTTATGTTTCTCCCCTGAAACCAATGAGTTTCTACTAGAAAGTCCCTATCTAAAGCGCATTTTAACACAAGACGAATATGCCGCCGTAAGAAGCAATGGCTTATTTGCAATCATACACCCAGATGATGTCGACTCAGCGAAAAACATATTCACTAAGTCCCTTACAACCCATTCGCCGATCAGTAAAAACATCCGTATTAAAACGCATAATAAGGGTAATCTTTGGTTTAAATTTATAGGGCGACTTGAAAGAGCCTCTAAATATACAGATTCGCGCCATATCATTACATTCGAGGATGTAACCGAAGAATTAGAAATTCAAGAAAACCTTCGCCGCAACATTCAAGACTCAGAAAATAAACTTAGCGAACGTTTAGATTTTATGGCCAAATTAAGTCATGAACTCAAAACACCAATGAACGCAATTGTCGGTTTATCAGACGCTTTATTACATGACGACATTCCCAGCGTGACACGGAGTAAGTTAGAGCTTATTCAACAATCATCGGGAATTCTTTTAGGCATGCTCGATGAAACACTCAATCATGCCAAGCTCGAAAATGCGCATGCAACTCTAGACTTACAATATGTTGACCCAAGAAAGGTCATTGGCGATATTTGTAAGTTATGGGAGCATCAAGCCCTGAAAAAAGGAACTGTCATTCAGTTTCATCCCCATAAAACCTTGCCAAATTCTATAAAATTAGATTCAACTCGTATTGGGCAATGTTTAAACAATCTATTATCCAACGCATCGAAATTCACAGAATATGGGAAAATCGACGTTATTGTGCAGCCTCATTTCGCAGAGAATCAATCACCCCAACTTGCCATAGCCGTACGTGACAACGGGATCGGTATGACAGAAGAACAACAAAGGAAAGTCTTCCAAGCTTATAAACAGGCGAACGAAACGATCTCAACACGTTATGGCGGCACAGGCCTTGGGATGAGTATTACAAAAGACCTTATCGAGCTTATGGGCGGTAAAATAACTCTAACCTCTAAGCCAAATAAAGGTAGCTTGTTTTTAATTATCCTTCCTATGGACGTTGAAAATTCTAGCCGAAAACCTCAAGAAACCGCTAAGCTGCAAGCCCCTACCCCCCAAAATCCAAAGCCAAAACTTCGTAGTAATACGACCGCGCTTGCCGTAGAAACACCGCCAAAAGCATTACTTGAAAATAAGGCTTATGAAACATCAAAAACGGCCGCCAAAGTTTTTGACTCAACCCAACTTGAAAAACTTAATGTTCTAGTGGTTGACGATAATGAAACTAATCATATCGTCATGTCATCTTTACTAGAGAATGTTGTTGGCGGCATTTACTCCGCCTATAACGGCCGCGAAGCCATAGACGTCTTATCCGTAGAGCATATTGACGTTGTTTTAATGGATATTCATATGCCCATTATGGACGGCATTGAGGCGACTATCGCCATACGGCAAAGCACAGAGCCCTATTCCAATGTACGCATCATTGCCCTCACCGCCGACCCACAATATCAGCAGCAACGTCTCTGCGTTAATATCGGCATGGACGAAGCTATGGCTAAACCTGTCAAATTAGTGGACCTGATAGATATCATCAAAAAGACAATGAGCGCGCCTGTTAATAAGCTATCAAAAGCGAGTTAATTAAAGCGGCGTCGTTTAATTACGATAAGCTTTAAGCTCTTGACGCGCCACTTGCATACGGTGAACTGCATCGGGACCATCCGCAAAACGTAACGTGCGAAGACCAATCCACATTTGCGCCAACGGCGTGTCTTGCGAAACTCCCGTCCCGCCCCACATCTGCATAGCCTCATCAACCACATGCAATGCCATTTGCGGCGCAGCAACTTTGATTTGCGAGATATAGGGCGCAGCGGCGCGTGGGTCACCTTGATCCATCATCCAAGCGGCTTTCAGGCATAACAGCCGCGCTTGCTCAATGCGAATACGGCAATCGGCGATAATATCGTAATTCGCACCAAGCTTAGCGAGCGGCTTGCCAAAAGCCGTGCGGTTATAGGCCCGCTCACACATGAGCTCCATAGCCCGTTCGGCCTGCCCAATGGCGCGCATACAGTGGTGAATACGGCCCGGCCCAAGGCGGCCTTGGCTAACTTCAAAGCCCCGCCCCTCACCGAGCAAAAGCGCCGATTCTGGCACGCGCACATTATCAAAGCGAATATGCATATGACCGTGGGGCGCATCATCGTGACCAAACACCGTCATAGGGCGCAAAATCTCAACACCCTTCGCATCGGCAGGCACAACAAACATAGAATGCTGCTGATGGCGGGAGCCCTCACCACGAGCCGCCGTTCGCGCCATAAGGATATAGACCTGACAGCGCGGATCACCTGCGCCCGATGACCAATATTTCTCGCCGTTAAACACCCATTCATTGCCGTCTTTGACCGCAGAAAACTCAAGGTTCGTTGCATCGGATGAGGCCACAGCCGGTTCTGTCATCAGATAAGCCGAGCGGATTTCACCGTTCAGCAGGGGTTTCAGCCATTGCTCTTTATGCTCATCCGTACCGTAGCGCTCAAACACTTCCATATTCCCCGTATCTGGTGCGCTACAGTTAAAGATTTCCGGCCCCAATAAACACCAACCCATTTGCTCCGCCAGATAGGCATATTCAACCGTACTTAGGCCATATCCACGCTTGGAATCAGTAAGCCAAAAATTCCATAAGTCTTTGCTGCGCGCTTCGGCTTTCAAGCTCTCACGAATTTCCGTTTGACGCTCTGTAAATACAAAGCGGTCACCAGCTTTACCGATTTCCGCATGATATTGCGCATCCGCCGCAATGATTTTATTTTGCATCATATCGCGTACTTGCGCGTGAATAGGCCGAAGCCGATCCGTCATTCCAAGGTCCATTGACATCGTCTATCCTTTAATAGCCCTTCATTCGGCCCACTTGGTCCAAATGATAGTTTTCATCCCCAAATAATTCCTGCGCGGCCCGAATGCGTTTTAAAAACAGGCCAATATCATATTCATCGGTCATGCCGACGCCGCCAAACATTTGCACGCCCTCAAGCCCCGCGAGTTTAGCCACACTCCCTAGCTTTGCTTTGGCCATAGCGACCGTTAAAGGCGCATCATCGACTCCCGCATCTAGTGCCGTTAAGGCCGCTAGAACCGCCGAGCGTGCCAGTTCAAGCTCGCAATATAAATGCGATGCGCGGTGCTGGAGCGCTTGGAAGCGGCCAATTTCCTCACCAAATTGTTTCCGCTCTTTAAGGTAATTCGTCGTCAAATTAAAGGCCTGCGTCCCGGCCCCTAAAAGCTCTGCACTAACAACGGCGCGGCCTGCATTCAGCACAGCCTCAAGTACATCGTCGCCCTCATCCACCTCGCCAATGACCGCGTCGGCGGTTACTGTGACATCGTCAAAGCTTACCCGCGCCGCATTGCGGCTATCGACCATGACCGTTCGCTCACATGTAAGACCTTTAGACTTCGGGTCAATAAGGAATAAGGTGATTTTATCATCCGCCGTTTTTGCGGCGACAATAAGCTGATCAGCAATATGACCATCAAGTACCATGGACTTCTCGCCGCTTAGTGTAAAACCATTACCAGAACGTACCGCTGTAGTTTCCATCAGGCGCGGATTATGCTTTCGCCCTTCATCAACGGCCAAGGCCATGATTGTCTCACCAGAGGCTAATTTCGGGAGCCAGTCTGATTTCTGCACATCAGACCCCGCCGTTTTAATCGCCGTCGCCGCCAAAATTGCTGAGGATAAAAAGGGCGAAGCCGTTAGATTTTTTCCCATTTCAACCGCCACAAGCCCTGCCGCCATATAGCCCATATCCACGCCGCCATGGTCTTCGGGAATGACGACCCCCGCAAAGCCCATAACCGCCATTTCGCGCCATAGGCTGCGGTCAATACCGTCTTCGCTTCGTTCATCGCGAAGCTTACGCAGCGCCGCAACTGGTGACTTTTCGTTAAAAAACCCGCTCGCGCTTTCCGATAAAAGCTGCTCATCTTCATTTAATACAAGCGCCATGGCTAAGCCCCCGGAAGCTGTAGAATATGTTTAGAAATAATATTAAGCTGCACTTCAGAGGTTCCCCCTTCAATAGAATTTGCTTTGGTACGAAGCCATGAGCGCGCAAGGCGACCATCATCTGACCGCTCCCCTTCCCACTCAAGGCCTTCATAACCTGCGCTGTCCATCATGAGTTCAAAGCGGCGCTTATTCAGTTCCGTGCCGTAATATTTAAGCATAGAGGAATCCGCCCCAAGGCTTGCCCCCGCTTTCGCCTCGCCAAGTTTACGGGCCATGGTTTGATTAAACGCCCATTCATCGACCTCAGTCTGCAGGATTTTGGCGCGTAAAATACTATCAGCCAGCTTATTATCTTCGAGGCCGATCATACCCGCTGCGATTTCATGCATAGGCCGCGTTATCCCGTTTTGATCACCGATCATTTCGCGCTCATGGGTCAGAAGGTATTTCGCAATCGACCAGCCCTTATGAAGCTCCCCGACTAGATTTTCTTTTGGCACTTTAACATCGTCAAAAAAAGTCTCGCAGAAAGGCGAACGCCCGGAGATGAGCTTAATTGGCCGCGTGGTGACACCGGGCGTTTGCATGTCAAACAAGACAAAACTTATACCGTGGTGTTTCTTGCCCGAGTTATCTGTACGTACAAGACAGAAAATCCAGTCTGCTTTATCCGCATATGACGTCCATACTTTTTGGCCATTAACAATCCAGTGATCGCCCTTGTCTTCGGCATTGGTGGCCAAAGATGCTAAATCTGAACCTGCATTAGGCTCAGAATAACCTTGGCACCAACGGATCTCCCCAAGGGCAATTTTGGGCAGATGTTCTAGCTTTTGCACCTCAGAACCGAACTTAAGTAAAGCCGGCCCCAGCATCCAGATACCAAAACTAGAGAGTGGTGAGCGGGCCTTAATCCGCTTCATTTCTTTCGCAAGAATTTTCGCCTCGGCCTTAGACAATCCGCCGCCGCCATATGCTTTGGGCCATGTGGGAACTGTCCACCCCTTCGCGCCCATACGCTCTAGCCAGAGTTTTTGCGCCTCATTTTTAAAGGTGAAATTACGCCCGCCCCAACAGGCATCATCTTCATGTTCAATAGGCTCACACATCTCCACCGGGCAATTTTCCGTAAGCCATGCCCGGGTCTCTTTTTGGAATTGTTCAAGATCACTCATAATATACCTATAATTTTCCCGTTTTAATCTTAAACCGCGCTAATTGCCCCAGCGCATTCGTCATCATACCGTAAGCTTTAAATTTAGGGTTATCGGTCTGTCCGTGATAAAAGCGGTAATAAATTTGCTGAATAATCACTGCAAGACGCCATATTCCGTAAACATAATAAAATTGGAAACCATCTGTGTTTATTTTACGTTCCGCCGCGTAGAAATCTAAAAATTCCTGCCGCGTCATCATGCCTGATTCCATAGACGGTTGCCGGACGACCATTTTCATAAAGTCAGGGTCATCCGCCTGTATCCAGTAAGCCAAGGTATTCCCAAGATCCATTAAAGGGTCCCCAAGAGCAGAAATTTCCCAATCCAAAATCGCATTGATTTGCGTGGGGTCATTTTGATCTAAAATACAATTATCTATGCGGAAGTCGCCATGAAGCAGACCCACGCCTTGCTCGGTGTCGGGGCGGTTATCTTCAAGCCATTGGCAAATATCTTCAAATTTTTCAACATCTTCCGTCCATGCCTTGGCCCAGCGTTTATTCCAGCCCAAGATTTGGCGCTGAACATAACCATTAGGCTTTCCAAAATCCGCAAGACCCGCCGCTTTGAAGTCAACATTGTGAAGATCAACGAGGCGGCGGACAAATGTTTCATTGAGCCTACGCGCTTGTTCTGATCCCCATTCCCATTCCGCCGGAATGTTCTTATGAATAAGGTGGCCCTCTGCCCGCTCCATGACGTAAAATTCCGCGCCAATCTGGCTCTCATCCTCCGTATAAAATAACGTCTTCGCGACATAGGGATAAACCGGATGAAGCGCGGTTTGAATCCGGTATTCCCGGTACATATCATGGCCACCTTTAGGGATATAACCAAAGGGCGGGCGGCGAAGAACAAAGCGCTGCTCTGGGTAGTCTATGGCATAAGTTAGGTTTGATGCGCCGCTAGAATATTGCGCCATTTGCGGCGCTGATTGAATATCAGGACGGTTTTGCTTTATCAAAGCATCAACGGCCTCGATATTTAACTCCTCACCTTCGCGTATGCTAACTGTCGGATTATCGGACGCCATTAAATAACCGCACCTCCATCAACTACCATGCCTTGCCCGGTAAAATAACTCGCCTCATCAGAGACCATAAATAACACGGCTCCGACCATTTCTTCTGGCTGTGCCATACGCTTCAAGGACAGGTTCATATTCACATAGGTTTCCATGATCGGATTATCTTTAAGTCCCGCCGCAAGCTTGGTATCCGTAAAGCCGGGCAGGAGCGCGTTGACACGAATGCCTTGCTGGGAATATTCTTTAGCAAAACCCTTAGTCATATTAATAAGGCCAGCCTTTGTCATGCCGTAGACCACACGCAAGAGTCCCGGCTGAATACCATCAATCGACGCGACATTCACAACCGAGCCGCCGCCGCTTTCAAGCATAATTGGTATAGCCTTGGATGTCAGGTAAAACGGCCCTTTAAGATTCACATCCATGGTTTTATCATAGGCCCATTCAGGCGTTTCATGGGCCGCTCCAAAATAAGGATTAGTCGCACCGTTATTAATTAAAATATCAAGGCGGCCATGTTTGTCTTTAATCGCGTCCAAAGCCGCTTGATGAGTCTCAATTTCACCAAGATGCAAGACCATTGCATCAGCTTTTCCGCCTTTGCTACGAATATTGGCAGCAACTGTCTCGCAAGGCTCTAGCTTACGGCTCGTGCAAATTACTGTCGCCCCATGCTCCGCAAGGCCGTGAGCAATAGCTTCGCCAATCCCCCGCGAGGCTCCGGCAACGAGTGCAACTTTTCCTGTTAAATCAAACCGTGCCATAATCGCTCCTTACTCTTATGTTTTTTATAATGGAATGTTTTCATCTTTTAAGCTGCGGCGAAATTTAATCATCCCGTCCAGCCAAGCTTCATGATCATGGGCACGTCCCAGAGTATATTTTTTTACAACTTTATGCGGCAGAACAAGGAACTCATCATTTTTCATCGCCTCGAGCAGCGCATTAGATACATCAACGGGCTCCAGTAGGTCATCTTGCCCATTTTCAGCCATTTTCATGCCCTTAGTCATATTGGTGCGCACATATTGCGGACACACACAATGGGCCCTTATCCCCGCATCTGCATGTTCAATGGCGATGCTCTCTGCAAAAGCCACTGCGGCATGTTTCGTCGCCGTATAGCTTGCGCTACCAATTTGATTTAATAATCCCGCAGCAGAAGCCGTGATAATAAAGCGGCCTTGCTGATTATCCAGCCAGCGCGGCATAAGGCGACGCGCGGCGTAAACACTGCTCATGACGTTAATTTGCCAGCTTAGTTCCCAAGATTTATTATTCCCGCCCGCAACATGCGGGCCATTACCGAAGCCAACTCCTGCATTCGAAACAAAAACATCAATAGGTCCAAGATCAGCTTCAACAGCATCAATGAAAGCGGTCACATTTTTATCTTTTGACACATCACATTCATAGGCTTTCGCGCCGATATCTTGCGCGGTTTTAGTGGGCAAGCTGCGGTCACTTATCGCGACTTTTGCGCCATGAACGATGAACATCTCTGCAATGGCGCGGCCAATCCCGCCAGATGCGCCCGTTACGGCAATAATTTGACTTTCGAACATGTCATTCCTGAATTTATACCTTATAATGCAGGCTTTAAATATAGATTTTATATGCAACAAATTGCGCATAAGCGCAACTAGATATATAAAGCTCATTATATAAAAGGGGCAGAGGGTAAATATGGAACCCAGTGATTTAAATGCAGATATTGGCCATATTGCGCCGCTAGATTCAGATAATATACCGAATGAAAATCAAGCGCATTACTGCTTTTCTTGCGAAGAGCCCATGCGCGGCGCTTATTGTATCGCTTGCGGTCAAAAAAATGATAATATGCGGCGCGGCGTGTTTAGTCTTATATGGGAATTAATTACCTCTGTTACCGCGATTGAAGGGCGCATTTGGCGGAGTTGGCGCAGTTTATTATTTCAACCCGGACGGGTCGCACGCGAATTTGCCAATGGCCGCCGCACCTATTGGTCATCCCCAATCCGTGTTTATCTCGCCATGAGCATTTTGCTCTTTGCCTTTATGGGCCTGACCAACACCCATCTCTTTGGTGTGGATTTAGATGTAGAGCCGAAAGACGGGGTTGAAAAAACTGATACCGCGTTAACCGCAGACGATTTAAGTTTTAAACTTTCAACCAAATGGTTTCCGCGTCAAAAATATATTGACGCAATTAATGCCGACAAGAATTACGATTTAATTGCCTTAAAAGTTAGACATTTTACATCCCAAGATATTTTAACGGCTGACGACATGGAGGCCGTCGAAGCGGTCAGGAAACGCAGGGAAAACAATATAAATCAGACAGACAATAAATTAAAGAAAACCCCCGCTTCAGACGGAACCAAAAATAACATCACCGATAACGGCACAAGTAAAGACGATAACTTTAACATTGATACATTAAACATTGAAGTTAATCACAAAAGCCTTGATTCAAGCCGTGCCGCAGATTTGCTTATAAGCTTCTCACGTAACCCGGCTGTTCTCACCAATAGCTTTAACAAATGGCTCCCGCGCCTTATATTTATTTTGATGCCCTTTACTGTTTTGTTCTCTGCGCTGTTTATTCGCGGTCGCGGTAATGCCATGCTTTATGATCACATAGTTCACGCCGCCTATCTTCATGCCGTTGCATTTTTCTTTTTATTCATAGGCATCATCCTCTCACAGTTTCTTCCACCGCAATTCATATTTAATATCTTGTTTTTCGCCCTGCTTATATATCTACCCATAAGCCTAAAACGCATGTTTGGGCGGGGTTGGATAAAGACAATATGGACATCCTATGGTGTTGGATTTACCTATCTTATTATACTTATAACAAGCTTATCGATTGTTATTATTATGGACATCGGCAATTCAATAACGATCTAAACTTTAGAATTTAAACCAGTAACGGGTTTAACGGCGCGATCACCAAACCACCACAATGTCGCGGCAGAAGCCGCAAATACAGCCGCTTCAACAATGGCGCCGTTTTTTGTTATATAAAATATCCATGCCGTAATCAGCCATAATAAGAGCGTTAAAAATGGACGCACAAGACGAAGCAAATTGATAACCCATTGACTCGCCTGGCCAATCGCCGCTTCGGCCCGGATAGAGGTTTCAAGCCCCCGCCAAGAGCCCGCCTGCGCCGCAAGTGCAAGTTCAAGTTCAGTCTCCTGCTGGCGCGCCTGCATTTGTAGTTCGTGAAGTTTATACTCATGCAGCCACCTCGCCTGTTCTTGCGTAAAAGCCAGCTTGCGTTCAAAATAGCCTGCGGCGCGGCCCATAATCGTTCCGATAAGCCCAAAAACGCCGCCGGTCACAGCGTCAAATCCTAATCCAAAAATGTCTGCCATAAGTCCTTTGCCTTTCGGGAACCAAACCAATGACGGCGGCGCCCCATATCAAGATGTAAAAATGTAAAATAATAACCAAAACCGCTAAAGCCGCTGGCCTTAGCCCCGCTCACTAGCTTACGGCGATTATGGCCGCGAAGAGAGATATCAACAGCCAAGGTTAAATGCTGTGATAGCGGCGCGCCGCCAACAGCCGCATTATGAAGCGCACAGCGGTGAGCTGATAAAATATTTAGCGGGCTATTTATATCGCGCCTTAACGCCTGTAAGGCATCCAGAAATACGGGGTAATGATAATATTCACCGCAATGACGACACGAAAGCTCCGCCCTCGTAAAATTTGGCCAGCGCAACTCATCCCAACGTAAATTATTATATTGATTTAAGTCACCTTGTGCATCTGTTAAAACATTTACCATGCCTCACTATAAGCGAGCCTCGACAAGCGTGGATTTAACTCACAAATAAAATAAAAACATAAAAAAACCCGCAGCCAAAACTACGGGTTAATGTTCTTGATATAAGACGTCTTATTTACTTAAAGATACTGAGCTTACGCGCTTTTTTGGCGGCTAAGTAATAGAATGTTACACGGTCTTTGAACCGTACTGGTTTCATCTGCGTACAAACATCTTTCGCAAGATCAAGCTGCCCTGTTTCAAGACCAAGTTTCTTTGTAATAAAGCCTTTGGCAACACGCTGTACTTCGGCCTCATCAGAACAAGCAACGAGAGAGGCATCACGACTACTTAAGGCCGCACCGCAATATTTAATGATATTCTGAACGACTTTTTTATCTGCTTTTGCATCAAATTTTTGAACATTCGCGTAATATTTATCAAACTTCTTCTCTGCATCAGTCTTGGCTGGCTTGCGCGTTTCGCCCGATTTGGGCCCAGGTTTCTGGCGGACACGGCCGTCTTTCGTAAGAGCGCCGCGTTTCGAACCCGGCTTAGGCCCAGGCTTTTTACGTGATCCCGCCGCAGAAGATGCAGGTGAAGATTTTGCAAAGCCTTTGGCTTGCTTGACCCATTCATCTCGGTCAATACGGCCCGGGATTGAGTCGATAATACCTTCAACCATTGTTACATCAGCTTTTTTCCAAGCGCCGATTTGGCGGAAGTAATAAATACCTTTCCCGTTCAAATCCTTCTCAAATTTAGGGCCAATACCGCGTATCAGCTTAAGATCATCGGGCGCACCATCGGTAGGGCCGTCTGTATATAGCACTTTAGGCTTAGGTGCAGCTTTTGCTTTTGGCTTCGGCGCAGCTTTTTTCTTAGCCGTGGCCTTCTTCTTGGCGGGTGCTTTCTTTGTTGCTGCTGCCGTTAGAGCCGCACCGCCAACAGCCGCAGCTGCAACTGGGGCAGCACCATCGGTTAAGCGGCCTTCTAGATATTTCACCCGCGCTGCGAGGTAACGATTACGCCACTCAAGGGCATATGTGTCATCATCCGCCTCAGATTTCTCCGGCGCGGTTGCAACAGCGGCAGCAGAGGCCGCCGCAGCACCAGCAGCGGCTGCGGCGAGTTTACCTTTAAGGTCGGTCACTTCACCGTCACGGGATGATAAAGAGCCTTCAAGTTGCTGAATCCGTGCGCGAAGACTATCCGCTTCTGCGCTAAGTGCGCCTTCACCTTCAACCGTTAAATCACCCTCATGTTTTTTGCCAAAAAGCCTCATGAATAAAAGCCCGAGTATAAACCCTAGCAGTCCCATTAAAAATAGGGGTAACCACCCAAAACATGCGAGATATGAAAATACACTATAGATCATTATTTCGTCCCTTCTTATTCGGACTGTTGTGTTACAATAAATTCGATACGGCGATTTTGCGCCTTACCGGCACTCGTCTCATTGGATGCAATAGGATTAGTTTCACCCATACCACTTGCATTAATACGCTCAGCCTTCACACCTTGACTCACTAAGTAGTCTGCAACGACTGCTGCACGTCTTACAGACAATCGCTGATTAGAATCATCGTCACCATCAGCATCGGTATGTCCAACAACGCGAACCCGAAAGGATTCGCATTGAACAGCGGCAGACGCCAGATTGTTTAGTAAATCATATGTATCTTCGCCAAGAAGCTGCGCCCTACCAGACTCAAAATTGACTTTATTATTGCCTTTGAGAGTATCAAATAAATCCTGACAGATGGTTTCTGATTTCACCACACCAACATTTGCGGTTTCAAGATCGGGTACCGTAATATTAGCAGCGCCAACATAGCCAGACGGCACATTGACAACTGAGATATTAATAGCTTCGCGAACACTGGCATCTTTAGTAATACCCGTTAGCAGGATTTGAGTATCTTCAATCGACAGTTTACCACTATCAAGTTTTGCAAGATCAGAAAGTTTTGCCTCAATGAGATTCGGCCACTGAGCATTTGGAGCGCCTGCAGCCAGTTTAAGCCGGTTATTTTCTACACGGCCAAACATTGACTTCGCCGCAGCCAAAACAGACGCGCCCTCTTCATCACTTGATACATAGCCGTTGACTGTGACAACACCGTCATCAGATTTTAGAGCTTCGAATGTATAAGGTGATTGTGTTCTAAGCGCCGGTTTTGGCGGTGCGGCTTTAACCGTGAGATCACTTGAAACCTTGTGCCAAATATCAGACTTGCCATCTTTGCATGTTTGGCACGGCGTGCCCTTGGCTATTGATAAAGCTTTATCCAACACAGATTGACTTTCAACCTCACCAGATAACTTGGCTTTATAACCCTGCATATCAACTGATACATTAATATTCTCGGCTTTAAGCGCTTGCTCAATAGACTGCTTCATATCTGCTGATCTTTGATTGGCGTTAAAAGGCCCAATTAAAGTCAAAAGCAAGGCAATAAGCGCAATGAGAATGACCCCCCATATCCACTTTGCACCCATAAAAATTCCTCCCAGATTATGTTTACGGCGCAAACCCTAAAACATAAAACAAGACTAAGCAATCCGCATGATAAGGTTAATTCAGCTGTAATTCGCCGTATAACGATAAATAGAGAATTAATTCACAGCTCAAGTATAGATTAATTAAATTAATTAGAACTATCCTCACGCCAATCGTGACTTTGCATCATCATATTCGGCTTTAAGAGAATCAACAATCTCTTGAACACTTGGGACATCGTGAATACTCCCAACGCCTTGCCCGGCCCCCCAAATATCGCGCCACGCTTTTGCATCTGTATTCCCCCCGGAGCCGAAGTTCATCGATGTTTTATCCGCTTCCGGTAAGTTATTCGGATCAAGCCCTGCGTTTTCAATCGATGATTTTAAATAATTACCATGAATACCTGTAAACAAAGACGAATAAACTATGTCCTCTCCGGCTGACTTAACGACTGCATCCTTATAAGCATCAGGCGCGTTAGCTTCTTTAGAGGCAATAAAGCGCGTCCCAATATAAGCCAAATCAGCTCCCATGGCTTGAGCCGCTAATATAGCGCCACCTGTTGCAATCGCGCCGGAGCATAAAAGCGGGCCGTCGTGAATAGCACGGATCTCAGGAATTAAAGCAAAAGGCGATAACCGCCCCGCATGACCACCGGCCCCAGTACACACAGCAATAATGCCATCCGCCCCTTCTGATAAGGCTTTCTTAGTATGGCGAATATTAATCGTATCGTGCAAAACAATACCACCATAAGAATGGACCGCATCAATAACTACTTTAGGCGGGCGAAGACTTGTAATAATGATAGGAACCTCATGCTCAACGCATGTTCTCATATCCGCCTCAAGACGGTTGTTAGACGCATGGCAAATTTGGTTAACTGCAAATGGCGCAATAATCTTATCAGGATTTGCAATCTGATACTCCGCTAGCTCCTTTTTAATATAAGCAATCCATTCACCCAATTTTTCTTGTGGGCGGGCATTCAACGCAGGAAATGAGCCGATTATACCAGCTTTACACTGCGCTATAACAAGTTCGGGCCCCGACAATATAAACATCGGCGAGGCGATTACAGGCAAGCTTAAATTTTGTAAGATAGGCGGTAAAGCCATAAATACTATCCTTTATATAGCAAAGCAAAACTTTACTAATTAATTACGTGATCGGTAAGTTTAAGAAATTTAATCATCCCGAAAGTCAACGTCACTTTCTGATAACATCCAGAGCATAGCCGCCCATGCCGCAACGTTTTGTTTAACATGGTCTGGATTAATTTTATCAAATGTATCATCGGGCGTATGGTGAAGGTCAAAATAGTCATAGCCATTTTGCTGGAGCCTTATAGCAGGCACGCCCATTTGGTTCATAGGAATTATGTCCGGCCCGCCTGTCGTCTCGCTATCACTGCGCTTAATACCTAAAGGGACGAGCGCATTGGCAATACGGTCAACTTCGGCTTTCGCCGCGCCGCTTTGACTGCCTTGAATTTCAAACACAGGCCCGCCGCCAAAATCTGACTCGCTTCCAATATAATGATTAGTAAGCTCATTCTTATGAGTTTCGGCATAAGCACGCGCGCCTAATAGCCCAACCTCTTCAGATCCGAAGGCAACCATCCGTATCGTTCTTTTGGGCTGCAAACCTAAATCTTGTAAAAGCTTCACCGCCCCAAATGTAATACCAACGCCGATACCATCATCTACTGCGCCTGTCCCAAGGTCCCACGAGTCTAAATGTCCACCGATAACAATAATCTCATTAGGCTTTTCACTGCCTGTGACCTCGCCGATCACATTACCTGAGGGTCTTTCCCCTAATCTTTGAGTTGCAAGGTTAAGGGTAACCGAAACAGGCTCGCCCTTCGCTTTTTCTAATATCCGTTCAAGTTGATCAGCATCCGGCGCAGATAAAGCCCCAATAGGAATGGGCTTAATGCCATCGACATAATTCATCTGCCCCGTATGCGGAAACCTGTGACTATCCGTACCAACAGAACGAATAACAACGGCCAAAGCGCCGCGCTTGCCCGCCTCACTTGCACCTCGGCGGCGTTTTTGATTAGCGGGGCCATAGCCAGCGCCATTCGCAAATTTTTCCATCAAGCCAGAAATAAAGACAATTTTCCCGTCAAGGCCGTCATCTGGCGCTTTTTCCAAATCCTCAAATGTTGGAAAATAAGCAATCTCAGCCGTTATGCCACCGCGCGGCGTAGCTGTGGAGCCGCCAAGCGCCGTGATAAACATATCCTGCGGGAACGGCGCATTCACGCGAAACGTTTCGCTGCCGCGGTCCCATCCTTTAATCGTAAAAGGCTCGATACGCAGATTTTCAAGTCCTGCAGCTTCAAAGCGTTTCAAGGTCCAATCTCTTGCCTTCGCTTCTGAATCACTTCCCGCCAGTCTTGGCCCAAGTTCAGTTGTTAAATCTCGTGTGAAATTATAAGCAAATTCATGGGTTTTTGCTGCATTAAAGATTCGCTGGATAACCGCGTCATCCGATACCCATTGAGTCATATCAATTTTTATATCTTGCGTTTCAGGCGGGCCAAGATCATCAGCAATATGCACATTTTTCAATCGGGCTTGTTGCGATTCGGTCGGTTGAGACTGTCCGCTCGTTTGGCAAGCCCCAAGCATCAAAGCCGCTGTAAACACAGTTGTTAAACCCAATATTTGTTTTAAAGTCATGACAGTCCTTCTTTGATTAACTATGTGCTATCGCCCTAATTTCTATTTGCCAAGAAAAATAACCTTTTCAAACCCTATTCGCCTGTGGTTTAACACAGCAATAGTTTAATAGTTCAAATAAAATGATTTGGTAGGACCCTTATGACTTATAAAGCCTTAGCCCTTTCCTTACTTGCCACCACATGGCTTTGGAGTTGTCAAAGCAGCGACCCGGCAATACCTGCAGCCACATCCGCTCCAAGCGCCGCTAAAATTTCACAAGCCGATATTGGCCGCCGCATTGAAATGCTCGCCTCTGACGCATTTGAAGGCCGGGCCCCCAGTACACCCGGCGGTCAAAAGGCCTCACAATATATCGCCGATGAAATGAAATCCGCCGGATTATCCCCCGCTGGTAAAGACGGCAGCTATTTCCAACCTGTGAGCTTAACCGAAGCTGTTGTGCAGCCATCCTCATCAATGACCTTTGCGAAAAATGGTGAAGCCTTTCACACATCGGACCAAAGCACAAACAGCGTCTATTGGACAAAACGCCTTGATCCGTCCTTGAATATTAAGGATAGCGAACTTGTCTTTGTTGGCTACGGCGTTGTGGCCCCAGAATATAATTGGAATGATTATGCCGGTCTTGATGTCAAGGGTAAGACCGTTGTTATGTTAGTGAATGATCCTGGTTTTGGCACCAAAGACGATGCGCTGTTTAAAGGCGAATCCATGACTTATTATGGACGCTGGACTTATAAATTCGAAGAAGCCGGACGCCAAGGCGCAGCCGCAGCTATTGTTATTCACGAAACAGCCCCGGCCAGCTATGGATGGGGGGTCGTATCGGGTTCATGGACAGGCGCACAATATGATCTTGTCCGCCCGGACGGCGGAGCATCGCGCACACAGCTTGAAGGCTGGGTGCATTATGACGCTGCAAAAGAGCTCTTCGCCAATGCGGGCCTTGACATCGAAGCTCAAAAAGCAGCGGCGTTAAAACCCGGCTTCACCCCTGTTCCGATGAACGGACTTAGCCTTGATGCAGCGATTAACCAAACCGTTAAAACCGTCGAGTCCCGTAACGTTGTCGGCGAAATCAAAGGCACGGAAACACCTGACGAATACGTCCTTTACATGGCCCATTGGGATCACCTTGGAAATGAAGGCACAGGCGAGGATCACATCTTTAACGGCGCGGTTGACAATGCCACAGGAACAGCGGCGATTTTAGAAATCGCTAAAGGTTTTGCCGATCAAGGCGCGCCGAAACGCTCTGCCATATTTGTCGCTGTCACTGCCGAAGAATCGGGCCTACTTGGCTCCGCTTATTATGCCGAAGATCCGATTATACCCCTTAGTAAAACAGTCGCGGGAATTAACATCGACGCCATACAGCCTATTGGCCGCACCAAAGACGTCATCGTCGTCGGCGCAGGCGCATCACAGCTTGAAGACCGCCTTAGCAATATCCTAAAGCCGCGCGATATGTATATTGTCCCCGATCCCAATCCGCAGGCCGGATATTACTACCGCTCTGATCATATCAGCCTCGCCAAAAAAGGCGTGCCTATGCTTTACGCCGATAGCGGACTTAATCACCGGGTGAACGGCCTTGAATATGGCGAAGAATTTTCCAAATCATATGAGCGCGAACGGTACCATAAACCTGCCGATGAATATGACAATAGCTGGGATTTAACGGGCATTACCGATATGACGGAAATTTTCTTCGAGCTAGGCTATGGTATTGCCGATAGCGATGATTGGCCCAATTGGTATGAGGGCACAGAGTTCCGCGCCCTTTGGGATGATCTGCGCGAAGAGTAAGCAGCCCGCCTCATGCAAACTATTATCTGCATGAAATGGGGCACGCGCTATGGCCCTGACTTTGTCAATCGGCTATGGCGCGCCGTAAAGCGTAACACAAGTCGGGAAACGCGGCTTGTCTGCTTTACCGATGACCCTTCAGGGGTTGACCCTGATGTTATCTGCTACCCTCTTCCCGACATTAATTTACCGCAAAATGTTATTAACACACCCTGGCGGAAACTCGCCGTTTGGCAAACCCCTTTAGAAGACCTTAGCGGGGACGTTCTTTTCCTTGATCTCGACCTTGTCATATCCGGCAATCTTGATGATTTATTTGATTATAAACCGGGCCGATATTGCGTAATTGAGAACTGGACACAATTAGGTCAAGGTAATGGAAACACCTCCTGTTTTCGCTTTCCCGTTGGCAAATACACTCATATTTACGACCGCATTCACAAAAACCCAAATGCGGTGCTATCCCAATACCGCATAGAGCAGTTTTATATTTCACGCGAGATTGAAGACATGGTATTTTGGCCAAAATCATGGTGCGTCAGTTTTAAACATAGCCTCCTACCAAAATGGCCACTTAACTTTTTCAAAGCCCCGCCCCTTCCCAAAGATACCCGCCTCGTTGCCTTTACTGGAAAGCCCGATCAAGACGAAGCCGCGCGGGGCGAATGGCCTGTCAAAAAGTGGTATAAACGCGCCTATAAACATGTGCGCCCAACTCCGTGGATTCATGAGCATTGGTAAGTCAAATTCGCCTCCAAGCTTGGGCTTATCTATTCTAAGTTGGCGCGGCGCAGCCAGTCTTGAATACGCCCTTGAAACTTACCAAAAGGCAGGCTTATTCAATCTTTTTGATGAGCGCGTTATCATCCTACCCGACCCGGATGACGCCGTTATAAAAACAGCCAAAAAACACCCGCTAACCCTACATAAGTTTGAAAATAATCTCGGCATAGCCGGCGGTATGCGCGCGGCCGCCGAAGCTCTTTCAACGGATTATGTCCTGTTTTTAGAAAATGACTGCCCCCTAATTGAAAGTTATGAAACGGCCCAAGAACAGTTACATCTGTCATTAAGTGTCCTCGATAGTCAAGCCGCCTTTATGGCCCGCCTCCGTAGCCGCCGCCAACCCGGAGAATTATTTAATACTCTGGATAAATATCGGCGTTATTGGAATCCAGGCATAATGCCCAAATTGCGCCGCAAGTTACGCCCCCACAAAGCTAACCGTCTCTGCGGAAGCGCTATTTATGACGGGCCTAATGCCCACCAAAGACACCCTGATTATATTCGGCAATACTCGCATGATCATTACATCATATCACCTGCGGTCATGCCGTGGACAAATCAATCTATTTTGCTGCGGCGGCAGGATTTTTTGGACATCATATGCCCTTTTGTCGAATCGCAGCCCCTCACCCGCGCCATTAATGGATTTCATAATATCGAAATTGAGCTGAACCGCTCACGGTTCTGGACACAATCAAATTATAATATTTTTTGCCCGCCCGGTATATTTACCCATAAACGCCTTGGCGATAGAGGCTATGTGTGACGAATTCGCCTCAGATGCGTAAAATACTCCCTATTTGCGCGAATTGATTGGATTCACTGTTTCTTTAAGGTCTATGTATATCAAAACTAAAAAATCCTGACTTTGCATGAGACGATAGCTATGAAATATATTCTCGACGCCCTTAAACTTGGCGCAACTCTTACTTTTGTATCCACCCTCATGATCGCAGGCTCAGAACAAGCTTTCGCCAATGGCCCGCCCGGGAGTGCCGGCGATCAAGTGGCGAAATTCCGCCAGCTCGAAACAGAACTGCCCTCACCCAATATCTACCGTAGTGCCTCCGGCGCGCCTGGCCCCGCTTATTGGCAGCAGCAAGTCGATTATAAAATGGACGTGACGCTGGATGAAGACAAGAAACGAATTATTGCTTCTGAGGTTATTAATTACACAAATAATTCTCCTGACCCGCTCCGTTACCTTTGGGTGGCCCTCGACCAAAACCGCTTTAAAGACGGCTCTACCGCCCGCATGAGTGAAGTCGCATCCGCCGCCGGAACGCGCCGCGACCGCGCTGGCTCCGGTGACAGTTATAGCTTTGCAGCGCTCATGCGCGCCCAAGGTTTTGCCGATCAAAATCACGGCTTTGAGTTTAAACTCGTTGGCGACGGCGAAGGTAATCCGCTAGAATATACAATCAATGACACCATGATGCGCATTGAGCTTGATCCGCCGCTTCAGCCGGAGGAGTCCACAAGCCTTCGCATTGATTGGGAACATAATATCATCGACGAAGTGAATATTGGCGGCCGCGGCGGCTGGGAATATTTCGAAGAAGACGATAATTACATCTTTGGCCTTGCCCAATGGTTCCCGCGCCTTGCCGCCTATACAGATTATACTGGTTGGCAGAACAAGCAGTTCCTTGGGCGCGGTGAATTTACCCTCGAATTTGGTGACTATGAAGTTAACCTCACGGTTCCTGAAGATCACATTGTTTCCGCCACAGGCGTTTTGCAAAACCCGCGCCAGGCCCTCACCGCCGAACAACGCCGCCGCCTCGACAAAGCCAATACCAAAGAGCCCGTTTTCATCGTAACCCCCGAAGAGGCCGAAGAGAACGAAAAATCCAAAGCCAAAGGCACAAAGACGTGGAAGTTTAAAGCTGAAAACGTCCGCGACTTTGCATGGTCAAGCTCCCGTAAGTATATTTGGGACGCCATGCTCTTTGAGCAAGATGACGAGAAAAACCCCGTTGTCACAGCTATGTCTTTCTATCCAAAAGAGGCCGAGCCAATTTGGTCACAATATTCAACTCATGCCGTTGTTCATACAATGGATGTTTACAATAAATTCTCCTTTAATTACCCCTATCCTGTTGCCCAATCCGTGAACTCATGGGAACGCGGCGGGATGGAATATCCGATGATTACCTTTAACGGGTATCGTCCAGTGCCTGGTAAAGACGGCGAAAAACCAACTTATTCCCGCAATACAAAATATGGCCTTATCGGCGTTATTATCCACGAAGTCGGTCACATCTATTTCCCAATGACAGTAAATTCGGACGAGCGCCGCTGGACGTGGATGGATGAAGGCCTGAACACATTCCTAGAGTATATGGCAGAATATGAGTGGGAGGAAAACTTTCCGATCCGCGGTGGTTTCCAAAACCCGCTCGATCAAATCACCCGCTATATGACAAGCTCTAACCAAGTGCCGATCATGACCCAATCTGATAGCGTTTTGCAGTTTGGCCCCAATGCCTATGCTAAGCCTGCGGCCGCGCTTATCGTGCTACGCGAGACGGTTATGGGACGTGAGCTTTTTGATTATGCTTTCCGTGAATATGCGCGCCGCTGGAAATTTAAGCGTCCAACGCCTGCTGATTTCTTCCGCACGATGGAAGACGCTTCCGCGGTTGACCTCGATTGGTTCTGGCGCGGATGGTTCTTTGACACAGAATATGTTGACATCGGCATTCCAAGCGTTCGTGAATACCGCATTTCAACACAAGATCCGGACATTGAATTTGACAAAGACCGCGATGAAAACCTCGCCCGTTATCCTGAAAACATTGTTCAGCGCCGTAACCGCGAAGAAGGCATTGAGCCCTATATTGAGCGGTTCCCAGACACGGTTGATTTTTATAACGAAAATGATCGTTTCACAGTCACTAATAAAGATCGTAATAGCTTTACCTCTTTTGTTGACGGCTTAGACGCGGATGAAAAAGCTGCCTATGAGCGCGCCCTTGATGAAAATCCTTATATTTACTTCGTTGACTTTGAAAATCATGGTGGTTTAATCTCCCCGCTTCCGCTCACTATTACTTATGTAAATGGTGACACAGAGGAGCTGACTATCCCCGCCGAGATTTGGCGCCGTAACCTTAAAAACGTCACCAAGCTCATTGTTCGCCGCAATAAAATCGAGAAAATCGAACTTGATGTCGCGCACCAGACAGCTGATGCAAATTATGATAATAATAGCTTCCCGCCTGTCCTACGCTCTTCACGTCTTGAATTGTTTAAATCCAATTTCCGCCGTAGCAGCTTGATGGCTGATATGTTGGTTGAGTTAAAAACCGATGACGACAAAGACGAAGCCGAATCGTCCGATAAAATGGTCCCAATGACAGACAAATCATCCGATGAATCGTCTGAAAAAATGACCGATAAAATGACGGATAAAAAGAAAAAAACATCTGATAAGATGAAAAAGTCTTTATCTGATAAAGATCAAAAATCTCTGAGTAAAACTCTGAGACGTCTGCTTGGACAAGATAAAAAATAAGGTTTTATCCAATGCTGTCACGGCGTTATTTTAACTCCCTTTTATGCGCTGGCGGTCTCGCCGGCGCTTTTTCTCTCTCCTCTCCTGCCTTTGCTCACCGCGAAGCCGCGTCGAGTACAGAAATATTATGGTCAGAAGGCGCGCAAAGCCTGCAAATCACCCATGTCATGCACACTCATGACGCGCAGCGGGCGCTTTTTCACATGGGCCGCCTTAAAAAACCGGACCTCACCCCCCTGAAAGCCCAAGCTCTCCTCGCTCTATATTTCAGTGAAACCTTCTCCCTGTCTGCGGACGATACAGCGCTTGAGCTAAATATTATCGGCGCGGAAATTATTGGCCGTAATGTCTTTGTTTACCAAGATGTTACGCTACCAAGTCGTCCCGAAAACCTGTCTATTGACCCTTATATGTTCCAAGGAGTTGTGGAAGGTTTTATCAACCATATTGATGTCCATACGGATAACGGCATTAAATCCTTTCGGCGGACAAAGAACAGCAGCGCCTTTCTCGTCCCTTTTGATTAACCCTCCTTGGCTAATTCCCCATTTGAACACTCATAAAACTCTATAATAATAGCTTGCCGACACCCCATATTTCACGTCATAAAGCGGTATGATTATTTTACACCATCTCAATAATTCACGCTCTCAGCGGGTTCTCTGGCTTCTCGAAGAGCTGGGCCTTGACTATGATATTAAATTTTATGAACGGGACGCCGCGACAAGCCGCGCACCGGCTGAGCTTAAAACTATTCACCCCCTTGGCAAAGCGCCTGTCCTAACGGAGGGCGATAAAACCATTGCGGAAACGGGCGCGATTATTGAATATCTTCTTCGCATACATGGCGGCGGGCGATTGGTTCCGCAGCCCGGCACAGCCGCCTTTGATGATTATCAGCATTTCATGCATTTCGCTGAGGGCTCGGCCATGCTCCCTCTTTTGTTGGCGCTTTACACAGGCTTTCTTGGCGAGGCCGCTACCCCCATACAGCCGATGATTATTGGCGAAATCAAAGCCATCTTTGACTACGCCGAATATCACCTCATCAAACATGAATATTTCGCCGGGGATGAATTATCCGGCGCAGATATCATGATGATTTTCCCCCTCGAAGCCGCTCATGCCCGTGGCCGCCTGAAAGGCTATGACGCCTGCCAAGATTACATCGCCAAAATCCATAAACGCCCCGCCTATTTACGCGCCCTAGTAAAAGGCGGCGATTACGCTTACGGCCCCAAAGCGTGAGCATTTTCCACCTCGCCTATCCCATCAAAGACAAAGAAACCACCCGTGATTTTTACGGCCAGCTCCTAGGCTGCATCCAAGGCCGCGAAACGGACACATGGATTGATTTCGATTTTTTCGGGCACCAACTCAGCTTTCACGTCTGCCCCGAAGCTTTCACCCATAAAGCCCCGACAAATACCGTTGACGGCAAGGACGTGCCCGTACGCCATTTCGGAGCCGTTCTACCTTGGGATGATTGGCACGCCCTAAAAGCTCGCCTCACCGCTGCGGATACATCGTTCATTATTGAGCCCTATATCCGCTTTAAAGGCGAAACCGGCGAACAAGCGACCATGTTCTTCCTCGATCCGTCCGGCAATGCACTGGAATTTAAAAGCTTCAAAGACCCGTCCCAAGTTTTTGCCGTTTAATAACCCAGTCCCCAGCACAAAAACCTTCGCCGCCCAAAGGCGCGAAGCAGACACTCGCAGCGGCTCCATTTGCGATGGCAACCAATATCTAATATTTACGCAAATAGAGGCTCCCCGTCACTTTGACGACAAGCTGCGGCGTTAAACACCGCACCCCTGCGAGATTGGCTTTTTTGCAGCTCTCGGACAGCCATTGGGTCTAGGCCATCTCAGCGTGAACCGCTGCTTGCGAGCCTCCTCGCAGCAGACAAGAGGTACAGCCGGACATATGGTCGTTACTCCACATGCGATCGGCACCAATCATTCCGTCATAATGAAGCTAACGTGCACATCATCGTCCGTATGACAGAACAGGACCAATTTATCATAGGGCTTAGAGGCGTGGATAAGTTTCCGCTGTCATTCCTGCATAAGCGGCAATCCCAAGGGATAAATGACACCGTCAAGATTCCCGCCTGCGCGGGAATGCACGGGATAAAAATAATTTAACTTCAATATCCGTCCATTCACACGAAAGCGGGAATTTATAGATTAAACGCACGGATAGAGATTCGCGCATATGCAAGAATGCAAGGGTATAAAAATAAACGATGAGGCTACCCTCTCTCTCCGTCCATTGCCGCGAAAGCGGGAATCTTAACAGGTATAAGCAAACAATCTAATTCGTTCTTTGCAAAACAAATGTCCTAATCATGACCAGAATCATTATTCGTAAAGGGTAGCATTACAAGTGGCATGATAAGGTTTAAAAATAAGAACCAAATTGTTAATCTTATGCACTGCATTGGATCAGGAAAACTCGCAAAAAATGATAGAGTCCAACCTAAAATCCAACTTCCCCACATAAGGGCTATTAAAAGCCC
>CALFVT010000005.1 GCA_937928165.1 uncultured Caulobacterales bacterium
GTGTTCCGAAGGCCCATTTTGGCCTATATTTGAAGGAATGTGAGTGGCGTTTTAACAACCCAGACCCGCTCAGCCAATTACAACAGTTAAAACAATGGGTTAAAAAGAATATGAGCTAGTTATCTAGGACAGCCCCTAATATTATTAACAAAAGCCTTGCCTTCGCAGGTTTTTTTATCGTGTTTTAGGCTCCACGATTTGCCGAATCTCTGCGGTGGCGTCTTCGGCGTTTTTGGGTAAATCCTGTGGGGCGATAGGCGCGGAAAACGTCATGTCAAACCCTTGACCACGCTTATTTAAAAGCTCCCTGAATAAGGTAATATCGCGCAATTCATTATTCACATATGAGAAAAAATAATAAAGCCAACTATTTCTCGCTTTAATCCGCAGCGGAATAATCGGCGCGCCGTATTTCTTGGCGACCATCGCCGCCGAACTTTCCCAGGGACGATCAATAAGCCCGCGCCGCGTCATGCGGGCCAAGGCGCCTGAAGGGAAAATAACTAAGCAGCGTTCCTTGTCTAATGTGCGCCGCATATTCACAAGAGTTTGGCGGGTTTTACGCATATTGCGTTTGGACTTTACCCATTCCACGGGAATGATAAGATCATCCGCATAGGGCATAACCCGCATGGCATCTGCATTGGCCAAGAAAATAAGGTCGGGTCGATGGGGCTTAACGGCGGCATAAACAGCGACCCCGTCCGCGAGGCCTGTTGGGTGATTGGCGATAATAACGCAGCGCCCTGATGCCGGCAGGTTCTCTAACCCTTTAATCCTTAGTTTAGGGCGTAGGGTGTCGACCATCATGTCAAAGCTTTGCGCGCCGGTTTTATCGGCAATATAATTGGCCATGGCGACGGCGTCTTTATAGGCCAAAAGCCGGTAGAGAAGTGGGCGTATGATGGCGAATAAGCGGCGGCGCGACATCAGCTTTGTTGCGCGTTCAGCAATTAATTCTTCAATTATATGCATTGCCAGTTTTTCCCAATTCCTTTAGCGGTTTACGGCGCAAAACTGATTTTGGCAATGATGATAGGAAAATACAGCTTATGAGCTATAATGTTTTATTTCTCTGCACGGGCAATTCCGCGCGGTCAATTTTATCCGAAGCCTTGATGAATGACCTCGGCGCAGGACGGTTCCGCGGCTTTTCTGCGGGAAGTCATCCGAGCGGTCAGCCGCACCCGGACGGCCTGAAAGAGCTTCAGCGCCGAGGCCATGACACGCGGGGCTATAGCTCTAAATCATGGGATGTGTTCACGGAAGGTGCGGCGATGGATATTGTTGTCACGGTCTGTGATAATGCGGCTAATGAGGTCTGCCCAGTCTTTCCGGGGGGACATGTGAAAGTCCATTGGCCTGCGCCGGACCCTGCCCATATAGAGCCTTTGGCCGCACGGCAAGCGGCATTCAGCGCGGTTTATGATCTATGCCGCGCCCGTATTCAGGCGCTTGTGGATTTGCCAGACGCGACCCTTAAAGACAAGATACAGTTGCAAGCGATAGCTGATATTAAGGCATAAAAAAACCGCCCCTTAGGGCCGCTCAGGCTGCTGACTAACCCTGCCTTAATTGAGGCGGGGTTTTGTTTGTTAGGGTGTTGTATATTTTTAATCGTTAAGAATGAGGCTGCGGCATGGTTTGGCGTATGGTTTTGGCGGTGTCGGCGAGTAGACACGGCTCTTTCATATGTATAAAGCCCCGATAACGGGCATACTGATGACCATGGAGTTGTTGAGCGTCGGCGAAGGAGGGTTCAATGGTTTCTTTACGGCGCTTATAGATGGCTTGCTCCACAATCCGTGAGGGGGTGGCGCCAAACTCTCAAGTGTCACAATCTCTAAAGCTGTCTGCTGGGGGTAAGGCTCGCGTAACATAAGCCCATTGAATCAAAAATCCCCGTCAAAAGTGAGGACTTTGTCAGTAGTCTGAAACTGCTTGAAGCGGACGGTTTCATCTTCATTATTAAAAATATGGGGCGCTGATTAGTCCTGCCTAAGGCCGTCTAAAAGCCGTTTCGCTTCCGCATTTAGCGGCGGCGTGCCTTGCGCCTCGGGCTCATTATCAAATGCGGCAGGGCGGCGGCGTAAAGTATAGCCGGCAAAGAAGATACCAATAAACACCATGATAAGCGGGCTAATCCATAATAAAGCGGTCTGGCGATTAAGGCGTGGTTTTAATAACACAAATTCGCCGTAGCGCGTAACGAGGTAATCTTTAATCTGAGCCTCATTATCACCCGCCGTAATTCGCTCGCGGATAACCTTACGGAGATCTTTGGCAAGGTCCGCGTCCGAATCGGCAATCGATTGATTTTGGCAGACAAGACAGCGAATTTCCTTGCTAATTTCGCGGGCCTTTGCTTCGAGGGCCGGGTTTTTTAACTGCTCATCGGGCGGTACGCCGGCGGCGGACGTGCAAAGCAATAAAGCCGCAAAGCCTATTGCGGCGATGCGCTTCATGTCTCGGCCTCTGCGCCGCCTTGTATGGCCGGTTTTGCTTGGGGCTTGGGCTTAGCTGTATTCTCGGCCCAGAGCCGCCGATCAGAGAAGGATAATATGCCGCCAAAAGCCATAATAATGGCGCCAAACCAAATCAGTAAAATAAACGGTTTTTGGTAAAAGCGTACGACAATCTCTCCGCTTTCCCTGAGCTCCCCTAGAGACACATAGAGTTGGCTTGCCCCTTGTGTGTGAAGGCTTGCCTCTGTTGTTGGCATTTGCCGGGCCTCATAAAAGCGTTTGGACGGTGCAAAACTTGTGATAACAGCTCCGTCTTTAATTAGGGCAAAGAGAGCTTTGTCTTCGACATAATTCGGCCCGCGGTTATTTGTAATATTTTCAAACCTAAGCTCATAGCCGTTGGCGTTAATCTGATCGCCGATCCGCATAAGGGCGGCGTCTTCGGTTTCCCAGCCTGTGACGGCGACAATTCCGAGAACCGTAATGCCAAGGCCAATATGGCCGCAGACCATGCCCCAACTTGAACGTGTGAGACGGGTTAACCGCTGTAGGAACTCACGGAAAGGAACTTTAAATAAGCGCGCCCGGGAGAGCGGGTCATAAATTGATCCCAGTACGAGCCAGACCCCAAGCGCAATGCCAATAGGGGCAAGGCGCGGTCTTTCGGCGCTTAGAAGGTAAATAATAAACCCGGCCACAAGTGCCAAAGCCGCAACGCTGAGAAGCCGTTGGAAAATTGCGCGGCCATCGGCGCGCTTCCAGTTCATAAACGGTCCAAATGGCAGCACGAGGCAAAGAATGATAAATAAAGGTACCATGGTCAGATTAAAGAACGGCGGCCCAACGGAGATTTTTTGTCCGGAAAAGGCTTCATGGAAAACAGGATAAAGCGTGCCAAATAAAACTGTGCCGCAAGAGGCACATAGAAAGATATTATTAAATACCAAAGCGCCTTCGCGGCTGATGGGATCGAATAAATGCCCGGCCTTAAGCTTAGGGGCCCGTAGGGCAAAAAGCGCAAGGCTAGTGCTGATGAAAAAGGCCAGTATTGCTAATATTACAAGGCCGCGCTGCGGGTCTGTGGCAAAGCTATGCACCGATGTAATCACGCCGGAGCGCACAAGGAAAGTCCCCAGCAGGCTGAGGCTAAAGGTGAGTATCGCTAGCAGTAATGTCCATATGCGTAGCCCGCCGCGTTTCTCAGACACAATCGCTGAATGCAGTAGGGCTGTGCCTGATAACCATGGCAGTAGGGACGCATTTTCAACGGGGTCCCAGAACCACCAACCTCCCCAACCGAGCTCATAATAAGCCCAATAAGAGCCCATGGCGATGCCAAGGGTTAAAAATATCCACGCAAGCAATGTCCAAGGCCGCACCCAGCGGGCCCAAGCTTGATCGACACGGCCAATCAGCAAGGCCGCCGCCGCAAAGGTAAAGGTCATAGAAAAGCCGACATAGCCAACATATAAAAGCGGCGGGTGAATAGCGAGGCCGATATCTTGCAAGATTGGGTTTAAATCACGCCCTTCCGGCGGAATAGGGAAAATCCGCGTAAAGGGATTAGAGGTCATGAGGACGAATAGGCTAAACACAAGTGTCATGAGGCTTTGTACCGCCAAGGTCACAGCCCTCAGGTCACGGGGTAGGCGGGTGCCAAATAAAGCCAACCCGCCGCCGAAAAGAGTTAAAATCCAAACCCATAATAGCATGGAACCTTCGTGATTGCCCCATGTGCTTGTAAACTTATAAAGAGTTGGTTGGTCCGTATGGGAGTTTTGCCAAACATTTAAAACGGAAAAATCAGAGCTAACATAGCTAATGATAAGAGCGGCAAAGCTTCCGGTCACAAAGGCCATTTGTAAAAGTGACAAAGGCCCAGCGCTGCGCATAAGGCGGCTGTCCGCTGTTCGCCATCCGGCCATAGGCAGGATGAAACAAATAAGCGCCGTAAGGGCGGCAGCAATTAAAAGTGCATGTCCAAGTTCTGGTATCATCCTTCTTTATCACTTCCTTGCCAAACCCCTTGACGTTTCAGGGATTCGGAGACTTCTTTGGGGATATAATTCTCATCATGTTTAGCCAAAACCGTATCTGCCTTAAATAACCCGGCGGCGTTAACCGTGCCTTCGGCGACAACCCCTTGGCCTTCGCGAAATAAATCTGGCACGATACCCGTAAAAGTGACGGATAGATCATGGCTTGTATCGGTGACGATAAAATTAATCGTTTGCCCGTTGCGAATAACCGAACCATCTTTGACAAGCCCGCCAATTCGCACCCGCTCATTGGGCGCAAGGCCTTCGGTCACAATATCCGTTGGCGTTTTAAAAAAGACAATTTGTTCTTTCAGGGCGAGCGTAACTAAAAAAACCGTTAGAGCCAGAGCTGCGCCAATAAGGCCAATCAGCGTTAGCCGGCGGTTTTGGCGCGTTTTGCGTATTGTCAGGGCAGTATGAGGGGGTGGGGGTGCATCATTCATAACTGGCGATTACGCCGCGCAGACCCTTGTGACAAGTAAATTAAGTGGGAAAGGCCGAATATGCCGCGTTTTATGCGAACTGCCCAAGCTTTCATTTATGATAGGCCAACTCTGGTTTATATTGATGATGTTTTGACAGATCATTCCTTCTGCCCCTATGTTGACAATTATAATTAAAACCAAATAATGCGTGAGATCATGACAACAACATCCCAATATTCACGGGTGGCCATATGGCTGCATTGGCTCATTGCTCTTTTGATTATGACCCAATTACTAAGCGGTAAGATCATGCAGGCTATGGGCCCGAGCAGCCTTAAGTTTGAGGTCTACCAATATCACAAATCCTTCGGGATTATGATTTTGCTCCTGTCCATCCTACGGCTAATCTGGCGCTTGACTCATAAAGCGCCCGCTTTGCCAGACACAATGAAGTCGTGGGAGAAACGCCTTGCGAGGCTATCCCATAAAGTCTTTTATGCCTTAATGATCGGTATTCCGCTGTCGGGCTGGGCGATGGTCTCCGCCTCGACTTTTGGGATTAAGACGCGGCTCTTTAAGCTGATCACATGGCCGCATATTCCGGGGGTGCCGCAATCGGAAAGCTTGGAGGGACAGTTAAAACAAGCCCATGAAATTTTGGCAGTTTTGATAGTTCTTCTCCTTGCGCTGCATATTGGGGCGGCGCTTAAACATCACTTCAAAGATAAAGATGATGTGCTGACCCGCATGATCCCGCGGCTTAAACCTAGGCCGTAGGGCGGTTCATCACATAAGTGATAGAACGGTAAATGACTTTAAACTGCGCATTTATTCACTATAAAGCCAATGAAAAAAGGGCTGACATATGAACGTTATAGATCAACTCGAAGAGCGCCGGGCGCAGGCACGGCTTGGCGGCGGTGAGCGCCGCATAGAGAGCCAGCACGCCAAAGGCAAGCTCACCGCGCGGGAGCGGCTCGAGCTTTTACTCGATCCCGGTAGTTTCGAAGAATTTGATATGTTCGTCAAACATCGGGCGGTGGATTTCGGCATGGACGAAAAACATATCCCGGGCGACGGCGTCGTCACGGGATGGGGCACGATTAATGGCCGTAAGACTTTTGTCTTTGCTCAAGACTTCACGGTTTTTGGCGGCTCGCTGTCTGAGACTCACGCCAAAAAGATTTGTAAAATTCAAACAATGGCTATGAAACACGGTGCACCGATTATTGGCCTGAATGATAGCGGGGGCGCGCGTATCCAAGAAGGGGTCGCCTCCCTTGCGGGCTATACGGATGTGTTCCAAAACAATATCAAAGCCAGCGGCGTCATTCCCCAAATCAGCGTTATCATGGGGCCCTGTGCGGGCGGGGCGGTTTACTCGCCGGCGCTCACGGATTTTACCTTCATGGTGCGCGATAGCTCCTATATGTTCCTCACGGGGCCAGATGTTCTCAAGACTGTGACCAATGAGATTGTCACCGCTGAAGAACTCGGCGGGGCGAAAACCCACACGAGTAAATCCTCAGTCGCTGACGGCGCCTTTGATAATGATATGGAAGCCTTAGCGGAAATTCGGCGGTTGTTTGATTTCCTCCCGCTGTCGAACCGCTCCGGCGTGCCCTGCCGTCCGTTTTACGACGAACATGACCGCGTCATCGATAGCCTTGATACGCTTGTGCCGGATAATCCGAATATTCCTTATGATATGAAAGAGTTAATTTTGAAAATCGCCGATGAAGGAGATTTTTTCGAAATTCAGCAAGACTTTGCTAAAAATATCGTCACAGGCTTTATCCGCCTTGAAGGCCAGAGCATTGGCGTGGTCGCCAATCAGCCCATGGTGCTCGCGGGCTGTCTTGATAGTGACGCCTCTCGTAAGGCCGCGCGCTTTGTTCGCTTTTGCGATGCTTTTGATATTCCCCTGCTCACCCTTGTGGATGTGCCGGGATTTTTGCCGGGCACAGCGCAGGAATTTGGCGGGGTGATTAAACACGGCGCGAAACTACTTTATGCCTTCGGGGAAGCGAGCGTGCCGAAAGTCACCGTGATTACCCGCAAGGCTTATGGGGGCGCTTATTGCGTCATGGCCCCGAAACATCTCGGCGGGGATGTGAACTATGCTTGGCCAACGGCGCAGATCGCCGTGATGGGCGCAAAAGGCGCAGTGGAAATCCTGCACCGCAAAGACCTCGGCGACACCGATAAAACCGCCGCCCATATCGCTGATTATGAAGAGAAATTCCTAAGCCCGTTCCGCGCCGCAGAGCTCGGCTATATCGACGAAGTCATACAGCCCCGCGGCACCCGCAAACGCATCTGCCGCGCTTTCTCCCTGCTCGCCGATAAGGCCGCTGATACCCCGTGGAAAAAACATGATAATCTGCCGCTTTAAATGAGTGTGATGTCTCAACATATCCGCTCATCCCAGCGAAAGCTGGGATCCAGATTGGGGCTTAATCAAGAGACCCCAAATCAAGTTTGGGGTGAGCGGGGTACGGGGATACCGCTCTTACGCCTTCAAGAGACTCTGAGGCGTTATGAAAACTGCCGTTATTACGGAGCTGCATCATGACCTCCGTACCGCGTAAAATAACAAGCTATAATACCCTTGAAAAATTAGGACGTGTTCGCTTGTCTGAGCATTTCTTCATGCGGGATTTTTTATATTCTTCCATTGGCGACTTTTACGGCTTGCCGAATTACCCTGAAAACCCAAAGCTCGCGGTCGAAGCAGGAACCCAGCTTTGCCAAAACTTGCTAGAGCCTTTGCGGGCCAAATTTGGGCATATCGTCATCCGTTCCGCCTATCGCTCACCGACTGTGAATGCTAAAGGGGCGGAGAACGGCAATCAGCATAAATGCGCATCTAATGAATCAAATTATGCAGGCCATATTTGGGATTTTAAAGATAAAAACGGCCATATGGGCGCAACGGCCTGTATCCAAGTCCATTGGTTTGCAGAACAATATGAAAACGGCGCAGATTGGCGAAGCCTCGCATGGTGGATTCATGATAACCTACCCTATAGCAATTTATATTTTTTCCCCAAACGGGCGGCGTTTAATATCACATGGAACGAAGCCCCCGAACGATCTATATATAGCTATATCGCGCCCCGTGGATGCTTGACCCGTCAAGGTATGGATAATTGGGACGGTGATCATTCAGAGCATTATGCGTGGATAAATGAGAGCTTAAAATGAGAACGCAATATTCACATATCCGATCATCCCAGCGAAAGCTGGGATCCAGATTGGGGCTAAATCAAGAGACCCCAAATCAAGTTTGGGGTGAGCGGGGTGTGGGCGCGGCACCCGCACGTATCTGCCGCGCTTTCTCCCTCCTCGCCGAAAAAGCCGCTGATACCCCGTGGAAAAAACATGATAATCTGCCGTTATGATGATGTTATTTCCTCCCTCCGTTATTGCCGGGCCTGTCCCGGCAATCCACGCCAATATGGATTACCGCCACAAGGGCGGTAATGAAGGGAAGGCTTAATGAGCCGTCCTGCAATTCCAGCGGCTATGAAGCGCGCGGTACAACAAGAAGCTGGTTATAGGTGTGCTATACCTACTTGCCGGGATAAAGGACCTTTTAATTTTGAGCATATTGTGCCTTGGGCGGAAGTAAAAGAGCATGAAGAACATAATATCATTTTATTATGTGTTGGGTGTCATGCTCGAGTCACAAGAGGTGAAATATCAAAAGATGCAATTAGAGAGTATAAAAGAAACTTAGCTATAATTAATAGCAGGTACTCACTTTATGAAATGCGTTTAATTCAATCGTTTTATGATAATTTTGAAAGGGCCAAGAGGGGGGAAGTGTTTTCTACAAGTTTAAAGACAAAAATAACAAATGCAGAGTCTGGTGAAATATTGCAAACATACGAGAATTCAACAAAGGTTGCAAAAAAGACCTTTGAAGAAGTGTTAAAGGATAAAGTCTACCCTGACAGTAAGTTTGTTGCTGAAGGAAATGCATTTTGTATTGAACATTTTCATTTAGTACCATTTCATGATCGCCTTCATTTTTCAGGTCTTGTAAGAGATGGATTGATACGTTGCGAAGAAGCTGACTTATATCAAATTGTAGGTAGTAAAAAGGGTGATTCTGTTGGTTACCCTTTTGTTAAAATAACTCTAACCGACTCAGGAAGAAAATTCTTATCGAGTTTTTTTTACGGTAAGAATGTTCTAGAACTGGAATAACCAATAAAATGATCAAAAAAATACTCATAGCGAACCGCGGGGAAATTGCCTGCCGCGTTATTAAGACGGCCCGCAAAATGGGCATCAAGACTGTGGCGGTTTATTCCGATGCGGATAAAAATGCGCTGCATGTGGAGATGGCGGATGAGGCGGTGTATATTGGGCCGCCCGCCGCCTCCGAGTCCTATCTTGTGATGGATAAGATCATGGCCGCGATTGAGAGCAGCGGCGCAGATGCGGTGCATCCGGGTTACGGTTTTTTGTCGGAAAATCCTGAATTTGCGAAATTACTCGCCAAGAAGAAAATCGCCTTTATCGGGCCGAACCCCCACGCGATTCAGGCCATGGGCGATAAAATCACGTCGAAAAAACTCGCCCAAAACGCGGGGGTATCCTGCGTGCCGGGCCATATGGGCCTCATCGAAGACGCCGACGAAGCGGTGAAAATATCTAATAAAGTCGGCTATCCGGTGATGATTAAGGCCTCTGCGGGGGGCGGCGGCAAGGGCATGCGCATTGCCTATAATGACGAAGAAGCCCGCGAAGGTTTCCAGTCATCGAAAAACGAAGCGGCGAGCTCTTTTGGCGATGACCGTATCTTTATTGAAAAATTCGTCGAGCAGCCCCGCCATATTGAAATTCAAATTTTAGGCGATAAGCACGGCAATGTAATTTACCTGAATGAGCGGGAATGCTCTATTCAGCGCCGCAACCAAAAAGTCATTGAAGAAGCCCCGTCGCCCTTTTTGGATGAGGCCACCCGCAAAGCTATGGGGGCAGAATCCGTCGCCCTCGCTAAGGCCGTGGATTATGACAGCGCGGGGACTGTGGAATTTATCGTCGATAAGGATAAGAACTTTTATTTCCTTGAGATGAACACCCGCTTGCAGGTGGAACATCCCGTTACGGAACTCATTACGGGCGTCGATTTGGTCGAGCAAATGATCCGCTCTGCCAATGGGGATAAATTACAGATCAAACAAAAAGACGTGCGCATTAATGGCTGGGCGCTAGAGAGCCGGATTTACGCCGAAGACCCGTACCGCAACTTTCTGCCCTCCATTGGGCGGCTGACCCGCTACCGCCCCCCCGCAGAAGTAACCCTAGAAAACGGCGCGATTATTCGTAATGATACGGGCGTGTTCGAGGGCGGCGAGATTTCCATGTATTACGACCCGATGATCGCCAAACTTTGCACATGGGGCGAAGATCGCGGCATTGCGATTAATGCCATGAAAGATGCGCTGGATGTGTTTGAGCTCGAAGGCATTGGCCATAACATCCCGTTTTTATCGGCGGTTTATGACCATGACCGCTTTGAGCGCGGAGATATTTCAACGGGCTTTATAGCCGAAGAATATCCCGACGGATTTGAAGGGGCGATGGAAAATGCGGGCCATATCCGAAAAATCGCGGCCATAGCGGCGCTGATGCACGACATTGCCGAACACCGCGCCGCCGATATTGACGGCACGCTCCCGAACCATAATCGCCATGTGCCCGATGAATGGGCGGTGCAAATCGGGGATCATAATTACCAGATTGAAATTCACGGTACCCCCCATAGCTGCACTTTGGTTGCCAATGACGGCAGTGATAAAGCGGCGATTGAGTTTGAAGCCATTACCCATTGGAAACCAGGGCAAGGGCTCGTTGCGGCGTTGATTGATAATAAGCCGTTTAACTTTAAGGCTGAAAAGCGCCCGGAAGGTTATGCGGTGCGCCATAGGGGCTGTGAATTTAATGTCAAAATTCGCACCCCCCGCGCGGCGGAGCTGGCAAAGCTTATGCCAATTAAAGACGCGCCGGATACCTCCTGTTTCTTGCTCTGCCCGATGCCGGGTGTGATTGTCTCTGTGCTTGTGGAAGAGGGCCAAGAGGTGCAAGACGGCCAAGCCCTTGCGGTGGTCGAAGCCATGAAAATGGAAAACACCTTGCGGGCCGAGAAAAAAGGCGTCATCGCCAAAATCAACGCCGCCGCCGGAGATAACCTCGCGGTGGATGAAGTGATTATAGAATTTGAGACGGGCGAGTAATTATGGGTTTTCGATTTGCTTGTGTTGCCGTACCACTCCATGAAAAAGATGCTGCCCTATCGGCTTTAAGCTTTGAAATAACTGAGGTCGCCGATGACTATAATGAAAGCCCTTATTCAGGCGGAATAGTAGGTCAGGAACATTTTTTAATTTGGAAAAACACATCAGACATAAATTTTTCAAAAAAAGAACGTAACATTATTGATCAGTTTAATAATGCTTTAATTCTGGCTGCATCTGAGACGGTGATGTCTGGAATATTGGTTCGTATCGAACAAGGTAAACAAATATGGCAGATAATATACACAGGTCATGAAGATGAACCGTGCTTGGATACAGAAGGGAGTGTACCTGATCATATTTTAGAACTTTATAAAAACCTTGAGGTGAAAAATAAAGTCGAAGCCGATGAGGATTTTCCTGTTGATCACACTTATGAAATTTTATCGTTGAGTTTTAACCATTATACAGATTTCAAATATGACGATGGTCATGATTTTAAGTTTTTTAAAATAAATGATTTAAATTTTAAAAAGCCCTTTTGGAAGTTCTGGGCATGAAAAACCTCACTTTTGACGATTGGGCGGCGTTGGCGGCGACAGAGCTGCGCGGGAAACCGCTGGCGGCTTTGACCAAAGATACCCCCGAAGGCATAGCGATTAAGCCTGTCTATACAGCCGATGATCTGCCCGAGACAGCCGCAAGGGAGCTGCCGGGTTTCGCGCCGTTTACCCGCGGCGTGCGCGCGACCATGTATGCTAACCGCCCGTGGACGATCCGCCAATATGCAGGCTTTTCCACCGCCGAAGAAAGCAACGCCTTTTACCGCAAAAACCTTGCGGCGGGGCAAAAAGGATTATCCGTCGCCTTTGATCTGGCCACCCACCGGGGCTATGATAGTGATCATCCGCGCGTATCGGGAGATGTCGGCAAGGCCGGGGTCGCCATTGACACAGTGGAGGATATGAAAATCCTTTTTGACGGAATCCCGCTAGATAAAATGAGCGTATCTATGACCATGAACGGGGCGGTGATTCCCGTGCTCGCCATGTTTGTGGTGGCCGGGGAGGAGCAAGGGGTCGACCGTGCAGCCCTATCGGGCACCATCCAAAATGACGTCCTGAAAGAATTTATGGTGCGCAATACTTTCATCTATCCGCCAGAACCGAGCATGCGCATTATCGGCGATATTATCGAATTTACCTCCACGGATATGCCGAAGTTTAATTCCATTTCCATCTCTGGCTATCACATGCAAGAGGCAGGGGCGACCCTCGCCCAGGAGCTTGCCTTTACTCTCGCCGATGGGCGGGAATATGTCCGCGCCGCGCTGGCGAAGGGGCTAGACGTGGACGCCTTTGCCGGGCGGCTGTCGTTCTTTTTCTGTATCGGCATGAATGTGTTTATGGAGGCGGCGAAGCTGCGGGCGGCGCGGCAATTATGGGCGCGGATTATGACCGAGTTCGGCGCGAAAACTGACCGCTCTAAAATGCTGCGCACCCATTGCCAAACCTCCGGCGTGAGCCTGACCGAGCAAGACCCCTATAATAATGTTGTCCGCACCGCTTTTGAAGCGATG
The DNA here is from genome assembly GCA_937928165.1 of uncultured Caulobacterales bacterium. Lineage (GTDB taxonomy): Bacteria > Pseudomonadota > Alphaproteobacteria > Caulobacterales > Maricaulaceae > CALFVT01. Next base: position 12,760 of record CALFVT010000005.1, read on the forward strand.
GCGGCGGTACTCGGCGGAACGCAATCTTTGCACACCAATAGCTTTGACGAAGCTATTGCTCTGCCGACGGAATTTTCCGCGCGTATTGCCCGTAACACGCAATTAATTTTGCAAAACGAAACGGGGGTCACAGATGTGGTCGACCCGCTTGCGGGCTCTTATTATGTGGAGAGCTTGACCCAATCCCTTGCCGATAAAGCCTGGGAGATGATGGAAGAGATTGAAGCGGCCGGCGGCATGACCAAAGCCATCGAGGCGGGCCTGCCGAAAATGGCCATCGAAGAAGCCGCCGCGCGCCGCCAAGCGCGGATTGACCAAGGGGAAGACGTGATTGTCGGGGTGAATAAATTCCGTCTTGATGATGAAGACCCGGTGGATATCCTCGATATTGATAATGCCAAAGTCCGCGCCTCTCAAATCAAGCGCATCCAAAAAACGCGGCAAAACCGCCATGCCAAAACCTGCGGCGCGGCGCTAGAAGCTCTTGCGGGCGCGGCGAAATCAGGCGAGGGCAATCTGCTCGCATTGGCCGTTGAGGCGGCGCGGGCGCGGGCGACCCTCGGCGAGATTAGCGACGCCATGGAAACCGCCTTTGGCCGCCATAAACCCGTCACCCGCGTGATTAAAGGCGTCTATGCGCAGGCCTATGCGGGGGATGCGGCCTATGAAAATATTCAATCGCAGATTAAGGCCTATGAAGCAGATAAGAAATCCCTGCCTCATGTGCTGATTGCGAAAATGGGCCAAGACGGCCATGACCGCGGCGCGAAAGTCATTGCCACCGCCTTTGCGGATTTGGGCTTTAAAGTTGATCTGACTTCGCTGTTTTCAACCCCCATCGAGACGGCGGAAATGGCCATTGCCCTCGGCGTGGATGCGGTGGGTGTGTCCTCCCTCGCGGCGGGGCATAAAACCCTGATTCCAGAACTCATAGAGATTTTACGAAGCAAAGGCCGCAGCGATATCCGCATCTTCGCCGGTGGAGTCATCCCAGAGCAAGACTACAGCTTCCTACGCGCCGCAGGCGTCGAAGAAATCTTCGGCCCCGGCTCTAACGTGCTCGACTGCGCCCACGCGGTGCTCGCGATTATCGAAGGACAAAGGCGGAATCGGTAGGGGGTGTTATTTGTTTTCAGAGCGGTCGTAACCGATGTGTTTATACCAGAGCTATCATCTCCAGAATTGACTTATTGAGTTCATCTACTGTGTAGGCTGTATTTGCTTGGTTCTCGGGATGATGAATGGAATGCCTTATATATGTTTGGAGTGTGATTTGACGCGGTTGACGTTGATTGCCGTTGCGAATTTCGATCCAGTTTTTTGACTGGATTAGTCCTCGGCCAACCAAATGGGTTTCAAAGTTATTGATTCCAGTATGCCCACTCTGTTCTTGGAGGTATCCATATAATTCGTTATGAAACTCAACGGTAGGCATATCAAATGCTTTATGTGTGATTTCCCCCCATGATGGACTCCACGGAAACAAATTTTTGCTTGTTGTTTGATCAGTGATTCGTATTGAGCTGTCATCTTGTTTCAATACAATGAGTCTACTGGCTTTCATTAAGGGTTTCAGTAAGTATGGTGAGTGACTTGCTATAACAATTTGTTTTGTCTTTGACTCGGTTAACAATAATTCAGCTAACTTATCTTGTGCTTTCGGGTGCAAATGTAATTCAGGTTCATCAATTAGAAAAAGAATCGAACCTCGTGATCCTTCCTGAGAATAAATTGATTTTAAAAGAAGCAGGGTAAGAATTATTTCCACCCCGCTTCCAAGATTTCGTATTGATACTTGACTTAATTCCCCCTCTTTTCTGACTGCGAAAAATGCGCCAGAAAATGGTTGGAGTAGTTTCATCAAATCAATTTTCAAATCCTTGTATTGTTCTTCATTAAAAAATTCCGCGAGCTCCGTTGATAGTTTTTTGCCTACGCCTTTCTGCGCTATTTCTGCAGACTTAGTGTGGAACGCGCCTTCGGTAGCAATATGTTGTGCAATTGACGTTTGATTTTCGGTACGTAGGTTTTTTAGGAACTTCCAATTAAGGTCGTCACATATACGATCAAAAAGTGTCTTAAACGTGCCGCTGGTTGAATGCCTTGATCTGTTTTTATCGAAGTAAAAAATGTTCAAATCATCTTCAATAATTTTATCGCTAGAATACTGTTTATACAAAGCCTGAATAGCTTTGCCAGTGTCTTCATTCTTACTGTTAAAGTAATTTACAGTAGTATTTAGTAGTTCACTTTTCGTCGTTATCGGTGATGAAAGGACTCTGTTTGGCGCTTTGCGGTTACGAGGATTAGCAATAAACTTAAACCCGTTGGCCTTAAAGTAATTACCTGCATATGGCATCTTGCACTTAAACTTTGAGCAGACTGCAGTAATTTCTATCGGGGTTTCGTACTTGTTGAAGTCGCTGAGATCAATTTTGTTTTGTGCTGAGAACCCAGTCTGAACAATAAGGTTTAAGGCATCTAGAACTGTTGTCTTTCCACATCCGTTTTCTCCAATTAGCACGTTTAAGCCGCTCCCAGGGGTGCGACCATCTGGCGTGTTAAGATGAATTTCTTCGCCATTAAAGCAACGAAAATTATCAATTTTTATTGATTGAACGAAGAGGTTAGCCATAAACAATCATATCACACTTGCCTATGATTTCAATTTATAAGAGTAATGTCTCGTAATTGAAAAAAGGGGTGTCTGAAGACACCCCTTGTCGCTTACCAAATACGGAAAAGTGACAAAACCGAAGCCGTTTTCGGACTAATAAATAATCCGAATCGGAGACGGTATACACCTTCCGATTTGCTGGCTTCGAGACAGAACAGCGTATACATACACAACTCCACTCAATCGCATGGCGACCCATTGGGTAGCAGTACCATGCACTAGGCCAACAGCCTGAGACTTATTTTCTGCACAGAATCAGACGCGTCTCGGACGTCACTGCTATTTCTTGGTTAAAAACCTAATTTCTAGATGGGAAGCATCCGATTAATTTCAACCCCAAGAAAGATGTTTTCTGAAACTTCTAATGTCCCCAACACCCCATCATAAGTATCGCTTCCCCCCACCTCCCAAAAAATCTTTTCCAATTCGAATATTTTTTGTTGTAAAATACGCGAAATCGAACATTGTGCGCGATGTATAGATTGGCTGCGGCTTATTTGTGATTTGGTTTTTTGGTGAGGACGTGATGCCGGATATTCATGATATGTTTGAAACCTATTATTCGGCGCGCCCTATGCTTTCGCGCTTTACGCCGGGGCGGGTGAATTTGATCGGGGAGCATACGGACTATAACGGCGGTTGGGTATTCCCCACTGCTGTGCCGCAGGGCTTGCAGCTCGCGATGTCTCCGCGCGCGGACAATGAGATTCATATCTTATCGGATAAGTTTGATACGGCCTCTGTGCGCGCTTTGGGGGATGCAGCGGAAGACCATTGGTCGGATTACGCGGTGGGCGCGGTACGGCTCGCCAATGAGGCGGGTTTTTTAACGGGCGGGGCGAGCATTGCTGTCGCGTCCGATTTACCCTTTGGGGCGGGGCTGTCTTCCTCGGCGGCGATTTGCGTGGGGCTGCTTAAGCTCGCGCGGGATATTGCCAAAGCCGATATGAGCGATACGGATATCGCCGTCATGGCGCGCAGCATTGAAAATGACTTTATCGGCGTGCCCTGCGGGATTATGGATCAAATGGCCGTGGCCTATTGCACCCTCGGCACGGCGATTGCACTGGATACGGAAAGCCTTGAGTTTGAGCTTGTGGATTTGCCAAAAGATTACCATATGGCGGTGATCCATTCAGGCATTTTCCGCCAACTTAGCGAGGGGCGCTATAAGGTGCGTAAAGAGGAATGCGACGTGGCCAAAGCTGCGCTGGGGCGGGATGATCTTTGCCAATTAAATGATGCTGAACTCGCAGCGCTTGAAGGCCAAGTGAGCGGTGCTGTCTTTCGCCGCACCCGCCACTGTATGAGCGAGCACCGGCGAGTGGTGAGTGCCGTAAGCGCGCTGAAGGGCGGGGATATTGCGCAGTTTGGCGCGTTAATGGTTGAAAGCCACGCCTCTATGCGCGATGATTTTGAAATTACCGTACCGGGGCTTGATCGCCTCGTGGCGGATGCGGTCAAGCTCGGCGCATTGGGTGCGCGGATGACCGGCGGCGGGTTCGGCGGCTGTATTGTCGCCTGCGTTGAGAGAACAAAATTAGAAGACTGGACGGCGGCGCTTTTGGCGCAACATAAAAACGCCTTTTTCGTCTGTTAGAGGAATATATGAAACACTATAATTTAAACGGGCAATCGGCTATTATTGTCGGCGGGGCGGGCTATATCGGAAGCCATGTCTGTAAAGCTTTGGCGGCGCAAGGGGTGACACCGATTGTGTTTGATAATTTCTCCGCCGGTCATGAACATGCGGTGAAATGGGGCGATTCTGTTGCGGTTGATATGCGTGACCGAGAGGCTATTTTTAAGGCTTGTGCCGCCCATAAAACTGTGAAAACTATTATTCTTTTGGCGAGTTCTATCGAAGTTGGTGAGGGGGAGAAAAACCCGGCCTTTTTCTATGAGAATAATGTTATAGGGACACTTAATCTGCTCAACGCTATGCAGGCGGCCGGGCAAGACCGTCTTATATTTTCTTCGACTTGCGCCACTTATGGAGAGCTTGATACCATGCCCCTAACGGAGGACATGGTGCAAAACCCAGTGTCTGTTTACGGCAAAACCAAGCTTGCGATTGAGCATATGATCCAGAGCTATTATAAATCTTACGGGCTGAATTATGTGATCCTTCGCTATTTCAATGCGGCGGGGGCTGATCCGGACGGAGAAATTGGCGAAGAGCATGATCCCGAAACCCATCTTATTCCCAATGCCCTTAAGGCGGCGGCGGGGCTTGGGAAAGGGCTTAAACTTTTTGGCACGGATTATGACACACCAGACGGAACCTGTGTGCGTGATTATATCCATGTCAATGATATTGCTGCCGCCCATCTAGACGCAATGAGCGCCTTTGACAAAGGGCTCACATCAACACAAGTGAATATTGGCACGGGGGTCGGCGTGAGCGTGCTTGAAATCATCCAAATGATAGAAAAAGTGACGGGCTTGCCTGTCCCCTATGAGGCGGGACCGCGCCGGGACGGCGATTTGACGCGGTTATATGCCGACCCATCTAAAGCCAAAGCCGTATTAGGCTTCGTGCCGGAATATTCCGAGCTTGAAAAAATTATAAAAACCGCATGGACTTTTCACAGTAAAACATGGAATATAAGTTAATAGTAATTCTCATGTGCAGGTTATATCATGGATAATCCCAAGATTAGAAAAACGCTGATTAACATACATTTATTCTTGGCCGCCTTTATGGCTCCGGCCTTTATTTTACTCGCCGTGTCGGGCGGGCTTTATTTGATTGGCAATAAAGGCGAAGTCACCAAGAGCGATGTGGCGCTGCCAGCGGGGGCGACCTTGGATTTCAAAAGCGCGTCCATCGAGCAAGAGGTAAGAGACCTGCTCAAAGCGGGCGGAATTAATTATAAATTCGAATATGTTAAAGACCGCGGCAGCCGCATAGATCTTCGGCCCACATCGAAAACCTATATTGAGATCAGCCAAACCCCGAACGGATTAAAGGCCTCCCGCGTGAAGCCAAATTTTCAAAAATCCATGATGGAGCTGCATAAGGGCCACGGCCCCAAAGCTTTTAAAACCTATCAAAAACTCGTCGCCCTTGCGCTATTGTTTGTGGTGCTCAGCGGAACCTTTGTCGGACTATTCGCAAAGGCATATCGCCGTAAGACGGTGATCGCCACGGGGCTAGGGTTGATTGTGTTTCTTGGACTGGCTTTGTTTTAGGGCTTAGTGGGGAGACTGTTTATTAGGAGTACTGCCTGTCGCTGATAAGTGATATGTAAGGCTTGCTTTGAATAGGGCCGCGAGAGAAGCGTTAACTGAACCGCTTAAACCCGCCCAAAGAAATAGGCCCACTATTAGGCTGCAGGGCTTGTAAATAATTGACCATAGCGTAGTAAATAATGAGGTTTTACGAAGTGGTGGGTAGATGCGCGTTCTTATATTGGGTGGGTACGGGCTTATAGGGTCAGCCATTACAAAACACCTCGCCTTTAAGGGATATCACGTAACAGGCTTGGGCCGCTCCGCGCGCAAGGGCGAAGCTTTATTGCCTTGCGTAAAATGGATGGGCGCAGATATTGCGGCGTTGACGCAAGCGCAGGATTGGCACAGATATCTTGAAAATATTGACGTTGTTATCAATGCCGCAGGCGTGCTTCAAAATGGGTTGTTTGACAAGGTCGCTGCGGTGCAAAGTGATGCGATAACGGCGCTTATTAAGGCGTGTGAACAGACGGGCACGCATCGGTTCATTCAAATTTCTGCGCCGGGGGCGAGTTTAGATTCAACAACCTTGTTTTACAAAACAAAGGCCATGGCTGATGACGCTTTGAAGACAAGTGAGCTGAGTTGGACTATTTTTCGTCCCGGGCTTGTGATTGCCCCTTATGCTTATGGCGGGACACGGCTTATACGAACGCTTGCGGCTTTCCCTCTCGTGCAGCCCGTTGTTATGGGCACAACTCAAATTCAAACAGTGTTTGTAGATGATGTCGCCAAAGCCGTTTCATTCGCCATTGACAGCAATATCATAGGTGTTGATGTCGATCTTGTCGAAGATGAGCTGCATATGCTCCGTGATATCACGCTTGGTTTTCGGCGCTGGCTTGGCTTTGCCCGCCCTAAAGCCATATTGGAGCTTCCCTTATGGACAGGGAAGCTTGTGGGCCGCCTTGCCGATGTTGCAGGGTTTTTAGGCTGGCGTTCTGCCTTGCGAACAACAGCCCTAGAGGTTTTATCGCGCGGCGTTACCGGTAATCCCGCGCCGTGGAAAAAATATTCAGGCGCGCCGCACCGCTCACTTGCGCAAAGTTTCGAAGCTTTGCCGTCAACGCTGCAAGAACGAGTTTTCGCCAAAGCTATGCTATTATTTCCTATGCTTATTCTCACCCTTGCGGGCTTTTGGACCGCCTCTGGGGTGATTGGGTTTGCGCAACAAGACGGCGCTATTGCAAAACTAGGCGGCGCGTTACCTTATGTGTTGGCGCGGACGTTTGTTTGGCTTGGGTCTTTGGCCGATATTTTAATTGGAATTGCCCTTTTATTTCGGCCCACCGCCCGTTTGGCGTGTCTTGCATCTATTGTCTTATCCGCAGCCTATCTCGGCGCGAGTGCATGGCTCACGCCGTATTTATGGGCTGACCCTTTAGGGCCTATGGTCAAAGTGTTCCCCATAATCGCCCTTGCCGCAATAACAGCGGCCCTAACGCAGGAGCGTTGATATGTGGATAGATTTCTTACGATGGGCGCATATCATTGGCGCGGCTGTCTTGCTCGGCACGGGCGCAGGTATAGCCTTTTTCATGGTTATGGCTCACCAAACAAAGGATATAAAAGTCATTGCCCATACTTGCAGAATCGTTGTGATCGCGGATTGGCTTTTTACCGCTTCTGCGGTCATTATACAGCCAATTACCGGGGCTTTACTGGCCGTGAATATAGGCTGGTCATTAACACAGGGCTGGGTGTTAATCTCGCTTCTGCTTTATATTTTTGTCGGCCTATTTTGGCTACCTGTGGTTTGGATACAGCACCAACTTAGAAACATGGCGCAAGCCGCGCTTAAAAACGGCGCAGCTCTGCCTGCGCGTTATTATCGTTTATATAAGGTGTGGTTCTTTTGTGGGTTTCCAGCATTTTTTGCCGTGCTGCTTATCGTCTGGCTTATGGTCACAAGGCCGGTTTTATAAAGGCTGACATAGCATCAAAATATGACCCAAAGTAAGACAGTTTTTGACAGTTGTATTGAAGATATTTTAAAGACAACATAATTCACTATTCAAATATAAAGCCTAACCCTTCATCCATAAGGCGTGGGTTTTATTGCAGCTGTACTAGTCTGCGCGTAATGTCTACTCGGGATAGCTAGGCCGTTATAAAAAGGCTTAAAATGATGGGCTGCATCTCAAGACTGAAGGCTTGCGGCCGATGATTTTTAATATTGGTAATTAATTAATATGATTGCGCTTATTTTCACCTTATAAATTTGAGTAAAATAATAGGCCTTGGCATTAAAATTGCACAGCTTGTCATTCAACGTGACAGGACTATGATAATAATGTTAAATAACCTACAAACCCTGCGAGCCTTTGCGGCTTTGAATGTTGTTCTTTTTCATATTATCGAGATTGGCTCGGAACACGGCTTTGCGGTTTCGTCACTTGAATTTCTACGCGGGTGGGGAGCAAACGGCGTTGATATCTTTTTTGTGCTGTCCGGTTTTATAATGGTATATATTTCTGAATTACGGCCGCGAAGCCCTCTCTCTTTCTTACAAAACCGGGCCATTCGTGTTGTGCCAATGTACTGGATATTAACATTAACTGGTGTGGCCTTGATCTTACTGGCCGGGGACTTTCGCGGGGAGCCTGTTTCGGCAGAACCTATTCTGGCCTCAGTTTTGTTTATGACGCGATGGACAACTATGGATTTTCCTATCCTCTATGTTGGATGGACATTGGAATGGGAATTATTGTTTTACCTGATCTTTGGGATGTGTTTATTATTTAAAAATAAAATCGTTCAATTTACACTTCCCCTTATCATTCTAGCCGCGCTTGTCATGTTTGGTGGACAAAACTCTATCATTTTGGAGTTTGGATTTGGCATGATCATTGCGAAACTCTCAAAACTACAGTCTGTACGCGATAGCGCGGGCTTAATGGCGCTGACCGGGGTTTTCATGTTAGCCACGAGTATCTGGGTGAAATCAACTCTTCCGCAATTCATTATTTGGGGCCTCCCAAGCGCTATGCTTGTATTGGGACTAGCGACAACAAGACAATGGAAATTTCCCCTCGGCGAGCATTTAGGGAATGCCTCTTATAGCATTTACCTTATTCAAGTTTTTACAATTCCAGTGTTCTACAGGGCTGCGGAAAAAATTGCACCGAATATGTCTACCCTATGGCTGGCAATGGCCTGCTTGATACTCACAGCCCTTGCAGGAAGTCTCTTCCACCTTGCTGTTGAGAAGCCCGTTGGTAAGCTGTTGATGGGAAAAATACGCCCAGCACGACAGCCTTGGGTCAAACCAAAGCCGGCAATAGCCTAAGGGTGAATTTTTCTTATAATCCATGCTGCGGTTTATAAACTTATATATGTCATGCCCAAGGTTTAAGTCTTTATCTATAAGGGGTGAGTTTTTGTTAAAGCTGTGCTAGTCTGCTTGTAATATTACGCAAGATAAATGAGCCGCTATGAAAACGCTTAAAATTAATGGGCAGGAATTTCAAACGGACGCCGATGATGACACGCCGCTTTTATGGGTGATTCGGGATGAAATTGGCCTGACGGGGACGAAATTTGGCTGCGGCATTGCCATGTGTGGGGCTTGTACGGTGCATGTGGACGGGGCGGCTGTACGCTCTTGCTCCTATCCGCTCGGCGCTATTGATAACGAGGCGATTACGACTATTGAAGGCCTAGGGACGCCCGATGCGCTCCATACCTTACAGGCCGCGTGGATCGATCACCAAGTGGCTCAATGCGGCTATTGTCAGTCCGGGCAGATCATGAGTGCCGCCGCACTGTTAAAAGATATCCCCAACCCGACGGATGATGAAATCGACGCGGCGATGTCCGGTAATCTTTGCCGCTGCGGCACTTATCCGCGCATCAGAGCCGCCATTCACGCCGCTGCGAAGGTGGCCGCTCTCAAACCCTCAGGCGAGGGGGAATAGATCATGGCGAAACAGGATAAAAAACCGCGCAGTACAATCGGCAAAATCGCGCGGCGCACATTTTTAATTGGCTCTGTCGCTGTGGCGGGCGGAGCGGCCTTTGGGGTTTGGCGCTATAAGACCCCTTATGGTAATCCGCTGGATGATGGCTTGACGGAGGGTGAGGCGGCCTTGACCCCCTATGTGAAAATTGACGCGGGCGGCGTAACAATCATAACGCCCCGCGCGGAAATGGGCCAAGGGGCGCAAACGACTTTGGCGGCGCTGGTGGCTGAAGAACTGGATATGCCGTGGGCAGACGTTAAGATTGAGCACGGCCCGCCGTCTAAAGCCTATTATAACGCGGCGCTGTTGGAAGAAATGTCCGGCTATCCATCGATTGATAATTCCTCAAAGGCTGCCCGCGCGCGGGGGCTGACGCAAATTCCCGCCAAATTTATTGCCCTGCAAGTCACGGGCGGTTCGACCTCTGTGGCCGATGGTTATGAGAAAATGCGCCTTGCGGGAGCGGCGGCGCGCCGTGCCCTTGTGGCCGCCGCGGCGGGACGCAGCGGCATAGACGCGGCAGAGCTCACCACACGCGGCGGGGCGGTTATCCTCCCAAGCGGGGCGGCGATAGCCTATGCGGATTTGGCCATGGAGGCGGCGAAGATAAAACTGCCTAAAGCGCTGGAGCTTAAGCCGAAATCTGATTGGAAACTACTCGGCAAATCTCTGCCGCGCCTTGATATGATCGGTAAGGCCACAGGTACGGCGGAGTATAGCCTTGATGTACGCTTGCCGAATATGCTCTATGCGGCGGTGAAAATGGGGCCAATGATCGGCGCAAAGCTGCGGCGTCATGATGCGTCTGCGGCCAAAGACATGCCGGGGGTGAAAGGCATTATTCCGATTTCCGGCGGGGTGGCGGTACTGGCCCGTAACAGCTGGGCAGCGATGCAGGCGGCGGGTGAGATCACAGCTGAATTTGATGTCCCCGAGACCTTGCCGTCTAGTGAGGCGCAATTTGCAGCTTTTGCGGATAATTTTAATGTAGATCATTTGGACAGCACCAAGCGAAATGACGGTGATGTTGAGGCCGCCTTTAACGGCGGCGACGGCGTGATTGAACGGGAATACCGCGTGCCTTATCTCGCCCATGCCACCATGGAGCCGATGAATGCGGCCGCGCATCTCCAAGATGGGCAGTTTGATGTCTGGATTGGCACGCAATCCCCTTTATCTGTGCAGCAAGCGGCGGAAAAAATTACGGGACTAGGGGCGGAAAATATCCATGTCCACACTATGCTGATGGGCGGCGGATTTGGGCGGCGTACAGAGACGGATTACGCGGTGCAGGCGATTGAAATTGCCAAGGCCGTGAAGGGCACCCCGATCAAACTGACATGGAGCCGCGAGAATGATACGCGCTGCGATGTTTATCGTCCCATGGCTATGGCCCGCCTGAAAGGGCAAGTCAAAGACGGCAAAGCCCATGCGCTGGACGGGCAATTTATGTGCGCCTCGACCATGAGCTCCGCTATGTCGCGCCAAGGCATGCCCGTGCCGGGCGCGGATAGTTCCACTGTGCAGGCGGCGTGGGATCAACCTTTTGATATTCCGCATTACCGCATACGCGGCTATCATAGTCCGCAGCAACTCCCCCTTGGCTATTGGCGCTCTGTGGGTGCGTCGCAAAATGCGTTTTTTCACGATAGTATGATGGATGAAATGGCCCATGATGCAGGGATTGATCCGCTGGAGTTTCGCCTGCAATCCATCACACATATGCCCAGCCGTAAGGTTATGGAAAGGGTTGCCGAGATGTCAAATTGGGGCGGTAACCTTCCGAGCGGTCATGCGCGCGGCCTTGGTTTTTGTTTGTCCTTCGGTGTGCCGAGCGCGCAGGTGATTGAAATTACCCAAAGCGGGGAAGGGATTAAACTTATCAGAGCCTGTGCAGCGGTAGATGTCGGTACAGCTCTTGACCCGCGCAATATCGAAGCGCAAGTTTTCGGCGGAATGAGCTTTGGCCTGACGGCGGCGATTATGGGCGAGATTACTGTCGAGAACGGCGCTGTGGTGCAAGGTAATTTCGATGAATATGATAGCCTGCGCATGTATCAAGCTCCCGCCTTTGAAGTGGCGATCTTAGAAAATGAGCCCCATATTCGCGGCATAGGGGAGCCGGGAACGCCCCCTGCGGCCCCTGCGCTCGCGAATGCGGTTTTCGCTTTAACAGGACAGCGCATCCGCGAATTGCCTTTGGGGAAATCGGTTGATTTTGCATAAAATGTGATCTTAACGCCTTAGTGAATAGCCAAAGGGCTATGCATGTGATTTAATCTCTGAAAATATACAGACCTCGAGGAGGGCTCATGACGGCGAAATTATTCAGAAATTTATTATGCGCGGCAGCTTGTACGGCCTTGAGTTTTGGCAGTTTCTATTCAGCCCATGCCCAAGCGAGTGATAAGGTCTATGCCGCTAAGAAAGCCCTTGTCGGCGGCACCCTCGTAGACGGGCTGGGCGGCGCGCCGATTTATGATAGCGTGGTTTTAATCGACGGCAATAAAATCGTTGATATCGGCGAGGAAGGTAAGCTCACCATTCCGGATGATTATGAGGTGATCTCAACCGAAGCCATGACCGTTATGCCGGGGCTATGGGAAATGCACGCCCATCTTATGCTTAATGGCCATAGTAATTATAAACATTGGGATAAAACCTATGTCGACCGTTTAAGTAGTGAGATCATGCCCGCCTCCGCTGAGCAGCTCTTGCTGGCGGGCGTCACCACGGCGCGGGATTTAGGCGCGCCGCTGGAAGACAGCATTTCTGTGAAGCGCCGGATTAGTAATGGGGAAATTGCCGGCCCGCGCTTGTTTGTCTCCGGGCCCTTTATTCAAGACCAAGCTTATCCCGGAACCGAAGCCTTTCGGTGGGGTGTCAATAGTGCCGCCGACGGCCGCGCCAAAGTCCGCCGCTTGGCGAATGCAGGCGTGGATGTGATTAAACTGATCGACCAAGACGTGATGGCCCGTAGTGAGGTCGAGGCCGTAGTTGATGAGGCCCATAAACAGGGCCTTAAAGTGGTGGGGCATTCCCATAAGCCCGATGAAATCCGTATTGGTCTTGAGGTGGGGATTGATAATTTCGAACATACAGGATTAACGACTGCGCCGGAATATCCGGCGGATATTATGGAAAAACTTAAAGAGCGCACCGCTAAGGGGCGTATTGCAGGCGGGCCGCTTTACTGGACGCCTACCGTCGAGGGGCTGTGGAATTTCGAAGAAACCCGCGATAATCCTGAAGCGGTGGATAGTGATTGCTGGCATCGGGGGCTTAAGCCCGACACGATTGCGGATATCAAAGCCTCAATCCAACACCCTAACCGCCTTGATTATTTCCAGCTCACTCCGAAACGTAAGCCGACATTAAAGCGTAAATTCTCCCAACTCCGCGAGGCGGGGGTGGTGCTGTTAATCGGTACCGATAGCGGCATTCCACTTAAATTTCATTGCCAATCGACTTGGCATGAAATTGATGTCTGGACGCGGGTGATGGGCGTACCGGTGATGGAAACGATCCAAGCGGCAACCTATTGGCCATCAAAGCTTATGGAGGTTGAAGATCAATGGGGCACGCTCCGGCCCGGCCGTTTCGCCGATATTATTGCCATTAAAGGTGATGCCTTGAAATATCCGGCTCTATTCCAAAACGTCGACATGGTCGTCAAAGACGGCGTGGTTTATAAAAAGGACGGACAACCCGTTGAGGAGAATTTTTAAGTTAAAAAGCTGTACTTACGTTTAGCCGTGTAAGCTTGTATTTAATTAAAGAGATTCCGGCTTTCGCCGGAATAAACGGATAAGTAATTAGGCCGTTAGTTTTCACAACAACCTCCGTACATTCCCGCGCATGCGGGAATCCTAGCCATCTAGCTCGGTGCCAGAGATTCCCGCTTTCGCGGGAATGGACGGATATTGACGTTAAATTGGTTTATCCCGTGCAGTCCCGCCCCTATTTTCACAGGGATAAACTCCGGCGGGAATCTTTCCCGTTTTGCTTATCTCTTTGGATTTCTATTTCTGCCGGAATAGACGGATAAGTAATTAGGCCGTTAGTTTTCACAACAACCTCCGTGCATTCCCGCTCATGCGGAAATTCTAGCAATCTAGCTTGGTGCCAGAGATTCCGGCTTTCGCTGGAATAGACGGGTGGAAACTAATGCCTATCTCATAAAACCAATACGCATCTAACTCCGCTTTTCCCCCCTTTCCGCTCACCCCGGCGAAAGCCGGGGTCTCTTTCGTTTATTCCCGCATTATCATTTATGACTCTATCATTCCGTACGGAACAGCGTTCCGGTCCGAAAAGGTTCGCGCTTCATCTCTCGACCTTCCGACTCTGACGATGTCAGGCCATAATGACGACACAAACAAAACTTATCCACGCCGCCCAAACCTATGATAAACTCCTCCTGTTCTGTCATGAGGACGATGATGTGCACGTTAGCTTCATTGTGGCGGAATAGTCAGAGCGGACCGCGGCTTTTGGTAACGCAAAAGCTGTCCCGCCGTACTTCCTGTCTTTTGCCGCGAGGGCGGTAAGAGCGGTCTTTTCAGAGTAAAAGGCTGAGATCGTCTAGATCCATCACTGTCCGGGGACTGCGAAAAACCTGGCTGCATGGCGGCGTTTAAGGCTCTGTCTTAAACGGCTAGGCGGCAAAGTGCCGCTTGGTAGCTGCTCGCGTAAAGAAACAAAGATTTGGTCGCCATCGCTTGCGGCTCCGCTGTGCATGTCCACACCTTGCGCCTTAAAGGGCTGCAGGAAACTTTGTGCTGGGTGCATATAAAAAGGCCGGCACATGAATAATCATAGGCCGGCGTAATCATGCTATAATGCTGCGATTGGCTATCCCACAACGGCCATTTCTTGGCGGATGATACTGCGAAGGGCGTCAATTTGTGTTGGGCCTTGCGGGGTATGGAAATGCCAGAAGGTCCAGCCATTACGGTCCGGCGCGTCTGTAACATGGACGCCGACTTTATGGCGGCGCTCCAAGCAAAGTGTCTTGGAGCATCCGAAGCGTAAAACAAAAGATAATAGGTAACCCTCGCTCGGATGCCGCTATGCTTGTCCAAACTGCGCGTCAATGCGGGCGGTGAGTATATCTGCATGTCTGTGTATGGTTCTTAAATACATGTTGGAGATACCCCCCCGATATACCCCCTGATATACCCCCTGATATACTCGGGGATATACCCTCTGGACATTTGCGGGAAAACCGCTAAGGGGACGCGGATTATGCGCGTGATGTTAAGGCGCGCTTGAAATGCTGGATATTCTTATGACAAGCTACATCGACACCTTGCGCAATGTCGCAATCGTTGCCCATGTTGACCACGGAAAAACTACCTTGGTCGATCAACTCTTGCGCCAATCGGGAACCCTTGAAGAGCGCGGCGAGCAGGCCGAACGGGTCATGGATAGCGGTGATATTGAAAAAGAACGCGGCATTACGATTTTGGCGAAAAACACCGCCATTGGCTGGACGGCACCCGATGACACCCAGTGGCGGATTAATATCGTCGACACACCGGGCCATGCGGATTTTGGCGGCGAGGTTGAGCGGGTTTTATCGATGGTCGACTCGGTCGTGCTTTTGGTGGACGCCGTTGAAGGGCCGATGCCGCAAACGACTTTTGTCACCAAAAAAGCTCTTGCCCAAGGGCTTAAGCCGATTGTGGTAGTCAATAAGGTTGACCGTAATGGTGCGCGCCCGGATTGGGCCGTTGACCAGACTTTTGATTTATTCGCTCGCCTGAACGCCACAGATGAGCAGCTTGACTTCCCCGTGGTTTATGCCTCTGGCCTGAACGGCTGGGCGGCGATGGATGTGGACACAGAGGGCAGCGATATGACGCCATTGTTTGAAACCATTGTCAAACATGCGCCCGTGCCAAGTGTTGACCCTGATGCGCCGCTACAGCTGCAAGTCTCGGCGCTAGATTATAATAGCTATACCGGTGTGATCGGTATTGGCCGGGTGGTGCGCGGCACAATGAAAAAGAACCAAGCGGTTGTGGTCGCTGCACCTGACGGCAAAGACCGCAAGGCGAAAATCTTGCAAATCTACGGCTTTATGGGCCTTGAACGGGTCGAGATGGACGCGGTGTCTGCGGGGGATATTTGCTGCTTTACGGGGATTGATAAGCTCGGAATTTCCGACATGATTTGCGATCCTGATAATATTGACCGCTTGCCGCCTTTGACCGTGGATGAGCCGACAATTTCTATGACCTTCCAAGTCAATGATAGCCCATTTGCAGGCCGTGAGGGGAAATATGTCACCTCCCGTAATATCAAAGACCGCCTGGATAAAGAGCTGATTCACAATGTTGCCTTGCGGGTGGAGCAGCTTGATGACGCGGATAAATTCCGCGTGTCGGGCCGCGGGGAGCTGCATTTGTCCATCCTGATCGAAAACATGCGCCGAGAAGGCTATGAACTGGCGATTTCGCGCCCGCAGGTGATTAATAAGACCATAGACGGCGAGCTGTGTGAGCCGTGGGAGACTATGACCGTTGACCTTGAAGAAGAACACCAAGGCAAGATTATGGAAAAACTCGGAGAGCGTAAGGGTAATGTCAAAGATATTGTCCCGGACGGTAAAGGCCGCGTGCGCCTTGATTATGATATTCCGACGCGCGGGCTGATCGGCTTTCGTTCGGAGTTTCTGACTCTGACATCGGGAACGGGCTTGATGTATCATAATTTTGACCGCTATGCCCCGCGCACTAAAGCGGGCATTGGCCGCCGCCAAAAAGGCGTACTTGTTTCCAAAGATAGCGGCAAGGCTTTGACCTATGCGCTATGGAACCTGCAAGAGCGTGGACGTATGTTTATCGGCCATGCCACAGAGGTTTATGAAGGCATGGTGATCGGGATTAATGCCCGTGATAATGATTTGGTGGTCAACCCGCTAAAGGGCAAACAGCTCACCAATGTGCGGGCCTCGGGCACGGATGAAGCCAATGTCTTGGTGCCGCCGATTGATGTGACGCTAGAATATGCGCTGGAATTTATCAATGATGATGAACTCGTTGAAGTCACGCCAGAATCCATCCGTATCCGCAAGCGCTTCCTGTTAGAGCATGAGCGCAAGAAAGAATCTCGCAAAGCCGAGGCGATGAACGGCTAAGATATTTTGGCGGGTTTACCCTTGCGGTAAACCCAACAGCCCCCTTTTGCGTATATAATCCATGAGCAGGATGTTTATAGGCAAAGGTATAGGGCGATGCAGCGTAAGATTTTTAAGACTATTTTGGCCTTTTGCGCTGTCTTATGGACAGGGCTGATGCCGCTGAGCTCTCACGCGGCGGAACTGTCGGATTATGTGGTGGTTGAAAGCTCCGGCGGCGGAATTGAAATTCGGGATTATCCCTCTTTAGTGATTGCTGAAGTGACAGTGCCTGGCAAAAGAGGTGAGGCGGCTGGGGCGGCTTTTCGTAAATTGGCGGGCTTTATCTTTGGCGGAAATGAAACAAAGACCTCTATTAAAATGACGGCCCCCGTGGTGCAAACGCCGCAAGCGGACGGTCAGTGGGTTGTTAATTTCATGATGCCGTCCAAATTTAATAAAGATAATCTCCCGCGTCCAAATAATGCGGAGATACGCATTCGCGAAACAGAACCAGTTCGAACGATCTCCTTGCGGTTTAATGGACGGGCGGGCGCCAAGTCACTGGCGAAACGACGTAAACAGATTTTGGATTATGCCGCAAAGGCAGAACTGGAGACACTGGGCGTACCCTATTATGCCTTTTATGATGCGCCCATGGTGCCGGGGCCGTTCCGCCGTAATGAAGTGCATATTCGCCTTAAACCACAAACTCCTGATAAGGCTGTCTCTGCGGTAATTAAGTAAATTGCAGGGCTGCGAGGTCGGCGTAAAGTCCCCCTTGAGCGCGAAGCTCTTTATGGGTGCCCATAGCGATAATCTGCCCCTTATCCATCACGATAATGCGGTCAGCTTTACGGATGGTCGCGAGCCTATGTGCAATCACAAGTGTGGTGCGGTTTTGGGAGAGCTGGTCGAGGGCCGTTTGTACCAAGCGCTCACTTTCGGCGTCAAGGGCGCTCGTGGCTTCATCGAGCAGCAAGATTGGTGCGTCCGTTAAGATTGCGCGGGCAATGGCAATACGTTGGCGCTGGCCGCCGGAGAGGGTGAGGCTACGGTCGCCCAAGTCGGTGTTATAACCATCCGGAAGCTCGGAGATAAACTCATGGGCATTGGCGAGTTTAGCGGCGGTGATGACCTCCTCAAGGCCCGCATTTGGGCGGCCATAGGCGATATTATCCTGCGCCGTGCCGGAGAACAAAGCTGTCATTTGGGAGACAATAGCGAATTGCGCCCGTAGGTCTTTAAGTTTGATGTCTTGTATCTTTGTGCCGTCGAGGGAAATCTCCCCCGCCGCGCTATCATAAAACCGCATAAGGAGCTGAAATATTGTTGATTTCCCCGCTCCTGACGGCCCCACTAAAGCGACGGTTTCGCCGGGAGAGACGTTAAAGCTTATGTTATCAAGGGCCGTGAGGCTTTCCCTTTGTGGATAGCTAAATTGGATATTTTTAAACGTAATGATGCCTTTGGCTTTGTTAAGGGCTTTGGCATTTGGGCTATCTTTAATGGTTGGTTCCGCCTTTAAAAGCTCAACGAGCCGGTCAGAGGCTCCGGCGGCGCGCATGAGATTAGACCATGATTCCGTTAGGGCGCTGCCGCCGGATACGGCAATGATGGCGCATATGGTAAAAGCGCCAATATCCCCGCCCGATAGCCGCCCTTGGCTGACGGAAATCGCGCCATACCATAAAATTGCGGTAATCCCGCCCATAGCAAGAAAGAAGATAATCATGGTCAACAGGGTTTGCATTTTAATGCGGTTTTCCTGGGTCGCATAAGATTGCTCAATCACGCTATTAAAGCGCTCGGCCTCGAAACCTTCGCGGGTGAAAGATTGAACCACTTGGATTTGATTCAGGGCTTCACTGGCTTGTCCCGATGCGCCCGCCAAATCATCTTGCCCGCGCCGGGAGAGCGCTTTGAGCTTGCGGCCAATAATGACGGCTGGAATAATAATCGCCGGGCCAATGGCAATCACCATCAAGGCAAGCTGCCAACTAAAGAAGAACATCAGCAATATTGCGCCAATAGAGGTGACAATGGTGCGCAGAGCAAAGGAGATTGAGCCCGTCATCACGGTTTCAACAAGTGTTGTATCTGTCGTCAACCGCGAAAGCACTTCCCCAGTACGAAGCCGCGCAAAATAGCTTTGGCTTTGCGTGATAACATTGCTGTAAACCGCTTGGCGAATATCGGCAACAACCCGCTGTCCCAGGGAGGTAATGAAATAATAGCGCAAGCTGCCAAAGGTTGAAAACATTAATACAAAGACAAAGGCCAGTTTGAAATAAGGCGTAAGCCCTTCCGCTTTATTGCTGGATATACGGCTACAAAACTGGGTTGTGCTATCCCCAAAGCCGCAGTCAATAATTAGTTTTAACAGGTTTGGCAGGAGCAGTGTCGCCATGGCAGAAAGGGCGAGAAACAAGATAAATAAAGTGAGCCGCGCCGGGTAGCGGATAACGAAAGGCCATAATTGTGTAAGGGGACGCAGGCTGGATGATTTACCGCGTTGATGTTTATCACGCTGAATCTGCTCTTGAAAAGTAGCGCCGCCGGAGCGCTCCGGATATGATGATGTGTCGGTCATAAACTATTATTAGGCCTTGTTGGGCGTGAGCGGTAAAAAGAAAACTGCGCCGTTCGGGAATGCTGAATTTGTGACTGAAATATCACAGCCATATTGTAAAGCAATATATGTCTGTAATGGCTTAAAAAGAATATTAGCGAATCCTTTGCTGCCGTGGCAAATACCTATTTCGACTTATGAAGAGGGCAGGCTTTGACATGATAGCTTTTTCAATATGGCTTCATCAGGTTTAAAGCGGCAAAAAAGGGACTTATAATGAAACATACTACACATGCGCTACGGGCCTCCATGGCTTTAACAACAGCCTTGGTGACAGGCGGCCTTGCGGGCACGGCTTATGGGCAAGATACAGATGAGGTCATCACCGTTGGGACGTTGATTAAGCGCCAAGTTCAGGCGGATAGATCCTCTCCGGTTGTATCTTTTGACGCCGCTGAAATTGATTCTGTTGGCGCAAAAAGCATTGCAGATTTAACCCAAACTTTGACGATTAATACAGGCGCGGAAAATAACCCCGATGCCTTTACTCAAAGCGGGACGACGGGGACATCAAATATTAATCTGCGCGGCCTTGGGGTGCAATCAACCTTAGTATTACTTAATGGGCGCCGCCAAGTCTTATCGGGCGCTGTGACGAATGCGGGATTTAATTTTGTTGACACGGCCTCTCTTGTGCCGCTGATTGCTGTTGAAAATCTTGAAATTTTAAAAGATGGGGCCTCAGCGATTTACGGCTCCGATGCGGTGGCAGGGGTCGCTAATTTTACGACTTATGATAACTTTGATGGCCTACGTTTATCCGCGCAATACCAAACTATTGCGGGTGAAGGCTCCTCGGATGAGATATTGCTGCAAGCCTTAGCGGGTAAGAATTTTGAGCGCGGAAATATTCTGGCGGCCGTTAGCTACACAGACCGTACCCCTTTGACAACGGCGGAGCGGCGTTTATCACGCCCGCAAGATGATACGTCGGCGTTGGGTAATCCCGGCACATTTTTCCCTGTAGCCGGGCCGGCTTCGGGTACGCCGTTGATTGATCCAGGCTGTGAGGCAAATGGCGGCACGCGCCAGGGCATTGGGGCTTTACCAGACTTTGTCCCCGGCGCAGCGCTTGGGTTACCCCTTGATGTGGGGGCTTGCGGCTTTGATTTTGGTGAGTTTTTTAACTTAATCGCAGAAGAAGAGCGGTTTACGGGCTATCTACAAGCGGATTTTGATGTGACCGAAAATATTCGCTGGCGCGGTGAGTTTTCCTATGCAGATAATGAGGCCGTGCGGGGCAATTCACCGACATTTCCGTTTTTACAAACAGCGGTTGTTCCGGCCACAAACCCAAATTTTTTTCCGCAATTATCCGCCCTTGGTACCCCAGCAGTTGCCTTTTTTGGGCGAGCGATTGGGAATGGCGGCGAAGTTTCGCCTAATCTAACCGAATCGGAAACATGGCGTTTCTCAACCCAGCTTGAAGGTGATTTCGGCGATAGCGGCGCAGATTGGCGGTTGTCTTATACCCAAGCCGAAAATAACCATGTGATTTTTACCGAAGATACTTTGGTCAATGAGTTTCGCTGCGCACTTGCAGGGAGCTGCGCTAGCATTGGCGGGCCGTCAGGGTTTTTCAACCCCTTTTCCACATCTTTCACAACAGCGCCCAATTCACCGGACATTCTTGATTTTATTATTGGTACGCAGGTTAGAGATCTAACCTCTGAGCTACAGGTTTTTGATGCAGTGGTGACAACACCGATTGGCAATAGTGACGCGGCGATTGCGGTGGGTTTCCAATATCGCAGCGAAGATTATTCTGGTGAATTTGACGCCAATTCCCAAGCGGATAATTTTGGTTTCCTTATCGGGGAGCAAGATTTTGATGGGGATCAAGACGTGATTGCCTTGTTCGCTGAAGTGGCTTTGCCGCTATCGGATCAATTTGAGCTACAAGGCGCATTGCGTTATGAAGATTACGGTAGCGGGGTTGGGGACACGCTTGATCCAAAAATTGCGTTTTTATATCGTCCTGCGGATTATGTCTCTCTTCGCGGTTCTTATTCAACGTCTTTCCGTGCGCCGTCTGTGTCGCAGCAATTCAGCCAGCAAACGATTTTAAGCCAAGTTAATGATCCGCTCGGCGGTACGGCCTTTGCGGCGGCGCGAACATTTGGCCCAAGCTCAGCTGGCGGACAAGCCTCTGGTGCGCAGGCTCTATCGCCAGAGCAATCCGAGGCCTTTAATATCGGCCTGACCTTTCGTCCGGTTGATGGTTTAAACATTGACCTTGATGTTTATAACTTCGATTTCACGAATGTTATTACGGCCGAAAACCCGCAAGCTGTTGTGAATGCAGACCCGAATGACCCGGCGCGGATTATCCGTAGTGCTGGCGGGGCGATTACGCAAATTAATACAAATTTTGTTAATGCGGGCTCTGTGCAAACAAGCGGTATAGACTTTGGCTTGAATTATACATGGGATAGCGATTTCGGAACATTTGCTCCCTTTATTCAAGGGACTTATGTATTTGAATATGATCTTGATGACCCGCAAGCCGGCGAGATTTCAGGGGCTGGAAGCCGTAATTTTAATAATTTCGGAACCTCCGTTCCGGAGCTTCGCTTTAACACAGGCTTTAATTGGTCCAAAGATGCGCACCGCCTAGATGTTTTCGGACGGTTTATTGATAGTTATGAAGACGATCAAAATGACAATATTAATATTGATTCTCACTTTACGGTTGATGCCCGTTACGCCCTTAACATCGGCGATTATTTTTCAAACTCTTTGGTCAAAGATACGGTCTTAACTCTCGGCGTGATTAATGCATTTGACCAAGACCCACCGCAAGTCTTTACCAATGGTGGATTTGATTCCAAAGTTCATGATCCGCGCGGACGGCTTATTTATGTCGGTTTGGATGTGACCTTTTAACAGGTAATGGCGTTTAGTTTAAACATTATGCGTTATTTATAAGGCGCGGTTTTAATAGGCTGTAACGGCCTATTATTTTTGCTCAGAAATGGTTTTAAGCCGTCTTAAAGCTCTTGATAATTCGGCATTTATTGCCTCTTCTTTTAGCCTGAGCTTAACTCGGTTGAAAAAGGGAAACTCACCGCTATCAATATCAAGACGAAAAAGAACGGTTGCATCCTCCCCCGGCAGGCTCTCATTTAAAGCATAGATAATACTACCTTCATAAGGCGGGCTTGAAAACCGGCTCTGCACAAAATATGTTGGTGTTACCGCCAAGACATGTTGTGTGCCTATAGCAAAAGGCGCGTCTGCATTGCGCCAACTTATGATTTGGCCGCTGCCCTGTTCAGCGCCGGTAATGGCGGTATCATCAAATGAGAGGCCTGATAAATAAGGGCCCCACATGCGCATATTATTTAAATCAACGATATCATCATAAATAATATGGGTCTCTGAGGATATGGGCGTTGATTGCTCGAAAACAAATGTTTGCGGTAAAATTGATCCATAGGCAATCAAGCCCATGAAGACCAAAAAAACAAACCCAATAATTCCAAAAAAATATTTTATAATCTGCGCTCTTTTTATGAGAGTTAATTGTTTATAGCTTGTAGGTGCCGTAAAGCTGCGGCATAGTCAAAGAATGTTTTTTTATAAACGAATGGAGTTTTTGTGTTTTTAATAACTGATACGACAGCCTGGACGGGCTTACAAATTCTATCCTTTATGTTTTTATTAGTGATTGGTATTATTGTTGCAATTTTGGGTGTCTTATTCTTGATTGATATCACCCAGACTAAAGATGCTGTGCGCAGAAACTACCCTGTGATTGGCCGCTTCCGAAGCCTGTTTACAGCCCTTGGTGAGTTTTTCCGCCAATATTTCTTTGCGATGGACCGTGAAGAAATGCCCTTTAACCGCGCGGAGCGTGATTGGATTAATCATGTGTCAGATCATGGTACGGAAACAGTGCCGTTTGGCTCTACGCGCTCATTAACCACTGGCGCGGCGATTTTTGCTAATGGTATGTTTCCAAAGCTAGACGGGGAGCATTGCCATAAACCAGATTTTATTATCGGGCCGGATGCGAAATATCCTTATAGCCCTAAAAGTTTTTTTAACATTTCCGCTATGAGCTATGGAGCTTTGTCTAAACCGGCTGTTCGGGCTCTATCAAAAGGGGCGAAGCTTGCAGATTGCTGGCTGAATACAGGGGAAGGCGGGGTTTCTCCTTACCATCTCGAAGGAGAGTGCGACCTTGTCTATCAATTAGGAACGGCTAAATTTGGTGCGCGCAATGAAGATGCGACTTTAAACGTCGATAAACTTAAAAAGATTTGTGAAAACCCAAATATTAAGATGATCGAGCTTAAGATTTCTCAAGGGGCAAAACCGGGGAAGGGGGGAATTTTACCTGCGGATAAAGTTACCGCCGAGATTGCAGAGATTCGCGGGATTAACATTGGTGATGCGGCAATTTCACCAAACCGTCATGTGGATGCATCAAGTCCTGAGGAGCTTTTGGATCTTATTCATAAAGTCCGCGAAGCGTCTGGGCGTCCGGTTGGGATTAAATTTGTCGTTGGTAATATGGCGCCTGTTAAAGAGTTAATTGCCGCGATTAAAGCCCGGGGGGCTCAAAGCGCTCCTGATTATATGGCTATTGATGGCGGGGACGGCGGCACCGGCGCTGCGCCTATGCCGCTGATTGATAATATGGGCCTGACAATTCGTGAAAGCCTACCTGCGGTGGATGATTTACTGCGCAGGGAAGGGTTAAGAGAGCGAATTATACTGATTTGCGCTGGAAAACTTTTAACCCCCGCAGAAGTGGCTTGGGCCTTTTGTGTTGGGGCGGACTTTGTTAACTCAGCGCGTGGATTTATGTTTGCACTCGGCTGTATTCAGGCGCTTAAATGTAATCAAAATACTTGCCCAACAGGTATAACAACCCATAATAAGCGTTTGCAACATGGTCTTAACCCTGAAAATAAAGCGGTTCGGGTGATGAATTATTGTAAAACTTTGCGTAAAGAAGTTGAAATGATCGCCCATAGCTGTGGTGTTGATAATCCGCGTGAACTAACCCGCGATCATGTTATGATTGTGCAGCCTTGCGGACATTCAAAACCGTTCTCACAGGTTTGGGGAACGGGCCTCTATCAATAATTATATGTGTTCATATTCGGTATATGATTCTTAAATAAAAAAAGCCGCCCATTAAAAATTTAATGGGCGGGAAAGTTGGGTTGAAAAACTTTTATAACAAAGACTTAGGCCGTGAATGAATTTAAGACGAAAGCTTGATATTGAAATATAATTTATCTTACGATATAGGGGACGCCCTCAGAACTGGCGACGCGAACAAGGTCTGAATTATCTCCATCGCTTGTCCCGCTTCCGCTTCCTTGTCCCGTTTGAGGGCTGTCAGTGTCTTGTGAAGCTCTTGGGAAATAGCTTTCTGGCGTGATATTAAGACGGGCACCGCTATTGATAATAATCTCCCGGGCAATGAGGGCGGTTGATGTATTGCGTGATCCGCTATTTAGAGTCACATCACGAGTTGGTAAATGAATAATACCTGTCATAGTCATATGATTCCCGCCGTTTAAAATAAAACGGTTTCCAGAGCGAAGACCTGGTTTTTGTATCATAACGAAATTTTCGTAATCCCCAGAAGTCGGCGCAGAAATGTCTAAAGATGCGCCGCTATTAAACTGTATGACGCTTCTGTCTTCATAATAAAATGTGACGCCTTCACCTTTCAGCTGATTACCGCCGTTGACATTCCAGCCGCCGTTTTTAATGACATATACGCCGGGTTCCATTTCAAATGTACCTTTACCACTATTGAAATTTGCGTGGCCGCAGTAAACGCCAGGCTTCATCTTGCGGCGATTATTTCTACGGCCAAGGCTATCTGGGTTAAAGTGGTTATAATCGCAACCAGCGGCGTTATATTCGGGATATGCATCGACATAAGGGTCGGGCGCAGCATCGCAGTTAAGCTCAAATTTTTCTTGCGGCAAGCGGCCATTATTAGGCCCGAAATTTGATCCGCTGATACAGAGTTTTGAAATATCTAATCTTACGCCGTTATTATAGGTTACGCCGTTACGTTGTGCATGAACATGGACTTCACAGCCCGGTGCATTAATTTGTGCACCGCTATTTAGGGTTAATCCGCGGTTATTTTGTTTAAGCGAAATAATACAAGCAAAAGCACCTGATTCCTCGGTCTCATCCGTTTCCCCGCCAAGTTTACGGCTGAAACCGACCTTTGTGAAGGCACCGATATTAACAGTTTCAGGCATTAAAACGCCGCCAAAAAAGGCGCTGGCTGTTCCGGTCGCCGTTCCAACAAGAAAGTCACCGTCGCGGGTCACATTAATATTGCGGTTTTTAAGCCTATCAATGCCCAGGGCTTGGTCGAATACCTCTGTTGCAACTGCGTTGTATTCGTCAGGGGTACCGTAAGATGCGGCTAATGTTGCGGCGTCAAGGGCCGATTGAACAGATGCTTTGCTGTTGTAAAGTGAAGAGCTATCGACGGCGAGCGCTGTCGTTGCTAAAATAGCAGAGGTTCCGATTGCGCCAAGAATGCCAAAATTGCCATCCTCATTACTCCATAGTTTTTTAAAAATTTGTATCATGACTTCCCAGCAATATATTTTTCCAAAGCGATAACAGACCAATATTCTTAACTCAATCAAAAGCCCGCAGCATAATTAATTAGGGCTTAACATATTGGTGCAAAACGATTTTAAGTCATAATTTGATACAGTAATGGAAAAACGTATTTAATTATTCGTGAATGAGTTTAGACATGAATAAGTTTTGCCATGTTTAAAGGCTTGATATGATTGAGCTACCCTCTTAATCTTTATAAAACTAGACCAAGGCTTTGGTTTATGAATGACACTCAACTTTATTGAGCAATATATGACATATGCCTTTCCACCCCCAGAGTCTGTAAGCCTCGCAATTTCTGGAGAAAGGGCTAAATTTCCTGTTCGCCGTGTATATTGTATTGGTAAGAATTACGAAGGCCATGTGAAAGAAATGGGCGGAGACATAGCCCGCAGCCAGCCTATATTTTTCACAAAAGCCGCCGAGACTTTAGTGCCGAGCGGTACGGATATTCTATTTCCGCCCAATACAGATAACCTTCATTATGAAATTGAGCTTGTGGTTGCTATTGGGCCGGACGGCATTTTTGGATATGCAGCCGGTATAGATCTCACCCGGCGTGATATTCAAAGCGAAGCAAAAAGAATGGGGGCCCCGTGGGACCGAGCAAAAAACTTTCGGCAATCTGCACCCTGTTCAAAAATTACACGGGCGGAAAATATAGATATTCAATCTGCGCAAATTATTTTACGCAAAAACGGTGAAATTATGCAATCGGGACGGATCAGTGATATGATTTGGTCCATTGATGAGATTATCACACGCCTCACTAATGACATGGACCTTCAGCCGGGGGATCTTATATTTACCGGCACACCTAAAGGCGTTGGCCCAGCTATTATTGGCGATGAGCTCTGCGGTGAAATTCAAGGCCTCGAGCCAATAATTATACGCGTTATTTAGATGGGTGTAAAAAGGCACGGTCATAGCTGCGCCTTTTGTTAATATTTTAGGCCGTATTTACACCATGAAGTTTAAAGACTTCATCAAGTAAGTCCGTCATATTCAGCCAAGACCGACGCTCCGCATCTGGGTTATAGGCCAAGGTGTTATTTCCGGGGGCACCAGGGTTGGTAAAGGCATGGGTCGTTTGCCCATAAGCATGAAGTTGCCAGTCACATTTTGCTTTCGTGAGTTCTTCCCCGAGGGCGGTTACATGAGCCGGCGGCGCCATAGGGTCATCCCAACCATGTGCGATGAGTAATTTCCCCTTGATCTTTTTTGTGGGGTAGTTCGGCGCGCCTAAAAGGCCATGAAAAGAAATGGCGGCTTTTATGTCAAGCCCAGCCCGCATCATATCAAGCGTGCACAGCCCACCAAAGCAATAGCCAATCGCGGCCATATGGGTCTCATCGATCATAGGCAGGTCTGCGGCGGCCTTGTATCCGGCTTTTAGGCGTTTAAGTAGAACCTTACGGTCATCCGTAAGCGCGCCCATAGCCGCGCCGCGGTCTTCATCGCTTTCCGGTAAGGATGCATCACCGTAATTATCAAGAGCAAAGCCAACATAGCCCAAAGCGGCCATTTGAATGGCTTTATCCTCGGCAAAACTATCACGCCCACCCCATGCATGATTGACAAGCACGCAAGGCTTTGGGTTATCATAAGTTTCATCCCAAGCGACATAACCAATGCATTTCTGTGATCCGTCAAAATATTCAATGGGTTTGGTTGTGATACTCATAAGGCTGTCCTTTTAGCGAATATAATGAGGAAAACGTGATAGCGCAGATTGCCAAGAGGTCAATGGTTGGGCCGTTAAAATTTATATCTGGACTTTGGTTTTACCCAGCAGGACACATGAAGCTCATATAAACGTGATAAGAGAAATAAGCGCTGTTAAGATAATATTAGCCATATCTGTTCAGATTGTGCCGAAGATTAAAATTCGAGGTTCACATGGTCTTACGGCATTTATTACTCATTACACCTTTGGTGCTTAGCTTAGCTGCGTGCGAGACGGCACAAGAAAATCCAAATTATAAATATAGTTCAACCTATGGTCAGCAATCGCCGCAGGTCTTAGCGCAAAATAGCCGAACATATGGTCATCTGCAAGCTGCGCCGGTTCGCTATACGAGCGGCGTTCAAGATACATCTGCGCCGCGTGTATATCAGGCGGCGAGTCCGTCTGGGAGCGCCGCTAGCTATACGCGGGTTAATCATGAATGTCTGAATAAAGAACGCCGCCGATCTGTTATTGGCGCAGGCCTTGGCGGCACAGTTGGAGCGATTGCGGGTAAAGAAGTTATTGGCGGGACAAAAGGCACGTTAATTGGCGCGGCAGCAGGCGGCATAGCAGGTTATGGTATTGGTGATAAAACAATACGCTGCGACCCCGTTGCCGTTCAGGCTCCTGTGCAGCAGGCGGTTATTACACCTGCTTATGCGCCGGGGACAGTTATTCGCAGCGAGCGGTCAACGCCGACTTATGTGCAGCCTATTGAACAAGCCGCTTATGTGGCTTCGCCGACAGAGCAGGTTTATTCATCTGGAACGGTGGGTACGCCCGGCTATGAAGCCTTACGGCAGTCTGGCTCTATCAGCGCATCTGTGCCGCAATATGCGCAAAGCCAGCCGAACGTGATTTCAGCGCCGCAGCAGCCGGTATATACCCAGCCTACGGGCCCTATTATTCAGGCAACAACGCCGCAGCAATCCCCTTTATGGCCGCAAAGCCAAACAGGTCTGAACGGGTCTTATGTGGTTAAATCCGGTGATACAGTATATTCATTATCACGTCAGCAGTGTACGAGTGTTAGCGCGGTACAAGCACTTAATAATATCGATCAAGACTTTAATATCAAAGTCGGACAGGCGCTTAGACTTCCGCCGTCTGAATGTTTATAAGTTTCAGGCTTAAACTTTAAAAGATAAAGGCTCTGTGTTTTGCACAGAGCCTTTAAATAAGAAACACACACGTCCATAAAGGGATCAGCGAACGATATGTAAGGGGGATGGTTTATAAATGATAATTGCGCCCCGAACTATGCATTTATAAACCAATTTGTACCCCATGTCGTTGACCTAGCTAAAAATTCACTAAATTTATTGTCGTTTTAAAGAAAAATGCCTTGTCATTTTGTTTTTTGGCTTGTTTTTTTAGACCTCATCCTCTTAGTTAAGTGTGAAGAGGAAGGGGCGCATATGAGAACACGTAGTAAATTTCATGGGTGAAAATCATATGACTGTGTCGTGGCCTTATGCTGCGTCGCAGATAAAAATACTGGAATCTTTTGGGTATTCAAAAACGAACGCCTTTGAAATTTTAGGAGTTGATAAAGCCGCCACGCTACCTGATCCGGCCTTACGCATAACAGCACAAAAGTTTAACAAGGTTTTTGATGCAGCAGAGGCGGCATTAAATGATCCGTTAATTGGCCTGCGCGTCGGATATGAATTTCGAATTTCAAACTTTGCTACCACAGGAAACATATATAGTTATTGCCAAAATTTGACCGAGGTCTTGGCATTAAACGCGCGTTATCAACCGCTGGCGGTCAAGCTTGGGCGTATTTCTTCCGTTAGCGAACCAGATGAAAATGGAGACGAGCCACGATATTATTTAGATTATGATCTATATTCTAATGATTTTGACTCTGTTCGCCATGTTTTTGGGCTTATTTTTGGGGCTTATGGAACGGCTTTTCGCTGGCTCACTTGGAGCTCGGCTTATGATTTAAAAGCTGTTTACCTCCAGCATAAGGCTCCAGATGATATGTCCCTCTATGAAAGAGTCTTCCAATGTCCAGTTTATTTTAACCAGCCCTATAACCGGATTGAGTTTTTTAAAGAGAGTATGACCGCCATGATTTCGACTTATGACCCTGTCCGTAAGGCGCAGGCGGTAGCAAAGCTTGATAGTCTTATGAATAAGCAAGATGCCCATGATAGTTTTAAACGCTCCTTATATGTTACGATCCAAGACGAGATGGCGCGCGGACGAACAAATCTTCAATCTATTGCCGATAGTTTTGGGCTTTCGGAGCATAAATTTCGGCAAAAATTAAAACGTACGAGTATAAAATACCGGGCATTCTTAGATCATGTTCGGCAAGATTTATGCGAGCAAAAGTTCTCAGAAGGCCTTGGCTACGCCCAAATTGCTCATGATTTGGGTTATAATGACCAAGCGGCTTTTACCCGGGCCTTTAAACGCTGGCATGGGGTGACGCCGGGGGAGTTTACAGCAAAAACCGCAAATAAAAATAAAGCTTTAGCCAGCTAAAATTTCTTAATAATTTCTTTAAAAAGGAAGTGATTTTAACGCTAGGCTCCTTTACACTTATAATATTGTTTGCATCCGAAGAATTTTTAATTTGGATATAAAGGGATTGCTATGAGAAATCGTTTTGCCAAAATTGTTGCAACCGTTGGCCCCGCCAGTGCAGCGCCGTCAAATCTTGCGCTTTTGCATGATGTGGGGGTTGATGCGTTTCGGCTTAATTTCTCTCACGGCGATCATGACGGTCACCGCAAGGTGATTAAAGCCCTGCGGGAGGTGGAGGCGAAGTCTGACCGCTCCCTCTCGATTATTGCCGATATGCAAGGGCCGAAACTGCGGGTTGGTCCGTTTAAAGACGGGGGGATTACCCTGACCTATGGCCAAGAGGTGACATTAGAACTGAGTGATGAGCTTGGTGAGGACGGGATTATCCGCCTGCAGCATCCGGAACTGTTTAAAGCCATCGCGCCTGAGCAACGGCTTAAATTTGATGACGGCAAGCTGATGGTGACGATTTTATCCGTAGACGGCACTCGCGCCCAAGCCCGCGTTGATGTGCCCGGCGAGCTAAAAGACCGCAAGGGGCTAAATGTGATTGACGCCGTGCTGCCGATGTCGGCCATGACCGCAAAAGACCGTATTGATATGGAATTTGTCTTAGGCGAAGGCGTGGACTTCATCGCGCTATCTTTTGTGCAAACCGCCCAAGACGTGATTGATGCGCGCAAGATTATTGGCGATCAAGCGGGCATTATTGTGAAGATTGAAAAACCCTCTGCCGTCGAGCAACTCGACGCCATCCTTGATGCCGCTGATGCGGCCATGGTCGCCCGCGGAGATTTGGGCGTAGAGCTTCCCCTCGAGCAAGTCCCCGTGGTGCAGCGCCAAATTATCCGCAAAGCCCGCGCCCTCGGAAAGCCCGTAATTGTCGCGACTCACATGCTTGAGAGTATGATCGATTCTCCAACCCCGACCCGCGCCGAAGCATCTGATGTCGCGACAGCGATTTATCAAGGGACAGATGCGGTGATGCTCAGTGCGGAAACGGCTGTGGGACGCCATCCAGCAACGGCGGTGGCAATTATGGACCGTATTATATCAAGCGCCGAATCAGATCCTGAATATTGGAGCGGGCTTGGGGCGAATCCTTTGCCTCATAAACCCACCACGGAGGACGCCATAAGTCAGTCTATTCGCACCATTGTTGAAACCCTCGAATGTACGGGGGTCTTGGGCTATACCCTAACGGGCTCGACCGTGCGGCGTATATCACGGGAGCGCCCGCGCGCGCGCATCGTGGGCCTCACACCCAGCGCAAAAACCGCGAGTCAGCTCGCCTTATCATGGGGGGTTGAAGCCCTTGTCACTGAGGACCCGAGCGGGTTTAATGATATGCTCCTACGGGCGGAACAAGTCGCCATTTCCCATATGGGCAAAACATCAGGGGACCAAGTCCTCGTCGCCGCCGGCATCCCCTTCGGCCGCCCAGGCCGCACAGACACCCTAAAGATCACGACGATTTCTTAAGATAGCTACCTATAATAATTTCGGATCAACGACTTTTTGCACGAGGCTTTTCACCGTCAGGCCTTGGACGATGATGGAGAAGATCACGACGCCGTAAGTGGCGGTGAGGATCAGGGGTTTATATTCATTATCGGGCAGGGAGAGGGCGAGGGCGACGGATATGCCGCCGCGCACGCCGCCCCATGTCAGCACAGGGATTGCGCCTTTGGTGAAATCCTTAAAGGCGCTGAGGGCTTTAATCGGTATGGACACGGCGGTGAAACGGGCGAGCAGCACTAACGGCACCGCGAGCAAGGTTATCCCCGCATAGCTTGGCGCGAAGCCAATGACTAAAATTTCAAGTCCGATCAGTAAGAATAAAACAGAATTTAAAATCTCGTCGATCATTTCCCAAAAGCTAAATAAATGGCTCTTCGTATGCTCGCTCATGGAAAAGGATACGCCTTTATTTCCGATCATAAGCCCTGTAATCACTACGGCAATGGGGCCAGATAAATGCAGCCTGATCGCCACCGCATAAGTGGCGGCGACAATGCCAAGGGTGATGAGAATTTCAACCGCATGTTCATCAATCATGGCCATAGCGCGGTAGGCCATCCAACCTGTTAGCGCGCCGAGGAGCACGCCGCCGCCGGCTTCGAGAAAGAATAGCTCGGCGATATGAGCAATGCCAATGGCGCTTGCGGCATGATCGGCCGCATGTTCTGCGCCGTGCCCGCCTGCGCCCACGGCAATGGCGACAATAATGGTAAAGACCACAACCCCGACACCGTCATTAAACAGGCTTTCTCCAGCTATTTTGGCTTCAAGAGCTTTGGGCATGCTCACGGTTTTTAAGATGCTGAGTACAGCTACGGGGTCGGTGGGGCTAATGAGCGCGCCAAAGACGAGCGCCCAAATAAAGGGAAGAT
The DNA here is from genome assembly GCA_937928165.1 of uncultured Caulobacterales bacterium. Classification (GTDB taxonomy): domain Bacteria; phylum Pseudomonadota; class Alphaproteobacteria; order Caulobacterales; family Maricaulaceae; genus CALFVT01. The sequence continues at coordinate 45,672 of CALFVT010000005.1, forward strand.
GCACACCGAAAAGATTAGCAACCGCCCAAAACCCGCCGCCAATGATAAAGGTCGAGATTAACACGCCAATACTGGCCATAATTCCGATCGACCATTTCGCGTCTTTGAGGCGGGTGAAATCCACATGAAGCGCACCGGCGAAGAGTAAAAACCCTAACATGCCCTTCATAACAGTCTCGTTGAAATCTACTTGGGAGACCGCCGACCTGAGGCTTTCCGCAAGGCCTAAATTGGGCGCAATGGCTTCGAGGGCAATCAGCAATAGGGAGGCGATCAAAGCAATGGATAAAAGCCCAATCGTATGAGGCAGTTTAAAAATTGCTGCATTGAGCCATGAAAATAGCGCCGATAGCGCCAATAGCAGCGCGGCAATTTCAAATAATGTTAACATAAGCCTCTCCCGAAGACCGCCCCTTACGCTATTCCGCCGGATAGACCAAATAGAATCCCCGCAAGCGCCGCACTCATCAGATTCGCGAGCGAGGCTGTCACAACAGCTAAGAGGCCCATTTTCGCAATATCATTCATGCGCTCTGGTATCAGCGCCCCTAAACCCCCGAGTATAATACCAATGGAGCTTAGATTGGCAAAGCCGCAGAGTGCAAATGTGAGGACAATGATGGTATGGGCAGACATATCAGCTTGCAGACCTGACATGCTGGCATAGGCCACAAATTCATTGAGGATGATTTTTTCACCGAACAGTCCGCCTGCGAGCAAGATTTCATCACTGGGAACATTGAGCAGCCACATCACCGGTGCAAAGATATATCCCAAGATTTTTTGAACCGTTAAATCTGTTAAGCCGAGCCAGTTTCCGCCCCAGCCTAATAACCCGTTCATAACGGCAATCAGTGAGACAAAGGCTAAAAGCATAGCACCAATATTAACCGCGAGCTTGACACCGTTTTGTGCGCCGACGCCAGCGGCCATAATGAGGTTAATATGGGTTTGTTCATCTGCATTAATCATCATCTCATTCATGTCGATATGGGGATCATCTTTATCGTCGGGCATAACAAGTTTTGCCATTAACAGCCCGCCCGGTGCAGACATGAAACAGGCCGCCAAGAGATATTTTGTTTCTATGCCCATTGATATATATCCGGCCAAAACTGTGCCCGCGATAGAGGCCATTCCTGATACCATGACCGCAAAAAGCTCCGCCTGCGTTAGCTTGGGTAGATATGGCCGAAGGGAGAGAGGGGCTTCAGTCTGGCCAATAAAAATATTGGCAATTACGTTTAAAGTTTCGACGGGCCGCGTTCCTGTAATTGCCCGCAATCCGCGTCCGCCCCAATAAACAATTTTTTGCATGATTTTTAGATGATAAACGACTTCCATAAAGGCTGCAAAAAATATAACGATCGGCAGAACACGGGTAAAAAAGCTAAACCCAACAGCATCGCTCGCAAGGCCGCCAAAAATCATATTAATACCAGCATCCGCATAGCTAAGAAAGCCGTTGACCTTACCGGCGAGAAAATCAATGAAATTTTGACCGATCTGTGTGTAAAGAACGAAAATAGCAACGGCGACTTGTAGGCCAAAACAGGTGAGAACAATTCGTAAGTTTATTGCTTTGCGGTTGCGAGATATTAAAACGGCAAAGAGTAAAATGGCCGCAACACCTATGAGGCCAAATAATGGATGTTTCATGAGTCTGTCTTGTTTCTCTTGACGCCGATTAGTCGATGATTATCACTCTTTTCATAAAGGCCGAAGTGATGACTGTGCCTGAGCCCGCGTAAAGGCGCAAGAGTGAGTTTGATAAATTGCTGTGTGACAGTCCTCTTTATACATATATCAATCGCTTGGCATGTAATTCATAAACGTGTATCATATATCTGGGCGCGAGTAAGATTAAAGGATTTAGGGGCATGAACGATACGGCGTCATCACAAAAATTTACACATGATGATATTTTAAAACCGCTCGCCATTACGGTGGTGATTGATAACCAAGTCCTCGACCCAGAGCTTGCTGAGCTGGTTATGCAGGCAAATAGCTTATTCCCCTTATTTGGACTGTCTGAGCTTTCGGCGGAAGAGATTACGATGTGGTTTCGCCGGCACGAAGAAGATTTTGCCCGTAAACTGGAAGGTAAGCGTAAAAACACGACAATTTTGATCGCTTTGTCACGGTTCACAGATGACGTCCATGTTGAAAATATTTACGAGGCGATGATTGCGATTTCCGTCAGTGATAAAGAATATAAAAGTGAAGAATCAGAACTTATCCGCTCTGCGGCGTCGATTTGGGGGTATAACCGCCCGCCGATTAAGGTGACGGATTAAGGATTTAAGGCTCACGAAGAATTTTATGCACCTTGAGTGTTTATGGCTTGAAACAGGCCCTGTTTTCGTGAATGTTGACTGAGAAAAGGCGGTGACTATGATGATGACTAAGCGTTTTGCTCCGTTAATTTATAGTGCGGTGGCCGCGTTGACATGTTTATCGGCCTGTAGCGGGCCATCATCGCCGCCGCAAGCCGCAGCCGCCGCTAATGATAGCGAACATAATATGATTATTCAAAAAGCCAGTGCCCATGATGCCGTCACAACTATTGACCGTCTTGAAAATATCTTAAACGCCAAAGGGCTCACTATATTTACCCGTGTAAGCCATAGCGCCGGGGCAAAAAAAGTTGGAATTGATATGGCTGCGAGTGAATTGATTATTTTCGGTAATCCTAAGCTTGGGACGCCGTTGATGATTGAAAACCCGCAAATGGGCCTGGATTTACCCCTCAAAGCGCTAGCTTATACGGATGAGGCGGGAAAAACCTTTTTAACCTATACGGCGCCAAGCGCTCTGCAATCTCGCTACGGGATTACGAAAAATACTGCGGTAATTGAAAAAATGACCGGCGCTTTAGATGCGATGACAAACAAGGCCGTCGAGGCTGAATAGAGCATATATAACTTGTCAGGGCGATAGCTCGTAAAAGGGCTTCGGCCCTTTTTTTGAGCTATTCACATATCTGATTAAATATCTAAGCCATTGCGAATTAGGCCGCCTTAGGAGATAGTGAAAGCTATAGATCCCCACATAAGCATAAAGGTGAGCAGCATGAAACAGATCGGACATTTTATTGACGGGGCGCGGGTTGCGGGGAGCTCTTCTCGCAGCAAGGATATTTTCGACCCTAATACGGGCGCGGTTCAGGCGCAGGTCAATATGGCGACTCCATCAGAGCTAGATGCAGCCGTAGCGTCCGCAGCGGCCGCGCAAATTGAATGGGGGAAGATGAACCCGCAAAAGCGGTCCCGGGTTATGTTTGCCTTTAAAGAGGCCGTCGAAGCGGAAATGGATAGCCTCGCGGCCATGTTATCCTCCGAGCATGGTAAAGTCCTCGCTGATAGCCGGGGTGACGTGATGCGCGGTATTGACGTGATTGAATTTGCCTGCGGTATTCCCCACGGCCAAAAGGGTGAGCATACTTACGGGGCAGGGCCAGAGATTGATGTCTATTCCATGCGCAAGCCTTTGGGCGTTGTGGCGGGGATTACCCCGTTTAACTTCCCGGCGATGATTCCCATGTGGATGTTCGGCATGGCGATTGCTACAGGTAATGCCTGCATCCTCAAGCCGTCTGAAAAAGATCCGTCTGTACCGATGCGTCTGGCGGAATTATTCTTTGAGGCGGGCGGGCCCAAAGGTCTGCTGCAATGTATCAATGGCGACAAAGAAATTGTGGACGCGATTTGCGATCACCCGACCATTAAAGCGGTCAGCTTTGTCGGCAGCTCTGATATTGCGCAATATGTTTATTCACGTGCTACGGCCAACGGCAAACGCGCGCAATGTATGGGCGGGGCGAAAAATCACGGCATTATCATGCCAGACGCCAATATGGACCAAGCGGTGAAAGATATTCTCGGCGCAGCCTTCGGCTCGGCGGGGGAACGCTGCATGGCCTTGCCCGTTGTTGTCCCTGTGGGTGAAGGCACGGCGGAGAAATTCCTTGAAAAAATGCTCCCTGCCATTGACGCTATGACCCTTGGCACGTCGACTGATCCTGACGCCGATTACGGCCCTGTCGTCACCCAAGTACACAAAGAGAGCATCGAAGCCAATATCGACAAGGCCGTCAAAGAAGGCGCGAAGGTTCTCCGTGATGGCCGCGGCTTTAAACTCCAAGGCCATGAAGACGGATTTTTTGTTGGGCCGACCCTGCTTGATAATGTCACGCCGGATATGGAAACTTATCACGACGAGATTTTCGGCCCTGTGCTGCAAATTGTCCGTGCCGATACATTCGAAGACGCCGTGCGTCTGCCCAGTGAGCATCAATATGGCAATGGCGTGGCGATTTTCACGCAAAATGGCCGCGCCGCCCGTGAATTTGCAGACCGCGTCGAAGTCGGTATGGTTGGGATTAATGTGCCGATTCCCGTCCCCGTGAGCTATCACAGCTTCGGCGGGTGGAAACGCTCTGCATTTGGTAGTGCTAATCAATACGGCATGGAAGGCCTAAGGTTTTATACTAAAGTCAAAACCGTGACTCAAAGATGGCCTGAAGGCGAAACCGAGGACAGCGCGTTCATTATCCCGCGGTTTTAGAAATAGCCTAAGGAGCTGCTATGCAATCACTCTATTGGGTTCTGACATGGGCGTGTCACCGCAAGTGTAAGCATTGTTATGATGACCGCTTTCGGCCATATGTGCGCGATGCCCTCTCCGAAGTTGTGGGGGAGGGGATTGCGGCCTATCAAAAGGTGATTGATAATCTGCCTCAAGACCTGGCATGGCTGAACCGCGAGACGGGTGCGCGGGAGAAAACGCTTTTAGTGATGGCGGGCGGCGAGCTATTGATTGACGGCGTGCGCGAGGAGCTTTTTTACCCCGCCCTTGAGGCTTTGCACGCAAAATACGGCGAAAATTTACCGAAAATATCCATCCAAACCACGGGGGATATTCTCACGGAAGAGATACTCGATGAATGCCTCGCGCGCGGGGTTCGCTCGATCGCCATTGCCTCGATTGATGATTATCATGTCGGCATGAAAGGGGAGCGTAAGTTTAAATTCATGGCGGCAATACGCGCCATGATGGCTTCTCGCGGGGTCAAAGAAGTCTCCCTTGGCGGGGAGAATGATGACCGTTTGAAAGCGCCGAACTTAGATGAAAAAATATCTGAAACCGATCCGACATTTTTGTTTTTTGGCGCGCAGCCAGATTTATGGATTGGGGAGCTTTGGCCGCGTGGACGCGCCTTTGTTAACGGGCTATGCGGCGCCTCTTATGAGGTGAATTTTTGCACCCGTTGGTCGGGCGGGAAAAATTTTTTGCATATTGGGCAGGCGGGGTCTGAAATCTCTATTGAACCCAATGGGAATATCTACCCTTGCTGCCTGAAAACCAAAGCACCGCTAGGTAATCTCACCGAAGAGCCTTTGGCGCAAATTCTCGAAAGCGTTGCGAAACTACCGGCTATTCAAGCGCTCAACCGAGGCGCGCCCGATGAAATGGGCGCAGATTATGGCTGGGATAAAGCAACTTTCCGCCAAAAATCATCACAAATTGACGGCAAAGGCAAAACCGTTAAAAACATGTGCCTTGGCTGCGATGCCTTCTTTAAAGAGGCGCTTAGCGATCAATTAAAAACCCTCCGCACAGAGCGGCTTACGGCGACCTTATAACAGGATGTAACCCTATGGATTTTCAACTCACCGAAGAACAGGTCATGATACAGGATATGGCGCGGGGCTTTGCCGCTGCTGAGCTTGCGCCGGACTCCGCCAAATGGGATGAGGAAAAATTCCTTGACCGCGCTGTCTTTACCAAGGCTGCTGAGCTTGGCTTTTTGGGTATTTACACCAGTGAGCAGCACGGCGGAACGGCTCTACCGCGCCTTGAAAGTGCCCTTGTCTTCGAGCAGCTCGCGGCGGGGGATGTGTCCCATACGGCGATGATGACCATTCATAATATGGCCACATGGATGATTGACCGTTACGGCGATAATGACTTGCGGGCGAAATATGTCCCGCGCCTGACGGCGGGTGAACTCATTGCGAGCTATTGCCTGACCGAGCCGGGCAGCGGCTCTGATGCGGCGTCGCTCTCGACTAAGGCGGTTAAAGATGGGGATGATTATATTTTAAATGGCACGAAGACATTTATCTCTGGCGCGGGGTGGAGCGATATCTATGTGGTCATGGCCCGTACCTCAGATGACGGCGCGCGCGGCGTGTCATGTTTCGTTGTCGAGAAAGGCACAAAGGGATTAAGCTTCGGCGCGAATGAAAAGAAAATGGGCTGGAACGCACAGCCCACTGCCCAAGTGATTTTTGAAGATTGCCGTATCCCAGCCTCAAACCGCGTTGGCGGTGAAGGGGACGGGTTTAAATTCGCCATGAGCGGCCTTGACGGCGGGCGCATAAATATTGGTGCCTGTAGCCTTGGCGGGGCGCGAAAAGCGCTCGATGCTTGCCTGCAATATACCAAAGAGCGCAAGCAATTTGGCAAGGCGATTGCGGAGTTCCAAAACACCCAATTTATGCTTGCAGATATGGCCACAGAGCTTGACGCCTCGCGCCTGCTGATTTACCGGGGCGCGGATATGATTGATAAAAAAATCGCTGGTGCAGGGGCGGCCTGCGCCATGGCGAAACGCTATGCCACAGATATGTGCAGTAAAATTGCCAATGACGCCCTACAGCTCCACGGCGGTTATGGCTATCTATCGGAATACGGCATTGAACAAATTGTGCGCGACTTGCGTGTGCATCAAATCCTCGAAGGCACAAATCAAATCATGCGGGTGATTATCTCTCGCGGCCTGACGCGGCAGTAGGAGTTAATCATGACAAAAATAGGCTTTATTGGACTGGGGAATATGGGCGGCGGCATGGCTGTGAATTTGGCCAAGGCGGGGCATGAGGTTACGGCTTTTGATCTCTCACCTGAGGCCGTGGCCAAAGCCGTAGAGGGCGGCTGCCGCGCGGCGGATAACCTTGAGGCGGCGGTGAGCGGGGCGGATGTTATTGTCTCCATGTTGCCGGCGGGAAAACATGTGCGCATGGTCTATGCAAAGCCCGGCGGCGTGTTTGGTTTTGCCCAAAAAGGCGCGCTGATGATTGATTGCTCTACGATTGATGTGGACAGCGCGCGGGCGGTGATTTCCACGGCCATAGACCGAGGCTTTGAGATGATCGACGCGCCCGTGTCAGGCGGGGTTGCAGGGGCCGCAGCAGGCACACTCACCTTTATGTGCGGCGGCGCGGCGGCAAGTTATAACCGCGCAAAGCCTTTCCTCGAGATTATGGGTAAAAATGTGTTCCACGCGGGGGATGCGGGAAATGGTCAAGTCGCTAAGATTTGTAATAATATGCTACTCGGTATTCATATGATCGGCACGTGCGAAGCGTTTAATTTGGCGAAAAAACTTGGGCTAGATGCGCAGACATTTTACGATATTTCCTCCACCGCCAGTGGGCAAAATTGGTCCATGACAAGCTATTGCCCCGCGCCTGGCCCTGTGCCGAACGCGCCGTCTAATAATGACTATAAAGCGGGATTTGCGGCGGCCATGATGCTTAAAGACCTACGCCTCGCCCAAGCGGCGGCGACCTCCGCCAAAGCCGCCACCCCGCTCGGTACGCAAAGTGAGGCGATCTACTCGCTCATGGAAGCGGCAGGTAAAGATGGCCTAGATTTCTCGGCCGTGATGAAACTGCTCGAGGGGAGTTTGTAAGGCAGCTGCCTTTTCGTGTTATGACGATGTCAGCTCCGAAATGATATGGTCATAAAACGGCCCAAAACACCGTCCATTCCGGCTTTCGCCGGGATAGGCGGTATGAGTGGGGATGGGTAAGATTCCCGCCTTCGCGGGAATGCACGGGTGTTGATAGTGACAGTGTTCTAATACTACGAGTTTAGTTTGTACGTGAGGATGCAGGAAAGAAAAGGGATGATAATAAAATTACACAAGATACCGTCCATTCCCGCGAAAGCGGGAAACTCTTAAAGAGCTTATATATTTAAAGGCCCTTTATTGAATGAAATGGGCCGTATAACGCCTATCCAATCGGGAAGTTCTTAACCACATCCATCCCGTAAATGGGGGCGATTTTCATATGTTGCAAAGTGGGCAGGCTGTTGGCAGCTTTGAGCTTTGCGTAGCGAAGGGCTAGGCCTAAACCACCCGCTTCGTGAAACAGTTTGGCATTGCGGCGAGAGATTGCTTGGAGCTTTGATGCGCGGGGTTTTCGCGCCTGCTCATAAGCGTTTAGGGCGGGTTCAAAACAGGTGTTCGAGCTAGCGGCTTTTAAAATATGATGGGCGATCACCCACGCATCTTCTGTGGCCATGGCCGCTCCTTGGGCCATAAAGGGCAGCATGGGATGGGCGGCGTCCCCTAAAAGGGCGGCGCGGCCTTGGGTCCAATGGGGCAGGGGGGCGTGGTCAAATAGGCCCCATAAATAGGTCTCGGGCGTAGCGTCTATGATTTGCGTGACTGCTGCGTCCCATCCGTCAAAGGTGCGGCGCAGATTTGCGGGATCGCCCTTTAATGACCAGCTTTCTTCGGTCCAACCCCTGCGCTCCTCTACGGCGATGAAATTAATAAGCTCGCCGCCGCGAAGGTAATAGGCGACGAAATGACGGCTCGGCCCCATCCACACATTTGCGGCCGGAGCCAGCAAGCCTTGCGGTACAGCGTTCGTAGGGAGGGTGCCGCGCCACGCAATTTGCCCCGTAAAGCGCGGGGCTGAATTGGGGTTTATAATGGAGCGCAGCGCTGAACGGGTGCCGTCTGCGCCAATAAGCACATCCCCCGTAAACTCGCCGCAATCCGTAGTAAGCGTGATGCGGTCTTGGGTTTGATGAAAGTTTTGTACCGTGGTTCCAAGGCGAAACGCAACGCCTGCCGCTTGGGCGGCGGTGATTAATATGCGTTGTAAATCGGCGCGGTGAATGTGGATATAATCCTGCCCAAATGAGGCGCGGGCTGTGTCTTTAAGGTGTGTTTTAAGATGAATATCGCCGGTTTTATAATGGCGTAAAGCGGCATATTCAGGGGCGAAACCAACGTTGCAAATATCTGCGTGAGTTCCGATTGCGGCGTGAACCTGCATAGCATTGGGGCTGAGCTGTAATCCTGCGCCGATTTCGCTTAAACGCGGCGCACGCTCAAACAGTTCAACATGACCGCCGTTTTGCGCAAGGATCATCGCCGCCGTTAGCCCGCCAATCCCGCCCCCTGCGATGAGGATGTGAGGCCGGGTGCTCATGGCTGCGGCGGCGCGCCTAAAATCTGGGCTGTGATATCGCGGCTAAAGTCTGGCCGCAGGGCCAATAGCGCCGCGGCAATAGCGTCTTTCTTTTGGCCAATGGCTTGAGTCGTCCCAGCTGCGGCGAGGGCAAAGGTGAAAGACGGTTTACGGGACGGCAAGGAAATAGCCACCCCCGCCGTACCTTTCGCGTCGGGGCCTTCGGAAAAGGCAAAACCGTTTTGGCGGGTGAGCGCAATATGCTCCGGAGCCATTTCGGCGGTTTTACGCCAAAACAAATTCTCCGTTTCGCTGCGGGTGCGGCGAATTAATTTGCCAATATCGGCGTCCGTGTCATGGGCTAAAATCGCCCATCCCGTGGAGGCGCAGAGCAAAGGACGCAGCGAGCCCGTCTCCACATGCTCGCGGATTGTGCCCGGCATGGACTGAACAAAAATATATTGGGAATAAATGCCGTTGCGCATGGCCAGCACAAAGGTTTCTTCAAACTCGCGGCAAAGCGCTTGCATAATCTGCGTAAGCTTTGGCAGGGCCGCCGCATCTTCATCAATCCAGCCGCAAAGCATAGAGAGCCGTAAGGTCGGTGCATAATGACGGGTCGATATTTTAATGACATAGCCTGATTCAACAAGGGATTTAACAAGGGCAGAAGCACTGGATTGGGGGATGTTTAAATTGGCGCTAATATCGCCAATGCTGACGGGGGCCTGCACATCGGCGAAATATTCAAACAAGGCCAGGGTGCGAAAGGAGCTTTTTAATATGGCCTCCGTTTCATCAAGGCGCAGCATGCCGTGTTTATTATCTTGCCTCATGACAGCCTAGCTAGCGCTCTTGGGCGGCTCTATCAAGGGATAAGACCGAAACGGAGCGGGTGCGTGATTATTTACCTGACTTACCCTGTAAAGCGCGGTAAGCTTTTGAGGTAATGATAAAATCTTAGGCTTTGGGGAAATAATGTCTTCCACGACAACTGTTCTTATAACGCTGATTGCGTATAAAATTATCCTGTTAGCTATTGGGTTTTGGGCCTCAAAACGGGTTAAGACGGAGACGGACTTCTTCTTGGCGGGACAAGGGGACGGCGGCGGCCTTGGGGCGTGGACGGCGGGGCTGTCCTATGCGGCGTCGACAAGTTCGGCTTGGGTGCTGCTCGGGTTTACGGGGGCGGTTTTTACCCAAGGGATGATTGCCTTATGGCTCGTGCCGGGCATTTTTGGCGGCTATTTAATGACGTGGCTGGTTATGGGGCCAAAGCTGAATGCACAAACGATAGCCAAGGGGCATATAACGATTGTTGATTTTATCACGGCGGATATGGACCCGCTCTGGAAGCGGCGCATTGGTATTATGTGCGCGCTAATGATTTTGTTTTGCTTCGTCTTTTACATTAGTTCTCAATTCCAAGCGGCGGGTAATGCGCTGACAGAAGTTTTTGGATTAAGCCTTGTTAAGTCGATCGTGCTCGGCGCGGTGGTAATCGTGGCCTATTGCTTGCTCGGCGGATTTTGGGCAGCGAGTATTACAGATGCGTTTCAAGCGGCCGTCATGGTGCTGGCCTGCGTGATTGTGCCCATGGCTGCCGTGAGCGCGGCGGGGGGTGTGGGGAGCATCATCGATACGCTTCATGCTAATGAGGCGCAGAGTTTTTTTAGCTTCACGGGCGAGGCAGTGGGCATGGCGGGGGTCGGCGCGGCGATGGGGTTATTCGGGACTGGACTTGGCGCGCTGGGACAGCCGCAACTTCTTAACCGGATTATGGCCGTGAAATCCGGTGCAGAGCGGCGCAAGGGCGCGGCGATTACGATTGGCTGGGGCGTTGTGATTTATACAGGGCTTGTATTTCTAGCCTTTGCAGGACGGGCTATGCAGCTTGATACGGGCGGGGAGAGCCTGTTTTTTGCGGCGGCGCAAGCTTATCTGCCGGCGGTGATTGCGGGCATCGTCGTGGCGGCGGTGTTATCGGCGGTGATGTCGACGGTGGATAGTCTCTTGCTTGCGGCGGCTTCGGCGATATCTCATGATATGGGGGTGAATTATAATACGCCGCAGCAGGCTTTATTCTTTGGCCGCCTCGCTATGGTCGGCGTCGCAGTTTTGGCAGTGTTGATGACGCTCTTTTTACCTAAAGATATTTTCTCTCGAGTTTTATTTAGCTGGGTCGCCCTTGGCGCGGCTTTTGGCCCTGTGATTTTGACCAAATGTCTGGGCTGGCGCGTGAGCGGGGTTTATGTTTTTGCGGCGATTCTGGCCGGGTTTTTCGCAGCCGTGATTTGTGCAAATATGTCTGGCACAACTTTTGATGTGATTGAGAAATGGGGCTCTTGGACGCTAGGACTTGTTATTTTAAGCTTAGGCCGCGCGCGCTTAACATAGGTTTTGGCGCAGGGTGCGGGGGGACAGCCCATATTTAGATTTAAAACTGCGGCTGAAATGGGCGGTGTCATTAAACCCCCACGCAAAACAAATCTCAGAAATACTACGGTGAGATAACAGCGGGTTGGTCAAGTCAATATGGGCCGATTTTAACCGCTCATTCCAAATAAACCGGCTAGGGGTGATGCCTTCCAACTCAAAGAGATTATGTAAATAGCGTTCTGAAATATTTTGCGCCTCCGCGAGGCCCGATAAATTTAACTGCGGGTTACGCAAATGTTTTTTGATATAATGTTTTACCCGTAAAAGTTGGGTCTCTTTATTGCGCGGCGCGCGCTCATGTTGACTGGTGGCATCTCGAATAGCATCGGTTAAAAGTGAGATGAAGGTTTCCGATAGACGCGATTGGGCTTTCTCATCCAGCGTATTGGCTTGATCAAAAAGTGATTGCGCAAATTGCGTCATAACTTGGCTTAAACCTGCGCCGCCTTCATAATGCAGCGCCGTGAAGGCTTCGGGCGTTTGGAGATGTTTTTTAAATTCGGCGCGGGGGACTTTGACAACAAGCTGGGAGAGGCGGCTATCAAAATGCAAATGATACGGCATGGTGGAATCGTAAATCGTGAAATCACCGGCCTTTAAGACAACGTCCCGGTCAAGCTGGCGAATAACCGATTGCCCCGAGGTTTGTATGCTGACGATGAAGTCATCACTGCCAGATTTTAAAATACTATTATCCGTGCGAAACACATCATAGGCGTCGGTTGTAATGGTGGAAATGCCGAGCTCCCCCAGCGAGCGGGCGCGGAGTTCCCCGAAAAAGTTATCTGTGGACATGCCGCCGCAATCAAGCTCAACAAAAGTCTCGCTGATGAATTGCCGCCATAACTGCGCGCGTTTTGCGCCAATAAGCTTTTTTGTCGTGTAAAATTTATCCATCCTACTCACCCTGTCTGGTGATTATGACCGCATTAGTGGCGCTTTGTGCAGTTTCAGTCAAGTTTTTGTGCGGCTTTAATCAGGACGCTATCTGTTAACATGTTAATTACTTCTCAAAAATAAATAAACAAGCGGGAGGCGGTCATGAACCAAGATGACGTGGTTAGTATTAAAAAATGCCCTATGCATATGGCGGAGGATTGGACACCGCCGGTTCCGGCGTGGAGTTCTGATGTTAAAGCAGGCTCTCGTGCGGAAGTCCTTTATGTCGGCCTTCAAAACCCAAGCTCCCAAGCTCTTGAAACATTGAATAAGATTATGGCGTCAGTACCACCGCAGCGCTGTGATCTGGCTATGTTCACTGACCGCGCGGGTCATAAAAACTATACTATGATCGCCTATTTTGAAAATTCAGCGCAGCATGTGCAGTGGGAGGATGCGAGCGGGTTCTCGGCGTGGTGGGATGATGATGCGCATCTTACAGCGGATTATGGCCTGTGGATGGAGCGTTATGCCTTTGCGCCTGGGCAGTTCGAAACCTTAATATCATCCCCTGATGGCCGCGAGGGTATTGCCCGCCAATTCGAAGACAGCGTCGGTCCTATCCGCGAGCATGGCTATTGGGGCGGGATGGAAGACCGTATTCCCAATTCAAAGCCGGGGGCCTTTGATCCGGTATTTGATAATATGCCGCCCGTTCAGACAGAAGACACGCGCGGAAAACGGATTGTTTTAAAAGGGCCTAAAAATCTCTGCCTGATCCGCTCTGGCCAAGACTTTACATCGGTGAAAGCCGATGAGCTTGCGGAGTATAATAAAGATATTGAGCCGCATTTATCAGCGGGCCTTAAGTTTTTGGGTGATAATCCCGGGACAGGCTGTTTTGATAGCCGCTATATGACCCACTGCGATGCGCAGGGGCGAAAGCTCGGCAAAACCTTTGGTATGCAAGTCTTTTTATCAATCTCTCACCTTCAAAAATGGGCGCAATTTCACCCGACACATTTGGCTATTTTTAATAGTTTTCAAAACATGGCCATGCAGCGCGAAGGCCAGTTCGATCTGCGCCTTTGGCATGAGGTCGCCGTCATGGATGAGGGGGATAGCTACGCCGAATATATTAATTGTGATCCGATGACCGGATTATTGCCCTTTGCTCACGCACTTTAGACCTATTTTAAAAGGATACCTCCCTTATGCCTAATCCTGCACCATTTAAGGTCGCCGCCGTGCAGGCCGCGCCAGTCTTCATGGACCTTCAAGGGACTGTGAAAAAGACCATAAAAATTATTGAAGAGGCCGCGAAGGGCGGCGCTAAACTCGTCAATTTTGCCGAGACATGGATTCCGGGCTATCCGCTTTGGGCCTGGGTTGGCCCTGTCGCCAATAGCATGATGTCGGTCATCCCTTACAATGAAAACTCACTTGAAGTTGATTCAGATGAATTTCGCGCCATACAAGCGGCAGCCCGCAAACATGATATTTATGTCTGTTTTGGCTTTAGTGAGCGGCACCGCGGTACGCTTTATATTGCCCAGGCCCTGATTAATAATCTCGGCGAGATTGTCTTTACCCGCCGCAAGCTTAAACCCACTCATGTGGAGCGCACGATTTTTGGCAATGGGGATGGCTCTGATTTCCAAGTTGCGCAGACAGAACTCGGGAATATCGGCGCGCTTGCCTGTTGGGAACATGTGCAGCCTTTGTCTAAATATGTGATGTTCAGCGATAATGAACAAATCCACTGCGCCGCTTGGCCGTTCCTGAGCATGTATAAAGGCATTGCCTATTCCCTCGGCGCAGAAATCAATATGGCCGCTAGCGCCGTTTACGCCCTTGAAGGCCAATGCTTCGTGCTCGCCTCCGATATGGTGATTACCCAAGAGATTATGGATGCGGTGTGCAAAACCGATGAGCAGCGCGCCCTTATGCAGCTCGGCGGGGGATGTTCAAAAATTTTCGGCCCTGACGGGTCGCAAATTTCAAAAGACTTGCCGGAGAATGAAGAAGGCCTTGTCTATGCAGAGATTGACCTGAATATGATTCATATTGCCCGGGCCGCTGCCGACCCGGCGGGACATTATTCTCGCCCCGATGTGGTGCAGCTTTTGCTCGACCGCACGAAACGCACCCCCGTGGTTGAAAAGCCGCTCTCACAAACACAGCCCATTCAAAATGATGATGATCCATCATCCAATACAGCCGATTAGATATAAAGGGATACTCATGAAAAATTCTATTAAACGACTTAACGCTTCCATTCTTGTTATGGCTATGGCCGCCCCGGCACTCGCGCAAGATACGCTGGACGAAATTATTGTGACGGCGACCAAACGTGCTACGGGCCTGCAAGATACGCCCATTGCGATTACGGCCGTGTCAGCGGCCAAACTCGAAAAGCAAAATGTTGATGATATTTCTGAAATAGCGAGTTTCACGCCGAACCTAACTTTTGACACAACGGCGCCGGTGTCGGGACTTTCCTCCGGCGCGATTGTGTTTATTCGCGGTGTTGGCCAAACGGATTTCCAGCTAACAACTGATCCGGGCGTTGGAACCTATGTTGACGGCGTGTATGCTTCGCGCTCGGCGGGAGGGGTTTTAGACGTGCTTGATCTTGAACGGGTTGAAGTGCTGCGCGGCCCGCAAGGCACGCTCTTTGGGCGTAATACTATTGGCGGCGCGATTAGCCTGATTAGTAAACGTCCGAGTTCTGAATTTGGCGGTACGGCCTCCATCACAACCGGGAGCCGCGACAGATTCGATCTGGCGGGGACTTTGAACGTTCCGATTACAGATACGCTGCGCACTCGTGTGTCGGTCTCGATTAAAAACCAAGACGGTTATGTGGACGGGCTTTTGGATGACCGGGCGCTAGGAGATGTGAACCGGGATTCTATCCGCGCCGTGGCGGAATGGGAGCCCACAGATAATTTCATTGCAACCTTGGCCGTGGATGCGGGGCAAGTGGATGAAGAAAATGCCGCTAGCCGCCTTGTCGGCATTACCGTAGCTGCGCCGGGGTCTCCAACAGCGACGGATTTTATCTTTAACAGGGGGACTGGCGGGGTTGATACTGTGACGCGCGCCAATGTGCCCGGGCCGCCGACTTTGACCTTTTTACAAAATGTCGGGCCAACGGGCGTGTTTGATCAGCAGTTTATTCCTTCTGACCTGGATTCGACTTTTGCGACCGGGCCAAACGGAACAGAGCTTGATAACTTCGGCGCGTCTTTAACGCTGGAATATAAAACGCCCTTTGCTGATTTTAAATCAATTACGGCTTACCGTGATACAACAGGGCAATTTGCCCGCGATGCGGACGGCTCACCTTTGGCTGTGACCCATACCAATAATTTCAACTATGACCATGAGCAATTCTCCCAAGAAATCCAAGCCACAGGCGAGGCCATAGATGGTGCGTTTAAATGGGTTGTTGGCGGTTATTACTTTAGCGAGACGGGGAATGACGAACTTGTTGTGACTTTGCCGTTATTATTTGGGAATGTGAATAATTTCACCTTTGTTGATAATGAAAGCATCGCCGGTTATGTACAGGGCACATATGACGTCACGGAATCTTTCTCTTTGACAGGCGGCATTCGCTATACTGAAGACGATAAGACCTATTCTGTGCCCGTTAACGGCGCAGCGATCTTAAACGGGCCTGCCGGCGTCTTTGGCCCTGCAGGGTCTTTCACGCCGTTCTTTGCCCCGGGTGATAATAATGAAACCTTTGATGATGTGTCTTATAAAATTGGTGCAGATTACGAAGTCGGCTCGGCGCTTTTTTATGGCTCCTTCTCAACTGGGTTTAAATCAGGCGGGTTTAATACACGTTACCTCGTTCCGCTCTTTGCCGATCCGGCGCAAGGCCCTGCCGGCGGGTTTTTACCCCCCGTCTCATTTGACCCTGAAACCCTTGAGACCTTCGAAGTTGGTCTGAAATGGCAAAGCAGTAATAACCGCATTCGCACAAATATTGCGGCCTTTACCTCTGACTATGAAGATATTCAGCTTGTGGTGTCTGAAAATGGTGCGCCGCTCACCCGTAATGCGGGGAGTGCGCGGATTAACGGGATTGAGGCCGAATTTACAGCTATTGTCACACGCGGCCTAGAGCTTGCGGTCGCGACGGGCTTTACCGATGCGGATTATACCGAAGTGCAGGCGCTTGATCCGGCGCAAAATGCAATCTCGCAAGTGCAGCTTAATAATGATCTGCCCAACACGCCGAAATTCACCCTCTCAACCGCCATTGATTATGAATATAACCTCGGCGTAGGTGATGTATTCTTACATGCTGATTGGGCTCATAAAAGCTCGATTGAGAATGACGCGGCCAATTCCTTCTTCCTCTCCGAAGGGGCGACAGATGTGTTTAATGCCTCAATCACCTATTCCCATAATGACGGCGCTTGGTCGATTGTCGGCTTTGTCGATAATTTTACTGATGAACGCTTTATCACCTCGGGGGATTCAAACTTTGGTATTGGCTTCCATGAAGCCAATTTCAACCGCCCGCGTGAATGGGGCGTAAAGCTTAAAACGCAGTTTTAACTTTAATAAAATTTCCTCCCCCCCAAAAAAAGCAAAGCGGCTGATATATTCAGCCGCTCAGACGGCTGACTAACCCTGCCTTAATTGAGGCGGGGTTTTGTTTGTTAGGGTGTTGTATATTTTTAATCGCTAAGAATGAGGCTGCGGCATGGTTTGCGGTATGGTTTGGGCGGTGGTGGCGAGCAGACACGGCTCTTTCATATGTATAAGGCCCCGATAATGGGCATACTGATGACCATGGAGTTGTTGAGCGTCGGCGAAGGAGGGTTCAATGGTTTCTTTACGGCGCTTCTAGATGGTTTGCTCCACAATCCGTGAGGGGGTGGCGCCAAACTTTCAAGCGTCACAATCCTTAAAGCCGTCTGTTGGGGGTAAGGCTTGCGTAATTTAGCCCATTGAATCAAAAATCCCCGCGAAAAGCGAAGCTGCAAGCGATAGCTGATATTAAGGCATAAAAAAACCGCCCCTTAGGGCGGTTTTCGTGATAATTTCAAATGGGTTTACTTAAACCACTTTGCTAATTTCTTACCGGCCCATTCGCGCCCGCCAAGACCGAAGGCGAGTGCACCGCCAACACCGGCTGCAAAAGCTGCGGCGCCAAGGCCATAGCTAAAGGCTGTGTCGACAATTTCTTCACCCAGTTCCATGGAGCGTAGGCCCATGAATGTGAAGATTAAAATGGCGGCATATTTAATAATATTACCTGCTAAGTCGCCAGCGGTTTGGGTGACGATTTTTGAGATAAAGTTTGCGATGAACAAACCCGCACCAATGATAATTGCGCCTAGAACAACACGGCCGCCGACCTCAAGAAGGGTGTTAAAGATTGATGTCAGCTCAGGAATACCCAAAGCTTTCATGGCGGCGGTTAAGCCCATTAAGACAATGCCGATAAAAGCAATATTAGCGATAATCTTGGACGGAACAACACTTGATGTGCTGCCGTCGAGGCTACCGAGAGTTTTTAGAGAATTATCAACACCAAGTGCAGGCAGTGTGCTTTGTACCAAATTAGACACAAAACGGGCAATAAAGACTGCGATTGCTAATGCGAGAGCTGCGATCAGAATATTTGGAATATAAAGCAGAACTGTATTGAGCATATCTGCGACAGGTTCTGAAACGCCGGGGATGTCCCAAATACCAATAGCGGTGATACCAAAGAAGATCATAACAATGGCACTGGCGAGTCCGCCAAGGCTTTTTGAAATCTTAGTTGTGGGGGCGTCATCAGTACCTGCAAAGCCAAAACGTTCCGCGAGGCGGTCAACCTGCGCGGCTTCTAATGTGCTTGTAAGGGCTTCTTTGACGACTTTCGCCATCATTGCGCCGATCGCAAGAACAACAGCACCGATAACAAGTTGCGGTAAGTAGTCGAAAACACTAGTTAGCATGGTTTTGATGGGCTCAAGAGCGTCGCTCACGAGCGGAAATTGCGAAAGACCCATTAAAATAAAGACAAGCCATAAAACCCAAAATACGGCTTTGGAAAGAGATTTACCAATATTTCCGCCCGTTGTTTGGGCTTTGCGGCCAAGGCCTGTGCGGTTGATGACTTTGGCAACAACGCCGGCGAGTATCTTTGAAATAATATACCCAATAAAGATGACGATTAAAGCAATCGCAGGGCCAATTAAAAAATGTAAACCTTCGGGCAAGAACTTACCCAATGACGCAGTTACGCTATCCATAATATCCTCCAGATAAAGCACCCCTCCAATGGAGGCTTTTGTATCTATTAACAGATGTTAACTCATATGTATATGAACATAAACCTAACATGAACACGTCGTTAATGTGCGGGCCCGCACCTCTGGACCTGCCGTCTTTGGGCCTATGTGATTAACCAGGCTTCCTTTTTACTTTTGTTGAGCGGCGGCTTGCGGTAAGTGATGGTTATGAGATCTGTCCCGATAAAAAATAAAGCTTTGTTATGGGCGTTGACTGTAACCGCCTTTGGGCTTTTGGCTTTGGCAATATTGCGCCTTAAGGGCGGAGTGTTATGAAAGAGTTGCGGGTTACAGGCGTTTTAATCGCTTTTATGATATTATTTGCGGCGGCGCGATGTGTCGACGGCCTTGGCAATTCAGGGCCCATGACGCTCACCCAAGGCACAGCGCAATTAGAGTCTATACTTGATGAGATCGCCTATACAAGTCCAGATATAGACGGAAACAATAAAGCCGTCATCTATCAAATTTCCTTCCGTGGCTGTCCGCCCTGTATTCAATCTCATGAAAATATCTTGCCTCAGCTGCAAGATGCGGGGGTTGAAACGCGGCTTGTGACAACGGCGCGGCGTCATCAAAGCAGCGCCAAAGAACGGGCTGCAGTTGTTGAAAATATACGCCGCAGGGATTGGAGTTTTACACAAATGTGGTGGGCGGAGCGTCACCCGCGCCGCTTTTATGCACAAACTGATTTACCCCCTGTAGAGGGTGATGCGGCGCGCGAAGCGGATTTACAGGCGCTACAATCCCATGTCGATGCGCTTGCGCAGCTAATGGCTCTAAACGGTCATATTTTTGGTTATCCGGCGTTAATTTGGAAATCTGCAGGTGGCCAATATAAAGCTGCAGTTGGTTATAATCCTAACTTGGCGGTGCGTATTTTGTCAGACATAGAAGACACTTAATTATGGGTAAAGGTATTTAATTATGGGGCCCGTCGAAACTCTCCTGACGCAGCGTATAGAGGCGGGCCGTTTACTGCGTGATGACGCGCAAGTGGTTGCGGCGGAGAAACTTGATAAACTTATATGCCGGCTTGAGGCTTATGATCTATTACCGAGTTTTTTGACGCGCTTATTTCATAAGCCCAAACCGCCGATTGGGCTTTACCTGTGGGGCGGGGTAGGGCGTGGTAAGTCTATGCTTATGGACTGGTTCTTTGATGCGGCTCCTCTTGAGGCCAAACAACGGGTTCATTTTCATGCTTTTATGATAGATGTTCATAGGCGGATTAATCTGGCCCGAAAATCTGTGGAGGGCGATCCGATTGCGCCTGTTGCCAAAGACATTGCAAAGTCAGCGCGGCTATTATGTTTTGATGAATTTCACGTTACAGATATTACGGACGCTATGATCTTATCCCGCTTGTTCGAAGCGCTTTGGGCGCAAGGAATTGTGGTGGTGGCTACTTCAAACCGCCCGCCAGATGGGCTTTATAAAAACGGGCTGAACCGCGCTTTATTTGAGCCTTTTATTGATATGATGGCGGTGCATTTAATTATTCACGAATTTGCTGGAGAGACGGATCACCGCCTGCGGCAACTCTCTGCTGCGCCGGTTTATTATGCTCCGCTCGGCGCGGCGGCGGATGACGGTATAGAGGCGGCGTGGAAACGGCTTATTGGCGCGGCTGTGCCCCGTGAAGCCTGCTTAACTGTGCAGGGGCGGGATATGTGTATTCGCCGCGCCGCAGCGGGAACGGCGCGGGCGAGCTTTCAGCGGCTATGCGGAGAAGCGCTCGGGGCGGCGGATTACCTCCGTCTCGCGCAGGCATTTCAAACGATTATTTTGGAAAATGTGCCGCAAATGGGGCCAGATATGCGCAATGAAGCCAAACGCTTTGTGACCCTGATTGATGCGCTTTATGAAACGCGCACCAAATTAATCATGTCCGCCGCCGTTGAGCCGCAAGACCTTTATGTGGACGGAACAGGCGCGTTTGAATTTGAGCGCACCGCAAGCCGCTTGATTGAAATGCGAAGCCGTGATTATTTAGCGGAGCGGCGTATTTGGCCGCAAAAGACTTAAGAAAGGTTGGCTGTGAAACATATACTCATTGGCACTATTTTATCCGGCCTAACCATGGGATGGGGCGGCTGCGCGACCAAAGATGCCCCCACAGAGCTTGCCAGTGTTATGTCGGATATATATATCGCGCCTGCGGATTATACGGCCCACCGCGCGCAACAAAAGCTTTTTGAGGTCGAAGGCGGGAATATCGCTTTTACTGATCACGGAACCGGCCCAGTGATTGTGCTTATACACGGCGTGCCGACCTCATCATGGATGTACCGCAAAGTGGTGCCGCAGCTACAAAACAACATGCGCGTGATAACGGTCGATCAACTTGGTTACGGTAGTAGTGAAAAACCAAGCCGCGAGGATGTCGATTATAGCCCCGCCGCACAGGCACGCCGCATAGAGGCTTTGCTCACCTCGCGCGGGGTGAGTGAATATTCTATATTAATGCATGACATGGGCGGGTTAACCGCTTGGGAAATGTTATCTCATAAACCGGAGGCGATTGAAAACCTTGTTGTGCTGAATACGATCACTGGAAAAACCGGATTTGAGCATCCAAATATGGAAGCGGGTTTTATTACCAAACAGCTCATGAAAGCCTATACATCAAGCTTAACGAGCGCGGCTATTCTTGACCGTACTTTTGGAGATTTGGGCTTGAAAGGCCAATATAAACTAACGGAAGAAGAATGTTACGGCTATGTACGGCCTATGCGCGAAGGGGCAGATGATGCCTTGTTTAGTTTTTTCACCAATGTAAATGATGATCTTTTTGCTGATCTGGCTGCAAAGCAAACCGCTTGGCCGGATTATAAGGGGCGAGTTATGGTGATGTGGGGGGCGAAAGATGAAATCCTAACCTCACGCCAAGTCCAAACCTTACAGGCGGCTTTTAACATTCCAGATGACAATATTCATATTTATGAGAATAATGCCCATTTCCTCGCCGAAGAAATCCCGCAAGAAATCGTGGCAAAAGTCACTGCGTTTATGGCGCAAAATTAAAGGCCGCTCGAAGCGGCCTTATTGTCTCGCCTAATTTAGGCTTAGATTAGAATAACTTCTTGGCCATGCCCGCAAGGCCGCCAAGACCGCCCGCTGCGTCTAGAAGGGAGCCGCCGCTACTGGCTTTATCAACGACTTGGGGAAGGGCGGAGCGTAAGCCTTCGAGAAGGTCGCCTTCACTTGAGCCGAGCTGCGCCGCTGCAGCAGAGATTTTATCACCGCCAATAACGTCTTTAAGCTGGTCGGCAGAAATTTCAGCATTCGCGCCGTCGCCAAGCCATGAAGACGCCACATCACCAAGGCCTTTTGACTGAAGACCGCTGACAAGACCGCCGATATCCATGCTGTCGCCGCCGCCGATGAGGCTTCCGACAACCTGTTCCATAGCGCCGCCGCCGCTATCCATGCCTAATTTTTTTGCAACCATTGAAACTGCGAGGCTTTTGATATCCATGTTCATAACTTTCTATGTAATTTAAACGAAGGCGGACGCGGTCTATGACGCTATCCTAACCAATATGTAAGGGGCGATTTATCATATCGCAATGGGGAGAACTGCGTAAAGTTTGATGGGGGTATATGGCGGCTAAATCCGCGTCGTTTTATAACTCAATGCAAATACGGCCGTCTTGTTTTATTTCATAGATCGTGTAATTTTTATTCTTCCATGTTGGACAGATATCCCCTCTTTGCGCGATATAGTCCTTTAATTCATCTCTCATAACAAAATTTAGCTGAGCGAGGACGCCGTCTTGTTGAAAAAGCTTTGCCCCGTGCTTTGCGTTTCTCACAGTGAGGGCTTGTGGTGAGTTCAAGCCTTTATCGCTGAGTACGGCGCTCATAATTCTGTCTTTATGAAAGCCGATAAGCCGGTCAGGGTAAGTCTTTGTTACATAATCAAACAGCGCGATAGTATGAATATTGTTTACAAAGTTCTTTCGTTTCGGCAAAGGCGAGTGTTCCTTGAAATTATTCCAACCAATCATAATGGTTATGCCTGTTATGACGAGGGACATCGCAATTTTTGGAAAAGGTAGTTTTTCAGTGATAGCCGACAGAGACGTCATGAGATAAAACATATAAATAGGTAAAAGTGGAATAAAATAACGAACGGGAATGACGGGTAGAAAAAATAGGGAGAGAAATGCAAGATGTCCCATCAAAAACAGGCGGTCGAGGCTAAAGAGGCTGTCTGTTTGGCGTGGTGAGGTGAAAAAAGATTTAACCTTTAAAAAACCGAAGAGGAAAACCGTACTACACAAGAGATGTAAAAGACTTAAGCTGGTTTTGGGGCCACCCTTTGTTGTAATAGAGATGAAATCTTCAATCTCTACCCATTTGCCGATGAATATCTCGGGTATTGTCAGAAGAAGTGCTAGTACAGACTTTATGTATATGGCGATAAAGCTCGTAACCCGCATCCAAAGGCTTAAAGGTTCGTCAAGTCCGCTCGTCTTTGAAAAATGCAAAATATTGGATATAAGATTGAATTGTGAGGAAATCCAAAGGTCAAGACCTATCGTTATAACGGTGCCAATTATAGGCAGCGCCAGTCCTTTGTAGTTTTTATGCGCGATTAAATAAATAACCAAAGCCGTATAGATCACGACACTCTCTATGCGAAAAAAGGCGGGAAGTAATATGATGAATATCCAAACCCGCGACCGGTTTTGGTCAAGCCATGCACGAATGGCGTAAAGCGACAGTATAAACGTAAAGCCGTATGCGATATTGGGCTGACCTTGTTGCTGGAAATCAATTATAAACGCAGCAGATAGGCAGGCTGCCAAATAGGCCAGACCTAGAAGACGGGTTGAAAACCGCGGGCGAAAATAAAGATAACCTAACCAAGATGTTAGCGTCCATAAAAGTGAGTTGAAGAGGGCAATGACATAATAAGATGTACCGAATATAGCTTGAACACCGGCAATAACGAAGGGCCAACCCGGGAGAACCGAAACTTTGCCTTCAACATAATAATCCCAGCTCCGGCCCTTTAATAAATTTTGAGCATGAAGATAATATTGAAAAAAATCTCCATTCATACTTTGATAATTGCCCAAAACATAAACGGCAGAGTATATGATAAAGGCGGCGCAAAGACATAAGGGAGCCCAATTACTTTTAATAGTGTCAGCCCAATTCTGCGCGTTAAAAGCTTTAAACATTGCTGCCTCGCACACAAAGTGAAATGCCGATTATAATCATGATGAGGCCCATAAAGTAATGGAGATTGACCTTTTCTCCAAAAATTAAAAGAGCGAGAATAGGAACAAAGATAAAAGCAAAAGCATTAAATAGATAAGCCAGTGATAAAGGCACGTCGCGCAGAGCAATCATCCATAAACCCATTGCCAAAGCATAGGCCGCGATGACAAGACACATGAGCGCAATAATCGGTTTATTTAAGGCTAAGTTATGAGTGAAACTTGCTGTACTGTCATAGGTATATTTAAGGGCTACATATTTCATTCCAATTTGCCCAAGCCCGATGATCATAACGGATAGACATAAAAATATAAGACTATGTCGGGGCATATGGTTACCGTAATTATTTGGGTTCGTCGTTCACATCAAACAAAAGAAAGGATGTGAGGAAGTTAATACCCAAGATAACGGCAAGGGCGGCAATGATAACCGTGCCCGATGTGGCCGGAATATTGGACGCAATGGACTTGATCCAATGATAGCCGCCAAATATAGACGCAAAGATCATAAACATAAGGCCAAGAATTAAATAAACGCCAGCGATGGAAAAATTAAGCAAGCAATGGCGCACCCAAATTCTCTTGAGGAAGTTTTTAATATTGCCAAAGGCAAAACTAAAGACTTCATTTGAAAATTTTAAATGGCTCGTTTCATCACCATATCTGGCGTGCATAGGAAATTCACATACGCTTTGCCGCGCCAAATTTAAATGAAATAGCATGTCAGATTCAAAAAAATATCGTTTTGCAATTTTATCATGATTTAAATCATCAAAGGCCGTTTTATGTATGGCAATAAGCCCGTTAGTTGGATCTGTGAGGCTATAATAACCTGAGGCGAATTTATTGGTGGCAGATAGGACCGCATTGGCAAAAAGCCGAAACTTCGGCATGCCTTCAATGTCTTGGCGGCGTAAAAACCGAGAGCCTTTGACATAACCGCAGGCGTTGTTTTCAAAAAGTTTCAAAATATCATCTGCGTATTTTGGGTTATGTTGACCATCGGAATCAATTTTAATGGCGATCTCATGACCATCATCAAATGCGGCCTTGAAACCGCGTAAGCTTGCGCCGCCGACCCCTTGGTTATCTGTATTTATTATGACCTGAACGCGGGGGTCTTTATTTTCAGTTTCGACATATCGCCCCGTCTTGTCGGGACAGGCATCATCGACCACGTAAATGGTTTTAACCTGCTTCGGAATCTGGCTTATTACATCCATAACGGCGTCTTTAGTGCGGTAGCTTGGTATGATAACAGCCGTATTCACTCTTAATTACATGTCCTTACTTTGCGTCAGAACGGGTCTTTGCGCTAAATGGGTTGACCTCGTGCGTCGCTTATATTGCACTAAATATGGGCCATAAGCCACTCCGCTTTATGTGTAAATCTAAAATTGATCGTTGTAAATTTTCGACCTATTCTGCATATAATAATAACCATAGGTTTGTGCCGCTTAAACCTGCCGCTGATAATCCTATCTTGTGAACATACACCTCTTGCGAGTCGGGCCAGAGAGTCGTAAGGATGCGGCAAATAACCCAGTCTAAACAGGAGACTCTCATGGCAAGAGCAAAAATCGCCCTTATTGGCGCAGGCATGATCGGCGGCACTTTAGCCCATATAGCGGCGCGTGAAGAGCTAGGCGATGTCGTTTTATTCGATATTTTCGAAGGCACCGCCAAAGGCAAGGCGCTTGATCTTTGCGAAGCCAGTTCTGTGTTTGGTAAAGACAGCCTGCTGAAGGGAACAAATGATTACGCCGATATTGCGGGCGCAGATGTCTGTATCATCACGGCGGGTTTCCCGCGCAAGCCGGGCATGGACCGTAAAGACCTTGTTAGTAAAAACCTCGGCGTGATTAAACAAGTCGCCGAAGGGATTAAGCAATATGCCCCCAAAGCCTTTGTGATTTGTATCACCAATCCGCTTGATGCGATGGTGTGGGCGCTACAAAAATTCTCGGGTCTTCAGCCCCGCAAAGTTGTCGGCATGGCCGGTGTGCTGGATAGTGCGCGCTTTCGCTGGTTTCTGGCCGAAGAATTTGGCTGCTCCGTACAAGATGTTCACGCCTCTGTTCTTGGTGGTCACGGCGATACCATGGTGCCGCTCACCCGCTATTCAACGGTCAATGGTGTGCCGCTCCCGGATATGATTAAAATGAAATGGACGACCCAAGAGCGTATTGACGCGATTGTTGAGCGCACCCGTAAAGGCGGCGGCGAGATCGTTGGTCTTTTGGGCAATGGCTCGGCCTTTTATGCCCCAGCGGAAAGCGCGATTGAAATGGCGACAAGCTATTTGCGCGATAAAAAACGCATCCTGCCTTGCGCGGTTCGCCTGTCGGGTCAAATTGCGGGCGTTCGCGGTCTTTATGTCGGCGCACCTGCAATGATCGGTGCACGCGGTATCGAAAAAGTCATGAATATCCGCCTTAAAAATGACGAGCGCGAGATGTTCATGAAATCCGTCGCCGCCGTTGAGACGATTATCGCCGAATGCCAAGAGATGATGCCGGAACTTAAGGACTAGTCTGCTAGATTATAAATGTATAAAGGCGGGCCAGTGGCTCGCCTTTTTTATGGAGAGAGCTATCATGAGCATCATCCTCGAAACACCGCGGCTTATTTTACGTCATGTCGATGCGCAGGCAGATTTCGCGGCGTGGGCAGATTGTTTTTCCGATGACAAAACCATGCGTTTTATTGGCGGAAAACCACAAAGCCCTGCGGCGGCGTGGCGGCATATGGCGATGGTGATCGGGCATCAATCCATTCGCGGCTATAGTTTTTACTCGGTGATTGAGAAGTCCAGCGGTACGTGGGTAGGGCGTATTGGCCATTGGTCGCCCGTGGGCTGGCCGGAGCCAGAAGTGGGCTGGGCAGTGCACCGCGATCACTGGCGTAAAGGCTATGCCAAAGAGGCAGCGAGCGCCTGTGTGAATTATGCCTTTGAAGTTTTAGGCTGGGAGCGGGTGATACATTCCATTGAGAGCAAAAATATAGCGAGCATAAAAACGGCAGAGGTGATAGGCTCCAAACGGCTTTATAAAATTGATGAACTGCCGCCCTTTGAGATTGAAGATTTATGGGCTTACGGCCAGACCAAAGAACAGTGGGCAGCGCGGCGTCAAGCGGGGTAGCGCAAATGTAACAGGCCTCTCTCGCGGCCTTCACATGAATTTGACGGTTTGCGAGATGTCTTTACGGCGGCTCCACGTATTCACGGTTGCGAGTCGCGCGCGAGATGCCTATAACTCGGCTGAAATTCGCCTCCGCCATTGGGGAAGGGGCATTATTTAAGTGAATAAACACGGATATTTTCCATGAACATACATGAATATCAGGGCAAAGCAGTTCTGAAAAGCTTGGGCGCGCCCGTATCAGAAGGCGTTGCCATTTTTAGCGCCGATGAGGCCAAGGCGGCGGCTGAAAAACTTGGCGGGCCTTTATGGGTTGTGAAGTCGCAAATCCATGCGGGCGGACGCGGAAAAGGTAAGTTCATCGAAAGCTCTGCCGGAGAGGCTGGCGGGGTTCGCCTTGCGCGCTCTGTGGATGAGGTCGTTGAAAATGCCAAACAAATGCTCGGCGCTCATTTGGTCACGGCGCAAACAGGCGAGGGCGGCAAGCAAGTGAACCGCCTTTATATCGAAGACGGCTCCGATATTGAAACAGAGCTTTACCTGTCCATCATTATCAACCGCGATACGTCCCAAGTTTCCTTTATTGCCTCCACAGAAGGCGGGATGGACATCGAAGCGGTCGCCCATGACACGCCGGAAAAAGTGATTAATTTCGACGTCGATCCGGCGACGGGCTTTATGCCCCATCACGGACGGACGCTCGCTAAGGCGCTGGGCCTA
Organism: uncultured Caulobacterales bacterium; assembly: GCA_937928165.1. Lineage (GTDB taxonomy): Bacteria > Pseudomonadota > Alphaproteobacteria > Caulobacterales > Maricaulaceae > CALFVT01. The sequence continues at coordinate 73,610 of CALFVT010000005.1, forward strand.
ACGGGCGATTTGGCGAAACAATGCCGTAAGCTTGGGCAGACGCTCTATAATGGGTTCCTCGCCAAAGATATGTCCATGCTAGAGATTAACCCGCTCATCGTGACCGAAGATGGCCGGCTGCATTGTTTGGATGCAAAAATCAGCTTTGATGAAAATGCGCTGTTCCGTCATCCGGATATTCAAGAGCTACGCGATATTACCGAAGAAGACCCCAAAGAGACTGCGGCCAAGAAATTTGATTTGTCCTATGTGGCCCTTGACGGTAATATTGGCTGTATGGTTAACGGCGCAGGCCTCGCGATGAGTACCATGGATATCATTAAACTCTACGGTGCAGAGCCCGCTAACTTCCTCGATGTCGGCGGCGGCGCGACCAAAGAGAACATTGTCGCGGCCTTTAAGATTCTAACGTCCGACGATAATGTGAAGGGTATTCTCATTAACATCTTCGGCGGCATTATGAAATGCGACGTCATCGCCCAAGGCACAGTCGATGCCGTCAAAGAAGTCGGCCTCGAAGTCCCCCTCGTCGTGCGCCTCGAAGGTACGAACGTCGAAGCGGGCAAAGATATCATCAATAACAGCGGCCTCAACGTGATTGCGGCGGATGATTTGGATGATGCCGCGCAAAAGATCGTGAAGGCGGTTGCGGGTTGAGGGTTAAGGTTATTAGTAAACTTGATCATATCGAAACGATCGGTGGAATGGAGCGTCCTAAGGAATATTCAGCCGTGGTGGTCGAAACATATTCCGGTATAAAGCCAGGAAAGTCTTCTAGAGTTCATGTTAGACCTGTAGCTGGCCAAGATGACTTTAATTCTGCCGTAGATGTTGAATGCTGTAGAGATATGAGAAAAAATATCCAATCGGAACTAAGTTTCTGATTTGGGCAAAAAATATCAATCGAGAAGGTACGCCCATTATATATTCATATCATAGTTGGCCGTTCGAAATCGTGAGAGACGAATAGGAAAATAGAAATGTCAGTATTAATCAATAAAGATACCAAAGTTATCACTCAAGGTATGACGGGTAAAACTGGTACGTTCCATACGGAACAGGCCATGGCTTACGGCACGAAAATGGTGGCGGGCGTCACGCCGGGTAAGGGCGGAACCACCCATTTGGGCCTTCCCAATTATGATACGGTTGCCGAGGCCAAACATGCCACCGGCGCGACGGCTAGTGTGATTTACGTGCCGCCGCCTTTTGCGGCAGATTCGATCCTTGAAGCCATTGACGCCGAAGTCGAGCTGATTATCGCGATTACCGAAGGCATTCCGGTGCGCGATATGATCCCCGTTAAGCGGGCTTTGCAAGGCTCCAAGTCTCGCTTGATCGGGCCAAACTGCCCGGGTGTTTTAACCCCCGATGAGTGCAAGATCGGGATTATGCCCGGTAAGATTTTCCAAAAAGGCACCTGCGGCGTGGTTTCACGCTCCGGCACGTTGACCTATGAAGCGGTTTACCAGACCAGCCAAGTTGGCCTTGGCCAAACCACGGCCATTGGCATTGGCGGCGACCCAATTAACGGGACAAACTTTATCGATTGCCTCGAGCTTTTCTTACATGACGACGCGACCAAGCAGATCATTATGATCGGCGAGATTGGCGGCTCGGCCGAAGAAGAAGCGGCGGAATATATTGCTCATATGGCCAAGAAAGGGATTCAAAAACCCATGGTCGGCTTTATTGCCGGGCGCACCGCGCCTCCGGGCCGCACAATGGGCCATGCAGGCGCGATTGTATCGGGCGGCAAAGGCGGCGCAGACGACAAGATTGCGGCGATGGAAAAAGCGGGCATTAAAGTCTCTGACAGCCCCGCCAAACTCGGCGTGACAATGATGGAATTATTAGGGCAGTAACTCCGCTCTCATCAATCTTGTTTCAAATTTTACCCCATAGAGATTATCCCTAAAGAGATTAAAATGACAGATAAGCCGCGCTCTGAGCAGAACCAACAATTTCTTGATACAGTTTTTTTAGACGGCGGCAATGCGGCTTATCTGGAGCAAATGCAGGCCCGCTATGCAGAAAACCCAAATAGCGTTGATGCGAGTTGGCAGGCCTATTTCTCTAACCTGTCGGAAGAGCGCAGTAATGCGGTGAAAAACGCGCAGGGGCCAAGCTGGAAACGCCCAGATTGGCCTTATGATCAAGCCAGTGAAATCACCTCTGCTTTGACCGGGGATTGGGGCGATGCTGCGCCTAATGCCGGATCTAGTTTAGCGGCCAAAATTGCGGCCCAAAGCGCAGGCGATGTGTCCGAAGCGGATGTTCGCCGCGCTACCAAAGACAGCCTGCGGGCGCTTATGCTCATTCGGGCTTACCGTATGCGCGGTCACTTGATTGCTAATCTTGACCCGCTGGGCCTGCATAAGCCTGATACCCATCCAGAACTAGACCCCGCGACCTACGGTTTTAGCGGTGCCGATATGGATAGAGAGATTTTTATTGACGGCGTGTTGGGACTTGAAACTGCGAGCCTGAATAAAATTTTGGAAATCGTGAAACGCACTTATTGTTCGACCTTTGGTATTCAGTTCATGCATGTGTCTGACCCCACGGAAAAGACATGGCTGCAAGAACGTATTGAAGGGCCCGATAAAGAGATCAGCTTTACCAAAGAAGGCCGTCTCGCGATTTTGCAAAAACTCATTGAAGGAGAAAGCTTCGAGCAGCTCCTTCATAAGCGCTATCCGGGCACAAAGCGCTTCGGCATTGATGGGGCGGAGAGCCTCTTGCCGGCGCTTGAGCAAATTATTAAACGCGGCGGGCAGCTTGGGTTGAAAGACATTAATTTCGGCATGCCCCATCGGGGACGCCTCAATGTCATGGCTTCTGTGATGAAAAAGCCCTATTCGGCGATTTTCTTTGAATTTCTCGGCGGCGTTGCGGCGGGCGGTGAAGATTACGGCTCTGGGGATGTTAAATATCATTTGGGCGTCTCCGATGACCGTGAATTTGACGGCAATAATGTGCATTTGTCCCTCGCGCCCAACCCGTCCCACCTCGAGGTGGTCGCCCCTGTTGTCATGGGCAAGACCCGCGCTAAACAGCAGATGGCTTCTGGAACGTATCAATCCCACAACCCCGAACAAGTCATGGCAGTTATCCTACACGGGGATAGCGCCTTTGCAGGGCAGGGCATTGTCATGGAAAGCTTCCAGCTCTCACAGCTTGAAGGCTACCGCACAGGCGGCACCATTCATGTCATTGTGAATAACCAAATCGGCTTTACCACAACGCCGGATGAGTACCGCTCGGGTCAATATTGCTCGGATGTGGCCTTTATGGTCGAAGCACCGGTTTTTCATGTGAACGGTGATGACCCCGAAGCCGTGGTTTATGCGGCGCGGATTGCAACAGAATACCGCCAAAAATTTGGTAAAGATGTGGTGATTGATATTATTTGCTATCGCCGCTATGGCCATAATGAAGGGGATGACCCCAGCTTTACCCAGCCTTTAATGTACGGCGTGATTAAAAATCTTGAAAGTACAGCCAAGACCTATGCCAAACATTTAATTGGGCAAGGGGATTTGACCGAAGCGGATTATCAAAAGCGAGTTGACGATTTTTACAGCTATCTTGATGGCCAATTTGACGAGGCCAAGACCTTTGAAACTAAGGAGCCAGATTGGCTGCGCGGTGTATGGCAGGGCCTGAGTAAGCCCGATGAAGGCGACCGAAAGCGCCGAGGCGAAACTTCGGTTGATAAGGCTATGTTGAAAGATATTGGCACAAAAATTACAACTGTGCCCAACTCGGTTAATATGCACCGCACCCTTAAAAAAGTGATCCAAGCGCGCGCCGACCGAGTTGAAAAAGGCGCAGATATTGATTGGGGTCTTGCGGAACATCTCGCCTTTGGTAGCCTTATTCTCGAAGGCCATCCTGTGCGCTTGTCAGGTCAAGATTCAGAACGCGGTACGTTTTCCCAACGCCAATCGCGCTTCATCGACCAGAAGGATGAGAGTAAATATACGCCGCTGAATAATTTGGCGGATGGCCAAGAATATTACCAAGTGCTTAATTCTCATTTGTCCGAAGAGGCCGTGCTTGGATTTGAATATGGATTCTCAGGCGCAGCGCCCCATGCCCTGACCTTGTGGGAGGCGCAATTTGGTGATTTCGCCAATGGCGCGCAGGTGATGGTTGACCAATTTATCTCGAGTGCAGAACAAAAATGGCTACGCCTATCGGGCCTCGTCATGCTGCTGCCGCATGGTTATGAAGGCCAAGGGCCGGAGCATAGCTCTGCCCGTCTGGAGCGTTACCTGCAAATGTGCGCGGAAGATAATATGCAAGTGGTGAACCTATCGACGCCGGCGAATTATTTTCACGCTCTGCGCCGCCAAGTGAAACGCCGCTCCAGAACGCCTTTGATTGTCATGAGTCCAAAAAGCCTGTTGCGCCATAAGCTTTGCGTTTCGACCTTTGATGAAATGGCCAGCGGGTCAGAGTTTCATAGATTATTATGGGATGATGCGGAGTACCGCCCAGAGATTAGCGAGATTACCCTGAAGGCTGATAAAGATATTCGCCGCGTGGTTTTATGCTCGGGGAAAGTTTATTATGACCTCTTCGAGGAACGGGAACGCCTTGGCTTGAACGATGTTTATCTACTCCGGCTTGAGCAGTTTTATCCTTACCCGGATGATGCCGTGCAGATGGAATTGAAGCGGTTTAAAAATGCCGAAATCATCTGGTGCCAAGAAGAGCCGAAAAATATGGGCGCATGGTCTTTTATCAATCCGCTTGTTGAGGAAAGCCTCATCGCCATTGACGCCAAACAAACCCGCGCAAAATATGTCGGACGCCCCGCTTCGGCCTCGACAGCGACGGGTATCAGCGCTAAGCATAAAAAAGAACATCAAGCCGTCCTTGACGGCGCATTTGCAAAGTAACATATTATGACTGATATCAAAGTCCCAAATGTAGGCGAATCCGTCTCCGAAGTCACAATCGCCACATGGTTTAAAAAAATCGGTGATGCAGTCAAAAAAGACGAAGCTATTGTCGAACTTGAAACCGATAAAGCAGCCCAAGAACTTGTCTCCCCTGAAGATGGTGTATTAACAGAGATTGTTGTTGCCGAAGGTGAAAACGCCGAAGTCGGCGCACTGATTGCGCGGCTCGGCGCGGCGGGTGATGCGCCCAAAGATGATGCGCCCAAAGCGAAGGAGCCGGAAAAAGAGGCTCCTAAAAAAGACAGGCCTAAAGAGGCGGCTCCGACAGCGCCTGCTAGCGGCGGCTCAGAAGTGGCGATTAACGTTCCCAATGTCGGCGAGAGCGTGACGGAAGTGACCGTCGCGAGTTGGATGAAAAAGCCCGGCGATGCGGTGAAAAAAGACGAAGCCATTGTGGAACTTGAAACCGATAAAGCGGCGCAAGAACTGGTCTCCCCTGAAGATGGAGTGATGGGTGATATTTTAGTCGCCGAAGGGGATGTGGCAGAAGTTGGCCAGCAAATCGCGGTGCTCCTTGCGGGGGCCAGCGGCGGCGCGTCTAAAGCTGACAGCAAAGCGCCAGAGACGGCAGCAAGCCCTGCGCCTAGCAGCGGGTCAACGGATGGATCGACGGGCGGGATCGCCATGCCGTCGGCCCAGCGGGTGATTGCTGAAAACGGCCTTAACGCCGATGCTATCACCGGAAGCGGTAAAGATGGCCGAATTACCAAGGGCGACGCCTTAGAGGCGAAAGCTAACCCGCCGGCCGCTGTTACCGCGCCTGCGCCCGCTGCAACGCCGTCTGCGCCGCGTGATTTGGGCCCGCGAGAAGAGCGCGTGCGCATGTCCCGCCTGCGCCAAACCATTGCGCGCCGCTTGAAGGATGCACAAAATACGGCGGCCATGCTAACCACTTACAACGAAGCGGATATGAGCGCCGTTATGGCCATGCGCGCCCAATATAAAGAGACTTTCCAAAAGAAACACGGCATTAAACTGGGTTTCATGAGCTTTTTTGTCAAAGCCTGCGTTCAAGCTCTCAAAGACGTACCTTCTGTCAATGCGGAGATCGACGGTACGGATATTATCTATAAAAATTTCTATGATATTTCGATTGCGGTTGGTACGGATAAAGGCCTTGTTGTACCTGTGCTGCGCGGCTGCGATGAGCTCTCCCTTGGCGGGATTGAAAAAGGTATTACGGCCCTTGGCGCAAAGGCGCGGGACGGACAGCTGTCTATGGATGATATGAGCGGCGGAACTTTCACTATTTCTAATGGCGGGGTTTATGGATCGCTTATGTCCTCGCCCATCCTCAATCCGCCGCAATCGGGCATTTTGGGCATGCATAAAATCGAAAAACGCCCAGTTGTGGTCAATGATGAGATTGTCATTCGCCCGATGATGTATCTGGCCCTGTCCTATGATCACCGGATTGTCGACGGCAAAGAAGCTGTGACCTTCTTGGTGCGGGTAAAAGAATGCCTCGAAGATCCGGAGCGTCTGCTTCTTGACCTTTAGGCTTTAAAGACAGTTAAAACATAAAGAGCTCTGTTTTGACAGGGCTCTTTTTTTTATGCTTTAATGGGGCCGTTCAAAGAGGGAGGACATTATGAGTGATGTGAAAAAGCAAGGCGCGGGGCCGTTATTTTGGGGAATCGCGATTATTGCCCTGTTGTGGAACGCCATGGGCGTGATGAGCTATATCGGATCACATTTCATTACTGAGAGCGAATTAATTGCAGCTTACGGAGACGAGGGCGCTAAAATTTTAGCCAATACGCCCATATGGGCCACGGCTGCTTATGCAGTCGCCGTCTTTGCAGGATTGCTGGGGAGCATAGGCTTATTGCTACGTAAAAAATGGGCTTTTGCTCTATTTAGCCTCTCCCTTATTTGCGTTGTTGTTCACCATTTATGGGGTCATTATTCTGGCGGCTATAGCGTCACAAGCGCCGCCGAGAAAATCATTGGGCTGCTTGTTTTACTCTTGGCCGTTTTCTTTGTTTGGTGGTCTCGGAAGAAGGCGGCGGACGGGACGCTTGTTTAGATTCTAAATAGGCATTGAGGGAAAGCCTAACAGTGTCATTTTGTTATGCCCCCTCGTTGTTATGTCTCCTTGGCTTGACCTAAAGCTTTGTCTTTATCAGTTTGGATTCTCGCTTTCGCGGGAATGGACGGAATTAGAAGGCATTCCACAGACACGCCCCAATAGACTTACCCCAAAAACCGTGCATTCCCGCGCATGCGGGAATCTCAGTCACCTAGATTGGAGTAAGAGATTCCGGCTTTCGCCGGAATGGACGGAGTTAGAAGCCATCTCAGTAGACACGTCCCAAACACCGTACATTCCCGCGCATGCGGGAATCTCTACCATTTTGCTTCACTCTATAGATTCCCGCCGCAGTTTATCCCTGTGAAAACAGGGGTGGGAACGGACGGAAAACAGATAAACTTCTCTATCAATGTAAGGCCCATCAATGTAAGGAAGGAAAATTCCCAAGATATATCCACGCCCATCAACCATGCCTTATATTACCTTCATCACCTTTTGGGACAGGCAAGTGATCGTTGGCGGGCTTTAAGGTGTGATTGGTGCGAATAGCTTGTGGATTAACGCCCGCAGGTCTCGCCGGACGCTCTGTAATATACTTTTTAATAAGTGTATAAGGTGAAAGCTGGGATGGCCTAGACCTAATGGCTGTCTGGGGCCTTTGAAAAAGCCAATCTCGCAGCATGCGTAGCGTCAAAATAGGTTCCTCGTAAGTCTTTTGGGAACCTATTTTAGCGGAGCACCACAAATGCAAATTTGTGGCCCCGGCAGACGTTACCGCTTCCTATCAATGTGATAGGCGGCACCCGTTTGCGTCAAACAAAGATATTTGGTTCCCATCGTAAATGGGTATGCTGCGAATTGTCCAAACTGCGCCTTATTGGCGGCGGTCAGCATAAGCTTGCGGAAAAATATTCTAATATGGCGATTTAATCTCCCGTAAAGGCCGACCCTATTGCGGTGAAGCTTTATCATAGCGATTGACCCGTTTCATATCCTCGCTTAAACGAACAGGAATAAAACTTATGGAGTGCAGCATGGCAGAGACATATGATATTCTAGTGATTGGCGGCGGGCCGGGCGGTTATAATTGCGCCATTCGCGCCGGACAATTAGGCCTGAAAGTTGGCTGTATTGAAACCCGAAAAACCCTTGGTGGCACCTGTTTGAATGTGGGCTGTATTCCGTCCAAGGCGCTTCTTCATGCAACGGAAATGCTTGAAACGGCGGAGAAACATTTTGACGGCATGGGCATTACCACCGGCAAGATTGGCTTTGACCTTGGTAAAATGATGGCGGCCAAAGAAAAGACGGTCTCCGGCCTGACGGATGGGATTAAATATCTGTTTAAGAAAAACAAAGTCGACCATATTGAAGGCTTTGGCAAAATTATTGACGCCCAAACTGTTGATGTAGACGGTAAAACCTATAAGACGAAAAACATCGTCATTGCTACAGGCTCCGAAGTGGCGACCCTTCCCGGCATAGAGATTGACGAGACTCGAATTGTCTCATCTACGGGAGCGCTTGAGCTCAAAGAAGTTCCGAAAAAACTCCTCGTGATTGGCGGCGGCGTGATTGGCCTTGAGCTCGGTTCAGTCTGGCGGCGCCTCGGCGCAGAAGTGACCGTGGTTGAATATCTCGATCATATTATGCCAGGCATGGACGGTGAGGTGCAAAAACAAGCCCTTCGTATTTTCAAAAAACAAAAGATGAAATTCGAGCTTGGCCGTAAGGTGACAGGTATTGATAATAGTAAAAAATCTGGCCTTAAGGTTCAAACCGAAGCCAGTGCCGGCGGAAGCCCGAAAGATATTGACGCGGATGTTGTGCTGGTCTGTATTGGCCGCCGCCCGTTCACAGATAATCTCGGCCTTGACGGCGTAGGTGTTGCCACCGACAAGCGCGGTTTTATTGAAACCGATCATTATAAAACATCTGTGCCCGGTATTTTTGCCGTGGGGGATTGTACCGTCGGGCCAATGCTCGCCCATAAGGCAGAAGATGAAGGGGTTGCGGCCGCCGAAATTATTGCCGGTAAAGCGGGCCATGTGAATTATGATGTCATTCCGGGGGTGGTTTACACTGCGCCGGAGATTGCCTCTGTTGGCAAGACAGAAGAAGACTTAAAAGCAGCAGGCGTGCCTTACAAGAAAGGGAAATTCCCTTTCAGTGCCAATTCTCGCGCGCGGGCTAATCACGCGACCGACGGCTTTGTTAAAATTCTCGCCCATGCAGAAACTGATGAAATTCTTGGCGTCCATATGATTGGGGCGCATGTGGGTGACTTGATTGCTGAGGTCTGCGTGGCGATGGAATTCCGCGCCGCCAGTGAAGATATTGCCCGCACATGTCATGCCCATCCAACGATTACCGAAGCCGTGCGCCAAGCGGCCATGGACGTCGAAGGTTGGACGATGCAGATGTAGTTGGGCAAATGTAATTAATGCTCATATAAATCCACGGGCTCTTTCCATGGTTTAATATTCACCGAAGCTTGGGGTGCAAGCTTCGGTTTTTTTATGAGCCTAACAAGGCGCGCATCGCGCCGAGGTAATCGATCCAAGCGGCGCGGCCTGGATCTGTGAGGTGGATAAGGGTTTGTGGCCGTTTGCCGTTATATCCCTTTTCTTGGCGGATATAACCAGCCGTCTCTAATTTGGTCAGGTGGGTTGAAAGATTACCATTACTCGTACCCGTTTTTTTAAGGAGTTCCGGAAAACTCGCCGGATTAACCGTGGAGAGATAAGCCATAATACCAAGCCGCAAACGCCCGTGAATGACGTCGTTGATATTATCTATGGGGTTACTATCCATTTTTACTCTCACCGCGCATCTCAAGATAACCCGGAAGAGTCATGGTTAGAAACACGCCCAAAGCTGCGACGAAATATATAGCGGTTTCGCGGGTGAGTAAAAGGGTTATTACCATCATCGCGCCGGCGATAACGGCACTTGCGCGTATATAGGTCTTGCGGGTGAGCCCGCCGAGAACCGCGTGATTAAGGGCGCTAAGGCCGAAAGCGACAGGGATGATGCTATTATAAGCGGTGCTATCCAATTTACCCATTCCAACGCCAATAACGGTTGTGATGGCAAAGGCAGAGATAAGAACACCTGTTGATATGCCAAGATTAGCACCGACGCGGTTAAGAAGTGAGTTGGATCCGAGCTTTTTACCGGTCCGCTTGCCGAGCCGCACAGAAAGGAACGTGCCTATAAGGCCATAGCTAAGCCATAATAAACCGGCCTTATCGATGGTTAGCGGTAAACGCTCCGAGAGAATAAGCCCATGCAGAATAAGTGTTGGGATCAATAGACTGCTCCACATGAGCTGAAAGGGGCCGCCAAGTAGCGGAGTTTGCGCGCCGTCTTTCGCAAGCTGCGCCGCGAAATCCAAGTCGGATAAGAGGCTTGATTTATCTGTCATATATATACTCCGTTATATCTCAATTTAACTATAACAAAAATTAGTTTGCATTTCAAACTAAATTATGATTAAAGGCCCTTAGTTTGTAAATCAAACTTAATTTTAAAACAAACAAAAGGAAATAATGATGTTAAAATTGACTAAAATACTTCAACTTACGGGGTTTGTCGCTGCGGTATGTTTATCTGTGCCGATGGCAAGTGCAGCGGATGAGACGAATATACGCCTTGTCATTAAAGATATAAAAGCTGTGGATGCCCCGCTTTATATATCTGTGCAAAGCCGAGATGATTACCGGAGCTCTCGTTCGGCTAAATCATTTATTATTAAAGCCCCATCGCGTGAGATATTTAACGAATCGTTTCAAATTCCCGCAGGCGACTATGCGGTGTCAGTTTGGCATGATCTTGATAAAGACAATTCATTCACAATGGATAAGAAATGGCGACCGCTCGATGGTTGGGCCTCATCAGGGCCAGAACTTAAAGGGGATCCAAAATTTGATGATGTTAAATTTAAGGCCGCGCAAGATGGTCAAGTGATTGAGATATCTATGCATTACGCTGCGAAAACATAGGAGATTAAAATGTCAGCATGGGGTTATTTGGCCATTGCGATTGGGTTTGAAGTGGCGGGGACGCTGCTGCTTAAGATGTCAAACGGCTTTGAGAAACTGGCTTTCGGCATGGCGGCTATCGCCTGTTATTCCGTTTGCTTCTGGTTTTCGCCCCGGCCCTTAAGGTGATTCCGGCGGGGATTGCCTATGCGGTCTGGGCGGGCCTAGGTATTGTTTGTGTTGCGGTGTTGTCTTTTGCCCTTTTTGGACAAAAGCTCACGGGACCGCAATATGGCTTTATCGGCTTGATTTTAGTCGGCGCGGTTGGCCTTAACCTAACGCAGCAAGCTTAAGGCTCTGGAGATGTCGGAATTTCAATCGGCAAGACTTTATTTGCGGGCACATTGGACAGCCCCATTTGATTGCCGTTTTGAAATTTAATCACAATCCGTTCGGCCTTTTCAAAGCTGCCGAGGCCAAACGTAATTTTGCGCGTCCCGTCAGAACCGAGCCCTTGCCCGGCAATGACCTGTTTATAACGATGGGTCCAATCGGGCAGGGTCAGCATGATTTCTGCGTTTAAACTGGCGGCGGTATCGGGAAAGTCGAGGGTAATATAATTATTCTCAAACGGCTCACTAATATAAGCCAGTGACGGCCCTGCGGCATTGGCCCAAATAAGGTCGGGCCGTCCGTCTTCGTTAAAATCGGCTACAAGCGGCGCAATTCCGAAATAGGGATTAACTCCGCCAGATCTTTTTTCAACGGGCGTAAAGCTCTGCCCATTACCTAAGAGGATTTTACCATTATAGCGCATCATGAAAGCTTGCATTGGCATACGCGCGTAGTTTTGGCTCATGAGGATATCTTCATAGCTATCGAGATTAATATCGGCAAAAATAGCCCCCCAACCAAAGCCGTAACGGCTAACTTTGGCGGCTTTTGCGGTATCGCTATAACTCACGCCGTCATTATTATGAAACAGCATATGATGATGATTAAACTTTGCGTCTTTCGGAAGATCACCGCGCAAAATAAACGGCGGCAGAGTATAACCTACATTAGAGAAAAAGGCGTCCATCCAGCTGTCATTATCATAATCCCCAATGGCAATGCCCATGGGATAGGAATAATCTGATGGATTGGGCTGCGGGAAAAACCCTATGCCTTTATTATTAATATAGGTTTCAACCTTACCCGTATCTTGCGCGACGACAAGATCAGAAAACCCGTCTCGGTTCATATCGGCAAAGGTTCCAATAAAGCTATTATGCTGCCGCCAAACGCCCCATTCCTTGGAGACATCTTTGAACTCACCGCCGCCTATATTCATAAATAAATGGCTAAAACCGCCGTAACCATCACTAAAAATAGTCTCCCCTTTGACGCGGCCTATTTTAAGATAACCGGCTATATATAAATCGACTAAACCATCCTTATTAATATCTCCAAGACCAATAGAGAGTGGCGTGGTATTATCGGCATTATTGCCGCTGCCGCCAAGCTTCAGCGGGAGTTTGCGGCTGCTGAATTGTCCGCCTTGGTTTTCGTGATACCATATCCCGCTCTCTCGTGCAGTGAAAAGGTCAACATCACCGTCTTCGTCAAAATCGATATGGGCCGCGCCGTGAGTGGCGTCATTTTTATCTTTTGTAAGGATGATATCTAAGGGGTTAAATTGACCGTTTTTATACTTAAAAAAGCCATCACCTTGATTATCTCCGCCGCCTAAAAATAACTCGTCTTGACCGTCTGCGTCGACATCAAAGACGGCGCTAGCGAGAAAAGGAAGAGAGGTTTTTAAACTTATTTCATGTATAAAGGGAAGCTCAACTTGCGTGAAGCGAAGGGCGGTTTTCCCTTGTGGAACTTTTTCTCCCTGCCAGGCGCGAAGCATTAAGATGGCTCCGAAAAACATAGCTATGGGGATGAAGGTAAAGCAGAGAATGAGCGTTTTAAATGAAAACTTGTCAGTCGCTTCGGTTATCATATTTATAGCCCTTATTTGAGCTTATTAACGTGCCGTAATTACCTCTGTATTTCAATATTTAAAACCGTGATTACGTCGCCGTTTTATGTGTTTTGCGGCGAGCCCGTGGATGGGCATTATTGTGAATGCCAATTAAGCGTGTCGCATCAATATGGGTATAGCGCTGGGTTGTGGAAAGGTTCTCATGACCCAAGAGGGTTTGGATTGTACGTAAATCACCGCCGCCCGCCAAAAGGTGGGTGGCAAAACTATGGCGTAGCGCGTGGGGCGTTGTTGTTTCGGGTAGACCCAGAAATCCGCGAAGGCGGCGAATCTCGGCTTGAATGATTTCTGCGCGCAGCACGCCGCCCCGCGCGCCGCGAAATATTGGGGCGTCTGGGTCTATGACATAGGGGCAGTCTTGAGCGTAAGCATTCACGGCCTCGCGGACTGCTGGTAAAATAGGAACAATCCTCATTTTACCGCCTTTACCCGTGATTCGCAGGACATCACTGAGTGGGAGATCGCTTTGACACAGGCTGAGAACCTCGGCAATACGCAGGCCTGCCCCATATAACAGGCACATTACCGCATGATTACGTTGGGTAATCCACGGTTTTTGCGCCGCTCGAGCGGAGCAGGATTTAAGGCTGTGGATGTCGGTAAGTTTTGCGGCTTGGCTCTCGGTTATGGCTTTGGGTAAAGGGGCGTTGGCCTTTGGTCCTTTTACAAGCGCGATAGCCGCATTTTTCACGCTCCATCGGCGTTCAATATAGCGAAAAAATGTCCTAAGTGCCGAGAGATGGCGGGCAAGGGAATTAGGGGATAAGCCGTTATCCCCGCGCCGCCGCGCGGAAATATAGCTGCGAAAATCACGCAGGCTAATGTCGGAAATATGAGCTAATGTTAAAACATGGCCGTGATGCCCTGCCATAAACTCAAAAAAAGCTGAAATATCTCGCTCATAAGCAAGAGCCGTTTTAGGCGAGACGCGGCGTTCACCAGAGAGATGATCCAAAAAAGCGCAAACCATGTCGCGGCTTGATATAGTAGGAATAGCCATGACTTAAGCTGCCATAGAGAAGGTTAATAAAGGGTATGATGATACAGCATTTCTTTGCTTTCTTAGGTTTAAAGCTTATATATTTCGTATGATTGATGATTTATATAATCAAGATATTTTGGCACTATCTGCGCAGTTGCAAAATAAACGCCTTGATATGCCTCATGGCTCCTCGCGCGAAGTTTCAAAACTTTGCGGCTCGGAACTGGAAATAGATGTGAATCTTGATGGTGGAGTGGTGAGCGAAACCGCCTTGCGGGTGCAGGCTTGCGCCCTCGGGCAAGCCGCTGCGGCCATTTTACAAGACGCCATTATTGGGGCGAACCTAGAAGAGGTGATTGATGCGCGCGATAAGCTAAGAGCCATGTTAAAACAAGACGGGCCGTCGCCGTCAGGGCGTTTTGCAAAACTCGCTTTGCTGCACGGCGTTTCGGAATATCCTGCGCGCCATACGTCCACGCTTTTAGCTTTCGAAGCAGCGGTAAAAGCAGTAAGTGATGCTTTAGAGTTATCCGAATAACACGGTTACTATACACAAGCTCAAGGAGAGCACATGGCATATAACTACAAGAATATCATGGGTGCTATAACCCTCGGTTTTGCTGTTACGCTATCAGCGTGTCGTCCCCAACTAAGCACCGACTCTGCCGCAGTTATAACAGGAGAGACGAAGGTTTGGCATGCTGTTACGCTATCTTTTGAAGGGCCGGAATTAACTGAAAGCCGAGAAACTTTTTTAAATTACCGCATGGACGTAAGCCTGACATCACCGTCGGGCCAGCAGCAATATTACGCAGGATATTTTGCCGCTGATGGGGAGGCTGCGGAAACATCTTCTGATAAGGGGAGTCAGTGGCATGTCACTTTTAACCCAAATGAGGCAGGGGAATGGAATTATAAAGCCATTTTTAAATCAGGTCCTAAAGCTGCGATTGAAGAGAATAGTAACATAAGTAGTGCTGGATATTTTGATGGCGCAGAAGGACGGTTTGAAATTGCAAAGATAATACTCGACCCAAAAGCGCATGATTTTCGTAAAAAAGGTGTATTGGCAGATGTGAAAGGGCGTTACCTTCAATATCAAGGTACGCAGGATTATTTTTTAAAAACTGGTGCGGGGTCGCCTGAGAATATTCTCGCATTTGAAGGTTTTGACGGAACATATGATGCGGGAGGAATAAATTTTCCAGCGCTAGGTGAGAATCAACTTCACGGGTTTGAGCCTCATCTTGGTGATGCGCAGGCAAATGATCCGACATGGCAAGGCGGCAAGGGGGCGGCGATCTTGGGTGTTGGTAATTACTATAAATCCGCCGGGGTGAATGCTCAATATCTTGTGGCCATGAATGTTGAAGGCGATGGGCAAGACGTCTTCCCGTGGATAGCTCATGATCAGCCATATGTTTTTGATGTATCCAAGCTGGCACAGTGGCAAAGAGTGCTTAGTCATTTTAACCATCAAGGCGTCTTGATCGACTTTCTTTTCACTGAATGTGAAAATGAGAGTATTTTTGAAGCATGGGACGGCGTTAAAGTTGGCGAAGACTTTGCTGATAGCCGTAAGCTATATTACCGTGAAATGGTGGCGCGCTTTGGTCATTTAAACGGAATTATCTGGAATTTAGGTGAGGAAAACGGCGTTATTGGCAATACAGGCCGCTCACCTTATCGCGACCCAACGACGCCGCGTCAACGGGGGCTCTTTGCGGATTATATTGCAAAGCTCGACCCTTATGACCATGCGATTGTCAGTCATAATTGGCCTGATGAAGAAGATGCTTTTTATGGCGACCTTCTTGGGCATGATAATTTTTCAGGAATTAGCCTTCAAGCCCATGATAATTACTTCAATAAAATTGCCGAATGGACAGAACGTTCCGAACACGCGGGCCGTGGCTGGTTGGTTATGGTAGATGAGCCTTTGGGTTGGGAGTTCGGAGCGCGGCCGGATAGCGAAGCGCCGCGGCATGATAAAGAACTTCGTGAAGTTTTATGGCCGAGCTTAATGGCGGGCGGCGCCGGTGTGGACTGGTATTTTGGGTGGCAAAATAATGCACCAACATCAGATCTTTCTAACGAAGACCAACGCTCGCGCCATAATCTTTGGGTGAAATCGGCGCAGGTACGAAATTGGTGGGAAGAGAGCCTTCCGTTTTGGGAGATGAAAGCCGTTATTCCTAGTGAAGGTGACCCTTTCTTTGCACGTCCTAACGCGAATTTCTCAAGCGCAGATGATGATGCTTATGACCTTATATTAGGTTATGCTGAAGAGGAATTAGTTCTGATTGAAAACGGGGCCATAAAGCCAATTAATTTACCGCCTTTTGATCAATAATGAGGCAAGCAATCGCCTATATATTTAGTAGGCCCAT
Organism: uncultured Caulobacterales bacterium; assembly: GCA_937928165.1. Taxonomy (GTDB): domain Bacteria; phylum Pseudomonadota; class Alphaproteobacteria; order Caulobacterales; family Maricaulaceae; genus CALFVT01. The sequence goes on from CALFVT010000005.1 coordinate 90,005, forward strand.
GCTAGCCCTACTGTGGATATACCGCGCTATTATATCGCCCGCATTTTACGCGCTTGGGATTAGATGTCGCCATGAGCCGTCTTGTTCAGCCTATTCACGCGAAGCGATTTTGCGCCATGGGCCGTGGGCAGGAGGGTGGATGACCCTTGCTCGGTTGTGTCGATGTCAGCCTTTTGGGACAAGCGGGGTTGATAACGTGCCGGAAACTGTTACCAAGCCTGCTATATGGATGCCGTGGAAATATGGCGTTTGGCGATTAAATAAAAAGGTTGATAGGCATGATCACGATCACATTTCCTGATGGTAATACCCGCGATTATGAGGCGGGCGTCACGGCAATGGCTGTGGCCAAATCTATATCCTCGGGCCTTGCCAAAAAAGTTCTGGCCGCCAAGGTCAATGGTGAGCTTCGTGATGCGTCCCGCGCGATAGAAACTGATGCGCAGATCGAATTGATTACAGCCAAAGACCCAGAAGGGCTAGAGCTGATCCGTCATGACTGCGCCCATGTTTTAGCTGAAGCCGTGCAGGAGCTTTTCCCCGGCACACAAGTCACCATTGGCCCTGTGATTGAAAACGGGTTTTACTATGATTTTTACCGCGATGAGCCATTTTCCGAAGATGACTTTGCTGCGATTGAAAAGAAAATGGCCTTTATCATTAACCGCAATGATAAATTTGAGCGTATTGTTATGCCAAGAGATGAGGCCATTCAAACTTTTAAGGATATGAGCGAAGATTTTAAGGCGGAGCTAATAGAAGACCTCCCCGAAAGCGAGACCATTACGGTTTATAAACAAGGGAAATGGTTTGATCTTTGCCGCGGCCCGCACCTCCCGAGTACGGGTAAGGTCGGAAAAGCGTTTAAACTCATGAAAGTCGCGGGAGCCTATTGGCGCGGGGATAGCTCCAATCAACAGCTTCAACGGATTTACGGAACGGCTTGGGCCACCCAAGAAGATTTAGATGCCCATTTGGAGATGATTAAAGAAGCCGAAGCGCGGGACCACCGCCGCCTTGGCCGGCAACTGGGCCTGTTCCATTTTCAAGAAGAAGCTCAAGGCCAAGCTTTTTGGCATGCGCGCGGCTGGACGCTCTATCAGCTTTTGCAACAATATATGCAGCGCCGCCAAACGGAATATGGCTATGAGGAAATTAAAACCCCGCAGCTTATGGACCGTAAATTTTGGGAAGCATCTGGTCATTGGGATAAATACCGCGAAAATATGTTTGTCGCGGAAATTGCTGAAGAAGATAAGGTGTTGTCTCTTAAGCCGATGAATTGCCCATGCCATATTCAAGTGTTTAATTTTGGGCAAAAATCTTACCGTGATCTTCCGTTGCGCCTCGCTGAATTTGGCTCTTGCCACCGCTATGAGCCATCGGGTGCGCTGCACGGCCTTATGCGGGTGCGGGCCTTTGTCCAAGATGACGGCCATATTTTTTGCCGCCAAGACCAGATTACGGATGAAGTTAAATTATTCACGGATTTACTAAAATCGGTTTATGCGGATTTAGGTTTTGATGATGTTAAAGTGAAATTTTCGACACGGCCTGAAATCCGTGTCGGGGCGGATGAGGTTTGGGACAACGCCGAAGCTGCCCTAGAAGAAGCGGCGCGGGCATCAGGTCTTGATGTTGAACTCAATGAAGGGGACGGAGCGTTTTACGGCCCGAAGCTTGATTTTGTTCTACGTGATGCCATTGGCCGTGAATGGCAAGCGGGAACGATACAGGCGGACTTTAATCTGCCGGAACGTTTGGGCGCGAGCTATATTGGCGCGGATGATGCGAAGCATGTTCCAGTGATGCTGCACCGGGCCGTACTTGGCTCGTTTGAGCGGTTCCTCGGCATATTAATTGAAAACTACGCGGGCCGGTTCCCGCTTTGGCTCTCCCCGGTGCAGGTCGTCATCGCGACGATTACGTCCGAAGCCAATGATTACGCCGAAGAGGTCGCTACAAAAATGCGCGCGCTAGGACTTCGGGTGGAAACGGATGTTCGTAATGAGAAGATTAATTACAAAATCCGCGAATTATCTGCTGATCGTAAAATACCGGTGATTGCCGTTGTTGGTAAAAGAGAAGCGGAAGAAGGGAAACTCGCCCTTCGACGTTTGGGATCTCAGAAACAAGAGGTTTTAACTTTGGATGATGCTTTTGCGGCGTTAGCCTTTGAGGCTACGCCGCCGGATGTGAAACGTCAGGACGGATAGAAATGGCGGCGCAGACATCTATTGCGCCCGTAAGCCGCTTTGCTATTTTTAGTAAGTCGATTAACGCGGCTGTTGTCTTTGTCTTTTTGCTTTTAATTCCTCTTATGTCCCATGCAGGTGGATTGGGTATAGCACCGCTTGCGGCTATTATTGGTGCAGTGGGTTGGCTAACGCGCCCAAATAAGAGCTATAAAAAATGGCCGGCTTATAAATTATGTTTGTTTGTATTCTTAGGGTGGGCTGCGATTACAAGCCTTTGGAGTCCCTATCAGTCGGGTGACTTTTTAACTAACCCCATTAAGCTCTTATTAGGCGTCGGGTTGTTTTTAGGCTGTATAGATAGCTTGCGCCGAAGCCGAGACGCTTTGCCAGTCATGCTGCCCCATCTTTTTATTGCGATTAATGTCTTTGCTTGCGGGTTGATTATATTTGATGGCCTCTCTGCTTATGGTTTGACTTATTTGCTCGATCCGCTGCGAGAGGGGGAAGACAATATTCGAAAACTCGCTGATGCCGAGATGAATATTGGCCATTCTGTTACGGTGCTGCTTCTTTTTCTTGGGCCCGTTATGGCACTTATGATGCAGCGTATTAAACATGGCTGGGCGATGGCCCTGTTATATGTTGTCTTATTATTATGGGCGGCAAGATTATCAGGACTGGCGGTGGGTGTTTTATCTGCGCTTGTTGTTTTGGCGGCGCTAATTCTCTCTGTTGTTGTTCCGCGGTTTGCGTTTAAACTTTCAGTGGGTGTTGCTATATGTGCGGTATTATTTGCGCCGCTTATCGGCATTCTAAGCGCCAGTTTACCGCAGGCTTGGGTGGAGCGGCTTCCGCTATCATGGGAGCACCGTGTGGTGATGTGGGATTATACGGCGAGTAAAATTTGGGAGATGCCCTTATTAGGTCACGGCTTTGATGCGGTTCGAAGCTTTGACGCAACAATGACACTTGGGGTTGTCGATAATTGGCGTATTGTCTCTTTGCATCCACATAATGCAGGGCTGCATATTTGGGTAGAAACGGGCCTGATAGGCGTGGGGCTTTCCTGTGTAGCTTTATATCTTATTGGCGCGCGCCTCCTTCCGCTTGTCGAGCGCTCTACAGCTTTTGCAATGGGCGTTACGGGGCTTATCACAGCGGCGAGTATTATATCATCTGTAACTTATGGGGTCTGGCAAGATTGGTGGTGGGCCAGTATTATCTTAGCCAGCGCTTCACTTAACCTGCTCAGTTATAAACATAGCCTAATCCTATCGCCTGATAATATGAAGACGTAAAACTACAGGTATAACCGTAATGGCGGCTTTACTTTCAGGGTTCTATTTGCCATTTATTAGCTAGATCATACAGCGTGGGGGCTATAGGAGTTTACATGGCAGCGGAGGTTCTCTCCTTTCCGGCGAATAATGCCAAGCTTCGTATTAGTGTAATTATGGTTAGCTTCATGACGGGCCCAGCGCTTTTTGAAGCAATCACAGCCGTGATGGATGATGATAATATCATTGAATTGATTTTAGTTGATAATGGAAATGACGTCCAAACTCGCCGTAAGTTAAGTGAATGGCAAGACCGCTATACCCGCCTTAAGTTAATTCAAGGCCATGGTAATATTGGATTTGCTAAAGCCAATAATCTTGGGGTAGGCTTTGCTAAAGGTGATTATTTTTTATTTTTAAACCCCGACGCCATTTTAATGACGGGCACGGCTCAAAAACTTGCAAATTGCGGTAAAAAACTCAATGTGCCGTGGATAACAGGAGCGATGCTGCGGCTGACTAATGGTAAAGAACAGCGCGGCGCGAGGCGGGATATGCTGACTCCCTGGTCTGCGGTTATGAGCTTTACGCCGCTGCATCGATTGCCAATATTTCGGTCTATCCACCGCGAGACAGAGGATGTGCCTAAAGCCCCTGAAAAAACCCCTGTTGTGAGCGGGGCTTGTATGATGATGGATAGATTAACATTTAAGGCCGTATCTGGGTTTGATGAAGATTATTTCCTTCATGTTGAAGATATTGATCTTTGCCGCCGCGTTGGCGATGCGGGCGGAGATGTTGTCTTTGTTCCTGATGCAGAGGTGACCCATTACGGCTCCACGAGCCGTGTTCGCCGTCAAACTGTTGAATGGGAAAAAGCTAAAGGCTTTATCATATATTTCCGCAAACATGCTAAAACCGGATGGGGCCGTTTCTGCGCAGCGCTTACCAGCCCATTAATTATTCTGGCGATAATGGGCCGGGCTTGGTGGATTGCGCTGCGTAGCGTGATATTGGGACGCTAAGCCTTATTGGCAATCCGTTATAGACAGGACAGCGAGATCAACCTCATCGCCTTTTGAATAATTCATGCCTTTGACATGGGTGATGTTTCTAAGGCAGGTTTGGTTGTAATCAGCAATTTTTGTTAAAGAATTGAGCCGCTCTTGTGCGTCGCTGCGCTTCATATCAATAATCCATATTTGCCCTAATATATGCGGATATTGTTTAAAGTCATCGGCTTTTTCGCCGAGTAGGATATTCGTACCGAGATAATAAATCAAGCTAGGCTCAGTAAAATGAGGAGAGCGAATAAGCGCCCCGCCGTCTCGGGGGAGGGAAATATTTTTTGCGCGCATTTGCGCTGATATTCGCGGGGCTAATTGGGTGTCTTTTAACCCGGGTAATATAAAGCCGTAAGCCGATGTAGATAAGCTAAAACCAGTGATGAATAAGCCAATTAATGCAAGTTTTATCTGTCCGCCTGCGGCGTATAGGCTTGTTGCAAGCGCGGTTAAAGCTATCAAAACGCCTAGCCCGTAAACCCAAAACCTATCGGCTCCATAGAGAGCTTCGGCGCCGGAGGTTATGAAAATAAGGATAATAGTTGCGGCAAAAAATAGGCTCGCTCCTATGATGCGCGTGGTTTTAAAAAATTCATATTTATGAATAGAGGATATAGCTCCAGCCATTAACAGGGCTATGGCCGGATATAAAGGTAGGAGGTAATGCGGTAGCTTAGTGGGGATGACTTCCAATATGATCCAAAAGGGAATGCCCCAACATAAGAGCCAGCGAGCATTTTGCGAGCTTATTCCGCCGGTTAACGTCCTACGGGCCGCACGCATTCCATAAGACAAGGCGGTAAGTAAAAAGAGCGCGGCGGGCCAGAATAATATAAAAATAGTTAGAGTATAATAACCCGGATAACCGCCATGCTTTTCTTGTCCGCCGGCTAGCTTTGGGGCAAGGTCGCTGCCGATCGCAGTGCCGTAAAACCCGCCGCCTGTTTCTTTGCCGATCATAATAAACCACGGCAGGGCAATAAGACCAAAAAGGCAAATGCCAAGGGGGCTTATAAATCGTTTTATCCACTCCAATGACAGGCCTGCTCGCCGTTCCCATATGGCGGTGCTGATAAGGGCGGTGATTAAAATTGCCGGTAGGATTGGCCCTTTTATGATGACGCTCGCGCCAAGGGCCGCCCATAAAATGGTGGCATAGCGTTTATGTTGATGGCTTAATTCATTTATCCGCAGCCTGAGCCCTGCGCCCATAACCCAAACGGAACAGGCGCATAAAGCAGCATCGGTTTTGGCAATATGACTTTCAAAAACAAATAAAAGACAGCTTGATAATAAAGCTGCACCAATAAAGGCGGTTTGGCGATCATAAAGGGATAATCCGGCCCAGTATAAGCCTAAGACGGCGATTAATCCGGCAAGAACCGAGGGTAAGCGGTGAACCCATATATCCCGTCTTGCGGGATTGCTAAAGAGTTTCAACATAGCCGTTTGTGCCCAATATATACCGGCAGGCTTTTTGTGACGGTCTCGATCGTGAAAGCGGATATTGACGTAATCTTGGCTTTCAAACATTTGCTGGCTAGATTGGGCGTAGCGGGCTTCGTCTCGGTCAATAGCTTGTATGGATGATAACCCAGGCAGAGAGCCAAGAAGCGTTAACAAGGTTAAGGCAATGACCATTATAAAATGGCGGGGATGTTGAGTTTGTGTCCGCATAGCCTGCTCACTAACGTAAACTGTGACATTTGTTGAGTGAAATCTCATGGCGGTTCATTGCGGATATAGCCCGTCTATGCGAAAAGATGTTTGTTAAAGAAAGCGTTCTTATGGTTTACCGTCCGCCTGAAATATCTGTTGTTGTTCCGGTTTATAATGAAACGGAAAATGTGGCGAAACTAGCGGCTGAGATTCATGCCGCGTTAACTGGTCGTGGTTTTGAAATGATCTTTGTTGATGATGCGAGTACGGATGACACAGCAGCGGTATTAACCGCGCTTAAAGCCGAGTATCCTGCGCTTCGGGTCTTGTCTCACAAAGATAATGCAGGGCAGTCGCGGAGTCTGCGTACAGCTATTATGGCGGCTAAATCTCCGTTTATTGCGACTTTAGATGGGGACGGCCAAAATGACCCCGCGGATATCCCGGCCCTGTTTGAGCAGCTTATTCGGGACGGTGCCCCTGAAACGCTTCAATTAGTCGGAGGGCGGCGAGTGAACCGCCAAGATAACGCGGCCAAAAAAATAGGCTCTAAAATTGGGAACGGCGTGCGCAAGTGGCTGTTAAAAGACGGAGCTGATGATACTGGATGCGGCCTTAAGGTTTTCTCGCGGGAAGCTTTTTTACAGCTTCCCTTTTTCGATCATATGCACCGTTATATTCCAGCCCTTATGATACGCGAGGGTTTTGAGATTGAATTTGCAGATGTGAATCACCGCTCTCGGGAACATGGCGTGTCGAAATATACTAATTTTGGCCGTCTTATGGTCTCAATCGCTGATCTTCGCGGGGTAATGTGGCTTAATCGCCGCGCTCGTAACCCAAAAGGCTGGGATGAGCTTTAATCGCATAAAGGGCCAATTTATTAACGTCTCGTCAAGCATATCTGTTTAGTTTTAATTAACCCTGTCTTCGGTGCAGGGCTAGTTAACACATAGGCAGGTAAGGGCGTTATGAAGATTTTTACGATTTTTCCGCTCTTAACCATTCCGGTTTTGATTTATAACTTTATGGCCTGGAGCGGCGCAGCTTTCAATAGTGCACAGTCAGTCAGAAACCGGCTTAACGAAGATTTCCTCTTTGTACCCATGACATCGGGCACCGATTGGACGATTACGCCGGGTCATGCCTTGATCTGTGTTGGGCTTTTAACTCTGTTTTTTGAGCTGTTGAAATCGACGGGTATTGGCCGGGCTGCAATCATTAATCATGCATTTTCTATGGTTTTATTTATCATCTGTCTTGTTGAATTTCTTATGTTGAGTGCTTTTGCGACGTCGGTGTTTTTTTTGATAATGCTTATGTGCCTGCTTGATGTCATGGCTGGGTTTATTGTCACCCTCGCGGCGGCGCGGCGCGATATTGGCGTTGTTGGGACCGGGGATTAAGCGGTGAACGATGCTATAAATGCTTATGAAGCCATTGAAACGGCCGCGAACATAGACACGGCTTTTCGGCTCTTACAGGCGGCGAGTTTTGATTTAGTTTTAGGCCGCGAGTTAATCTGGCAGCCGTCTCTTACGGCTCAGAGGATTTTTAAAACTACGCCCCCGTCAAGTTTACTTGAGCTTTCGCAAGCTTTTCATCATATTTCCCCGCGTTTATCCGCAGCGCCCTTAAAAGCGCTCATTCCAGGGGCGCAAGCAAAGTGGCGGGCGGAGAGCTATGACGAGGCGTCTCAAACTCGGCTTTATGACATCATTATAGAACGGCGCATGGATAATGCAAAGGGAGAGGCCTGTTTTGCGGGATTTATACGGGATGTAACTCAAGATTATCAGGACGTTATCTTAGAAAAAGCACGCCGGACTGCGCAAAAAGAAATGGGCTGCGTCTCCCCAGAGGATTTTAAAGCGCAAATAACGCTTTTAACCCAGCTTGCACCGGAACATTGCCCGCAGGCCGCCATATTAACTGTTCAATTATGCAGGCTTGATCGGCTTTACGCTCATTACGGCATTGTCACTGTCGATCATATAGGCCGAGAGGTTTTGCGCCGTTTAATCGCATTTTTACCGCAAAGCCTTGCGATGATGCAGCAAGATGACGGGGTGAAATGCCTCCTCGCGGATGCGTCGCAAATTGATGTTAACAGCTTATCCAAAGCGGTTACGTCTTTTCCCGTTACAACGCCGCAAGGAATTGTGAGTATAGATTTAGATGTGAGCCTTAATCTGTTAAATGCCCCGCAAGCTCAACAAATAGTTTTGCCGTTAGCCGATAAAAAGAAAGATGCACTGCCCAATATAACCGAAGATGATATTATTGCTTTGCTCAATCAACGTAGCCTAAGTCTTGCGCTACAACCGATTTGTGAGGCCTCCAACGGTGAGCTTCATCATTATGAAGCTTTACTGCGGATTGACGATCCCTTTAAAGGGCCGCAATCGGCTTGGCGGCATATTATTGCCGCAGAAGAATATGGGCTGATCCATTTGCTCGATCATAGAGCTTTGGAGCGGGCGGCGTTACTGATGATCCGCTATCCGCATATTCATATTGCGCTGAATATCTCTGCGGGGACTGTGGGGGATATAGAAAAGCAAGATGATTACCTTCGGCAATTAGATGCCTTTCCGGCTTTGCATGAACGTTTAACTGTTGAAATGACAGAAACAATGGCTCTAGAGCAGCCCGAACTCGTGGCACAATTTGCTGAGCGGTTACAAATGCGCGGCTGCCGCTTGTCAATCGATGATTTTGGCGCGGGACATACAAGTTTTAACTTGCTTATGAGTACAGAGGCCCGCCAAATCAAACTGGATGGGAGCCTGATTGACGGTATTTGCTGCTCTGTTAGTCAGCAAAATTTTGTCCGCCTTATGGTGGATTTTGCCGCGACCTTTAATGTGGTCCTTGTCGCAGAGCGGGTTGAAACGGCGGAAGAGCGGTTACTGCTTGCGAGTCTGGGTGTTGATTACCTCCAGGGCTATTATTTGGGCAGGCCCATCTCAGAGCATGATTTTTCTGGCCAAGCACCCAAAACCGCTTTTATTTAAACCGATTAAAAATTATCTTTGGCGCGGCGGATATCTCCGAGGTGCTGCGCGGTCTTTGCCCGCATAAACGGGTTAATCGCTTTTTCTAACTTAACCTGTGTTGGCACAGTTGGCTTTCCCTGCTCGCGGAGGGCTTTGGCCCGCGTAATCTCAGTGATTAGGTCTTGATTATCTGGTTCAACCGTAAGCGCAAAGCGCCCATTTGAAAGGGTATATTCATGAGCGCAGTAAAGCAGAGTCTCTCCGGGCAAGGCGGCTATTTTGGCAAGGCTATCAAACATATCTTGCGGCGAGCCTTCGAATAATCGCCCGCAGCCCATTTTGAATAAAGTGTCCCCAACAAAGGCGGCGCTTGCTTGAGGGATATAGTAAATAATATGCCCTGTCGTATGCCCGGGTGTTTCAATGACTTCAATCTTTTGTGGTCCAAAGTAAAAGCTTTCACCGCCGCGCACCCCTTGAGTGAGCCCTGGAATACGCGCGGCATCATGGGCGGGACCAATAATTTCAAGGCCCGGATAGGCGGCGGCTAAATCGAGATTTCCGCCCGTATGATCCCAATGATGATGGGTGTTGAAAACATGCGTAAGCGTCCAGCCTTTATCTTGGCACTGGGCTGTAATCTCTTTGGCGTCGGGGGTGTCAACACTGGCGGTTAATCCGCTGTCAGGGTCATGTAGGAGAAAGCCGTAATTATCTGTAAGGCAGGGAAACATGTGAATAATTGCGCGGCTCATAAAGGCTCCTGTGATGGGGCGTGTTTTATAATTTGTATTTTTTGCAAGAATATATCAAAAGAGGCTTATGCGCCAGAGCGTCATTGATCTTGAGACATTTTACACAAGCCGGCTGGGGCGCCTCGCAGAAATTATGGCGGGGCGGCGGCTTAATGGCTTATGGCCGGATCTTACGGGCCGTCATCTTTTAGGTTTTGGCTATACGGCCCCTTATATGCGCCGCTATATAATCGCCGCAAAATCGGCTGTCTTTGCTATGCCTGCTGCGCAGGGCGCTGTGGTTATGGGCTCAGCTTCAGGTGTGAGTTCAGTGCTAACGCAAGATGACTGTTTGCCTTTTCAAGATGCGAGTTTTGATAATGTCATAGTTGCTCACGGCCTTGAAGAAGCGGTGGATGTTCATGTTATTTTACGAGAACTTTGGCGAGTGACCATGCCGGAAGGACGGATTGTTATCATTGCGCCAAACCGGCGCGGGTTATGGGCGCAATTTGATAAAACGCCTTTTGGGGCGGGCCGCCCGTTTAGCCGGGTTCAGCTTCGAAAAGCCTTAGAGCAGTCGGGTTTCGCACCGTCTATGAGTGCCGGCGCTGTTTATGCGCCGCCCATGAGACTCTTTGCTCGCCCGCGCCTTGCCATGGCAAGCGAGAAAATGGGAGAAACTCTTTGGCCGCATGTGTCTGGCCTTGTCATGGTTGAAGCTGTTAAACGGCTTTACGCAAAGCGAGACGGCAGCGTCGCGGAACCGGCTGTGCGCCGCCCGATAAAAGGCGCGGTGATCGCGGACATAAATCAACACTCTTTTGAAGCTAAATCAAAGCAGCCTTAAAGATATCTCGACAGGGCAGAATGAAATCCGCATAAAGCATTATGGATAAGAAGAAAGCTTTTAATATTCATCAGGTTCGCCGTGATATTGACCGGGTTGATAATGCCTTATTGTCACTTATAGCAGAGCGTCTTGATTTGGCCCGCTATGTTAAACAGGCCAAACGAGGCGGCGCTGTTTGGCGGCCCGCCCGAGAAGAATCTCACGTCCGTGATCTTGCGCAAGCAACGCGCCATAGCTCGCCGGCTTTGGTATCGCGTATATGGGCAGAACTCATGAGTGCTAGCCTGTCAATCCAAGGTCCGCTCACGGTTCATATTGGCCTAAAGCTTGACCGTGGCGGGCAGGTTTTATCGTTAATTCGCGGCCGGTTTGGGGCCTCACTTCCATTCATTGAACATCCGTCTGAAACGGCGGCTTTGGCGGCGGCTTATGGGGATGAAAATGCCGTTGCCGTCGTTGCTGCGCCGGGACCAGGGGCGCGGTGGTGGAGTGCTTTAACGCAAGGCGGCGCGATGGCTGAACTTAAAATTATGGCCCGTTTGCCGCGTTATGATGCGTCTGAATGGCCACAGGCCGTTGCCGTGGCCCTTGGCGATATCGCACCATCTGGTGATGATATAAGTCTAATCGTGACGAGTGAGCCTGAAAGCTTACCGCAAGACGCCATTATCCGCGCTGAAACAGGGGGGCAGGTCTTAGCCAGTCTTAAAGGCTTTACGGCGCCAAATGATCTCGGAGATAAGCTAACGGTTATTGGTGTTTTACCTGCCCCATTGTCGCATCATAATAATATTTAAAGCCTAGATTTAATAAGGCGTAGCGGTATGTGTTTCGGCGGGGCCTTGCCGCAGGGGCGGCGTGCCTCGGCGGTGTTTATTGCGGATGAAACTAAGGATTAACTTACCATATTCTTGTATCATGCGTTTAAACTGCACCGTATCTTTCCACCATGAGGCGGCATTATCTTCGCGAACGGGGTAAGATGTTATACCCACACGCCCGGCTGCATTTCCAATCTCAATTTCAGCCCTTGGCATGTGATAGGCGGAGGTGACCAATATGATTTGATCATAGCTTAGCGCATGGGCCCAATTTGCTGTTTGCCTTGCATTATCAATGGTATCTGTAGCTTCATCCATGTCTACGCAGCATGCGGCGAGCTCTTCAGGTAAGTCTAATGCCGCAAGAATGGTTTCGCGCGATATATTGGCGTTTGTGCCGGAAATTAAAAGCCGCTCGGCTTGCCCCTTTTTTAAAAGCTCTGCCCCTGCATTGAGCCGGTCACCGCCTTTGCCCGTCCAAACAACAATACCGTCCGCTTTGCTTAGGCTATGGGGTGTTTCAAGTCTTGAGACTTTAACGGCGAAAGCGATAAAACCGAGGATTAAGCCGGCAGTCATAAGCCCTATGACAAATAAAATATAGCGTCCAAAGGCACGTCCAGCGGATCGTTTGACGGGCTGCGGCGTCATCGAGTTTTATGCTTTTTTTGCGGCGCGCGCCATGCGATCAGGCCGCTAACACCTGTGCAGGCGATAATAAAAACTAGAATTAATATTACAATCCATACAATATCCGACAAATTTAAACTAAGACGCTGCATCAAGCTATCACCTTTTTCAAGGATGAAACCATTCCATAATAATGCAATAATTAATCCGCCGAAGACGCCGATTAAGGCCCCGCGTGCGGATAGCTTTAGCGTTCGTATGATGAAAAGCTTGGCAACAAAGGGGCGGGATGCTCCAGAGCGATATATAATTTTTAAAGTCGACGCAAAGGCGCTCATCACCGATTGTGTGGCAAAGCCGGCGATCACGGCGCTTGCGGCTAAAACGAGTATAAGAATTAGGCTAGCTGTGCGGTAAAGCGCGTGGCCTAGCGTTTCAAATTCATTTCGCCATGCGGCGTGATTATCAACTAAGGTGTTAAGGTTTAAAGGTGCGAGCCAATTTTCAATTTGCTCGGGCCGAATGTCGCGCTCAGCTTCAAGGCTGAAGAATAGCGGGAATGGTAATTCTTCGGCGCTTGTATTCGGGCCCAGCCACGGCTCAAGCCGTGCCGTCATGTCTGCTTGGCTTAGGATATTAACACGCAGCGGCGGTGTGAAACTTTCAAGCCGCTCAGTCACGCGCGTAATAATAATGTCTTGGTTTTCCGGCGCTACGCCAAAAACTTGTAAGCTCGCCGTGCCGTAAAGCTCATTTTGCCACTCAGTTCCAAGGCGCAAGCCTTGACGGCCAGCAAGTAAGGCGAGAGTCGCTAAAAAGGCCATGATGGCTAAAACGGCTAAAAGCGGGCGGTCTGTCTCCTTGCGCTTGGGTAAAAGCGGCTGTGCAGCGGGTAGGCCGAGTATATTTTCTAACGGGGTACTCATTCGCCTTGCCCGCGTATTTTTGAAATCGTCCTATCGCGAATGGCAAAGACATCTGCATCATATTGTTTTAAAAGATTCTGGTTATGGGTGGCGATAATCACGGTTGTGCCTAACCGGTTCATCTCGACAAATAACCGTAAGAGCCGCTGGGCCATATCGGGATCAACATTACCTGTTGGTTCATCCGCCAAGAGAAGTTTAGGGCGGGTAATAATCGCGCGGGCGATGGCGGTGCGCTGTTTCTCTCCGGCGGATAATGTTGACGGATAGGCACTCATACGCGGGCTAAGTCCAACCCAGTTCATAAGATCAGCCACATCGCTGGCATAGCTATCGCGCTGCGCTCCGCTAACCCGTAAGGGCAGCGCGATATTTTCAAAGATATTGAGATCGTCAATCAGGTCAAAATCTTGGGTGACGAGACTGATTTGCCGCTGTAAGTTTTGGGTCTTTTTATCTTGAGATTGTCTGTCTGTTTTTTGCGTTACGTCCTGCCCAAAAAGATGGACATGTCCACGGCTTGGGGCGACATCAAGGCTAATTAACCGCAAAAGACTGGTTTTCCCAATTCCTGACGGCCCAGTTAAAAAACATAGCCTACCCGCCGTTAACTGCCAGTTTAAGTCCGTAAAGATTTCCGTATTTCGGCCATAGCGCAAGCTTACACGATCAAACTGAAGAATTTCAGCATTAATCTTCGTGCCAGCCCGTATCGATAGTGGATCAGGGGTAGATTTATTCGTGTGTTTTTGCATTTTAGAACATATAAACGAATCGGAAGCCATATGATACTCACTTGCCCAAATTGTTCCACGCGTTATTTGGCGAAGCCAGAAGCTATTGGAGAAAATGGCCGAACAGTTCGCTGCTCAAAATGTTCTAACACATGGTTTGTTGCGGCTGAACCGGACGTGGTAGCTCTCGAAGAGGAAACGCGCGAAGACGTTGAAACAAAGAAAAAGCTGCGCCGTGAAGATGTGGAGGCTGAGGAGGGCCCCGTAACGGGCCGGCGGCAAAGCGATTTACGTGAAGGTCTTCATAAACCAAATAATCTTAACGCCCCTGGGGCGCATGTAACGATACGTGATAAGGCGGATAAAAAACGGCGGCAACAACGTATTTTTGGTGTGACGATGATATGGGTCACAACATTAGGATTGTTACTTCTTACGGCCGTTTTAGCCTTTATCTTCCGGCAGCCGATTGTGGAAAAATTTCCGCAAGCAAGCGTGCTCTATGATGCGTTTAAGGTGGAAGCAACAGCCAGTGGTCTTGTGCTTGAAACCCCTAAAACCGAATACATCCGTATCGACGGCGTCCCCCGCCTTGTTGTAAATGGGGCCGTGCAAAACTTAACAAAAAAGAATAAAGATGTGCCTATGGTGAAGTTGTCAATTCTTAACCGTAATGATGAAGAAATCACTCATTGGTTGGTTCAGCCGACTCCAGAAACTATTGGCCCGCGCGGGAAAATTGAATTTGCCGCCGAATATCCTAATCCTCCCGTGGATGCAGCGTCTTTGACCTATAAACTCGCCTTAGATGATGAGGCCGTTCGCCCATAACTTTACGGGGCTTAAAATTGTTTAAGCAGCCGTTCGAGATATTCTTTTTCAAGTTTATCGCGATCTTCTTCGGCGGCCCGGTCTCTAAGCTCTTCTAAAAGTTCGCGGGCACGTTTTTGGCGGTTTTTATTATCCAAATCAACTTGCGACTCTGAATCGATAGCATTGCCGAGCTCCCCATCTTGGCGGCCAAAGGGGTCATCCCCTTCACCGTTTTCGGCTTGCTGTCCATTCTCACCTTCACCGGGTTCATTGCGCGTATCGGCCTCTTCTGCAAGAAGGCTCCCTGCATCTCTCAGTGCTTCGATGGCTTGCTCCATTTGGCGGAGGCTTTCGTTAAAGGCCTCGTTATTTAAGGCATCATCGCTCTGGCGCATAGCGTTTAAGGCCCGGGCTAAATTTTCTTCAACATTGCCGTTATCGGCTCCGCCGCCCACGGCCTCTTCATCACCGGGCTCTTCACCGCCGCTGCCTGCGCCGGTGTCGTCTTCTGCTTCACCTGCGCCTGCTCCGGTTTCCGCCTGTTCATCTCCGCCTTGGCTTTGGCGTTCTTCTTCTAGGGTTTGAAGCTGTTCTTGTAATTCCGCAAGCCGGCCTGAGAGCTCTTGTTGTTGCCGGCGAAGCTCCCCCGGTGATTGACTGCTGCGCTGTCCGTCGGCGCTTTGTTCGCCGCTTTGGCCGGGTTGACCGTTTTCACCGTTTTGTTCCCCTTGGCTTTCCTGCTGGCCCCGCTCTTGACCTTGCTCTTGACCCTCTTGCTGATTACGCTGAGCTTCACGCTCACTTCGCTCCGTTTCGGATTTTAACTCCCGTTGTTCGCCTAAAAGTTCCGCCAATTCTTCAAGAGAGTCTTGGAGCTCTTCTGAAATCTCACCCTGTTGTGGATCACCGCCGCTCCCGCCGCCGCCGGGCTGTAGGTTGATTTCAAGGTTCTCTAAAAGCTCCGCAAGTTTTGCAAGGGCGCGGCGGGCACTATCAACATCGCCGATTTTATTGGCTTCTTCGATCGCTTTGAGGAGCGCTTGGATTTCATCTTGATTTGTGCCTTGGCCGCCGCCGTCATTGCCTGACTCGCCGTCTTGCGGCTTCTCCAGAGCTTTTTTGCGGAGTTCTTCAAGGTAGTTATCAACAGCGCCGTTATAGCGGTCAAATAATGTATTAATTTCGCGTTGTCGTGCCCGGCGAGAAATGGCCTCTCTTAAAGCGCGCTGAGCTTCACGCATTTCTTCGAGCGCAGAGCCTAATGTGCCAAATTCGGCCCGTATAGCTACCTTCCAAAGCTCTTCGGGGATATCGGTAATGTCCGATGTCTCATCCGCATATTTAATCTGGGATTTAATGAAGTTTAGCCCGATAAACAAAGCTGGGTCTTCGAAATAGCCAGCAGGGCTATCGGTGATAATGTCGAGGAGCTCAGCGGCTTTTTGGATATTAGGCGCGGCGCGGGTGAGGCGAAAGCGTGGTTCATATTGATCGAAGATAGGGAAGTTTTGAACATCTTTACGGGTGAGGCGCGGTGGGCCTTGGTAGTCACTATCAATCGCCGATAACATGAGCTGGCGGTTTTCCATAACCGCTTTGGCTAAAGGCTCAACAAATATTTTATCCGGCACCGTAAAATAAACGGTTTCTGATTGGGCGCTATGTCCATAGCCGTCAACCGCCTTAAGATAGCCAGATACTTTCCGTCCGGCCCAAATATGTTTGGTGAGGTCAATACTAAGTTTTGATTTATTGGCTTTTCTTTGGCCTTTTGAAAACGGCATGGTCACGCTGAGGGGATGATCTGATCCGTCTAATCGCTGCATAACAAGCTGTAAATCTTCAAGGCCGTAATCATCATTTAAAGAATAAGTCACGACAAGGCGGTCGCGTTTATCGGCGCTTGGGGGTTCATCAACCGAAATGATAGGCACTCTATCGGGAATAACCGTTAAGCCCCATAATTGTGTTTTGCGGCCCAGGCGATATTGCGCAGTTCCGCTTTTGGTGATGGTTTGACGGGTTTCAAATAACCGCGGCCCTAATTGAGTGGGGGAGATATAGCGCGTGCGTCCTTTCAAGGCGAGCTTAAGCCGGGGTACAGTTTTAAGGCCGTTAACCCGGGTGACAAGGATTGAGCCCTCAGGCACGTCTACAAATTGATTGGTTTTAAAATATATCGGCGGGCGGCCTGTATAGGCCGGCGGGTCTATCCAGGCTTCAAAACTGACATTTTTGGTGGACATGCCATATTGCCAGACTGGCGAGACCGCATGGCGCAGGCGCTCGCGGTTGTCACCCAAGCCAAAAAGCAAAGCTACGCCAAGAAGGGCCGGGAGTATAAAGCGCAGATAATATCGATCTTTTGGCGCAAGTACCGCCCGTAAAATTGGCCGCTCCGCACGGTCTGCGCTTTGCCGCGCCGCTGTCATGTGCCGCGCCCAAGCGGCACCTTCATGGGCATTTAGCGCCGGGCGGTCAGAAATAACATCTAAGGGACGATGTTTAAGGCCTGAATCATGCTCAATACGGCGCATGGCCTCATTCTGGCTCGGGAGTTCAAGCTTTTGGGCATTCCATGCGGCGCGGCTTAAAAACCCGAGGGCTATGATAAGAGACAGGCCGCGCCATGGATCACCCAGATATTGCCAAACGCCAGCAAAGCTTAAGGTGAGAAACCCTAAAGTGAACGCGAGGCCTAAGGCAAGGACAGGGGCGTAGCGCTCCCAAATCAGCTGAGCCCGCGCAATATAGCTTAAGCGCGTGATCCGCGTTATTAAGGTATCATTGTGGGGGTGGTTGTTCATAAAACCTTCTTAGACCGAATTATGATAAAACGGCATTAAATTTTGAATAACTCGCGACAATTTTACACTGCGTTATGTGTCGCCGATAGCCAATCGGGCATGCTTTCAAGGCTTAACATATCCTCGAGGCTGGGCCGCTGGCGAATAACGCTAAACTCTGCACCGTTGACCATAACTTCAGGGATTAAAGGCCGCGTATTATATTGACTGGATAAAACCGCACCATAAGCCCCTGCGGAGTGAAATACGACAAGATCATCGGCTTTTAAATCGGGTAACGATCTTTGTTTGGCAAATGTATCGCCGGTTTCACAAACGGGGCCAACAACATCATAAAGACTGCGGAGGTCACTGGTGGTCTGCATAACCGGTTCGATTTCGTGATAGGCGTCATAAAGCGCAGGGCGTATAAGATCATTCATCGCCGCATCAAGAATGGCAAATTTGCGGTCTTCACCTTGTTTGACATAAATAACGCGGCTGAGCAGCACACCGGCATTGCCAGCAATCATACGGCCCGGCTCAAAGATAAGCTCAATCTCCATATCCGCCGTAAGTTGTTTGACAAGGCGGCCATAAGCATCGGGACCGGGCGGCACATCATTGTCGCTATTATAGGGGATGCCCAGCCCGCCGCCGACGTCAAAACTCTTAATATTATGGCCTTGGGCGCGAAGCCGTTTAATCAGTCCGCCGACTTTTTCTATCGCCGCCTTAAAAGGCGTAAGCTCTGTGATTTGGCTGCCGATATGTACGTCCACACCGATAATCTCTATATGAGGTAATTTTGCCGCTTCCGCATAGGCGGCCTGCGCCCTTGACCATGCAATTCCAAATTTATTTTCTGCTTTGCCGGTTGATATTTTTTCATGGCCGCCGGCGCTAACGTCGGGATTGACCCGAAAAGCGATAGGGGCCTTGAGCTTCATAACCCCTGCACGTTCATTCAGTACATGAAGCTCGGCTAAGCTTTCGACGTTAAAGACTTTAATGCCCGCTTTAAGGGCCATATCCATTTCAGGGCGCGTTTTTCCAACCCCTGAAAATACGATTTTTGTGCTGGGGATGCCGGCGGATAAAGCCCGTGCCAGCTCGCCGCCGCTCACTACATCTGCTCCTGCGCCCATTTTTGACAAAGTGGCCAAGACGCCTAAATTAGAATTAGCTTTGACAGAATAGGCGACTAAGGCCTTGCGGCCTGCAAAGGCCTGTGTGAAAACATTAAAATGGCGCTCTAATGTGGCCGTCGAATATATGTAAACCGGCGTGCCAGTTTTGGCTGCAATGTCGCGCAAAGGCACATCCTCGGCGTAAAGCTCGCCGTTTTTGTAATTAAAATGCCGCATGTTTTAGTCGTTGAGGTCGTCAAGAATATCAATAAGATCTTCGTCTTCGGAGTTATCATCTTCAGCTTTTTGATCCTCAGCAGGAGGTGTTTTGGTTTTATCACCAAATAAAGGCGGCGGCGTTTTCAAATTTCCTGTAACGCCGCAGCCGCTCAGGGCAAAAACTGATAGAAGTAAAAGGGGAATTAAATGGCGGCGCATGGTCAATCTCATATTTATTCGCATTATCTATAATCGGTTTCCCAGTGCGCCGTCGAGTCACGAAATCATTATGACGCATTTTTAACAAGACAATGGCAGTAATTTTTTGCAAATTATAGGGAAAGGGAGATTATATGCGGTGTTTTTCAAGGTTTTGTGTCGGCGCAGTCATATGTGTGTCCGCCCCATATGTCACAGCTGATGACCAAGCCGATGAGACGGCAGAGCCGCCCGCGCTTAATGAGGAATTCCGCTGTTTTTCATCAACAGGTATTGTTAATTTCATGAAGCGGTTTGACGGGCTTGATGAAGACAAAACCGATACGATACATGCTGTTTTTGCTGCCAACATATCCGTCACAGATGATGGGGTGCTCCCAGATAAGGTCTATATAAAATCAGATACACAAGAAACTAATTTGGCCTTTGATGAAGACGGGCTTATTCAAGACTTTGAACCAAGTATCAAGGCCGCTCAAGAGGGCTCTGAGATTTGTATTCAAGATACAGCACGGGCCGGAACCCCCGTTGAGCAAGGCCGCGCTGTCTTTAATCTACCTCTAAGCGTTCGGTTTAAGAATATGAGCGGGCGCTATGATATAGCGGAGCTTCAAGATGGGCTTAAAGACGGTAAATCATTTTATAAAAAAATGGTCGGCGGCGCGGCGGCGCTTTTAGTGCCGAAAATGACTCATATGGTCATAAGCTATGATGAGGAAGACGCGCTGCTTAATTTGGCCGTGTTTAAAGGTAATGAACAAATCGGCACGCCAGAAGTGGAGCCGTTCAGCGGCTCTCATGTTATTCGCTTTAAAGATTTAAAAAAAGCTGGTGCGACCCATATTGAAATTTCAGGCGGCGATCATAGACTATCGCCAACCCCGTCTGTTAAAATAATGGAAAAATATGGTTTTGGCGGCGGATAGAGGCATGCCGTTCATATTTATGGGTATATCTCACATATGATAAAATAAAACAGGGGTGGATTTTATCCCAAGCGGTGCTTATTTAGCATTAAATCATTATTCTTGAGGACCGCCGCATGAGTAAACAAATATCTTCGGACATTATTGGAAACCTTGGACGGATTACGCTTAATCGCCCGAAAGCGCTGAATGCGCTGACGCTCGAGATGTGCGACGCTATAACTGCGCTTATGCTAGAGTGGGAAGATAATCCAGATATTGGTGCGGTTCTGATTGACGGAGCCGGAGACAGAGCATTTTGCGCAGGCGGTGATGTTATCTTGCTCCACGATAGTGGTAAGGAAAAAGATAAGCGGGCGGAGACTTTTTGGCGCAGGGAATATGCCCTGAATGAGCTTATCCAGCGCTATACTAAGCCATATGTTAGCTTAATTGACGGTATTGTTATGGGCGGCGGCGTTGGATTATCCGTTCACGGGGAATACCGCGTGGCTGGGGATGCGACTCTCTTTGCTATGCCGGAAACCGGAATTGGTTATTTTCCCGATGTCGGCGGGACATATTTCTTGCCGCGCCTTGGTATGGCGACTGGGCAATGGCTAGGCCTGACGGGCGCGCGGCTTAAAACGGCGCAGTGCTGCGCCCTTGGGATTGCGACCCATTATATTCCGTCTGATAAACATGGAGAGTTCACACAGGCTTTGGGTAAAGCCAAGCTTGATGGCTCGCGCGATAGTTTTGAAAAAATACTGAAACGCTTTAGCCGTAAGGCCCCGGCGGCGGAAGACCTAAACCCGTCATTAGGCGCGTTTTTCGCCGATAGTGCGGCGGAGGCTCTTGAGAATCTTGAGCGCGACGGAAGTAAATGGGCGCTAAAACAGGCGGAAAATATGCGTAAAAAATCACCGCTTGCCCTGGCCGTTACCTTTGAAGCGCTCAGACGCGGCGGACAAATGACCTTCCGCGAGGCCATGTCAATGGAACTGGATATATCGCTGAATTTTCTCAATACGCAGGATTTCTACGAAGGCATTCGCGCGCAATTAATTGATAAAGACCGTAATCCGAAATGGTCTCATGAGAGCCTATCCAAAATCACAAAAACGCAGCAAACGCGCCTGTTTAAAAAGGCTTCAAAACCGCCTTTAGAGTTCTTTGGCGGCAATTAATAGCAAAACTAAAATGGATAATGCAGGCGGAGTAATTTTTCCCCAGTTGTTATTTTATGGGTATTGATTACCTATATGTCGCCTTGTTTGGGTGAAAACTACTTGTTTTTAGACGGGCGGTTGGAAATTCCGCACTGAAATCAGGGTTTTAAGCCTAAAAAGGAAAAGAAATATTCCGGTTAAACCTTTAGATACAAATAAAATAACTGCCATAGGTTTTAGGTGGAACTTGCCTTAAATCTTGTAATATCACGATATAAGGTGGGCGTAAGGATGAATTTTATTTCAAATACGAGTGTAAACCACACAAATATGGCTGATGTTGAATCCAGCTTTGATTGGGAAAGCATCGCTTATAAACTGCATCTATCTCGCCGTTTAGACCATGTGGAAGAGACTGAGCTTTTACCTGGAAAAGAGATATTTTATCAATTCTCGGCCCGTGGTCATGATATGGCGCAAATTATTTTAGGCAATCTGATAACTCATCCTCATGATGCGGTCAGCGGCTATTACCGCTCCCGTCCTATGTTGCTAAGCCTGGGGCTTGATCCCGAAGAAACATTGGGCAGTGCGCTGGCCCGTGCGGGTGGATATAGTGATGGACGCGATATTGGCGTTACCTTTAATCTGCCTAACCAAAACGGTCCGATTGCTCTACCTATGTGCGGCGGTGTTGGGGCGCAATATACCCCTAATGCAGGCTGGGCGCAGGCGATTGAATATTACCGTAATGTCTTAGGCCAAAAAGATTATGACGGCGCGATGGCGCTGGTTTTGGGCGGGGAAGCCTCTGTGGCGACGAATGGTTTTTGGTCTGCGATAACTATGGCCACTACTTTGCAACTCCCGATTTTATTTTATATTGAAGATAATGGTTACGGCATTTCTGTGACCTCTGACCTTCAAACGCCGGGGCGTAATATTGCAGAAAACCTGGCCTCATTTAAAGGCCTAACGATTTTTGACGGGGACGGTACGCAGCCGGATGAAGCAGCGGCGCTGGCCCTTCAATCGGTTAATCATGTGCGCGGGCGGCAAGGCCCAGTTTTACTTCGCCTGACGGTACCGCGTTTGTCCGGTCATTCCGCTCAAGATACGCAGACTTATAAGTCGGATGAAACTATTGCCGCAGAAAATGCGCGCGATCCTTTGCCAAAACTTCATGATTATCTTGTGCCCAACATTCTGAGCCAAAAGAAATGGCAGGCCTTAGAGGCGAAAGCCCATGATGATGTTGCCCGCGCCCTTGAGGCGGCCCGCACCCGTGATATTGTCGAGCCGGGCCGCGTTGAAAAATTTGCGTTTACAGAACGGAATGAAAACGGCGAGATTATAGTTCAGCAAAAAGGCGGGCTTTATGAAAAGGGTCATAAATTTCCAAGCTCAAATGCTACGCCTGCCCCTGAAGGCAAGCGGATTAATATGGTCACCGCGATTCGTAAGACACTAGACTATGAACTTGAAACCAATAATAAACTGGTTGTTTTCGGTGAAGATGTTGGGCCGAAAGGCGGGGTTCATGCGGTGACTATGGGGCTTCAAGATAAATATGGAGATAACCGCGTCTTTGATACAAGCCTGTCTGAAGAAGGCATTATTGGCCGCGCTGTTGGAATGGCGGCGGCGGGACTTATGCCTGTGCCGGAGATTCAATTTCGTAAATATGCCGAGCCAGCTACTGAGCAATTAAATGATTGCGGAACTATGCGCTGGCGAACAGGGAACCGCTTTGCCGCGCCAATGGTGGTACGGGTTCCGGGCGGGTTTTTTAAATGCGGTGATCCATGGCATAGCCAAACCAATGAAGTGCAATTTGCCCATGCGGTTGGCTGGAAAGTGGCAATGCCGTCCAATGCCGAAGATGCGGTGGGACTGCTGCGCGCGGCCATGCGCGGTAATGATCCCGTATTTTTCTTTGAGCACCGGGCTATGCTTGATCAGGCTTGGGCCCGCCGTCCTTATCCGGGTGATGATTATCTGCTGCCCTTTGGGCAAGCGAAATTAATCATAAAAGGTGACGCCATAACAATCGTCACATGGGGCGCCATGGTTGAACGCTGCGAGGCTGCAGCTAAAACTATTTTGAAAGAAACCGGCCAAAGCGCGGATGTTATTGATCTGCGAACGCTTATTCCGTGGGATAAAGAGGCGGTTTTAGAGTCGGTGAAAAAAACCCACCGCTGCCTTGTTGTGCATGAAGATAACCGCACCGCAGGCTTTGGTGCCGAGATTCTATCGGTTGTTGGCGAGGAGGGATTTCTGGATTTAGATGCGCCTTTATCGCGGCTCACCATGCCGGATATTCCGAGCCCGCATAACCCCATATTGCTGAATGCAGCGGTTCCAAGTGAAGATAAGATTGCGCAGAAAATTCGCGATCTCTTAGTCTTTTAGAGCGGTATATGGCAGATATTGATATAAAAACCCCTGTAGATAATCAGGAAGGCACCACAATGAAGGTGCAAAATTGGCTCGTTGAAATAGGTGATTTTATTGCCAAAGATGCGCCCGTCGTGGAAATGGAAACCGATAAGGTCACAATGGAGATTGAAGCGCCGGAGGACGGTTATCTATCTGAAATTCTTGTGGGTATTGGTGCTGATGTCGCCCCGGGTGTGGTAATTGCCCGCTTAACGCAATCTGCCCCGAAAAGCGGCAATGCAGCGCCGGATTCTAGCTCCGAGGCGGCTGCGGCGGAAAAACCTGTCACGGCGCAGCAAACTATATCTGCGCCGCAAACCATTGCGGCGCC
Source organism: uncultured Caulobacterales bacterium (assembly GCA_937928165.1). Taxonomy (GTDB): domain Bacteria; phylum Pseudomonadota; class Alphaproteobacteria; order Caulobacterales; family Maricaulaceae; genus CALFVT01. The sequence continues at coordinate 113,917 of CALFVT010000005.1, forward strand.
GCCCGCAAAAGAAATTCGCCTTAGCCCATCTGTACGCCGCTATATTACCGAGAATAATATTGACGTGAACGGATTAAGCGGGACGGGAAAAGACGGACGCCTGACGCTAAAAGATGTCCAATTCGCGCCAAGCTCACTTGTCGCAAAAACTGTAACTGCACCGAACATGACAAATGCAAAAGCAAAGCCTTCTGCGAATGCTATATCCCTGATAGATCAAAAAATTCCGCATAGTTCTATGCGCCGCGCGATTGCAGATCATATGTCGAGCTCTGTTGCAACGGCTCCCCATGTGACGGCTGTGTTTGAAATGGACTTTACGGCGATTGCCGCGCACCGCGCTGCCCATAAAGCGCAATATGCGGCGCAGGGCGTTAAACTGACCTATACGGCCTACTTCATACAGGCGTGCTGCGAAGCTATGCAGGCGGTGCCAGAGGTGAATAGCCAATGGCATGACGACGCCCTTGAAATTTTCGGCGATGTAAATATTGGAATTGGAACGAGTCTTGGGGATAAAGGACTTGTGGTGCCCGTTTTAGGGCAAGCGCAAAGCAAAAGCTTGCTCGGTATTGCCAAAGACTTGCAAGTTATGACGCAAAAAGCGCGTGAGAATAAACTCAAGCCCGCCGATGTGCGCGGAGGGACATTTACAATCTCTAACCACGGGGTGAGCGGCAGCCTTGTTGCGACGCCAATTATTATCAATCAGCCACAATCCGCGATTTTAGGTGTCGGCAAGCTTGAAAAGCGGGTTGTTGTAGAAACGGTCAATGGCCGCGATGCGATGATCATTAAACCTATGGCATTTGTCAGTCTCACCATTGATCACCGCGTGCTCGACGGCCATCAGACAGATGCGTGGCTCTCCCGCTTTGTTGAGGTGATTGAAAATTGGCCAAGCGCGGCGGCGTCATGAGCGTTATAACCCGCATAGATGGGGATTGCCTCGTCATTACCATAGCCAATCCGCCTGTTAATGCCCTGAGTCAATCGGTTCGGATTGGCCTTACCAAAGCGTTCAAACAGATTGAAGATAATCCTAATATAAAGGCGGCCGTCTTAACGGGGCAGGGTAGGTTTTTCAGCGCTGGAGCCGATATTAAAGAATTTGGTAAAGGGCTGCTCCTGCCGACATTACCAGAGACTTTGAGCCTGATTGATCAATGTAGACTGCCTGTGGTGGCCGCCTTGCCGGGGACGGCACTTGGCGGGGGGCTAGAGACGGTGCTGGCCTGCCGTTACCGCTTATCATCACCAGCCGCTAAAATCGGCCTACCAGAAGTTAATCTTGGGCTTATCCCCGGCGCAGGCGGAACCCAGCGCTTGCCGCGCCTTATTGGAATGAAAGCTGCCGCTGAATTTGTGATTAGCGGTAAGCCCGTTAGCGCCCAAAAAGCTCATGAGCTTGGGATTATAGATGACATTATTGAAACGAATTTACTACCGCGCGCCATAGACTTTGCCACATCATTAATTGGCCAAGAGCCACGCCAAACGGTCTCCCACATGCCCGCCCCTCAAGATTGGAGCGAGGAGGCCTATGATGCGCTGATGATCAAAACGACCGCGAAAGCGCGCGGACAGCTCTCTCCTGTTGCTGCCTTAAAAGCGGTTAAGGCGGCTTGCACCTTGCCGTTTGAAAAAGGTATGGAGGCCGAGCGCGAGATTTTCATGGAATGCCTCGCAAGCCCGCAGAGAGAGGGTCTCATTCATGGCTTTTTTGCTCAGCGCCAAGCTAAGAAAATCCCAGACATTGACGGGGTTGAGCCGATGCCGATCACATCTATTGGTATCTTGGGCGCGGGCACTATGGGGCGCGGCATTGCTATGTCCTGCCTCAGCGCCGGGTTTAGCGTTAAGCTCTATGACGTGCAGCCGAAGGCTCTAGCGGACGGCGTGAGCCGTATAACGGCGATGATTGACGGCAATGTTAAAACCCGCCGCATGAGTACGGCCCAAGCAGAAGCAGCCAAGGCGAATTTGACAGCGATTGACGATATGACCGCCTTTGCAGGTGTTGACCTCGTTATCGAAGCTATTATCGAAAAAATGGACGTGAAAACCGCAGTTTTCAAACAATTAGACGTCATATGTAAGCCAGATGCTATTCTGGCGTCCAACACATCTTATCTGGACATTAATCAGATTGCTGCCGCGACGTCGCGGCCTGAAAATGTTATTGGCCTTCATTTCTTTAGTCCTGCTCATATCATGAAATTATTGGAAGTGATTAAAACCGATAAAGCCAGTCCGCAAAGCCTCGCATCGGCCTTTGCATTTGGCGGGAAGCTGGGCAAAATTGCGGTGCTCTCCGGCGTCTGCGACGGCTTTATTGGCAACCGTATTTTAAAAGCTTACCGGGCGGAGGCTGAATATCTTTTGGAAGACGGCGCTCTGCCGCAAGATGTCGACCGGGTTATGCGCGAATTTGGCTTTGCGATGGGCCCATTTCAAGTCTCTGACCTCGCGGGACTCGATATTGCCTGGCATAATCGTCGCAAAGAAGATGATACGCGCGGGCCGAAGGTGCGCTATGTGGTGATTGCCGATCAGCTGTATGATCTTGGGCGGCTTGGCCAAAAAACGGGCGCAGGGTGGTATGATTATAAGGCTGGAGACCGCAGCCCGCATATATCCCCGCTTGTGAATGATTTAGTGCTCAAAGCCTCCCGCGATAAAAACATCACGCGGCGGGTTATTGAAGATGATGAAATACGAGAGCGCATTATCAAAATTATGGCCACTGAGGGGCAAGCAATTTTGGATGAAGGCATTGCCCTTAAAGCCTCTGATATTGATTTGGTCATGATCCATGGTTACGGCTTTCCCAAATATCGCGGCGGGCTTATGTTTTACGCCGCCGCCCAGGGCATTTTGCCGTCGGCCTAACGGCGGCTCTAAATGCGTTTTCCGGCGCCTAAGGGCGTGTGGGGCGGGGTGGACGGCACGCGGCCATAAATATGGGGCAAGGAGCAAGTTTCAATCTGGCTTAATATGCGCGTGCCAAAATGCCGGCATTCGTCGATATGGGGATAGCCGGAGAAGATAAAACTGCGAATCCCCATTTTCATATAAGATTCGATTTCAGATAAGACTTGATCCGCGGAGCCGACAATCGCCGCGCCGCAGCCGGAGCGGGCCCGGCCAATGCCTGTCCATAAATGCCGTTCTGTATAGCCAAATTTATCTGCAAGCTCCCGCGCTCTTTGCTGATGGGCCACGCCGAGGCTTATGCTGTCATGGGCGCGGTCACGAATGAGTTGGCCATATTCATCATCAAGCTTGCTAATAATATATTCCGCATATTCGCGGGCTTCTTGTTCGGTGTCGCGCACAATAACATGGGCGCGTAGGCCGTAATCAAGGGTACGGCCATAGGTTTCGGCGACCCTGTGGACGGCTTTCATCCGCTCTGCGAGTTTGTCTTTTGTCTCGGGCCACATGAGATAGACATCACAATGTTCCGCGCAGAGCTCAAGGGCGGGCGGGGAATAACCGCCAAAATATAAAAGCGGCCCGCCGTTCTGTTGATAGGGCTTAGCGGGAGCTGTGAGGACATTTTCAAAATTATATATCTCCCCTTGCCAATTAATTATGTCCTGCGTCCAAGCCTGTTTGAGTATATTGACCACTTCGCGGGAGCGTTGATAGCGGTAGGCACTCTCGGCCCGCTCGCCCGGGAAATCAGAGCTGATGATATTGACCGTCAGGCGGCCTTTGAGCATATGATCGAGGGTGGCTAATGTCCGCGCGAGCATAATCGGCTGCATCTCTCCACACCTTACTGCGGCGAGCATATTAATGCTGTGTGTTAGGGGCGCGCAGCCTGCGACAAAGCTAAGCGTATCTTGCCCGGTTTGATAAGAAGACGGGCATAAAATATTGCGAAAGCCTTGGGATTCTGCCTCACGCAATATGGCGCTGCAATGATCCCAGCTCGACTTTAAATCGTCTTGGGGTACCCCCAAAAATTGATAATCATCGGAACAAAGGGCCGCGAACCAAGAGATTTCGGCCGCGTTTAAATCAGGGGAGGTAATGGGAACAAGGCTCATGGCTATCCTATGCAATTATTTGCATTGCCTATCACTCAAATTAAGCTACATCAATCTGCGATCAAATTATCATGCGGCGTATTAATCTATGACAGTAAAAAAATATGGTCTTATTGGCTGCGGTATGATGGGAATTGAACATATTAAAAATGTCAACTTGCTAGACGGGGCGCAGGTTCATGCGGTTTATGATCCAGTTCCAGACCTTGCGACTCAAGCGGCAATATTGGCGGGGGGTGCATATATTGCCAGTTCCGTGGAAGATCTAACCGCCCAGGCGGATATTGACGCGGTTATTATTGTTAGCCCTAATTTTTGCCACATCGACAACCTAGAAGATATACAGCGCTGCCGCCAACTGCCTATATTATGTGAAAAGCCGCTCTATATATCGCCCGCGCAGGCGGCGCGGCTTGACCGCTTTACTGCGGCGCAAAAAGCGCCCGTTTGGGTCGCGATGGAATACCGCTACATGCCGCCGATAGCGCGGATGATTGAAGAGGCTGCGGGCCTAACGGGTGGGGTAAAAATGCTAACGATTAAAGAACACCGGATTCCGTTCTTGCCCAAAATTGGTGACTGGAACCGGTTTAATAAAAATACAGGCGGCACATTAGTTGAAAAATGTTGTCATTTCTTTGATTTAATGCGCTTGATATCCGGGAGTGAACCCATCCGCGTCAGTGCCAGCGCAGGACAAATAACCAATCATTTTGATGAGCTTTACGGCGGCGAAGTACCAGATATTTGGGACGGCGGCTATGTAATATTTGATTTTGAAAATGGCTGCCGTGCGGCTCTAGAGCTCTGTATGTTTGCGGATGGGAGTTTATGGAATGAAGAGATTAGCGCTGTGGGCCCAAAAGGTAAGATAGAGTGCCGTATTCCAGGGCCGCAAAGGTTTTGGCCTGCCGCGCTTGGCCCTGCGCCCCATGCCGAGATAACCCGCGCCCCGCGCCGCCCTAAACGGCCTGTCACAGAACAAGTCGAAATTGATCCTAAACTAATAGCGGCGGGCGATCATCACGGCTCAACATTTTTCCAGCACCAGAAATTCTTGGATGTCGTTAACGGCAAAGGCCGCGTTGAGGTTAGCCTAGAAGATGGGCGTAAAGCGGTGGAAATGGGTTTGGCGGCCCAAAAAGCCGCTCAAGAACACCGGGTTATTACGTTTTAAACCAGCGTAGTCATGATGGTTACAGCTGTAGTCGTGACATATCTTTCAAATATTTATAAAATGCGTAGCAGGGCTTTACGCGCCCGTCATCTCTCTTTCGTGCAGCCGATGTCAGCTGGTCTTTAAATAGCAATATTTTGCGGGACCGTTAAAATATTACCCGTTAAGCATGACCTAATCATTCGTTAAGCCCCTTATATAGGCAGCGTCCTTTGGGGACCCGCAAAGGCCTGCCTAAGGGTTGCGGCCTGTAATATTTAAGAAATTTTCTTTAATAATAGCGACATCTCCGCCGACGCAAACATGGGACTTACGGGCATTCACAGCCGTGTTTATTTGCATCTGGCCTATATCATCCCCCGACATTGCCACGGAGAGCCCATGGGTCTCAATCGTAAAAAATTCTGGATGTAGACAGGCTATAACTGCAGAGGGATCATGAAGGCTACAGGTGGCCTTGCCAGAGCGGTTTTGATAAAATTGCAAATAAAAGGCTCCAATAGATTTTAAAAACTCGCCGGCTTTGGGCGACGCTTGGGCCAGCCTATCAAAATCGGGCGCGGTAAATTCTATCTTATCTGTAATATCAAGGCCTACCGTTATGACATTCGCTGGCTGAGGGGCGCTGAGAACGATATGGGCGGCATGGGGGTCATTCCAAAAGTTAGCTTCAGCCGTTTCGCTCACATTGCCTTTGGCATAAAGCGTACCGCCCATAATCACGAGTTGTTGCAGGCGAGATAAAAACTGAGGATCTTTTTGAATGGCAAGGGCGACATTGGTGAGCGGGCCAACTGCGCAAAGGGTAATCTCGCCGGGATGTTTGCGGGTAATGCTAATGAGGTAATCTGCGGCGCTTAATGCTTCGGCAGAGCGGTTGGGCTCATTTATAATTATGCCGCCAAAACCGCGCGGGCCATGGACAAAATCTGCTGGCGGATTAGGGGGAATGGATAGTGGCTGAGCTGCGCCGCGGTGAACTTTTGTTGCAGCTCCCACGCTTTCAGTCAGCCAAAGGGCATTACGTAGGGCATCGTCAATGGTGACATTGCCAAATATAGTGGTCAGGGCTAATAGCTCTATTTGGGGATGAGCATGAGCATAATAAAAGGCCATGGCGTCATCAACGCCGGGGTCTGTATCTATTATTAATTTCATAATTTTGACCTTGCCCTTTGATGGTCACCACGAAGCTCGTCTGTATAGGGCTAAGGTTTGATGATGTGTAAATCAAGTTTTGCCTTTTATACAGGCATTAAAATATACAGGCATTAAAAAACCCGTGCCGGTTAGGACACGGGTTAAATATTCAGATTGGCTGTATTTATTTTTTCAATAAATCACGAATTTCAGCCAAGAGAACTTCATTAGCTGGCGGCGCAGATGGGGCTTCTTCTTCGGCTTTTTTCGCGTTATTCATGCCTTTGATGATCATGAATAAAACCCATGCTAGAATCGCGAAGGCAATGACGGCGTTAATGAATGAGCCATAGCTAATGGCTGCGCCTGTGCCTTCAATGACGGCGCCGCTCGCATCGACTTCAGCCGGGGTCAAAACAATTTTCTTAGAACTAAAGTCCAGACCGCCGCTAAAATGACCGATGACGGGCATAATCACATCTTCGATTAATGACTTGATAACAGTGCCAAAAGCGCCGCCCATGATGATGCCAACGGCCATGTCTAACATATTGCCCTTCATGGCAAATTCTTTAAATTCGGAAACCATTCCCATAGTAAATCCCTCCAGATTTCAGTTACAAAATACTACTATGCACTATGAATTATAGACGTCAATAGGTGTTAACCTTGGTTAACTATAGATTTACAGTTAAAAGGAAGGCGGCAGATTTAGCCTTTAGAGGCATCAACGCGAAGCTTTAAGTCTTTGCCGGCCCGAAAAAATGGAACATGCTTTTCTGGGACATTGACAGATGCGCCAGTTCTTGGATTGCGGCCAATGCGCGCGTCGCGCTTACGGGTTGAAAACGTTCCAAAGCCGCGCAGTTCAACCCGCGCCCCTTTTTCAAGGGTTTGAGTAATGCTCTCAAACACAACCGCGACAACCCGTTCCATCTCCTTTCGGTTAAGGTGAGGATTATCGTCATGGAGTTTGTCTATGAGTTCAGAACGTAACATAGTTTCTCTATGCCCTAAGCAGGTCAGTTTGGTCAATATTTTTTTACGAATAGCTAAAACGGCTATGACATAAAAAAAGCCCCCAAAATGGGAGCCTTTACTTAATCAATTAAATCGTGACTTATTGGTCTTTGAGGGCCGCGCCGAGGATATCGCCAAGGGACGCGCCGGAATCAGCGGAGCCATATTGTTCGACCGCCTCTTTCTCTTCGGCGATTTCTAGCGCGCGAATAGACAGAGTATATTGACGGGTCTTGCGGTCATGTTTGATAACGCGGGCGTCAACTTTATCGCCGACAGCAAAACGCTCTGGGCGCTGCTCTGAGCGCTCACGAGAAAGATCATTCTTGCGAATATAAGCCGAAATTTCATTCTCTTCACCAAAGCTAACCTCAAGGCCATTGGCGTCAACTTTTGTCACGATGCATGTGACGGTTGAATTACGGCCAATGCCGGACGCTGCGCCTGTGTCTTTCACAAGCTGCTTAACGCCGAGGGAAATGCGTTCTTTATCGGCGTCAATCTCAAGGATTTTCGCTTCAACTTCATCGCCTTTTTTATAGTCTTTCAGCGCGTCTTCGCCGGATTTATCCCATGATAGGTCTGACAAATGGGCCATGCCGTCAATATCGCCATCAAGGCCGATGAAAAGACCGAACTCTGTGACAGAGCGGACTTCGCCTTTGATGATGGTGCCAACCGGGTAGCGGGTTGAGAAATCATCCCATGGGTTCGCTTGTGTCTGCTTAATACCAAGGGAAATACGGCGTTTCTCTTCGTCCACTTCAAGGACTTCGACATCGACTTCTTGTGATGTTGAAACAATTTTGCCGGGATGTACGTTTTTCTTCGTCCAAGACATCTCAGAGACGTGGACAAGGCCTTCAACGCCTTCTTCTAGCTCAATAAATGCACCGTAATCAGCGATATTTGTGACGGTTCCTGTATGGCGCGAGCCAACAGTATATTTTGCAGAGGCTGCAAGCCACGGATCTTCTTGAAGCTGCTTCATGCCAAGACTAATGCGCTGAGTTTCTGGGTTTATGCGGACAATTTTTACCATAATGGTATCACCAACAGCCAGAACTTGGCTGGGGTGAGAAATGCGGCGCCAGCTCATGTCGGTGACATGGAGAAGGCCGTCAATACCGCCAAGGTCAACAAAAGCACCATAATCGGTGATGTTCTTGACAACACCTTCGCGGGCTTCGCCTTCGGCTAATTGACCGACAAGCTCGGCGCGCTGCTCTGCGCGGCTTTCTTCAAGAATAGCCCGGCGCGAGACCACAATATTGCCGCGGGCGCGGTCCATTTTTAAGATCATGAAAGGCTGCTCAATATTCATAAGCGGCGCGATATCACGAATAGGGCGGATATCGACTTGTGAACCGGGAAGGAAAGCGTTGAGGCCGCCAAGGTCAACCGTAAAGCCGCCTTTAACCCGGCCAACAATCGCGCCTTGTACGGGTTCTTCGGTTTCGTGAACCTTGGCCATTTTAATCCATGTTTCTTCACGGCGAGCTTTGTCGCGGGAGATAACCGCATCACCGAGCGCATTTTCAACGCGCTCAAGGTAAACATCAACATGATCGCCGACTTTAACCGTATCATTGCTTCCGGGGGTGTAAAATTCACGAAGGGCTACACGGCCTTCGGTTTTAAGGCCGACATCGACCATGACGTAATCTTTTTCAACCGCAGTGACGAGGCCCTTAATAACAGAGCCTTCTGACATGGGGTTGGTTTCAAGGGAAGCATCCAACATGGATGCGAAATCCTCCATGGAAGGATTCATAGTTTCATTGCTCATTTTTACTCCAAAATAAAAGAGCTGGCCTATGGCGTATATGCCATGGACTAACCCGGACCATCCGGGTCTTTACAAGTGCTAGATCAGGCTAAAAGGAGTTTTTAGTCAGACTTCGCTGCCAAAATAGCGTCACAGAGTGTGATAGCGACTTCGAACGCGCGCTCTATAGACAGATTACTCGTATCAAGCAAGTGCGCATCTTCAGCCGGTTTCAACGGGGCGATATCACGCCCGGAATCGCGGCTATCTCTTTCTTTAAGCTGGGCGAGAACGGTCTCGAAGCTAATGTCTTCACCATAGCCTTTTAATTCCTTATAGCGGCGCTCGGCACGTATTTCTGGCTCTGCAGTGACAAAGAGCTTCACCTGCGCATCGCGGCAGATGACTGTGCCAATATCGCGGCCATCCAGAACGGCGCCTTTTGCGGCAAAATCTCTCTGAAATTGTAAAAGTGCCGCGCGGACAGGGGGGTGGACGGCAATTTTTGAAGCCATCGCGCCGACGGGTCCACTTTTAAGGGCAATATCATTTAGCGTGTCAGGGGTGATGTTTTGGGCAAGCGCCGCGCAGGCTGCCCCGTCATCGGGGGAGATATCATTATCTATCACTTGTTTAGCGACGGCGCGGTAAAGCTTGCCTGTATCTAAATAAGGCAAGCGGTAATGCCCCGCGAGTTTTCCGGCGAGCGTGCCTTTGCCGCTTGCGAAAGTTCCGTCAATAGCGAGGGTAAAGGAAGCGGGCATTAGGCGCTGTCTTTGACCGCTATGTTTTGGCGTAAATTTGTTGCCCCTAAACTATGCATTTGCTCAAAAAATGCCGGGAAACTTGTGGCGATCATAGAGGCATCATCAATAGTGATTTGTCTGTGCGACATTAACCCAAGCACTAATGCGCTCATAGCGATACGGTGGTCATGATGGGTGATGACATGGCTTCCGCCTGCCGCAAGGGGATAGTCACTGCCGTTATTATAGCCGAAACCAGTCACGGTCATGCCGTCCGCCCTGTCTTCGATATGGGCACCGTTACCACGCAGCAGTTCTGCGGTGGCCGCAATCCGGTCGCTTTCTTTAACCCGAAGCTCACCTATGCCGTTCATGATAGTTTTACCTGATGCGAAGGCGGCGGCTACAGCCAATATAGGATATTCATCAATCATAGAGGCAGCGCGGCTTTCTGGAACGACGATACCCCGAAGCCGAGAGTGTTTAACGTGAATATCTGCTATAACTTCACCGCCAAATTTATGGAAGTTATCAGCCCGCAGCCAGCCGCCCATTTCGACAAGGGTTTCAAACAAGCCTGTACGAGTCGGATTCATCATCACGTTCTCGATAACTAAATCAGACCCCGGTACGATTAATCCGGCCACCATAGCAAAGGCGGCAGATGAGGGGTCTCCGGGCACAATGATATGGGTGGCTTGAAGGGCCTGATCCGGATTGTCTAAATCGCGTTCAATCGTAATGCGGTTACGGCCGTCGCCAATATCATCAACACGTATAGGGCAGTTAAAAGCTCTGAGCATGTTTTCCGTGTGATCGCGTGACGGCTTTTCAATTACGACGGTTCGCCCATGGGTTCTCACCCCCGCGAGTAAAATAGCGGATTTTATCTGGGCAGAGGCTTTGGGTGTTTTATATTCAATCGGCGTTAAAGCTCCGTTTGAGGTTAAATCAATCGGCAGGCGATCATCACTTGTGCAGGAAAATGCTGCGCCCATGAGGCTTAGTGGTTCTGTAATGCGCCCCATCGGACGTGATGATAGGGAGGCATCACCGGTAAACCGGGCCTGCGTTTTATATCCGGCAGCGGCTCCCATAATAAGGCGCACGCCTGTGCCTGCATTTCCGCAGTAAATATCTGTCTTTGGCTTTGCCTTCCACGGTGCTTTGCCTTCAATCTCCCATAGGCCGTCAGAGCGTTTTTCCACACGCGCGCCAAAAGCTCGTACGGCCTTGGCCGTTGACATAATATCTTCGCCCTCAAGCAGGCCGTCTACGGTGGTGATACCCTTCGCCATAGCCCCGAGTATCAATGCACGGTGCGATATGGATTTATCACCGGGCGCTCTGACGTGCCCGGATAGGGGGCCGGAGCGCTTTGATATGGCGCCGATGCTGGCTGAGGATGACTTCAAACCTGTCATATTCGCGTTTGACCTATTTTCTCATATTGACTTGATATAACGGAGCGCTTAGACGGCGCTGACGTTCAAACGCCTGCTTTTAACGCGATGCATTTAAAGCGCAAGATAAACCCTGCGCCCGCGCTAAATTTTTACAGGCTCATAATGAGGAATAAGACATGGCCAAAACGGAGTTAGGACAAAAAATTGTTTGCCCTGAATGCGGCGAGAAGTTTTACGATTTAAACAGAAACCCGGTTCCGTGCCCAGACTGCGCGCATATATTTGACCCCGCAGCCCTTGCGGATGTACCGCTTCCTGTCAAAGTGAAAGAGCCAAGCCCCAAAGACGCGGATGATGACGACGCAGCGGATAATGCAGAGGTTGATGAAGAAGATATCGATGAAGATGAAGTCGCAGCCAAGGAGCTAGAGCTTGATGGTGACGATAGCGCGCTTCTGGCGGATAGTGATAAAGATGATGATGAGGGCCGTAAGGACTTCAATGATTATGATCCCGATGAAGACGAAGACGAAGATGCAGCTTTAGTCGTCGATGATGATAATGAGCTTGATCCGCCTGACGCCGATGATGATGATGACGATGATGTTGAAGAGGTCGAAATCTAATCTGTCTTTCGAGACATTATTAAATTTAATCCGGCCTTGTGCCGGATTTTTTTTGGCAGATAGCTCGTGGTTTTGGCATGGATAAAATAACCTCTAATGATATATCTCTGGCCGCACCCATAGCTTATTCGCCATGCAGTATAGGCCATGACACATGCAAATAGAGTTTGCGGGTTTTGACTGAATACACCGAAACTTTCTCATGAAAAAGGGCTTGCCAAGTCAAGATGCACGGCCTAAATACGCGGCCTATTCACGGTAAATATACCGCCGAATGGGGCCTTAGCTCAGCTGGTAGAGCGCTTCGCTGGCAGCGAAGAGGTCAGGGGTTCGACTCCCCTAGGCTCCACCATTTCGTTTTTTAGCTCGGCGGTGTCTTCCGTTAATTATTTACAGCGTTTGGTAATAAAATAGAACTGCCGCCTATATCATAGCATTAAGCTTTTCCTAGCTGGGTTGATAATTTAGACTTTTTACGGCTCTATATTAATGAATAAGGAGGACGCTAAGCGTGATGGCGCGCTAATTTTGCGGTTTATCGGATAGGGTAGGGCGTGCTATAAAGGCCTGGATTGTGCGGGCTTCAAAACTATCCTTATTGAGGCGGCCATTGCGGTCAAACCATTTACAGGCGAAAACGTCAGGCGCGCCGTCTGTGCCGAGGATTGTCATTTTTGGGCCGCCGGATTTAAGGCGGACGACATCGCCAATATCAAATGTCATATGCGGCTTTCTGTTCGTGTTGTGCGGGTTATGTATATCTAGCCGGCGTGGTGTTTTAACTGTTTATACGTGCCTGCGGTTTGCGCTTACGGCGGCGCCTTAAAGTTAATCTACACATTAATTTCCTGACCGGAAGCCCGATCAGGAGTCGTCCATTTTTAAGGCGGCAATAAATGCGGCTTGGGGGATTTCCACCTTCCCGAATTGGCGCATTTTTTTCTTACCTTTTTTCTGCTTGTCTAAAAGCTTGCGTTTTCGGCTAGCATCGCCGCCGTAGCATTTGGCGGTCACGTCTTTGCGCAAAGCCGCGATAGTTTCGCGGGCGATGACTTTACCCCCTAAAGCTGCTTGGATAGGAATTTTAAACATGTGGCGCGGGATGAGGTCTTTCAGGCGCTCGCACATCATTCGCCCACGCCCCGGCGCATTGCTGCGGTGAACAAGCATAGACAGGGCATCCACCGGATCACCGTTGACGAGTATGCTCATTTTAACAAGGTCGCCCTCGCGAAGGCCAATGGCTTGATAGTCAAAACTGGCATAACCCTTAGAGACCGATTTCAAGCGGTCGTAAAAATCAAACACCACTTCATTGAGCGGCAATTCATATTCGACCATGGCGCGGCCATTAATATAAGATAGCCCGGTTTGCACCCCGCGCCGCTCTTGGCAGAGCTTAAGGATGCCGCCAAGATATTCATCCGGCGTCATAATGGTGGCCTTGATCCACGGCTCTTCGATATGCAGGATTTGCATCACATCCGGCATGTCGGCAGGATTGTGAAGCTGCATATCGCTGCCGTCGCGCATTTTTAGGGTATAAACAACGGACGGGGCGGTGGTAATGAGGTCAAGATCAAATTCACGCTCCAGACGTTCTTGGATGATCTCAAGGTGGAGCAGACCTAAAAAGCCGCAGCGAAAGCCAAAGCCAAGGGCGGCGCTCGTTTCCATCTCAAAACTAAAGCTCGCATCATTGAGCCGTAGCCGCCCAACAGCGGCGCGCAGGTCTTCGAAATCTGCCGCATCGACAGGGAAGATACCGCAAAACACAACGGGCTGTGCAGGTTTAAACCCTTCGAGGGGAATTTCGGTGGGGCGTTTATCTTCTGTGATGGTATCACCTACGGCGGCGTCGGCGACGTCTTTGATTGAGGCGGTGAGGAAGCCCACTTCGCCTGGGCCGATCTCGGCCATGTCTTCGGGTTTGGGGCGGAACACGCCGACTTTATCGACTGTATAATTAGCTCCTGTATTCATGGTGCGAATGCGCATGCCTTTTTTGACCGTGCCTTCGATCACGCGGAATAACACCACCACGCCCATATAAGTGTCATACCACGCATCAATCAGCAGGGCTTTAAGCGGTGCTTTCGGATCGCCTTGTTCGGGGGGCGGCAGGAGGGTGACAATCGCCTCTAATGTGTCTTCAATGCCAAGGCCTGACTTGGCGGAGGCTTCGATTGCGCCGCTGGCATCAATGCCGATGACGTCTTCGATCTGGGTTTTCACTCGTTCGGGTTCGGCGGCGGGGAGATCAATTTTATTGAGAACGGGCACGATTTCATGGTCATGTTCAATCGCTTGGTAAACATTGGCCAATGTTTGCGCCTCAACCCCTTGGGAGGCGTCAACCACTAAGATAGAGCCCTCACACGCGGACAGAGAGCGGGAGACCTCATAGGCGAAGTCCACATGGCCCGGCGTATCCATAAGGTTAAGGATATAGGTTTCCCCGTCCTTGGCCGTGTAATCAAGGCGCACGGTTTGGGCCTTAATGGTAATGCCGCGCTCTTTTTCTATGTCCATATTATCAAGGACTTGCTCGCTCATTTCCCGATCGGTTAACCCGCCGGTGAAAGAGATTAACCGATCCGCCAAGGTTGATTTGCCGTGGTCAATATGGGCCACAATAGAAAAATTACGGATATTATTTTGCTTCACTGCCATAGGCGCGGTTCTAATCGGTTTTACGCCAATGGCAAGCGTTTAGCTATGCAGTTTATTGGATTAACAACCGTCGGTAAATAGTAAGATAAGTTCGCGGGTTTCGGCATCGTAAACATAGCTCTCAGAGCCGTAACCATAGGGGATGCTGATAATCGGCGCATTTTGTGCGGCAAGGTGCCAAAAGCGGTCTTTTGTCATACCGTCAATACGGCCATCAGCAAAAGCTGTATTCTCGAGAACAAGATTACATTGGGTGAAATCAGATTGCCATGCGGTGCTTTGCTTGATTTGCGTGAGGCGGGCTTCGCCGTCTTCGCCCGCGTAATAATTTTGTGCATAGGGCGTTTCAGCTTGGGCGCAAAAGGTCTCATCTGTTAACAGCGCCGTAAAATCTTTAAGGGTTGAAATTTTATGGCCGTGATAAGATGTGCCGTCGGTGAAACTTGTTTTTAACGCTTTATGCAGCATCAAGGCCATCTCCTGACAGCCGAGCTCGCGAAGGCACATTGTGCCCATGGGCAGGCTCATTTCATAACCATCAGAGAAGACCAGTGAGGCCTTATGCTGTGCCGCGCCGGTTTCATTTTTTGTCACATGATGTTGAAGGGTCACAGTTTCATTAAGGGCGGCCCATTCTACATCATTTTGATAGCTAATGTCGCAAGATTGCCCAGCCGCATAGGCGATTTCAAAACTCATGATAGATAGAGCCGCAGCCCCATAAATAGGTAAATATTTTAACATAAAACCGCCCTAGCCTTTTATTTGGGCCGTAATATGACGCAAATATGTCAAAATTTAATGGGTAGCTGTGGTTAATGAATTGAGAGGGTTTATTGCTACAGCGGTAGCGCTTTATGTTTGCTTTTGAATGGCTCACGCGGCGGTCTAAAACCTTATCACCGAATACGTGAGCGGAAACTGACGGACCATGTTGATTGGCCTTGCATAACGCCTTTTGGGTTGAAACAGACAAAGGTTACGTCCGGATCATAATCTATGGTGGGTGTATATGTGCAATTTGCAAAATCAGCCGGTTTGACGGCGGCATTTGAAAAACCGAGGTCATTTGCGGCGTCAAAGCTTAATCCGCCGCCTGTGTCTTGGAAGGTGACAGGTCCCGTTTCAGGGCCTGCGTCATCAATGTCGCCGTTAAAGAAGATAATTTCACCGGGCAGGGCGTCAATAAGGGCGAGGCTGCCAGAATCGACATCGCCTGTTCCGGTGTTGTTGACGGTAATGGTGTAGATCACATCATTGCCCGGAATAGCATAAAGACCAAGCCCGCTGGGGTCATAAATTGCGACTTGTTTAACGGCGTTAATACTCGGAAGTGCAGGGCCGCCGGATTGGCATTGGGTGTCATAAATCACGCCGTCAAAGCGCAGTCCGCCGCCGCCGCCATATTCGACTTGTAAAAACCGCAATCCGCCATTGGGCACAATATAAGGATCATAACGGAAGCTGTTATTTGTCCACGGCCCGGCGGAATTACCAAGCGGAGTAAAACTATTTCCGTCAACAGAGGCCAAAATATTCCCAGTTGGATTACTGCCGAAATGATTAGCCAAAGAGACGTCAATGGTTGTGCCTTCTGGCACTAAGATATCATCGTCTCCGGTGAGGTCATAAATAAGAGATTGAAAGAAGGTAACCCCTGTCTCATTTGAGCCGTTATCTTGCGAGCCTTCTGGCAAGGGTGCCCCCAGCGCACCGTCCGGATTATTCGGCGTCCCATTGAGAGAGGTCACACTCACAACATGAAAACGCCCCATAGACGGCGCCGAGCCTGCGGGGCAAATAGACGGTGGGTTCGGATTGGTCACGTTGATTGTCACGGTGGCGATATCGCAATTTAATGGCGCGCCTTGCTGGCAGAGCTCATAATCAAAATTATAGACACCTGTTGCCGTGCCTTGCAGAACGCTCACATCGCCTGTGAGAGGGTCAAAGGTGATTCCGGAGGGCAGGCTTGCGCCCGGGGCGAGGGCGAGGTCAAAGCTAGCGGGGGCGGCGCCGTCTATGGTGTCATTCCCCAAGACATTTAAAACAAGACTATCACCGAGGCTGGCGTCGCTAACGCTGCCGTTATCATCCGCGGCGGCAATGATGGCGCTGGGCGGGGGTGTGCATAAGACGTCAAAAATAACGCCGTCAAACCGAATGCCGCCGGTTTGGTGATCAAGTTCCATAAAGCGCGCACCGCCGGCGGGAACTGTGTAATCAAAATATATAAATGTGTTATTCGTGCTGTTTAAATTCGCAAGCTGAGAGTCTGCAGACCCGGCAGCAGGAAAATTATTATTATCCAAAGATGCCGAGATTGCAATTTGTGCATTACTCCCGAAGTGACTGGCGAGTGAGACTTCAATGACTGCGCCTTCCGGGACGATTATGCCGGGATCTCCTGTAAGGTCGTAAATAATGGACGGGAAAAAAGTTGTTCCTGAATTAGCCCCAGTGTCTTGTGAGCCTTCAGCTAAGGGCGCGCCTAGGGCGCGGTTAGGATTACTTGCCCCTGTAGCCGATGTGACGTGGAATGTGCCAAATGTATTGGATGTACCTGCTGGGCAAAACGGCCCTGCATTTGGGTTGCTTACATCAATGGTGACGGTTGCGGTTTCGCAATTTGATGGGTCGCCCGCCTCGCAAAGATCATAGTCAAAGACGTAAATGCCGCTTGGCGCGTTTTGCACAACACCAACAGCGCCAGTGTTTGGATTAAAGCTCAGTTGAGGCGGGAGGGTGGAGCCTGTAGAAATAGATAGATCAAAGCTCGTAGGCGGGGCTGTGCCGTCAATAGAATCATTATCTAAGATATTCAAGACAGGGGTGAATCCAAGGGATGAATTAGCCACGGATCCGCTGTCATCACTGGCGGTAATGACGGCCGGCGGAAAATCGATGATAATGGTAGCCGTGGCCGTATCGCAATTATTTTGGCTCGATGTTTCGCAAACTGTGTAGTCAAAGCTATAAGTGCCCTGCGGCGTTCCGGCGGCGACGTCAACCTCGCCTGTATTGGGATTAAGGGTAATTCCGCTTGGCAGGCTTGACCCTGTTGCGACAAAATAAAGCTCTGTCCCCGGAAGAGGGTTACCGTTAAGTGTGTCATTATCACCCAAGATCAGAACGGCAGATTGTAACGTATCTGTATTCGTTAATGTGATACTATCGTCATTGGCTTCCATGGTCACGGCGATACGAAAGATGATATCATCAATCGCCAGATCATTACCGCAGCCTCCAAGAGAGTTGTTAATAAGAACAACATCGACTGTGCTTGTCGACGCGGGGGTCGTGAAGGTGAGTTTATATTCTTCCCATATGGGGACGGGGTTAAAAGGAATATCTCCTGTATCGAAAGAGGCGAGAATAGCTCCGCTGCCATCTTCAATTTGTAATGTCACATTTGGTAGGACTAACCCGCCCTCATTCGCAGTACAAAAATCAAAGTCTGTTTGTGAATTGACGGTGACAAGATGTGCCAAAAAGTCAAAAGTCGTATTAGCAGTCAAGGGCACTTGGCGGCGGTAAAATTCACCGGATTGGTTCTCATCTGCATTGACAAGCATCATATAGCCTGTTCCAGTTGTATTATCACCAATACTTGACCAATTCGTAAAGCCTTGCCGGCTGTCAGTGGCGAGAACATATTCTCCGTCATCTAAAATATTTGGAAAATTTGCAGGCTGAGCAGGGGCATTATAAATATATGAGGTTTGCGTGCTTGGTAGCGGCGCGCCGGGATAAGTTCCCGTCCCGAAATCTTCAATATCGATAATCTGAGCTGATACTGTATTTGATAGCATTATAAAAACAGCCGCTACCATGAGTAGCAGACGATATTGATATGACATGTCCCACCCTAAGCCTTGCTTAAGTCACTATATCTATTGGATTTTAATTAAGATGAGATTACTATGTTTTTAGATTTACGGGTTTTATTTAATTTAAAGCCGGATAGTTTAGAATTGTAACGAAATTATTGGATTTATGGTTAACACGACTTATGTTATCGATAGCTTCACCGACATTCCGTTTTCGGGCAATCCGGCGGGGGTGTATTTTTATGAGTCTTTGGGCGGGGCTTTGGGCTGTGAAGCGGGTAAAGATGCGCTTTCAGATGGGCTTATGCTCAATATTGCCAAGGAGCTTGGTCTTTCGGAGACGGCCTTTATTTGGCGCACCGCAGAAGCGGCTTATTTCATTCGTTATTTCTCCCCAAAAATGGAAATTGATCTTTGCGGCCATGCAACCTTGGCGGCGGCTCAGGCGGTGTTTCATGACAATGAACGTCTTGACCACGTTGAATTTGAGACAGGGGCAGGACTAAAGCTATCTGCCCGACGAAATGGGGATGAAATTCTTATGCGCTTTCCGGCCTATGAGATGACGCCTGCAAAAATATCTGCGAAAGTGCTTGGAGCTTTACTCTCTGCTTTGGGGATTAAGGATTATACAGAATTGTCCTATCACCAAGAGATGAAGACTTTAGTGATAGAGATTAACTCGGCGAAGGTGCTTGCAAATCTTGCGCCTGATTTTGGGGCGTTGTTAAAATCCCATGACGGCCTGTACGGGGTGTCGGTCACCGCACGTTCACAACATGATAATTTTGACTTTGAAAGCCGTTATTTTTGGCCGTGGAGCGGGACAGATGAAGACCCGGTCACGGGGGCTATCCACTGCGCTCTTGCGCCTTACTGGTCGAAGCGCCTTGGGAAGACGCTCATGCGCGCTCGGCAATGTTCTGCGCGGGGCGGGGTAATGGGATTGGAGCTAATCGGCGGCGAGCTTATCATCCGTGCACAGGCAAAGATAATATTTAAAGGCGAGCTCTTTATTTAATACGGTATAGCGGACTTACATTTTCGGGTAGGTGGGCAGCGATATGCCCTGCGAGAGCCTCTGTAAGATCTTTGCGCGGTAAAGACCGGCGAAACGTTAAGCTAACGGTGCGAAAAGCGGTGACGTCGTTAATTTTACTGACTGATAGGCCCATATTTTTAAAATTAATATGCTCCACCGCAAGAGCAGGTACAAGGGTCATCGCCTGTATGGCCGCAGTGAGTTTAATCAAGGTATCAAGGCTAGCGGCTTTTAGGCCGTGCTGCGGCGGGTTATTGGCGGCGCTGCACAAATCAAGCACTTGATCACGCAGACAATGACCTTCATTAAGCAGCATGAGCGCATCGACATCAATATCTTTTAAGGTTAGTTTTTTAAGCTTTCCAATGGGTGCCTCTTCTGGGAAGGCTAGCCAGAAAGGCTCATTGAAAACCGGAATCTGTGTGAGTGCATCATGCTCCGGCGGGGTGGCCAATAAGGCCAGATCAAGCTGTCCGGATAAGAGGCGCTCCGTTAAGCGGTCTGTCTGGTCTTCTTCAAATTGCGGGGTAAGGCGCGGAAAGGCGGCTTTCATTTTCGGGACAAATAGCGGAATAATATTCGGCGCAAGGGTCGGGATAATGCCAAGGCTCATTTTACCAGAAAAAGGGTCTTTGCGGGCTTCGGCAAGTGTTTTTATCTGCGCAGCATTTTCACGAATGTTGCGGGCAATCTCAATAATATCTTTACCGGCATCGGTCAATCTTGCGCCGCTTCGTGCCCGCTCAAATAGAGCGACGCCGAGATAGTCTTCAAGTTTTTTAATTTGCCCTGAAAGCGTGGGCTGACTGACATGACAGAGATCGGCGGCGCGGCCAAAATGTCCCGTATCGGCAACGGCGCATATATAATCAAGATCGCGCAAGTTCATGAAGACCCTTAAATCTATAGATATTAAGCTTACACTATCGATATTTATTATTGGATCAGTAAAATCAATAGGTTTTACAAATATAAATTTTTTATCTTAAATTTGAACCTTTTGGCAGTTTCATACGTCTAAACTTTATAAGCGTTATTTTTTGACCTTATACGAGGTAATATTGTCTGCGTTTCGCCCCTCTTTTTCGCAGATGATATGCGGCAGCCGGAATTTCACCCCTTTTCCGGCTGCCAATTATTACTTTATTGTAATGATGGCTTTTACAATCTCGACAATGACTGTTTCGGACGTTAGGTCGAGCCCTTTGTTAAACTAGGGTATTGCATGTCTGCTGTGCAGTTAGATATTGCCAAAATAGTAAAGCGGGCTTTGACGCTCTGTTTTGCTATGCGCCAATTACGGTTTGTTATCGTGGCTTTGTTTATTCTGGTTCAAAGTTTTACGATCGCTCACGCAGCGCAGAATAATAATGCTCCCCATGAACATAATGGTATTTCATGTGAAATCGCCCTGATCGCGCCGGACGCGGATGTTACAGAACCGCCTATAGCTGTTTTTACGTGCCCAGAGCCTGTTTATCAGCCGGTTAGTCTGCCCCCTTTTGTTTCGCAAGTTTTTATAACGCATTATTGCCGTGCGCCCCCGGGGCGTGGTCCACCTCATCTTTCATAACCAACTGCCTCTACTTGAGGTCATTGTATAATTAACACCGGCTTACCGGTGAATAAATCTATTTGGTTATCTAGGATATTAAGATGTCTATTCAAAAAAACACGACTCACATGCCGGTTTACCGCGGCTTAAAAACGGTTGCGGCTATAAGTACAGCGGCTTTATTTTATAGTTTAACGGCTACGGCGCAAAGCGAGAGCGGCGGGCAAGACGGCGTTGTCGATGATGAAATCATTGTGACAGGCAGCCCTATATTACGCTCTCTTGATGATGCGATTACGGGGCAATCTGTTCTAACGGGCGAGGAGCTACAAGACCGAATTGCAGCCACTTTGGGGGAGACCTTAAAGTCCGAGCCTGGTATATCTTCAACATTTTTTGGCGCAGGAGCCTCTCGCCCGATTGTCCGCGGGCAGGGCGGTGACCGTGTTAGAGTTTTAACTAATGGTGTTGGCTCTATTGATGCATCATCCGCGTCTCCAGACCATGCTGTGGCCGCAGAACCGGCGCAGGCTGAGCGGATTGAAGTGCTACGCGGGGCGTCAATTTTACGCTATGGCTCATCGGGCGCCGGCGGTATTGTTAATGTTATTGACGGGCGCATTCCCGATAGTGTGCCAGAAGACGGCCTTGACGGTGCAGTTCGGTTCGGTGCCTCAACGGTGAATACAGGCTATGAAGCGGCGGGCTCGCTTGATTGGGCGCTGACCGATAATATTGTTATTCATCTTGATACAAGCCAGCGTGAGGGCAGTGATTTTCGTATTGGGAGCAATCCTGAAAGCGATATCTTGCGCGAAAGTGAAGGCGAAGATAGCAGTGAAGGGGATAACGGTTCTCAACGGCTAGATAATTCTTTTGCCCGCAGCGATTCTTATACGGCAGGTTTGTCGTTCATTGGCTCGCGCGGTTATTTCGGCGCGGCTGTCCATAGTTTTAACTCCACCTACGGCATTCCCGGCCCCGGCGAAGGGGAAGAAGAAGGCGAAGAGGGTGAAGACGGCGGCGAGGAAGAGGGCGAAGAAGAAGGCGGCGTGTTTATCGATCTAGACCAGATCAGAGTCGATATTAACGGCGCAATCGATCTTGACGGCGTGATTGAGCGCCTGCAAGTTTTTGGCGGTTATGCTGATTATGAACATATTGAATTTGAAGGCCCCGGTGAGCCCGGCACGATATTTGGTAATGAAGGCGGAGAAATTCGGATCGAGGCCATTCAACGCGAGATTGGCGGCTGGCAAGCGGCTTATGGCGGGCAATTTCGCCGCCGCGATTTCTCTGCGATTGGGGAGGAAGCCTTTGTACCGCCGACTATCACAGAGCAATATGGCCTTTATAGCTTCCAGCAATACGACTTTGGCGGCGCCCATATCGAAGGCGCAGCCCGTTATGAGCGCACAGACCATGATAATTCTGTCACAGGAGAGTCGCGCAGTTTTGACCTTATAAGCTTGTCTGCGGGCGGGGATTACCATATTTCCGAAGCCGTGCGCTTTGGCGGGACGATTTTCCGCACAGAGCGAGCGCCAACGACGGAAGAACTATTTTCAAATGGCCCGCATTTGGCAACCCGTCAATTTGAGCTTGGGGATATTAACCTCGATAAAGAAGTGGCGAGCGGTATTGAGGGCGCTTTGCGCGTGAAATACGGCGAGGCGCGCCTTACGGTGAATGCGTATTACACGGATTATGAGGATTATATCTTTGAAATTGAGACCGGCGGCACAGAAGATGGCCTTCCTGAGTTTCAATTTGTCGGTGATGATGCGGAATTTACCGGATTTGAAGTCGAGGCCCGCACACCCATTGGACAATTTGGGGGCGCCACATTTAATTGGGACGGCCTTGTTGAATTTGTTCGCGCTAAGACTGATAGCGGAAATTTACCGCGTATTCCGCCGCTGTCTATCTTGACCGGCATTGATGCGAATTTTAAACATGTCAGCCTTCGGGCTGAACTTGATTATGCAGCAGAGCAAAACCGCATTACGGAGTTTGAACTTCCGACGGATGATTATGCCTTGGTAAATCTTTTTGCCACATGG
This sequence comes from uncultured Caulobacterales bacterium, assembly GCA_937928165.1. Taxonomy (GTDB): domain Bacteria; phylum Pseudomonadota; class Alphaproteobacteria; order Caulobacterales; family Maricaulaceae; genus CALFVT01. The sequence continues at coordinate 137,021 of CALFVT010000005.1, forward strand.
GATTTACCTGTGCCGGACCAAGACTTGAAATTCTCTGTATCGGTTCTGAATTTGTTTAATACAGAGGCCCGTCAGCATACGTCGTTCTTGAAAGACTTTGTCCCGCTACCGGGGCGTAATATACGCTTTAATATTCGGTCGAGCTTTTAACGCCTGCCGAAATATATAAGAAAGACATAGGAGAGTCGTGATTTTTTAAAATCTTTTAATTTTATTAACCATAACCCGTCAAATTAATAATAAATGGGCAAGGGCGAAATAGGATAGGATTATGATGTCACGACTCTTAGGAATTACAAAACGCACATTGTGTCTTGGCGCTGCGGTGGTTTTAACGGCTTGCGCGTCTTCGCCAAAATCGGCCAAAAATAATAATGTGCAAAGCGCTCAAGCAGCTAGTCAAACGCAGGGCCAAAATACATTTTCACAAAATGAGTTAACCACAGCGATTTCAACCCATCTCGGTGTGACCTCTGAATCAGCGGCGTCAGCCATTGAGCGCTTATTTAAAGACAGAGGCCGCCCGGTTGGCTATATTACCGGTGAAGAAGGCGGCGGCGCGTTTACATTTGGTGCGCGCTACGGCAAGGGCACATTATGGATGAAGAACGGCGAAACGGAACGAATTTTTTGGCAAGGGCCGACAGTTGGCTTTGACATTGGCGCAGAGGCCTCAAAGGTCTTTACGCTTGTTTATAATTTAAATGATGCGGAATCGATCTATCAGCGGTTCCCCGGTGTTGACGGCAGTGCCTTCCTTGTGGCGGGTATGGCAGTGAATTATCAGCGGGCGAACGGCGTTGTCTTAGCGCCTGTACGCTCCGGCGTTGGGGTTAGGCTAGGGGCGAATATTGGCTATACGAGTTATACGCGGCGCCGCTCGATTATACCGCTTTAACCGGGCCCTTGTCAGGCCTTGGTGAAGATAAAAAACCGCCCTTTAGAGGCGGTTTTTTAATGTCAGTTACATAAGTTAAGCCTTTTGGGGGCTTGGACTGGGCTGGTTAGACCCGGATAGGAGTTTGCGGCGCTGCTGACTGGGAGGGGAAGTTGGCAGCGCCGCATTAATAGCGTATGTTTAGGGGGAGGAACAATACGCTATAGTACTTACGCAGCTTTCGACTTACTCGATGGTTTCGGTTTGATTAAATTAAGTTTAGAATCCCGCGAAATTTTAATTTTTCTAGGTTTTAATGCCTCCGGAAGCTCTCGGCGAAGCGTAACTGTTAAAAGCCCGTTTTTAAGTTCCGCACCTGTGACGACCACATGATCGGCCAGTTGAAACCGCCGCTCAAAGCCGCGCTCAGCAATGCCGCGGTGAAGATATTGGGTGTTTTCCAATGTTTCTGCCTGTGGTTTATGGCCCTTGACGGTCAAAACATTCTCATGGCTTTCAATATCAAGATCATCTTCGGCAAATCCTGCGATGGCGAGCTCGATTTGGTAATCATCTTGCCCAATCTGCGCAACATTATAGGGCGGATAAGCCGAGCCATTGTTAACCTGTTGGTGAGCCGCATCAATAAGGCCGGCCATACGGTCAAGCCCGACAAATGAACGGTAAAGGGGGGAAAAATCATAATTACGCATAAGTCATCCTTTTAAGCAATGTACGTTTTGGATCCCCATATGGGCAATCCAGTTTAAGTTTTAAGGCCCATTTCGGCGCCTCGCTCCCTAATTAAGTATGATTTTTAGAGCTTCAAGGGGATAATATTATGACAAAATTGTCAGATTAGATGTCCGCTGAAAACTTGCATCTTTGACCATTCGCGCCTATGGGCGAGGTCAGAGATTATTAAGCATAACCTGGAGTGACTCATGACTTTTACATCAAAGCTGTCTTTAGCGGCCGCCTCTTTTATCATTATAACTGGGGCTACGGCCTGTTCTAAATCGGCTGACGTGGTTGAGAAATCGGCCTCCGCCGTGAGCGAAACGGTTCAACCAGAGGTCAAGACCGTATCATGGGATGATGTCCTGGCGCATCCGCGCCGCGCCGATGAGGCCACCCGTGATAAATTCCGTAACCCCAAAGAAACCCTTAAGTTTTTTGAAGTCACTGCAGGTAAAAAAGTCGTTGAAATTGCGCCCGGTTGGTACACAAATGTAATCGCACCTTATATTGCAGCCAATGGCGGGACTTATGTGGCGGCTATTCGGCCTGATGGACTCGGGGAGCGCAGTGATGCCCGCAATGCGGCGTTTAAAGAAAAATATAGCGACGCAGAGGTTTACGGCAATATTGAATTTGGTGGTTTTGGGAAAGATAATTACGAATTTACAGCGCCGGGCACGGCCGATGTTGTCCTCACCTTCCGTAATGTTCATAACTGGATGGGCGGCGAATATGCCCAAGAGGCTTTTGATGCTTTCTACGCAAGCTTGAAGCCCGGCGGAATTTTAGGCGTTGTAGAACACCGCTTGCCGGAATCAGCCGAGCAAAATCCGCGCGGGCGTCAGGGTTATGTACAAGTTAGCTATATGAAAGATTTGGCCGCCAAGGCGGGATTTGAATTTGTCGCTTCTAGCGAAGTTAATGCGAATCCAAAAGATACAGCGGATCATCCGTTTAACGTTTGGACACTGCCGCCGGCGTCTTTTACCGGAAATGAGCGCAACCCTGCGCCCGAAGGCTTTGATGCGGCTAAATATAAAAATATCGGCGAAAGTGACCGCGCAACATTGAAATTTCGCAAGCCAAAATAAGCCTATGTGAGATTTATAACCTGTTAGGGCCAATATTTTCTGGCCTTGGCTTCATTATCTCTGCATAAGCATGATAAATCTTAACGAAAGGGATAATCATGAGCCTTGACGACATCATCGCAAAAATGAACGAAGCTCTCAGCGCCTCTGGCGGTTTGGACAAATCTGTAAAATTCGACTTTGGAGATGACGGTAAAATCTTTGCCTCCGGAACAGAAGCGGTTGCCTCGGATGATGAGGCCGATTGCACGATCTCCGTTGATAAAGACGATTTTATTGCGATGGCCGCCGGTGAACTCGATCCGATGATGGCCTTTATGTCTGGTAAGTTAAAAGTGGCTGGCGATATGTCAGTGGCGATGGGCTTGCAGAGTTTATTTAGCTCTATGTAGCCAGATGAAAATTTAAATATGGGGGGGCCTAGCCCCCCTTTTTTATGACTATATTGCCCTCATTATCTTCATATCCTCCGGCCGAAATCATGGCCCCCAAAGGTGCGCCGATCCCAGCTCGCCTTGCGCCTTTGATTCAGGCTTTTTATCTGGAGAGGGATGGTGTGCGCTTACGGGTATTACGCGCCGCTAAGCCAAGTGTTCCCGCGCGGGGCACGGTGATTATATCACCGGGGCGAACCGAGTTTGTTGAAAAATATTTTGAAACCGCTGAAGAGTTTATCAACCGCCGTTTTACCGTAATTGTTATTGACCATAGAGGGCAAGGGCTGTCCTCACGGCTGCTGGATGATCCGCTTAAATCCTATATACGCCGCTTTCAAGATTATGCGGATGATCTTGGCTTTATTATTGATGAGCTCGGCGCGAACTTGCCAAAGCCGCATATACTCCTCGCGCATTCCATGGGAGGCTGTATTGCCTTGCAATCAGTGATTAGCGGGACAAGCAAGCCTGCTGCCGTTATTTGTTCTGCGCCTATGTTGGGGTTATATGATTTGGATACACCGATTATTCGCTGGGTCTTATGCGGCCTGTCTATACTGGGCATGTCCAAACGTAACCTGCCGTTTCAAGGGCAGCAGCGCGGCTTGCCAGTAGCATTTAAAAATAATAAGCTAACCTCTGATATAACCCGCTTTACACGCTGGGAGGCTTATTTCACGCAAATAAGCGCGTTGCGAGTAGCGGGCCCAACATTGGGCTGGATTAAAGCGGCTCTAGAAAGCATGAGATTTGTAAACCGTAATGCGGTGCAAGTGAAAACGCCGACCTTAATTGTGGCGGCAGGCGGCGATCCTATTGTTGACCCCGCTTCAAACCGAAATTTTGCAGAAAAGTCTGGTGCAGAGTTTAAGATTATCCCAGGGGCGCTGCATGAATTATTTCTTGAACAAGATATTTACCGCGATCAATTCTATGCGGCGGTGGATAATTTCTTAGATAAAAACGCCCTTTAATAGCTGCGTTTATCTGGCCGTTATATTAGGGCATCATTGCGCGGCCTAAATAGGTATAAAGCTCCGGTAAGAGCGCTGGGTCACTCACTGCCACTACTTGACCGCCGTTGACGCAACTCCCGCCGTGCCAATTTGTCATCACCCCGCCGGCGCCTTCGACGACGGGTATGAGCGCGCGCACATCACAGGGCTTAAGGCTGGATTCGATAACAATATTAATGCGCCCCTGCGCTAAAAGTCCATAACCCAACGCATCAAGCCCTAGGCGGGAGAAGCGCGTTCCGCGGCGTATCATATTATAGGCGGCAAACTCTCCAGCGTTAAACATCGCCAAAGGTTCTGTGCAGGCAATAATTGCATTTTTCAATACAGGGCAGGGGGCAGATTTAAGTGGTGTGATAGCAGTCTTATCTGTCTCAACCCAAGCCCTTTTTTCGCTGTTATGATGAGCTGCGCCCATATAGCTTGTATTAAGCGCCGGAAGATCAACCATGCCTAGTGCAGGCTGCCCGTTTTGGGATAAAGCAATTAGCGTGCTCCAAACGGGAACGCCGGCAATAAAGGCGCGGGTGCCATCAATCGGATCAAGGGTCCATGTAAAAGCGTTATGGCCCTTCATGTCTTCCAGCTCTTCGCCCGTGATGGAGTCTTCAGGAAAGTGAGCCCGGATAAGCGTACGCAGTTTTTGTTCTGCTTTGATATCAGCATCCGTCACCGGATCATACTCAAGGCCGGATTTATTTACGATTCCAGTTGGCTTGGCGTAAAGCGGCAAGGTTATCCCCCGCGCTGCGCTGCGTAGCCGGGGGAATAGATCAAGCCTTTGGGATAGCTCTGTCGTCATAAGCTCGGTCATAAGTTATGCCTATAGGAGATAGACTCCGTTGACGACAATAGGCAAAATTACTTTAGTCTTGTTTTGTCTTTAAGACGTGACGAGACCGAGCCTTGGCTTTTCCCGCAGCTCCAATGACTTTGCAAGGTCAAGAAGATGTTTGCGCGGGCCTTCCCCGATTGAGTAATAAGCGCGGACAAGGTCCATAGTTTCCTTTTTTGACATAATATCGGGAGCCATAAACTCTGGAATATCTTCGGGGTTTTGTTGGTCGCGTTCGGATAGACCATCATAGAAATATTGCACAGGAATATTCAAGGCTTCGGCGAGCTCAAATAGGCGCGCCGCACTCACGCGGTTCGCGCCGCATTCATATTTCTGAATCTGCTGAAAGCGCACGCCAACAAGCTCGGCAAGGGATTGCTGGGTATAGCCCATAAGGCGGCGGCGGCGGCGTAGGCGGCGTCCGACATGGTAATCAATTTCGTTGGTCATAGTCAGTCCTATTACAAATCCAAGACCCGCAGCGGGTCATTACGGAGGTTTCGTGTAATAAGAGAGCAAAATACGTGCCATGTTGATTACTAAGTGATCGCGCCATAGGTGAGCGAAAATAGCCGAATTTCGCCTCTTTTTGCGCGAAATATACCCGATTGGGATTGGTTAACTCTATGTTGTTTCATTATGGCACAGGCGGGCGGGCTGTAATCTTACGGTGGAATATTGCTATTGCGCAGCAGCTCGGCTATGGCGCAGCCTATGACAATACAGGCGAAAATATGCGGCCTTATGCGCCCTGAAGACGTAGAGACCGCTGTGCGCTACGGTGCAGACTATCTCGGCTTTATCGTTGAGGCAGCCAGCCCAAGGCGGCTTACGACCGCGCAAGCCGCAGCACTTGCGGGGCCAGTGAAGGGGATTGTCCCCCGCGCCGCCGTGACTGTCAATGCGGATGATGACATGCTCTCGGCCATCATGTCGCAAATGACGCCAGACTATATCCAATGCCATGGAGACGAAACGCCGGAACGTATTGCCGAAATTACCCGCAAGTTCTCTGTTAAAATCATCAAGGCCTGCGCGGTTGCGTGTGATGACGACATGAAACGTGCCAGTGAATTTAGTGGCGCAGCGGATCTTATTTTATTTGACGCCAAACCGCCCAAGGGCTCAGATGTGCGCGGCGGTCACGGTATTAAAATTGATTGGGACATTATAACCCGCGCCCCGATGCCGCGCCGCTTTATGCTCGCGGGCGGGCTGACGCCTGAAAATATACGCGCGGCTATCAATGCGGTTCGTGCGCCGATTGTCGATGTTAGCTCTGGCGTTGAAACCTCACCGGGGGTAAAAGACGCCGCAAAGATCAAAGCCTTTATGGACGCAGTTAAAAACAGGCCGCAAAATGGGTAAAATAGATAATAGAGCATGGCCCGATGAAAATGGCCGCTTCGGAGACTTCGGCGGGCGCTATGTCGCTGAAACCCTAATGCCGCCGATTCTAGCGCTGGAAAAAGCCTATGAAGAGGCCAAGGCCGATCCGAGCTTCCTACGCGAGATTGATGAATTTTTCGCCCATTATATTGGCCGCCCCAGCCCGCTTTATTTCGCTGAGCGCCTAACAGAACATGCAAATGGCGCGAAGATTTATTTCAAGCGCGATGAGCTTAATCACACCGGTGCCCATAAGATCAATAATTGCATGGGCCAGCTTTTACTCGCCAAGCGCATGGGCAAAAAGCGTATTATCGCCGAAACGGGCGCGGGGCAGCACGGGGTTGCCACAGCCACAGTCGCCGCGCGGCTTGGTATGGAATGTATCGTCTATATGGGCGCAACGGATATTGTCCGCCAAAAGCCGAATGTGTTTCGGATGCGCCTTTTGGGGGCGGAAGTCCGCGCCGTTCATAGCGGCACGGCGACTTTAAAAGATGCTATGAACGAAGCCCTGCGCGATTGGGTGACCAATGTTGCCGAGACATTTTATTGTATCGGAACTGTGGCAGGGCCGCATCCTTATCCCGCCATGGTGCGGGATTTCCAAGCCATTATTGGCCGCGAAGCCAAGGCGCAAATCCTTGAACGTGAAGGACGTTTGCCCGATGCGGTGATTGCCTGTATCGGCGGCGGGTCTAATGCCATGGGCCTGTTCCATGATTTTATTCCCGATACATCTGTGCGCTTGATTGGCGTCGAGGCCGCCGGGCGGGGCGTTGATAGCGGCCTTCACGCGGCAAGCCTGACAGGGGGGAGTCCCGGCGTTCTCCACGGGAACCGCACTTATTTACTCCAAGACGAGCATGGCCAAATTTCTGATGCTCACTCGATTTCTGCGGGGCTTGATTACCCCGGAATTGGCCCGGAACATGCGTGGCTCCATGACACAGGCCGTGCCGAATATGTCAGCGCGACCGACACCGAAGCGCTCGAGCATTTTCAGCTTTGCGCGAAATTAGAAGGTATATTACCTGCGCTCGAGCCGAGCCACGCCCTCCCGCGTACCCTTGATACCGCGAAAGAGCTCGGCAAAGACGGCCTGATCATCATGAACATGTGCGGCCGCGGCGATAAGGACGTGTTTACAATCGCGGATGCTCTCGGAGAAGAAATCTCCGAAGGCACGGAGGGGGTGAATAGGAAGGCATATTAAGTGTGAGACGCCGCATCCTTCATGGCAGGCTTCGTTCTCCTTAGGATAAGGCAATATTTCAAAAAGAAATCCACGCCCTCAAAACCTCGCTTATTATAGATATGTCCCATCCACGGACAGGCAAGCGTACGTTGGCTGGTCGGGTGGGATCGGCGGGGGCCGGATACGGGCAGGAGTCACGCGCTTGCTACGTCCGGCCGTACTTTGGTCGCAGCGGATAGAACCATTCCGGTCCCAGACTGCGCAAAACCCTGCCGCCGTGCGGTTGATAGCCCTGCGAAACACAAAGTTATTCGGTATCCGGTAGGGTATCGCCGCACGGATTGTCCACCCTTTACCACGCCTTAGCGGTAAAGGATAATTGCGCGTGCCTAAGTGGCGGCGTGTTGATTGCTCTGATATTTCATGTAAAATATAACTATACGCAACAAGCTTATGATGTTTGTGCTTTAGAGTTTAATCTTATATAATTTTATCTTTACCTGAGGACGATATGCGAAACTTTTTAAAGGCTGTTGTGATTTGCTTTTTAAGTGCAAGTCTTTTTGCAACTGTAGTTGCGCAAGAAAGTGAACGTGATTATTCAAATCTTTCCACGGGTGAGTTGGAAGATTTACATCTTAATGGTGATATTCACGCCACTTTCACCCTTGGTTTCAATCATTTCTTTTATGACGACACGTCTATAAAAGAGGGCGTAACAGATGTTGATTTTGGATTATCGTTTTTGGAAGTGGCCCATGAAAAAGGTCATGATAGGGCAAATTCGCTCTTAAATGCTATTTATCTACACGGCTTGTTTGGCCTTGAGGAAGATTTTGAAAAAGCAAATCGTTACAGCCTTGAAGCGGCCAAACGCGGCAGTGTTGTTGCCAAAGTTAATTATGGACTGCAAAATATAGATAGCCCTAATCTTTCAAACGCGCAGCGCGCCCTTGATTATTTAATAGAGGCTAAGGATCATGATAAATTTGGCGGAGAGGTTTCACGAAAATTGACCTTGCTGCATTATTTCGGAAATGATCATTTTAAAGCTGACTATGTTAAGGCGCGCGGCTTTGCTGAGATATGCGTGCTATTCGATGAATCTGAGGGTGATTGTGAATTTATTCTTGCACGGGATTATCAAAACGGATGGGGCGGGGAAGTTGATGAAAAAAGAAGCGCCGAGCTATTTTTACAAGGTGCGCAATCCAAAAATTCTGCGGCGATGTGGTATGCGGCGATGAATATTTTAAATGGCCGTCATGGTGAACCTAAGCTGGAAGCGGCATTTGATTGGGTTAAGAAGTCGGCCGAATTAGATTATGAAAACGCTATGATTAGTCTTGGCGTGATGTATGCCCTTGGACAAGGGACAGAAGTTGATTACGAAAAATCCTATGCAGTCTATGAAAAGGCGGCGGGTCTTGGGAGCGCCCATGCACTGCGATCTATGGCGTCTATGCACTGCACAGCAGAGGGGCGGGAAGAAAATCTAGATATTTGCCGTGGTGGTTTACTCCTTGCGGCAAAGTTTGGGGATGACCAAGCACCGTTATTATTGAAAAATATGTTTGAGATTGAACCAGATGGTTTGACGGCAGGTTTGGACGATCAAAACACTGGAGGGCGTTATTGGGTTCAAAAATTTCCTTGGTTGTCTGAAAACAACTGAGTCTATATGTCAATTTAACCCTGTGATTATCTAAATAAATAGCGGATATTTTAACACTAGTCAGGCGGATTGAAATCCCCTAACAGCGCCCATTATGACGAAACGTATTGACCAGATATTTGAATCCCGCCGCGCCAAAGGCCAAGCCGTTTTTGTGGCTTATATGATGGGCGGTGACCCAGACCGTGCGGCCTCGCAAAAATTGCTTGGCGCTATGCCAGAGGCGGGGGTTGATATTATCGAGTTGGGCATTCCTTTTACCGACCCGATGGCGGACGGCCCCGTCATTGAAGAAGCGGGCATACGCGCGCGGGCGGGCGGGGCGAGCCTTTCAAGCGTTTTAGATATGGCGGCCGAGTTTCGCCGCAGTAATCAAACGACGCCGATTATTGTCATGGGCTATTGCAACCCGATTCATCATATGGGTTACGGCGCATTTGCAGCAGCGGCCAAGGCGGCGGGAGTTGATGGGGCGATTATTGTTGACCTACCGCCCGAAGAAGATAGCGAGCTTCGCGCGGCCTTTGAAACCCATGATTTGGCGTTGATACGGCTTGCAACGCCGACAACCGATGCCGAGCGCTTGCCGAAAGTCGTCGCGGGCACAAAGGGCTTTGTTTATTATGTCTCTATGACGGGCATTACCGGCGCGAGCTTTACGCAGGCTAGCAGCGTGAAAGACCAAGTGGCCGCCATTCGCGCTGCCTCCGGCTTGCCTGTGGCCGTGGGCTTTGGGGTGAAAACGCCGCAGCGCGCGGCGGAAGTGGCCAAAGACGCCGACGGGGTCGTCGTCGGCACAGCGATTGTAAAGACCTTTCACGAACATGGCCATGATGCGGCCATCGCGCTTATTCGCTCACTGGCTAATGCGGCCCATAGTTAATTAACTCGGCCGCATAACCCTATATTGTTAGGCCTTATTCCTTCGGGTCATATTTTTTAAACCAACCCATGATGTTATCGGTTTTAGCGATCAGGCGGCTGGGGCGTTTGGCGATGTAATGGGGGGAATTGGGCACGCGGACGAGCGCAGTATCGACGCCTTTAAGCTTTAGCGCGCCGTAATATTGTTCCGCTTCCCATGTGGGGGTGCGGTGGTCTTCTTCGCCCACCATAACAAGGGTCGGTGTGGTGACATTGCCGACAAGGGAGAGCGGGGAGCGCTCCCAATAAGCCTCGGGATTTTCCCACGGGTTTTCTCGTATCCAGTGGCGTTTAACAAAGGGGCCAATATCCGCCGTCAGAGCCATAGACAGCCAATTAATTACGGGCTTAATTGTCGCCGCCGCCGCATAGCGGTCGGTTTTGCCGACAATCCAAGACGTTAGCACGCCGCCGCCAGAGCCGCCCGTGACAAATAAGCGTTCGGCGTCCACATGGTTTTGCTGAATTAAATAATCGGTGATGGTTTCCAGATCATCATAATCTTCACCAGGGTAGTTTTTATCAATTAATAAGGAGAAATCTTCACTATATCCCGTCGAGCCGCGCGGATTGACATAGGCGGTGACATAGCCTTCGGCGGCGTAGCGCTGTATCTCTGCGCTGAAAAATGGGCCATACATGGTGTAAGGGCCGCCGTGAATTTCAAGGATCATCGGGAAGCTGCCGTCTGCTTTAAAATCTGGCGGATAGGCGACCCAAGCCTGAATATCTTTGCCGTCAAATTTGGACGGAATGGTGATTTCTTTTACCGTGGCCATATCAAGGAAAGGCAGTAAATCATCATTGAGCGCGGTCATGCGTTTGGGCTCACCGCTAAATGTTTTTACCGTAATATCGGCGGGGCTGTTGGCGTCACCTGTGGTATAGGCAAAGCTGGGGCGGGCGCTTTGGGAGAGGGAAAAACTCGCCCCCGCATAGGGCCGTCCGAATGATGTACCGCCAAGGCCGCTGGTAATGACTTGAGGCTTGCCGCCGCTGAGGGCGAAACTGCGCAGCTCAACCGCGCCTTTGTTTTCGACTTGGGTAATGAGCGCGCGGCTATCCCCGCGCCATTTAAAGCTGGAGATAGAGCGGTCATGGTTTTTGCTGATATGGCGCACATTCCCGCCGCCCGTGTCCATCACATAAAGATGAGTGGCTTGGTATGACAGGACTTTATCGTCATAGCCAAGAAAGGCAATTTTTCGCCCATCGGGGGAGAGTCGCGGGCTATGGTCAGGCCCGTCCCGCGTTGTGAGCGGTGTGGTTGCGAGGGTTTCAAGATTAAGGGCGTAAATCTCGCTCTCAATCGGGTCGAAGTCTCGGTCTTCGGCTTGGTTGCCGGTGACTAACAGGCTTGTTTTATCGCGCCAGACAGGGGCGGTGTAATCAACCTCTCCGAAGGTCACTTGGCGGGGCGTGCCGCCGGCCGCAGGGAGGGTGTAAATCTGGTTGGCCCCCTCGGCGAGATAGCCTGCCCCGTCACTTCGGAAGGTCACATCGTCAAAGACGCGCACGGGCGGGTTCCATTTGGCCCCAGCAGGGCGAGGCGGGGCATCGGCAAAGCGTGGAGCTTCGGAGGGAGTAAACATGCGAAAGGAAATTTGGCTGCCGTCTGCTGACCATGCGGCGTCATTGGGCTTGGCGGTAAACCGCCCGAGGGAGATAGATTTATCGCTATCGAGGAAATAAATGCGTAGATCATTCTGCCCGCTTTGGGTCTTAGTGTTGTATAAAACCCGAGAGCCGTCCGGTGACCAACGTGGACGATTGGCAGGTGCGCCGCCGGCAATTAAAGGGCGGTGCTGGCCGCTGCGAATATCTAGCGTCCAAAGATCATCATGGATCTCGTCTTTTTGCGTATCCATAGAGCGGCGAACATAAACCACGCGCTGCCCATCGGGACTAATTTGCGGATCATCGGCAAATTCAAGATCAAACACATGTTTTGCGGTAAAGCGCGAGCGGGCGTCACTATCATCCGCCGCAATCCCAAGCGGCGCAAAGCTTGCCGCGCCAAGGAGCAAAGCCGCAGCCGTGAAAGATTTGAAAGGAGAAAATGTCATAGCCGCGCTCATATATAGTTTTATTGCGGGAGTTTGGTAGCATGGGCATGCGTACCGCCGCAAGCTAGGCGATGGTCACGTAAAGTTTAAGGGGGAAGAGTTTAAATGAATGTAAGAGTTAATTTGAAGATACTCGTTTTTTCAATTCAGCAGGATAAGGAGATATTTTTTCAAGTTGTTGCGTCTCCACATAAACTTTATTTATAAGGTCATAGTGTTTGCGCTGCTTCGGTGTGGCTCTTTGAAAAAGCCTTTCCGCCCAAGGAAGAGCCCGCTGATAGTTTTTAGCCAGAAACCATCCGGCAATGATTTGTTCAATGTTTTGAAGCGGTGCTGTTTGCCAATCGCCTATCCAATACTCCATTAACTCAGCGCCGTCTTCATATGCGCCGTTCATGATATGTAATTTTGCCAAAGACTGATTTAGCGCCGTTTTTTTGTCAAAAGATAAATCAGGGTTTTTTAATGATTTTTCAATGGCTGTAATTTCGGCAGTATATTGGATTCTAGCATCGGGCGTAATGATGTTAATTGATTCCTCGTCAGGATGAGAAACTGTTTGGGCCTGAGCGATTGGTGTAAAAAGTGAATATTGGGTTGCAATTGTTAAACCAAACACAAGTGTTAAAATCGTGAATAAATGAATACGGTGAGGCATTAACGCCATAATTTGTAAATCCCTTCAACTGGATAAGAGCTTTAACATATAGTTATAGATTAAGGTTTTGTGTTATCTTTGTCAACGCATGCCCTTTTTCAACTTGCTCCGCGCGGGCAAATCGGGCAAAGGGCGCCCATGTCTGATATTGAAAATGATAGCCCTGTAAGTGAGCCTATTGATGTGGCTGCGGATGATGTAAAAAAGAAACCTAGCCCTAAAAAACCATCGCAATGGTTTGAATTTGGGCCGCTCTTGGTCTTCTTTATTACCTATCAATATTTAAAGCGGAGCCAGCCGGATAATGCGATTTATTTGGCGGCGATATTGCTCGGGGCGCTCTCAAGCTTGACGTTGATTTACACATGGGTGAGACACCGTCATGTTTCGGGAATTTTGATCTTCTCAACGGTGCTTGTGGTCGGGAGTGCGGCTTTGTCTTATATGTTCAAAGACCCGCGCTTTATTTATATGAAGCCAACGGTGATTAACGTCATCTTTGGCGTGGCTGTGATCGGCGGAGTGTTTATTAAGAAAAATGTCATTCAGCTTATGATGGGTCAGGCCTTTGAAATGCCGATGAAGGCGTGGAATAATTTAGCGATACGCTGGGGGCTGTTCTTTTTTGTGCTTGCCGCCATAAATGAATTTGTCTGGCGGAACTATGGTGAGGACTTCTGGGTGAAGTTTAAAGTCTTCGGCTTTTTGCCTTTGACGATTATTTTTACCATGACGCATCTACCGTTTATTATGAAAAACGGTAAGGTTAAAGGCGAAGATTAACCACCTATTCGCGGCGAAGAGATGATTTTTATCATCCGCTCTGTTATTCGCGCGGACGTGAGCGGAATATGAATTGCGCCGCGCGTTTGGAATGATATAAGCGCATAAAATCAGTTGACTTAAAAGAGGCAAGATATGGCATCCCTAGACAGTTTCAAATGTGAGCGTGAACTTACGGTTCGGGGAGGAACCTATAATTACTTTGATTTGAAGGTCGCTGAGGAAAATGGCCTGTCCGGCATTTCAAAACTTCCGCGGTCTTTGAAAGTGCTTCTTGAGAACCTCTTGCGCCATGAAGACGGAAATACTGTCACCAAAGGGGATATTCAAGCGGTTGCTGATTGGCTGACAACAAAAACATCAAGCCATGAAATTGCTTATCGCCCGGCGCGAGTTTTAATGCAAGATTTCACCGGCGTTCCGGCCGTGGTTGATTTGGCCGCCATGCGCGACGCCATGAAAAACCTTGGGAAAGAAGCCAGTGCGATTAATCCGCTAAATCCTGTGCATTTGGTCATCGATCATTCTGTTATGGTGGATTATTTCGGCACGCAGGACGCTTTTAAGAAAAATGTAAAGCGCGAATATGAGCGTAATGGCGAGCGTTATGATTTCCTAAAATGGGGCCAAGAAGCTTTTGATAATTTCTCTGTCGTGCCGCCCGGAACCGGTATTTGTCACCAAGTTAATTTGGAACATCTCGCACAGACTGTGTGGACGAAAACAGAGGACGGTAAGACTTATGCCTTTCCAGATACGCTTGTCGGAACCGATAGCCATACCACTATGATTAACGGCCTGTCTGTTCTAGGCTGGGGCGTTGGCGGGATTGAAGCTGAAGCGGCTATGCTCGGCCAACCGATTTCCATGCTCATCCCCGAAGTTATCGGCTTTGAGCTGACGGGGGCTCTCCCAGAAGGCGCAACGGCGACGGATTTGGTTCTACGGGTCGTTGAAATGCTCCGCGCGAAAGGTGTTGTTGGAAAATTTGTTGAATTTTATGGGGCGGGTCTTGATCATCTCTCGCTCGAGGATCAGGCGACACTCGCCAATATGGCCCCGGAATATGGTGCGACTTGCGGTTTCTTCCCTGTTGATGATGACACCTTACGTTATCTTGAAGTGACAGGCCGCGATAAGCCGCGAATTGAATTGGTTGAAGCTTATGCCAAGGCGCAGGGGCTTTGGCGTGATGGGGCGGATTGCGAATATACGGACACGCTGAGTCTTGATATGACAAGTGTTAAACCGGCGATTTCCGGTCCGAAACGCCCGCAAGACCGCTTTGACCTATCTGGCGCAAATGTGCATTTTGCTAAAATCCTCCGTGATGAGTATAAAAAAGACGCGGGCGAAGGCTCAGCCATAGCCGTAGACGGCGCTGATTATGCGGTTGACCACGGCGATGTCTTTATTGCCGCGATTACGTCTTGTACGAATACGTCCAATCCATCGGTGATGATGGCAGCAGGGCTTGTGGCGCAAAAAGCGCGGGCTAAAGGCCTTCAAGTTAAGCCGTGGGTGAAAACATCTCTCGCGCCGGGCTCACAAGTTGTGGGTGAATATCTTGAAAAATCCGGCCTACAAGACGAGCTTGACGGCCTTGGATTTGACGTTGTTGGTTATGGCTGTACGACCTGTATCGGTAATTCCGGCCCACTGGCTGCGCCGCTGGCTAAGGCTATTGAGGAAGGTGATTTGGTCTCTTGCTCTGTACTCTCGGGGAACCGCAACTTTGAAGGCCGTATCGGCCCGGATATCAAAGCTAATTTTCTGGCTTCGCCGCCGCTTGTTGTGGCTTATGCCTTAGCAGGCTCTATGCATCATGATTTTGATAATGACCCGCTGGGCGTTGATGCGGACGGCAAGGCCGTGTTCCTGAAGGATATTTGGCCAAATTCTAAAGAAATTGCTGATGTCGTGCGTAAGATCATCAACCGTAAAATGTTCACAGAGCGTTATGCAGATGTATTTAAAGGCGACAAACAATGGCAGGATATCAAAGTTGAAGGGGGCAAGACTTACAGCTGGAATCCGGAATCAACCTATGTGCGTAACCCGCCCTACTTCGAGGGCATGACGACGACGCCTGACCCGATTGAAGATATTAATGACGCTAATATTCTGGCCCTCTTGGGGGATTCGATCACAACGGACCATATCTCACCGGCAGGCTCGATTAAACATGACGGCCCCGCAGGTGAATATCTGTCCGAGCACGGCGTGCCAAAGCCTGAGTTTAACTCCTTTGGCTCTCGGCGCGGTAATCATGAAGTTATGATGCGCGGAACTTTTGCTAATATTCGAATTAAAAACCAAATGGTGCCCGGGACAGAAGGCGGGGTGACTAAACATATCCCAAGCGATAATGTCATGTCGATCTTTGATGCGTCAATGAAATATCAAGAGGCCGGTAAAGACCTCGTTGTATTCGCGGGCTCGCTCTATGGTAATGGCTCTTCGCGTGACTGGGCGGCTAAGGGCACGATCTTACTTGGGGTGAAAGCCGTTATTGCTGAAAGTTTTGAGCGTATTCACCGATCAAACCTGATCGGCATGGGCGTTTTGCCGCTTGAGTTCCAAAACGGCGATAGCTGGAGCTCTATGGGCATGGACGGCTCCGAAACAGTGAGCATTAAAGGCATAGCGGGGCTCAAGCCGCGCGGTGAGCTGGATGTGAACGTAACTTTTGCTGATGGCGCGACTAAAACGGCTACGGTTAAAGTTCGTATTGATACAGATAATGAACATGAATATTATAAAAACGGCGGTATTTTGCATTACGTGCTGCGTAATTTGGCCCGCGCTGTTTAAAGGCCTGCACGGCGCTAGGCCGAATATATTCATATAAATCTTTAAACCTATCTCGAGAAATATTTTGAGATAGGTTTTTTATGCGGTCAATAATCTTATTGACGGGCTGTTGGTCCATATTTTATGTTTGAGTCCTGACATCGTTGTCAACATGATGAAATATAGGGGGTAGCGGGTTAATATTATGAAATTATACCTAACACGCCTTCTTGTCTTTGCTGCAATTTTATCATTTTCCATGCCTGCTGGGGCGGATGAATTTAAAACAAAAAGATGTATCAATCTGGGGAATGCCCTTGATGCACCGAGTGAAGGAGCATGGGGTCATAAAATTGAAAGCCGGTCTTTTAGAGTTATTGCTGATGCGGGTTTTGATACGGTGCGTATTCCGGTGCGCTGGAGTGCCCATACGGGCGGCGGGCCGGATTATAAGATCAATGAGCGGTTTTTTCGCCGCGTAACACAGGTCATAGACCAAGCCTTGGCGAATAATTTACAGGTCATTATAAATGTCCACCATTTTGATGAGCTATATGATGAGCCCGATAAGCAGTTTAGAAAACTTCTGGCCCTTTGGGCACAAATTGCGCCGCGATATAAAGACCTTCCGGATAGCGTTTATTTTGAAATTATTAATGAGCCGAATAGTCAATTCCAAGGGGATATTATGCGCCGTGTTGTTGCACAGGCGTTTAAGATTATTCGGAGAAGCAATCCCACGCGCATTATTATAATGGGCGGGGATGAATGGTCGAATATAAAAACGCTCCCAACTATTCCGTCAATTCAAGACCCGAACCAAGTCTATACGTTTCATTATTACGACCCATTTGAATTTACGCATCAAAAGGCGAGTTGGACGGATTTAAAAGATAGCCGCAGAGTTAAATGGGGGAGCGCAGCGGATAAACGTGAGCTCAAAGCCGCCGCTCAATATGCCGCGCGGGTACAGCGCGATACGGGTATTCCCATTTTCCTCGGCGAGATTGGCGCTTACGAAAAAGCTCCCTATCAAGATATTGTTGAATATACCCGCGAAACTCGTAAGGCGTTTGAAAAAGAGGGCATAAGTTGGTGTGTGTGGAATTTTACAGCGACCTTTCCTTTTTATAATAGTTTTTCAAAGCAATGGGACCGTAATAAATTAAACGCGCTTGGACTGTCGCCTAATGGGGCCGTTTCTAATCCTAACTCTGAAGCCGTTCAGGTTAAAACAACGGGTTCACCCTATGAAGGGCAAACGATTGATGATGCATTTAATGGTATTCGCCGCCAAATAGCTCATGACGGTGAGCTTTTAATGGTGCCTTATGTTGATCAATTAAACTCTTATGGCACGGCGAAAACGAAACTTGTTAATGATGCCGGCGCGCCTGATGGACAAGCGCTTGAGGTGACAATAGCGCGAAAAGGCCGTAATCCGTGGGACGGCGGCTTATCTGGGGCTGTCACGGGGGAGGTTAAAAAAAATGATGTTTTAGTTATGTCCTATTGGGCGAAGGCGGTTAAAGGGGAAGGGATCATCGCCAATGCCGGCTTACAGGTCAACCGACAGCCCTATACCGCGCTGAGTATGAAGGCGGAACGGTTGAGCTCGCAGTGGAAACATTTCTATATTACGCATAAGGCTGCGCGTGATTATGCTCCATCAGAAGCGGGCTATACAATACAAGTTGCGGGCGCGAAACAAACTCTGCGTTTTGGGCCTGTCTTTATTATGAACCTCGGGCCGCATGTTGACCCCAAAGATTTGCCGTAAATTAATTGCTGTGGGTTTTCTAAAAAAAAGCCCGAAACTTAGCTCCGGGCTTAAAAGTTTATGCATCGGGGAAATATAATGATGCTAAAACAGTGTAAATAAAGCCGTAGATGTTTTCTAATCATCATTGCTCTTTGGATGAAGGTGAGGCTTAAAGGCCTATTGTTTGGGCGTGAGGACGATGATTTGGCGGGTTTTTGTGCGATCAAAGAAAGCAGACTAATCAGGCATGATCTGGCGCGGGTCTACGGGGCCAAGTTGGCGGCTTCTGCGCCGCCCGGTCAGCACCCAAGAAACGAAATGTTCGCAATTATTGATGAGTACATTATAGCGTTGTCCCTTTTTGGAGCGGGCGCGGGCCACGATCTCCGGTCCGCTCAGGCTCGCGTGCTCATAGGGAATAGTTCTCGCGCGCCTGCCCGCAAGAAAATCCTTAAGCTCGCTTTCCTCAACGCGGCCAAAGCGGCGGCTGGCATGGATGACCGTGCCGTAACCTGTTGCAATGCCGACATGTTTGATAACCCCATAAACGCGGGTTTGCAGCAATGTCCCTGCGGGGTAAGGCATAGGGTTAGGAGTAAAGGAGCTATCGGTCATAATTTTAAAATAAGCATGGTGGATAGGAATTGCAAATTCATAGCAATATTGCCATAGAGGCGATGTTGATAGGAGTCCGCTATGCCGTCATTTGATATTGTGTCCGAAGCTGATTTATCAGAAGTTGATAATGCACTGAATAATTTATCACGAGAAATCTCAACCCGGTATGACTTTAAAGGTTCGAACTGCTCGGTTGAACATAAAGACGGGGTTATAACGATTTTCGCCGATGATGATTTGAAGCTCAAGCAAATCCACGAAATCCTGCGGAGTCATCTTCATAAGCGCGGCATAGAGCCGGGGCAGCTTGATTATCAAAAAACCGAACCCGCTGCCGGTATGTCCGTGCGCCAAAATATTGTGGTGAAACAAGGCCTTGAAAAAGAGCTAGCGAAAAAGATTGTTAAGGATATTAAGGGCGCAAAGCTTAAAGTGCAGGTCTCGATCCAAGGGGATAGCCTGCGGGTCTCTGGTAAAAAGCGCGATGATCTCCAAGCGGCGATTGCTTTTGTCAAAGGGCTCGGGCTGGAGCAGCCTCTACAATATAATAATTTTCGCGATTAAACACACAGGTTTATTTATCCAAATGGCCCGTTTTGTCTATGTCGGATGAAGTTTATAAATGAGTGCTCACTTACATTTTATTTGTAAAAACTACATCCTATAAAGCTCAATGTTACCCCCTTAAAGGCCTGTTTGTTTTGCATGTTTATAGGCTTTTCATGCCCATTATGCATAAATTTAACGCATATATTGTGCATAAACTTAGTTTACCGGCCAAATGAGCCTTAGAGCGGGGCTGCCTAAACCATTGATTTATTTGAATATTCAAAGTTAAGCTGTATGACAAACAATAATAATATATTGAATATCAATAATAATTATTGAAAAACGATAATAAATATGCCACTTACCCTCTTATAGCGTGATGCGCTATGAGGAGGAGATATTGCAGATGTCAGATAAAATTGACGATGGACAGAATAACCAAGGACATTTTCAAAGCGCGGACCGTAACGCCATGAGGCCGCGCCCTAAAGAAGGCTTAAAACTTTGGGTATGGCGCGGCCTTGTTTTTATCCTCCCCATATTGGTTATCCTCGGCGCAGTAGGCGGCACTGCGGCGATGGGCGCATTAAAACCAGAGCTAGAAGAAAAAGAGCAAGCGGTTAAGGCCGTTCCGGTGCTGACTGCGCGCCCCATACAGCAAAATGTCACCTTACAGGTCAAAACTCAAGGGGACGTACAGCCGCGAACAGAAATTGGCCTAACCCCTCAGGTCAGCGGGCAGATAAGCTATATGTCGCCGCAATTTATCGACGGGGGGCGATTTAAAAAAGGTGAGCTTCTTATCCGTATCGAGCCGCGTGAATTTGAACTGCGCGTTACCCAAGCCAAGGCCGAGCTGGCGCAAATGGAAACAGTTTTGAGCCGGGAGCAGTCAGAATCCCTCATCGCCCGCCGTGATTGGGCAGAGATCGGCGGCCCTGAAGCGCCAAGCGCCTTAACCCTGCGAGAGCCGCAAATGGCCGAAGCCCGCGCAAACCTCGCCGCCGCCCAGGCACGGCTAGATGAAGCGGAGCTCCAGCTCTCACGTACATCTATTTACGCGCCGTTTACAGGCCGCGTGACTGAGCGCTTAATTGACGGCGCCGGAGAATTTGTTACGGCGGGTAGCCGCCTTGGGGAAATATATGCCTCTGATATTATGGATGTGCGTTTACCACTGACCCATGAAGAGCTTCGCCGTACAGGCTTAAGGTTAGGTTATGAAGCGCCAAAATCTGGCGGGGTAAAGACAGTTCTATCGGCCAATGTCGCCGGACAATTTATGCGCTGGCCCGCGGAAATCACGCGCACTGATAGCCGCTTTGACGGTCAGAACCGGGTTTTATTCGTCTATGCTGAGGTAAAAGACCCCTTTGCAGGAGATATGCCCCTTGCACCAGGGCTCTTTGTAGAGGCGGAAATAGAAGGTCAAACCCTAAGTGATATGTGGGTGCTACCCCGGGCGGCTTTGCGCGGGGCGGATAAGATCTATCTGGCCAATGACGATAATAGACTGTCGATTAGAACCGTTGATATTATGTCCACAGACCGGGAGCGAGTGGTCATCAGCGGCGGAATTTCGGCGCATGATGTGGTGATTATATCGCCTATTCGCGGCGTGGCCGAAGGCATGAAAATTGACCGGGTGAATAAACCGCAGGCCAGCTTGGGAGAGCAGCCATGAAGGCGATTGTTAAATGGTGGGCGGGAAATCCCGTTGCGGCTAATTTGCTAATGATCATTTGCCTCTTAGGCGGCCTTGTGAGCTTTGTGCAAATTGAACGCGAAATAGACCCTTATGTTGAGTTTCCGGGCGCAAATGTGTCTATATCATGGCCCGGCGCATCCCCCCAAGACGTTGAAGAACAGCTTGTGGTGCGTATGGAGGAAGCTTTATCGACATTAGACGATGTTGACCGTATGTGGGCCTTTGCTGGCGAGGGCGGCGGCTCTGTGACTGTGACGGGCAAAAGCAAGGTGAACGAGGCGGAGCTTCTTGCGGATGTGAAACAGGCGGTGGACGCAATAAACACCTTTCCGCCTGCCGCAGAACGGCCCCAGATCAGCCTATTTCGAAACCGTAATGAAATGATCCGCTTGGCGGTTTCCGGTGATGAAAACGTATCTGAGCGTGCCCTGAAGCGCTTTGCTGAAAAGACACGCCGCGAGGTGGCTTTACTTGGCTATATTCCTGCGGTTGAACTTTTTGGGGTTCGTAATGAAGAAGTCTCCATTGAGATATCAGAGCCGGCTTTGCGCCGGTTTAACCTGACCTTTAATGACGTAGCAGCGGCTGTGCGAGCTAGCTCGGTCAATAGCTCTTCGGGCAATGTGCGAACAGATATTGGCAGCATGCAGCTCCGCACACGTAATTTAGCCGATAGCCGCCAAGACTTTGAAAATATTATCATTCGTCAAGATGCGAACGGCGCGGTTATTCGAATCAAAGACGTTGCGACGGTGATCGACGGATTTGAAGAAGTTGATCTTCTTGCCACGGTGAATGGCCAAAGAACCATCTTGGTACAGGTCATGAGCGGGCCGGATATGGATGTTGTGAAAATGTCCAAAAATGTTTTGGCCTATCTTGAAAAAACCAAGGCGGATTTGCCGAGTGGTATCTCTATCACCGTTTGGGAAGACGCTAATGAAGCCTATTCCGGGCGTATTCGCTCTATTGGTAAAAATTTTCTATCGGGCCTTGCCCTTGTGTGCTTGACTTTAATGTTATTTCTGCGGCCCAAGATTGCCATATGGGTTTCTGTTGGTATTGCGACGGCTTTTGCTGGCGGTATGGCGCTGCTGCCTTTGGTGGGGGTGTCTTTTAATATGATTTCAACCTTCGCCTTTTTGCTCGTCATTGGGGTGATCGTAGATGACGCGATCATTGTCGGGGAGGCCATACATTTTAAGACGGAGGACGGGGAGCGCGGCATGGAGGCGGCTATAAGCGGCACAAATATGGTCGGAAAGCCGGTTATTTTTGCAGTATTAACGACAATGATCTTCTTTGCGCCTTGGATGTTTTTATCGGGCGGAACCAGCGAGTTTACGCGCTCAATCTCTCTTGTCGTGATTTTGGCATTATTATTCTCACTGATCGAATCCTTGCTTATATTGCCCGCGCATTTAGCTCATTTAAAACCTGTTGATCCCCAGAGCCGGATTATGAAATTCCAAGCGAAGATATCTAATAGCTTGATGTTTATCGCCGCAAATGTTTACCAGCCTTTGATTATCAAAGCTTTGAAGTTTCGCTATTTAACCGCGTCGCTTTTTATTGCGGTGATGATTTTAACCATTGGCATTACGTCAAACGGCCTTGTGAAATCGACATTTTTCCCAGAAGGAGAATCGGACCAAATTGAGATTTCAGTAGAGCTCCCCGAAGGCACGCCCTATGCCCGCACCCTCGAAGTCTTGACGCAAATTCAAAAGGCGGAACATGATCTGCAAGATGAGATTAGGCAGAAAAACGGCAGTTTAATTGAAAACTGGTACACCCGCTCCCGTGATAATGAAGTCTTGGCCCTTGTGAAACTTGTGCCTCCTGAAACGCGGTTGTTGACGGCAAAAGAAACCGCAGAGCGCCTGCGTGAATTAATGGGCGATGTGCCGGATGCGGAAGATATTTCGGTTGATTACCGCGACGGTAATGAAGGCCCAGCAATCGAATATGTTCTTAACGCGGCTGAGTTTTCTGACCTACAAGGGGCGGCGGATGATTTAATGGCCCAGCTTCGCAGTTATGAAGGGGTGTTTAATGTGGTCAATGATATGGATAGCGCGTCTGAGGAAGTGCAATTTGACCTTAAACCTGGTGCGGAGAGCCTCGGGATAACCGCCGCCGAAGTGTCGCGGCAAATACGCCAAGGTTTTTTTGGCGAAGAGGTACAGCGCCTCCCGCGCGATGGGGCAGATGTGCGAGTTTATGTGCGCTATCCACGCAGTGATCGACGCTCGCTTGATTTTCTTAAATCCATCCGTATTCGCAGTAATGACGGGCGAGAGCTGCCTCTTGAGGCCGTTGCGAGCCTGCGCTTTGAGCGGGGGACAAACCGCATCTTGCGCCGAGAGCGCCAACGGGCGGTGATTGTCAGCGCCGAAGTTTTAAGTGAGCGGGTTGATGAAATCCGCGAAGAGCTTGATGAAAACTTTTTTGATGATTTTGATGCGCGTCACCCCAAGGTGAAACGGGGAAACATTGGCCGCGCCGATGAAGAGGCAGAGTTTCAAAAGGAGCTCTTTACCCTTGTGTTAATCGCTATTGGCGTGGCTTATTTCCTCGTGGCCGTCTCGTTTAAATCTTACTTTGAACCGATCCTTATTCTTTTTGCAGCGATACCTTTTTGTTATTGCGGTATGATTATGGGTCATTTGGTGATGGGCTATGATATGTCGGTTTTATCCATGCTGGGTATGTTTGCGGCGGCTGGTGTGGCGGTGAATGATAATCTTGTTTTATTGGATTATGTACAGCGGCTACGGGCGAAGGGCATGGACGGAGCTACGGCCTTAATTGAAGCGGGAACGCGGCGGTTTCGCCCGATCTTACTGACGTCCCTGACAACATTTGTTGGTCTCTTACCGCTTATGACAGAGAAATCCCTACAGGCGCAGTGGTTGATTCCGATTGCTATTAGCCTTGCTTTTGGGGTGTTATTTGCTTTGCTTGTAACCTTGTTCTTCGTGCCCGCCCTTTACGGTATAGGCGCGGATATTCGGCGGTTTTTTGTCTATCTGATTAAAGGACAACCGCAGCCAAAATTTACTCAAAGTGGGCAGGTTATAAGATAAAAAAAGCCCTAACGGAGAAAACCGATAGGGCTAAAGTTTAAGGGGTATTCTGAGTTAATAAAGAGTCTTAGGCAGCCTTATTCCGTCCAAAGACGTTATGTGCATCCCACACGGCGCTTTGTTTAAAGACGATGCGGTTGAGGCCAAGAGCGATGGCCACCATCAGGATTAAATTAATCGCCATAAGGTGAATGTAGTGAAGCTTGATCCCTTGGGCCGCAAATTTAGGGGCGTCCACGAGGGGGTTAAGCGCCCAATAATAAAAGGCAACGCCAAAGATAACGGCTATAATTGTCGCATAGGCATTAACATTTTTAAATAATAATCCGACCATGAAAGCTGCTAAGATTGGCATAGACAGCATGCCGTAAAGTTGTTGCACTGTATTAATAATGCTTTGTTCAGGGTTGTTAAAAATTGGGATCATAAGAAAGGCCAAAATAACCATAGTGATGGAGACCCATAGAGATAATCTTTTAACATTCGGCGTTTTACTAATATATGTTTCGTGAATATCACACACCCATAGAGCGGCAGAGGCATTTAAAATTGAATTAAATGTTGTTAAAACCGCTGCGGCTATGGCAGCAGCAAATGCCCCTGAGAGGAAAGCGGGTAAAAGATCGCCCACAATCCGTCCATAAGTCGCATCTCCAATGTCGCCGTAAAGCTTATAGGCAACAATGCCGGGCAGAACAATAATTGGCGGGACGACTAATAGCCGAATAGCGGCGGCAGCGAGTATGCCCTTTTGAGCCTCTTTTACGCTTGGGGAGGCCATAGCCCGCTGGGTGATGGTCTGGTTTGTTGACCAATAAAACATTTGGATAAAGATCATGCCCGTGAATAGGGTCGCAAAGGGAATATCTGATTCCGGTGAGCCAATAAGGGTCAGGCGCTCTTTGGGAATGTCTGTGAAATCAAACCCAATTTCTTTTAGCGCTAGCACGGTCACAGTTATCGCAAGGCCCAAAAGTAATACCCCTGAAAATGTATCAGAAATCGCAACCGCTCTCAGCCCGCCAAAAATGGCGTAAGCCGAACCAACGACAGCAAAAATAGCCGCCAAAACATAAAGATTAATATCAAGACCAAACATACTCTGCATGAAAAGCGACCCGCCGTAGAGTATGGCTGGGAGAAAAATAAAAATATTTCCGAGCAAGAATAAAATCGAAATTAACGCGCGAATATGCTTGTTATTATAACGCCGCTCCAACAGTTCTGTCGTGGTGGTGCAATTATATTTATAATAAACGGGAATAAATAAGAAGCAAAGCATCATCAGCCCGACCACAGCGGCGAGTTCCCACCATGCCAAAAGCGCCATTTGATTGCCGTTCATACCAACAAGTTGATCGGTGGATAGATTGGTGAGGGTGATAGACCCAGCCACAAAATACCATTTCAGCCCGCCCCCTGCGAGGAAATATTCCTTTCCGCTGTCTTCATCTTCGCGCGCGCCGCGGCAATATAGATAAGTGACAAAGGCAATTAGAGCGGTAATGCCAAGGAAAACCAAGATCTGCGTAAACTGTAGTTTCATTTTTATCCCTTATTTATTATATGTGCGCTGCCCAGTTAGGGGGACATGCGAGGCATTTGACATAACAACGTCGTTTGCTTTTTATTATTGGCCTTACTCTAGGCTAGCCTGTGTAAATTTATCTGTCTATTTTTAATCATCCAAGCATAGGGCATTAAAGCGGGCGTAAAATTTGCGCGGCGGATTGCGGCATGACGTCAACGGTGAATAGGCCCGTTGATTGCTCGACAGAGGCTAAATATTTAACTTTATCCTTAGCCCGTAGCAGCGGATAAAATTGTGCGGTGAAGTGAAATTCATCCTCATGACCCATAGGCGCCGCGTGAAGCGAAAGCATATAAGGCGTCGTGCGGCCAAAAAAGGCATCATATTTGCGGGTGACTTCACCCAATAGGTGAGCAAACCCATCACTTTGAGTCTCATCAAAGGCCCATGGCCCTGGTGAGAATTTTTTCGGCGCAATCCAAACCTCATAGGGGAACCGCGCGAAGGGTGGGCAAAAAGCGGACATACCGCCCGCATCTGCGATGGTAAATTCCGGCGCGAATGATGCGACATCTTTCGTGAGATCATAGCCATTTTGAAAGGCACTTAACGCGCGTTTTTGTACGTCAGGGATAAAGGGAAAAGCGTAAATTTGACCATGAGGATGGTGCAGGGTCACGCCGACTTCATCGCCCCGGTTCTCAAAGGGCAGCACAAATTTAAGCCCCTTGTCAAATAGTGATTTATAACGATCAACCCAAGCCGCTAGAAGGAGGCGGCGTTTATCTTGTCCGATTGAGTGCAGGTTTCCGTCCGCTTCGGGGCCATAAACGATAACATCACAATGGCCATTTGCACGGGCCATTTTAAGGTCTTTTACGGGTGCAGGCTCTGCGGCTTGAAGGTGAAGGCTTGTAAATTTATTTTCAAATACAGCCAGTTCAAAATCTGTAAAGGGAATTTCAGTTTCATGACCGTCTCGGCTGGATGGGGCCAGAGGGTCATTCGCGCTTAGCGGTTTAAACGTTCTATTTTGGCGATGAGGGGCATAAATGTTCCATTCTTGGCGCAAAGGGTGCCAGCGAAATTCTCCCCCTTTGGCGATTGGGGTTGGGGTAAAATCAATGGGGGCTTCAATATGCGGTTCATAGCCGTAGAGATAAAGCATACGCCCGTCTGTTTTTTGGAAGTCTCGGCGAAATATGTCTTTAGCATAACCCAAAGACGTATTGCAGACCGCGTTATCAATGTTTGAAAATGACGCCACCGGTTTATTAGCCTTTAAGTTAACACTTTGACCCAAAACAAACTCCCTTAAGGTTTATGTTTTTGCAATGCTTAATTACATTTATTTTCGTTTTCGAATTTATATGTTCGAATTAGTATAAAAAAATCCGTTTCGTCAATGTTTTTTATAGTGTAATGTTGTTTTAGGAGAGTTTATGAAAACATTTATGCCCTCAAAACGACAATCTTTGATCCTGCAAATGCTAAGAGAGAACGGCTTTGTTGCGACGGATGCGATGGTTTCACATTTTCAAGTTACGCCGCAAACGATTCGCCGTGATTTAAATGAACTGAGTGCAAGAGGCCTGATTACTCGGTTTCACGGCGGCGCGGGCCACCCACGGAATGAAGGGGACCGCCCTTATCAAGACCGCCTGGTGACCCATGTGGAAGCTAAGCAAAAAATTGCTCGGCTTGTCGCCAAAACAATCCCTAATAATGCCTCTATATTTTTAAATACAGGCACCACAATCGAAGCGGTTGCCCGAGAGCTTTTGGAGCATGAAAATCTTGTGGTTGTGACCAATAATATTAATGTTGCGCAAACCTTGGGACGTAATGAGACTTTTAATATCATGCTCGCAGGCGGACAGCTACGAAATGCTGATGGCGGGATTATAGGGCCTCAGGCCATTGAATTTATTGATAAGTTTCATATGGACTACGGTATTATTGGGATTAATTCTATTGATGATGATGGAGACCTCTGGGACTACGGCCAAGTGGAAATTCGGCTCTCTCAGGCGACAATTAAAAATTCGGATAGAACAATTCTTGTCGCCGACGGCAGTAAATTTGGCAAGAAGGCCTTATGCCGCATGGGCCATGTTGGTGATGTTGATGTCCTCGTCACAGATACGCTGCCGGCCCCGCAATTTAGCACTTTGTTTGAAAAGACGAATGTGAAAGTCTACCATCCTACCGCTCAAATTTAATGGCCAAAAAGGGGGTTAAGAGCCAGCTAAGCGCTATATTAAGATGCTGTGACAGGGGTGTTTTGGCGTATATGGGGGAGGGGTTTGCCACCACAGAAGCGGTTAAAGGGTAAACATTGCCGCGATGTGATCGAAAATTAGGTATCATTCGTATATAGTGAATGGATCACCATTTTGACGGGATTCGAAGCTAATGTTCGAATAAGTGATGTAAATAAGCCACAAATGTTCGAAAAAGAATATTTTGGCTTGACGGCAGCGACATAAAAATTAAGTGATATGTCCACAATGTGACAAAGCATGGCTGCTTTTGTCTCAAGCATGGAACTACATAAGTAGGGGAAATATTTATGAAACTCAGCCGAGCCAGATTTTTAATTTGTACAGCAGGTGCTGCCGCTATGATGACCGCCGTGTCAGCGACAGCGCAAGAATTTGAAGACGAAGTGATTGCAACAGGTATTCGCAGCAGCTTGAAACAATCTTTGGATGTTAAGCGCGGAAGTGACCAAGTTGTCGACGCCATTACAGCCGAGGATGTGGGTAAATTCCCCGATAATAACATCGCTGAATCACTTCAGCGCATTACGGGTGTTGCGATTGACCGTGATGGCGGTGAAGGCCAGTTCATTACAGTCCGGGGTCTTGGGCCGCAATTTAACCTCGTAACACTTAATGGCCGCACATTGGCGACCGATAATGCGGGACGTGAATTTTCATTCGATACGATTTCATCGGACATCATCAGCCGCGCAGAAGTCTTTAAGACGGCAACCCCTAATTTACAATCAGGCGGTATTGGCGCAAATGTTAACATCGTTACGGCGAGTCCGCTGGACCGTCCGGGGACGCACTTGTCCTTGTCTGCGGCGGGCATTTATGATGATCTTAGTGATGAGTTTAGCCCTGACCTGACCGCTGTGGGGTCATGGACAAATGAAGCCGGAAATTTTGGGGCTTTATTGGGTGTGTCTTATTCTGACAGAAGCTTGCAGCGTGACCGCGTCTTTACGAACGGTTTTGCGCTACGCCAAGGGGAT
Organism: uncultured Caulobacterales bacterium; assembly: GCA_937928165.1. Taxonomy (GTDB): domain Bacteria; phylum Pseudomonadota; class Alphaproteobacteria; order Caulobacterales; family Maricaulaceae; genus CALFVT01. Next base: position 166,026 of record CALFVT010000005.1, read on the forward strand.
GCCACTGTGGATGCGCCGCCGTCGGCTAGTGGACTGACCGCTGATGATTTTGGAGAGCTTCCAGAGGGGGCTCGTTTGCAACAACAAGCTATTATTAGCCGTGATCAACAAGACCGTGAGCGCTTGACCCTCAATGGTACGGTACAGTTTGAGCCGGTTGAAACTTTCCGCGTTAAACTTGACGGATTGTGGTCATCATTTGATATTTCGTCATTCGACAATCAATTTTCTGGCTTTTTTACACCGCCTTTCATTAATCCCGTCGTTGATGAGAACGGAACCGTTACATCATTTAGTCGCCCAGGTCTTGACTTTCAGGCTGCTAACCCGGCTATTGCAGATCAAGTGGGCCTGTCACAAAATGATAATGTGATTACCGCGAATAATCGTGATGCAGAAAGCTATCTTTTTGGCGGTAATGTTGAGTGGGATGCCCGCGAAGATTTAACTCTCAATTTTGACGTCTCCTATTCCGAAGCAACGCGGGACGCTACAAACCCATTTGTGGTTCTTGGCGCGCTTGCGCCAGCGTCACCGCTGATATCTTTGCCTGATGATGCGGAAATCACGACGCTTGAAAACATTGTAGGGGCGCAAGATACCTCGATCCAACGTCTTCACTTTGTGAATGTGAACCGCACAGAAGTCGATGATCAAATCTTTGAGATTAAAGGGGGGGGTGACTGGAATATTGACCAAGGTATTTTACAAAAAATCTCCTTTGGCGGTGCTTATTCTGATCGGGAAAAATCACAAACGGTCTTTGATAACTTTGCACCAACGCAAGGTACAGCTATCTTTTGTGCCTTTTGTGGATACACAGTCGACTTTGATGATAGCATTTTATCACCAGTTGATCTTGGAAATTTCTTGTCAGGTGTTGACGGAAATGACCGTATTCCAACCCAATTCTTAGGTTCAACCTTCGAGCAAGCTTTTGCAGCGCTCAATAGTGATGCGGCTATTTCTGATCCTAATCGTTCAGGTCGTCCAAACGGTGTCGATAATAATGATGCGTCAATTCTAGGGACTGATGCTAATCTTCGTGCAAGACGGGATGCGTCCAACTCTATCTTTGGCTTCTTTGATCCTGAAGAAAATCCGGGTTCAGGTTTTGCCGTTGATGAAGAAATTATTGCGGCTTTCGTCAATACGGTATGGGCTGGTGATTTGGGTGATATTCCATGGACAGCCAACCTTGGTTTCCGCTGGGCTCAGACGAATACGACATCAGCAGGTGTAGACCAACCGGTTGTTGAGTTTCGTGAATCTCCGGGTGATACGCAACTGGATATTCAGTTCGGAGATCAAACAGACGTCTCTGTTAGCAATAGTTATTCCAACTTCCTGCCATCATTCAACTTAAAGCTTGAAACATCAGATAGCACTGTGGCACGGTTTGCGGTGTCGCAAACGGTGACGCGCCCAACCCTGACCTCTTTGGGTGTTAACAACACCTTTGGCGGGCGGTCAAATGCGCCGACATCGGGCGGAGGCAATCCGAACCTCGAAGCTTTTGAATCAACAAACTTCGATATTGCGTTTGAATGGTATATTGACGACATTAGCTATTTTGGCGTCACAGGTTTCCATAAGCGTTTTAGCAACTTCCTTGAAATTGCAACGCTCCCTGTTGCGGGCCAAGTTATCATTCCGCCGGGTAATGTGGGCAACCCAGGAACTGCAGACCTCGCGGTTGACGTGACCTTCCAAGATACGCGGGAGCGTAACGGCGAAACCGGTGACATTACGGGTCTTGAAGCGGCCTTGCAAAAGGGTTGGGATAACGGCCTTGGCTTTGGCGTCAACTATACTTACGTCACAAGCAATATTAACCGCGGCGTAGATTCGCCTGTGGCTAATCTTGACTTTAACGGCCTGTCACCACACTCACTAAATATTAATGGCTTTTATGAAAAAGGCCCAATCCAAGCCCGCGTGGCATGGAATTGGCGGGATGAGTTCCTCTTCCAAGCGCAGTCATTCTTCGGTGAACCACAGCAACGTGAAGCCTTTGGCCAGATCGACTTCTCTGCCGGTTATGACATCACAGATCGTTTCCAAGTCTTTGTTGAAGGCGTGAATGTTCTGGGTGCAACCCGCCGTGACTTCTCACGCTTTAGAAATCGTTTCTTAGAGCTCGAAGATACAGGCGCACGCTACACATTAGGTATCCGCGGCACGTTCTAAGCCTTGGCTCCATAATAATATCCAAGGCCGCTTTTATAGCGGCCTTTCTTATGCTTGCTTTTGATTTTTATCAGGGCATATTCCTCCTTAAAATTATGAATTTGGTGACGCTATGGCTCGCATGATTAATGTTTCGGATAATAAGACCTTTGCTTTATCCAATGATTTTTTCTCCTATGTTTTTTGTGTTACGGAAGAGGGGATTTTGCAGCATGTCTATTACGGACCGCCCCTTAAAAACCCGCTCGAAGTTGAAATTCATCACTTGCGCACCCAGCGCGAGGCGGCGTCTGTGTTTCAAGGTGGGCAATATTTCAGCCTGAGCGACACCCCGCAGGAATTTCCAAGCTTTGGCACATCGGATTACCGCTTTCCGGCGGTTCACGGGCGTAATCATGACGGAAATACTGTGTTTTCCCTACTTTATAAAAGTTATAAGGTCAAAGACGTCAAACCGCTACTTAAGAAGCTTCCGGCGTCGCGCGGCGGTGATTGCGAAACCTTGATTGTTACCTTGTCTGATCCGTTACATTTGCTTGATGTCGAGCTTTATTACACCATTTATAAACATCACGGCGTGCTGACCCGTTCAGCGAAATTTAAAAACCGCGGGGAGCAAGAGCTGCAACTGCAACATGCTTTTAGTAGCTCGATAGACCTGCCGCCGGCCGAATATGAAGTTTTGCACCTTCACGGCACATGGGCCCGTGAATTTAACGAAGAACGCATTGATGTGCCTAAAGGGCGCTTTGTGGTCGATTCGGCGCGAGGTACATCCAGCGCCGCCCATAATCCGTTCATGGCGATCATGCATAAGGGCACCACTGAGGATTTAGGCCATGTCTACGCCTCCACACTCATGTATAGCGGTAATTTTGCCCTTAGTGTTGAAAAAGGCGAATTTGAAGATGTGCGAATGCTCGCGGGGATTAACCCGTTTAACTTTCATTGGCGGCTTAAGCCTGGGAAGACATTTTGCACCCCCGAAGCGCTCCATGTGTTCACCGATAAAGGCCTCGGGCGAATGAGCCATATTTGGCATAATTTCATCCGCAAGAAAATCACGCCGGAGCGATTTGCCAATGTGCCGCGTCCGACCTATTTAAATACGTGGGAAGCGGCCTATTTTGACATTGACCAAGATAAAGTTATGGATTTGGCCCATCAAGCCAAATCTGTTGGGGTGGATATGCTCGTCCTTGATGACGGCTGGTTTGAAGGTCGCCGCGATGATACAAGCTCCCTCGGGGATTGGCGCGCCGACCGAGAACGTTTCGCAGACGGCATTCCCGCGCTTGCTGCCAAGGTTAAGGCCGAAGGGCTTAAGTTTGGGATTTGGTTCGAGCCGGAGATGGTCAATCCTAAAAGCCAATTATTTCAAGATCATCCTGACTGGATACTTCATGTGCCAGGGCGCACGCCGTCCTTGGGCCGCAATCAATTAACCTTGGATTTATCCCGTGAAGAGGTTGTGGATTATTTATTTGAACAAATTGATATTATATTATCTTGCGGCGATATTGATTATGTTAAATGGGATATGAACCGTAATATGACAGAGGTTGGCTCGGCGGGCCTGCCTAAAAACCGTCAACGAGAGGTCTCTCACCGTTATATGCTCGGGCTTTATAGCCTCCTTAAACGCCTGACCTGTAAACATCCGAATATTTTATTTGAAAATTGTGCGAGCGGCGGGAACCGCTTTGATTTGGGCATGCTCAACTATATGCCGCAAGGCTGGATTTCCGATATGAGCGATCCGATTGGCCGCCTTCAAATTATCAACGGCGCATCTTATCTGTACCCAACTGATACAATGGCCGCCTATATTGGGCCGTCTCCCAATCATCAAAATGGGCGGGTGACATCATTGCAAACGCGGTTTTTGGCCGGATTTTTCTGCGCCGCGCGGGGGCTCTCGCTGAATGAGGCGGATGTAGTCGAGCATAAAGATGAGCTGTTTAAATATATAGAAATGGCGCGTCATTCCGCAGAGGATATGATTGGCGGACGGTTTCACCGCCTCATTAATAATGGTAATGAAGTGTGCTGGCAGCTTACAACCGCCGATGAAAAAACCGTTTACCTATTATATTTCCATATTTTATCCGCGCCGAACTTGCCCTTCCGCCGGGCCTATATGATGGGGCTTGATCCAAAATCAGAGTATTTAATGGTCGAGGACGGCACATCTTATAATGGCGATGCGCTTATGAGTAGCGGTCTGGCCCTACCTTATGTGACAACGGGCCATGTCAAAGATAATATCCGCTATATGGATAAGGGCGATTTCTCGTCTTATCTATTTATATTTAAAAAAGAGGGATAGCGGCGGCTATCCCCCTGCTTTGCGCTCGGAGTCTAAGCGTCTTTTGGAATAAAAATTAAGGCCACGCCATTATTACAATAGCGAAGTCCTGTTGGGCGCGGGCCGTCTGTGAACACATGGCCTTGATGGCCACCGCAGCGCGCGCAGTGATATTCTGTGCGCGGCAAGAATAATTTATTATCGACTTTCGTGGCGACATTTCCCTCAATGACGTCAAAAAAGCTTGGCCATCCGGTGCGGGAATCATATTTGGTGTCAGCGTTAAACAGTGGCAATTCACAGCCTCGGCAGGCGAAAACTCCGTCGCGTTTTTCGTCATTCAATGGGCTAGACCATGGGCGCTCTGTGCCTTCGCGGCGCAGTACATTAAATTCTGCGGGGGTTAAGCGCTCTTTCCAATCCGTAGGGGATAGGCTTGCCCAGTCAATATTATCATTCACAGAGCTCCCCTTTTGCCTTGGCGTTGTAGCATTCGCGTTGATAGATGCTTTGGTGCAAGCAGATAAGGCTAAGGCCGCAACGCCAAGCCCTAATGTTCGCCGTGTCAAATATTGGGTCATGTAACATACTCCTGTCTGTGACCATATATAGGGCTTAAACGGTGGATTGCAGTGACGATTCTGTCACTATTTGGTGAAGGATTAGAAGAAGCTTGTGAACATAGGTGGTAAAAGCCACAAGGTTAAGATCAAACCGGCCCAAAAATTTGACTTGAATAAATGAAGGGCGCTTTTGGGCTCATCAGGCTCTAAGCGTATGATTTGCCATATTAAATGGGCTGCAAACAAGAGCAGCACAAGCGCCGCATCAATGGCGGCTTGGAGAGGGATTTGACTGACCGTTTGGCCGTGATATGTGCCGCTATGGATGATATGTAAAAATATGGCGGTGAAGATAAGCGAAAGACATAGGCCGTAACAGAGACTGACGCCGCTTTTTATGTGGCGTCCAAAACGCCGCGCGGTGGACTTAATTCCGGCAAAGGCATCATCTTCAATATCTTGGCAGGCATAGATTGTATCATAGCCTACGGTCCAAAAAATAAGCCCGCCGTAAAGACAAAAAAGTGGCGCGCTGACCATTTGCGTTTTCGCCGCATAGGCAACAAGCACGGCCCAATTAAACGTCATACCAAGCCAAAGCTGCGGCCACCATGTAATCCGCTTCATAAAGGGATAAGCGGCCACGAGCGGAATAGAGAGCAAAGAAATAACCTGCGCCAGAGGCGGCAGACAAAGTAAAACGATCAGGCCAATAAAGCACTGCGCAAACAGCCAGATCCATGCCTGTTTATTACTTATACGCCCGGACGGTAGGGGGCGCAGAGCGGTACGCTCAACCTTGGCATCTATGTCTTGATCGACAATATCATTATAGGTACAGCCGGCTCCGCGCATAGCAATCGCGCCGATTAAAATAAGGGCGGCCCATTTTAAATCACTTTGAACGAGCCCGCCGACAAGACCCGCAAAAGCAAGACCAATCCAGCCGGGCAGGGCCAAAAGCCAATAGCCAATGGGCCGGTCTAACCGGGATAGCTGCAAAAAAGGCTGCCAGCCCTCGGGCATTTTATAAACCCAATGGCTTTGCGCCGCGTCTTTGATTATAGGGCTCATTAATGGGTGCGTAGCGCAGCGGCTTGGGTTATGTAAAGCCTATGCGCCAAAATTACACATTACCTCGGCTTTACATGGAAACGGCTTTAAACGCGGGGGTCGAGATTGATCTGCCCAAAGAGCAAGCCCATTATCTTGGCACGGTTCTTCGTAAAATGGCGGGCGATGATTTGCGTGTTTTTAACGGTGAGAGCGGGGAGTGGCGGGCTGAGATACAGCAAGTCTCCCGCAAAGGCGGGCGGCTTATAATCTGCGAGCAGCTACGCCCCCCTGCCAAAATGCCGGATATTTGGCTCTGTTTCGCCCCTGTGCGCAAACATCGTAACGCCTTTATCATAGAAAAGGGCACAGAGTTGGGCGCGGCTGTGTTTTATCCTATTCTCACGGATCACACGCAATTTGTGCGGTTTAACGCGGATAAGGCCCGCCTCCAGGCGATTGAAGCCAGTGAGCAGACAGAGCGCCTAGATGTACCAAAAGTTCGTGATCTTAGGGTAGGCGGCATAGAGGTCATGCTGAAAGATTGGCCGCAAGATCGCCGCTTGATATTTGCCGATGAAGCGGGGGATGCGGCCCCGGCGCTAACCGTGCTTAAGGGAATGGAAGATGGCCCTGCCGCAATTTTAATTGGCCCCGAAGGCGGATTTTCACTGCGTGAGCGGGAGATGATACGAACGAAGAGCTTTGTAACCCCCGTCTCTTTGGGGCCGCGTATTTTGCGCGCCGATACGGCGGCGTTGTCTTTGCTAAGTCTATGGCAAGCGGTGCGCGGGGACTGGACGGTTTAAAACCTTTAGGTGAGGCCAAAGATAATGCGCGCGCTTTGGGCATCGCGGCTGATTTGTGCGCGTAGGGCGTCAAAACTGTCAAATTTTTTCTCCGCGCGGATAAAGCTGCGAAAGCGTACATCAAGGCGCTGTCCGTAGATATCTTGGTCGAAATCAAAAATATGCACCTCAAGCCGCGCCTCTTCACCGCCAACAGTCGGGCGATTGCCCGTATTGGCAACGCCGGGCCGCCAGTCTGTTTCTCCCTCTAGCCGCACTTCGGCCGTGTAAACCCCGAATTTAGGCCGAACGAGATCAGCAAAATCAAGATTAGCCGTGGGGAAATTTATGGTGCGCCCCCGCTGTTGCCCCTTTTGCACAATCCCGTTGACTTGCCACGGGCGGGAGAGTTGATGGGCCGCGAGGAATACATCCCCGTCTCGAAGCGCTTTACGAATTTCGGTAGAGCCATATTTGCCGTAGATTTTATGAAGCCCAATAGGCTTCATCGCCGTCACGCCAATGCCCCGCTCCCCGCACAGCCGCGTCAGGCTCTCAACATTCCCGCAGCGGTTTTTACCAAAGCCGTAATCTTCCCCGACAATGACATGGCGAATACCAAGGCCTTGATATAGGACAATCTCGACAAATTCGGCATCATCCATATCGCGCAAATGAGTGTCAAAAGGGATTTCATAAAGCCGCTTGATCCCAAGTCCAGCCATAATCTCCGCGCGTAGCTCTGCGCTCATCAGGCGAAAGGGGGGGGCATTTGGTTTAAAAAAGCGGTAAGGATGTGGACGGAACAAGCCAATACCCAAAGGCGCGCCGAGTTCTTTGGCTATGCTGCGGGCCTGACCGATGACGGCTTGATGTCCACGGTGAAGTCCGTCAAAATTGCCAAGGGCAATCACGGCCCCTTTATCAGAGGCGGAAAGGTCTTTATACTGGGTGAGTGTTTTCATGGCCTTTGAAAAGACGGTATTTTATGGGGTAAGCATTTAAGCGGTAGGGCGTTTCTTGACCACAACACCTGCGTCGCCGCGGCAGATTTGCTTGCCGTCAACCTCGCAATAGCATTTCATTTTTACCCGCCCATTACGCTCATTAATCTCGGCCACTTCAGCAACGGCCACAACCTCATCGCCGATAAAAGCGGGGCGGCGAAAGCGTAGATTAAGCTCAACAAAAACTGCGCCTGGGCCAGGCAAATCATTGCCTAATACGGCGGATATAAGTGAGGCCGATAGCGCGCCATGGGCGATACGCTTGCCGAACATTGTGGTCTTAGCAAATTCTTCGTTCACATGTATCGGGTTTTTATCCCCCGTGAGTTCGGCGAATATGTCAATCTTTTCGGCGGTAATCACCATGCTTGTGGTCGCGCGCATGCCGATCTCTAAGTCTTCAAGATAGAATTTTACATTATCAGTCATGCAGGTCTCTTCATGCGGTTTTCTTGGGTTACCAACGCAGGCGGTCTGCGAGATATCTTGCAGAGATATTATGTTGTTTCAATAGATTTGTGAAAGCATCTGTCATTGGCCCGTGGAGACCGTCTTGGACAAAGAAACAATCATAGTCTTCATTTTGCGCCCCCGCCAAGTCTGTATGGACATTATCGCCAATACATAAAATGCGATCACTGGGCACATTATAGCCCATAATATTCGTAAGCCACGCCCGGCAAAGACGATAAATTGGTTTATGGGGTTTGCCCGCGTAAACGACTTCGCCGCCCATATCTTCATATTTTTGCGCTAGTGCGCCGCCGCAATAAATCTCTTCATCGCCGCGCATGACTTTGATGTCGGGATTGGCGCATATAAGCGGGATGCCGTTCTCGCGCGCTTGCATTAAAAGGTCGGTGTAATCATCGGGCGTTTCATGTGCGTCTTCGAAAAGTCCTGTGCAAGAAATAAAAGCGGCCTCGTCGAGATCGCTGAAATGTAGCTCTAGCCCGTCATAAAGTCCGTCGTCCCGGTCAGGGCCAAGCTTAAAGGCGGGGCCAGGGGCGCGGCGTGCAAGCTCATCTATGGTGGCATCGCCGGAGGTGACAATGGCGTCCCAGAGTTCACCGGGAACGCCGATGTCGCGAAACTGCTGCGGTATAGCAACCGATGGGCGCGGAGAATTTGAGATTAAAATCACGGGGCCGCGTTCTTGACGGAAGCGCTCTAGGGCGTCGCAAGCCTCTAGAAAGGGCTCACGGCCATTATGGATCACGCCCCATATATCGCAAAATAATGCGTCGTAATTATCAGAGATGGGCCCAAGGCCGCTGACAGGTTCAAAGCTAAGTAACGCATTTTTTTTCATAGAGGCGAGGTAAGCCCTAGCGCGGTGAAATACAAGTAAAGATTAATTGCAAATTTGCCCCGCATGGACTGCGGAGCGGCCCGCTTTAACAGCAGGAATGACGCGGAGCGAGAACCGTCACGCCC
>CALFVT010000006.1 GCA_937928165.1 uncultured Caulobacterales bacterium
GACCCCGACAAGACGCGAAGCGCAGCGGGCCGTGCTGCCAGATACAAAATGCTCAATCAGTCGCAGCTGCTTTGACCAACTTAATCGGCTCTTCCTCATAGTCCCTCATAACACATAAAATGCATTATCTAGGACAGCCCCATTGTTTTTACGGGGTATAGTTCCCCCAATGAGAACTAAGGTGAAAGCTTTATGCCCCCAAAGGCCGTACGGTTTGACTAAAATCGTGACCAAATTAAAACCTTTTTACGTGTTCAGCAAGAGGCCTCTGTTATGCAATCCTGCAAGTCATTGTTTTTATTGAAGAAAATGGAGCGGGCGATGAGAGAACTTTCTGCCCTATTCCACAGACCTTTAAGCCATTGATTCTACTGAGGTAAAAAGTCTCAGAAAAACTGGGTAACACTATTTGTGTCCTAGTAATGTTACTAAAATATGAAATCATTTGCACGTGTTTATTTCGGAATCCTAGTTATCCACAGTTTGGATTAAAATTTTTCATAATATATCTTGCGCAGCTTTCTAGAATCAGGGCGTAGGGGGTTTAATCAAACATATCGACCCCACACCAAAATCATGGAGGATTACGGTGGCAGAGTGCTGCCTACGATTCCTCTGCCTCCGAAAGTTAAAATTAGGAGGTAATCGTGGCCAGCATTTATCATCAATACTCTAAAGTTGTTGCTTATCCTACATGGCAAGAGAAGTCCTTGTTTGAGAAGCTTTCGTCTGACCTTACTCGGCGCACAAAGTTGTTGAAGGCAATTAAATCGGCTAAAACCGATAATAAGCGCAAAAATACAATAAAATACTATTTTACAAGTTTCCCCGTTTGTAAACTTGCACTTATCCAAGCCACACAGAAAAAATCATCTCCTTATACTCCAGAAGAAATTGACTCTTTGGCATTAGAAATTTCCCAATCTCAGAACTTCTCCGAATCCATTCATGTTAAATTAACGGAAAAACCAAGTGGGGAAATTAGACCGCTTAGCAAATCGGGTATAAAGCGACTGGCCATTCAGATCATAGTCAATGATGTCCTCAAAGTGCTTGAGATTGAGTCCGAAGGGGATTGTATAATTAATGGAGGACGCGATGGCGCTATCCAGCGCTTAACAACGTCCATCGACAAGAATAATTGTTCCTATGTCGTTACATCTGACATTAAGGACTTTTATGGCTCCATAGAGCATAGTGAAGTGAGAAAGCTTTTATATCTTTTTCCACAAGATGTAATTGAGTTTTGTGTTCTCAATCATAAGAGACATAATCTTATCTTCTCCAGTCATCCCTCCTATAGTAATCAGGATGATTCACATTTAAAGCAGAAGGTCCAGCAGGGTTTGCCTCAGGGTTCGCCTTGTTCGGTTCGCATTGCTAGCGCGCTTTTTGGAAGCCTCATTGAGGGACTTGCTGATCCGGATCGTATGGTCTGGCAAGGTGATGACCTCGCTATATGTGCTAGTGACTACAGCGAAGCGGCAGCGATTAAAGATGCCCTAATTGATAGGTGCAAAATGCATCCTGCTGGACCTTTCTGTTTGAAATTTATTAAAATCAACAAAGTTTCCCATTCTTTTTCATTCTTGGGTTATGGAATAAAATATTCCTATCAAAACCAAAATGGTAATTTTGCTATGGCCTATCCTCCTAAAAAAGCGTTTAAGAACTTGTTTGAACGATTAAAAGAGAAGATATCAGGTGTCCCAACAGAAGATATAAAATCAGAGGGTTTTAACACAATGCATCGTTGGCTTGCTGGATATTCGAGTTGGAAAGTCCCTTATTTTTTTGATGGGGGTACACCCGAATGGATCATTCCTCTGCTGGGCTTACACAACCTAATTATTCAAGTTGAAATCTTAATAGGCCAAGAGCTTGAAGATCGTGGAAGTTTTTTAGTTGACGGATATTTGTCTAATAAAGATATGCGAGTAATTCTTGATGATTATGGTCATCATAAATTAAACCTATACAAGGCTGCCTGAAATATTCGCTAAGGCTTATTAAATTTTCATTTTAACATTCACACATGCAGATATTCTAAGCGTGAATATTATGAATTCAAATTATCATAAAGGGAATGTACAGCAATTTATAAACGCCGCTAAATCCCCAAAGCGGACCTCAACGAGTGTCTTAGTTGAAGTGATTTTAAGCCGCACAGTTATGCTCGTCATTTAGCAAAAAGACGCATATTAGCTGTCAAAACCAGTTACAAATTGTGAGACATTCCACCGATGCCATATTTTCCCAGTTACAACATGTATATACTCTCCTCGACCATCAATCATCTTTCTGTCTACAGCGTCGTTTGAAATCGCAGGTGTACGCCATGTGGCTAACTGCCGAGCCTGATCTTCATCAAGACGCAATAACACTAAACGATTGACATTATTCCTATATCCGCCAGCAGCAAGTACAAATGGATACCTCACTGCTATAGCTCTTGTTCCCAAAAGACCTGATGGCCAGACTTTTTGCCTATCATTGTTCATCTGCCAAATAGGGAAATCCATATATGTGCAGGACCATGCTTCATTATTGAAAATGTTTAGAGCATAACAATCAGCTATCGTTTCTATAGCCGCGCTCTTGATCAGCGTTCCTTGCGAGTCGAATGCAGCAATACCTTTGGAGCTAGGGGGCCATTCAAGTTCTGGAACAATCCAATTATCGTTCCCGAATATGCCCTGATCACCCCAGCCCACCCAAATAAGACCACTATCATCGATTTTTAAATGTTTGATGTGAACGCCTAACTCAATACGTCGTTCTTCTGTCCCATCTGGGCGAAAAATACGGGTGTTCCCGTTTTCATGAGCAAGAGTATTAGCGACAAGCCAACGTCCATCAAGAAATTGGTCAATAAATAAGTAAGGCTCAAGCAGTAGGAAACTAATAACAATGTGCAGATTGTCGCCGTCAAAAATCCAAATCTTTGCATAAGCCTCCGCTGAAAATTGCAACAATCTCTCACGATTGCTGTTTCGTAAGGCAGGAAGGTCTAAGTCTGTGCCGATAATGGCCAACCGATTATCTGAAAGAACCTTGTAAGATAATAGATGCCAGCCCTTGGGTAAGTCTGGTATTAATACTGATATTGGCTCCGGCACGTTGCTCATATACCTACCAATACAACATTAATTAGGTAATAACGAGAAAATTTGAGCGGCTTATTTTGGGCGTTTATTGCCACTGAGAAGACGTGGCAAGATCCCCAAACCGGACCTCAGACTATAATTTCAAATCAAACGTTTTGCGTTAGAGGAGCAAGGAGAGAATTCCCATATTTCGACGGCATCTGGTATCAGATGATATCTCAATCTGATGTAATATGCCGCTAGGGTCTCGCCGGTAGTTAATCGTTCATCTCTGAGAACACAAAACATCTTTCGGAAATTTCTAGGGCTCATTGAAAAGTAATACATGGCTTGGTCCCATGTAGTTATTTTGGCACTAGGTACATTAGCCCCTTTCGTCCACGTGTGTGATTTGCATTCTACTAAAACCTTCGGCAATTTTGCGCCCAGATCAAACTCGTGTGGCTTTTTGTGTGCGCCTACACCTATGTCAATTTTAAACCGTGGCGTGAGATCTAAATCTTGATCAACAAAAAATGAACGGACAGTATGTTCAAATTCATTTCCAACGTGAGCATTACTACGTGATCCAAGCCTTTGAAAATTATTATCCATTGCTTTCACTGAGGCCTATATGACTTAAAAAGTTATTTCCTTTTGAATGGTATTGTCTAGTTTCAAAACTTTAACTCTACCACCTTTCTTGCCCACAATTGTTTTGAGCCTATTTAAAGCAATGGCCTTGGTTGAAAATACCTTTTTTGTCGCGGCGGAGTCTCCAAGTTCTAGACACCACTTATTAGTTCTTTTATCCTTGTAAAGCGTATATTCATCAACAGGTTTTTGATCAAAGTAGGCTTGCCATGGAGCTCGAGGCAACCCTTGTCGTTGAATAAACAACCCATACTTTTGTTGAACTCGTGTAATATAAGGTTCCAAAAGTCGACCCTTTCTATCATTTTTTACGTCCTCCCATGACTTGATAACAAGGTCCTTGAATGAAAAGGCAATCACTTTTCCATTAAACAAAAACGGCACACATTGTTGGTCTCCACGTTCTGTATGGGCTTCACTTTTGGACGCTTTTTTTCCTTTAAGAAAATACAAATCAGGATTTGGATCACGCCCGAGCACCGTGTCGCACATCGGTCTTATATTAAGTAAATATCTATAACTTCCTCGATTCTCGCCCGTGTAATCGAAAATGTCTCCCGGAGAAATCCTAGTATCATCTAAAAAGGTGTTTGCGATAAAACGCTCGCCTTCCATCACCTTTCTTACTTCTGATGCAGACGCAGGTTCATCGGACACCAGAATATTTTTCCGATCAAATTTAAAAGGCGCCATTCGCGTATACAAATTTTTGGTAATTGCCTCTCCTAAATCATCTGAAGGAGAGGGACTATTGTCCTCATTTGCTGCGGTCCAAATGGCCTCTGGCCATGCGTGACTTATTTTGAAGAACTCCAAGAACAAGGAATTTTTAGCTTTTGTGTATTCGCGCTCCCATTCTTTAAGAGCATAAATGGACGGAGACTCTTTTGCCCATTTTCGTAGCGCTACGAATAGGCTTCCTTTAACTAATTCTGTCTTTTTCTTAATAAAAATAGAATTTTTCAATGGATCTTTTGGATCATATAACTTCGCTTTTTTTAATGCTCTAACCACCTTTTCGTTCTTTTCATTTGTTGCGATGAATATAGGAATAAAGGTTTCCTCGGTCACGAGCTTTATGAAATCTACAATAGCTTCACCCAGAGCCACGGGAGGTACAAGGCCTGCCAAATCAGGGTCGTCCGATCCATGCTCAAATAAACGCCAATCAAGCAAAAGAAATGAAAAGCCACTCAAATGCTTTACAAAAGCTTCGGGGTCTTCAGGTATATCATCGTAGATTATACAAGGATATCCATTGCTCTCAATCTCCCTAATAAGTTTTTTGATCGTATCTTTGGTGTCATCCCGTTTGGCCTGATCATCAATAACCAAAACGGGACCATTGAATAGATTCCCCACCCTAATCCCTTTCAACAAAATCCACTAAAAAGTTAGCTCCATTTAAAGTCTTCTTCGACTTAACGACTGAATATTCAATTTCATACCCATGTCTGTTTAGTAATTGACGAGCTATATATAATCCTAAGCCTCTGCCTTCTTCGCCTTTGCCAGAATAAAACGGCTCAAAAATATATGAGATGTCCTCTTCGTGAACTCCGGGGCCAGAATCAGCAACAATCATCCGCTGCTTGTCACCATCTAGAACAACTTTTATTGCCCGTTTGTCCTTAGGAATATCGGCGAGCCAATAGACTGAATTATCGAACAGATTTATTAGAAGCTGCAGAAGTACAGCCTCTGTTGATTTTACCACTAAAGGTGAGCCAATTATTTGGACGTTAAAATCAATAGATTTTAACTTAAAAATTCGTCTGTATATGTTAATTACTTTATCAAGAAGACCTTTAACACGAATTCGCTTTCTGCGTTGTTTCGAGGATTTAAATAGTAATTGAACGTCATTCATCTGGTCATTCACGAATGAGAGCATCCCTCTCAATGTATGTAATTCATTCTCAATAAGTTTTGGGTCAAAATCGCCGTATTTTACGTCCTTAACAAGCCCATCAATAGAAACTAGCGCCTTGCTCAACATCGACGCAACGTCATGAGTAGTTGTCTCAACAGAAAGTCCGATTCCGGCTAAGTCCTCAGTGCTTTCAGCTCTGCGAACAAGGAAATCTCTTTCCGTTTCATAACTATCTTTAAGGGATTTTAACTGGCTTAACGCTGCCGTCTTTTTCTCATTTTCAATAGCAACCTGTAAAACATCAAATCCGTCTTCGACTTTTTTGGTTCGGATGCTATCGTGTGTTTTTTTGTCTTCGAGGCCTTGTCGGTAATGCTTGTACGGGTACGTACGTAGGTATCCCAATAAACACTGCAATAGCGCAACAAAATCATCGGAAGCATTTCCTTTTTCTATCAAGCCCTCTCGATTAGTCTTGTCCTGCAGTTGGGGATTAAACTCATGTGTGATTCCCACAACACCTACAACCTGATCATTGCTCAAAAAATCACCGGCCGCAATTGTTCCGCGATATTGGTCAATTTTGAGCCAGTCATCATCAGGTTCACCATATGGATAAACCCTTATTCCATCTCGATAGAGATAAATGCGATGATCCTTCAGAATATCTTTGTCATTCCTATCAAGTTTATATTTGCCGGGCGCTTTGGAGCTAAAATCGAAAATATAAAAATCAAACC
Source organism: uncultured Caulobacterales bacterium (assembly GCA_937928165.1). Taxonomy (GTDB): domain Bacteria; phylum Pseudomonadota; class Alphaproteobacteria; order Caulobacterales; family Maricaulaceae; genus CALFVT01. Next base: position 6,354 of record CALFVT010000006.1, read on the forward strand.
CAAAGTCTCCACATTCTGTCGTTCGCTCGGCCAACCCAAGTTTATCTTTAAAATGTTGTCTATAAACTCTAAGCCCCGTTATTCGCGAGTCTGATAGCTTTAAAACCATCGGTTTATCATTCAGCATAAATTTGAATGTTTTTTTCTTTTCGGAATATTGGCCTGCACGTACTTTGAGAACGGACTGTTCTTCAAGCAGGTTGTGAAACTCCTCCAAATATTGATCAGCAAAAGCGACTGCATCTTTGTCTTTGTGAAACGCTACATAAAAATCGTCTTTCGAGATTTTATTTTTCTTCTCAGAAAATATACTCTGTAGCTTAGAAATATCTTTAAGTGCTGCCTTGACCTTTTTCTCAGTCCAAGACCCGGTAAGATTAGAAATAACAATTTTCGTTCCGCTAACTGGCTTTGGCAGTTTCCGTTTTCCTACGGTAATGGTTTTGCCTTTTACGCTCAGCGCTTTCTTTGTTGATAAATTTACGGTCAATTCATCAAGGAACATGCTATGCACATCTTCATTTTCGTCGGGAATTGAGTCAAAATCTTCACCAAAAGGAGAAAAGTCATACGAAATTGTATGACGATCCTTTTCCCCAATACGCGTCGTGAATATTTTAACGGTCTTGCCAAGTTTGAGGATTGCGAAACGCCCAATACCTTTTTCACCCTGCAAGTGCCTGCCAAGTTTTGTTGTAGGCATTTTTTCTTTTCGTTTTTTCTTTTCTGGAGTTGCAGGGTTTATCCAATGGTTCCTGATAATATCGGCACTCATGCCATCGCCATCATCTTCGATAATAATTTTAGAATCTTGATTAATCTCGTAACTTGGACCGAAATTTTTAAAAGTAACCTTCACCCATGAGGCATCTGCATCATATGAGTTTTTAGCAATTTCTATCAGCGCAACTCTCTCATTCTTGATAAGTTGCTCTCCCAGCATTGTTAGTAGTCTGGCATAAGGTTTGATCGGAAGCTTCTCAGCCATGTTTATTTATATCCCACAATTATAAACTCTTCACTATAGATTTTACGGCCTGTGGAATCCGAAGTGAATTTTCCATCCTTGGTCCTATAAGGTGTCAGAAACTTTCTGCTAATCTTTCTCTTTGTGACTTTTAGGTCTTTGAAGCCACTCGATTTTAGAGACTCGGCTAAATGCTTGACGTTATCCATCCGAATTCCGCGATATTCAGTATTTCCAATTACAAACAAAGCTAGTCCATTTTTTGATAGAAGATCATAGCAAATCTTTGATGCTTTCTGCATGTCTAAAAAATACTTCGCTACGGAGCGGGCCTTGGCCTTATCATGGTCATATAGTTGAAAAACTATTTCGGAACCCGTTACGTTCAATCTTTTAACTTCTTTCGCGAAATCGTATTCGTGATGGAGGCTCCCAATAGTGCCCGCTCTTAAATCACGGTAATCATCAATAACTCCCAACCAAAGAGAAGATAATTGATGCAGGTCTGCATATTCATAAGAAGTAACATATGGAGGACTTGATATTATCATATCAATCTTACCATTGTGGCTTTCTGCCTTCAAACAGTCCATCGTATCAATTTTAACGTTAGCAGTTAGGGCCGATTTATTTTCAGAGATTGCGGCAGCGATAAATTTGCACTGATCTCTAAACTTTAAAAATACGTCTGCCGGTTTCTTATCTGGGTCCACCTGAGGCTTGATTGATTTCTGCAGCCAAACAGACGTAGCTTTTAGTATATTTGAAAATGCACAAAGAAACAGGTCCCGATATTTACTACGAGTAGGTACGACAGCTTCAATTGCTCGTTTTAGATTATGGAGATCTAAGAATTGTTCTTCCTTAAACCAATACTTCAAGCGTTCATTAGCCGCTTTATATACATGTTGAGGCTTTCCAAACCTTCTATACTTAGCTTCTATCATTGATTGATACTCTAGCATTTTTGAGATTCTATATTTTTGACTCTTTGCTCGAGCAATCAAAGTTGCCACCGGATTAATGTCACAACCCCAAAAATTGATATTATTGCGTCTTGCTTCCAATGCTACAGTTCCGCAACCGCAGAAGACGTCAGCCACTGTATCTAGTGAGACTCCTTCACCTTTTGCGTACTCCAATGCTTTCGTTGTAATAAATGCAGGAAATTTAGCAGGATAAGCATGTATCCTGTGCATTTTCATCTCTTTTTCATCTGGAGTATTCCAGAATGAGTCTACAGGAACAGTACTAAAATCTGTTTTCCTGACATCCGAAACATCAAGCATACGTTGTCCCCTCCACAATCTAACTTTTTAGGTTAACCCTTAGCAGAAAGAGTCTAAGTAGCGATAGTGTAATAATTCGTAACCATAGCCTAAAATTTTAACCAGAAATGGGATAATTTTAAACGAATCCGGATGTCTGCTATGCCCCCTTAGCAGTCAAAGTTTGCGCGTTTGATCAACCTTGAAACTGTCGACTTGTACCATTGACATCCGTTTCGTGATAAAATTCCAGCCGCATTTAGCCTATTTGCAATTGATTGCAAATCCATATTAAGGCTGATTCCTAAGTTCGGAAACTGCTTTATGATGTGGTTTGAGAACTCAATGGCATCGGCCCTGTTCTTTACCGCCAGAATCTTCCCATTCTTACCAAGTTCAACGCCTCGTTCTTTTGCCGCCGCGAGGGCTGCTTTAGTCCGTTCGCTAATACGGCGGCCTTCTTCTTCGGCCATGGCGGCATAGACATGGAGCATGAAGCGATCAGCATTGGGCATGTCCGCCGCTACAAAGTCGATACCTGCCTCCATAAGGCCGGATATAAAATGCACGTTTCGTGCGAGGCGGTCTAATTTGGCTATGACGAGCTTGGTTTTGTATCTTTTACAATGAGCGATGGCCGCTTCAAGTTCTGGGCGCTTGGATGTCTTACCGCTCTCGACTTCGATGAACTCTTTGAAGGATTGACCATCTAGTAAATGCTCTATGGTCTTTCTCTGAGCCGCAAGCCCTAGGCCGCTTTGACCTTGTCTTTGGGTGCTGACACGTAGGTAGGCTGCTGGCTGGGCTTCTACGGGCTTCATTTAACCTCTCCATAGCTCATGTAACAGGTAAAGGTTGGTTTATGTGTTACGCACGGTTTCACAGCTTTGCCTCCGTCATGGGGTATGAGCGCAAGGCAGTGCTTAAAATATGTTTCCCCTGATCGATCGTTTGCGGTGTTAAGCCGAATCCAACCTGATCTGCATGAGACCTTGCTTTGTCAGAAACAAACCAAACCTGCCTCTCGGAACAAAGGGAAGAATATGACCTAAAATAGAGTTTCCTTAGTAAGGCCTTTCGGTCTGGGTAAGATATAACTTCAGCTAGATATTGTGAAAGCTCAGATGATTGCTCGCTAACCCATTGGAGATAACGCCGTCCCATTCGTGTGTTTCCGTCAAAAGCATATTGCGGGACTGAGCGCAGGAGGGGGCTTTTTGTAAGGTTGTCAGTTATAGAGTGTGTGGGCTCAGATATGCCGCGCCATGCTGACCATAATAAAGGGATAAGAGCTGGTAAGAGTGTTCCCGACCTTGAGACAGCTATGCGGCATATGGCTAAGACATGTTCAGGGCAGAGTGCTGTGTCAAAGGTTTCGAAAAACAAGCCGATATCACCGGTACGTCTATAAAGTGCGTCAGAGCCATATTTATCAGTTCCGAGTAAATACCATGCGGCAATCGTGCGGCTATATAAGCTTTGCTCTCTGGACGTGACCTGCTCTTGTAATTCAGTCGTTGTGGCGGTGCCGAGATTATGTCTGATGGGCTCTAAAGATGCTTCGTGCTCAATGATTGTTAAAAGGTCGTCTGCGATACGGTTCTTCTGTGCGTGACATAGTGCTGATATAAGATAGGCCGCAACCTGCCATTCACCCCCTAGCTTAGCTCTCCAGTGTTTTGAGCCTGCCGCCGCCGTAACCATGCCGCAAAGATCAAAGTCGCCAAAGCTAATGTCTTCCCAAGCAATAACGACCAATCGCCGCCAAAACGATCTGTAATCGACATTCAGAAGAAAAGACCCCGCTCTTAGCGCTTGTCTCTCATCTCCGCGCCTAATTGCCTTTTGCAGCAGGCTCATAGCCACCCAACGATCAGGTAAGGGCCTGTATAAATGATCAGGTGGGGTATAACCCCTAAGCCGATCTGCTAATTGTTCTTTGACATATTCCGTCCAGATGTTTTCAAGCATTGCTGCCTCCCATAATAATGGGAGAGCAAAACCGTTTCACCCCGACTAAAACATAACTTTAGAAGCGGCGAGGTCAATGTGTTTGGCGAGATTGGAGTTTGAAAAACAATGTTATGTAAGAACATTAACTTTGTTGTACGAATGTAAAGTAAGTGAGATTGTTTAGATCAGTATTGTCTTGCATGTTTGGCTTGAGAATTTAAACCAAAGCTATGAGTGAAGCGTCAATTCAAAATACAGCTGTAAACCTAGATGGCCTGCTCGAGGTTTTAGGACAGAACTTATATTCTGACTCTGATGTTGCCATTCGTGAATTAATCCAGAATGCGGCAGATGCTTGCCACCGCCATAGGCTAGAGTCCGCCGCAGCGGATGATTATGCTATTCGGCTCACATGTGATCCCGGCGGAAATAAATTAATTATCGAAGATAACGGCTCTGGCTTGACGTTTGACGAAGTGAAGCAGTTTTTAGCCACCATTGGCTCCGGCTACAGCCGCCTCTTACGCCATGAAACCGCTACAGAAGATGTTGTTGGTTATTTTGGCCTAGGCTTTTTAACGGCCTATATAGTTGCATCTAAAGTGCAAGTCGTCACATCTTCCTATCAAACGCCGGATCAGACGTGGAGTTTTACAAGCGCAAAAGGTAAGACTTATGCCATTGCACCGACTACGCCCCGAAGGCGCGGAACCACGGTTACGCTATGGCTTGAAAAGGAGTATCAGAACCTTTCAAATAGTGCTTTCCTGCGTTCTGTTATTCAAAAATATTGCTGCTTGCTACCAACGCCGATTTACATAAATGAAGAAAAAACGCATATAAATACGGTCCAAGCACCTTGGCGGCTCAATGACATTTCGCCTTTACGGCGCAATAAACTTAACCTTGAATTTGCAGCTATATTTGAAACAACATTTGAACCGATTGCGGTTTTTCCAATTCCTGAAAACAACCCCTTTGAGCTTAATGGGCTGCTATGGGTTCAAGGCGGTAGCAGCTATGCGAGTACGGATAATCGCAACCTCTCTATTTTTTCGCGCAATATGTTTATTACGAATGCGGATAAAGAGCTTTTGCCCCGCTGGGCAGGCTTTACGGGCGGCATTATTGAGTCGTCAAAGTTCAAGCCGACAGCCAGCCGAGAAACCCTGCAAAAAGATGCGTATTACAAATCTGTTTGTGGTTATTTAAAGCAGGTTTTGTCACAGGCTTTAGGCGAACTTATTGCTACAGAGCCTGCAACATGGCGGCGCGTCTTATCGCGGCACGGACAGGCCTTGCTGGGTGCGGCGATTAGTGATGATGATTTATTTAACGCCAGTCATAAGCTCTTGAAAGTGCCAACGACAGAGGGGGATATGACGATCCCAGAACTGTTGCGGCGTGGTGATGGGAAGATTTATATTAAGCCATCTAATAATTCGGGTCATGAAGAAATTCTCTTTCGCGCGAGGGGAAACCCCTTGGTGAAAGGCTTTCTCTACGGGGCAACAAATTTTTGCCAGAAATATGCAGACGCGCATAACGCCGCCATATATGTTTTAGGAACCAAGGGCGTTCAATCTAATATCTTGGCTCCGTGCGAAATAAAAGACGTAAATATAAAAGCTTTATATTTAGACATCTTTGAAACGCCAAAATATGCCGTTGCCTTTACCCGGTTTACGCCTGCGCATATTCCGCTTCTTGTCATGGAAAATTTTGACGCCATTGTGAAAAATAAAATTGAGTCTGACGAGGTCGATAAACGTATTAGTACCGCTGCGCTTCGTCTTGCCCGCCTTACGACGGCGGAAACAACGGATGTTAAAGAAAATGTGATTTATCTAAATTTGGATAATCCGGTCGTGCAGCAGATCCCTGATTTAAAACAGGCTCATCAAACTCATCTTGCGAATATGCTGAGATCGGTACTGGAAATGTTGTGCCGTGATAATAACAATGCGGATGAAAACTTAGATATTGTCTTTTCGGCCTTTAATAGCGCTATACTTGCGCTAATTCATATGGAGTAAGGAATTATAAGATGGATATTTGGCGCTGGGTCCAAGGCCGTGAAGAGGCATTGCGGGCAGATGGGCATGTTGAATTAGCAAATTATATTGAAGAGCTTCCATCCTATGTTGTGGATGACCGGTTTGACCTTGTTGATCAAGTCTATCATGCGGCGCTCCCTCTGTGCCGTGCCCTAGATGATAAATGGCTAGAAGTTTATTTCCGTCATTGGCGGCTTCAAGGTCATGTTCTTAAAAACTATGATGCGAAAGGCCTATTAAGTGAAGCTATTTTGCTTCTTGATTTTGCTCACGGCGAAGAGACGAAAGATTGCCCGCAGCGTATATGCGCCGTTCAAGACCTCGCCTCTTGTTACGGCATTAAAGATGGCCCTGGATTTGCCGAAGAACGCATATCTGTTTGTAAAGAAACTTTGGCGCAGATTGATGGATCTTGGCCATGCTATGAATGTGTATCCAGCGAACTTTTAGATGCCCTCATAGATAAAAAAGATTATGAGCAGGCTGAGGCTGAATTGTGCCTTATTCAGACTGAGTTTTCTAAATTTCAAAAGCGTCCCGATGATGATCTTGTCCTAACAAAAACACGCATGTTTTTGGGGAAAGGGGAGATTGAAGACGCGTGGCGCTTAATTGAAAAAGCGGTAAACCCCGAAGGAGGTGAAGGTTTTATTCGTCATGTGACCCTCCTTAAGGCTTTGACGTTGTGTCATATGAAGCGGTGGGAAGAGGCTAAAGAAGTTTGTTTGCCTTTTAATGAAATCGTTTTGGCGTCAACTTATTATTCGGAATGGACAAAAATCCAAATCTTATTGGTGAAACAGGGTATCGTTGAAAATAATAAGGCGCTGCGTTATCAATTCCACAGCCTCGCGGATAAGCTTATAGGGAAAGATGCCATCAGACTTGCCTTTGAGGTCTGTGAGCGTTTAATTGAGCTTTGTATTGACGCCGGTGAGAGCCGCCGCGCCGATTACGTCATAGACATAATGAAACCCCTTATAGGGCAGCTGCACCGCGATTTAGGCGCGTCTGATACCCTCGTAGAGTTAGAGCGCCGCGCCTCTGAGATAAATGCTCCTGAGGAGACCGAGCCATTTGATAGTGCTACGGCCTTACTGGATTATCAATTTAAAACTGAAAGCCAAGAATTCTTGGCTATTGCCAAGGGCCTAGAAACATGGCCGGATAATGGGCCATTATATGCCCGCCAATCTGATCTATTTCAGTCCCATTTCCAAAATCAAGCGGCTTATGTGTTTTTAGAAGATGCCTATAAAGCCCATAGAGGCTCTGCCGCGCTCGAGAGTCGTTACGGCGATGCCTTCTTAGCCAAACATGGGTTTTCGGCCTATCAAGATAAGTTTCCGATGGGTCAATTAGACGGCCTATCAAACGGTGCTATTTGGAACCGTGGATTTAAACATATTGAGCAATTCACAAAAAGTGAACCCCAAAAAGCTTTAGAGATATTAAAAATTATTGAAACCTATTGGGCCGAAGATATTTGGCTTATGGGACGAATAGCCAGGCAGCATATAACACTTCAAGACTATGATGCGGCTATTACATTGCGCCGCCGGCAAATAGAGTTCGACCCTGAAGATGACAATCATAAATGGGATTTATTAATTGCCGCAACATTGTCGCAAAATACGCCGCTCATACGGGAGGCGGCAGGCTTACTTAAAATCGAATTAAATAATGAGGGCCATTATGCTGTTGAAAGTCAATCTAATATACGCCTGCAATGGAAAATAAAGAATGGTGATATTGCAACCTATCATGCTGTTCGTAAAGGCCCAGCCTTAGCGCGGATCACGTCGATTTGCCGTATTGACGCTGAACATCAAGCCTATGGCTGTGAAGTAGTTTTTGATCCAGCGCCTTTAAATAAACTCAATCATGAAGATGATGAGGGTTACGCCTGTGATGTAGACGGGAATTACAGCCTGCTTTACCCGCCGCCCTTGCTGACATTACATGACCCGCGTTATAAAACTTATACAATCGATGGTATTCATCCAGGCGATGACGCTTTAAATCAATTATCGGCTCAAATAAAGGCTGCCGGATTTATATATTATGTCTGGAGCCCAGATAGCTATCAATTAACTTGGGAAGATAAGGGTAAGACGCGCACGGATCCAGCCGTTTATGTTTACTGCCTTATTCAAGACGGTAAAGAAGATTCATTAAATGACATGCTCATAAAGTTTAATCAAAGCGTAGAGCACCCATTGGTGTGGACTGAATTAACAAACGCCCGAAAAGATGAAGTCTTAGGTCTTGAACAAAGTGAAATTATAAGAAAGTATGGTATTGAGGCCTAACGAGTACTTCTTTTATATATCCGTTATATTAATTTCAGTTTTGTTTGCAGGTAAACACCTGCACGTTATGCTTGAGAGAGACATCCTGACGCCTAATTGCCTTTTCCAGCAGGCTCATAGCCACCCAACGATCAGGTATGGGTGTGTATAAATGATCAGGTGGGGTATGGCCCCTAAACCGATCTATTAATTGTTCTTTGAGTATTCCGTCCAGATATAGTCAAGCATTGCTGCCTCCCATAATAATGGGAGAGCAAAACCGTTTTACTCCGACTAAAACGTAGTTTTAGACGCGGCAGGGGCAATTTATTTTAAATGTGGAGCCTGTATGAGGTAGTTCACATGTTTGGGCTTTCCCTCAATCAAAAAGGATCGATCATCAGTCAATGTAACAAGCACTTGAGTAATAGACTTGTTCCCTCCGCCTAAGGCCCCTGCTAATAAACCTATAGGTCCGAGTAAAACAGTTCCTGTTGCCGCCCAAGCAGCCTTACCAACGACACTGGTACTATTCTCGCTCGTAACTACTTGCGCATCCGCTATATCTTTGGGAAAGAATTTTTCTTTTTTGAACAGGGGTGAGCCGATGGCTTTTAAGCTTTTAATGCTTTTAAACCGTTCAGCTCTTATTCCGCCTGTTTTAATTATGACATAGCCAGCTTTAAAGTCACCACCGAGTACTTTTACTTGATAGTTTGGCATGATATAGTCCTCAATTGTATTTCTTGTTATTATTCCGGCATTCACCAGGTTTTGTGTCTGGGCCTACGGGTATAGCTTTGCGGATGAACCCCAGACCATCATATAGACGTAAAAACCCATCATCACCGACGCGAACGTATTCGCCGTGATCGTTTTGAACATGCCATGTCTGGTTTATCTTATTCGCTGGATAAGAATTTATTGATGGTTTGGAGGTCTTTGATTTTAACAACTGGTGATAAGAGTAGCTGCCGTCCTTAGATTTCCAAATCTCGATGATGTAATCATACTCAGGTGAGTTTGGAATGGCAGTATCACACCACCGTCCGATCCGTTCTCCTGAAAATTCAACCGTGTCAGCCAGTGCCAGATCGGAAGCTGAAAAAGAAATAGCTGATAGAATCAGCCCTGTAAGTAAAAGTCTCAAAAGACACTCCATGAAAGTTATTATCTAGTTTAAATACCACTTCTCTATACATTTCCGTGCAATCAATTGCAATGGTAGTTATTATTGCAATCAATTGCACGTTTTCATTCCCTCACACTATTATGTTTCACTGCTTATTCTCCCGCTCAAAAGGGAATTGATATGCATAAGGCTTTGCAGAGGTTTTTGGGCAGTCAACTGCGCGTTTATCGGGATTTGAATCGTCTGTCTCAAATTGAATTGGCAGAACGTATGGGCGTGAGTAAAGAAACTATTGGTAAAATTGAGCGCGGAACTGCGGCACCATCATTTAAAACGATAGACAGCTTATGTCGTGAACTCGCTATCTCGCCTCGATATCTATTCCCAGCGGGTAAATATGAGCGTCATAAACCATCATCGACAGCTTTAGAGAAACTCATCGAAAAAGCCTCTAAACTTGATGATAAGGAAATTGAATGGATGCTTGAGTTAATCGAAGCGATTGAGAAAAGGCCGTAAGCACAAATGTAACTATATTATTAGGCCGTTATCTTGTTTTTAGATCTACACAGGCATATTTTATCTAACTCAATAATATAGAAAACACATTTAATACCAGACAGCTGATGTTGTTTTGGGTCGGTACTGCCTTCAGTGTTAAGAAAATTTTGTATAATGTTTCTTAAAGAGCCCCGCTAATTCATTAGCGGATACTATCATTGGCTTCTCTTGATCGAGATCCTTTAACATTCTTTTGAATACTGGTTTTTTTAGCTCACCACTACGTCGCAAATTATATTTCAAAGACGTATCAAAAAATTCACTTTTTATAAGCTTTGATTTCCGTATATCTACACGACGCGCGAAATGCACATCGTTATAAACAGGTCCGCTTTTAAAGTAGCCAACATATAATCCGCCCCTAGGGCCCATGTGAATTGATATAAAAACCTCAGGCCAATCTTCTTCGGATAACCCCCATCCCTCAAAGTAATCATATCCTTCCGGGTGTCGACCATGTTCATTGCTATAAGACTTTTCTGCCAATTCGACCGTAGACTTGTCGTTTTCTTGGTTCGATAATACAAATTGAATGTTTCCGAATACTTCGGGGCATTGTTTTATAGCTTCTATGATACTTAAATTTCCTTTGGCTATATTGCTTTTTGTTGTGTTGTTGAATTGAACCCTTTTGTTCCATAATATTTGCGCGTTCTCTAAGTCTGCAGCTGAAACCTTATTTGCTTCTTTCCAAGTTTGTTCAAACCATTTCTTCGCATCATGCCAATGTTGAGTATCTTTCTTAGAGAAAGAGCCAGCTTCTATATTCTTAATTTTAGGTGTAATAAACCCTATGCCATTCTCTGATGCGTTTGCTGAAGTAATAATAACGCCAACATCCGAAATATACACCTTAGCGTGAAGTCCCTTTATTTGTTTAATATTTTTTGATTCCGGCGCTCCCATCTGTTCCAACTCTTTTGGATTTGTGCCTCCCATACTTAAGTCGCAAATGATTCGTGCTTTTAAATTCTGACTATTCTTTTTACTAAATAGGTGTTTTAAAGCCCCGTTTCCCCAAAAAGCGACAGCACAGCATAGGTTTTTACCTGAACAAACTTTTTTGATCTTCTTACTTAGTTTCGAGCCTACAAGAAATTTAGCCATCACGTTTACTCCTAGGTGCGTACATCTGAAAATAAAGTGTCATATAATATAAGCTTTAGAAATAAGATAATATTTAACCCTTGATTTAACGGTAATAGGTAACTTTACAAATTATTATTCTCAACAGTCGTCATTAATAAGAGCATTAAAACTGTCTAAAGCAATACACTTTTTTAATCTGAAAATAGCAAAGTAATGTCAATGCTTGCTGAAAAGTTAGACATTATTTTTTTGAGCCATTAAGCAATCACAAGGGTATCAGTTACATTTCTTAAATTCGCACCAATATAGGTGTCTAAACCTCAAAACTCAGCTTTAATATTGGCAGGAAAATACCTCAAAAACAATTACAAGTGTTTTCCCTTTAAAATGTTTACAAGTTACGGTGACTTTTTAATCACTTAGACTCCTAAAACATAAAAAAGTGGTAAGTTAAGGATGGGGTCAAAAAGATTACCAATCGTATTACCGCAGTGTTGAAAAATACATAGACTGACTAGACTTATATAGACGATAAAAGCTCTATAATGAGCTTATAGATGTCACTATTTTATATATAGATGAGATAGGTCTAATTCCGGATACTTCACCTTTTCAATTTCTTTTGCCAATTCAGCAATTGTAAAGCCAGATCCATAATCCGACTGTACGCCGCCTAATTCCCTCCATCCTCCAAGTGCGCTTTGACGGTCTGTAGGGATGGCCGCCGCACGCATTGCATCTTTGAAATTATGACGGAAAGAGTGAAAACTTGTCTTTTCAGTTTTAATATCGTGTTTCTTTAAATAACGAGAGAATGCTTTAGAAAACGCATTTCTATGTTTTTCAACCGTTTCATATCGCTTTGAATCAAACAAAAGCCCTTTTGGAATAGTTTGGACGTATTGCATAAAACCCAATTTAACCAATTCAGGACTCAGCGGAACATTTCTCACCGAGTTATTAGTTTTTAAACTATTTTCCCCTTCATTATGACACTTAATATAAATTATCCCGCTTTTTTCATCTTTTTTTATATCACTCCTTTTCAACTGTAGGATTTCTTTCAGCCTAAAACCATGGGTTAGAGCAACTAATGGCACCCAGTAAAAGACATGACCATTTTTTGGCTTCAGTTTATAGAACGCTTGTGTTTTGAATAAAGTTGTTAGTTGCTTATTGCTAAACGGATGCCTTAAATCCTGTTTTGCCTCAGGATTTTTATCGATAGCAACAATACCTTCCATTGGGTTTTTATCGATGTATCCCTCAACCATAGCGTAGGACATCAAACGCTTTAGACTCGATAAACGCTTTTTCACATTGGAGGGCTTCATAATACTTCTGTTGTACTTCTTTCCATCTTCAACTAATTCCTGAAGAGAGAAATTATTAGTGCGTTCAAGTTTGCGCGCATTGGTCGGCATTTCACTTAATAGATCTCTAAGATGTTTAAAGTCTTTGCGGCTAATTTCGTTTACTGCGATTTTTGAACCCACTATTTCTATAAGGTAACTGAAAGCCGCCTCCATGTCCTTGCGCATTCTGTCACTAAAGGAATGGCTGGCCTCCTCGAAGAACTCCTGAATCAAACCTTCTAAGGTTATCAAGTTAGTTGCTGAACATTTTTCATTGAGGCTGAATTTTGGGGTTTTATAAACATCTTCTAATTTAAATAAGGGAATCGTAGGTGTTTTATCAAAACGAACACCGATTCGGATCAGTTCCTGCTCACTCAATTCAATAAGAGCTTTTCTGACGAGTTCTTCCAAACGGAGGTATTTGGCTTCCGTCCGGTCAACGTTTACTCCTTGCCGGGCTTTGCTCTTCGTCTCAGGGAAAAGTAGTAAACCCTTGGGGTAACCTTCAGCTATCAATAGCTGATCAGTTGCTCTACCGAGGTCTGCTGCAATGCGGTTTGGATTTCCTCTTTTCCAGAAGTCTCGCTCCATAAGACATTCTTTAATATAAGCTGTTTTCTGCTCCGAACTCTCAAATGGGTTGGTATCATTTTCCAACACTTGTTGATATTTGGTGCGAAACCATTTCTGTACTGTCCAGTCTATATTGAGTTTATCTAGCGAATGAGGTTTAGCTTTTGTCAGTTGCCTTTCTGCTTCTTCACATAACTTATTATACTCAACCAACTTTTCAGCGTATCGTTTGTAGGCTGTAGTTTCGTCAGAAGTTTTGAGGCTTTTCTTGAATTGTTGCCCCATACCCATAATTTCAACAAGATGAATAGGAATGCGACGGCGAAAATAGAACTTTTTATTGATTTTTGTGAGATGTGGATACTTAGTCATTTCTTACTCCTAATACAGCGTGTGTACCAGTTTTGTGTACTTAAATCCCTATTTTAAAAGGATATTTATAGTTATCAATGACTTAGAAGAAGATGGAGCGGGCGATGAGATTCGAACCCACGACCCTCACCTTGGCAAGGTGATGCTCTACCACTGAGCTACGCCCGCTCATAAGACGTATTTAAGGGGGAACCCCTTGGTCGAAGGCGCGCTGTATGACGCAGAATGAGCCCTGAATCAAGCCCTCAATGTAAAAAAAATTGAAAAAATCAATAGGGTTCTATGCCCTGTGAACATTTACATCAACCGGCCACTTAAAACCGTTTAACCCGGCAAGAGTTTTATCAAAGATATCGTAGATTTTGGCCCGGATTTGTTAGAGTTTGGACAGTCCTTCACCTGATTTTAGCCAGACCTTCACTAAGGCTTGACCTGCGTCAGTCCTTAAAAACAGTGGATATCGGTCTTTAACAAATGGGTGTGGGTTTGATTTAGGCTTTATAATTAAGGCGGCAAGCCGAAAGGCGGATTTAATTTATGCCCTGTGTTATAAACACGCTGTTCCAACCCACGGCCCCGACTCATGACCCCGATTGACGACCCCGATTCAACGGCGCTTTATTTCGGCGTTAAAAGTGCCGACCCCGTGAGGTCTTTAGGCCGTTTCATACGGCGTTTTGTGTTATGCTCTGTACCGCGATCTTTCCCGCTTAGGGTTTCGCCGCGCATGTAATGGCGTTGCCAACCTTCTGAGACGGCGCCGGGATCACGTTTTTCAAGCCGTTTAACGAAATCACCCCGGCTCTTTGACCAATCCTCATAGTCGCGTTTTAGCGCCATATTACTCTCGAGCCGTTTGATCTTAGGCTCAACCGCTTCAAGCCGCCGATGCTCGGATAAGGTGATAAAACAAAAAGGCTCATCCTTCTCAAAGCGCACAGTCCCCGGGCGGGTCATTTGCCAATTCATCGTAAAGCCAAAGGGGAGCCAATCGGTTTCAATAAGGCCAGAGAGTGGGTAAACGCCGTCCTTGGGCCAATTAGGCGGCCCCATGGCCCACACGGCCCAACCCGGCGGGGTTCTAAATAAATAGCCCGTATGAAATGTGACGATACCGTTTTGAAAATGGCTAGTCACCACATGATCTAAAAGCCCGTTTGTATCAGGAGATGTAATTTGAATATCTTCTTTGGCGGGCCCGCCGTTCCACTCCATGTCGATGGTGAACGGGCAGATGATCTCCCATCCTGTGGCATTGGCCATCGTCATAGGCAAGCAGCGATAAGGCACCCGTCCGCGCGTATCATCCATCCATTTACGGGGTGCGCGCGCAGAAAGCAAAGGCGGCGCGGGGTCTTGGACTTTATAGGCGTCAAGAAAAGGCGGGGCAGGATTATCTATAGGTTTTGTCATATGATCTCTTTGCCTGAAATATTGCTCTATGAAAAGGCTTGGGCCATAACAGCCCGTGAATTAATTTCAAAAGAGCCGATTATGCCCGCAAGCCGTGATGACCTTTATGCATTTTTTAAGGCCAATGACATTGTCTATAACACAGTTGAGCATCCGCCTATCTTCACTGTTGCGGACGGGGCGGATATTAAAGCCGCCCTACCGGGGGCGAAAACAAAAAACTTATTCTTGAAAGATAAATCCGGGCATTTATTTTTAATCTGCGCCGCCGCCGAAAGCCAGATAGGGCTGAACCGCTTACACCAAGTTTTGGGTTGTAAGCGGCTGTCCTTTGCAAATGAAGATTTATTGCTGGCCCATCTTGGCGTAACGCCGGGGTCTGTGACCTTATTTTCGCTTATTAATGATGACACACGCAACGTTACCCTGATATTAGATGCGGCTCTGCTTAGGGCGAAGCAGATAAATTTTCACCCATTAAAAAACACGGCCACCACGGGCATTTCTAAAGAGCATATGCTGCGTTTTATCACGGCCTTGAATAGAGTGCCGATCGCTGTAGATTTTAGTGATTTTAAGCAGCCCGTTTTGCAGTCTTTATAAGGGCCGTAATTTTCACTACTCTGTGATGAGAAACAGGGCTTGACCCTAGGCCCAGAGCCCCCACATAGTCTACAGATAAAAAAGGATATTACCATGAGCGAAACAGCTGCTGTCATCACCAATGGCTCTGATGCAAGTTTTATGACGGATGTTATCACGCCCTCAAGTGATGTACCTGTCATTGTAGATTTTTGGGCCCCGTGGTGCGGGCCATGTAAACAGCTTATTCCTGCGCTGGAGCGGGTTGTGAACAGCGCAAAAGGCAAGGTAAAGCTGGTTAAAATTAATATTGATGAAAACCCCGGCGTCGCAGGGCAGTTAGGCGTTCGTTCGATCCCAGCGGTCTACGCCTTTAAAGATGGGCAACCCGTTGACGGGTTTACCGGTGGGTTACCTGAAAGCGAGCTTGAAAAATTTGTTGCCCGCCTGTCTGGAGAGCGCTCTGCCAGTGAAGATGCGGCGGCGCTAGTGGCCCGGGCTAAAGACAGCCTCACGGCGGGTGACCCCGGCGGCGCGGCGCAAGATTTTGCTGGGGCGCTACAACTCGACCCTGAAAACGCAGAAGCGGTTGCGGGTTTGGCCCGGCTTTACCTTGAGAGCGGCAATCAAGACGGCGCGGCAGAGATGATTTCTAATATTCCGGATACAATGAAATCCCATCCGGATATTATGGCCATTGCCGCGATGTTAGAGCTACGGCCAGAGCCGCAAACCCCGGACGCAACCGCCGAACTTGCGGCAAAAGTGGCGGTAAGCCCGGATGATTTAGACGCCCGGCTTGATCTGGCCAAGGCCTTAACCGGGGCCGGACGCAGCGCAGAGGCGGTCGATCATTTACTATATTCAATTCGTAAAAACCGCTCCCATAATAACGAAGCGGCGCGGCTATTTTTACTAACCGTCTTCCAAGCGGAAGGTAATGAAAGCGATGTCACAATACAGGGCCGGCGTAAATTGTCTTCCATCCTTTACGCCTAGCGCTTCGTAAATATAATATGAGCACACATTATAAATCTTTGGCGCGGCGAACAAATCCGCAGACCAATGCAATATTTCCGTTAAACGGGGCGATATTACTGCCAGGCTGTGATCTGCCGCTCAATGTTTTTGAGCCGCGTTATCTGAATATGATTGATGACGCCCTGAAAGGGGAACGGCTGATTGGCATGGTTCAAAATATAGACTCGCATTTATCACCGATTGGTGGGCTTGGCCGAATTATACAATTTTCAGAGGCGGAAGATGGCCGTTACCTGGTTGTGCTGCGGGGGCTCAAACGCTTTCGCATCACGGGAGAGGCCAAAAGCGACACGCCTTACCGTATCGGGACATTGGACTTCACTGAATTTGAAAATGATATTGAAACCCATATTGATACGGACATCCCCGAAGCTTTGATGGATCATGGAGGGCAACAGCGCCGCACCTTAATTTTAGCGATGAAAAGCTTTGCCAAACATCTCGGCGTTGAGGTAGATTGGGAAGGTTTGTCCAATATTCCGCTCCCTCGCCTGATCGATCAAGCCACAATGATAAGCCCGTTTGAGCCGATGGATAAACAATCCCTGCTTGAGGCAGCCAATCATGATGAGCGCCGCCGCTTACTTGTGGGCCTAATGACCCTTTATGCCCGTGATGATAAAACTGGCGACGCCCTGCAATAGCAAAGATATATTATGAGTGATGAGACAATAACTAATGACCTTGACCCGCAGCTTTTACGGCAACTTGTGTGTCCGAAAACGCGCGGACCCCTTAGTTATGATAAACAGGCCGGTGAGCTTATCTCAAAAAAAGCCAAACTCGCCTATCCTATTCGCGGCGGCGTGCCGATCATGCTAATCGATGAAGCCCGAAGCTTAGAGGGTTAAAATGAGCAAACTCACCCAAGCCGAGCAAGATGCGCTGGACGCGGCAACATTTCGGCGGTTTTTAAACCATCTGGACAGTCATAAAGATGTGCAGAATATCGATCTCATGATTCTTGCGAATTTCTGCCGAAACTGCCTATCGAAATGGTATAAAGTGGCCGCAGACGAGGCCGGTATTCAGGTGGATATGGATGCCGCTAAGGAAAGAATTTACGGCATGAGCTATGGGGAGTGGAAAGAGAGCCACCAACGGCCCGCAACCCCTGAACAGCTTGCCGCCTTTAATGCCCGTGCTAAAGGATAGACCATAAACCCTAATTGGGGTTAGCTTCGTTATTCATTCAGCCATTATATAAACTTTATTTTTTCATAAGCTCGATTGCGCCGATTGTCATGGCTTCGACGCCTGTTTTTAGGGCCGCTTCGGGTTCAGGCGCAAAGAAAGGTGAGTGATTGCCGGGCGGATTCGGGCCTTTACCTTCGGCGGCCTTTTCCATGGCTGCCCGGTTACTGCCCCCTGTCCAAAATATTAATGTCGGAATATCTTCATCAGCGCGGTGAAAGCGGGAGAAATCTTCACCGCCCATGCTGGGCGGACGGGTATAAACTCGGTCTTCGCCGAGCTGTTTTGACACTGCGCTCATCACCTGCTCTGTTAGAGCCAGGTCGTTAAAGGTGGACGGAGTATAGTCAGCGTCCATCTCAACGCGCGGGTATAGCTCTTCGGGAAGGCCCGCAGAAATCGCCTGCGCTTTAGCGATACGGCGAATGCCGTCAAGGAGCGTTTTGCGCACATCATCCTTATAAGAACGTACAGTAATTTGAAGGTGAGCTTCATCGGGAATAATATTATGTTTGTAACCTGCGTTAAACGCACCGACTGTAACCACGCCTGATTCCAGCGGGTTAAGCTCGCGGCTGACGAGGGTTTGAAGGGCATTAACGATTTGCGCGCCAATCACTATCGGGTCTTTACCAAAATGCGGCGCAGAGCCATGGGCGCCGACCCCTTTGATATAAATATCAACACTATCAACATTGGCGAGCGCATAGCCCGATGTATAGGTCACATCTCCCGCTTTATCCCAGCCCGAGGTATGGGTGGCGAGGACATAATCTGGTTTAGGGAATTTCTTATAAAGCCCGTCTTCGAGCATAGCCAAAGCGCCGCCGCCGACTTCTTCTGCGGGTTGCCCCATCAGCACAAGCGTGCCGGACCACTTATCTTTATTTTGAACAAGCTGCCGCGCCGCACCGATTAAAATAGCCATATGGCTATCATGGGCGCAGGCATGCATGACCGGGGCTTCAACGCCGCGGTAATCTGTTGCCGTGACTTTGGAGGCGTAAGATAGCCCGGTTTTTTCCTCTAGCGGTAGGGCGTCCATATCTGCGCGCAGCATCACCGTCGGCCCGTCACCATTTTTCAAAACCCCGATCAGGCCATAACCGCCCACGCCGTCTGCAACGCTACCGACTTCGGATTTAACCTTGGCCTTAACCCATTTATCACCCAATCCCTCGGTAACTGTAAAGCCAAGTTCTCGCCATTCTTTAGCCATGCGGGCCGCACTTTCTTTTTCAAGATAGGACAGCTCCGGATTTTCATGGAAATGGGTATATAAACCTAAGACATATTTATAATCGTTATTCACAGCCCGCGTTAAAGAGGCATCTTTGGCTTGCGCGGACGCCGAGAGGACGAGGCCTAATGTTATAAGGCCCGTGCTTATCATGGTGGAAAGTTTTGGCATGTCTACTCCCTGTCTTATTTCAACTGACAAGGATTAGACTATATTCAGCCGCCGCTGTCTATAAGCGGCGCGTGATTTTTACAAAGCGTTATCGGTGCCCCTAACGGCGCATCATAGACCCTAAAATACCCCGAATAAGCTTGCGGCCTTGGCTACGTACAATCTGGCGGCCCACAAGTTTAGCCTCATGCATGATATGATCCCCCGCTGATTTCTTCCTGCGGCCTGACCGTGAGCGCCCGGATGAGGTCTTTTTCTTTGCCTTCATCGCCATCTCTTGCGCTTTTTCTTCTTCGGCCTCAGCTTCGGCCTCTTCTTGGGCTGCAAGGCGGGCTGCGCGCTTTTTATTTAAAATCTCTTCGGCGGATTTGCGGTCAATCATTTCGTCATATTTGCCGCTCATATCGCTTGCGCCCATAAGTGCTTTACGCTCAGCCGTCGTTGCAGGGCCAAGGCGAGAGGCGGGCGGACGAATAAGGGTTTGCCCCACCATTTGTGGGCGGCCTTTACTATCCAGCATAGAGACAAGGGCTTCGCCAACACCCAGTTCTGAGATGACGCCGGCCGTATCAAAACTAGGATTAGGACGAAAGGCTTGGGCACTAGCTTTAATGGCTTTTTGCTCTTTGGGTGTATAGCCGCGCAGGGCGTGCTGAATTCGGTTACCAATTTGGCCCAAAACATCATCTGGAATATCAGCAGGGTTTTGCGTGACAAACCAAATAGAGACACCTTTTGAGCGGATCAAGCGCGAGACTTGCGTGATTTTCTGTACAAGAGCTTTGGGAGCATCTTCGAATAATAAATGGGCCTCATCAAAGAAAAACGCCATGACGGGTTTATCAGGATCCCCCACCTCGGGGAGTTCTTCAAATAGCTCACTCATCAACCATAGCAAGAAGGTCGCATAAAGCCGCGGCGCGTTAATCAGCTCATCAGCGGCGAGAACATTAATCATGCCAAGGCCGTCTTTTGTGCGGATTAAGTCCTTAAGGGCCAAAGCCGGCTCGCCGAAAAATTGATCGGCCCCTTCACGCTCAAGCACAAGAAGATCGCGCATGATCGCGCCAACAGACTGGCTCGTGATATTCCCATATTCAACGGAGAGCTCTTTACGGTTATCAGATAAATAAGTCAAAACCGCCCGAAGGTCTTTCATATCAACCAATGGCCATTTATTTTCATCGGCGACGTCAAAGGCAATATTCATAATGCCTTCTTGGGCGTCCGTCAGGTCCATAAGACGCGAGAGCAGCATTGGCCCCATTTCTTCAATGGTTGTGCGGACAGGATGTCCTTTTTTGCCGTATAAGTCCCAAAAGGTTACAGGCATATCGCTATAGCCATAATCTTCAAGGCCGATTTTCTCGGCCCGTGCGAGGAGTTTGTCATGAAGCTTGTGATCAGCGCTACCGGATTGGGACAGGCCGGATAAATCACCTTTGACATCGGCGCAAAAAACCGGAACACCCGCTTTGGCAAAGCCTTCAGAAAGAATTTGCAAGGTGACGGTCTTACCTGTGCCTGTTGCCCCAGCGATAAGTCCGTGGCGATTGGCCCGGTTAAGTAAAAGCTCTTGCGCGCCGCCGCCGCTGTCTTTTCCGATAAATATCGTGCTCATGATATGCCTCCAGATGTTGAATAATCTGTAAGGGAGCTGACGCCGCCGCGCAATGGCCTACGGTGGATTTCTACACAGGCCGTCGTCATGTTCATTCAGCGTTTATGTCGCTGCGGCTTTTATTCCGTCTGTAATAAGTTGAGCCGCTTTTTTCGCATCTTCCCAGCCCAAGACTTTTACCCATTTATCGGCCTCAAGGTCTTTGTAGTGATTAAAGAAATGCGGAATACGGTCTTGCAGGACTTGGGGTAAGTCCGTGTAGGATTGAATTTGGTTGTAATATTGAGTCAATTTAACATGAGGAACGGCAACAATTTTTTCGTCAATGCCGGCTTCGTCTTCCATCATCAAAACGCCAACCGGGCGCGCCCGTACAACACATCCCGGCATGAGCGGGCGGTTGCCGACCACTAAAACATCTGTTGGGTCGCCGTCATTTGACAATGTATGGGGAATAAAACCGTAATTACAGGGATAGCGCATGGCCGTGTAAAGAAAACGGTCTACAAACATGGCACCTGAATGTTTATCCATCTCATATTTTATCGGCTCACCGCCCAGCGGAACCTCGATAATGACATTAATATCATGGGGTGGATTTTCACCCGCTTTTATTTTTGTGATGTCCATTACGCTACCTTGTGATCCATCTGTAAGATTTGCGCGCCATTAGCAGGCACATGCCTCATTGTGAAGACTTGATATCGTTAAAACATAAGATAGTTGCAGTTGATTTAATGATTAAAAAATAACCGTGATAAATATGTTTTTTCATCCTCTGCGTCAAACATATCCGGTGCATGGGCTTCGATTTCATAATCAAGCAAAGCAAAAAGCCGTTGATAGGATGTCTCAAAATATGGCCAGAGCCCCGTCCAAATTTGATTAGTCCGCAGTGTTTTATAGGCGTTAAGGCGGTTTCCGATAAAGGCTTGTTGTGATTTATCTTTTATTCCCCATCGCCGCGGACGGCGGTTTAGGGACATGTGAAAGCCGTGAAGCGGTCTATGAAATTTATTCTCGCGCGGTGTTTTATGACCTAACCGCGTTATAATCTCATATAATAAGGCCTCGTCCGGATATGTGCGTGGATTGGCAAGGCTTGATAAATCCGGCAAAGGGTAGAGAGCATCCCATGTGGAAAAATGTAGCCCTGACAAGGCTTTTTTGCCCGCGCGTTTGATATTAGAAAATGGCTGCTCCATCTCTTTCATATGCTGAATATGCCATGGAGCAATGGATTCAAGAATAAGGATATCAATATCGCCAATATAAACAAAATCGGCCCGAGTTTTAGGCGGCGCTAAAAACCGAATATTATTTGGTGATGCCGCGTTAAAATCCACGTCATACAGTGAAAACGCACCGGATATATGCGCCTGAATATAATCAAGCCCGGCTTTATAGCGGCTGCAAGTTTCTTCTGCGTTCTCAACTCCAATATCTATATGACTGTCAGGATTATGCAGAAGGCTACTGGCAATAAAGGGCAGGATAAACGGCTCATATAAGCGGTTGGCGGTGACATATATCGTAAGCTTATGAGCCATTATATTGTGCTCCAAATGGCCCATATGCCCGATAGAATCATAAGCGCGCCAATAATAATGTTAAACATCTTAGCCGCGCGCGGGTTGGATAGCCAGCGCCGTATCTTTCCGGCCCCGTAAGCATAAACGCCGAGCCCCAAAAGCTCCGTTATTGTGACGGTGATAAGCATAATCATCAACTGCGGGATAAGCGGTTTATCAGCGGTGAAAAAGGCTGGCAGTAAAAGGCCGAAATAAACCAATGGTAAAGGGCTTGAAAGTTGGAGGATAACGCCGCGCCCGTAAAGTTTTGGTTTTGGCGGCGCATCGGCCGCAGATTTATTGGCGTTCGGTAAGGGACCAAAAATTATTGAAAAAGCCAAGTATAAAATTACGCATAAACCTATTATTTTCAGGCCAAATAAAGCTTTGGGAAAACCCTCTAATAAGGCCGCCGCGCCAGTTGCCGCAAGGCCAAGCCAGACCACATTGGCGCTGGCAATACCTAGAGCCGGTAAAAGCGCAGGGCGAAAACCGTAGCGAAAGGCAGAAGCTAAAACGAGGCCCACCGCCGGGCCGGGAGTTAAGCCGCCAAGACCAAACAGTACAACAAGTGATATCCATACATCAAATGACATAAAACGCGCTTTAAGCCCATGTCTGCACGGCGTCAAATATCAAAATGGCTCTGAGGGAAGAGCAGACCACTAAGGCCTTATCTATACCAGAAATAGACCTGTATAAGAGCAACTGACGCAGGCTGTTTGAGGCAGCAGGCTGATAAAGACTGTCTGCAATAAATTATCTATAGTTTTATGAGCAGCATTAGTATATGTGGAATAATTCTATCAGATAGCGCGGCGATAGAACCATAACCTGAGATATTATTATGTATAGACACCTAAAATCATTTAAACTTGGTTTTTTTATTCTTTTAATTGCCAATATACTCTCGGCTTGTGCAACTGCGCCTGAGAAACAATTTCAAGACCCTTATGAAAAAACTAACCGCCAGATTTATGCTTTTAATCAAGGGGTGGATAAAATTGTCTTAAAACCTGCCGGGCAGGTTTATGCAGCCATAACCCCGGATATTGTTCAAGAAGGGGTTGGAAATTTCTTTGATAACCTAAGCTATCCCAATACGGTCGTGAATCAATTTCTACAAGGCAAAGTCGGTGAAGGTTTTGCTGGAATTGGGCGGCTTGGACTCAATACTACTCTTGGTATTGGCGGCATATTTGATGTGGCATCGGGCTTCGGCCTCAAAGCTGACCGTGAAGATTTCGGGCAAACTTTATCGGCATGGGGCGCAGGAACCGGGCCGTATATTGTTGTGCCTGTTTTTGGCGGCTTTACCTTCAGGGACAGCGTCGGCCAAGTGGCTGCCTTGCCCTTATTGCCACAAAATTGGGTCGGGAATGGTCAAAACCTTGTTATTGGCCTTGCGGTCGGCGGCGCTGTTGAAACAAGCGCATCGTTACTTGAGGCCAGAAAACTTGTAACAGGGGATAAATATTTATTTACGCGCGATGCCTATTTACAGCGGCGGCAATTTCTTATTGCTGACGGCGTTCAAAATGAAGAAGACCCCTTTTTAGATGATGAGCCGAGCCGCGATAATGAATAAAGGCACTTTGTTGTGAATTCCCGCCTCAATCAATTTTTTAAATCTTATTTTGAACGTCCTTATTTATTAATAATTTGCGTCGCCATAGCCGCTATTTTTGCGGCAATTCAAATTCAGCATTTTTCCTATGATGCGTCATCAGACACTCTTATTGCGGATAATGATAAAGAACTCGCCTATTACCGCGACTTTAGTGAAAACTTCAGCGGGGAGAGTTTTTTATTCTTAACCTATCAGCCCCGAGACGGGGACTTATTCACCCCTAAGACCGTTCAGCAACTTTCGGATTTACAAACAAAACTTGAGGCAATTAACGGCGTATCAGGCGTGACGTCGATCTTAGACATCCCGCTGCTTAAAAGCCCCCCAGTTGAGCTGACAAAAATTGCAACAGATTACAAAACCCTTTTATTACCGGGGGTTGATTTTGCCCTTGCCAAAGCAGAGCTGTCAAATAGCCCGCTTTTCAAAGAGCTATTAATATCGGCCGATGGTCAAGCGACCGCCATGCGTGTGAGCCTTCAAGGCGATAAGGCGTTTGAAGCCTTACAATCACAGCGCCAAAACCTAAGAGCAATCACGGATAAAACACCCGAGCAAGCGGCGCAAGCCGCAGAGATAGAGCGCGTTTATCACAAAAAACGCAGCAATTACATTGCGTCGCAAGAGCGCGTCTTAGATGATATTCGCCAGCTTCAAACAGGCTTGAAATCGGGCGCAACAGTCTACCTTAGCGGCGTGCCGATTATTGCCTCTGATATGGTGCGCTTTGTTAAGGCGGATATTTCAACCTTTGGTATTGTGTCGCTAGTCGGGATTATGCTGATATTATTTCTTTTCTTTCGCCGCATAAAATGGGTTGTCTTACCACTACTTACGGCTCTCTTGGCAGTATTAATCGTGGCGGGAGCCTTAGGCGGGCTACGCCAATCCGTGACGGTGATCTCGGCTAATTTTGTCGCCTTACTGATTATATTCTCCATGTCCTTTACGGTCCATCTTATGGTGCGTTACCGTGAATTAGCCTCTGAAATTAAAGTCGGACATAAAGAACGTCTCACACGCACAATGATGGATAAATTTGCGCCCTGCCTCTACACGGGCCTTACGACAATGACCGCCTTTGCCTCCTTGACCTTAAGCGGAATAAAGCCGATCATCGATCTTGGCTGGATCATGTGTCTGGCCATGGTGGTCGCGTTTATAGCCAATTATACATTTTTTCCGGCCATGGTCAGGCTATTACCCGTGAAACAGGTTAATCCGTTACCCGCCAAACAGCCGGCCCTGACCCTAGCGATGAAATCACTCAGTCTCAATGCACCGAAAGCCGTATTTCTTGCGGCGCTTATCATGGTGGGCGTGTCGGTAGCCGGGATGAGCCGCCTATCAACCGATGGACGGTTTATAGATTATTTTCGCGCCTCGTCGGATATTAAACAAGGCCTTGTCTATGTGGATGAAGCCTTTGGCGGAACCGTACCTATGGATGTGGTGCTGAATTTTGAACCTTTTATCGCCGAAGAGCTTGATGCACAGGATGACTTTTTTGAGGAAGAGGCAGATGATTTCCCGCAACGTTATTGGTACACGCCTGATAAAATTGAAAAGCTCCGGCAAATGGAGGCTTATCTGGCAAAGCTCCCGCAAACAGGGAAAATTATTTCCATTGCCACGCTTGAGGAAATTGCCCGCGAATTTAACAAAGGCGAGGCCCTCAGCACAATAGAACTCGCTGCTGTTATCGGCCTGCTCCCGGAAGATTTGCGCAATGAGTTTTTACGTCCTTATAGCGTGCCCGATAAAGGGATCATGCGTATATCTTTACGAATGAAAGAAACCGCGCCGCGCCATTCCCGTGATACTTTGATTAAAGGCATTGAAGACTATGCCGTAAGCGAGCTTGGCTTTGCTCCAGAGAATATCCGCGTTACAGGCATAAATGTGTTTTTTAATAATATGCTCAAAGGGCTATATCAATCACAGCTCTCCACCATTGGCCTTGTGGTTCTGGTGACGTTTATTATGTTTTTAATGTTGATGCGATCATTCCGCTTGGCCGCGATAGGGGTACTGCCGAATTTATTATCCGCGATTGTTATTTTAGGCTTTATGGGCTTTATGAATATCACGCTGGATATGATGACAATTACGATTGCTGCGATCATCATTGGGATTGGGGTTGATAATGCCATTCATTATTTGCATCGTTTTAAGACGGAAATTAGCAATGGATTAAGCGTGCAAGATTCGATCAAAGCCAGCCACGGTAGTATTGGTTTTGCGCTTTATTTCACATCGGCCACGGTGATTGTTGGTTTCTCTGTTTTGGGATTATCCAATTTTATTCCGACGATTTATTTTGGGCTCTTAACCGCCCTAGCAATGGCCGTTTCACTTATCGTCAATTTAGCCGTACTCCCGAGCTTATTAATGCTATTTTACAAGCCTAAGCCCGCCAAAGCGGCTTAGGCACAGGCACAACGTTATTTGTCATTTCCAATAATCTGCGGCCAGATTTCAATGACACGCTCAAGATTACCATCTTCTGTTTCCATCGCGCTTTTAAACTGATTGCGGTAAGTGAGCCCGACATTGACCCCGTCAACGATAAGGTTACGAATTTTCCAAGAAGCATCGTCATTTCTGCGAAGGCTATATTGAATTTTATATGAGTTTTGATCTTTTGACGTAATCCGCATGGTCACGCTAGCGGACGTATCAGAGCGTTTATTCGTATCTTCAATTTTAATATCGTCAACTTCGGTCGAGACAAGCCCTTGAGTATAAAGCTCAACGAGCGTAGCTTTAAAAGCAGAAACAAATTTATTGCGCTGGGCCGGGTTGGCATCTTTGTAATAAGATCCCATCACGCCGCGCGAAAAGGCATCAAAATCAACCGCTGGCTCAAGGGTATCAAGCAAAGCCTTTTGTAAAACTTCGGGGTTTTCTTTATAACCACTACGGTTTTCTTTAACAACGTCCAAAACTTGATCAGATATGGTGATTAAAAAGCTATCAGGCTCGTCTTGTGCTTGCACAAAACCGGCCGCAATGAGCGCGGTGAAAAAGGTAAAAATAACAACAAAACGTCGTAACATGTGATCTATCCTTCAAGCGGCATATCTTAGGATTATGATATATTTGGAAAATATGTCATAATTAAGTAGTGTATTAAAAAATCTATAATGAACAAGAACTGTCATTCTTTTCGCGCCCAATAGACTCATATCAAATAACGCCTACATGGCACAAGCGTTCCGTGAAATCACATCACCTCTCGGTGAATTTTGTGTTAAATAACAGTTTGGCCTTGCTTATAAGCCATAATCAGGCGCGGAGCTCATAGCCTAATCGCTATATTTCTCATCGGCGTTCACTACCCTTTTATTATAATCGCCATAATGAATATTAATCTTGGTAGGGGGAGAGGGACTTGAACCCCCGACCAATCCGTTATGAGCGGACGGCTCTAACCAACTGAGCTATCCCCCCATTGGTCATAAGATTATGAAGCGGCTATATAGCCTGCGATGGGCGCAGTTAAAAGAGGCAATTTATAAAAAATCACAGGCGAAAATGCCTGAGCATAATATGAACAGCGCAGCTATGGTTTATTCATTAAACCCGCGTTATGGTTTAATTTCACAAGGAGGTTCATATGACATTTTTCCGTAAACCCATACAAAAACGAGTGCCAGCAACCCTCATTTGCGCTCTATCTTTGACCGCCTGTAATTCCGGCGGACCAACTTATATTACCTCCAATGCTCAAGCTGCGCCGCAAATCTCTGTCTCTGCCATTGGCCAAGTTAACCAAGCCCCAGACCGTGCCCGCATCTCCGCAGGGGTTGTCAGCCAAGGCGAGAGCGCCAATGACGCCATGCGCGCCAATGCAGAGCTTATGCACCGCGCCTTTGAGCAGCTGCGCAGCGCCGGTATTGAAGAACGCCATATTCAAACATCACAATTATCACTTAACCCCCGTTATAGTTACCAAGACCGCCGCAGCCCAAAGATCAACGGCTATGACGTGCGCAACACCATCACAGCCACCGCAGTAAATATTGACAAGGTCGGCCCCATGCTTGACGCTCTTGTTAAGGCCGGGGTGAATAATATTAATAATGTCAACTTCACCATCTCCGAGCCCGAAACGGCAAAAGCACAGGCCCGCGAAAAAGCCGTTAAAGCGGCCAAAGCCAAGGCCGAAGCTATGGCCAAAGCCGCCGGCGTCACTTTGGGCCGCCTCACAGCGATGTCCGAAGATCAATCGGTTATCGCGCATCCGCCGCCTATCGCTTATGCTCGCTCCCAAGCCATTGACACTGCGCAAACCCCAATTTCCGCCGGGGAGCAAAACCTCAGCGTAACCGTTCATTTGACCTATGAGATCAAAGGCTAGTTGCGGTAAAAGCTGAAACGGGGCTTAACGGCTCCGTGTTAAGTCTCTATTGATCGAGGAAACTGCGGAGTTTACGGCTCCGCGATGGATGTTTCAACTTCCGCAGGGCTTTGGCTTCGATTTGGCGAATCCGCTCCCTTGTGACGCTAAATTGCTGGCCGACCTCTTCGAGGGTATGATCCGTGTTCATACCAATGCCGAAGCGCATGCGCAAAACCCGCTCTTCACGCGGGGTTAGCGAGGCTAAAACCCGCGTGGTGGTTTCGCGCAGATTGGACTGAATGGCCGCATCAATGGGCAAAATCGCATTTGAATCTTCAATAAAGTCACCAAGTTGGCTGTCTTCCTCATCCCCGATCGGCGTTTCCAACGAAATCGGCTCTTTGGCGATTTTCATCACTTTACGAACCTTATCCAGCGGCATAGAGAGCTTTGCCGCCAGTTCTTCCGGCGTCGCTTCGCGGCCAATTTCATGTAAAATTTGGCGGGATGTACGCACAATTTTATTAATCGTTTCAATCATATGCACCGGAATACGAATGGTTCGCGCTTGATCGGCAATAGAGCGGGTAATTGCTTGGCGAATCCACCATGTTGCATAGGTCGAGAATTTATAACCGCGGCGATACTCAAACTTATCTACCGCCTTCATCAGGCCAATATTGCCTTCTTGGATCAAATCAAGAAATTGCAAACCACGGTTTGTATATTTCTTTGCAATCGAAATCACGAGGCGCAGATTGGCCTCGACCATTTCTTTTTTCGCTTGGCGCGCTTCGCGCTCCCCTTTTTGCACCGTTTGCACAATACGGCGAAATTCATCAACAGGAACGCCGGTCTCTTGGGCCAGTACCGCAATTTCTTCACGAATTTTTTCAACAGATGTCCGTTCGCGTTTAGCAAAGCGCGTCCAGGCTTCGGATTGGCCTTCCATATTATCAAGCCAGTCCGGTTTAAGCTCCGAGCCCAAATAGCTTTCAAGAAACTCATGGCGCGGTACGCCATTCCCATCGGCCAGACGCATAAGCCGCCCTTCAAGGGAAATAAAGCGCTTATTAATCGCATAGAGCTGCTCAATCAGGGCATCAATCCGCGCATTATTAAGCTGTAGCGATTTAATTTCTTCAATGATTTGAATTTGGATTTTTTCATATTCTTCAAGCTGCGGCTTGCGCATTTTACGGCCAGACAACCGCGCATTAATGAGCATTTGCTGGAGTTTCTGGAATCGGCCAAAATCACGGGCAATACTGTCCAAAGTGACCATTACCCCTTCGCGCAGCTCCGCTTCCATTGACGCCATAGAGAGATTGGTCTTGTCGTCCTCATCCTCGTCATCATCATCAATGGGCTTTTCGCCCTCTTTATAATTACGGACAGGCAGTTTTGGGCCGTCATCGCGCGGCTTTAAATCTTCTTCAGTGGCTTCAATTTCGCCGCGCTCAATCTTTTCGCGCCGCACAGCCGCACCGGAGCGGTCTTCTTGGATGTTCCCAATCGAGCGATTATAAGTGGTATCAAGGTCGATAATATCACGGAGCAGGATATCTCCTTCATCCAGCTCTTCGCGCCACACCATCATCGCTTCAAAAGTCAGCGCACTCTCGCACAGCCCTTTAATCATCGTGTCGCGGCCCGCCTCTATGCGCTTGGCAATCGCAATCTCACCTTCACGGGACAGCAGCTCAACCGTGCCCATTTCGCGAAGATACATGCGAACCGGGTCATCCGTGCGGTCAAGCTCTTCTTTGGAGTTCCCGCCTTTGACGGCAGTTGTGCGGGTACGCGCCAATGTATTGGCCGAAGTATCCCCTTCATCTTTGTCATCAATGACAGAAATGCCAAGATCGGAGAGCTGAGCGAGCATAATCTCAATGGCGTCCGGCGTGGCCTTTTCCATTTCAATATGTTCATTAAGCTTGGACGTCGGAATAAGCCCGCTTTTTTTTGCGACTGCCAACATGCGTTTAACCTCGATATTATCCATATCGAGCAAGTTTTTCTGCGTGGCGGCACTCTCAGCCTTCGGGGCTGTATCAGCGGCCTGTGCGTCTTTGAGGTCTTTTTTTTCGTCTGCCTTAGCAGCGTCAGTCGCGGCTTTCGCCATATTTGTGTCTCCAGTCAGAAAAGCCCGCTGCGTCTGGCACAGGCAGGCTCTTCGTCTATGTCGCTTTGCGCGGTATTAGCTTGCGCATTATCCCTAATTTCGCGAGGCCTTGTCAGCCCGCATAAGACGTTTCATCGCCTCTGAATTACCCGACCGAAGAGCATCTGCCATTCGGTTTATACCCTCTGTCCTTGCGGCGTCTGTTTGGCGTCGTCCCTCTTGGGTGTCGGCTTCATCTATCCAGAGCGCCGCACGTTGTGCCAAATCTGCCTGCTTGCCGCCCATGGCTGCCGTTAAGACAGTCCGTTCACGGACAAGCACCCGCAAAGGCCCAGAGAGCCCTTGAGCCTCTATATGGGCATGGAGGGCCTGTTTATCAACAGCTTTTCTTGAGATATAAAGAGATTCTACACAATCACGTAAATCATTCAGCCCAGCGCCGCTAAAATTCAGGCTAAAAAACCGCTCATCGATAAAATCTAATATGCCTGGCCACTGCAAAACGGCCCCAACCAAGCGCCGCTCCCGCGCGGCCTGCATGGCGTCGGGCTTCATGGTTTGAACCAGCACCGGATCGGCGCGCTGCGGACGTCTTTGCCCGCCGCCATGTTTTTGTCCTGCTTTCCAGCCATAAGCTGCGTCAAATTTATTTAGCAGCGCTGTGCGGTATTCTTTCGCCACGCCGTCATGGGCAATCTGAAAACTCGCCTGCATTAACCGCTCTTTCAGCCCCGCCTTATCTTCGGGGGTTTTCAGCGGCGATTTCGCGAGCTCCCCCTGCCAGACCATATCGACGAGCGGGCGGGCCGCATCTAAGACCTCTTGCAGGGCGGCCGCGCCTTTGGCCCGTAGTAAATCATCCGGGTCTTGACCATCCGGCAAAAGCGCAAACCACAATGTCCGACCCGGCTTAAGCAGCGGCAAGGCCCGCTCCACCGAGCGGTACGCCGCCCGCAGCCCAGCTTTATCCCCGTCAAAACACAAGATCGGCGCATCCCCCGCCCGCCACAGCAGATCGAGCTGCATCTCGGTCAAAGCCGTACCAAGGGGCGCGACCGCTTCGGGGAAGCCCGCCCGCACCATAGCAATCACGTCCATATAGCCTTCGCAGACAATCAACCCCCGGCGCGAGTTATTCGGCGCGGCCAAAGCTTTGCGGGCCTTGGGGTAATTATAAAGCACCTGCCCCTTTTGGAAGATCGGTGTTTCCGGCGAGTTGAGATATTTCGCCTTTTGCTCTTTCGATAGCGCCCGCCCGCCAAAGGCAATCAGCCGCCCGCGCGCATCATGAATGGGAAACATAATGCGGTTTCGAAATCTATCCCACGGGTTTTTTCCCGATTGCTCAGGCTTAATCAAAAGCCCTGCCTCGATTAATTTTGCGTCATCCGCCCCTTGCTGCAACAGCTCCCCTCTCAGAGCGTCAAAACTATCGGGCGCATAGCCAATCCCAAAGGCCTCCGCGGCTGTGCGGGTGAGGCCGCGATCTTTCAAATAAGCCCGCGCCTCAGCACCTGCCTCCCGCATGAGGGATTTGGCAAAAAATTCCTGCGCCCGCTCCATCCACGAGATCGTCTGTTTATTCGCCCGTGCCCGCTCCTCTGCGCGGGGGTCAGATTTGGGCATTTCCATACCCGCTAATCCCGCCAACCGCTCCACCGCTTCGGGAAAGCTTAGCCCCTCCACCTCCATGAGGAAACTTATCGCGTCCCCATGTTTGCCGGAGGAAAAACAGTGGTAAAACCCTTTCTCATCATTGACAAAAAAACTCGGGGTTTTCTCATTGGTAAAAGGCGAGAGCCCCGCATATTCCCGCCCTTGCCGTTTAAGCTTCACATAGCGCCCCACCACGTCCGAAGGCCGGACGCGGGATTTAAGCTCATCCATGAAATTTTCACCAAAGCGCATGGGAGCTATGTAAAGGCTACAGCGCTAAAAAGCGAGTCGGGAATGCTTAAAGCTAAGCCTGTTAACATCTCAACTTACAAGGCGGGTTATAATTTTAAAATTTATCTGTCATAAAGTTTCTCAGTAAAAGACGTTTCAGTAAAAAACGTTATTGATTAAAAGTATAATTGTAACTCGCCTAAAAACTATATGTCGTGAAAGCCTTTATGGATAATCGTAAAAAGCACGTATTATTATTAATCCTATACATATACGTACCCTTACAATTATGGACAATGCTCGACGGCCTTCTTGAATGGAATACCAATCCCTTCGTCAATATATTCGGCTGGAAATTAACAGCTATATTTTTAATATGGGCCTTACTTATACTCACTTACATAATTGCCCCTGAACTTTTTGGAAAAAATAAAGAGTAGTGTAAGAGTAAGTCAAAACCCTCCCCTACCCCTGCGCCTTAATCCATGCCTTGATCTTCTCCTCTAGCACCGACAGCGGCACGGCGCCGTTTTCGAGCACCGCGTCGTGGAAGGTTCGGATGTCGAAATTTTCGCCAAGCTCTTTTTCCGCCAAGCTCCGCAGCTCGCGAATTTTAAGCTCTCCGATTTTATAGGCGAGCGCTTGTCCGGGCCATGTGATATAGCGGTCAACTTCGTTCTCGATATTCTTCAGGGACAATCCCGAATTATCGGCCATAAAATCTATGGCCTGTTGCCGCGTCCATCCTTTGGAGTGCATGCCCGTATCGACCACAAGGCGGCAGGCGCGCCACATTTCATAGGAGAGCCGCCCAAAATTTGTATAGGGCGTATTATAAAACCCAACATCCAGCCCAAGCCGTTCAGAATAAAGCCCCCAGCCTTCGGAAAAAGCGGTGAAACCGCCATATTTCCTGAAATTCGGGAGCGGTAATTCTTGGGCCAAGGCGAGCTGAAAATGATGGCCCGGCACCGCTTCATGGAGGGACAGGGCCTCCATTTCATAAAGCGGGCGTTTGTCGAGATTGGTGGTATTAATAAAATAAAACCCAGCCCGCGAGCCATCCCCCGACGGACGGTTATAATAGGCCGTCGTGGTTTTTTCGGCAATATCGGCGGGGATTTCTTTCAGGCCATAAGGCATGCGCGGGAATTTGGTAAATAGCTCCGGCAAAAGGCCGTCCATGCGCTTTAAAATCACCGCCGCAATATCCATACGTTCTTGAGCTGTTTTCGGGTAAAATTCTGGGTTGGTGCGCAGATAATTTTGAAATTCTTTAAACGTGCCGTTAAAGCCCGCTTGTTGTTGGACCTCATCCATTTCAGCGCGAATGCGCTTCACTTCGGACAAGCCAATATTATGCACTTCATCCGCCGTCAGGTCAGTGGTGGTGAACATTTTTACCCGGTGGGCGTAATATTCCGCCCCGCCCGGCATGGCCGATGTACCGACTTGTTTTTGGCATTTCGGCGCATAATCGCTGACGTAAAAATCTCTGAAGGTTTCAAGGGACGGAATGACTTGATCTTTCACCGCCGCCTCGGCCTTGGTTTTAAAGCTGTTAAAAGTCGCCTCGCTCATGGTCTTGGGTTTGGTTTCAAACGGGGCCATGAAGACGCTGTCTTGAAGATCATCAACGATATGGGTGTCAATGGAGCTTTCAAATCCGCGCATGGGCGCACAGGGCTGCGACCATCCGGCGTCAAGCCCCGCGCGCAGGCGGTCTGTGGCTTTGCTCATATAACTCGGGATGACGCCGAGGCGAGCGATATAGCTTTGAAAGTCCGCCGGATTATAAAAAGGCAGCCGCGAGGCCATGCCCGTCACCGTGAGATGCGGGCCGCCGCGGTTGGTCATAATCATATATTTCCCGCCAAATTGTGAGGCTTCAATCGCGGTCTCAAGCTCGAGGGTTATGAGCTTGTGATTGAGCTGATTATCCGCGCTCAGGGCGGCAACATCTATAGATTTAAAATCATCAAGATAGGATTTTGTGGTTACAATCCGCGCCTCATAGGCGGCCAAGGACGGATCGTCTAATTGATCGTCATAATCGCGCACCCCCAAAGAGGTCGCAAAGACCGGCGAGAGGGAGAGACTCCAATTCCAATGTTGATCTAGCAAGGTTTCAAAGGCTAGGTCGGCCTTATTGGCGGCCGCGTCTTTGCCCTGTTGGGCCGGGTTATTATGGGTGTGATCAGGCCCGTGGGTTTGCGCACCGCAGCCCCATAATAATCCGCTTATCGCCGCCGTAATGCATAAATGTGAAAGCCGCATGCCAATCTCCCGTTATATTTTTCAAGAGCATAACAGAGACCGCCGCCAAGTGAAATAAATTTCATAACCAACCGCCCAGCAGAAAATGCGCCGCATGAAACCATGCCGCGTGGAAGGCGAATTTAATGGACAGCCGCGAAGCGAGTGCGCCTCGATGGATACCAATTATGACGTGTTTTACGAAGCGCAGGCTTCGCGGCGACATCTTTTTGCGCAGTTCAGGACCGGAATGGAGCTATCCGCTCTGACCAAAGTACGGCGGCACTTAAGCGAAGGTCAAGCCGCCCAGTTTGCCGCAAATGCCATCACCCTTACAGCTAGCCAACGTGCACATGCCTATCCCAAAAGGTGATGGGCCAAGTTTATCACAGACGTTAAGGGCGTGGATTTAATTGAGGGAGATTAGAATGAGTTGGGTTTGAGTTTGGGTTTAGATTACATATCCTTCGAGACGCGCTAACGCGCTCTTTAGGATGAGGGTAAGTTAAAAGCAAGACGCGAGTAACGTAAATCTATCGTTATACGCCCCCACACTCTATCTTAGCCCCTACTCCGCTCATTCCGGCGAAAGCCGGAATCTCTCAAGATAACACGCCAGAGATCCCGGCTTGCGCCGGGATGGGCGGGAGGGAAGAATAATTATACACGTTATTAATATAACCTGATACCATCACGCCGAAACCGCATAATTTTATTTCTCCTAAAGTTACGCTTTGTTATCCCGCTATACATTCGCTCACCTTTTATAGTCTTATTTATTCTTACTCTTCCCTCATCCTGAGGAGCGCGTCAGCGCGTCTCGAAGGATATACAACTCAACTCTACTAACTCACTTCCTTATTTTCATATTCCCTCTACTCCCCCCCCCCCGTCCATTCCGGCGAAAGCCGGAATCTCTTAAGATAGCGCGCCAGAGATCCTGACTTGCGCCGGGATGGGCGGAAAGACGGATTTAGGTCTTGAATAATGTAAAGCCCCTTTTGTCCGCACGCCATCGCGCCGCTGACAAAAAGGACTCGCCAAGAAGAACAAATCATGAAACTATGTGGATATGGAGCCTTTGATAACATATGGTGATTTATCACTGACTTTAATCGAGTTAATTTTAGGATTGGCCCTAATGTTGATTGGGGCGATTGGGGCGTTGTTTGTCTCCCAATTTGGCGCGAAGGCATTGCGCGCACATCTGGCGGATATGTCGGAGAAACAGGCGGGCTTGCAGGGGCGGCTGGCGCAAATGGCCGAGGATAGCGTGCAGCGCGAAGCAGTGTTTCGCGAGAGCCTGGATGCGCGGCTCGATCAAGTCTCTGTGCGAGTTGGCCAAAGCTTATCTGAAACCCAGGAGCGCAGTAGCCAAAACCTGAAACAGCTCCATGAGCGCCTTGCTTTGATTGACCGGGCGCAGAAAAATATCGAAGCTTTGACCGGGGAAGTATCGGGCTTGCAGCGGCTCTTGTCGAATAAACAAAGCCGGGGCACATTTGGCGAAACCCAAATGCAAGATATGATTCGGGATTTCCTACCCCCCAATAGTTTTCGCTTTCAGGCCACCTTGTCCAATAGCAAGCGGGTGGATGCCTTAATCGATCTACCCAATGGCCAAGGAGGGTTAGCGGTGGATAGTAAATTCCCCCTTGAGAGTTGGCGGCGTATGAATGCGGCAGACAATGAATTTGACCGCATGGCCGCTCAGCGTGATTTTATCCGCGATATTAAAGCGCATGTCAAAGCCATTTCAGAGCGCTATCTCATCCGCGGCGAAACTCATGATATTGCGCTGTTATTCCTGCCGAGCGAGGCGATCTATCTTGATCTTCACACGCATTTTCAGCAGCTAATTGATGATAGTTTCCAAAAGCGAGTGATGATTGTCTCCCCGACAAGTTTTATGGCCACGCTGCATACGATTCGCGCTGTGATGCGCGATGCGCAAATGCGCGAGCAGGCCCATATCATCCAAAATGAGGTGGCAGCTATGGCCAAAGATGTTGACCGCCTTGATCAGCGGGTGGCAAAATTGCAAACCCATTTCAATCAAAGCTCTGAAGATATTCGCAATATCCGTATCTCCACGGAGAAGATTACAAAACGCGCCGATAAGATAGAAAGCCTTGACCTCGAAGACAATAATAATGACCTTCTGCCCGATAACGCAATAAATAAACGGCAAATTGGGTCATGAGTATTTATTACGGCGGGCGGTTATTTCGCACCACAGAAAATTCAAGCGGCGGCCAAGTTAGCCGTGATACAATTTTTCAATATCAGCAACATCACGACCGCTTAACGGCAACCTATTCCGGCGGCGAGATCGAATTTGGCCATATGCTGGGCTGGATTGGCCCCGGCGGCCATATTGATTTCGTCTATCACCATATGGACAGAGACGGCGAGATTTACTCCGGTAAAGGCCGTTCCCGCCCGGAACTCCTTAAAAACGGCAAGCTCCGCCTCCACGAAGTTTGGGAGTGGACATGTGGGCGCGTCGGCAAAGGCACATCGGTAGTTGATGAGCTTTAGATTAAAGACAAGCTATAGATTAAAATGGTGTGCGGCGGTTGAGCGCTGCCGTAATTGTGCCGTCATCTAAATAATCTAGCTCCCCGCCGACGGGCACGCCGTGGGCCAGCCGCGTAATTTTTACCGCGCTCGCTTCGATCTTATCGGTAATATAATGAGCGGTAGTTTGGCCATCGACGGTTGCGTTCATGGCCAAAATAACTTCTTTCAACTCTTGCGCCTCTACCCGCGCAAATAAAGAACTTATATTCAGATCATCAGGACGCACCCCGTTAAGGGCCGATAGAGTTCCGCCCAGCACATGATACCGGCCGCGAAAGGCCCCCGCCCGCTCCATGGCCCATAAATCACCAACGTCTTGAACCACGCAGATAATACTCGGATCACGCCCCGGCGCTTCGCAGATATGGCAGGGGTTTTGCGTATCAATATTCCCGCACTGCTCACAAGCGGTAACGCTGCGCATGGCCACAGCCATAGCCTCGGTCAAAGGCGCCATGAGGCTATCTTTTTTCTTAATCAGTTCAAGGGAGGCCCGCCGCGCAGAACGCGGCCCAAGCCCCGGCAATTTAGCCAAAAGACTTATTAGGCGTTCAATTTCGGGGCTGGCAGTTTTCGGGGTCATAAAAGCTCTTGATTCGCTCTATCTATACCCCGAAACCCGCGCGGCGCAAAAGCCGCACATATAAACCATTATGCTCAATGACCGTTAAAACGGCATTTTCATACCGGGCGGAAGCTCTAACCCGCCAAAGGCCGATTTCATTTTTTCCGCTTGGGCCTCATCGAGTTTAACCTTGGCGTCTTGATAGGCTGCGACAATCAGGTCTTCGACAATCTCTGCCTCTTCACCGCTCAGCAGTGACGGGTCAATACTCAGCCCTTTCATATTGCCGCCGCCCGCAAGCCGCACCGTCACAAGCCCGCCGCCAGAGCCGCCTTCAACAACGATATCCGCAACTTCAGCTTGGGCCGTTTCCATTTTGGCCTGCATGTCTTTTGCCTGTTTCATCAGGCCCATAATATCTTTCATGATCTATCCTTAAATCTCGCGCCTTACAGCGCTATTAGGTGGATGTAGGGGCCGTGCTGCGAATTTCAATAAGCTTAGCCTCTTTCAGCAGAGCATGTTTAAAGGCCGGGTGAGATTTATCTTTCTCCGCTCGCTCTTTATCCTCACGCCTACGTTTTTCTTTTAGGGTTTCCGCCCCCGGCTCATCGGCAATATCAATGACCCAAAGCTCTCCAGTCAGGTCTGTGAAAGCGTCAACTGCGCGCCCGATTAAAGACGGCGGCGCGGCTTTAAGTTTTGAAATGCGCAAATGACCAGGGCGAAAGCTAACTAGGCGAAAATGACGGTCAATATCAGATTTAATTCCGATTTTTTCCTTTGGCAACGCCTCAACTAAGGCTTCGAAACTTTCAAAATTTGATGCCGTTTCGGGTACAGGTTTTAGCGCCGCGTTTGGCGCGGAAGTTGCCGCAGGTTTCGGCGGCGCGGTGTGAATATCGGTTATATTATTATCAAGATTATTATCTGGTTCTACATCACGATTTTGCGGCGCAGATGGTGACGGCCCTGCGGCATTTTCTAGGGGCGCTTTTAATCCGGGCCTGCTTAAGTTTTTCAGACCCGGATGGTTAAAATTTCCGGACTTAATCTCCGATAAGATAGAGGCAATTAATTCAGGCGGCGGCACCTCCGCCGCACTGGCCAGTTTAATAATCGACATCTCTGCCGCGGCCAAAGGCACAGGCGCAAGCCGCACCGCGC
Organism: uncultured Caulobacterales bacterium; assembly: GCA_937928165.1. Classification (GTDB taxonomy): domain Bacteria; phylum Pseudomonadota; class Alphaproteobacteria; order Caulobacterales; family Maricaulaceae; genus CALFVT01. The sequence goes on from CALFVT010000006.1 coordinate 45,366, forward strand.
TGTAATCAGCGGTTAAAATCTGCCAAAGCCGCGCGAGTTGTCCCTGGGTTAAGTCTGCGGCCAAGGCCTGCATGCGCGCAATTTGGTCCGGCGCGGCATCAAATCCCGCCGCTGCCCCCATCGCTTTTGCACGGGAAATTTCATGGCACATATCCAAAAGATCGCGCATGATAATCACTGGGTCTGCCCCGTCCCGGTATTGACTGGCAAGCTCGCTAAGACCGTCTTGTGCCCGTCCGCGCGCCGCATGGTCAAATAAATCAAAAATACGGCTCCGGTCCCCAAGACCCAGCATATGGCGGATTTGACCCGCGCCGATTGGCTCACCGCCCGCTGATTGAACCAGCGCTTGATCAAGCAAAGACAGGCTATCACGGACAGAACCTTCGGCGGCGCGGGCAATCAGCGCAAGGCCGTCATCACTCACTGCAACGGACTCTTTTTCGCAAATCCTTTTCAAATGCGCCGCAAGCACATCGGCATCCACCCGGCGCAGGTCAAAGCGCTGGCAGCGAGATAAAACCGTAATTGGGACTTTACGGATTTCCGTTGTCGCAAAGATAAATTTGGCATGATCCGGCGGCTCTTCGAGGGTTTTTAAAAGCGCATTAAATGCCCCCGTTGAGAGCATATGCACCTCATCGATAATATAAACTTTATAGCGCGCCTCAACCGGGGCATAGCGCACCCCGTCCAAAAGCTCACGCATGTTTTCAACCCCCGTGCGAGAGGCCGCATCCATTTCCAAAACATCCATATGGTTTGACGCCATAATCCGTTCGCAATGATGGCCTATTTTGGAAAAATCCGTACTTGGCCCGTCATTGTCATCACTGTGGTAATTCAGTGCCCGCGCCAATAGCCGCGCTGTGGTGGTTTTCCCAATCCCGCGCACCCCAGTCATCATAAAGGCATGGGCCACCCGGCCGGCTTTAAACGCATTGGTCAAGGTTGTGACCATGGCTTCTTGGCCGATCATATCTTCAAAGCTTTGCGGGCGATATTTTCGCGCCAAAACCTGATAGGCGTGCTGAGGACTTTCATCTGACATAAACGCACTTATAACGAAGCGGGGTCATATGTAAAATGTCGAATTGAAGAATATATTATGACATTTAAAGCCTTGTTTAACGGGTTAGTCTCGCCTTAACGGCTAAGTTCGTTCCCACATTTCTAAAGGCTTCCTTGAGTTCATCGCCCGAGAATGTCGGGATAAAAAAGCTTTCAGATGACGCACAAGATTTGAGTATATCAAGCGTATCAGAATCATTCACTTCATGTGGAATTGTGATAATTTCAATACCAGCATGTTTTATTGAATCACAAATTTCTAAAGTTATCTTATTCGCTTCTATTTTATCATCTTCAATTCGATCAGCTGTCAAATTATTCCAATGATATATACCATTAAAATCCGCACGCTCACCATTTAATGTCACTGAATTTGTACCGTCTGTCATTAACAGCAAAACATTCCGCGTCTCTTGCTGATTTGAAAATTTAGCTTCGTCAAAAGGCAATCTATAATCCAAAGTTCGCCAAGCCCACATTATTCCAGCTGGGATATATGTATTTCCAATCGTTTCTAAGGAATCTATGGCATCTTTAATTTTAGGAAAGTTTTCTGTTAAAGGCATCATGGCGTTGTAACCGCCATGACAATTAGAGGAATGCGATGTACCTTGAAGCAATTTACCACCATATTCGGGATATAAATGAGCCCCGTCTTTTCGTGAGCCCATACAACCTTCCCACCGGGTGGGTTCAGTGATCGTCTTATATACAGAAACTTGACAAACGGTCGCGGAATTTTCACCACTTGAAGACACGCAATTTACAGATTTATCCTCATCCAATACAGTATAGCTAAGCGGTATTTCAGGTTGAATTTCCAACCAACTTGCGCCCCGATTAGATTCATCAATACGAACATATTCAGAAAACGGCACCATGCTAACTTTAACATCCCCTGGATTAACCGCTGATCGGCTGACCGTATCCACAAGCTCCGTCGCGGCTATCTTTAGATCATCTATACGGCCAAAATCAGCCATAGATAATGTCGTATCAAGAGCGAGAGCCAAATTCAATTTAAAGCCATCCGTTGGAATTACAGCTTCTGCGAGTGCAGTTACATCAATGGGCTCAAAACCAAAAGCACCCATTATAAGGAGATCTTTCTGGTATTTGGCGCTAACTCTAACGTTTTTATTGTCGGGGCCAAAAAATTGAACATCTACTTCTGCGGTCGGAATATCTTCTGCTAAAGACAATCTAATACGCTTTTTCAATTCTGAACGATCGTCTTCACTTGATGCAACCGCGTCAATTAAAGCTCTATCAGCAAAGTTTTGTAACCTTTGTTGAGCATTTGTGCCGTCTATGTAATCTACGGTGGCACCTGTTGTTAACAATAAAGCGCTAATGACTACGCCTAGTAATATCGAAAAATTTCCTGATTCGTTATTTAGAAACCGGCCGAAACACCGAGGATGACTTTTATTGAGATACATATGATTCACTCTGTATTATTTGTGAACGCCCCATAGTATTCCAAAATACATATAGGAAAAAATATAAGAGAGAATAAACCGTTATGGTTAAGCCTGCGTAAAATTTACATGTTTTAAGGGCTTAAGATGACAGATTTAAAAAATAAAAGTGGAAGACTGAAACCTGACCCAAAAAGAAATCGTTACGGCTGCTGCGTTCCCGCCCTGACCGGGTTGGCGACAATTTTGTCCAAGCCAATCTTCCATCGTCTCTATGGCGAAAAAAGCTTGCGCTTACAAGAGAGAATTATCAGCAAAGACCTATCAGTCAATAATTATCACTCTGGCCCCTATCCCTTTAAATCCTTAGCTGTTTAGGGCGTTTCAGGTGTTGCGCCTTTAAAAATAAGTTTTTGATAAACCCGCCCAATGACGATCAAAATAAGGCCTAAGACAACAAATGACATCGCCCGCAAGACACCTTCGAGTCCGGCCATATCTATCAAGAAGGCTTTTAATACGGTAATGATAATAATCACCCCTGACACAATACGCACATCCCGGCGGCGCGTTTTCAGCCCAAAGACCAATAAGCTTATCCCGACCATGAGCCATGCGGCGCTAATGGCGTAAAGTTCAAACCCGCGCGGGGCCGCTGCAAAGAGACTAATCGCCGCCCCTGAAAACATATGGCGCACAGAGGAGGTAATATAAAGCATAAATGAGAGCAAGCCGAGCCCGGCCGCGCTGCGCACATAAATCGCTGGGCGGCTATGCCGTGACCAAAGCGCAATAACGCCCAGAAGCCCCGCCGGTAGTAAATAGGCCAACAAAAGACTATTTAGCATAAATACGCCTTTAATCTCACTGCCCGCGTTCAATAACGGGTTGAGCTTTATCACAATGGCGGTGACAAAAATACCGAAGGTGAGCCCCGAAAGCCCCATCGATAAGATCGGCAAAAACTGTTTATGAGGCGGGCGCTTGTGAACGGGCAGGGCCGCGCCGCGCTCCATCCATGTGCTGCCCAAAGTGAAACACAGCCCCGTGAGAACAAATAGCGCAAATTCTTCGAGGCTAAAGCTGGTAGCGAGGACATAGCCTTTATTCATGACATGGTGGATTTGCATAACCATGAATAAAGCCGCGCTTGATAGGGCCGCCGCTTTAAGACCCTCAGACCATATGTCGTCTTCGGCTTTGCTTAAAACCTTAGCCGCAAGATAGCTCAGCGCGGCTGGCAGAGCGAGATATATCCACAGACTATTGACGACATAACGACGCCCGACATCACCCCCTTGGATATGATGAAAAATAGCCAAATAAAGCGATAATACTATGGCGCCGCCTAATAGGGGCCGCAGGACCCATACTGGGCGCAAAGAGTAAAGCCCTATGGCCGCCGCGGCCCCCAAAAGCCCCGCGTAAAATTGAACGTCCAAATTTAACGCGCATAAAATAGCACTTAATATGGCAAGAGCCGCCGCCGCAACATATATGTTTAGAGGAATATTTTTTGTTGGCAGCTTCTCAGCGCGCCGCCATAAAAACTCCGCTGTGAGGCCCATAAGGGCAGCCAGGAAAATATAAACCCCGCCTTCGGATAGACCAAGGGCGTTAAGATCAAGAAAGCTAGACCGAACACTATCACCTCCGCCGCGCTGTTTTGATAAGGACATCCAGATAAAAATCGGCGCAAAGGCCGATATTGCGCTCCATTGCACAGACCTATCCCCCAAAGCTGCGGTGAGTGTTTGTGCTTGAACGCGCTGGCGGCGGCTTTCATGCAAGCATAATGCCCATAAAATAATAACCGTTACGACAGCGAGGCCCATAGCGCTATTAATGCTAATATCGCTCCAAAACGCATGAAAACTCGTGATAGCCGCGCCGATCAAAATATGTATATTAAACCGCGTCCACAGCGCGCCGGCGAGTGTAAACATAGCCGCAAAACATAATCCCACGCCAAACATAATATCTTTGGGCGCGTTGAAATGATAGGCCATTAATAATGTAAGGCCAAGCCCGACTGTCCACAAGGCCGATAAACGGCGGTCAAAGCCGCCCGTATTAAGGGCAGAGTTTGTTTTAAAATCAGGTTTCTCTGGCCCTTCATACCGTAAGGTCGTCCATAAAGATGCCCCATAAGTCAGCGCGGTGAACAGACCCCACATCACGCCGGACGGCATAGCCTCTACCATAAACTGCGTAATAAACACCCAAAGCAAAAGCCCAAATAAGGTCAATACACTTAGTCCATGCCAGCCGCGTTTTTGGGCAAGCCACAAGGCGTTAGCGCTAACGATGGTAAGATAGCCCAAAAGAGCGGCCAAATTGGGCGTCGTTGATTGCATTAAAAACGGCGCGGCAAGACCCGCTATTAGGCCTAGGGCGGCGAGTTTTGGCCCATGCAGCAAGCCAAGCCCGAGGCCCGCTAAAGACATAATCCCCAGCAATATAAAGGCGGGCGTTGGGCCAATAAAACCGTATAAATTATGGGCCGCATAAATAACGCCAAGGCCGGTGAATATGCCAATCCCCGTTAGAACCCCCGGGATATAGGCTTGTTGAAAGACAGGGACATTTCTCCCGCCTGCACCCGGTTTTAACAAATGGTCATGACGGCGTAGCCACTCCCCGCTGCCAATAGCGGCAAAGCCCAAAACCACCGCGAGCATAAGGCGTAAGGCCGGAGTAAATACGCCGGATTCAATCGAGAAACGAATAAGAAATACCGCGCCAATCGCCAGCGCCGTGCCGCCGACCCACACCGACCATTGGGACCCAATTCTCTCCTCCAGTGAAGGCCCTGGCAGCTTTGCTGCGGATGGGCGCTTTGGGGTCTGCAAAGGCTTAACCACTTTTTCAGACACAGGCTCTGCTTTGGTTATAGGCTCTGTTTTGGGCGTATGCTCTGCTGTAGCCATGGGCTCGACCGCCGTTTTTTGCGCCCGCCGGCTTACTGGCATGGCCGCCTTAGGCCGTGACGCCCTACCTTGGGGGATTTCGCCAGTTTGAATTATATAAAGGTTTAGTTCACGGCGCAGGGCCGACATTTCATCTTTAAGGCGGCTCAATTTGACAAGGGCAATGATCGCCATTACCGGGGCCGCCAAAATTAAAAGCCCAATAATAACAGCGATTAATTCCATTCAGACCTCCTATGATAGTTTAAGCCTAGTCTAAGACGGGAATGAGGGCAAGAGCGCCTTAATCAGGCGGTGAAGCTTGGGCGATAGTGTCTCCATGGCTTTATACACATCTTCGGCGCAGGTTACATGGCCCGAATTGACATCATCAATGCAAAGATTACTCACCGCGCTGAGGGCTAAAATCTCACAGCCCATTTGCCGCGCAGCAATAACTTCTGGGACTGTGGACATGCCAACCATATGCGCGCCGAACATGCGCAGCATGCGAATTTCCGCCGGCGTTTCAAGACTTGGCCCCGCAGCATAAGCATAAACGCCGCGTTTGGCCGTGATGTTAAGTTTCTCCGCAAGGACTTGTGTCTGGTGAATTAGGCGTTTTGAATAAGCCCCGTTCATTGATGTAAATCTACCGCCCATATGCGCATCATGAAGGCCGCGCAGGGGATCGTTTCCTGTCATACCGGGTAAATTAATATGATCTTCAATAAGGCCAATCTCACCGCCTTGGAAATGCGGCCCTATACCGCCCGCAGCATTGGTGATAATCATTTGCCGCGCGCCGAGGGCCACCATGATCTGAACAGGAAAGACAAGCTCAGCCGGGCTATAGCCCTCATACATATGTAGCCGCCCTTGCATAGCCATTACATTGCGGCCTTCAAGGCGGCCAATTTTAAACGCGCCTTTATGCTGCGGCGCAGTTGAGCTTAATACGCCCGGAACATCATGAAAGGGGATAGATATACCTTTAATATCATCCGCTAACCCACCAAGGCCCGAGCCTAAGATAAGGGCGGTTTCAACACGGCCATGAAGATACGGCTTAATAAAGCTTACGGCTTTTTGGATGTTATCATATATCATATTACGGCTCTAAATTTTATGCGTATTACAAAGCCGATATCATTAGGGGCTTATTAAACATAAGATATATTTTTTTTTAAAAAACCTCATTTTTTCAAGGACCACCGTCTCACTTCAATCCATTCACAAAATTTTAATATTATATTTTAACCCCTTTATTGTGATTTCACTTTATGTCCAATGCCGCAAGACGTTTTGAAATCTATCCGGTTCAAACGAGGGGTGAGAACTTATGAAAAACCATATCGCTTTAAAATCATTTTGGCAAAATACAGCTGGGAATTTCTCTTTAATTGGCGCAATTTCTTTAATTACTGCCGTCTCGGTTATGGGGCTTGGAATTGATGCCCAGCGCAATTATGTTTTAAAATCCGACTTACAATCCGCCGTTGATGCCGCCGCCATATCCGGCGCCCTTGCAAAATCTGGTTTGGGTGATGAAGCCTCTTTTGGAGAGCGCCGTAAAGCCGCCCTTACCAGTTTAATGGATAACACAAAGACCATAGAGCTTTCATCAGCGCCCAAAGTTAATATCAACCCGCTTAGCGGCGAAGTTAGGGTCAAAGCCGAGGCTAAAACTGACCATCTTATCATGTCTTTATTTGGACATAAAAACTGGTCAATTTATGCAGAAGGCAAAGCCGCTTACGGGACAGCGAGTGAGAACATCCCCGGCACAATTCCCCCTGAAATTATAGCACCGGGGACAGATAATGAAATCCAAGACTCATCAAACTTAAACCATCCACTGTCTATTGCTTTTGTTTTAGATAATTCATTATCTCTGCTAAATGAGTTTTCCGGAGACCTTAGCGAAGGGTTTAACCCTCCCTTAGGCGGGAGGAACGGGCCTGCTACACTGGCGGGGGGCCCATCAAGCGCCGGAAGTACTGGAGGGGGCAGCAGTAAAGTGCCAATATCACGCCTTAATATCATTAAAGAGGCAGCCGATGACTTTTACCGCAGACTTGACACAATGGCCCGTACTAACCCAGGAATGCGGCAAAATATTCGCACGGCTTTAATGCCTTTTAATGATGGTCTAGACCGCCGTTATCAGGTTGGGCTTAAGCCGGGCTGGGCGCGCACAGCGGCGCAAACAAAAAACATGCAGCCCAAACGCCGCAAATTACCTGTTGAATCATTTAATTCGGCTATTACCCAGCTTAATAATGATAGCAAGACAAACTCAAATAAAGCCCGCAAAGCCATTGTCTTTATGGGTGACGGTAAATTTGACATTGGATATGACCGTACAACAGAGACCCAACGCCTGATTGAAACCTGCCAGCGAGCAAAGAATGACGGTATTGAAATTTATGTTATGGCTCTTGAGATCGCCAATGATAAAGCCCTTAATCCTTATCAAATTTGCGCCTCACCAAATGGTAGCATATCTGGCTATGGCCCAAATCAAATTGCCGTAGACAATAGCTGCCTTGTTGCGAGCACCGCCGCGCAGCAAACACAATGCCGCGTTGAAAAGAGTGAATATTTTTCTCAAATCACATCACGCAGGGATATGGAGCAGTTTTGGGCGCGCTTAAACCCTGCAAGGCGGCCTGCACCGGACAGTGAAACAGGCAGCATAGATACGAATAATAATCGCCGAAAGGCCAGTGTCCGCCTGATTGAATAAGCTTTAAACTTTAACATCCAGTGCAAACACATCGGGCCGCGTGTAATGCCCGCGGCTATCTAAATCAAATTGCGCACGGGTAATATCATTTAAATCAAGCTCTGCCGTTATAAGGCTTTCTTGATGAAAGACGGGCGCGACCAAAACCTCGCCCATGGGCGAGATAATACAGCTGCCGCCGCGAATTAAGATCGTATCATCAGATATGCCCTGCACCGGATTATACCACGCCGCCGCCGCGTGGCCTCGGGTCATATATTGACAGGCCGTCACAACAAAGCAGCGCCCTTCAAGGGCAATCATTTGCATGGTCGGCAGCCAGACATCGCGGTCATCCACCGTTGGCGCGGTATGAATAATCGGCCCTTGGCTATAAAGATGCGTCCGGTAAAGGGGCATGTAATTCTCCCAGCAAATCGCAGAGGAGACGCGGCCAAATTCCATATCGGCGACGTCCATATCATCCCCCGCGCCGCGCCCCCAGATCACCCGCTCCATCGCCGTTGGCATGAGTTTACGGTGCCAAGATAACACCGCGCCGCTACGGTCAAATCCAGCCGTCACACAATAAAGCGTCCCGCCGTCTTTCTCTATCAGGCCGAGCACAATATTCACCCCGGCAGCCTTTACCGCGGTTTGAATATCGCTCATTTCTTGGGAGCCGCGCTTAATCGCATCTTGTGCATAAAGGCGAAATTGCTCCCGCCCCTCGGCGCTGCGCGCACCGATTGTTACGCCGAAATTAATGCCTTTCGGATAGCCGCCAATGAACGCTTCAGGGAAGACAAGCAAATCAAGCCCCGCCTCTTTAGCGCGGGTCAGATAATCTTCAAATTTAGCAAATGTCGCCGCCGCATCAAACAGGCACGTTCCCACTTGGGCGGCGCCAACTTTTAAAACCTGACGATTTGACTGTACCATAACAACGACCTTTATTGCGCCCATAACCTAACAGTTCCAGACGGCGGCGCAACGGTAAAACCTATGATGCACGCACGGATAAAACTGCCTTGCCACCTTTAATGTCCACATCAATATGGGCTCCGTCTGCAATATCCCCCGCCAGTAAAGCCTTCGCCAAGGCATCTTGTATCTGGCTTTGCAACACGCGCTTTAAAGGCCGCGCCCCATATGAGGCATCATAGCCCCGCTCACCGAGCCAGTCGCGGGCTTGGGCCGAGAGTTCTACAGTAATGGATTTATCTTTTAGCCAGCCTTGAAGCCGCCTCATTTGAATATCCACTATCGCGTTCATATGCTCAGGCTTAAGCCGTTCAAACAGTAATATTTCATCAATTCGGTTTAAAAACTCAGGACGGAAATGTGCATTGACTTCTGCCATCACCCCAAGGCGCGCGGCTTCGACGCTGTCGCCCTCCCCAAGATTTAGCAAATGCCGCGCGCCAATATTACTGGTCATGACAATTAAGCTATTACGAAAATCAATGGTGCGTCCTTGGCTATCGGTGAGGCGGCCTTCGTCGAGCACTTGAAGCAAGACATTAAACACATCTGGATGGGCTTTTTCCACCTCGTCAAATAAAACGATTTGATAAGGACGGCGGCGCACCGCCTCTGTGAGGGCCCCGCCTTCATCATAACCAACATAGCCGGGGGGCGCACCAATCATACGGGCGACGGAATGTTTTTCCATATACTCGCTCATATCCAGACGGGTAATGGCCGTATCATCATCAAATAAAAAGGCCGCTAAAGCTTTGGTCAATTCCGTTTTCCCGACCCCTGTGGGGCCAAGGAACATGAAAGACCCTATGGGACGCTGCGGGTCATGCAGCCCTGCGCGGGCGCGGCGCACCGCATCGGACACCGCCGCTATGGCTTTATCTTGACCGACCACACGGGCGGCCAGAACCTTTTCCATATTCAAAAGTTTCTCGCGCTCCCCTTCGAGCATTTTTTCCGCCGGAATCCCCGTCCAGCGCGCAACCACCGCCGCAATGTCATTGGCGTTCACTGTTTCCCCTGCTGTATTATCTGCGGCTGTATCATTTGCGCCCGTATTATCGGCTGAGTCCGCTGTTTCAAGACGTGCCACTGCCGCCTCTAATTGGGGGATATCATGATGCTGCAAACGTCCTGCCTGCTCATAATCCCCGCGCCGCACAGCGTCTTCAAGGGCAAAACGGGCCTGCTCTAATTGCTCTTTGCTTTGGCTGGCTTGAGAGAGCTTCTCCCGCTCCGCCTGCCATATGGCCGTCATTTCGCGAGATTGCGCTTCAAGCTCTAAAACCTCCGCTTGTCGCCGCGATAGCCGTTCTTGGGACGCAGCGTCTTTTTCGCGCTTTAAGGCTTCAGCTTCGATTTTAAGCTGGACAAGGCGGCGGTCAATCTCATCGAGGTCCTCGGGCTTGCTATCCACTTCCATGCGCAAACGGCTCGCCGCTTCGTCCATCAAGTCAATAGCTTTATCGGGCAAAAACCGCTCTGTAATATAACGGTGGGACAACTGAGCGGCAGCGATAATCGCACCGTCGGAAATACGAATGCCGTGATGAACTTCATATTTATCCTTAAGCCCGCGCAATATCGACACTGTATCATCAACGCTCGGCTCTTCGGTCGTGATCGTCATAAAGCGGCGGGCCAGGGCCGCATCTTTTTCCAAATGTTTGCGGTACTCATCCAATGTGGTCGCCCCGACACATTTCAGGTGGCCCCGCGCCAAAGCCGGCTTTAATAAATTCGCCGCGTCCATCGCGCCGTCCGTCTTACCCGCCCCGACAAGCATATGAATTTCATCAATAAATAAGATGATTTCACCGTCTGAGTCGTCAATTTCTTTCAGTACCGCCTTGAGGCGTTCTTCAAACTCGCCGCGGTATTTCGCCCCCGCAATTAACGCGCCCATATTAAGAGCCAAGAGCTTTTTCCCGCGAATAGAATCAGGCACATCCCCCGACACAATGCGGTTCGCCAAGCCTTCGGCAATAGCGGTCTTACCCACCCCCGGCTCACCGATTAAAAGCGGATTATTTTTTGAGCGCCGGGTCAAAACTTGCATTGTGCGGCGAATTTCATCATCGCGGCCAATCACCGGATCGAGCTTCCCCGCGCGGGCTTGCTCCGTCAAATCGCGGGTATATTTTGCTAAGGCTTCATATTGATCTTCCGCCGCATCCGAAGTGACAGGCGCGTCACGGCGCACGGATTTAATCGCGTTTATTAAAAGATCTTTATCCACGCCCCCCGCCGCTAATACCCCTTGCAGCTCTTTATCCGCATGTATCACACCCGCCAGTAAAAGCCGCTCGAGGGTGACAAAAGCGTCCCCGGCAGATTTGGCCGCTTTTTCCGCATGAGCAAAAATCTTAGCCGCCGCATTTGACAGCGATAGTCCAGAGCCCCCCTCAACTTTGGGGCGTTTATTCAGCGCCGCTTCTAGCGCCTGACCTAGGCCGCCTATATCTGCGCCCGCTTGGGTTAATAAATTGCGCGGCAAGCCCCCACCTTCATTTAACAACGCGCTAAAAATATGCAGCGGGGTGAGCTGTTGATGCCCCCGTGTTAAGGCATCTGTTTGGGCCGCTTGAATAACGCTGCGGCTTCTTTGGGTATAAGCATTTATATCCATGATGTTTTACCTTATCCAAAGCCGCAGAGACGCGGCATGATTTCAACGTGACCTTGACATAGGAATAAATTCCGCGCATTCAACCCCACTTTAAACCCAAAGGCTGGTTTCATGACTCCTATCGACATTAATCAACCCAGCGTAGGCTGCGGCGCGGCAGTCTTTAATGATAAGGGGCAGGTTTTACTAATCCAACGCCTAAAAGCCCCAGAGGCCAGAGCTTGGGGATTACCCGGCGGAAAAATAGACTTTGGCGAAACCGTTAAAACCGCCATATGCCGAGATATCAAAGAAGAGCTTGATATTAATATCGCCCTTATAGGCCCGGTTTATATCACCGAAATCATCAACAAAGGGGATGGACGCCATTGGGTCTCTCCGGTTTATGAAGCGCGTATCCAAAACGGCACACCGACGCTTATGGAGCCCCATAAACACGGCGGGTGGGATTGGTTTGATCTTGATAATTTACCGCCAGACCTGACCACGCCAACGCGGCAGTTTTTATCCCAATACCGTCCATAATAAAGTCATAAAAAAACCCACCAAGCGGCAGGTTTTATACATCGAGGCTTTTGATAAGTTTTATTCTGCCGGAACATCTTCTGCGGCAGACACTTCGGCAGGAGCCTCAGCAGTTTTACGCTTGGGCGCTTTGCGGCGGCGTTTCGGCTCAGCCGTAACCACCTCTGCGGCCCCATCATCTTTGGGCTTAACCACTTCAAGACTATCTTGAGCCGCCGTTTCATCCGCAGCCTCATCTTTAGCGCTATCAGCGGCGTTATCACGGCCTCGTTTCACCCGAGGCGGATAACGGCGGCCACGTTTACCTTCAGCCGCGCCGTCGCCGTCTGTACTGCTCTCTTCATTACGCTCACCGCGCGCAGCCCGGGCCGCATCGGCTTCCTCGCGGGCCGCCTGCGCCGCTTGTTTAGCCGCCTCTTGAATATTGACAAGTCGCAAATAATGCTCTGCATGTTGGCGGTAGTTTTCGGCCTTCACGCGGCTGCCAGACGCCGCCGCATCACGGGCAAGGGTTGTATATTTTTCGTAAATATGACTGGCTGAACCGCGAACTTTTACGTCAGGGCCATTACTATCGAGATTACGATTATTATTATGATTATGATTGGTTTTATTACGATTGCGGCCACGTTGACGCTTCATGGTGTAGTCCTGATTGTTTGACTGTGTAAAATTACCCATAAGCGCTGCTTTATTTCACCCGCGACGTTTTTATGGATAGTCAAGGCGGCGCTTCATCACCTGCCTCTATTCAAAGCCCTAGCAAAGCCTTCGCCCCCTGCATAGCTTTTTTTTAACAAAAAACAGGTTTTCACATAGCAGGTGATTGCGCCCTAATCACGCGGTCATGGCCGGATAAATCTTTCGCGCAAGTTATCCCAGTAAAACCCTCCGCTTTCAGCAGATTTAGGACGGCGCTTTTCTGATCATATCCAATTTCCAAGAGCAGCCAGCCTTTTGGTTTTAAATGATCTTGCGCCTGCGCGGCAATCATGCGGTAGGCCGATAGCCCGTCCTCACCGCCAAATAAGGCCAACTCAGGGTCAAACCCCGCCACCTCGCGGGGAAGCACTGCCATATGGGCGCTATCAATATAAGGCGGGTTCGACATAATCATGTCATATCGCCCTTTAACAGGCTCAAACCAAGAGCCGTGGGCAAATGCGGCGCGGCCTGCAACCTCCAAAATATCCGCATTTTGCGCAGCCACCTCAAGCGCCGCTGGAGATATATCACTTCCAACGCCTCGCCATAATGCCCGCTCCGCCAAAAGGGTAAGGATAATCGCCCCGCTCCCTGTGCCGAGATCGAGGATATTGATCGGCGCATCCGCGGGATATAATTCAAGGGCCAGATCAATAAGCCCTTCGGTCTCTGGGCGCGGGGACAGAACGTCTTTGGTAATTTGAAATCGGCGGCCATAAAAGTCTCTATAGCCCAAGATGTAATCAATCGGCTCCCCGTCAAGCCGCCGCTGGGCGAAACCGCTTAAGGCTTCGAACTTAGGCGGAGTTATAAATTCCGTGCCTTGCGCAATCAAATCCGCATGGCTCAGCCCGCAAGCCGCCATCACCAATAGCCGCGCATCCAGATCAGGGGTATCTAAACCTGCAGCGCGAAATTGCTGCGCTAAAAACCGCTTGGCCGAGTTGAGCGTTAGCCCCGAATAAGGCCCGCTTTGGGGCCGTTGATCGCGGGGGGTGGTCATAGAGCCTGCCTCTTCGGCACCCCGCTTAAAGCGCCCCAATGGGTTTCAAGACGCGCCGTTAGTTTTTGCTCAAGCGCAAATTTAATCCTTGGACATTGACGCGCAGAAAACCGAGTCGATATTTTTTTCGGCCAAACACGGGTCTGAATTTCGTCCTGTTTTGTAACCTCCTCAAAGGGAATACGGAGCTTTTTTTCAAAAAACCCAAGAGGCTTAAATATCGACATATAAAGATAAGTCTCATCCACCGCAAAATGTATAGCTCCGCCATATTGCGCCAGGGATATACGGGCATAAAAAAACACGGCAGATTGAAATTTAATAATATTCGGCGGCATATCCCCTGCATAAGCATAATGTTTAGCTAAAACTTTCCAGCCGCTAAGAGTATTGATGAAATATGTTAAGCATATCCAAAACAGAGAAACGCCGCCTAAAATCATCACACCCAATATAAGTCCATCACTCACAATCAAAACCCTTTAAGCGGCGGTATGATTGCCGATAAGCCCTGCAAGCTCATTCGCAGTGGTTTCAAGCCGCTGTAAATCCTGCGGGCGGGACAGGCTATGATCGCCGTCTTTGACAAATGTCGCCGTCACATCTTCACTCTTGAGGGTGTCCACGATCTTAAGCGCATGACGCCACGGCACCGGCTCATCTTTCATACCTTGTAAGATGCGCACAGGCCCCGTAAAGTTTATGGGGGCATCTAAGATTAAATATTTCGCGCTCTCATTTATCAAGGTTTTTGAAATCGGCAAAGGCTCCCCGTAAGGCGACGGTTCATAATAAACACCCTCTTGCTCGATTTGGCGGCGGATATCCTCACTGAATTTTGGCCACATGAGCTTTTGCGTAAAATCAGGGGCGGGCGCAATTAAGAGCAAAGCTTTAACGCGGTCGGGCCGCGCCAAGGCGGCTAAAAGACTCGCCCAGCCGCCCATAGACGATCCCACTAAGATCACATCCCCCTGTGTTAATTCATCGATCACAGCGGTAATATCTTCGCTCCACCGCCCAATATGGCCGCGCTCAAAATCACCAGAGCTTTCCCCGTGGCCGTAATAATCAAAGCGCACATAGCCGTAACCTTGCGCCGCCGCCCAGTGATGCAAATGCACCGCCTTCCCGCCTTCCATATCCGAGCGCAGTCCGCCGCACCAAATAAAGCTAGGCCCCTGCCCGTCTGTTTTCTTATAAGCCATGCGCTCACCCTTTGAGCCTTGATGAGGCGGGGCTGATAAAAATAGCTGCGGCGTTGTTTCCGTCATGGCGATAATCATTTTCTGTGTTAAGATTCGTTTATGAATGTGCTCCAATTAACGCCGGAACTCAATGCCGGAGGTGTCGAAGGCACCACCCTTGAAATGGCCGAAGCCCTTATTAAGGCAGGTCACGGCGCCCATGTGGTCAGTGCGGGCGGGCGCATGGCCGATGATTTAACGGCAATGGGGGCGGTGTTGCACCCCATGGATATTGGCTCAAAAAACATTCTAACCTATTGGCGGCGGGTTAAAGCCCTCTGCGCCCTCATCAAGTCCCATGATATAGATATTATCCATGCCCGCTCCCGCGCGCCCGCATGGCCGGGGCTCGCCGCCGCGCGCAAAATGAACATCCCTTTCATTGCGACATATCACGGCATTTATAACGCCAAATCTGCGCTCAAACGCCGCTATAATGCGGTGATGACGCGGGGCGAGCTGACCATTGCCAATTCCAATATGACCAAAGACCATATCATCCGTGAGCACGGCCTTGACCCTGCACGCATTATTGTCATTCCGCGCGGCGTCGATATGGCAAAGTTTGATTCCGCCCACATCAAACCGTCCGATATCGCCAGCACCCGCCAAGCTTGGGGGCTAATGCCCGGTGATTATGCCGTGTTGCTTCCGGGGCGGCTCACCGCGTGGAAAGGACAGCCTATTGCCGTGCTGGCCTTGGCCGCCCTGCCGCAGAATATAAAACTCATTATCATGGGCGATGCCCAAGGGCGGGATGATTATGTGGCCAGCCTTAAATCCCTCGCCCAGACATCAGGCACCGCAGCGCGCGTTACCTTTGCCGCCCATAGCGCGGATATGCCATTAATGCTGGCGGCGAGTGATATTGTGCTGTCCACATCTGTTGAACCTGAAGCCTTTGGCCGTATCGCCGTTGAAGCCCAAGCTATGGGTAAGCCCATTATCGCCACCGCCCATGGGGGCAGCTTAGAAACCGTCCTGCCGCAGCAAACCGGTCTTTGGGTGCCGCCCGGGGATAGCCGCGCCCTCTCCGAGGCGATTATAAACGTCCATGGCGGGGCGAAATTTGATCCCGAATTTGCCCGCGCCCATATCCGCGCAAACTTCTCAAAACAGCAGCTTCAAGAGAAAACACTCGCCGTTTACAGCCGGCTCGGGTGAAAATAAGTCACATTGCGCGAAAATCGTGAATGACTTTCCTGTTTTTTAATGGTTTAAGCCTGCAAAGACTTGAAATATCATGACAGTCTCTTCATATTCGCCTCGCATTATCTTTAACAGCTCACAGGAGAGTTCCACATAGCCAGACGCCCTTTTGCCGCGCAGCCGTCGAAAAAACCCGCCGGACCCCGCATTAACACCGATATTACATCCCCCAATGTTTTGCTTATTCTTGCTGACGGCGAGAAAAAAGGGATTGTCCCGATTGAAGAGGCTTTGGCCGCTGCACGGCAAGCCGGACTTGACCTCGTCGAAGTTGCGCCCAACCCCAATGCACCGGTTTGTAAAGTTCTGGACTACGGAAAACTCCGCTTTGAAAATCAAAAGAAAAAAGCCGCGAACCGCAAGAGTCAACGCACGCAAGCGATTAAAGAAATTAAAATGCGCCCCAATATTGATACCCATGATTATCAAGTTAAAACTCGGGCGATGGGCAAGTTTTTTGACCGCGGCGATAAAGTCAAAGTCACAATCCGTTTCCGGGGCCGTGAGATGGCCCATATGGACCGCGGCATGACCTTGTTACAGCGGGTCAAAGAAGATTTCGATGAAGTCGCAAAAGTTGAATTTGAGCCCAAGACCGAAGGCCGTATGATGACCATGGTGCTCGCACCAAAATAAGCGCCTTCCGCCCATAAACGAAGGGGGATTCGGGTGCATTTAGATAAATATTTAAACACAGATCACCTCCGGCGAAACCGTTGGTGGCACTGGATATTGGGGTTTATATTTATCGTCATCATTTGGTTTGCAGGGGCTATCTTCCTTTATATGCCGCTTATAATGATGGAGTCGAAACTGAGCCCGCAAATGGCTCAGTTTTTTGAATATATTATTTTATTTGCGAATTTCTTACCCATCATTTTCGGCCTTTGGCTTATGACTAAGTTTTGGCATAAAGAGTCGTTTTTAAACATATTTACAGCCAGCCATAAATTTCGCTGGGGCTATCTCTGGCGTGCGGCTTTAATTGTGACCTTAACGAGCCTTATTTTCATAGGGCTTAATTACCTCTTCGTTCCAAGTGATTTTGACGGCTTTCAGCTTAATAATGACCTTTCGCTTTATTGGAAGCTCCTGATTATTACCTTAATCTTCGTCCCGTTTCAGGCGGGGAGCGAGGAGCTGCTTCTGCGGGGTTATTTGAACCGCGCAATAGCACGCTACGTTAAAAATCCATGGATTGTCTTTTTCATCACCAGCGCAGGTTTTGCCGCCCTTCACGCCGCAAACCCCGAAGCCGCAGGGCAGCTATGGCCTTATCTCACCTTAATTTTTACCTTTGGGTTTTTCATGTGCGTGCTTTTATATTTTGAAGGCGGACTTGAGAGCGCCATAAGCTTTCATGTTATTAATAATATCTTCGCCTTTAGCCTAACAGGCTACCGCGACCCTGACCTGCCTGAAAGCGCATTATTCACCGCTGACATTCCCGACATTGCTTGGTCTCAAACATTATGGACAATCGCCACAATGAGCATCACCTGCGGCCTCATCATTTGGGCTAACCGCAAATGGGGACATGATTAGGTGGAAAAGCCATGCAAAAACTAGACGGTTTAATTGGACGGGACATCGGATTCATCATATTTCTCATCGTCTTGCATTACGGCACTCACCTTATCGCCGAATTATTGAACGTCACCGATCATCACGTAAAAACTATATACGCTGGGCGCTCCTTTTTCTTTTCTTAATGACCGGCGCCTGCGTTCGAATATTTTGGCCCGAACTCCTCGAAGATAGCGATAAATCCTCTTAACGCTAACACCTTAGATTTGCGCGCCTATCATATAGAGACTTATTATATTGACTATAATTAGCAAAACCACTAATTAGCAAATATGCAAAATAATGTTTTCAAAGCGTTGTCTCATCCTGTCAGACGCGACATTCTGGCGACCTTGCGTAAAGGCCCCTGCCTTGCGGGGGATTTAGCCGCGGAATTTGACGCCGCTTGGCCCACCATCAGCCGTCATTTGTCCGTCCTCAAGCAGGCCGACCTCATCTCTGCAGACCGAAACGGCACCCAGATTTACTACCGTATTAATACCAGCGTGGTTGAAGACGCCGCAAGCGCCGTCTTGGCCTTAATCCAACCCGCCGCCGCGCCAAAACTTCGCCCGCAAACCGGATTGCCAAAAGAGGAGACTTAACCGTGGTTAAACTTGGACTACAGGCCACAGCTCTCACGGCATTGACCATTACCGCTATTATTATTTGGACACTGGGCCAACTCCCCGATAGCGGCACATTTCCTATTCACTGGAACGCCGCCGGAGAGCCAAATGGGTTTGCCGATAAAAAAGAGTTTACCTTTATGATGTGGAGCCTTGCAGGCGTAACTGTTTTCTGCGGGTTATTATTTGCAGCCTTGCCCAAAATTGCACCGCATAAAACCAATTTAATGAAGTCTTCCAAAGCCTATCTCACGGCGTGGATTGGCCTGCAAATCATAATGACCTTCACTATAATCATCGTCAGCTATAGCGTCATTAAAGGCATTCAGACTGGCAGCGGAGACGCATTAGACGTGAGCGGGCTAGTTAAAGTCTTGTTTTTCTCAATCTCCATATTTTTCATCATAATCGGTAATTACCTGCCTAAAACACGGCCAAATTGGTTTATTGGCATTCGGACACCTTGGAGCCTATCTAGCCAGCAAAGCTGGGAGAAAACTCACCGCCTTGCGGGTCTTTTATTTGTTATTTTCGGTGCAAGCTTTGCCGGCCTAATATGGCTATTTCCGCTCGAGACCGCTATTTATATGTTTCTTGCGGGCCAAATGATTGCGGCCTTTGTGCCAGTGATCGCGTCTTATCAATATTGGAAACATGCCGATGATAAAATTGAGCTTTGACGATATTTAAACCGCTTTTTGACGGGCGGCCCGCCGGGCAAAATAAAACCCAAGCGCCATCCATATCAGCTCAAACCCAACTTCGTAATAGGTATTTCCTGACCCTGAATCCATGCCGTCCATCATCAGCCCCAGCAAGCGCCCTAACGCAAAGGCGCCTGTGACAAGCGCTATAACCAAGCAGAGGAAAACCGCTTGATGTGACCGCGCTTTCCACAACATAAGCAGCCCCATGAGTAAACACACCGCCCAAAGCGCGCGAATATTATGCAGCGCATAAACACCTTAGCTCTGCACATCAAAAAAGCTTAAAAGCCGCTGCGGCAAGATAAGGCCCCAAAAACCGTAGAGCGTATAAAACACCCCGTTTATTATATTATAAAACGTCACGCCGCCCATGATATGACCCTTATGCGAATGTCCATTATAGCACTTATCTATGGCTAACCCTATGACCTTAAATCTGTCAAATCCGAAATCAAGCCGCACTCCCCTCTTGCCTTTGATAAAATCCGCGTTATAAGGCGCTCTTTCCAGTTTACTGGAAACGCAGCCGCGTGGGCGAATGGCATGCCTACCGGCTCTAACGCTCGGCCATCTGGATCTTCACCGGAGGCCATATTATAGGAGACCGAAATGCCAAAAATGAAGACTAAGTCAGGCGCTAAAAAGCGTTTTAAACTGACCGCCAGCGGCAAAGTTAAAGCCGGCCAAGCCGGAAAACGCCACGGTATGATCAAGCGTACAAATGACCAAATTCGCAATCTACGCGGCACTCGCGTTTTGAAAGAATGCGACGCCAAAGTCATTCGTAAAAAATATCTACCCAACGGTTAAATCACACCCCAAACATAGGAGACGATTATGTCACGTGTAAAACGCGGTGTGACGAAACACGCACGCCACAAAAAGATTATCGACGCGGCCAAAGGCTATCGCGGCCGCCGTAAAAATACCTTTCGTATTGCCAATCAGGCGGTCGAAAAAGCAGGCCAATATGCCTATATCGGCCGCAAGCTGAAAAAGCGTCAATTCCGCGCCCTTTGGATTCAGCGGATTAACGCTGCCGCCCGCCTTCACGGCCTAACCTACAGCCGTTTCATGGACGGCCTGAATAAAGCCGGCATTAGCCTTGACCGTAAAGTCCTCGCCGATATCGCCGGCAATGAGCCGGATGTATTCGCCGAGCTGGCCGCAACCGCCAAAAAACACGCCTCACAGCCCCATACGGTTAAAGCGTAAATCAAGCCGATTGATTGAATTTAAGGCCCGCCTCGCGCGGGCTTTTTTATGGCTTTGACACCCTGCATAGATGAGCCTATTATCATAGGGTCAGGGGTGGAAAGTCGGGCTTCGACCCGTTCGTCAGCGAAGCTCCTGACACATTGACCCTTGGCATATTATCTCTCGCCTCACATCTGCAAAAGCCCCCCCCCTCTCGTGGGTAGTGCATCAGTTTGAAATCTAGCCTTTGAAAACCTGACTTAGTTCCTATATGCTAGCGGTAAGCAAAGCGAGGTTAATATGTCAGATTGGGCGTTAGTAGAAGATCCCTACACATATATAAATTTAGATAGAGTGAATTATATCCAGTTATCTGGCAGGAGGGCCCTTATCTATTTTGCAGGACAGGAGCAGCCATTAGAGATAGCAGAGGAAGCAGTAAGCAAGCTTCTCTCTGGAAAGACTATACATAATGGCTAAATCACCCAAACGCCCCCCCCTCTCTCTCGCGCGGCTGCGCTGGACAAAATCACCCACATATAATAGCCTTTGTCAAGATGAGGGAGAGATATATGCGGCTTATGATTAAATCACTACAGGCAGGATTAATCGGTTTAGGCCTTAATCTGCTCGTAACGCCCGCCGCCAATGCCCATAATCCACAAGACTTCCGGCAGAACCAAGAGCAATCTAATGCGCATAAAAGCGTCTTTTCCGTCTCTGCTACGGCTGAGGTGACGCAAAACCCCGACCATATTGAAATTATCGCCGCCGTCATATCTCGCGGCAAAGACGCCCAAGATACGGGGCAGGATAATGCCCAGAAAATGAGCACGGTTTTTGCCTCCCTCAGTCAACTCGGCATTACAGAAAAAAATATTAAAACGATCAATATCTCCCTTGAACCGCGATTTGATTATAGCCAAAAAAGGCGGCCTCGCATTTTGGGCTATGAAGCGGAGAACCGCATTGCCATTACCCATGACAACCCCAAACAAGCCGGAGATATTGTCGAGCGATTAATTACGGCAGGGGTTAATGATATTGACGACGTTCGCTTTTATATTAAAGACGCAGAAAGCCTTCAAGATATGGCCACAGACACTGCCATTAAGAAAGCCCGCAAAAAAGCCGCGGCCATTGCCGCCAGCGCAGGCGTTAGCCTTGGAAAGCTACACGGCATAAAAATTGATGGTAATAATCAAAACGGCCAAAATTATGACCAAATCGTTGTGACAGCCTCTCGTAAAAAAGGCGGGGACGACGACAATTATATCCCCCCTATAAGCCACGGCGAGCAAACCATCACCGCCCGCGTAACTCTGACTTATGAACTGCCTTAATTCCAATATAGTAATATCCTAGTGAAAATTATAGAAGACAATCTCACCCATCCGGCGGTACGGCAACTCCTCGCACTTCATTTACAAGACATGGAGGCTCAATCGCCAAAAGATACAGTCTATGCGCTTGATTTATCAGGTTTAGAAAAGGGAGGAGTTACGGTCTGGACCTTATGGCAAGATAAGGCACTATGGGGGTGCGGCGCTCTTCATGAATTATCACCAGTACATAGCGAGATTAAATCCATGCGCACCCATCCTGATCATTTACGCAAAGGAGCGGCGGCAAGATTACTCACGCATATGATAACCATAGCGCGGCAGCGCAGGTATAAAACTTTATCGCTTGAAACAGGTACCCATAAGGGTTTCGCACCGGCCATTACGCTTTATAAAAAATTTGGATTTAAAAGCGGCTCCGCTTTTGCGGGCTATAAAACTAGCCCGCAAAATCAGTTCTTTCACTTAGAGCTTTAAGCGAGGTGCCCTAAGCCGCAGCTTTGCCCTTAAAGCCGCGGTTAATGAGCGCTTCGGCGACTTGCACCGCGTTGAGCGCCGCGCCTTTGCGAAGGTTATCAGAGACCACCCACATGTTGAGGGTATTATCTTGGGTGCTGTCTTCGCGGATGCGCGAGACAAACGTGGCAAATTCGCCCACGCAGTCTATAGGCGTGATATAGCCGCCGTCCTCGCGCTTATCAATCACCATCAGGCCCGGGGCTTCGCGCAGGATGTCCCGCGCTGCATCGGCGGAGAGCTCATTTTCAAATTCAATATTCAGCGCTTCCGCATGGCCAACAAAGGTCGGCACCCGCACGGCGGTCGCGGTAACTTTCACTTTAGGGTCGAGAATTTTCATGGTCTCGGCCTTCATTTTCCATTCTTCTTTTGTATCGCCGCCGTCCATAAACACGTCGATATGGGGAATGACGTTAAAGGCAATCTGCTTGGGGAAATTATGCGGCTTCAGCTCATCATTGGAATAAATCCCTTTCGTTTGCAGCCATAGCTCATCCATCTTCGCCTTGCCGCCGCCAGAGACCGATTGATATGTGCTGACAACAACCCGCTTAATGCTCGCCGCATCATGGAGCGGCTTTAGGGCCACGACCATTTGAATAGTGGAGCAATTCGGATTGGCAATAATGCCCTTGTTTTTATAATCCAAAACCGCATCGGCGTTCACTTCGGGCACAACCAAAGGTACATCCGGGTCCATGCGCCAGACGGAGCTATTATCAATCACAACCGCGCCCGCCGCCGCAATTTTCGGCGACCATATTTTCGATACATCCCCGCCTGCACTCATGAGGGCAATATCAACTTTTGAAAAATCAAACTGCTCAATATCATGGCATTTAAGATCACGATCCCCAAAGCTCACCTCGCGGCCAATGGAGCGGCGAGACGCAACGGCGTAAACCTCGTCAATATCAATCTGGCTTTCGGCTAAAATCGTGAGCATTTCTGTGCCGACATTGCCGGTGGCTCCAACGATTGCAAAACGATATCCCATATGCGCCTCCATCTGGCGGGGTTAAGCTGTAAAACGAGGCGCGCAATAGCCGATAGAACGCCCCGCCGCAAGCGAGAACGTCATCACATCAACGTTAAAGTGGCAAAATTTTCCCGTTCAGATCTTTTATGTTCGCAATCTAGGAAAATTTTGCCTTAACCTCCTATCTCTTTCGTATTCGCCACAAATAAACTCCGGCCAGCAGGGCGATCACCCCGAAGCCGATGATTTCGAGCTGTGAGAACGGGCCGAGCCACGGGGCGGAGAGCGGCGCGAGGGCCGCCAACCCGCCGCCGCCGTTCATCGCCGCCCAGATCAGGATAAAGACAAAGGCTGTAGCGACTCCCGCCAATGAAAATACCGCTTTAAAAAAGGCATCATCGGCGCGGGCCGCGGCCTTGCGGCGCTCTGCGGCGCGGTGATAGCGGCGAAAACGGCGGTCTGAGACGGTTTCCCCGCGCGGCTCGGGTTTGGGGTCAGGCTTAATATCCAGCTTTACGTGAGCATGGGGCGCCGAATCTTGGCTGTTTTCATCGCTGTCCATGGCGTGTCTCACCCTTAGATTAAATATTTGTGATGTTCTCTACCATAGCCAAATGATTAAAACATGCTAGAATTTGCTTATGAAAACATGGTTATATTTCATTTTACTAAGCGTTCTGGCCGTTCAGAGCCATAATGCCGCCGCCCAATCCGGCGTTTTACAAGACAACTCTCAAGATAGCCTTCAAGACAACCCTGCCGCCATAGACCCCCAAAACGAAGGCGGATGGAACATCATTCCTGACAATGCCAAACGGCTTAATCAAGAGCAACTGGAACTGGCCTTTTCCGGCGTGACCCACCGGGGGCAATACCGTTTTCACCGCGAAGCAGTGAGTACATTTGCTTTCACGGAAACCACCCGTAAAGACGGCAGCTTAACTCACCGCCAAGGGCGTGAGATTTTAGACGGTATTTGGAACGTCAGCGGAGATCAAATTTGCTATACTTATGAGCGGATATGGACCTATCCCGTCTGTTTCAATATTTATAAAAGCGGCACATGTTATTACCATTTACAGCGCTCATCGGATGGGCAGCCAGTTTATGCGGTCACAGCGCGCAGCACACCTTCAAATCAGGAACCAGATTGTGATGCCTATATCTCTTAAACCGCGCATATCGACGGCCCTAGCCGCCATAAGATCAGTCAGCGTTTCAATCGGGGCATTCGCCGCCATAGCTTTAACGCCCTCTTTGGCGAGCGCCCAATCACAAGACAAAGATATTCGCCCTTTTGGACAGCGGGTTTTAGGCGATAAGATAGAAGCGCATTTCTCTGGCAAGACCCATGCAGGGGCTTATAATTTTTCCCGCCGCGGAGAGGCCCGAGATTTTTATGTTGAGACCCATAATAAAGACGGTAGCGTTGTCTATACCGAAGGCGGGGAGCGAATTAACGGGCGCTGGGGCGTGTTTAATGATGTGCTATGTTATTACTACACAGATAATAGTATAAGCGGCGGATGTTTCCGCGTTTACCGCGTCGAGAATTGCTATTATTTCTACTCGGATAATTTACCAGATAATCCGGCCGAAATTGACGGCGATTTTTGGACGGCCCGGTCTACCCTAAAAGGAGAGCGCCCCAAATGCGAAGCCGCTATTTCTTAATCACGCTCTGCGCCGCTATTGGCCCTTACGGCAGCCTCAGCGCGCAAATTGCGCCTACGCCAGAGCCGCACCAGCCCGCCTATAGTTTCACCCCCCTAACTGGAGAAACGCTGACCAAAGCCTTTTCTGGCACGACTATGGACGGCATTTATAAAACCCCGCGCCAAAGAAGCGGAACACAAAAATTCACGGAACAATTTAACGCAGACGGCAGCACGGAATATATTGAAGGGCCGATAAGTGATAAGGGCCAATGGGCTGTGCGCGGCTCCCTTATCTGTTTTCGCTATAGCGGTACTTTATCAGGCAATATAAGCTGTTTTAACGTCTTTAAGGTGGGAACATGCCTTTACAGCTACGCCCCTGAAAATATCGGGCGTGACGGCTATCCGCTGAATGATAATCTTTGGTCGGCGAAGACGGTTATAAAAGGCGATATATCAAACTGTGAAGATTTCGTGTCTTAAGGTTTTATTCAATATAAATCTTAACGTGATATTCACCCCTGGGTTGCATTATAAGGTGTTATGAGGTCATGCGCATATATCATTCTAGGCCTTTTCGGCGGTTTGCTGGCCTTTTCCCCGGCGGCACAGGCCCGCCATATTGAGGCCGGTGAGCTGACAACACTGAACACAAATACCACGCCGCAATTTAATGTCGTCACCTTCCAGCAA
Source organism: uncultured Caulobacterales bacterium (assembly GCA_937928165.1). Lineage (GTDB taxonomy): Bacteria > Pseudomonadota > Alphaproteobacteria > Caulobacterales > Maricaulaceae > CALFVT01. Next base: position 71,088 of record CALFVT010000006.1, read on the forward strand.
CCCTTTGACGTGATACCCGTCGTCACCGCTCTTTTAACCAGTCAAGACGCGGCCCCCGCAGATTTGCGCATCCGCAATGTCAGCACGACAGGATTTGAGATCATAGCTGCAGAGCCACCGAGCCTTGACGGCGGACATGGGGCCGAGATTGTGCATTATATTGCTGTCGAGCCCGGCATCACCACCTTGCCTGACGGCACAGTGATCGCGGCGGGGCTGCATCAAACCACATCGACCCTTACGGGGAGCGGGACGACCGGACCGGATGTTTACGACACGGTTCCATTTGGCGTAACCTTATCGGCCCCTCCTAGCATTATTGCCAATATTCAAACATTAAATAATGAAGAGAATAATATTCCGGCCACCTTCTCACAGCCCTTTTTATCGGCAGGCATTAATAATGCCACAGCCTCCACGGTTGATCTCTCCCTTGAACGCTCCGAGACAACAAATTTCGGCAGTGTCACCACGAATGAAACCATTGGCTGGATTGCCTTTCCCAGCGGATCAAGCGGCAGTCTTAGAGATATCAATGGTCAATCCATTAATTGGGAGGCCCGTTTGACGCCGCTAAATATTCGCGGGATTAGCAATGGCTGCTTCACCAATACATTCTCTGCGGCCCCCTTTGCCAATGCCCGTGTTGTCGCCACCAAAGCGACGCGGCGAGGCGGGGACGGGGGCTGGCTACGGCGCTGTAGCTTATCAAATACAGCCATTGGCCTACAAGTCGATGAAGATACCACCCTTAATGTAGAGCGCAACCATATTGACGAAAGCGCCTCTATCCTCGCATTTTCCGGAAGTTTTCACGCCGTGTTAGAGGGCCGGCTTCAAGGCAATAAACAAGTAGAAATGGTCACCAATAGTGAATATTCCTTGCCCGGAAACCGCGTGCTTTACCGCCTCAGCGCAGAAAACATCGGTAACGGTGCCGTCGATAATGGCAGCGTTATTTTAACCGATAGCTTGCCCCCTGAAATCGCCCTTAGTGTGGCCGATATTGACGGCGCAGGCTCTGGCCCGGTGCGCTTTATTGACGGCGCACCCCCCAGCGGCCTCAACCTTAATTTCGGCGGCCTCGCCGCCCCTGGGGACGATATAGCCTTTTCCAATGATAACGCCGCCAGCTTCACCTATACTCCCGTTCCAAACGCCAGCGGAACAGATAGTAATATCACCCATATCCGCATTAGCCCCAGCGGCACATTTATCGCCCAAAGCGGGAGTAGCCCCCCCAGCTTTGCCGTCGAATTTGAAGCGGTCATTCAATAGCCCAGCCCATATTCCCCTTTCCTTTTCCGCCCCGCAAGGCTAGCTCTAGGAGGAGCTAGATGCGGGGATGATATGCGCCTAAACTGGAATGAAATTCGTATTCGTGCCAAAACCTTTTCGGATGAGTGGAAAGACGCCCATTATGAAAAGGGGGAGACCCAGTCTTTTTATAATGACTTCTTTGAAGTCTTTGGCGTTCGCCGCCGCCAAGTTGGCCGATATGAAGAAGCGGTCAAAGACCTGAAAGGCAATTCTCAATTTATTGATTTATTTTGGCCGGGCATGTTAATCGTCGAACAAAAAAGCGCAGGCCGCGACCTTGTCAAAGCCGAGGCCCAAGCCTTTCGCTATTTCGACATTTTGAAAGAAGATCAACAGCCCCGCTATCTCATGGTTTGCGATTTTCAACATTTTCAGCTCCGTGACCTGTCCGATCGCCAAACCCTCGAATTTGACTTGAAAGACTTGCACAAACATGTGCAAAAGTTCGGCTTTATGATTGGTGTCGAGCGGCGCGAATTTAAAGACCAAGACCCAGTCAATATCAAGGCTTCAGAATTAGTCGGAGAGCTTCACGATGCCCTCGAAGACAGCGGCTTTGAGGGGCGCGACCTTGAAGTCTTTCTGGTGCAGATCGTATTTTGCCTGTTTGCCGATGATACGGGCGTGTTCCAGCCCAAAGATATATTCTTACAGTTTTTAGAAAACCGCACAGCCATAGACGGCTCGGACTTAGGACCAAAACTCGCTCAACTTTTCCAAACCCTTGATACACCGGATTCAAAACGCTCCAAAAACCTCGACGAAGATTTAGCAGCTTTTCCTTATATCAATGGGCGGCTATTTGAGCGTCACACCCGTATTCCATCATTTGATAGCGTGATGCGCGAAAAGCTGATTACCGCATCACGGTTTGATTGGTCACCCATCTCCCCCGCTATTTTCGGCGCGCTATTTCAAAGCGTCATGGATAAAGATGAACGTCGCAAAAAAGGTGCCCATTACACCACAGAGAAGAACATCTTAAAACTCATCGGACCGCTTTTCATGGACAGCCTGCGGGCCGAATTTGAGCGTGCCAAGACTTTGAAACGTGGCCGAACAGCGGCCCTAGAAACGCTGCAGGATCAATTAGCCGACCTTCGCTTTTTTGACCCCGCCTGCGGATGTGGTAATTTTTTAATCATCGCCTACCGAGAGCTACGCGTCCTTGAGATTGACATCCTAAAAGCCAAGCTCGGTCGTGGACAGCTTGAGCTTGACGCCAATGTTTTGTCCAAAATTAATGTCGACCAGTTTTACGGCATAGAAATTGGCGAATTTCCTGCCCGCATCGCCGAGACGGCCATGTGGATGATGGACCACATTATGAACAATGCCCTCTCCCTCGCCTTTGGACAAAACTACGCCCGCATCCCCCTTGATAAAGCGGCCAATATTGTCCACGGCGACGCCCTAGAGATGGATTGGGACGACGTCTTACCCGCTCAAGACTGCAATTATATTTTAGGTAATCCCCCGTTTATTGGCGCGAAATATCAAAGCATAGAACAAAGGCAACAAGTTCGAGACATCGCCGATTTAGGAAAATCAGGCGGGACGTTGGATTATGTTTGCGCATGGTTTATCAAAGCTGGCACTTATATAAATGAAGGCGGCAAAGACCCTGCTCATATTGCCTTTGTGTCAACTAATTCTATAACGCAAGGGGAGCAAGTCGCGCAGCTTTGGCCCATTTTATTTGAACGCTGTAAGCTGGAAATTTCCTTTGCTCACCGCACGTTTGAGTGGGGCAGTGATGCCCGTGGTAAAGCCCATGTGCATTGCGTGATTATCGGCCTATCCCACCGCGTCAACCAACCCGACGTCAAACGCTTGTTTAGTTATGATAGCATCAAAGGAGACCCCGAAGAAACGCAGATGAAATTTATTTCACCTTATCTTTTCGATGCTAGCGGGCTTAAAGATAGGCATGTAACAATAATTAACGTTTCAAGCCCGTTGTCCACTGACACTAAACTGTCGATTGGCAGCCAAATTATTGATAGCGGGATATTTACTTATACTGAAGACAGGCTGATAGCTGACGAAGAAGGACTTATCGCTCTTAAGCCTTATTTAAGGCCGTTAATTGGGGCACAAGAGCATTTAAAAGGAATACAGCGTTGGGTAATTAGACCTGCAGACGTTCCAATAGCAATACAACGATCATCACCATACCTTAGAACATTAATTTCAGAAGTCAGAAGTTTTAGATCTGCAAGCAAAAGGAAAAGCACATTATCTGCTGCACAATTTCCAACGCAATTTGCTCTTGAACAAATCCCCAATGCACCATTTCTTGTCTTACCTCGCGTAAGCTCAGAGCGAAGGGATTATTTACCTATAGGTTATGAGCAACCCCCAGCAGTTCCAACAGACGCCGTAATTATTGCATTAGAAAGTAAGATATATGAGTTTGCCATTATCGGCTCTAGTTTTCATATGGGATGGTTGCGAGCGGTTGGCGGAAAACTCAAGAGTGACTACCGTTATTCTGTCGGGGTCGTTTACAACACCTTTCCTTGGCCAGTTTTAGATGACAAGGCCAAAGCGAAATTGACACAAACGGGGGAGGCGATTTTAGAGGCGCGCACGGCGTGGCCGGATGCGACCTTGGCGGATCTTTATGACCCCGACACTATGCCCTCCAATTTACGCAAGGCCCATATCGCCAATGACAAGGCGGTTGATCGGCTTTACCGCAAAGCTCCTTTTGACAGTGAGCGGGAACGAGTTGAACATTTATTCATGCTCTATGAGCAACTCCAAGCTCCATTGGTGGCGGCATCAAAACCTAAACCACGAAAGCGCCGCGCCAAGACCATTCAAACGAGCTAAGCGCCCTATTTCGCCCGTTTGAAAATTGCGCGGTATTTTGTGCTCATGAGCATGAAACTTACAAGCTCCCATCCGGTTGCGCCGAGTTGGTTCATTTGCTCTTCGATTTGGCGGCTATGCTCCTCGGCGTTACTAAAGGTTCCAAGCTTTAAAATAATCACTTTATATTCCCACCTCATTTAAGGCTCCTCTGTCTTGTTTTGAGGCGATATTTCCACCGCCTTGGCTTTTGTTTCTTTCAGCCGCCCCGTCTCCCGCAGGGCGGCGCGCAGCACATATTCGATCTGTGCATTGACGCTGCGCAGTTCATCATCGGACCAACGCTTCATGGCATTTAGTACATCTTCATTAATCCGAAGGGGGTATGATTTTTTGGACGGCACGTTTGTTCCTTTTGGGGCGCCCTAATATAGGGAGCCCGTATTAACCACAGGGGTCGTTGCCTTATCGGAGCAAAGCACCACAAGCAAGTTAGACACCATGGCCGCTTTGCGCTCCTCGTCAAGTTCGACAATGTTTTTCGCCGATAGGCCCTCAATCGCGTCTTCGACCATGCCGACCGCGCCTTCGACAATTTTCTTACGGGCGGCAATAATCGCGCCGGCTTGTTGCCGCTGGAGCATGGCGCCTGCAATTTCCGGCGAATAGGCCAGATGTGATATCCGCGCTTCAATCACGTGAATACCGGCTTTGGATAGGCGGTCTTGAATCTCGCTGCGGAGACGCTCGGAAATTTCCGCTGGATGAGAGCGTAGGCTAATCTCGCCGTCTTTATTTTGATCATAAGGATAGCTGCTCGCCATGGCGCGGATCGCCGCTTCGCTTTGGATTTGCACAAAGCTCTCATAGCTATCAACATTAAACACGGCTTCGGCCGAATCAGTCACTTCCCAGACTACAATCGCCGCAATTTCAATCGGGGAGCCTTCAAGCTCATTGACCTTAAGCCGCCCGCTTTCAAAATTGCGCACCCGCAGGGAGACTTTTCTTTTTGAGTAAAACGGATTATTCAGCCGCAATCCCGGCTCTCTGACTGTGCCGATATATTTCCCAAACAAGCTCAGGACCGCCGATTGGTTCGGTTCGACCATATAAAGCCCGCCGAGAAATGTCAGCCACACGACGAAGCCCACAAGACCACTTAGTATTAAACTAATCACGACCCCCTTCCCCGGGGCCAGTTGAATACCTTTTACGATTGCAAATCCTGCAATCACCAAGACGGCCAACATAAACAGTAAAAACGGAATCCCGCTCACCGATTTGACTTGTCGTTCTCTTATTTCGCTCATATTCAGCTCCTTTTTCAATGTTATGATATCAATATGATATCACACTTGTAAATTACAAGGGCAAAGCGTAAAATATTTTTATCTCTCCTCTTGCCCTAACGGCAGGGCAGTTATAGGGACAAGCTTGAGGGACTGATTATGGATATAGAGCTATTTCTATCCGCCTTAGCGGTATTTTTCGTCATTATTGACCCGCCGGGCTGCGCGCCAGTGTTTGCGACCCTGACCAAGGGCACCTCGCGGCGGCATCAAAATACCATGGCGTTTAAATCCGTATTAATTGCCAGTATTATTCTTTACGGCTTTGCCTATTTGGGGGAGTTTCTCTTCGGCAAGCTCGGTATTAGTCTTGATGCCCTACGCATTGCAGGCGGGATTATGCTGTTTATCATCGGGCTGAATATGGTGTTTGAACGGCGCACGCAAAAACGTAAAGATCGGGCCGAAGACGTTCTGGAAGAGATTGAAGATCCGGAAGACATTTCCGTTTTTCCCATGGGCATTCCGATGATTGCCGGGCCAGGCACCATGGGCTCGCTGTTGATTTTAATGTCCGAAGCCCAAAGCAGCGCCCAAGAACTCGCAATCTTAGCCGCCCTTGGGATTACGCTAATTGTCACCTTTTTATCTTTCCTTATCGCTGGGCCGCTGATGAAACTTATGGGGGAGAGCTTTACGGATGTGCTCACCCGCGTGCTCGGCGTGCTCCTCGCAACACTCGCCGTTCAATTTGTTATTGACGGGGTGAAAGGCGGGCTACTCGCAGGGCTTTAGAGGCCAGATAAATACGCCAAGGTAAATACATCACGAAAATTTATATCGCTAAAGATCGCAAACTCTGTAAGCTTTATGCTCACCAAGGAGCGGTTATGCGCAGTTTACTCTTTTGCCTCTTATACGCGGGCGTCATAGGCCCCGCAGGCGTCGTTGTCCCCGCCGCCGCACAGGGCCAAGAAGCCATAGATAACACACTCATGATAGACGCGCGAAACGGCCCGCCCATTGTACCTATCACCATAGGTGATGATACTTATGAGTTTCTTGTTGATCCATCTTTTAGCGATAACGGCATTATAAACGCACAACTGGCGAAGCAGCATAAAATTACGAATGTTAATTTTCTTGGCCTTAAAGCTGATCTTGAAGGTAAAAAATTAAAAACAAAAGCAGGCGGCATAGATATAAAGATCGGGGATATACTTAAAGACAAAAACAAGCTTTTCTTTTGGTTTGAGCAAGACGCCTTCCCACCTTATGACGGCATCATCGGCGGCGGGTCTTTTAAAAAATTCGATAAGGTTATCTTTTTACTGGGCGATAGCGCCACGCCGCAGAAAATTTTCTCCGCCACGCTTCGGTCAAAAAAAGACTGGTTTATTACAACGCCCCTAGGGGCCGATAAAAGGCTACAGGCTTGGTCGCGCTTCAGCCTGCATTACGATTACACCCATAGTAATCTTTTATTGACTCAAAGCTTGAAAGACAGAGGTAAAATCACTCAAGGCCAGATCGTCTATAATATGACCAAAGTTTTTTCTACGCCGGCAAAGCTCTTGGATGGCCGCTTGATAGATCCCGTCAGTTTACTACGGGGAGATTTCACTCATCTCAAACTGCAAGTCCCTGAGAGCAGCTTAGTCGCAAGCGAGAAAGACGATATTACCGTCAAAGCTACACACAAAAAACGCAGTGCCAAAGAACCCCCACAAATTTACTTAGGCCGAGATTACTTTGAAGGCTGCACATCCTTAGAATTTATCCCTGCAGAAAAGCAGGTGAATTTATATTGTGATGATGCGGGTTAAGCGGCCTCAACTTCATCTTTGTGAAATCCCGCTTGTTTTTAAGGCCGTTACCCGATAAGCCGCAATTATGAAAGGCCGCCTCGCATTTTTGGATAAATGGTATGAAGATACCAAAGCCGCCGCGCGCCATAAGCGCGCCTTTCCTATTCTTTGCGGCCTGTCCTTTGCGGAGAGTTCTTTCTTTCCTATTCCCGTTGATCTTATGCTCATCCCCATGGTGCAAGCGAGCCCCCATAAATGGTGGCGGCTGGCATTATGGTCGAGCTTTTTCTCCGTACTTGGGGGCATATTTGGTTATTTTATCGGCCTAATGTTTTTTGAAACCCTCGCCGCCCCTTTGCTAGATATGCTCGGCAAAACCGAAAGCATGGAGACATTCCGCGAGAGCATTAACAAACACGGCGGACTTTGGGTATTTGGCGCAGGTTTTACGCCGTTTCCCTATAAGGTCATGACGATTATGAGCGGCGCTGTCCCCATAAGTTTTGGCGTATTTGTCGCCGCCAGCGCCCTCTCGCGCACCCTGCGTTACCTTGCGGTTGCGGGCATCGTCCGCGCCTTTGGGCAGCAAGCGGAGAAATGGATGAAAGACCATTTTGCGATCTTTACCACCCTAAGCTTTGCCGCCCTTATCGCGCTTTACCTCGCTTATAAACATGTCTTCGGCCATTAGCCCGCTAAAGAGATCAGCTTTGAAAAGCCGTAGGTTTTAAAAACGTCTTGCCGCATAGCGGATATATCTGTGCCTGTCGTGAAGGCGAGTTGGTCCGCGCGCTCACGGGTCATTTCTTGCGGCGGGAGCGCCTTGTCCACCGTAACCGCTTCCACCCGCCGGGCAATAGCTTCACCGGAATCGACCCAATGAACAGCATTCCCTGCCGCCGCAGATAGCTCATCTTTTAATAGCGGAAAATGGGTACAGGCCAGCACGATGTGATCTATCGGCGGGCTTTGATTGAGGAAGGGTTTAACGGTAGCGGCCATGATATTTCTATCAGGCGTCTGCCCTTTTAATTTTGCCTCTGCCTGCGCCACAAGGGCGACGGAGCCTTCAAGGCTCACGCGGCATCCTGCGGCATGGTCTTGGATTAATTGATCCACATAGGCGCGCTTCACTGTGCCCGGCGTACCTAAGACGCCGATATGGCCTGTTTGGCTTCCCTTAGCGGCTGGTTTCACCGCCGGCACGACGCCGATCACAGGTATATCAAGCGCGGCGCGCACCGCCGGCAAAGCCGTCGTCGAGGCCGTATTACAGGCCAGTACAATAAAATCACTACCGAGCATATGAGACAGGCTCCATAGCAGGCCCGGCAAGCGGGCCTGTAGGGCCGCCGCGCTTTTATTGCCGTAAGGGCGAAAGGCGTCATCTGCGGCATAATCAAGCTTTAGCTCCGGCAAGCGCGCGCGAATATCCTGCGTCACAGATAACCCGCCCACACCAGAATCAAATATTAAGCCGCGAACCATGTCCCTAACCCGAGTCGTTTTTTCATCAGTGACATAATCTGTAAGGGAAATTAAGTTTATTTTACGGTTTAAATTGGCCAGAAGGCCTTATGAATTTACCTGATTCACATTTTGCCCCTGATTGGACGCGCCGCGCAGTGACGTTTATTCTCGCCATAAGCGCGCTTCGCCTTGGCCTAATGATAATCTCGCCGCTTAATTTACATGGAGATGAGGCGCAATATTGGGCTTGGGCGCAAGACTTAGACTGGGGTTATTTCACCAAACCCCCGATGATTGCTTGGGTGATTGCAGCCACAACATCTGTATTTGGAGATAGTGAATGGGCGGTGCGGCTCTCCTCCCCGCTGCTGCACCCGCTAACCGCCTATGTTATATTTCGTACGGCGCGCATGATATATGATGCGCGCACAGGGTTTTGGGCCGCCATAATTTACCTGCTTATGCCCGCCGTTTGGCTGTCCTCCGGCATTGTCAGTACGGATGTGCCGCTACTGTTATGCTGGGCGGTGGCTTTGAACGGCTGGCTACATATGCGCCGCAGCCCCCATTGGGGATATGGCCTGCAAATGGGGGCTGCGATTGGCTTTGGGCTGTTGTCTAAATATGCCATGCTGTTTTTCCTGCCCGCTTTGGCCGCCGCTATGATGTGGGATAAAGACACCCGTAGCGCTTTAATGTCCCGGCGAGGCTTGCTCGTGCTTGTAACCACTGCAATAATTATCACGCCGAATACTCTGTGGAATATCCAAAATGATTTCGCCACCGTCAATCATACCGCCGCCAATGCAAATTGGGGCGGCGTGCCGTTTCACCCCTTAGAGTTTTTAGAATTTATAAGCTCGCAATTCGCTGTCTTTGGGCCGGTGAGTTTTATCCTCCTGCTCGCGGCCCTTTGGGCCGCGCTTAAAGGCCGCCTCACGCCGCCGTCGGTCATGATCGCGGCCTTCGTCTTAAGTCCGCTGCTGATCATTAGTTTTGAAGCGCTAGTCTCTCGCGCCAATGCAAATTGGGCCGTCACCGCCTATGTGACCGGATCGATTTTATCGGCCCATTACCTCATGAGGGCTTGGGACATATGGCAGCAGAAATTTATTATCGGAACCAGCGTCGTCACCGCCGCTTGTCTTGGAATTATCTTGCTCGTGATAATTCCTGGCGCAGCAGACCACGCGGGGCTATCCAATAGCCTCAAGCGGATGCGCGGCTGGCCAGAGACCCGCGCGCTTATTACTGCGCAATATAAAGACGGTCATGACGGGCATATCTTTAGCCATATTATGACTGATAACCGCCGGGTATTTTTCGGTCTAAATTATTACGGGCTGAACGATATAGCGCCGCTCACCATGTGGCGCTATAAAGCTACGCCGCAAAACCAAGCGGAGCTTAAACATGCCCTAGAGGACGGCGCAGACGGCCCGGTTTTAATTATCGCTTATTTTGATACATATGAGCCGGAACTGCGTGAGGATTTTGCGCGTCTCGAACCGCTTACGCCGATAGCTCTGGAGCTTGGCGGCGGGAAACGCCGCCAATATAAAGTCTGGGCGGGATATCATTATACCCGCACTCAGACACGTTAGTTTGTAAGACACGTTAATTTGTAAGGCACGTTAATTTGTAAGACACGTTAGTTTGTAAGGCACGTTAGCTGATCAAACGCGGTTTATTTACCGCTGCCGTAGGTTTTTGTCTCTTTGGCCTTTTTATCACCGGAACCATAACCAGCCGTTTTCTCTGCACCCCAAAGCTGCTGAACGCGGGCATCGCGGCGGCAGCCTGTGCGGTAGCGCTTATATTGCACCGGGTTTTTCTTGTAATAATCTTGGTGATACTCCTCTGCGAGGAAAAACGTACTGGCGGGCAGGATTTCCGTCACAATCGGGCCATCAAACGGCTTGGATACGGCAATATCATTTTTGGATTTCCGCGCCGTGGCAATTTGCTCTTCATTGGCAAACACCGCCGTGCGGTAACTAGAGCCTTTGTCACAAAATTGCCCATTCGGGTCAGTGGGGTCGATATGACGCCAAAAATAATCTAGCAATCCATTATAATCAATAACGCTAGAATCATAAGTCACTTTGACCGCTTCATAATGGCCGGTTTCCGTATAACTTACTTTTTTATAATCGGGATTATCCGTACGGCCACCCGTATAACCAGAGACTACATCGACGACGCCGCCGAGTTTTTCAAAATCAGATTCGATACACCAAAAACAGCCGCCCGCAAAAAGCGCTGTTTTAAGGTTTTCGGGTTTAACCGCTGCCGCCGTTTTTACGGCGCTCGTTTGGGCCGAAGCTTCTGGAACTTTCGGCGTTGATGTTGAAGGCGCGCAAGCCGCAAAAGCCAGCCCGGCCCCTAAGATAAAGATAAGATTTTTCATAGCCACCGCTTAGCCGCCGCCGCTTTCACTGTCCCGTCACAATTTCGCGATAAATCAGTGCTTAACCTGCGCTGCGGCTGTGTTTATAGGCCTGTAAAGCCCGCTCCCGCGCGGTTTTATGATCGACAATCGGCTTCGGATAGTTCTCCCCAAGACGAACCCCCGCCTGCGCGAGAACATGTTTCGGCGCTTCCCACGGACGGTTGAGATATTTCTTTGGCAAAGCCGCGAGCTCTGGCACCCATTTGCGAACATACTCACCCTTAGGGTCAAATTTCTCGCCCTGAGTAAAAGGATTGAAAATCCGAAAATAAGGCGCAGCATCTGCCCCGCTGCCCGCAACCCATTGCCAGCTTGCGGCGTTACTTGCCGGGTCGGCGTCCACAAGACAATCATGAAACCATTGCTCCCCGCGCCGCCAATCAATAAGCAAATGTTTAATCAAGAAACTCGCCGTCACCATACGCACCCGGTTATGCTGCCAGCCCGTGGCCCATAATTGCCGCATCCCCGCATCGACAAAAGGATAACCCGTTTGCCCGCTTTGCCACGCCGTCAAAGCGGCTTCGTCGTCTTCCCACGCAAAGCGGTTAAAATCAGACTTGAAGTTTTGCCGCGCTAAATCCGGGTTATGATAAAGCAGCACATATGAAAATTCTCGCCAGCCGATTTCCGATAAGAATTTTCCTGCCGCCTCCATTTTATCTTGGCAGGCCTGCCAAATCTGCCGCGGGGAAATCTCACCAAAAGCCAAATGCGGCGAGAGATGCGAGGTGCCGCTAGGTTTGTCCGGGCGGTTCCGATCATCCGCATAAGTCTCAAGCCCTGCTTCCAAGAACGCGGCCAAAGCCTTATGCGCTCCGGCAGGCCCTATATCCCAATGAGGCCGTAATTTCGCGCCCCAATCGGGCGATTTGGGCAAGAGGTTCAGCCCCTCCAAATTCAGGTTGCCTAAATCAGCCTTAAACCCCATAATCTTCTGCGGTACATCCAGCGGCGGCGGTACATTTATCCCCGCTCGCACAGCCCGCCAATAGGGGGTAAAAACTTTATAATACCCACCAGTTTTAGTTTGAACCTCCCACGGCTCAGTGAGTAAATTCGCTTTAAAGCTCTCCGCCTTAAGGCCCCGCGCTTTAAGGCGCGCCATAATGGATTTATCACGGGCAATGCCGCCGCCGCAATAACGGCGGTTCCACACCACATGATCTGCACCCGTTTGCGCGGTTAGTTCATCTAAAACCTGCGCCGCAAATCCGCGTTTTATGACCAAGCCGCCGCCTATCGCATCAAGGCTTTGCGTGAGGTTTTCAAGGCTATAATGGAGCCACCATTTTGACGCCGCACCCAAAGCTCGCGCTTTGTCGGTCTCGTCGATATAAAGCGCAATCACAGGCTTACCGCTTTCAGCGGCGCGGGTGAGAGCCGGATTATCAGCCAGCCTAAGGTCGCGGCGAAACCAGACAATAATAGGGGATAATGACATGAAAGGCTCCTTACCTTTTATATACGGGCAAGGCGGGGAAATGTTCGGTTAATTGAAGATATATCCGGCAGAAATGTCATAAAGATCCGCCATCACCGCCTCGGCCGTGGGCCAGCGCCCTGCGCCTTTGCCACGAATGCGGTATTGATCCCCATCCTTAAAGGTAAATACCGCATGGGCTTCTTCCCCTTCCGCTTGGGCGATGAAGTTATCCAATGACACATCTTTCAAACTTAAGCCCGTCGATAGGCCGCTTTTATCTACCGCGCATGTGGCGATACGTTTCATCGCCCCTTTGGGCTTATCTTTAAGGGCGAAGTTTTCAATACTATCGCGGGGGATATCATCCAGTTCAATCTCTTCCCCAAAGCCTAAAAGCGCCAAAAGCCGTATCTTCGCCGCCGCATCCGCTCCGCCTACATCGGCGCTCGGGTCGGCTTCGGCAAAGCCTTTATCTTGGGCATCTTTTAGAGCCTGTTCATAGCTCCGCCCTTTGGTAATCTCTCCGAGCATATAATTGGTTGTCCCGTTAAGCAGCGCCTCTATACGGGTAATCCGCCCGCGCTCACGAAGGCACATTTCAAGGATTGGCATGCCGCCGCCCGCCGCGCTTGAAAATAAAAGCTGCACATTATGCTGTGCCGCTAAATTAATTAAGTTCTGCCCTCCGGCGGCAATGGCTTGCTTATTCGCACTAATGATATGAATACCCTTTGCAAGCGCGCGGCGGCAATAATCCAAAGCCGGGTCAATGGGGCCGGAGACATCAATAAAAACATCTGGCTTGTCTGCTAACACGTCTTCAAACTCTGTTGTTAGCAAATCTTTTGGATAGCCCTGGCCGATATATTTTTCTGGGTTGCGCACCATGATTTTAACAATCTCAAAACGCTCTGCATTCGCGGCAATACGGCGGTGCACTCCGCCGCCAACGACTCCAAGCCCCATCATAGCAATGCGGAGCTTTTTAGGTTGCGGTTTTGGACTCGTAACAGGTCCTTTATCTCCAACACGGGTGAACACAGGAATGCCCGGGGTGCCCACACGGAATGGCAGTTTATGGGCCGCGGCGAAATCAAGTGCTTTAGGCGCAATCAACGGCCCCGCCAGTTTTTTTGCATCGTCCCATGTCAACTCCCCATAGCGCTTTGCATTGCCTTTATTGGGATCATGAGCTTTAGGATCGCGGGAATAAATACCGTCCACATCCTTTAGCAATATCGCTTCAGCGCCCAAACGATGCGCCACATAAAGGGCGGATAAATCCGCGCCGCCATTGCCTAAAAGGGCCGGGCGGTCATTCTCCCCAATGGCCACATAGCCGGGCATGACGACAATATCATGGTCTTTTAAATCTTTTTCAATCTGGGCCACATTCATAGACACAAGCTCAGCGTCCATATGTGGGCCGCTGGCTTTTAGGCCCAAATCACGCGCTTGGCGAACAAAGGCCGGCGCGCCGATACGCTCTAAGGCCAGGGCGAGCCGCGCTGCTGAGCGCCGCTCCCCAAGCTGTATTAATTCCGCCAAGTTTTTCGCTATCCCGTCCGGCCCAATGCGGCGCGCCTCGGCCATAAGCACATCGGTTTGATCGCCCTGCGCCGAGGTCACGGCAACAACATTTTGCCCTTGGCGGTAATGACGGTAAATTTCAGACGCGGCCTGCGTATAGTCATCAAGCGAGCGTAGAACGCTATGGCCGAAATTTAAAACAATGACTGGTACAGGCATGAAACCCTCTATTCTTAAAGCCGCATCGGCCTAGGCGGCCTGTATATCTGCGCCTGATCTATCAGGCCGCACGGGGCTGTCAATCACCCTTTTGTGTTCACTGCGTCGCCGCGCCGCACTGGTCAAAACACAGCACGGCGCATATACGCGCCCAAGGAGACGGCGATGAAAAAACGGACAGCCATGATGCGGGGCTTTAAAGGCCGCTGCCCAAAATGCAATCAAGGGCCTTTATTTCGGGCCTATCTTAAACCTGTCACCCATTGCGCCCATTGCGAGATGGAATGGTCCGAGGTTCGCGCCGATGACGGCCCCGCTTGGGCAACCATGCTGATAGTTGGACATTTACTCGCGCCGTTTTTTCATTTTGTTATTTTTAATGATAGCCTGCCCGATTGGGCTCCCGGTGTTATTTTAGGCACAGCAGCAATTATATTATCGCTTATCTTCCTGCCCCGTATGAAGGGATTATTTATGGGGCTTATATGGATTACTGGCGCGCCGACAAGTACATCTGATATGAGCGCCACAACGGATTTACCCCTGAGTAAATAATAATTACATCCTTATAAATCCTCTTGACGCAAAGCGAGCAGACGCGCATAGGCAGAGCATTCATCAAGACCGACCGAGAGACAGGCTCTATGACGTCGGGGCAACCTTGTGAGGGCGAAAGTCCGGGACGGTTGGTGCCAAATCCTGCGCAGATTTGCGGAAGATGACGATGCGGCTTTAACCTGCCTAACCCTCCCTTCCCGCGCAAGATAGCGCCAAGCCCGGCCAAATATGGAGCGGCCTTTATGAACGACATTGAGATTAACTGCGGTGATACCCCGCTAGAGCGGGGCGGCATATTACGCGGTGATAAAATTCGCGGGCGCTGGGCGGGAAACCCCAACGGGCCGGCTCTTATGGTACTCGGCGGTATATCTGCTGACCGCTTTGTCGCGGACGGCGGGCGCACAGGCCGAGGTTGGTGGGGGAATTTAGTACATAAAGACGGGCCGATTGATTTAAATAGATTCAAAGTCATTGGTTATGACTTCGCGCCTAATTTGGACGCGCAGTGCGATCTTTGCCCCGTTACAACCCGCGATCAAGCGGGGCGCCTCGCCAAACTCTTAGACGCCTTAGATATTGACGCACTCGACGGGTTTATTGGCTCATCTTACGGCGGTATGTGCGGGCTGGCCTTGACGCAGCACTATCCGGGCCGGGTCAAAAACCTCTGCATCATTAGCGCTGCCCATCGCCCTTATCCCATCGGAGTGGCATGGCGCGGCATACAGCGCCGCATTGTCCGTCTTGCTCTTGCGGCCGGAACGCCCGAAGCAGGCCTAAAACTCGCGCGGGAGCTGGCCATGACAACCTACCGCACCCCCAAGGAATTTGCCCACCGTTTTGCTCTCAACGAAACGGCGCAAAATCCGTCCCATTTTGATATTTGTGACTACCTCGGATCGCGCGGGGATGCCTTCGCTAGTGCCGCAGACGCCAAACGGTTTTTAGTCATGTCCGAGTCCATTGATCTTCACCGCATCACCCCCGAGGCCATTACAATTCCCGCCCTTGTAATGACCGCGATTTCTGACCAGATTGCGCCGTTGCCTGATATGCGCGAGCTGTGTGATCGCCTCGGCGGGCCGTCGGAGCTCTTTACCTTTACCTCGCTTTATGGGCATGATGCGTTTTTAAAAGAATATGATGCCATGAGGCCACGGCTCAGCGCATTTTGCCAAAGGCTATTGACAAAGGCGGTTTAATTATGAGCAAAAAACCCAATATTCAAACCCAAATCATACAGGCGGACATCGGCGCAGACCCGGCCTACGGCGCGGTTGCCCCGCCGCTTTATACAAGCTCAACTTATCTTTGGCCAAGCACGTCTGAGAAAGGGCCTTATGATTATGGCCGAAGCAACAACCCTAACCGCGACGGGCTTGCGCGGGCTTTGGCTGCCCTTGAAGGCGGAGCGCAGGCCGTCATAACCTCATCAGGCATGAGCGCCGTTGATTTATGCCTGAACCTAATCAAAGCCGATGATCTTATTATCGCGCCCCATGATTGCTACGGCGGAACCTACCGCCTACTCGATCACCGCGCCCGACAAGGCCGCATCCGTGTCAAATTTATCGACCAATCAGATGACGCTGCCTTAAAGGTAGCTCTGGCGGAAAAACCCGCCATGGTCTTAATCGAGACTCCGTCTAATCCGCTCATGCGGCTTGTGGATATTGCGGCCATCGCCCGCGCGGCCAAAGCCGTCGGCGCGATTGTCGCGGCGGATAACACCTTCCTCTCCCCTGCGCGCCAAAAGCCGCTAGAGCTGGGCTGCGATCTGGTCATTCATTCAACGACAAAATACCTTAACGGGCATAGTGATGTGGTCGGCGGAGCCGTAATTGCCATAGATAAAACCCACGGGGAGGCGCTAGACTGGTGGGCAAATTGCACCGGCGTCACCGCGAGCCCCTTTGATGCGTGGCAGACCCTGCGCGGGCTTCGGACATTAAATATCCGCATGGATGCCCAAGAAGCCAATGCTCTGGCGATTGCGCAATATCTTCAAAGCCATAACGCCGTCACCCGAATTTACTATCCGGGACTTAAAAATGATCCGGGCTATACGCTGATGCAAGCGCAGCAATCCGGGCCCGGAGCTATGCTATCCTTTGAAGCCTCAACTCCGCAGCAAGCCGCGAAGATTATGGAGGGCGTGAAAATCTTTCGCCTCGCCGCCTCTTTAGGGGGCGTTGAAAGCCTAATCTGCCAGCCTTCGACCATGACCCACCGGGGCATGGCAGACACCGCCCGGCTTAAGGCCGGAATCACCGACAACCTCATCCGCCTTTCCGTAGGGCTGGAGGCACAAACGGACTTGATAAATGATTTATCGCAGGCTTTACCCAGTTTAAAGGGATAACTTGGGTATAATTTACTACAACAGGCTCTTTTTTATTTAATAAAGGGAAATTTTTTGCTTGTTCTTGAGTGAGATTTAAGCTTTAAAGGCAGCGAATAAGAGGTTTCATTTTATGGCACGTCCTGCCGATATGATTAGACGCAATGAACTCGCAGCTAAAGCTGTGATTATTCTTGTGGACGGTCTACTACTCATTCAAATGGGTCGTTAAAGCGGGATGTAAATAAATATTACGAATGATTATCACCCCGCTCTTCGCAAGATTAGCGGGTTTTTTTATGGCTAGACAGTCATAAAAGAGAAAGGACATTTCATGAGCTCAAAACGCTCAGACGCGATTATTAAAGGCCCTTCCCGCGCCCCGGCGCGGGCGATGCTGCGCGCCGCTGGCCTAAATGATGAGAATTTCAACGGCCCGCTGATCGCCGTATTTAATACATGGACCAATATGGGGCCATGTAATATGGATTTAGATAAGCTCGCTGTTCCCGTGCGGGCAGGCATACGCGCCGCAGGGGGCACACCGATAGATTTTAATTCCATCGCCGTATCAGACGGCATTACAATGGGCAGTGAAGGCATGCGCGCGAGCTTGATATCCCGCGACGTTATAACGGATTCCATTGAGCTTGCCGTCAAAGGCCACAGCCTTGACGGGGTGATTATTTTGGTTGCTTGCGATAAAACAATCCCGGCTGCGGCCATGGCTTTAGCGCGGATGAATGTACCCGGCGTCGTGGTTTACGGGGGCTCTATCATGCCCGGCCAGCACAAAGGCAAAGACCTGTCTGTGCAAGATGTGTTCGAAGCTGTTGGCGCTTGTGCGGCTGGCATTATCGACGCGGCCGAACTCACTGAGATTGAAAAAGCCGCTTGCCCCGGCGCAGGGGCGTGCGGAGGGCAATTTACCGCCAATTCCATGGCCATGGCCATGACCTTTTTAGGGCTCTCGCCCATGGGGCTCAATGATATTCCCGCCGTTGATGCGGGTAAAAATGACGCCGCCTTTAAAGCGGGAGAGCTTGTAGTCGACTGCGTGAAAGAAAACCGCTTGCCGCGAGATATGATCACCAAAGCGGCTTTGATGAATGCGGCCACGGCGCTTTCGGCAACGGCGGCTTCGACCAATGCGATATTGCATTTGCTCGCGATTGCCAGCGAAGCGGGAGTTAAAGACTTTGATATTGACGCCTTTGACGCGGTTTCCCGCAGCACGCCTGTCATTGGCGATTTAAAACCTGGCGGACGATATATGGCCTATGATCTTTACAAGGCCGGCGGCTCTGCTCTTGTTGGCCGCCGCCTCCTTGAGGCCGGATGGATAGACAATAGCCCCACCGTCACAGGTCGGTCTTTATTTGAAGAAGTCATGAACGCCCCCGAAACAAAAGGCCAAGATGTCATCCGCCCATGGGAGGCCCCTGTCAAATCACGCGGGGGTTACGGCATACTCTACGGCGATCTCGCCCCTGAAGGCTGCGTGGTCAAACTCGCGGGGCATGGGGATTTATTCTTCGAAGGCACAGCCCGCGTGTTTGATAGTGAAGAAGCCTGTTTCGAAGTCGTACAGAAAAACGGCATCCAAAAAGGTGATGTGGTGATTATTCGCAATGAAGGCCCAGCAGGCGGCCCTGGCATGCGCGAAATGTTAGGGGTGACCGCTGCCCTTGTCGGGCAAGACCTTGCCGATCATGTGGCGCTCATTACAGACGGGCGGTTCTCCGGCGCGTCCTACGGTTTTGTTATCGGCCATGTTGCCCCAGAAGCGGCGCGCGGCGGGCCGATTGCCCTTGTGCAAGACGGGGATAAAATTACTATCGACGTGGAAGCCCGCACCATTAATGTTGACTTTGATATTGCCGCACGCGCCAAAAATTGGACACCGCCCAAACCTCGCTACCCGAGCGGCGCTTATGCTAAATTTGCCAAACTTGTTGGCAGCGCCTCAAAAGGCGCTGTCACCTCATTCCCATTTGACCAAGACTAAGGACACTTCATGGCTCTCGAAATTTTCTATGATAAAGATTGTGATCTTTCGATCATTCAAAACAAAAAAGTCGCCATTATCGGCTTTGGTTCCCAAGGCCATGCCCATGCGCAAAACCTTAAAGACAGCGGTGTTGACGTCGTCGTTGGCCTGCGCCCTGACAGCGCAACAAATAAAAAAGTAAAAGCCGCAGGGCTTGAGGCCATGGCCACGGCTGAGGCGGTCAAAGACGCAGATGTCGTCATGATCCTCACGCCAGATGAGTGGCAAGCGAAAATTTACCGCGAGGAAATTGAGCCCAACCTTAAAGAAGGCGCGGCCATTGCCTTTGGCCACGGCTTTGCCATTCACTACGGGCAAGTCGTGCCGCGCCGCGATCTTGACGTGATTATGGTCGCCCCCAAAGCCCCCGGCCATACGGTGCGTAATGAGTTTATCAATGGACGCGGAATTCCCGATCTGATTGCTGTGGCCCAAGACGCCAATGGCGGCCACGCCTTAGAACTCGCCAAATCCTACGCCTCGGCCATTGGCGGCGGACGCACAGCGATTATCCATACGACCTTTAAAGACGAGACCGAAACCGATTTATTCGGGGAACAAGCTGTGCTTTGCGGCGGGATTGTCGAGCTTATTAAAATGGGGTTTGAAACGCTCGTTGAAGGCGGCTATCCGCCAGAACTCGCCTATTTTGAGTGCCTGCATGAGACTAAATTAATCGTCGATTTAATCTATGAAGGCGGCATTGCCAATATGAATTACTCGATTTCCAATAATGCCGAATTTGGTGAATATGTCACCGGCGAAGCGGTGGTCAATGATAGCTCCCGCGCGGCTATGCGCAAAGCACTGCGCGATATTCAAGACGGCACATATGCGAAGAACTTCGTCATGGAAGGGGCGCTGGGCTACCCAAGCATGACCGCCCGCCGCCGCAATATGGAAGCCCATCAAATCGAGCAAATCGGCAGCCAACTTCGCGACATGATGCCATGGATTGCCGCTAATAAAATTGTCGATAAAGAGAAGAATTAAAAAGTTACATTGTAAAGTGCTCTCATCACACTCATATGCCCTTACCCTAAGGCCGCCGCAAAGCAGCGGGAACTCCAAAGGCCGCTTTGTGCATGATCCTTCGAGACGCGGCTCCGCCGCTCTTCAGGATGAGGGAGTTGGGGGTTGCGGTAAAACTGAGCAAACTAAATTGTTTAATAATCCGCTCATTCCAGCGAAAGCTGGAATCCAGTCCAGACATAAATCCGCTTGGACCCCAAATCAAGTTTGGGGTGAGCGGGGTTTAACAACAAGGACACATAACCAAGAGGCGAGGAGCGCCGTAGGCGCGACAGGGAAACATCAAGAGGCGAGGAGCGCCGTAGGCGTGACCGGGATACATCAAGAGGCGAGGAGCGCGTAAGCGCGACAGGGAAATATAATGACCACAGCGAAGCAATTCGATAAACAGCAAACGGAAATTCTTGAAAACCGTGAGCCCAAGTCTGGCTCGCAGCTTTTGCTTGAATCCATTGCGGTGCAGGGCGTGGATATGATTTTCGGCTATCCGGGCGGGGCGATTATGCCGGTCTATGATGTGCTGCCGAAGTATCCCAAGCTGCGCCATATTCTCTGCCGTCATGAGCAAGGCTGCGGCATGGCGGCGATTGGCTATGCCCGCGCCACAGGGCGGACAGGCACGGCTTTTGCCACCTCTGGCCCCGGCGCAACCAACCTCGTCACTGCCATTGCCGATGCCTATCTTGATAGTGTCCCCGTGGTTTTTGTCACCGGGCAAGTGCCGTCAAATTTGATGGGAACTGACGCCTTTCAAGAGGTGGATATTTTCGGCATTACCCTGCCGATTGTTAAACATAGCTATATTGTGCGCGACCCCGCCGATATTCCCGGCATGATCGCGGAGGCTTATTTTATCGCCGCAGAAGGCCGGCCCGGCCCTGTGCTCATTGACCTGCCCAAAGACGTGGCCAATGCCGTGACGACCCAAAGACACCGCTGGCGGCCCTATCCTAAGGTCAAGCCTGAAATGGGGCAAAGCGCGGATATTGCCGCCGCCGAAGACCTCATCCGCGCCGCCAAAAAACCACTATTTTATATTGGCGGCGGGATTGCCCAAGGGGACGGCGTCGAGGAACTGCGCGCCCTTGTGGAGCGAACCGAAATTCCCGTGGTTTCCACCTTAAAAGGCCTTGGGTCTTTGCCGTCCGATCATCCGCATTACCTCGGTATGCTCGGGATGCACGGACTAAAGGCGGCCAATTATGCGGTGCAGGAATGTGATCTTTTAATTGTCGCCGGCGCGCGCTTTGATGACCGCGCGACAGGCAAGCTTGATACCTTTGCGCCGCTCGCCAAAGTCATTCACATGGATATTGACGTGGCCGAAATTAATAAACTGCGGCGAGTCAATGTCGGGCTTGACGGGAGCCTGAAGAAAAACCTTGCCGCGCTTAATCCCGGCAAAACGAAATGTGATGACTGGCGCGAGCTATGTTATGATCGCCGCGCGGAATATGAGTGGGATTATACGGGGGCGCAGGCCAAGGCCGCCCCTGGCATTTACGCGCCCAAGCTATTGCATGACCTCTCTCGCCGCGCAGATAAAAGTGCGGTGATCACCTGTGATGTCGGGCAGCACCAAATGTGGGTGGCCCAGCATTGCTATTTCGATAATCCAAAAGATCACATCACCAGCGGCGGCCTCGGCACCATGGGTTTTGGCCTGCCCGCAGGACTTGGGGCCAAGCTCGGTACGCCGGAGCGTACGGTCATTACAGTTTCGGGCGACGGCTCCATCATGATGAATATCCAAGAGCTTGCGACCCTGAACCGCTACGGCATTGCACTTAAAATCGTGCTGCTGGATAACTCCGTGCTCGGCATGGTACGCCAGTGGCAGGAAGTGTTTTTTGATAAAAACTATTCCGAAACGACGTTAGATGATAACCCCGATTTCGCCCTTGTCGCCAAAGCCTTTCAAATCGACGCCTTTAGCGTCAATACCGCCGATGAAATGGATGCGGGCATTGACCGCTTGCTCAATACCAACGGACCTGTGCTCATGCATGTCAAAATTGACCCCAATGAAAATGTCTGGCCCCTCGTCCCTCCTGGCCGCAGCAATGCGGATATGATGGAGCGGTAGGCGTGTTTCCAATAATGTTATACCCCCTCACCCTGAGGCCGCCGCAAAGCGGTGGGGACTCGAAGGCTGGCTTCATGCATAATCCTTCGAGACGCGGCAACGCCGCTCCTCAGGATGAGGGATATTGGGGCTTCCGAAAAATTATAGCGTCGGAATCATTTAATTATCGCCCGCTCATTCTAGCGAAAGCTGGAATCCAGAATAGGGATAAATAACAAGAGGCGAGGAGGTGCATTAGCACCGACCGAGAATACATCAAGAGGCGAGGAGCGCCGAAGGCGCGACAGGGATAAATAACAAGAGGCGAAGAGCGCCAAAGGCACGACAGGGATAAACAATGACCGAACTTCAACGCGATAAAACATTCGAGCCATCGGGCGTTCAGGGCAAGCTCAAGATCGTACTTCATGACGTCTCGGGCACGCTTATCCGCGCACTCGGCACCATAGAGCGGCGGGGTTATGATTACCGAGATGTGCATTGCACACAGCGGGTCGACGGCGATTTTGATTTGCTTGTCCATATTGAAGATACGGGCGGGCCGAATGATTTATCCACGCTATGCCTTCAGCTAGAGCGGCTTTATAATGTCGTGAGCGCCGAGCGCGTAGGCCGCCGCCACCGCGCGGAACATGCATGAGCGAAGCTCGTGCCGAGGATTTGAGGCGGTCGGCCCGCCGAGGAATTGATTGATAATCAATTCCAGCCGAAAAAGGTTCATAGAACCGCGCCGAGGGTGGAGCCAAATTAAAGAATAGACTTCAGCTTCCACCGGAATAAACGGAAATTAAAATGATTGATTACGTACGAATCTTTGACACCACTTTGCGGGACGGCGAGCAGGCCCCCGGCTTTTCTATGACCGCGGGGCAGAAACTGCGTATGGCAGAGAAAATCGCGGCCATGGGCGCGGATATTATTGAGGCCGGATTTGCCGCCGCCTCCCCCGGTGATTTTGACGCCATTCAAGGCATTGCCGCCCATATTGACGGGCCTGTGATTTGCTCTCTCTCGCGGGCCACATCCGGCGATATTCATGCCTCTGGTAAGGCCATTGCCCCGGCCAAGCGGCAGCGCATTCATACCTTTATTGCCACCTCCCCCCTGCACCGGGAATATAAATTAAAGATGAGCAAAAACGAGATTCTTGACCGCGCCGTCGCTGCCGTCAAGCTCGCCCTCGAATACACGGATGATGTGGAGTTTTCTGCCGAAGATGCCATCCGCACAGAGCGGGAATACCTTAAAGACGTGTTTGAAGCGGTGATCGAAGTCGGCGCGACGACGATTAATGTGCCTGATACGGTGGGTTATACCACCCCCGAAGAAATACAGGATTTATTTGAATATCTCTCCAGCATTAAAGGCGCAGATAAGGTGATCCTCTCCACCCATTGTCATAATGATTTAGGCTTGGCCGTCGCCAATTCCCTTGCCGCCCTACGGGGCGGGGCGCGGCAGATTGAAGGGGCGCTGAACGGTATTGGCGAGCGCGCCGGAAATTCCGCCATTGAAGAAATCATCATGGCGCTGAAAACACGGCAGGATTTCTTTAACGTCAAAATGAATAATATTGCCACCGATCAAATCTATAGCGCGTCAAAGCTGTTATCAGCCATTACGGGTAATCCCGTACAGCGCAATAAGGCGATTGTTGGGAAAAATGCTTTTGCCCATGAAAGCGGCATTCACCAACACGGAATTTTAGCCAACCGCGAGACTTATGAAATCATGAAGCCTGAAGATATCGGTATCTCTGAGGAAAACATTATCTTGGGCAAACATTCGGGCCGCGCCGCGCTGAACTCTCGCGCGGAAAAACTCGGCTTTACCCTTGCCGATAATCAGCTCCAATCAGTCTTTGTAGAATTTAAAAAACTCGCTGATGAAAAGCGCGAAGTTTTTGACGGCGATCTTGAAGCCCTCATCTTAGGCCAAGCCGTCGGCGCGGGCGGGCCGTGGACATTACAAAGCCTCTATGTCGCCGCGGGTTCCGATGCGGGGCGGCAACCCGAAGCCACTGTGCGCCTCATCCATGAAGACGGGCGCGAAGAAACCGCCGTCAAGACCGCCGCCGGGCCGATCAACGCCGCCTTCATGGCCATATCTGCCGCTGCGGGCCTGCCCCTAAAGCTAGAGCATTTCTCCGCCCAATCGGTAACGGGCGGGAAGGACGCGATGGCCGAGTCGACTGTGCGCGTCAGTACGGAATTTGAAACCTATCAAGGCTTTGGCACAAGCACGGATACGATCTTGGCGGGGGCAAAGGCCTATCTGGATGTGATTAATCGCATAGAGCGCCGCGCTGTCCGCCAAGCCTCCATCGCGGCGCAGCATTAATGCGTAGAGCGTTCATCATATCCGCACATCCCAGCACAAGCTGGGATCCAGACCAAGGCTCAATCACTGAGCCCCCCAATCAAGTTTGGGGCAAATGAAACGTTTAATCTTCTCCAAAATATCACGACTAAAATCACGATATTAAAAACAACAGAAGCGAGCATTAATTATGACAAAGTACTTTAAATACCTCAGAGTTTTTACCGCCACTCTTTTAATAATAACGGTGGTTATAAGATTTATATCCATGCTCGGCTTTAAAGGGTTTGATGGCCCGTTAGCCCATTATTTTAATTACACCTTTGAATTAAATAAAATTTCCCTCGCAAGTTTATTAGCCCTCATTTTATTTATTGATTTTGAAATAAAATTTAACTCAGTAACAAAAGTAATCATGCGGTGTCTCAGTGCGCTCGCTATTATTTTAACCATAATTGGATTCGCAGGCTTAACGCGGCAGTTATTATACTCTGGCTGGGACATAATTTATTTTCAGTTTTATTTATTTCAGCTTGCTTATCTCTTAGTCGCGGTTCTTATTTTCACTAAGACATCTCATGCCGCCTTGCCAAAGGACGATCATGCCTAAAACCCTTTTCGATAAAGTTTGGGCGCGCCATATTGTGACGCCGGAAACGGCAACCCATCCGGCTGTGTTTTATATTGACCTCCATCTCATTCATGAGGTCACGAGCCCGCAGGCCTTCACCGCCCTCAAGGAGCGCAGCCTGACCGTGCGCCGTCCTGACAGAACCCTTGCGACCATTGACCATTCAACGCCGACAAAAATAAACTCGGACGGCAGCCGCCCTTATGTCACCGCGCAGGCGGAGCGGCAGGTTCAGACCCTACTCGGTAACACACGCGCCCACGGCATTGAGACCCATGGTTGGGAGAGTGAAAACAGAGGCATTGTTCACGTCATGGGGCCAGAGCTTGGCGCGACCCAGCCGGGCATGAGCATTGTTTGCGGGGATAGCCATACCTCTACCCACGGGGCCTTTGGGGCGATTGCTTTTGGGATTGGCACCACCCAAGTCGGGCATGTGCTGGCCACCCAAACTATTCTGATGCGTAAACCCAAAACCATGGCCATTCATGTCAATGGAGAGCTGGGCGCGGGCATTACCCCCAAAGATGTCATCTTGCATATCATCGCCGAGATTGGCGTCGGCGGCGGCACGGGCTATGCGCTGGAATACCGGGGGAATGTATTCGAGGACATGAGCATGGATGGCCGCATGACCGTGTGTAATATGTCCATCGAGGCGGGCGCGCGCTGCGGCATGATTGCGCCGGATGAGGTCACATTTAATTATATAAAGGGCCGCAAATTTGCCCCCAAAGACTACGCCGCCGCCTGTGAAGACTGGCGCTCATTACGCACTGATAACGGCGCTGTTTTTGATAAAGAGGTGCGTATCAAAGCCGAGGACATAAAACCTATGGTCACTTACGGCACCCACCCCGGTATGGGCATAGCGATTGATAATTTCATTCCCAAGGCGGGCACAAAAGCCGACCAAGCCGCCCTTGATTACATGCGCCTTAGCAGCGGAGCCGCCATTGCGGGAACCCGCGCAGATAAAGTCTTTATTGGCTCTTGCACCAATAGCCGCCTTGATGATTTACGCGCCGCCGCTGCGCTTTTAAAAGGGCAAACAGTCACGATCGAAACCATCATTGTCCCCGGCTCTGCCTTAATAAAGGCACAAGCCGAAGCAGAAGGGCTGGACGCTATTTTCACCGCCGCCGGGGCGCAGTGGCGTGAAGCCGGATGCTCCATGTGCTTAGGCATGAACGGCGACATTGGCACGCCGGGGGATTTAGTGGTTTCCACATCCAACCGCAACTTTATGGGCCGTCAAGGCCCGGGCGTGCGCACAGTGCTCGCCTCCCCCGAAACAGCTGCGGCCTCTGCGATTACAGGGGTCATTACCGATCCCCGTAAAATAGGAGAGGCCGCATGAGCTTCAAACCCTTAACAATTATCACGTCCAAAACACTCGTGTTACAGGCAGCCAATATTGACACCGACCAAATCATGCCCGCTAAGTTTTTATCCATGACCACTAAGGCCGGGCTTGGGGAGCATGTTTTTGCCAATTTACGTTACGGCCCCGATGGAGAGCTCACTGATCACACGCTGAATAGTGAGGCGGGAAAGGCGTGCGAAATTCTCGTGGCGGGGCATAATTTTGGTTGCGGCTCATCGCGCGAACATGCCCCGTGGGGCCTCACCGATTACGGCTTTCGCGTGGTCATATCCTCAGAGATCGCCGATATTTTTCGCAGCAATTCTTTGAAAAACGGCCTGTTGCCGATTGTCATCGAAAAAAGCGCGCATCAATGGCTATTGGATCATCCGGGTGAAGAAGTTACCGTTGACCTGAAAACGTGCGAACTGCGCCTGCCTAAAAATGGCGGCAGTTATAAATTTAGCGTCGATAGCTTTTCCCGCCACTGCCTCATGGAAGGGCTAGATGAAATGGGTTACCTCCTTGGGCAAGACGCAGCGATTACAGAATTTGAGGCGCGTCATGGCTGATATTCATTTCACTTACCTGCCCGGTGACGGTATCGGGCCGGAGGTCGGGGCAGCAGCAATTCACGTCCTTAAAGCGATGGCTGAAAAATTTGGCCATAGCCTTAAGATAGAAAAGCATCTCATTGGCGGCGCGGCGATTGATGCGGGGCTTAAACCTTTGCCCGATGAGACATTCACAAGCTGCGCGCGGACAGAGGCAATTTTGCTCGGCGCTGTGGGCGGGCCAAAATGGGATCATTTGACAGGCGCAGAGCGGCCAGAACTTGGCTCGCTTTTGCCGCTTCGCAAACGGCTTAATCTTTATGCCAATATTCGCCCCTGCGCCCCCCATCCGGCGCTTATTGACCGCGCCCCCCTTAAACGTGAGCGCCTTGAAGGGACTGACTTTATCGTTATGCGCGAGCTGACTGGCGGGATTTATTTCGGCGATAAGGGCCGCGATAATATAGGCGCATATGATGAGTGCCGCTATAGCGAAGCGGAAGTGCGCCGCATTGCTGTTAAGGCGTTTGACCTTGCGCGCGGGCGCAAGAAGAAAGTCACCAGCGTTGATAAATCCAATGTGCTAGAGACCTCCCGCCTTTGGCGCGAAACCGTTAATGACGTTGCCCGCAGCTACCCCGATGTGGAGCTAGAGCATTTACTTGTCGATGCTATGACCATGCATATGCTCACCCGCGCGCAGGATTTTGATATCATCCTCACAGAGAACATGTTTGGCGATATCCTCACCGATGAAGCCTCTGTTTTGGCCGGCTCTATGGGCGTCGTGCCGTCAGCCTCCATCTCCGATGGACGCATGGGCCTTTACGAGCCGATACATGGCAGCGCGCCGGATATTACGGGGCAAGACAAGGCCAACCCGATCGCCATGATCCTCTCCGCCGCATGGATGCTGCGCCTGTCCTTTGGCCTAAACGCCGAAGCCGCCGCTATCGAATCCGCCGTAGACGCAGCCCTGACAGGGGGGCATTGCACCGCCGATATTGGCGGAACCCTCGGCACGCAGGCAACTGGGCAATGGATTGCAGATCATGTCGGTTAGGCCGCTCAATATTGACCTCAAAGAGCTTGTTCGGCGGATTGACCGCGCAGTGATTTACGACCTCGCCAAGGAAACACCCTGTGAGCTTGCGGCGTCCATCAGCACAGATAAACACCATATTTGGCTCAAGCGAGAAGACCTCCAAGATGTGTTCTCCTTTAAAATTCGCGGAGCCGCCAACCGTATGGCAAGCCTAAGCCAAGCGCAGCTCGACGCGGGCGTTTGCGCGGCCAGCGCCGGAAATCACGCCCAAGGCATCGCCGCCTCGGCCCGTCACTACGGGGCCAAAGCGGTGATTTTCATGCCTGTCACCACCCCGCCGATTAAGGTCAATGCAGTGCAAAGCTTTGGCGTGCAAACCCGTCTTATTGGGGATAGTTATGACGCCGCCTGCGCGGCGGCCCTTGACTACGCACAGAAAACCGGCGCGGTTTTCATCCACCCTTTTGACGAGATTGACGTCATTGCTGGGCAAGGCACAGTGGGTAAGGAAATCCTTAAGACCACTCCCAACCCCGCCGCCATTTATGTCTGTACCGGCGGCGGCGGGCTTGTCTCTGGCATTGGCAGCTATGTTAAAGCCAAAGCTCCAGCGTGCCAAATCATCGCCTGTGAAGCCGCCGGCGCGCCGACCTTAGAGCGCGCCCTCGCCGCGGGCCAGCCCATCTCATTAAAGACCATTGACGGTTTTGCCGACGGTACAGCGGTGCGCCGCATTGGTGATCTCACCTTTGATATTGCCCGCCGGGTCGTTGACCGCTCCCGCCTTGTTACTAACGACGAAATTTCAGCGGCTGTACGGCAAATTTTTCAGCTTACCCGCACCATTGTCGAGCCCGCTGGCGCTTTGGCATTGGCCGCCTGCCTTAAAGATATTCAAGACGGCAGCGCCCCCGAAGGCGACCTTATCGTGACCCTGTCGGGGGCCAATGTTAATTTTGACCGAATTGGCCATATTGTCGAGCGAGCAGAACTTGGCGCGGGCGGGGAAATGCTTTTTGCCGCGAGTCTGCCTGAAAAACCCGGTGCCTTTCTTAATTTCATCACCGCCATCGGCAGCCGCGCGATTACCGAATTTAATTATCGTTACCGCGATAACGCCCGCGCCCATGTACTTGTCGGCGTAAAGCTACGGGCAGCGACTGAAAAATCCGCCGTATTTAGCGATATGAACGCCGCCGGACTTGATGTTTTTGATCTCTCCCATGACCGGCTCTCCAAACGCCACCTTCGCCATATGGTCGGCGGACGGGGCAGCGCCGATATTCCCGAAGTAATTTATAGTTTTGAATTTCCCGAACGCCCCGGCGCGCTCTCGGATTTTCTGCGGGCGCTGAATAACCGCTGGAATATCTCCCTCTTTCATTACCGTAACCATGGGGCGTCAACGGGGCATGTGCTTTGCGGGTTTCAAACCCCCAAAGGGGATGTCGCCGCCCTTGAAGCCAGTCTATCGCAAACTCAATACCCTATGAGACGCGAAACCGATAACATGGCCTATGAAGCCTTTTTGCGCGGCTAGCCGCCGAAAACTTCACGGCGGCCTAACGAGACTGTAACTTGCTCTTATTTTAAAGCTCCTTCACTAAATCTTATAATGATAAGGGCGGTAACATATGAAGCGCATAAAGCGCCGTTTGATAATTTTGCCGTTGCGGCAATGGGGGCCGCCCTGCTGCATATCTGTCTGCTTTGGAGCTTGTCCTATGTCCCCACATCACCTTTGCCGCCCATTATAACGCCTTCCATCCGCGTTGATATTATTCAGCAGACCCCAGTTATTAAGCCGACCCCGCCTGAACTTATCCCGTCTGAGCCTTTACCCCCTGATAGCGAAGTTGAAACGCCGCCCGTAGAAACGCCGCCTATTGAAACGGCACCAATCAGACCAATCGCCCCCACGCCGCAGCCAAGTCCAACCCCCGCGCCTACGCCTGCGCCGCGCCAAAACGCCCCCCCGCAAAACACGCCGCCCGCCGTAGTTCCTAATATTATCGCTGGGCCGCAGATAGAGACGGATGACAACACAGATGACGTCTCTGTTTACGTTCCCTCTCGCTGGGCCTTGGAACCCGCTTTATCAAAAGACCGCCTAACAGGTATTTTCGGCGACGGCTTTGAGAATGATATCAGTTGCATTCGCTCCTTATCAGAAGATTGTACCGCTTTGCGCAAAGAGGTGTTTTCAGAATATCAACTCACCGAACAAGACTTGATCTGGACGGAAAGCTTTGCCCATAGCGGGCTGACCAATCCCGCGCTTCACGGGCTAAGCGAGTATAATATACGCAAGCGGCTTGGCGTGCCCATTGCCGGGGATAATGCTTTCGTCATATTGCCCGGCATTGCCATTGACGGGAATTTCTGGGACACACTTCATGGGGTGAATAAAAAATGCCCCGTCGTGAGAGGCATAAGGCGCTGCCCGCCGTTAAAACCCAAAGCCGATGATAAACGCTTTCATATCCCCAAAAAAGAAACGCCCTAACATCATGCAGGCGAAACTCCCGCTTGGCCTTATGACAGCAAAGCGTGAGGATAAAACGGACGATCACGAAGCGGACGCGCCGCAGGATACCTAATTTATATAGTTTCGCGGCGCATTCACTTCGCGAATGACATATTTTTGCGCAGTCCGGGACCGGAATGGATCTATCCGCTCTGACCAAAGTACGGCCCTACAGCCAATAGGCGTTACCCCGTTGCGTTTAGAGCTATGCCAGCGCTTTTACAGAAAACCAACGTACGCTTGCCTGTCCCAAAAAGCGGTAGAGTGAATATACACCCAATCCCTTGCCCGTGGATATATCTTGGAGATATTTTACCCATAAAAAAACCCGCCTTCAAAAAGGCGGGTTTGAAATCTGTAATGTCGGCGTGTTTATTTCTTTGTGCGCTGCACAATGCCGCGGCCTGTTGTTCGCTCTGAAATACGGGCTGATTTACCGCGGCGATCACGAAGATAATAAAGCTTGGCGCGGCGAACCTTACCTTTACGCTTAATTTCAATCGCTTCAACAAGCGGGGAGTAAACCGGGAATACCCGCTCAACACCTTCGCCGTAAGAAATCTTACGCACGGTGAAGCTCTCATTTAGGCCTGTACCAGAACGCGCAATACAGACCCCTTCAAAGGCCTGAAGACGTGTGCGCGTGCCTTCGGTAATCCGAACCTGCACCACAAGCGTATCGCCCGCAGAAAAGTCAGGAATGGTTTTACCCGCTTCGAGGAGGCGAGCTTCTTCTTTTTTATTTAGTTTCTCAATCACGTTCATGATCGGTCTCCTTTTTCGCGGATCTGCTCTTTTCCCAAAGATCAGGGCGCCGCGCCTTGGTTATCTCTTCACTTTGCGCCTGTTTCCACGCTGCAATAGCTTTGTGGTTCCCAGACAATAAAACGGGCGGAATATCCCGGCCGTCCCATTTTGCCGGCTTTGTATAGAGTGGGTACTCTAATAGGCCGTTTTCAAAACTTTCCTCAACCGTGCTCTCATGACTGCCAAGAACACCCGGTAAAAGCCGAACGCAGGCCTCTATGAGGGCTTGCGCCGCCGCTTCACCGCCTGCGAGAACAAAGTCGCCAAGGGATATCTCTTCGATGTCCCGCGCCTCTATGACCCGCTGGTCAAGCCCCTCAAACCGTCCACAAAACACAATAAGTCCCGATCCCGCAGCAAGCTCCCGAACACGTTTTTGCGTCAGAGGCGCCCCGCGAGGGGACAAATATATCAAAGGCCGGCCATCCTGAGAGGATAGCGTACTGTCGATCGCTTTTGCGGCCACATCAGGTTTAATCACCATGCCGGGGCCGCCGCCCGCGGGCGGGCCATCTACAGTGCGGTGCTTATTAGCGGAAAAATCACGGATGTCTATAGTTTCTAGGGCCCAAAGGTGATTCTTTTTTGCACTTCCAATCACGGACACGTCCAAAACCCCCGGAAAAGCCTCTGGAAACAAGGTTAAGACGCTTACCGTCCATGGTTTAGGGTCTTTTTCAGACCCTTTATCAGCCAGCTTATCACTCATGCGGCGCGTTTACCCCCTCAGGTCCATAAGGTAAAGATGGTAAAAACTAACCGCCGGCTCCATCAAGGCCATCATCCTTATCAGCGCCGCCGTCTTCATCCTCGCGGCGAGCCGCACCGGCGATTTGCGGGATAATAATCACCCGCCCCGCCTTAATATCTACTTTCGGCACGGCCGCCTTGGTGAAAGGATGGTAATAGCTCGCCCCATCTTTGGGCATAATTTCAATCATGTCTCCAGCGCCAAATTCATGTACCGCGATAATCTTACCCGCATTTTGCCCCGCTTGGGTTTTCACACTTAGGCCGATGAGGTCACGGTAGTAAAATTCATCTTCTTCTGGCGGCGGTAAATTAGCGGCGGGGACATAAAGCTTGGTGGATTTAAGGGCTTCCGCCTGCTCCCGCGTGGTGACATTAGCGGCCCTAATAGCGATCATTTTTCCGGCAAAATGCCAAGACTGCACCGTAAAAATTACCGCCCCATGTTCATTCATCAGCGGGCCATAGCCGAGGCAATCTTCAGGAATTTCTGTGAAAGGTTTTAATTTCACCTCACCCTTTACGCCAAAAGCGCCTGCGATAGCGGCCACACAAATCATGTCTTTGTTCGTCATATGGCGCGTTATGTCATTCTGATTATATTCATCTGGCTTATCCTATAGAAAGCCTATGTTAAAGTCACGGCTCTTTTAAAGGAGGCCTTTCCATGCGTATATTCACATTTTTCTTGCCCCTTGCGCTTCTTTCGGTGCCAATCACAGCCAATGCCGCACCGCAAACAAAAACTCTGGAGGAGGTTTTATCCAAATCCACTGGTCAAGACGGGCTGAGTTTAAAAGATAAACTCCCAAGCGCGGCACAAATGGACGCAATTATTGAGCAATTACCGGATTTCAATCACATGCTCGACGGCTTTATGGAAATTGCTCAGGACGAGAAAATCCGCGACCAGATCATTGAGAGCGCCGATCATATGAAAAGCGAGCTTGAAACATCCGGCGCGCTTGAATTGCGCGAAAACGGTTTGCCCGATTTCAACGCGGGCATAGAGGTGATGCTACGGTCTATGTCCGATGAAAAAGGCCTTGGCGGTCTTTTGGACGCTATGGAATTTGCCGGGGATGATATTAAGACCCTTATGAAAGAATCTTTAGACAAGGCCAATAAGCCCTAATTCTTTATCACAAGCTTTCCATTTCATGACGCCTTGTTGTCAGCGCCATTAAATTTTGCTCATAAAGGGCAAGCTGTCCGCTGTTTAACTTGTGATTATGCGACGCCGCCTCTCTCCTAAGCTCATACGCTAACAAGCGCTTTGTATGTAATAAAGGAGAGAGACATGCATAACGGATTACGTTTAACCCTCACCGCGCCGCTTGCGGCTTTAATGACAGCGGGATTATTTATCGGCATGAAAGTGCTAATATCCGGGGATTTTAAAGCGCAGACAAAACTCGCGGCTACGCAGTTTGAGATTAATCCCGTCGCCGAAGATATTATCATTGATGACGGCCGCGTAAAACTTGCGGTGTATGAAAAAGTTGAAACCCCGCCGCCCCCGCCCATCATTGACCGCACCGCCGCCGTCTTGCCGACCGAACCTATTACCCACCCCCTTAAAGATGTGCCAGCGTTTGATCCGTTTACCTTAGATATAAAAGGGGCTGAGTTTACGATATCTGATACGGATGCAACGCCTGTCTTGCGGGTTGCCGCGAATATGCCGCCCCGCGCGCAGCGCTCAGGACATTGCACAGTCATATTTGACGTCAGCCCCCAAGGTGAGCCTTATAATATCAAAACGCCGTTTTGTTCTGAGCCGATGTTTGAGCGCCCCACCCTCAAAGCCGTGGCGAAATGGAAATATCGCCCCAAAATCCAAGACGGCCAAGCGGTGGCGCGCACAGGCGTAAAAAATCAAATGAGCTTTAACCTCACGGATGAGCGGGGCCAAATTATACCAGAATAAAATGCCGCGCACCATGGCCTAGATATGCGGGCTACTTTATGATAGCCCTTATATAAATCTTTAGGGGGATATATATATGGCGCGCATGTTCAATATCATTTTAGGAGCAAGCTTGGCCCTCGCCCTCGCCGCCGCGCCGAGCGCTTTAGCCGGTGATAACGCCTATGACCAAGACGCAGAACTGATAAAAAGCGCATCGCCCGTTATGCCAAGCGCCGCAGAGGCGAGCGGCTATTGCTGCGTGAAATTTAATGTTCTAACGAGCGGCCAAACGGCGAATGTCCGCCATAGCTATTGCACCAATCATTTATTTGCCAAATCCGCGGAAAATGCCGTGTCCCAATGGCTCTATAATCCTGCCAAGGCCAAGGGTGCCGCCGTTATGCGGCGCGGTATGAGCACTCAAATCACTTTTGTCCTCGCCGAAAGCAATGGTACAATCATTCCTGGCCGTACAGGATTTATGCGGGCGCTGATTGCTCCCAAAGATATCCCCCCGCCGCCCGATATTAAAGGGCCAGAAGACTATGAAGCCTTTAGAGCTTGGCAAGACACATATTACGACATAGATAAACCCTGCGGCGATTTCACCAGTTAAGGACTTATCTTACATGCAAAAAACAAGACAGATTATAACGCTTATTACCCTGACTACGGCCTTGATGGGGGGCTATACCGCCCAAGCCGATGACAACACGGTCTATGACGAAGATGCGGAAATGCTAACTCCAAGCCCGCCCATCATGCCTGCAAACGCAGAGGGCAGCGGATATTGTTGTATGATGTTTGATCTTACCGCGCAGGGGACGCCAATAAATATTAAATCCGCCTATTGCACAAACCCTATTTTTTCCAAAGCTTCCAAAACAGCTTTATCCAAATGGGTATATTCACCCGCCAAATTAAACGGAAGCGCCGTACCGCGCCGCAATATGAGTGAAGTCCTCAGTTTTCGTCTCTTTGACTTTGATAGGAACACTATTCCTGGACGTACAGGCTATTATAAAGCCCTAACTTTACCCAAAGATAGGCCGCCTCCACCTGAAGTTAAAGGGCCAGAAGATTATAAAACATATCGTAAATGGTTAGGTACATATTTCGATATAACAACGCCCTGCGGTGAATTTATCACATAAAAAAACCGCCCTATAAGAGCGGTTTTAAATGCCGCGATGTTAAGTTAAAATTTTCTAGCATTTGGCTCACAGGCCAAACTTATTCCCCCATCAGGATAAATAAAAATGGGGGGATTGTATCGAGACAATGGCGAGGGCGTAAAGACATCGTCTTTCCAGCCACCACTCCGCTTTGATGGGTCTAAACTTACAAAGTTAATAAAAACTCTACCGTCTTCTAATTCAAATATTTGACTCACTTCGCTGGGTAAAACTCGGTGCAGATAGCGCTCTACACCGTTTTTTGTCTCAACCAATCTCAATATTGACGCCCCGCCAGCCAGATGATGCGGCCCATCAATCAGCCAATATTCACCCTCCTTATCAGAGGCCATAATATAGCGGTTATTCCCATAACTTATTGTGATAGGTTTATCTGGGGCCACATTCGGCGCATAAGACAACCCAACGCCGCGGAGTTTATAATACCCACCCGTGATTGTGCCATATTTCATCGGGACTTTAAATCTATATTGAGGCCTTTTACCGTGGCCTTTAGCCTCTTGCTCAGCTTTGAGTTCAAAGTCTGGCCGTTTAGATATGATCGGCGGCGCACAATATTCCATAGATTCATTGATTTGGTCTGCTGCCGGACCTTTATAGCCATCAAGGGTTTGGCCAAAATGAAACATTGGCGGGATTCTATCTCCGTCAAAGCCTGACAGGACAAGCAGGGCACTCGCGCGAACATATGTAAAAGGGTGGGTTTCAGAGAGGTGCTGCAAGCTCGCACGGATGTTAATATCCTGTCGTAATGAATCATTTTGTAAAATAACATCGAACACCTTAAAAATTTCTAACTCAGAAAACCAAGGTAAAGTATTACCTTTCACTTTCAAAGCTGGTGAATTCTCATTAGGGCCATCTTCTAATATTTCTAAAATTTTAGACTTATCAACATCCTCAGAGCTTTCCTGCGCAGACGTCATTTGAAACCCTGACGCCAAAAACACGATGGTAAAAAAATAAACAATAAGTTTCATAGTCACGGCTTTTGGATAAGCGCTCAGCCACGTAGCTTTGGCGCGTTTCATGGAGCTGCTTAATACCCTAGTTATACGCCGCCATATAGTCCACACATAATGACCGCCCCTTCAGAAGATCTACGATGAATTTATCACATAAAAAAACCGCCCTATAAGAGCGGTTTGAAAATTTTATTCTGCGTTTAAATTAAACCGCTTTTTTCAACGCCTCGACAAGGCCGAGACCTTCCCAGCTAAAGCCGCCGTCACTATCGGGCGTGCGGCCAAAATGGCCATAGGCGGCTGTGCGGGCATAGATCGGCTTGTTCAGGTCAAGATGAGTACGAATGCCGCGCGGGGTGAGGCTCATGAGGCTTGGTAAGACTTGCTCTAAGCGCTCCGCCAGCGCCGCATGTTTAGAATCAAGCTCGACATAAATAGAGGTCGGCTCGGCCACGCCAATAGCATAGGAGAGCTGAATATTTGCCCAATCGACCAGACCCGAGGCCACAATATTTTTCGCAAGATAACGCGACGCATAAGCGGCCGAGCGGTCAACCTTTGTCGGATCTTTCCCAGAGAACGCGCCGCCGCCGTGGGGCGCCATGCCGCCGTAAGTATCAACAATAATTTTACGTCCCGTCAGGCCTGCATCCCCATCAGGGCCGCCAATGACAAATTTACCAGTTGGATTAATGTGAAAAACCGTTTCATCGGTAATCCATCCATCGGGCATAACCTCTGTGATATAAGGCTTAACGATATCAGCAATATCCGCAGAGCTTAGCCCGTCTTTATGCTGGGTGGATAAAACAATCGCAGATGCGCCCACAGGCCGACCGTTTTCATAACGGACTGACACTTGGGATTTTGCATCTGGCTCTAGGTTTGGCTCTGTGCCGTTTTTACGAACCTCGGCAAGGCGCTCCAGAATTTTATGAGAGTAATAAATCGGGGCCGGCATAAGGTCCGGCGTATCTCGGCAGGCATAGCCAAACATAATACCCTGATCACCAGCGCCTTCTTCAGTATGAAGCCCTGTACCTTCATCAACGCCGGCGGCAATATCAACAGATTGCGCATGTAGCAGCACATCAACATCGGCATTGGCATGGTGAAAGCCAGATTGCTCATAGCCGATATCTTTAATCGCCGCGCGGGCTACGGCTTCGATTTCATCTTTTGAAACATCTTGTCCGCGGGTTTCTCCGGCTATCACGACTTTATTAGTTGTCGTTAGGGTCTCGGCAGCCACGCGCACATCCCAAGGGGACATACCGGCGGCGACAGATTTACGAAAATACAGATCAACAATTTCATCGGAGATCCGGTCAGAGACTTTATCCGGATGACCTTCGGAGACGGATTCAGATGTAAAATAATAAGTTTGACGTGCCATGTCTTGCACTCCTTTTAAGTTTTAAGGCTCTTTTTCACGAAGGTGATTTGGGCTTTTTATTATTATGAGAGGCTTGGTTTAAAGAATAAAAGGCGGCCCAATATGGCCGCCCAATTATGGATTAATAACGGTAATGCTCAGGCTTATAAGGGCCGTCTTGGGACACGCCGATATAGTCCGCTTGCTCCTTACTCATTTCCGTCAGTTTCACGCCGATTTTTTCAAGGTGCAAACGCGCGACTTTCTCGTCCAAATGTTTCGGCAGCATATAGACTTTGTTTTCATATTGACGCGCTGATAATTTGCTATCTTCCCAAAGCTCAATCTGGGCCAAGACTTGGTTGGTGAAAGAGGCCGACATCACAAAAGATGGATGGCCCGTTGCATTACCCAAGTTCAAAAGACGCCCTTGAGACAGGAGAATCATACGATTGCCGCTTGGGAAGGTAATCATATCCACTTGGTCTTTGATATTTGTCCATTGTAGATTTTGCAAAGCCGCGACTTGGATTTCATTATCAAAGTGACCAATATTACCAACAATCGCCATATCTTTCATGGCGCGCATATGTTCAATGCGGATGACGTCTTTATTACCCGTTGTCGTAACAAAAATATCCGCATCGGCGACAGTGTCTTCGAGGGTGGTGACTTCAAAGCCGTCCATAGCCGCCTGTAGGGCGCAAATTGGGTCAATTTCTGTGACCTTCACCCGCGCACCCGCGCCGCGTAAAGAGGCCGCAGAGCCTTTGCCCACATCGCCGTAACCCAAAACAACGGCGGTTTTACCAGCCATCATCGTATCGGTCGCGCGGCGAATCCCGTCAACAAGGCTCTCTTTACAGCCATATTTATTATCAAACTTCGACTTGGTCACGCTATCATTGACATTGATCGCCGGGAATGGAAGCTGTCCTTTTTCAACAAGCTCATAAAGGCGGTGAACGCCCGTTGTTGTTTCTTCAGATACGCCGACAATCTGCTCACGCATTTTTGTGAACCAACCCGGGCTGGCGGCCATACGTTTTTTGATTTGGGCAAAAATCGCGGCCTCTTCTTCGGAGCCGGGCTCACCTTCGATCAGCTCAGGTTCGCCGTTTTCAACCCGCGCGCCTAAAAGAATATAAAGAGTCGCGTCACCGCCGTCATCCAAAATAATATTCGGGCCATCTTCAAAAAGGAATGATTTATCAAGATAATCCCAATGCTCTTCAAGGCTTTGGCCTTTAACCGCAAAAACAGGAACGCCCGCCTGTGCAATCGCCGCCGCCGCATGGTCTTGAGTGGAGTAAATATTACAAGACGCCCAGCGCACATCCGCCCCAAGTGCCGTGAGAGTTTCAATTAAAACCGCTGTTTGAATCGTCATATGAAGCGAGCCAACAATTCGCGCCCCGGCCAATGGTTTGGCCGCGCCAAATTCTTCGCGAAGAGACATAAGTCCCGGCATTTCAGTTTCAGCAATATCTAGCTCTTTGCGGCCAAACTCAGCCAAAGCAATATCTTTTACAACATAATCATTCGCGCTCATGAGAGATCCTTTTAGGTCTATCCGGGCCTATTTCAGCAGCCCATAATTATAAATTTTAAAGCCGCTCATAAACCGGCGCGCCCAAACACCGCACATAGTTTACCCTGCCGCTTATTTTTAACTTGCCCCTAAAGGGCAGCGCAACATAAGTCAATAAAGATATAAGAATTTTTTTATATTCTATATGTAATTTTATATTTACGCTTTTAATACCACTTTAATTCATGTTCATCCTAAGCCACCCGATCTCCGCCGCAGGAAAACGACGCCGATGATTGAATTTTGCGGGAAATAGGGTAAGGGGAGGTAAAACAAAGGGGCTTCTTATTCGTTCAGACCCAAACATAAGCGTTATTATCGTCAATTATAATGCCGGGGCATGGCTCCAGCGCTGTGTTGACAGTGTAGCGGCGCAAACTATGAGGCGGTTTGAATGCCTTATTGTCGATAATGCGTCTGAAGACGGCTCTATTCAGGCGCTTAAATTACCCGATGAGCGGTTTCGCATCATCGCTTTGACAGAAAATAAAGGTTTTGCCGGCGGCAATAATCACGCCGCCCACGAAGCCAAAGGACAATGGCTTGCCCTTTTAAACCCCGATGCTTTCGCGCAGCCAAATTGGCTCGCGGCGATGATGGACGCCACCACCCGCCTACCAGGTACGGTCATGGTCGGCTGTTTGCAACGCATGGCCCTTGAGCCGGGCGTGCTGGATGGGGCGGGAGATTTTTATCATTTTAGCGGGCTTGCGTGGCGGGCCAAGTTCGGCTGGCCAGATGACGGCAATATTGAAGACTATGAAGCTTTTGGCCCCTGCGGCGCGGCGGCGCTTTACCGAGCGGATTTATTTCACAAGATCGGCGGATTTGATGAAAGCTTTTTTTGCTACCACGAAGATGTAGACCTTGCTTTTCGCCTGCGTCTTATTGGCGGGCGCTGCGTGCAGGCCGCAGACGCCGTTATCGATCATGTCAGCTCAGGCATTACGGGCCGCTCCTCCCCCTTTGCGGTTTATCACGGCACACGCAACCGCATTTGGACCTTTTTCAAAAATATGCCGCTGCTGCTATTGATTATTTTAACCCCGTTTCATATCGCCCTCAGCCTCTTTTTATTCTCATGGTCATCCGTCCGCGCCAAGCGGTTTAAACCCACGCTCAAAGGTATGTGGGATGGTTATGCTGGCCTGCCGAAAGCCCTAAAAGCGCGGAAAACCATACAGCCCCTTCGGATAATCTCCCTGTGGGCTCTGCTGAAAAGCTTTGCGTGGTCGCCCCTATCCGTGCGAAAACGCGGCCTTCCACATGTAAAACCCCTTCGCCCGCTTAAGCCAAGGCGTGAGGTTGAAAGTACCTTATGACTGCGATTCAAATTGCCCGCCGGGTTATCGAAACAGAAATCAAAGGGCTTGAAGCCCTCGCGGCCTCTTTATCTCAAGACTTCGAGCATGCCGTGGCCCAGCTACAAAGCCTGAAAGGACGAGTCATCCTAACAGGGGTTGGCAAGAGCGGTCATGTGGCGCGAAAAATTGCAGCAACCCTCGCCTCGACGGGAACGCCTGCCATATATATACACCCGACCGAGGCTAGCCACGGGGATATGGGCATGATTACCCAAGACGATGCGGTGATTGCCTTATCGCGATCTGGGGAAACGCGGGAGCTGAGCGATATGCTCGCCTTTAGCCAAAGGTTTAACATCCCCCTCATTGCTATCACTGCAGACCCTGCCAGTACCTTGGCCAAGGCCGCGCATCACTGTTTAATCCTGCCCCCTGCACCGGAAGCTTGCGCGGAAACCCAAGCGCCAACCACCTCGACGACCCTGCAAATGGCCCTAGGAGATAGTCTCGCCGTGGCCCTGCTCGAGGGTAAAGGCTTTACGGCGCGTGATTTTAAAACCTTTCATCCCGGCGGAAAGCTCGGCGCATCACTTCTGACGGTGGATGATATCATGCATAGCGGGGAGGCTTTGCCCTTATTGGATCATAACGCTTCCGCTGCCGACGCCATAAATATCATGAGCGAAAAAGGCTTTGGCTGCGCTGGAATTTGCCAAGATGGCCGCTTAATTGGCATAATAACCGACGGAGATCTGCGCCGTCATTTAATTCACCATGATAATATTACGCATAAATCCGCCGCTAATATCATGACAGCATCGCCAAAAACGGCCCGCTCTGGTGAGCTTGCCGCGGCAGCCCTAAGGCGTATGACCGCCAGTGATGTTCAAATCCTGCAAATGTTTGTCCTCAAAGGCGAAAGACCCATCGGCATTGTTCATATGCATGATTTTTTAAAGGCCGGGCTTGCCTAAATTTCTATCTCTAGCTTTGTTAAGACCCCCTTATTAAATTAGGTGTAATTAGGGTTTTAATAAAATTGTGGACCCCATTATGACCTTGAAACCCAAAGCCGCTATAAAGCCGAACACCCTTGAATTTGAAACGCGCGCCCTGATTAAACCCACTGGATTTCGGGAATATGACGCCCGTTGGTGGTTTGGCCTCCCTGGACACGAGCTTGACCCAGACCTTAATCTTTACGGGGTGCAAACTCTCGGTGAAGCCCTTGGCACGCTTATTCATGAACGCGGCATTGCCCCGAAAATTGCTGTGGGTCATGATTTTCGCCATTATTCCTTATCCATAAAACAAGCCCTTATATTAGGCCTGATGAACACAGGTGTTCAGGTGATTGATATTGGCCTGGCCCTCTCACCAATGGCTTATTTTGCGCAGTTTGCCCTAGATTGTCCCTGCGTGGCTATGGTCACAGCAAGCCATAATAGTAATGGCTGGACAGGGGTAAAAATGGGCATAGAGCCGCCTTTAACCTTTGGACCAGATGAAATGTCCCGCCTGAAAGAGATTGCGCTAAAGGGACAAGCGACCCCCCGCAGCGGCGGCGGCTATCAATATGTCGACGGGGTGCGCGAGCTTTATATTGATGATCTATGCAAAGGGGTGCGCCTTAAAAATAAAATCAAAGCCGTTGTCGCCTGCGGAAACGGCACAGCGGGCGCTTTTGCGCCGGATGCTTTGCAAAAGATCGGCGTAGACGTGATTCCAATTAATTGCAATTTGGATTACACATTCCCCGCCTATAATCCCAATCCTGAAGACATGAAAATGCTTCATGCCATGCGCGATGCGGCGCTAGAACACGGGGCAGATGTCGCCCTTGGCTTTGACGGGGACGGGGACCGCTGCGGGGTGGTCGATAATGAAGGAGAGGAAATTTTTGCCGATAAAGTCGGGGTGATGCTCGCCCGTGACTTATCCGCCATTTACCCCAATGCCCAGTTTGTCGCCGATGTGAAATCCACCGGATTATTTGCCACTGACCCTGTTTTAATCGCCAATGGAGCGAAAACAGATTACTGGAAAACCGGCCATAGCTATATCAAACGCCGCAGCAAAGAGCTTAATGCCCTTGTTGGATTTGAAAAATCTGGCCATTATTTCTTTAATAATCCCATTGGACGCGGCTATGATGACGGGATTGTCTCGGCCATTGCGATTTTACAAATGCTTGACCGCAACCCCGGCAAGACCATGGCTGACCTTCGCCGTGCCCTGCCGAAAACATGGGGCAGCCCAACCATGAGCCCCTATTGTTCTGATGAGGAAAAATACGGCGTGATTGACCGTATTGTCAAAGATTACCAAACCCGCACCGCCAAGGGCGAGACAATTTGCGGGCAAAATGTCAGCGAGCTTGTGACCGTCAACGGCATCCGAATTATCCTAGAAGACGGCACATGGGGGCTTGTCCGCGCCAGTTCTAATACGCCCAATCTTGTCGTGGTTGTCGAAAGCCCTACATCAGAACAAGCCAAGATAGCCATGTTTCGTGATATTGAGAGACGCCTAGCAGATTACCCTGAAATCGGTGAGTTTGACCAAAAGATATAACCGTAAAAATTCTATTTAAAATGAGTTCATACCCAGCCTAATTCGTATATATGTTTATAATTCATGGAGATAGAGACGAAATTTGATTGATAAGCCTTCAAACAATCAATAAGACATTGTCATGTTTGATAAAATCACACGCCGACATCTTTTAAGCGCGACAACCGCCGCAGGCCTTGCAGCAGCCTGTTCAGGGCCGGATAACGGCGAACATTTATCCGCCCGCACTCAAACCCAAAGCGGCGTTTTCAAATCCGGCATTGCGGCAGGTGATCCGCGCATGGATTCCCTTGTGATATGGACCCATATCTCCCCGGTTGATATGCGCCAAAGCGCAGTCCCTGTGCAGTGGAGCCTATCTTTAAACTCCGATATGAGCGAACCTGTCATCACCCAAAGCGGCCAAGCCAGACAGGCTAATGACTGGACCTTTAAGGCCGTGCCGACAGGGCTAACCCCGGGCCAAACCTATT
The DNA here is from genome assembly GCA_937928165.1 of uncultured Caulobacterales bacterium. Taxonomy (GTDB): domain Bacteria; phylum Pseudomonadota; class Alphaproteobacteria; order Caulobacterales; family Maricaulaceae; genus CALFVT01. Next base: position 114,881 of record CALFVT010000006.1, read on the forward strand.
ATTACCAATTCACATCGGAAGGGGGAATATCCCCTATCGGGCAGGCCCGCACTCTGCCAGACGGAGATATTGAGCAGATCCGTCTTGCGGTCGTCTCTTGCGCGAATTGGCAGCAAGGGTTTTTCAACGTTTATGATCATATTTCCCGCCAAGATGGCTTTGACGCGCTAATCCATTTGGGGGATTATTTTTATGAATATGGCACAGATCAAGCCAATGCCGCTATGGAAAAGGCCGGACGTCTACATCAACCACCTCATGAAGTTTTAACTCTAGAAGATTACCGCATTCGCCATGCGCAATATCGTTCTGACCCCAACCTACAGGCGCTCACTGCCAAAACGGCGCTAATCCCGATTTGGGATGACCATGAGAGCAGTAATGATAGCTGGACGGGCGGGGCGGAGAACCATCAAGAGGGCGAAGGCACATGGCAGGACCGCAAACAGGCCGCGCTTCGGGCTTATTTTGAATGGATGCCTGTGCGCCCCCCCAAAGAAGGCCGCCCGGCAGCAGCCTTTTACCGAGATTATAAATGGGGCAACTTATTGCGCCTTGTGGTCTGGGAGACCCGCCTATTTGCGCGCGGTGAGCCAGTTCTTATCGAAGACCATGCTGAGCTGTTACAGCAAGAGGGCGGCAAAAAGCGTTTTACGGACAAGATTTTAAACGATCCAGCTCGTGATATGCTCGGCCAAATCCAACAAGACTATGTGGTGAGCGCCCTTAAGTCCTCAAAAGACCAAGGGGAAAACTGGCGCATGATTGCCAATCAAGTTGTCTTAGGCAAGCTAACAACCCCTGACCTTGCCCCTTATGTTAGCGAGGAGATCATCGCCAATATCGAAAAACAATGGCCGCCAATTCGCCAAATTGTATCTTTGTCAAAATACCGCCTGCCCGTCTACCCGGATAGCTGGGACGGTTATCCAACCGCCCGCGAGAGCCTTTATTCCGCCCTTGATGACGCAGGGGTCAATGATCTGCTTGTTGTCACTGGAGACGCTCATGAATATTGGGCTAATATGCTGACCAAAGATGATGGCACAGCTATGGGGGTTGAGCTGGGGACGAGTTCCGTATCCTCTGAGACTTTAAAGAGCTTTATGGGTGATGGGGTCAAAGATTACGCCCTGCTGATTACGCGCTCCAACCCCGATGTGCGTTATTATAATGCGGAAACCTGCGGCTATATAGATTTAACCCTCACCGCACAAAAAGGCCGTGCCCGCTTTATCGCCATTGACCGCACCGACAGCACAGATTACGCCGCCTTTGAAGCTGCCGCTTTTGATATTCGCAAAAATAATAATAGCCTTAAATTTGATAATCCAAAAGGCCTTGATGTGAAACAAAGACTTCTCTTTAACGGACTTGGCTAAGGCCACCCCTTAGTCCAGTAATTTGGCAGGCAGCCCCGGCTCCCCAATACGCTTTGGATGAGCGGCCATATAGGCACGTTTTATATCCTCGCTGGTTTGCCGCGAGCCGTCATGGGAATAGCCCGGCGGGGCCGCCGCATATTTAAGCCGCACCCATAGCCCAGCTTTATAACGCCGGCTTAACATGTCTTTGAAAACCGCCGCCCATTCAGCAAAGGCAATTTTAACGGGGTTATATGTTCCGATCGGGCTCACAACGCCGTAATCCATCGGCAGGCTTGAATCTTCGGGTACAAAACTACCGAATATTTTATCCCAAATAATAAAAATCCCTGCATAATTGGCATCAAGATATTTGGGATGTACGGCATGATGAACCCGGTGATGGCTGGGGGTATTGAACACCGCCTCAAACCATCTGGGCATCTTGCTGATTAATTCCGTATGTATCCAATATTGATAAAGCAAATTCAGGCTGGCGGCAAAGCCGATTAAAAGCGGATGAAACCCAAGCAGCACAAGCGGAATGGACAGGACCGCATAGCCGGTAAAATGGCTAATCCACGGCTGGCGGAGGGCGGTTGTCAGGTTATAATGCTGCGAGGAGTGATGCACCACATGAGCCGCCCAAAACCAGCGAATCCGGTGAGACGCCCTATGTTTCCAATAATAAACAAAATCCTGCGCGGTTAAGGCCAATATCATAACGGGTAATGAGATGCCTAAATCAAACAAACGGTAAGGCCACGCCGCCATGAGCAAAGACAGACTTATAAAGCCAAACATAAGGTCAGTCGCCAGATTGCCGCTCCCCATCGCAAGGGAAGCCGCAGTGTCTTTAATGTTCATATGCCGCCCGGGAAGCCGCCGCCGCGCGATCTCCCATTCAAGAATAAGGGTCAGGAGAAAAACCGGTACCGCATAGATTAAAATAGGCGGAAATTGTAAAGACACATCATTCATAAAGGCTCTATGCCATATAACGGGGCCGAAGGGCGTAAAAAGGTGAAAATAATCACACCCAATGACGGTTTCTTCTTTATTCGTGCTGCGCGCACATATAAAGCTCTGTTTCGAAATTAAGGGTGTAAAATTATGCGCGTCGTTATGGTTGGGACCGGATATGTGGGGCTCGTCTCCGGGGTCTGTTTTGCAGATTTTGGGCATGACGTGACTTGCGTGGATAAAGACCCGGAGAAAATACAAACCCTAGAGGCCGGAGGCGTGCCCATATATGAACCGGGGCTGCAAGATTTAATCTCAAAAAACGTGGCATCGGGGCGGTTAAAATTTAGCACAGACCTCAAATCGGCCATGGAAAATGTGGACGCCGTGTTTATCGCGGTTGGGACGCCGTCTCGGCGCGGGGATGGTTTTGCTGATTTGTCCTATGTCTATGCCGCCGCCGAAGAAATTGCCGCCCACATCAAAGACTTCACCGTGATCGTAACGAAATCTACAGTCCCCGTTGGGACAGGCGATGAAGTAGAAAACATATTAGCGAAACATTGCAGCACGGATAAATTCGCCGTGGTCTCTAATCCAGAGTTCCTACGCGAAGGGGCGGCAATTAATGATTTCAAACGCCCTGACCGGGTTGTGGTCGGCACAGAAGACCCTCAGGCGCAGGCGCTTATGCGGGATTTATATCGCCCGCTTTACCTCAATGAAACGCCGATTGTTTTTACAAAGCGGCGCACATCTGAGCTGATTAAATATGCAGCCAATGCATTTTTGGCGACAAAAATTACCTTTATCAATGAAATGGCAGACCTTTGCGAAGCGGTGGGGGCGAATGTGCAAGAGGTCGCCCGCGGTATTGGCCTTGATAAACGTATTGGTAATAAATTCTTACATGCGGGGCCAGGTTATGGGGGCTCATGCTTTCCGAAAGACACCCTCGCACTTGTACGCACCGCCCAAGAGGCGGATGTCGAGCTCTCCATTGTCGATTCGGTGATTACCGCCAATAATATGCGCAAAATCAATATGGCGCGAAAAATCGAAACGGCTATGGACGGAGATTTATCGGGTAAAACAATCGCCGTCCTCGGCCTTGCCTTTAAACCCAATACGGATGATATGCGTGATGCTCCGAGCTTGACGATTATTCCCTATCTACAAGAGCGCGGCGCGCTTGTCCGCGCCTATGACCCGGAAGCCATGGACGAGGCCCGGCATCTGCTGAGCGGCATTGATTACACCCAAGGGGCTTATGAATGTATTGACGGCGCAGATATTGCAGTCATCATTACGGAATGGGACCAATTTCGCGCCCTTGATCTAACCCGAGTGAAAAAGAGCCTAAATCGCCCAAAATTGGTTGATTTACGTAATATATATCGGACTGACCACATGAAACAACTTGGCTTTGATTATCACAGCATTGGGCGCCGTTCATAATCTATCCATCACAAGTTTATATTATACAGACTATGTGTAAGTTTTGCAGACAAATTTAGGGGTAACATATGTGCGGAATTATTGGCATTATCGGCACGAGTGAGGTCACAGAGCGGCTAGTTGACGGGCTTAAACGGCTTGAATATCGCGGCTATGATAGCTCTGGCATTGCCGTGCTGAAAGGTGGCGTTTTAAACCGTGCCCGCGCAGAAGGTAAGATCAAAGCTCTTGAAGCACGGCTCGCCGAAAAACATGTGGACGGCTCGATTGGCATTGCCCACACCCGCTGGGCAACCCACGGCGTGCCCAATAAAACCAATGCCCATCCCCATATTTCCGGCCGCGCCGCCGTGGTACATAATGGCATTATCGAAAACTTTATCGAATTACGCGAGGCGCTGTCAAAAACACGCAAATTCGAAACCGAAACCGACACAGAAGTTATCGCCCATCTTGTTGATGACGCTTTAAATGCCGGGCTCAGCCCCATTGACGCCTTTAGTCAATCTTTGAAAAAACTGCGCGGCGCTTATGCCCTTAGCCTGATTATAGATGGCCAAGACGACACTATGTTTATCGCCCGTTCGGGCTCACCGCTCGCCATTGGTCTTGGCGAGGGCGAAACCTATGCGGGATCGGACGCCATGGCCCTTGCCCAGCTTTCAAACCGCCTGATTTATCTCGAAGAAGGGGATTGGGCGGTTTTAACCAAAGATAGCTATCATATTTTCGATGAAAATGATGTCCCAGCCGAGCGGCCTATCTCTATTATTTCCGGCGGGCCGGCTATGGCGGAAAAGGGCAATTACCGCCATTTTATGCTGAAAGAAATTTATGAGCAGCCCGAAACCATTGGCCGCACATTAAGCAATTATATCGACGAGTTCCGCGTCAAAGCCGACCTGCCTGATGCCCTAAGCTTCTCCCATATTGACCGGATCATCATTGTTGCCTGCGGCACGGCATCCTATGCCGCTATGGTGGCCAAATATTGGTTTGAGCAATATGCAGGCCTTGCTGTGGACATCGATATCGCCTCGGAGTTTCGCTACCGCAAACCCGTGCTGATGAAAAACTCATTGTTTATCGCCGTCTCTCAATCTGGAGAAACCGCAGATACTTTAGCCGCCCTACGTTATTGCAAACAGGCGGGCATTAAAACTGCCGCCCTAGTGAACGTCATGACATCGACCATGGCCCGGGAAGCCGATATTGCCTTGCCCATTAACGCTGGCCCTGAAATCGGCGTCGCCTCAACCAAAGCCTTCACCTCCCAGCTCACCGCCCTAGCCGCCCTAACATTAGCCGCAGGCCGCGCGCGTAAAACATTGAATGCAGATATGGAAACGGAGCTAGCCCAAGCCCTTATTCAAACCCCGCGTCTTGTCTCAGAGGCTTTAAAGCTTGATCCCAAAATAGAGGCGATGTCCGATGATTTATCCAAACATAGCAGCGCATTTTATCTTGGGCGCGGCCCCCACGTACCCATTGCCTTTGAAGGCGCATTAAAACTGAAAGAAATTTCTTATATCCACGCCGAAGGCTATGCCGCCGGAGAGCTTAAACATGGCCCTATTGCCCTTATCGAGGACGGCACACCCGTGATTGTAATTGCGCCAATGGATGAACTGTTTGAGAAAACAATTTCAAACCTGCAAGAAGTGGCCTCACGAGGGGCCCATATTTTACTTATTACCGATAAAGAGGGCGCGGCTTTCGCAGAAGCTTTTGCCCATGAGCTCTTAATCCTGCCAACAAGTCATGCCTTCACCGCACCGATCATCATGAGCATTGCCATGCAGCTTTTGGCTTACCATGCAGCGGTTCACCTCGGTACGGATGTAGATCAACCGCGTAATTTAGCGAAGTCTGTTACGGTCGAATAGTCATAAATTACTAATCTTTTTATGGTTTAAAGCTTTATGAGAAAAATTCGTAAAGCTGTTATGCCCGTCGCAGGTTTGGGGACACGTGTTCTTCCGGCGACAAAATCCATTCCTAAAGAAATGATGCCCGTGGTTGACCGCCCGGCCATTCAATATGTTGTTGATGAGGCCCGCGCCGCCGGTATTGAACATATCGTCTTTGTCACGGGCCGCAATAAAGGTGCCATTGAAGATTATTTTGACCGCGCCTATGAGCTTGAAGTCACCCTTCGAGATAAAAAGAAACATGATCTTTTGGCCAAGATCACCTCTGAAGTTCCGGTTGCTGGTTCCACAAGTTTTGTGCGCCAACAAGTGCCTCTAGGACTTGGTCATGCCATTTGGTGTGCGCGAGACGTTATTGGCGATGAACCTTTCGCGATTTTATTACCCGATGTTCTGGTCAAAAGCCAAACAAGCTGCCTCGCGCAAATGGTTGGGGCTTATGAAAGAGTTGGCGGGAATATTATTGCCGTCGACGCCGTCCCCATGGAGCGCGTCTCATCATACGGCGTAATTGCACCCAAATCCCGTGAAGGCAAGCTCATCGAAATGGCCGGAATGGTTGAAAAACCTGCGCAAGCAGACGCACCGTCAAACCTTAAAATCACAGGCCGTTATATCTTGCAGCCTGAAATATGGGGACTCCTCGCCGATCAAGCCGCCGGGGCCGGGGGCGAAATACAGCTCACGGACGCGATGGCGCGGTTGATGGAGAGCCAAAGCTTTCACGCCCTCGAATATGACGGGGATGATTATGATTGCGGGTCAAAAATAGGCTATTTTGAAGCCAATTTGGCTTATGCTATTGACCATAAAGAGATTGGCGGCGAAGCGCGGGCTTTATTGGAAAAATGGTGTCAAGACGTGGATAAATCCGCATAATCTCTATACCAAGCTGCGCAGTTTTTGATCCCTTGCGCCAAAGGCGTGCGCGGATTAAATCCAAAATCGCGTTGGGCTTTATCAATATTGGCAAAAGTCCGGCTGACATCTCCGGGCTGTTTTGGGGCAATATTAACTTTCGCCGCCTTGCCGCAGGCCTGCTCTATCGCGCCGACCAGATCATAAAGCCGCATGGGTGATGAATTTCCAAGATTATAAATCTCATGGGCACGGCCATTTTGAGGCGCGGGCGGGCAAGATAAAACTTGCTCAAACACAGATGTAATATCATCAATATAGGTAAAATCTCGCTGCATTTCATCCGGCGCATAGAGGGTCATAGGTTCTCCGCGCAGCACTTTATCAATAAAAATATAATAGGCCATATCCGGGCGGCCAAGCGGGCCGTAAACCGTAAAAAACCGCAAGCCTGTTTGCGCAATCCCGTAAAGCCGCGCATAGCTTTCTGCGAGCATTTCTCCGCTTATTTTCGTCGCCGCATATAAAGATGCAGGTGCGCGCACCTCATCACTTTCACGGAAATCCCCTCCGTCCCGATCCCCGTAAACAGAGCTAGAGGAGGCATAAACAACATGTTTAATCCCGTCCATATGGCGGGCGAGCTCGAGTATATTCAAATGGGCTGTGATATTGCTCGCTATATAGCTGCGCGGAGCCTCAAGACTATAGCGGACTCCGGCTTGGGCGGCCAAGTGAAAAATATGGGTGATGCCCTTCCCGGCGGCGGCGGCATTAAGGGCGGTGTGATCTGTCAACTCAAGCTGATGAAAGCGAAAACCATCAATGTCTTGCAAGCCTATAAGGCGGGCGCGTTTCAAGGCAGGGTCGTAATAATCATTTAAATTATCAATACCAATAACTTGGTACCCCGCCGCCAAAAGGGTACGTGCTGCGTGATAACCGATAAATCCGGCGCATCCTGTTAAGAGAATTATCATGAGCTTGGTTTAAGCTATTTAGAAAGGGGCGCAAGTCCCGCCGACAGGAATTGAATATTAAACGCTTATGAGCCGCCATTTTTTAAACCATTACGAAGATTACGCCGCATGGATATCGCGCAGCCTCGCCTTATGGGACCTATGCGGGCGCGATATTCATAATGGTTGTTATGAGCATTTATCAAAAAACGGCGAGGCGGATATATCTGCTATTCGCCGCCACCGTGTTCAGGCACGACAAGTATTTAGCTATGCCAGCGGGTATAAGTATGGCTGGTATGACGGGCTGAAAGCGGCAGAATCTATCTTTGAATTTATGTGCCTCCAAGGCTGGACGGGGCATTATTTTATTCACAAAATGGACGGGGATTATAAGATCACCGATGAGCACTGTGATCTTTATGACCATGCGTTTTACCTCTTGGCCGCTGCGAGTCTTTATGACGTCACGGGCAAAGCAGTTTATGCCGCATGGATAGAAACCATCATCACGGCCATTGACGCCATACGCCGCAGTAACGGCGGCTGGGCGGAGGATAATATCGGCACAGCTTACCGGCGGCAAAACCCGCATATGCATTTGTTTGAAGTGCATTTATTTTTATATGAAACCACAAAACATGCACGGTTTTTAACCCGCGCCAATGAAAGCTTAGCCCTGTTTAAAGCTCATTTCTTTGATGCCAAACATAATAGGGTCAATGAGTTTTTTAACAGCGACTGGAGCGGGCCCATCCCTGCGCCGGGCGGTTCACCTCTCGCCTTTGAGCCGGGTCATGCAGCGGAGTGGGTTTGGTTACTCGGCTGGTATGACCGTTTAACCGGGCAGAGCCACAAAGATATTCGCCATAATATTTTCGACAATTTAGCGCGGCAATTCGGCCCTTACCTGCCTGATAGCGTAGACAGTGCAGGGCGCCCGCTGAATAGCGGCGCGCGGCGGCTTTGGGGGCAGACCGAATGGATTAAAGCCCATATCGCCCTACACCAAGACGGCTATAGCCCGGCCCGTGATATGTTGCCTTATTTGCTCGATCATTTCATGACCGATTACCTCACGCCCAGCGGATTATGGTGTGATCAGTTTAATCATAAAGGCGGGGATATCGCACAGACCATACCCACTAGCACGCAATATCATATTATCGCTATGATCGCTGAATTAAATAGAATAGCCCGCACTTAAGGCGCAATTTCAACCTTAAGCGAGCTGACATTCATGCTCCGCCCCAACCCGTCAAGATCAGGCCATATGCCCGCATAATCACCGCCAACATCGCCTTTAGGGACAGTTTTTTTAAAGCGCAATACATAATCTTGGTAATCCGCCGTCAAGCTATAACCCTTCCAGCCTGAACTATTCGCCCCAATAGAGAAATAGCCCATTTGAAACCCTGAGCTTGGAGTATTATCCCCGGCCCGCGCCCGCACAGTCATAATAAGCTCTTGGCCTTCAAAAGCTTTTTCATAGGCCGGGCCAAGACGAACAGAAATTCCCGCCGATGGCGGCGCGGTTTTCTTATTAATATGAGAGGTTAAAACCGCCGTCAGGCCGCCGCTTTGCACGTCATTCGTCACAAGCCGTTCGAGGCGTTCGGGAATTTGTAAATATTGTAAATCTTCCCCGCTGAGCACAAAGCCGTCCGATGGATTAAACACGCCGTTATCTTGTTTAAAAGACAAAGCATAGGCAATCATCACGCCGACAACCAAAGCGCATAAAGGGTAAAAGAGATAGTCTTTCATAAGCCCCCTATGCCTTTTTTTAGCCTATTTGACGAGAGGTTATTTGTGAAAACCTTTAAATCAAAAATAAACGCGCGCGGCTATCAGCCCGCTCGGATAGGGCGCGTTCAAGCATATTTGACAACTCTGTCGTAAATTGGCTTTGCGCCGCCTCGTCCCACGCGCTCGCGACTGCACGAATCAAGGCCGGACGCTGTTTTTTAATCGCTTTGCGAATTCGGCCATTGGTCATAATTTGGCGCATAGGCACGGGCAGGTTTGCACGCCTAAATTTCCCTTCAAGGCCTTTTTTACCCGCGACAAACATGCCCCCTGCCATGGCTGCGCCGATCACAAAACCGATCGGATTGGCCAAAAGCGGCGCAAGTAGATTAGCCTTTGCCAATAACACCCCCGCCAGAACCGTGGACAGGGTTGTCCCCATAAGCGCCGTATCGCTTTCAAGGCTCGCGACCTGCGGCGCTTTAAGCGATAAGCCTTCAAGATGGCGGCTAACATGGGGGCTATCATCCAGTGACAACACCATAGCCGGCAGGCCGTGGGCGCGGCAGAGCGGGTCTGTATCAGTTTCAATTTTGCGCTGCAGCTCTGTGAACCATTGGGTGATAATCGGTTTTAACAACTCTTGAGACTCAGTGCTAGCTAGCCATGTTTTCACATTGTCTTTCAGCTGATCTTCAACCTCTGACAGGCGGGCAATATCGCCGCGCCGCCAGCTTTGAAAAGCGGGCAGAATACAGCTATCTGATAGGCCATCGACCAATGCGGGGGCCAAACGCAGGCCAAGTTCTATACTGGCTGTGCGGGCCTTTTTGTAAATTGGGCCGCTATCCGAGAGCAAATGATGGACGGCCGATTGAAAATTTTGATGTAGGGTTTCAAACCGCCCCAGCCAAGCAAGGCCACGGGCAATAGCAAACTCTGGCTCCGCGCCGCGTATAATCCGCGCCTTTGGAAAAGCTGTCTCACAGGCTGGCAAAACAAGCGGTAAGCGCGACGCTCCACCCGTGAGTAGCACGGTTTCCGGCGCGCGCCCACCTAATTGCTCTATGGTTTCGTGCAAGGCATAATCAAAGGCCGATCGCCAGCTATAGCCGTTTAGCGCGTCTTGCGGCGCCTTTAAAATGGCTTCAGCGTCTTCTGCAGTGAGGCTAATTTCAAACAAAGCGCCGCCGCCAACAGGCAGGCGTTTAATCATTTCCACCCGATGACCTTCGCCGTTAAAAAAAGCTTCTTTCACTTGGCGGCACCAATATTCCATAATCGGGCGGTAATGGGGATAGGCTTTAATTAAATCGTCAATCCGGTCTTTGTGGTCTTGCCGCGCCATATTGAGATCAAAAATCTGCCCGTCCAACAGGCCTGAGCCTAAGACATTATGGCCGACATCCTCAGCGTTCATATCATGGCAATAGGTAAAATCCGTTGTCGATGAACCAATATCAATAATTAAAACCGTTTTGCGTGCCGCATCAAGGCTAACATAGCCTTGCTCAAGGGCGGTCATTAACGCGGCCCGGCTCTCGGCAATAATGCGTACCTCCTTAAGGCCTGCCGCCTTAAATATATCCCTATAGGCAGCGCGGTCATCAACGTCCCAGCCCGACGGGCAGCCAATTAAAAACTGGCTTATTGCGCCGCCTTCAATACGGCCTTGTTTTTCAAGATGCGCAAACAGGCTTTGGGTAAAAAGCTGGGTCGGCGTTGAGACCTGCTCCACATCAAGCCCGCGGTGTTTAAATTTCACCCACACATCGCAATCGCCGCCAGTTTGAGCGCGGCCCGCTTGGGCCAAAGCCGCAAGATTAAGCGCATCCGCCCCAATCCGCACGCCCTTATCCGTACGGGCAACAGCCGTGACAAAACTACGTTCCCCGCGATATTCCAAAATCTCGGGCTCCCGCATAGAGCGGCTATAGGCCCGCGCCGCCGCCGTTTCCCCGTGGCCAAGATCATAGCCGATAAATTCTATATCCGGCGGCCTATTCATGCCCAGATGTCCAAATGGTACCGCGCCGTAAAATCCGCCCATCTTTAACAAGAGCCGGAGCCGCCATCTGCTCGGCAGCATCTCCAAGACCCAGAGAATTATCAAGACTTGGAAGTTTATCAAACATCTGCACGGCGTCTTTGGAATAGTCTATAACTTCAATCCCGCTTGCGGCCAAAACAGAGCGAATCTCTTTATCAATTAACTTTAGGGCGTAATCCGAATCTCCGCTAATTTGCGCCTCAAGCAGATTTTGAAACGCACCTAAAAGCTGTGGGTTATCATGCCAATCATCGGGATCATCCCCCAAAGACAGCCGCGCCAATATATGATCTGCCGCCGCGAGGCTATCATCAATATGGGATAAAAACGCCTGCGGATCGGCCTCTATATGGGCGCTAATTTGGTAGCGCGTACGCAGATCTTCAATCGCCAGGGGCCGCGCTTTTATGAAAGGGAGTTTCTGCGCCATGGACTGCCTAATTTTAGGATCACATAAACGCAAAGCCGCCAGCGCGCCGAGGCCGTATAGCGCGCCGCCGTTTTTGAACAGAAACGCCGCTGCCATCATCACCGCTGCGCCGCCAAAAAATAAAATATTCGCCCAGCGCCCCTCCGTCGTTTCAGGGCGTTCCTGCCAGTCGATACGGGTATCGCGGCCTTGGTCGAACAAGCCCGTATTAGATTTAACAATCTCAAGCAGCCATAGAGCCGTTTTTCGGATTTGCGGCTTTAGCTGTGGATTATCACCCATATCCGAGGCGACGCGGTCAAGCGCGTGCCGCCCCGCCGTAACGATTTGCGAGGGCGGCGTTGACAGGCTGAGCTCGCGGCTTAGGCGGTCACGCTCAGGCCGAAAACTCTCACGCAGAGACGGCAGGTTTTGCGGGCTGTCAGTCATAATATAGATGTTGGGGGCTTAGGCCATAATGTCAAGCGGCCACCTGACATCATTCATCTGGCATCAGTAAAGCCTTAATAATTGCTTTATTAAATATTTACCCGCGACAAAAACCCTTTGGATTTATTGATAATCTGCGGATTGCCGTAAACATCAATTTCGCCAATGCCTTCGGCGTCTCCGTCTATGGATTCAGAGGCAAAAACAGATAATTGTCCGACCCCTTCAAGGTCCGCTATAACCGTCTTACATTTCAGGCGTTCTGCATCCACATGGCCAACACCTTCAAGGGCCACATTAAGTGTATCGCATGTGCCGTCAAAGTTAAATTCGCCAACCCCTTCAACGGTAATTTCAAACTTATCCGCTTTGATATTTTTAAAATCACCCCGGCCAACGCCTTCAACCGTAACCGCATATAGAGCCGGCAGCCTAATCTTAGCTTTCACGCCTTTTCGGTTTTTAAACCGCTTCTTTTGGCGGCTATCTTGATCGAGTACCAAAGTATCCCCATCCAGATAAACGTCTAAGATATCCATTTCATAATCACGGCCCGAAAGATCAATAGAAAAGGCATCTCCGCCCACAACGACATCCATATTGTACACACCTTCAAGGCGAATTTCATCAAAGCCTGATAGGTCTAATGTCCGGCTGACCTGTTTATATTTTTTGTCATCATCGTCATCATGCGCCTGGACGGCGGCAGCGGATAAAAGGGCTGCGCTCCCAAAAGCCAGTAAAATTAGGTTTTTCATATCTCAACTCTCCTTATTGATTATCAATAAGGGACAAGATGTTACGAGTCAAGATATTTATTGTTTTTCGATAATACTGCGTTTAGGCGATATGGGGTTCGTAATAATAACCCCATTAAATTTAGCCTTATATTCAACAGGCTCCAAGCCTTGACCCGCAAGCTCGCTTTCTATCTCAGCTCGCCAATCATCCACATTTAACGGCTTCACAGTAAAGACAGAGTTTTGTTTTTGCCGGGCCACATGAATATTACATAGATTTTGCGCGGGCTCACAAATGCCCATAATATAAGACGCATGAATGTCATCATCGGCGCGGTAACAGCGGTAGCCGTTCTCCCGCTTATATCCGGTGTTTTGCTCGCATAAAAAGCCTTTATCTTTAGCCGCTGCGGTGATGATATTTTGAATATTTTAGGCTGTGCCGCCTTTAAGCATGAGCCATGTCACCTGTCAGTCACCTAATTCAGGAGGAAGATCATTCACTAACCCCACGCAGGACATCAGGCTGAGGGCTAAAACGCCCATAGCCGCACTGCGAAAAAACCGCTCTATTTTATACCTGCGTGCCAAAAACGCGCCGCAGGATTTCGCTTGTCCGCTTGGCTGGATTGGCGCGAATGGCTTTTTCTTCCTCTCCGATATAATAGAACATACCATCAAGACCTTTGTTGACCCCGTGGGTAATCAGATTCCCGCGCGCATTATTCAGCCCCGTATTAAACGGAATCGCGCTTAGGGATTGCTCCACTTGCCCAACAAGCTGGAGCGCGCCCGTTTGGCCCAAGGCAGTTTCCATAATCGGCGAGAACGCCTGCGCGAGCTTTGTTTGCGTGCGCCCTTTTAGGAAGGTCGTCGCGCTCGTCTCTGGCCCGCGCACAATATTCAGCGCATCTTGGATAGACAGGCTGCTGACCGCATCGACAAAAATATCCTTGGCGACAGGTACGGCTTTTTCCGCCCCGCGATTAAGCTGCTGCTCTAGCTCCACTAACAACCCATCCGCGCCAAAGCGTGACAATGTGTTTTGAACTTGTGAAAGCTGCCCCGGCAGCGGGATTTTAATCAAATCATTACGCCAAAATCCGTCAAACACGCCAATGGTTCCAATCGCACTCCCGATCCCATTATTCAGCGCCGCGCGAATCCCGCTCGCCGCATCTGCTTGGGAGAGGCCAAAACCAGCCCCGCCGCCTAATATCCCATTGACCACAGCCGGGTCGAGGGTTTCGCAAGCGGGTAAACTAGCAAGTGCACCTAAACCAAACAATGTATAACGCCGGGATAATTTCGGTAGGTTTGACATAATATATCACCTTAACTTGGCTAATAATTAAATCACATTACAATAAGCCACATGAACATACAAAAACAATCAATCTTGTTTTACCCATAAAAAAGCCCCGCACAAAGTGGGGCTATAGAGCATGTTCCCTAAGCGTCCTCAGTCGGTTTGGGCGCGGGCAGCCCTTTGCCGCCTTTACGCCCTTCGATTTTAAGCTGCTCGGGCTTGAGGATTTTAAAGGTCAGCTCATCGGCTTTACGGTTAACGCCGACCTTCACAAGGCCGCCGCGCTTAAGCTTGCCGAAGAGAATTTCATCCGCGAGCGGTTTTTTGATAAACTCTTGGATCGTGCGCCCTAATGGCCGCGCGCCAAAGCGTTTATCATAGCCTTTTTTCGCCAGCCATAAATTCGCGCCTTTTGACAGCTCGAACATAATCTTGCGGTCAGCCAATTGCGCCTCGAGCTGTATGACGAATTTATCCACAACGCGGGCAATATGCTCTGGCATGAGGGCGGCAAATGGGATTACCGCATCAAGGCGGTTTCTAAACTCAGGCGTAAATAGCTTTTTAATCGCCGCGTCCGATTCGTCCGTTTTCAGGCCGCGGCCAAAACCGATTTCAGACTTTTGCGCATCCGCCGCCCCGGCATTGGTTGTCATAATCAAGATGACATTGCGGAAGTCCACTTTGCGGCCATTAGCGTCCGTCAAAAAGCCGTTATCCATGACTTGCAGCAAGATATTATAAATATCCGGATGAGCTTTTTCGATCTCATCAAGTAAAAGCACCGCATGGGGGTTTTGGTTCACTGCATCGGTTAATTGCCCGCCTTGATCATAACCCACATAACCGGGAGGCGCACCGATCAGGCGCGACACCGTATGGCGCTCCATATATTCACTCATATCAAAGCGCAGTAGCTCCAGCCCTTGGGTCATAGCAAGCTGTTTGGCCACTTCGGTTTTACCCACACCGGTCGGCCCAGCAAAGAGGTAAGAGCCAATGGGCTTATTGGGCTCACGCAGTCCCGCCCGCGCGAGTTTCACCGCGGAGGCCACTTGCTCAATCGCTTTGTCTTGGCCAAACACCATGCGTTTAATATCCCCTTCAAGGGATTTCAGCGCTTTTTCATCATCGCGGGAAATAGATTTCGGCGGAATCCGCGCAATCTTCGAGATGACAAATTCAATGTCCTTAATCCCAATAGTTTTCTTGCGCTTCTTTTCATCCACAAGCTTTTGCCGCGCTCCGGCTTCATCGATCACGTCAATCGCCTTATCGGGGAGTTTACGGTCGGTAATATGGCGCACCGCCAAATCCACTGCGCCTTGAATGGCCTCAGCGGTATATTTAACCTTATGAAATTCCTCGAAATAGCTTTTAAGGCCCATGAGAATTTTCACCGCATCTTCGGGAGTGGGTTCTATGACGTCGACTTTAAGGAACCGCCGCGATAAAGCGCGGTCTTTTTCAAAATGCTGGCGATATTCTTGATAGGTCGTCGAACCCATACAGCGCAGCTTACCGCTTTGCAGCGCAGGTTTTAGCAAGTTAGACGCATCCATCGCCCCGCCGCTTGTCGCGCCTGCGCCGATAATCGTGTGGATTTCATCAATGAACAATACCGCGCCGTCGACTTCTTGTAGGCGGGTCATGACTTGTTTCAGGCGTTCTTCAAAATCACCCCGGTAGCGAGTTCCCGCCAAAAGTGCGCCCATATCAAGGGAGTAAATAATCGCATCTTGCAGAACGGTCGGCACATCATCTTCGACGATTTTCCGGGCAATACCTTCGGCAATGGCCGTTTTACCTACGCCCGGATCACCCACGAGGAGCGGATTATTTTTACGCCGCCGCGAGAGCACCATAATGCAGCGTTCAACCTCTTGGGCGCGGCCAATCAGCGGGTCAATATCACCGCTACGGGCTTTTTCATTCAAATTAACGCAATAAGCATCCAGCGGGTCTTGCTTTTTCGCGTCCGCTCCTGCCGCCTCGCCTTCTGCGTTATTAGCTGGTTTGGACACAGACGGCGTGCCATTTTTGGAAATCCCGTGAGAAATATAATTCACCGCATCATAGCGGGTCATATCTCGCTCTTGCAGGAAGTAAACTGCATGGCTTTCACGCTCTGCAAATAGGGCCACGAGCGCATTGGCGCCGGTCACTTCTTCGCGGCCAGAGGATTGCACATGAATGACGGCCCGCTGTATCACCCGGTGAAAGCCTGCCGTTGGCCGCGCTTCTTCGAAATCTTCAATAATTAAGCTCTCAAGGTCATCATTTAAATATTGGGTGATATCCGCGCGCAGGGCGTCAATATCCACATCACAGGCCGTGACAACCCCGGCCGCGTCATTATCATCCAGCAAAGCCAGTAAAAGATGTTCAAGAGTTGCAAGCTCATGTTTTCTATCTGCCGCATAAGTTAATGCACGGTGGATAGTTTCTTCGAGCACCGGAGAAAAAGATGCCATAATTTATATCCTTTCGTCCCCATCCCATTAGTCTTAAACTAAGATGGGAATGAACTACATTTTTTCAAGCGTACATTGCAACGGATGCTGACTTCTTTTTGCCGCATCCATGACTTGCGCGACTTTGGTTTCCGCAATTTCAAAGGTATAAATCCCGCAAACCCCAAGACCATTTTTATGAACGCTCATCATAATCCAGTAGGCTTCTTCTTGGTTTTTTTGGAAAATGCCCATAAGGACTTGGACAACAAATTCCATCGGCGTATAATCATCATTCATTAAAATAACCCGGTACATAGACGGCTTTTTCGTCTTCTCACGGATTTTTGTCGCCACGCCGCGCGCTGGCGAATCGTCATTATTGTCATCACCGGTCATTTGCGGCGCGGTAAAATTGATTTTATAAACCATAGGCTCTCATTTAAGCCCTTCGGCATGATTTGAAAAGGTGTCAAAACCGCCGGAGCCCACTTTTATTAAATTATATTCAAATCAAGCCTATTATTGGCCTGTATAAATCAGACTTAACCGCAAAACGGCCCCATCAAAGCCGCATAAATAGATCATATTTTCACATTATATTTACTTATGTTAATCGCCTGTTAACCCAAGCTTTGGCAGATCACCCTATGGGCCAATTTCGTATCATACTTATAGCTTTCATTTGGGCCGCCCTTGCCGCCCTGAGTCCAACGAGTTATGGACAAATCGCAAAAGCCGAAGCCGTAACCGGGCGTTACGCCTCAATTATTATTGATATGGATAATCAAGAGATCATTCATGCCCGCCAAATAGATGAGCCGCGCTTTCCCGCCTCTCTCACCAAGGTCATGACCCTTTACCTCACCTTTGAAGCTCTCGATCAAGGACGGCTTAAAATTGATCAACGCCTGCCCGTTTCGGCCTATGCTGCCAACCAGCCGCCGACCAAACTCGGACTAAAGTCAGGACAAAGCATTTTGGTACGTGATGCCATTAACGCACTTATCATCCGCAGCGCCAATGATGCCGCTGTTGTCCTCGCCGAAGCCATTAGCGGCAGCGAAGCCCGATTTGCCGCGCTTATGACCCAGCGCGCCCGGCAATTAGGCATGCAAAAGACCGTGTTTCGTAATCCCCACGGCCTACCCAATTCAGCCCACCGCTCAACAGCGCGGGATATGGCAAAACTCGCCCACGCCATGATCCGCGATCACCGCAGCTATTACCCGCTGTTTTCACAAACCACTATGGAGTATAAAGGCCGCCGCCTTAAAAATACTAATACGCTTTTGGGCCAAACCCGCGGCGTTGATGGGCTTAAAACCGGATATACAAATGCCTCGGGCTATAATTTGGTTATCTCCGCCCAAAGGGAAGGCCGCCGTATTATTGCCGTTGTTATGGGCGGAGCCAGCGGTAAATCTCGCGATCAACATATGCGCGACCTGATTGAGCGCGGGTTTGAGGTTGTTTTCCAAAAACCACAAACAACCGCCCCGCGCGTCACTGTGCGCCGAGACCCATTACCGCGCCGCTTAGAGCCGCAAAATGCAGGGACAGCAATTTTAAATCTTCGCGGCGGCCAAGGCCAAATCCAGCCCGTTGTTCAAGGCCGCCGCCCCCAATTAAGCCGCCCCAAAGCCAATCAATGGAGCGTGCTTTTAGGTGAATTTTCCAATGCCCGCGCCGCACAGCGCCATATTGATCATGTTTTGGGCGGCGGCGCTCCAAGCCCGTCTCATCCGCATATTATTCGGCGGCAGAGCACGTTTGAAGCTCGCCTCGGCGGCCTCACCCACCCCGCCGCCAATCTACTATGTGAGCGCCTCATGCGCCAACAACAAACCTGCCTCATGGTGCAAATTACAGGGCCGTAATAAACCTGGGACTTAATGCGTAGGGGTTAAGCTCACACAAAATATATCATAAGATAATTAGCCGTCTTTTCACTTGTCCCAAAAGGACAAGCCGCTTAAATCACTTTCACGTTTTACAATAAGGTTTCCTAACGTGTCACAGCCGCTTATTATTCGCAGCCTTCGTGAGCTTCGCGCCCAGATTTGGGAGTGGCGCGGTAGCGGAGAGACCATTGGTTATGTCCCGACGATGGGGGCGCTGCATGAGGGGCATTTATCGCTGATTAAAATATCTCGGCAAAAGGCGAGCAAGACGGTTGCCAGTATTTACGTCAATCCGGCACAATTTGCTCCCGGCGAAGATTTTGACAGCTATCCGCGCGAAGAACAAAGCGATATTGACAAATTAACCCGCGCGGGCTGTGACCTCATTTATATCCCAAGCAGCAGTCTTTATGCAAATGACCACAGCACATATATAAAGGTTAACGGCGTCGGGGACGGGCTTGAGACCGATCATCGCCCAAGTTTTTTTGAAGGCGTTGTCCTTATTGTGATGAAACTGCTTAACCGTGTCGCACCGGACGTGGCTATATTTGGCGAGAAGGATTATCAACAGCTCACGATCATTCGTAAAATGGTTCGCGATATGGATATACCCGTGAAGATTATCGGCGGGCCGATTGCGCGGGATGCACACGGCCTCGCCCTATCCTCACGCAATGCCTATTTGGATGAAGACGGCCTCTGCACGGCGCGGCAGCTTAATAAAATTTTACATCGCTGCGCCAGAGAACTGGCAGGGGAGCTTGCAGGGGAGCTTGCAGGAAGTGCAGATATAGATGAGAGCCTGACCCGCGCCAAAGCGGATATTATAGCGGCGGGATTTGATTCGATTGATTATCTTGAGCTTGTTGACAGCCGCTCACTCGCCATCATCACCCAAACACCCTTTACCAAGCCTGCACGGCTATTAGTGGTGGCCCGCTATAAGGGCATTCGCCTATTAGATAATTGCGCCGCCGGATAAAACCATTATAGACATGTCTGCATAGAAGAAGAGCTATTATGACTATATTATTCGAAGCCTCAAAGTCCGGTACAAAGCCTGCGCAAAAAAACAAACCCATGCCCCCGCAAGACCTACACCCCCAACATAATGCTTGGAGCCGCAGTGAGGCCGAGGCCTTATTTTCAATGCCTTTTATAGACTTAATCTTACGGGCGCAAAATGTGCACCGAGAACATCACGCCCCAAACCGCGTGCAGCTCTCCCAACTTATATCCATTAAAACCGGTGGCTGCGCGGAAGATTGCGGCTATTGTAATCAATCCGCCCATTTTGACACGGGCCTGAAAGCCTCTAAGCTCATGGACGTAGAGAGTGTGATAAGCGCGGCGAAATCAGCTAAGGCGGGCGGGGCCTCGCGCTTTTGTATGGGCGCGGCATGGCGGGAGCCAAAAGAGCGGGATATGGACGCGCTCTGCGCTATGGTGACAGATGTTAAATCCATGGGCCTTGAAACCTGTATGACCCTTGGCATGTTAACCCCGTCCCAAGCAGAGCGCCTGTCACATGCGGGGCTTGATTATTATAACCATAATATCGACACCGCCCCCGAAGATTACGGGCGGGTGATTTCAACCCGCACATTTGAAGACCGCCTCGCCACTCTGAACCGCGTGCGCGAATCGGGCATGAAGGTCTGTTGCGGCGGCATTGTCGGCATGGGCGAGCAGGCCGAAGACCGCATTGGGCTTCTTATGGCGCTAGCCAATATGGATCCAGCCCCTGAATCCGTGCCGATTAACGCCCTTGTGCCAATTGCAGGAACTCCTCTAGGAGATAGTGACCCTGTGCATCCCATTGAATTTGCGCGGTTGATTGCGGCGGCGCGAATTATGATGCCTGAGAGCTATGTGCGCCTATCGGCTGGGCGCGAGGAAATGAGCGATGAAGCCCAAGCCCTTTGTTTTATGGCCGGCGCTAATTCTATTTTTACAGGCGATCAACTTTTGACTACGGATAATCCCGAAACCTCAGAAGACGCCGCTTTATTTGCACGGCTTGGCCTTCAAGGGGAATAACGCCTTAAAAGCAAAATTACCACGCGCCGATATCAACAAGTTCGGCGCGGATATGGGGCGGTAGATCTTGTGCGCCCTTCGCGCCTTCAAGGTCAATCGGCGCATCATCAAATTGAAGATAGCGCCAACCTTGAAACGCGCGTTTAGGCACGGGAATAACCGGAATTAACGTCGGCTCCATCACAATCGCGCAAGCCCTGCGCCCGTCCGATGTGGCCGTTTCTTCGAAGTCCACAATTCGGTTACGGCATTGCATAATTCCTTTAATCACCCAATAAATTGACCCACCGCTTAAAAGCTCGTCACGGCGCTTGGGAAACATCCGCGTCACATGAACATGATGGCGTGAAAGCCCTTTTTTCGCGCGGCGGTCTGCAACAAGATTTTGCCAAGCTTGAAGCGTGTCAATGGACTCCGAGCCAACAGAGAGTTTTTGTAAATGAATCGCCATAGCCGTCAGCATATAAAGCTATGACCCAGAGTCCAGAACCAAGTTTTCTATGGCAAAAAAACGGCCCGAAGCCGCTTTAAATTTAAGTTATATGTTTTTAAAAATCACGCCGATAAGGTTCAACATCATAGAGTGAATAATCATCACTCTTAACTTTATAGGTAACAAAATCTTGCGGCTCTATGGTTGTGCCTGTACCCGTTTTCTTCATGACGCGGCCAAAGACTGACTTAATTGTGCGTTTGATTTCACTATCCTGATCATAACTAGGTTTAAGTCCAAAGCGCCGACGCAAGGTTGCGTTTAAGAACACATTTGCACCTTTACGAATACTTTCCGGCGTTGAATACTCCGTTGTCACAGAGACACAATACGTTGAGTTAACAACCCGGTGCGGCGTATTGAGTGGCCATGTAATGCCTTGGTTTTCACCCAGATCAAACACTTGAGCATGGTCATCAAACTCATCTTTAAACGGCACATCATCAGAAATAATGTTAATCATCGACTCTTCAAAAGCTTCGTCTGATAAAAATTCTTTAGCGAGCGGGTAGAGATATAGACTCTTTTTACCGCGAATATGCCATAAAATCGTTTCTGTCTTATCAAAATGATAGGGGACTTTGGCTTGCGGGGAAGAAATTAAAATTCCGCCTCGCGGGTTAAGGGCATTCACCCCTGTTTCAGACATGATACCGCCATACATTTGGTCTAAAACCTCTTTATATTCAGGATGAATATTCATAGCCCGGCGTAAATTCATCCAAATTTCGCCCGTTTTAGCAATCTCCAGAAGCGTAGCCCCATCCGCATCACGAAAATCTACGGTGCGAAAGACACTTTCACCGGGAAATGGCATAGCGCAAACATCAAGCTCTTCGGAGGGATGTCTATTAATCAGCTCTATTAAGGCTTCATCCGTAAAAAGACCTGTTTCACTCAAACCATGTGAGAATGTTAATGGCCCGTTTTGAAAAGCTTTCGTGTGATCATCCGTCCAGTCTTTTAATATTTTCATGGTCTTACTCCTCCCAATAAGTCGTTTAATATCATAAATAGGTTTAAAATCTCTTGCAAAGTCATTCGGACAGCACAGACTTCATGATATAGTAAATAGAGCCCAAAATTATTACTCCGCCCATAATTAACCCCGCTAAAACGGCGATATCCCCCCATGGCCCCAATAGGGAGACCGCGCCTTTTAATTTGGCGTATAGGCTTAAACACATCAAAATAAGGCCTGATGCCATCATAATTCCATAGGCCCAAATTGAGCTCGTTTCTGTTTTAATATATTGTGGTTTGTTAATGAAACGTGATGCTGAATCCCGGCCTTCATTCGCCGCAGGACCAGACATCTGATGCTCTAAATCCACTTGATGCTCTAAATCAGGCGTTGGGCGCACTTCATCTACAGCCTTATCTGCACGGTCTGGCGCAGTCTCTTTTGGCTTATCTATTCTCGTTGTTTTGCGGCGAAATGGTAATATTTTATTGCGGCGAGCCGTTGGCTCTGCATTCAGTAGGGTTTTGGGCATATCAAGCGGCTCTGTGCGCTCATCGGCTTGACCGGCGATTAAGGCATCGAGCCGCTCACTGACTTCTGCTGCCGCTTCGGCAATCGGTGACAAGGTTAAATCCGTCGATGTCTTGGACGCGGACGCTATATTGCTGGATATATCGGCTTTTGGCTCACGCTCCAACGCTAGGCCTACGGTAATGACAGGATGACTGCTCTCATCCGCTGCCTCATCATAATATTCACTCAGTTCTAAAATGCCAGCCGGCCCATCTTCGCGGCGGCGTCCAGGGTTGGGCCGTTGATCATAAGGTACAGCATCCACATAGCCCTGTGCATCATCACCTGTATAGACAGGCGGAGAGTCGGCAATAAACGGCGCAATATCGCCATCAGGCTTTGGTGGCAGAAGATCACGCGGCGATGTTGCAGACCCGCGCTCCGGCTTAAGGAAAAGGGCTTTTTCAGCAGTTCTGCGGCGCACAAGCGCATCAATAACAAAAATCTGTCCGTCAATTTCACCTTTACGCCAAATGTCAAAACTATTTGCGGCCTCAATAGGGCGGCCATTATTAACGGCTTTTATGACATCAGATTTAAGAAAGGCGTCCGGGCCGATATTATATGCCAGCGAGCACAGCGCATCAAATTGGCCTTGGGATAGAGGCGAAAAAACGGCCTCATTGACAAGATCTTCTACGGGTTTAATATCTTTGCGCAGCAACGTGTCCGCTTCAGCCGCCGTCAAAGCAATGACGTCTTGGTCTGAAATACGATGGCCATAGCCTACCACATTTTCACCAGAGATTAAAACACGGCTCTCGGCACGAAAACCTTCATAGGCTTTGATAAGCCGAAAACCAAGATCGGAAACTGCAAATTGATGCGTCATGGGCGTCCTAAAACAAAACAGCTAAATTACTCAGCTGGCATGTTGCAAAAACCGCGCCGATAATGCGCCCGGAACGAGAATTTTATAAAAGAAACAGCGCCGCTAGGCTTAGAAAAGCGAAAAACCCAATAATATCAGTCACCGTGGTGACAAAGACTGATGACGAGACCGCTGGGTCCGCGCCCGCATGTTTGAGGCCAAGAGGAATTAAAATCCCGACAAGTGCGGCAAAAAAATGATTCACGATCATCGCCGCAAAAGCCACCGCAGAGAGCTTATAATCCCCAAACCAAATATAGGCGATTACGGCCAATAAAGCCGCAAATATAACCCCGTTAAACAGGCCTGCCATCAACTCACGCCGAATGCTTCGCCGCGCTGTTTGCGACGTTAAATCACGCTCTGATAAGGCCCGAACTGCCACCGCCAAAGTCTGTGTTCCCGCATTGCCCCCCATAGAGGCGACAATGGGCATTAATACGGCCAGAGCCACAATTTCACTAATCGCAAAGTCAAATTGAGCGATAACAATCGAAGCTAGAATCGCTGTGAGTAAATTAACAAAAAGCCAAGGGGCACGAGATTTAACCGTTGATAAAGCCGTATCCGTCAGCCCGGCGTCGCTCACCCCTGCAAGGGCCAGAATATCTTCTTTATTTTCGTCTTGGATAATTTCAACAATATCATCAACGGTCATGAGGCCGACAATACGCCCCGCGTCATCGGTCACAGGGGCGGAAATCAATGAGTATTTTTCAAATAAATAAGCCGCTTCTTCTTGGTCCAGGTCTTGGCCAATCGTGACAATATCCCCCGACATAATCTCTTCAAGGCTTTGTTCGCGCTTTGCACATAAAAGCTGGGAGACGGCCACATAGCCTTTAGGTTTAAATCCTGTATCAACAACCCAAATATTATAAAATAAATCCGGCAGATCATCCCCGGCGGCGCGCATATGGTCAATGATATTACCAACGCTCCAAAATGGCGGAGCCGCGACAAACTCACGCTGCATGAGGCGGCCAATGGTTTCATCATCAAAGGTCAAGCTGGCCTCAAGGGCGGCGCGGTCAGACGCTTCAAGGCGATCTAAAACATCTTCGCGCTGGGCGGCGTCCATTTCCTCGACGATTTGCGTTGCGTCATCATTATCCAGATCAGCTATCGCATCAGCGATTTGCTTAGCCGGTAAAAGCGGTAGAATATCTTCGACAATTTCGTCTTCAAGCTCCGCAAGAACATCGGCGGTAATAAGATCCCCAGCGCGGGCAATTAATTGCTCGCGCTGCTCCGCCGTAAGCTGCTCAAATTGATCCGAAAAATCGGCGGGGTGGATGAGGTCAAGAGCTGCGCGAAAGGCAAGTTCATTTTCAAGGTCAAGAGCATCACAAATGATATTACACTCACCGAAATCACGTTGCGGCAACATATCATTTAAATCAGTCATAGGCGGAGGTTTTACTTCATCACTCATCGGCCCGCTCCCCTATCCAGTATCGCCCGCGCCTTATGGCCCGCAAGGCGCGGCGGAGCAAGGCTATCTTAGCATATAAATGAATGACATAAAAAAACCGCCCCCAAAGGCGCGGTTTGTTAGGTCAGTGATAATGATGCAATATTTTAAACTACAGGTCCATATTGGTTTTCTTCAAAGTCTTTTCCAGTTAAAAAGTTAATAAAATAAGCCCCCGCCATGCTTCCAATAAAGCCTACAAGAATTAGCTTCATACCAAGAGCAGCCTCAATTTTTTCGCCATATTCTATGTTAATCGCTTCAGCGGCTTCTTGGTCTCCGGCTTCAGTGGCTTCAATAAAAAGTGAAAAATACTCTTTAATCAATTCACCTTCGAACATAAAAACCGCAACCGTGTAAAATATGCCAACGATTAACGCCCAAAGAAGCAGCCATACAATGCTTAACCACCCACTTTTACCCCCATCATGACTACGTTTAATCATGATAAAGATAAAAGGAATAAAGAGGAGAAACCCGAGAAGTCCCAAAACAACTGACAACGGCTTAACAGCGACGCCAACTAATGATAAAATAGCATATACCCCAGCAATAATCGCAGCGCCTTTTATAAAATCCTGTTTATTAAGCCGGCCATTTGGTGAAAACAATAAATTTCCCATAAAACTCTCCCTTAAATCATTTAGTTAAAACTGGCGGAAAATTTACCGAAAATCAATAAGGAAGTTGCTTAAAGCCGCCTGACTGAGGATAATTTAATCCTTAAACCCGTTAAATGGCCGGTACGGGGCCATATTTATTCTCGCGTGGCTCGGTTTTTGACATAGCGAGCCAAAGACAGAAAACGAGAGGCACAATCCAAAATAAGATTGTAATTTCGGTAATATGGGCCTGAATATTATCTTGATAGGCCGTAATAATGCCTTGTTTAACATCTTCGGGTATTACCTCTTTACGGTCAAATTGATAAAAGGCGCTGAAATACTCCGCCCCGCCAAAGGCCATCATCGTACCAATAATCACCATCAACTCTAGGGTTATCATCGCCGTCAGCGCCCAAACACTGCGCCCCATATCATGCAAGCGTTTCGCAAAAAGCGAATAGAGGATGTAACAATTAAGCGCGAACGCAAAAATAGACAGTAAAAACCCCCAGACATTATCTAAGATCGGATTAATTAAAAACCGCTGCGGATAGTAAAGAGCAATAAAAACTAAAAAGCCGAGGATATAGCTTTTGGGGCCGTGCCGCCCTGCTGCATGTAAAAGAGATTTATATAAAAACATGACTGTTTCTAGCCAAACAAGAAAAATATAGCTAGAGATAAACCTGCGCCATTTTGACGGGGTGTATCTCTAGCTCAGCAGCCTTTATTTAAGTCGTGACCTCAGCCGTGTTTACCGTGCCTTCTGCGGTGAGCATTTTATGTACGGGGCATTTATTGGCAATCTCAATCAAGCGCTCACGCTGCTCCGCATCTAAATTTCCTTTTAGCGTCAC
The DNA here is from genome assembly GCA_937928165.1 of uncultured Caulobacterales bacterium. Classification (GTDB taxonomy): domain Bacteria; phylum Pseudomonadota; class Alphaproteobacteria; order Caulobacterales; family Maricaulaceae; genus CALFVT01. The sequence continues at coordinate 141,358 of CALFVT010000006.1, forward strand.
TTGGCGGGTAAAAACATGTTTATCGTCTATTTTCTCATGGGTCACAAGGCAGGACACATGTTCCAGATCCCAATCTTTACGGGTGGCATAACTCCGTATCGTAACCGTCGTACAACCGCCTAGGCCCACGCAGACATATTCAAAAGGCGATGGGCCAAGGTCGGCGCTGTTATATTCCAGCGGCTCATCCACATATTGTTTATGACCCCGCACTTCGACGTCACTTGTATAAATACCGCCGGGGCGTTCTTTAACTAATACGGGAGCACCCATAATTATCTCCTAAATTAACTGTGCTAAGGCGAGGGTTTCCCGCCGAATATTATCAGACCGAAGCCTCGCCTCTTCGTCCTCACCCCATTGCTCTATTTGGTAGCGCTCGTCCAGTCTTGATAGATCAAGCGCGCGCGCCGCTGTTATATGACCGTCCATTACCGCTAGGCCTAGTACCGCCGATCCAAAGACAGAAATAAAATGCACGCATAAGGTCAAAGACACATCATCCATCGCCCGCGCCTTCGCGGCGACTTTATCAAGGGCGGCGGGCGGCTGGGTCATGGCCATAATTCCGTTGACAGTATTAAGGCCAATGTCCTGCGCCGCAGCCCATTGCAAAAGCGGATCCCAATCCTGCCTTTGGCGCGCAGCCAAATCGGCAGGGGTATCGGCGCGGTAACAAAGTAAATCCGTGCCCGCATATCGCCGCGCCTCTAAAACTAAATCTTCACGGCGAAGCGGCGTTTGTTCACAGGCCACATTCAAAAGGCGGGTAGCGGGCATAAGATGAGGGTTAATCTCTATCTCTTGGGCATCCCATTCGGCGGCCACGCAGGCCGCACGGTCTTGACGGTCAATCAAAAGCATAGCCTTTTTCGGCGTTTTCAGCACCCGCCCATCAAGCAAGATCACATAGCCCCCGTCCCGGCGCTCTGTGGTCACTTGCTTATAAAAGCGCTTGGCAAAACTCTGGCTCATGATGCCCGCCGCGCCGCAAAGCTGTTTAATTCTGCGTTTAATTCATCCATTGTCGAGACAATCACATCGGCGCGGGCGTCTTGGAGTTCTTCGCGGGTGTGAAACCCCCAATCCACCGCAATCGTGCTGACGTCGGCCGCTTGGGCCATATGAATATCAAAACTTGTATCGCCAATCATAACCGCGTCCTGCGCAGGGTAAGATAAAGCGTTTAAATTAGCTTCAACCATAAAGGGATGGGGTTTACCGGGCCCATCATCCGCGCAGTAATGGGCCGCGATATAGGGCGCAAGCTTCATCCGCTCTATTACTGCATCCAGCCCCCGACGCGACTTTCCTGTGGCAATTCCGATCTCCCAGCCACTGCTGCGTAAATTATCCAGAACATCCAGCGCCCCGGCGTAAAGCGGGGATTGCAGGGCTGGGTCTTGGCGAAACGTAATAAAAGCATCTTTGTAATATCGCGTAAGCCGCAATACCCCATCATGATCAATCCCCGCTGGGGCAAGGCGGTCAATCGCGACCTCTAGGGAGAGGCCAACAATTTTGCGTGTGGCATCATATCCCGGCGCCGGTAAACCTTCGCGGGTAAAAGCCTCATCCATTGCCAGCGCAATAATTCGGCGGCTATCCACTAATGTGCCGTCCACATCAAAAATCGCAAGCCGGTTCATCAGTTATGCGCCCACATCAAAGGGCTCAAGAGGTTGTTTTGAATCAAAGCCCAAGACCTCAAACGCCTTTTGCATATGTAGAGGCAAAGGCGCAGAAAAATGCGCAAGGCCACCGTTCGGGCGCGGAATCGCAATAGAGGCCGCATGGAGGTGTAATTTATTTTCAAGCCCTCCCGGCAAAGGGCGGTCTGTCATATAGCGCGGATCCCCCGCAAGCGGCGCGCCTAAAAGCTGCATGTGCAGCCGTAATTGATGGGTTCGCCCGGTTAAAGGTTGCATGACAATCCAAGCGGCTTTATTCCCCGCACTGGCGGCGGTTTGGTAAAGCGTGCGGGCATATTTACTTTGCGAGGTACCGTGGCGCACAGCAATCATCACCTCTTTACCTTCATGTTTATTGCCAAAACGGTTATCCAGCCGCCCTTTAGCCATATAGCCTTTGATCTCCCCATTCGTAGGTTTCACCACGCCATTTGTAATACCCCAATATATCTTCTCTGCACGGCGGCTTTGAAAGGCTTTGCCCATCCACGCAGCGGCGGATATAGATTTGGCAATCAGTAAAATACCTGAGGTATCTCGGTCAAGGCGGTGCACAAGGCGGCAGCCTTCTCCTAATGCGGGTAAAAGCCCGTCAATATGGCGAGATTGCTTACTCCCCCCCTGCACCGCAAGCCCCGCCGGTTTATTCAGCGCCAGAAGGTCATCATCCTCATAGATCACAAGACTTCGCATAAAGGCGATATCTTGGTCGGATACGCGGCGCTCCGCCTTAACCTCTGAGGGCTCTGGCAAAGGCGGGACACGAACAATATCATCGGCCGTTAAGCGGTAATTGCCTTTGGCTCGTTTACCGTTCACCCGTAGCTGACCTGTGCGCAGTAATTTCTCAACGCGGCCATGGGCAATATGGGGGAAATGGCGTTTAAACCAGCGGTCAAGCCGGGCGTCACTATCTGCGGCGCTGACCGTGATTTGCTGAACGCCGCTCATGACATCAGCTTTCGCATCACCCATAATCCCGCCGCAAGCGCCAAAAGCGATAAGACCACAGACGCGCCCAGATAAGCCGTAAACGCCCCTATGCCTTTCCCGCGCAGCAGGTTCACCGCTTCTAGGGAAAAACTGCTAAATGTTGTAAAGCCGCCGAGCACGCCGACGCCGAGTAATAAGCGCAAATTCTCTGGTGCGCCAGATTTAACCGCAAACCAAGCGGCCATAATACCCATAAGAAAACTGCCTAAAATATTCACGCTAAGGGTGCCGTAAGGAAAGCTATTGCCGAGATTATGCTCTGTCCATAATCCAAGGCCATATCGTCCCGTCGCCCCAAGGGCCCCGCCAAGCGCAACATATAAAAATCCGTTCATGGGCCGCTCCTTATTACGGTGCGCCTGATACGCTCCTTAAGGCTTTACGGCAAGATGATAATAAGGCGGTTAATGGGCAGGTGCGAGGTTAAACACAGGGCCGCCGCAATGATAGGTCACATCGTCATTTAAGATTGTATTTTTTTGCCGTAAAGTTCTAGGCGGTGATCAACCAGTTCATAGCCAAGTTTTTTCGCAATTTTATGCTGAAGTGCTTCGATTTCTTCATCGACAAATTCAATCACGTCGCCGGTTTGCACGTCAATAAGATGGTCATGATGTTCTGCGTCTGCGGTTTCATAACGGGCGCGGCCATCGCGAAAGTCATGAGTTTCAATAATGCCCGCATCAGACAACAGCCGCACAGTTCTGTAAATCGTTGCCAGGGAAATTTTATTATCCACAGTAGCGGCGCGGCGGTAAAGCTCTTCGGCGTCTGGGTGATCTTCAGAGTCAGATAAAACTTTCGCAATAACCTTACGTTGTTCGGTCATCCGAAGGCCATGTTTGGCACATTTTTCCTCAATCCAGCTACTCATGATTTAGCCCTCATTTAATGTCTAACGAGTGAACAGTTAAGTCTAATCTACGCGCTTCGGCCATAGACGTCCACCCCATAAAATATGAGGTTATATAAGTGTCTTTACAGGATATCATTTTTATAGGTGAGCGCCGCAACGCGGCCATTGTTCCGGCGGTAATAAGATGGACGGCGGCCAATCGGCGCAAACCCCGCCTGCCGATAAAGTCCAATGGCCGCCAGATTATCCTCGGCGACTTCAAGAAAGATCACTGCCGCGCCGCGACTTTTTAAATCATCACAAGCGGCGGATATTAAATCTTGTGCAAGTCCCCTGCGCCGATGAGCCGGGTCAATAGCAAGCGTTATAATCTCCGCCTGTTCTGCCGCGAGGCGCAATAGAATAAAGCCTGATAAATACGGCGTAAAAACTCCTAGCCCAATATCTGCTTTAATATGCTCAAGAAGGCTATTTTCATTCCAAGCCGCTTCAAAACTTGCCGCATGTATTTTTGCCATATACGCCGCATCCTGCGGTAATAACGGGCGAATGCTCATTGAGGCGGTAGCGATTGACCGCCCGGAAGCTTGGCATCGGGCGGGCGGGAGTAAAGCGCGATGGGCGGGTAATTCGCCGGGTCTTTAATAAGGCCCAAACGGGCTAAAACTACACCATTAACAGGTCTATCTTCAAGCCGGCTGTGGGGCGGCAAATGTTCAAATTCAGCTTGCGCTTTTGCGCTATCTTGGGTGATCGGCCCGCGCGTTAACATTCCGCCTTTATAAAAGGCCCAACATAGCTGCCCACGCCTAACATCCGCAAGACATAGAATATTTTGCGTGCTGCAGCCCTCTTCGGCGGCCCAAACATCAAAACAGGAAAAACCTAAAACCGGAAGCTCTCTTGGCAGAGCAAAACCAAGGGCAAAGGATAGGCCAACCCGCTGTCCGGTAAAACTGCCAGGCCCGGTGCAAACCGCAAGGCGGGAGATATCTTTTGGACTTAATTGGGCCGCGCGGAAAATCTGATCGACCATTGGCGCCAAATGAGCCGCATGGCCGCGGCCAATATCATCACTTTGCTGAGCAATAAGCCCGCCGCGATTAACAAGCGCCGCCGTGCACGCCCCGCCCGTTGTATCAAGGGATAAACAAATCAAAGCCGAAACGCCTAAAGGGCGGGTTCCACCCGCGTCACTTCGGGCACGTAATGTTTCAGCAGGTTTTCAATGCCGTGCTGTAGGGTCATGGTCGAGCTTGGGCAGCCCGCACAGGCTCCGCGCATTTCAAGATAAACCGCACCGTCTTTTTCATCAAAATGATGAAACACAATATCCCCGCCGTCTTGGGCCACCGCCGGACGCACGCGCAGATCAATTAGCTCTTTAATTTGCTCAACAATCTCAAGGGTTTCGCCTTCATAAACCTGCGGCTCTGCGGCTTCTTTTTCAATCTGGTCAAGCAAGGGCACACCGCCGGCCACGTAAAAATCCATAATCGCACCTAAAACAGCCGGCTTTAGGAATTTCCAGTCCGTATCATCACTGCGGGTCACTGAAATATAGTCTTGGCCGAAAAACACCCGCGTTACATTAGGAATCATAAATAACATTTCCGCCAAGGGCGCATCGGCCACCCCCTCACCCCGGCTATAATCACGGGGCGGGTTATCCGCGCCGGTCACATCACGGCCCGGCAGAAATTTAAGGGTCGCCGGATTTGGGGTATCTTCAGTTTGAATAAACATAAGGCTCTCTTCTTGCTCGGCTCACACATGGTGACTTTATCATGCTTTCGCAAGAGAACCAATACGCCCGTTTATCAAAAAATAATTCAAGGGTAATGACGGAATAATTGACAGTAATTTTATGTTTCCTTATTTGACGCCGCTCAATTCCCCCCGCATATATTATATATGCGTAGATTAACCATTCCCATAGCGGCGGCTTTATCACTTATAAGCTGTACAAGCCTCAGTACAGTCTTGCCCCAACCCAATGCAGCCTTATTAGAGAGCGAGACGCAGTTTCAGGTCAGAAACGCGCTTATGCGGCGTCAAACTCATATGGAGAGATTGGCCCGGGTCGCAAAACCTATATTAACCGAAAATGCTGAGCTCTGCCCGCGTATAACCGCCTATTACGGCATTATCACCCATTCCGCCCAAAGCTATTCCAAACATATTCGCGAACAAGCCGCCGCTGAGCTTGGGCTTACAAATGAACCTGTCGTTTTATATGTTGTTCCGAATAGCCCCGCCGCCGAGGCCGGTGTCCAAAAAGGTGATGTCTTATTAAATGATAATGCACAGGCGATAGCCGCCGCAGCCTTACGCAGTTTAAAGCCCGAAAATAATGGTCAGTCTATACTTAAACTCCGCCGCGACGGTAACACCGTCAAAGCCAAAGTACAGACCCGCCCGGCCTGTAATTATCCCCTTGGACTTCGCAGTAGCGATGCGGTCAACGCCTATGCCACGGGCCGCAGCATGACCGTAACTACGGGCATGATGGATTTTACAAAGACAGATGAAGAACTCGCCGCAATTATCGGCCATGAACTGGCCCATAATACCATGGGCCATATCCGCAAGATTATTACCAATACGGTGCTAAGCGGATTTGCCACCCGCTATACGCGCCCATTTGAATCTGAAGCGGATTATGTCGGGCTTTATTATGCCGCCCGGGCCGGTTATGATATCGAAAATGTCGAAGATATTTGGCGCCGTATTGGTGAGCGCCATCCCCGGGGCATTGGCCGCGCTAAAACTCATCCGGCCACGCCCGATCGTTTCTTGCGCCTCAAAGCCGCCAAGCAAGAAATCGACTCTAAACGCGCCGCAGATCAACCGCTTTACCCAAATTTTAAAGGTAAATCTTAAGCTCGCCTATGACGCCGCCAATATTTGTCCAAGCCTTTGCAATTGCAATCATAGTCCTGCTTGTCACTGGGTGTCGCCCGGCCCAGTCGAGTGACGCGCCTTTTACAGCCGAGAGCGAAAAACTAGCCGTGCAAAGTCCAGCGTCCAAGCAGCTAGATAGCCCGGCCGCGCCGCCGCCTGACCGTGAATTTCAAGATGTTTTAAATCAATATATGGGCCTCAATGAGCGGCTTGACCGCATTGCGTCTCGGCTTAAAATATCAAATGTAGATTTATGCCCCAAAACCGAATCCGATATTGGCCTTACCACTCATACACTGAGTGATTACCCAGAGGAACTTCGCCTCGCCGCGCGTTATTACTTAAATGTTGATGAGGATATGTCAATCCGTACCATCCGCGCCCAAAGCCCTGCGGCAAAGGCCGGTTTATTAGCCGGTGACCGCATTCTGGCCCTTAACGGCGAGAGCCTGATTGAAGGGCCCCTTTTTTCTAACCCGCAGCTTAAAGGGGCTATGGGAAAGGCTTTATTCCATACCGGCCTCAATAAATTAAATAGCGCCGACACAGCCCGTATTACGGTGAACCGCCGCGGGAAAAGCCTAACAAAAATTTTGCCTATCACGCGGCAATGTAAATTACCTGTGACGCTTTTTTTTAGTGAAGATATAAACGGCCATTATGTTAACGGGGAAATATGGATGACATCTGGCCTGCTGCAAACTGTGTCCGAAGACATCCGCATAGCCTATATTATGGCCCATGAAATGGCCCATGCTTTGCATCATGACGCCCAAGAGCGCACACCGCAAATCGAACTCGACGCAGATCGCGCTGGGCTTATCTTACTGGCGCGGGCCGGATATGACCCCGCAGAGCTTGCTAGTTTTTGGGCGGAACAGCTTTATCTATTTGACGGAGGTGATAGCGAATCGGGCACACACCCAGACTTAAAACGCAGGGTGGATAATTTTGCCTTAACCTTATCTTATATTCGCGCAGCGCAGGAGGATAAGGACAAATTAAAGGCCTTAATAACAACGCCCGAGTAAAACTATGCCGAAATAATTTTCACGCCTAATGGCCAGAGCCGTAAGACTTTTTATCTTGAGTTTCATCTGTTTTAGGAGCATCGGGCGATGCGCCTGAACCATAAGACGGCCCGCGCATAATTTCGGCAATAATTGTCACATCTTCCGCCGTTTCAAAATCAAAAGTTAAAGCGAGATCTTCGCTTTGGTCGCTGATATTTACATCGAAAATCATGGCATGATAATGGCCAGGTTTAAACTCAACTTGGCCCCCTGCCGGAATAACAACCCCGCCATTAATCTTGCGCATCCGTAAAACCCCAGCATCGTTTTCTGTGTGTTGATGAATTTCCACGCGAGGACTCGCAGGGCTCGTTACAGCTAAAAGGCGGTCACCTTTTTCGCTTGTTAAAGTAAAATAACCCGCCGCTATATTTTGTCCCGGCAAAGGTGGGCGCACCCGCGCCTGTGAGATTTCAACGCCGGCAGGGGCATGTGCGGCGTTATTTTCTAAGCCCGCCTGCGGCGCCGTATCAGGGCCAGAACATCCGATAAACCATACCGCAACCGCGAGTAATATATAATATTTCATCATAAGCTTCGCCCTTATAAACCGCGCCGCCAAAATCCCATAATATCGCGGGTCTGCGCCAAAATGGGCTCTGAGATTTCAGCCGCCTTATCTGCCGCCGCCCCTAATATATGGTCAATTTCTGCCGGGTCTGCAAGGTAGCGCGACATAAGGTCCGTAATTGGCGAGAGTTTAGCCACGGCCAAGTCTGCAAGCTCAGATTTAAAAGGGCCAAACTGACCACCCGCATATTGCGAAATCACCTGCGCATCCGTCATCCCGGATAAAGCGGCATAAATCCCAATAAGATTAGTCACCTCTGGCCGCTCTTCTAGACCGTGTTCATTTTCCGGAAACGGCAAGGCATCGGTTTTAGCTTTGCGGATTTTCTTGGCCATCATATCCGCATCATCGGTAAGGTTAATCCGCGACATATCCGACGGATCAGATTTTGACATTTTCTTACGCCCATCACGCAGAGACATAATCCGCGCCCCCGGGCCTTTAATCAGCGGCTCTGGCAGGGGGAAAAAATTTGGCGCGTTAAAATCATGATTGAATTTAGCAGCAATATCCCGCGAAAGCTCCAGATGTTGTTTTTGATCTTCACCCACAGGCACATGGGTGGCTTTAAAGGCCAAGATATCCGCCGCTTGCAGCACCGGGTAATCATAAAGGCCAACGGACATTTTCTCTGAACTTTTTCCAGCTTTATCTTTAAACTGTGTCATGCGGTTAAGCCAGCCAATACGGGCAACGCAGTTGAAATACCACGCTAGTTCTGTATGGGCACGCACGCCGGACTGAGCGTAAACAACCGCTTTTTTCGGGTCAACACCAGAGGCTAAGAACGCCGCCGCTATATGGCGGGTCTGTTGGGCAAGCTCTTTAGGGTCTTGCCATATAGTCACCGCATGAAGATCAACAATACAATAAAGACAGTCATGATCATCTTGAAGGTCAACAAATTTTTTAAGCGCCCCAAGATAATTTCCAAGATGTAAAGAGCCTGTGGGCTGAACCCCAGAAAATACACGCTGCGGCCCTTGGTAAGCGGCGGATTTGGCAATATCATTAGACATGAATGTGACCCTTAATCATCTTGTGCCGCTTGTAGGAAACACGGGCGCAATAAGCAATGGGAAAGCACCCGCCGTAAACAATGTAAAGCCGCACCTTAGGCTGCCTCATCTCCGGCTGGTTCTTTCACAGCCTCCAAGATATCTTTCAAGTTGAGCACCCGAAGGCCAAAAGCCGCAATAATATAAACGCCGCCGCCAAAGCCGCATAGAGCCAGCAGCGCTAAATAATCCGTCGCAATAGAGCCTGCCAACCAATGGCGCGTAAAAGGCTCCGCCGCCCAAAGCGCGGCGCCCATAATAAGCGCTGCAAACATGATACGTGGCAAGCGGCTTTGTAGCCTGGCGTCAATATGAAACCAACCATCACGGCGCAAAATAAACCCAAGACACATCACATTAATCCACGCCGCAATCGATGTTGCCAAGGCAAGACCATGAAAACCAATCGTAAAGAATAAAGCAACACCGACAGATAAATTAATAAGCGCAGACAGGGCTGCGAATATCATCGGCGTACGGGTATTTTCGCGGGCAAAAAAAGCAGGGAGAAATATTTTTAAAAGCACAAAAGCCGGCAATCCAATCGCAAACATGGATAGGGCCAAAGCTGCGTTTTGTGTATCTTGCGGCATAAATTCTCCGCGTTCCAATAAACCGCCAATTAGAAAGTGAGGAACAAGCAAAAGCGCCATCGTCGCGGGTAATGTTAAAAAGGCCGCAATTTCCATCCCGCGGTTCATGCTATTCATTGCGCCTTGCTCATCTCCCGCCCGAAGCCGTCGCGAAAGCGTTGGTAATAAAGCAATACCCATCGCAATACCTATCATCGCAAGGGGGAGTTGATAGAGCCTATCTGCATAATAAAGCCAGCTCACTGCGCCGTCTTCAATCGTCGCAATTCTATGGCTTACGGCTAGGTTTATCTGCGTTATCCCCGCTGATAATAAACCGGGAACGCCCAAAACAAATAATCGTTTGACGCCCGGCGTTAATCGTGGCCATCTTCTCGGCAGTGAAATTCCCGCACGCTTAAGCCCCCACCACAAGGCTGCGGCTTGTAACACCCCCGATAATGTCATGCCTATGGCAAGCCATTGCGCCAACAGGCTAGAACTCATATTATTTTGACCCGCATAAGCGAGAATCCCAATCCAAACCACATTAAGCAGAGCTGGAACAAACGCGGCCGCAGCAAAATAATGCCGCGCATTCAACATGCCCGACATAAGTGCGGCTAATGACATTAAAATAAGATAAGGCATGGTAATGCGGGCGTAGATTACCGCCAAATCATAAGGGGCAAGCTGCCCCGGCACGGAGGAAACCTTATCAAGTCCGCCGCCGACCAGGTTTAAAGACCATGGCATGGAGAGCTCAAATATAATAACAATCGCCCCGACTAAAACCAGCAAGGCAGCAAAAGCTTCACCTGCAAAATCAGCCGCCGCTTTGTCTCCATCCCCTTCAAGCCGGCGAGCATAAAGCGGAATAAAAGCAGCGTTAAAAGCCCCTTCTGCAAACATACGGCGAAATAAATTCGGTAAGCGTGTGGCCGTTAAAAGTGCATCATTAATAACGCTCGCTCCTAAAAACCGCGCGAGCAATACATCCCGTACAAGCCCTAGAATACGGCTAATCAAGGTCATTGATCCGATAATTGCAGTGGAACGAAGCAGCCTCATGCGGCGCTCACCACGTGGTCATCTTGTAAAATCGCCATAAGCGCCGTACGGATTTCACTTTGGCGTGCCTGCGCGGCCAAATCCGTCCCTCGGTAGCAGCGCACGTAAAACGCATCCACCGCCATTATGCCAACATTTTCAATATGAGCCGAGAGCAAGTTTAAATCGAGACCGCGCAGACAAGTTGAGAGTTCCCATAACAAGCCGGGGCGATCACGGCCTTGAATGTCAATAATAAACCGTTCCCCCTGCGCCGCTTTTGAGAATTTAATCTTCGGGCGCACAGGAATCGCTTCAGCACGGCGCGAGCTCATAAGAACAGGGACAGAAAGGTCTTGAGTTTGCCCGCTTACCGCCGCTTTGGCCCGCGCTTTCAGCATATCAAGCACCCCATCATTATCCCGGCCATAGGCGAGGTGCTGAGTGTTTTGCAAATAAAACACATTCATCACTAGGCCGCTCGCACCAGTGAATAAGCGCGCGCCAATAATCGACGCATGGCTGGCAGCAATGGCAAGACATAAATCTGCAAAAAGCCCGCGGCGATCTTGGGTCATCACCCGCAGCTCTGTGTGGTCCTTTTTTAAATTGCGGTGCGTTGCGACAGCGGCATCATCCCCCTGCGTACTTGGCCAAGAGCGGCTAATAAAACGGGCATGACGTACAAGATCAGGCATATCTGTGGCATTAAAATACCCATCCGGGAGGTCTTCCATAACCGGCGCTGCAAGGCAGCGAATTTTCTCCGGCAAGCGCTCAAAGAGCTGCTCTTTCGCCGCCGCCGCACGGGCTTGGGGGGCCAAGGCAGGCTGTCCAGAGAGGTAGCGTGAAGCCGCATGGTAAAGCTCCCTTAGGAGCGAGCCTTTCCAGTCATTATAAATATCCGGCCCCACGGCGCGAATATCAACAATCGTCAGTACATAAAGCAAATCTAGCCGCTCTTGAGAGCCCATTAACCGGCCAAATTCCGCAATCATATCTGGGTCAGATATATCCCGCCTTTGCGCGGTTTCAGATAAATCAAGATGACGGCGAATAAGCCAAGCCACCGTGTCGGTTATCTCTTTACTCATGCCGAGCCGGCGGCAAGCTTTCCGTCCCAGCATCGCTCCTTCGATACATTGGTCACCTTGCCCCTTGCCCGTATCATGTAAAAGACAGGCCAAATAAAGGGTAAGTTTTTGTTCAGTGGTAAAGCTTTGCGCAATCTGCGAGGCAATAGGGTTTTCCGCTTTGAACGCACCCACCAAAATATTATGAAAGTAATTAACAAGGTAAAGCGTGTGCTCATCGACTGTAAAGGCATGATGCATATTAAACTGTGTGCGCGCGACAATACCGCCAAACTCTAACAGGTAACGCCCTAAAACCCCGCTTTCATTCATCGCCTTAAGGGCCGCATAAGGCGCAGAGGATTCGAGTAGAACTTGCTTAAAAATACCCGCCACATCTTCGCGGCGGCGAAAATTATTATCAATCACATTTCGGCGAAAATTAATCGCCTGAAAAGCATCTGGGTGAATATCCAAATTATGCACCCCCGCCTCTTTAAAGAGTTGCATAATTAAGTCTGGGCGGCGGCGGATTTGCATGGCGTCCACAAAATTAATACGGCCTTTATGAACATGAAAATCTTTATTTTTCATCCTTCGGCGGCGATTGGAAACAAAGCGGCTAAGTCCTTTGGGGAGGCTTAAAGCATTTTCATCCTCAAGCCGCGCACAGGCAATTCGCGTTAATGCGCCAACCTCTCGGGCATTGGTGAAATACTCGCGCATATAACGCTCAACAGCGATTTCAATCGGGCCAGAAGCATAGCCCATCTTCCGCGCTAAAACTGTTTGGTGGTCAAAAGACAAAGTCTCCGTTGGCCGTTTCGCCGTGAGGTGAAGGTGGATACGGGCCCGCCATAAAAAGTCCGCCGCCCGCGCAAATCGCCGGGCCGCTGATGTGTCAAAAAGCTGCATATCCACATAGGGCTCTGTCGCCTGCGCATCTGTAATTGCGCCGTCTTTATCCAAAAACCGCGCCATCCAATAAAGCACATGAAGGTCGCGTAAACCGCCTTTACCTTCTTTCACATTCGGCTCAATCACATAGCGCGAATTACCTTCACGGTTATGACGGGCATCGCGCTCCACCAGTTTTTGCGCAATATATTGGCGGCCCTTACCCTTGGTAATTTCTTTTCGAAACCGCGCATATAGCCTATTCGCTAGCGCTTCATCACCCGATAAAAACCGCATATCCAAAAGCGCAGTTAAGATTGTTTGATCCGTTTTCGCGAGCGCCAAACATTGATCCACTGAGCGGGTCGATTGCCCGACTTTAAGCCCCATATCCCAAAGCATATAGAGCATATATTCCACGGCGCTTTCCGTAAAAGCAGAGCCTTTATTATCAGCCAAAAGAAATAATAAATCTATGTCTGAAAACGGCGCCATTTCCCCGCGCCCATTGCCGCCAACAAGGCAGACCGCAAAGCGCTCACTTGGTGTTGGGTTTGACGCGCGAACAATATGGGTCACCGTATAATCATAAAGTGCTGTCAGCATTTCATCATGAATAGCGGCAATTCTTCGCGCCATTTCCAGCCCGCCAAGCCGCCCCATAATAAACATATCTTCGGCCCGCTCCATAGCGCCGCAGCGAGTTGTTTTAAACATGTTTAAAATATCGCGCCGTAGCTGACTACCCCCGGCCTTATGACGCGCGGTTAATTGCGCCCGAAATTTAGTGCCGTTAATCCCTGTCTCAACAGCTATATTCCCTCGGTTAGGAATCGTAAGGCGGCGGCGGTGAGGCGCGCCAGATATACGGCCCGGTAATTTCATAAATACAGCTTCATTTAATGCTCTTGGCCTAGCTTATCTTTCAGCTCATAGAGAAGGTCAAGGGCGGCGCGCGGTGAGAGGTTATTAACGTCAAGCGCTTGGAGCGCCCGCTCAACCGCGCTTGGCGCTTTCGGCTCTGGCGCTTTAACAGGGGCAGAGAATAGCGGCAGGCTCCCGAGCTGATCGCCCATTGCGTCTTGTTCTTTTTCAAGCCGGTTTAGAACCGCCCGTGCCCGCTCAACCGCCGCTTTTGGCAGTCCTGCCAGCTTTGCCACTTGAACGCCGTAGGATTTATCCGCCGCTCCAGCCCGAACGTCATGAAGAAAGATCAGATCCCCTTCCCATTCTTTAGCGTGTAGACAAGCATTACTCGCCATATCCAGATTATCAATCAGGTCTGTAAGTTCATGATAATGGGTGGCAAAAAGGGCGCGGGATTGATTAACGCTATAAAGATGCTCCGCCGCTGCCCACGCAATCGATAAGCCGTCAAACGTGGCAGTGCCGCGCCCAATTTCGTCTAAGATGACAAAACTTCGCGGGGTTGATAAATTCAAGATCGCCGCCGTTTCGATCATTTCCACCATAAAGGTTGATTGCCCTTTGGAAAGATCATCAGACGCGCCAACCCGAGAAAAAAGCTGATCGGCAACCCCAATATGGGCTGCGTCTGCGGGGACAAAAAACCCAGATTGGGCCAAGATAAACATTACCGCGTTTTGCCGTAAATAAGTTGACTTACCGGCCATATTTGGCCCCGTAATCAAGGTCAACCGAGCCCCCTGCGCCCCTGCGCTATCAAGGCGGCAATCATTCGGCGTAAAGGGATGGTTCGCTGCTTTAGATAAAGCTGCTTCGACGACCGGGTGACGGCCCGCTTTAATATCAAACCGCAGACTCATATCAACCACGGGGCGGCAGGCCTTATTATCCCGGGCCCAAACGGCTGCACCGCAGGCCACATCCAGCGCCGCCAAAGCCGCCGCCATATCCCGCACCCTATCGGCTTCGTGATTGAGGCGTTCAAGAAATTGCGTCAACACCGCCTGTTCAATAGCAAGCGCTTTATCGGCCGCACCAGATATTTTTGCGTCAATCTCCGCCAGCTCTGTGGTTGTAAATCGTACGCCGCTCACAAGGGTTTGGCGGTGAATAAACGGGCTATCGGGCCCCATATTGAGCATTTTATCCGCATATTTCGGCGTCACTTCAATGAAGAAGCCCAAAACATTATTATGTTTAATTTTAAGATTGGGCACATCCGCGCGCTGTGCATATTGGGCCTGCAATCCCGCAATGACTTTTCGGCTCTCATCGCGCAGTGTCTTTAACTGGTCAAGCTCTGCTGACCATCCGGCTTTAATAAAATTACCATCTCGTGCCAAGACAGGCACATCATCTTGCAAGGCTTTGTGCAAATCATCAACTAATGCTGCCAAAGACGCCTTATCAGACAGGCTTAGGGCGGCGAGCATGTTTTTTATATTAACCGGCACATCAAGACCCGGGCGGCGGGCAAAAGCAGCGGAGATAAGCTCCCCCTGTTTCAAAGTCGCCGCAAGGGTTTGAAGATCACGCGGCCCGCCTCGTCCTAATATCAGCCGCGATAAAGCCCGCTGCATATCCCCGCATTCCCGCAGCAAGCCCCGCAGATCGCCGCATAAATCCATTTGCTCAGTGAAAAATGCAGCCTCTGATAGGCGGGCATTAATCGCGCCAACATCAATTAATGGCCGGGATATCCGCATCGCCAACAACCGCGCACCGGGGCCCGTGACGGTTTTATCAATCACGGATAACAGAGAGCCTTTTCGCAGCCCACTCTGGGTGCGGTCAATCTCAAGACTGCGGCGGGTTGCAGGGTCAATCGCCATATATCCGGCGGTGCTTTGCTGCTGCGGGGCGGAAAGCTCTGGTCTTTGCCCCGCTTGGGTTAATTCCAAATAATCCAGCAGCGCCCCACAGGCAGAAATCTCGACAGCGGAGAAGGCCCCAAAGCCCTCAAGACTGCCAACATTATAACAAGCCCTAAGCCGCGCCTCGCCGTTGCGCCGGTCAAATTTCGGTGCGGGCAAAGGGGTCAGCGCCGCCGCCGCCACATTGAGTTTAGTAAGAAATTCGGGGCTATGATAAAGCACTTCCGGCAAGACTAACTCCCGCGGGTTAAGAGCCGAAAGCTCACTGAGCAGCCGCATTTCATCCGCTGCGCAAACGCGAAACTGCCCGTCGGAGATGTCTGCCCAAGCCAGTGCATAATCCCCCGCAAGGCTTTTGGCGATACAGGCGATAAAATTCGCCCCGCGTGCATCCAAAAGATTATCTTCCGTTAGGGTTCCCGGCGTGACAACGCGGACAATCTCTCGGCGTACCACGGATTTAGAGCCGCGCTTTTTGGCCTCTGCTGGATCTTCGGTTTGTTCACACACGCCGACCCGAAATCCTTTTTTAATGAGGCGCTGTAAATAGGTTTCCGCCGCATGAACTGGGACGCCGCACATGGGAATAGCTTCGCCGTCATGTTTACCGCGTTTGGTCAGAGCAATATCCAGCGCCGCCGCCGCTTTGACCGCATCGTCGAAAAATAATTCGTAGAAATCACCCATGCGGTAAAATAATAAGACCTCTGGCCCGGCCTCTTCTTTAATGCCTAAATATTGCGCCATCATCGGGGTCAGCTTGGCCAGTTTCACGGCCGTTTTAGGATCTTTTTGCGGTGATTTCATATTCAGCTGTAACGTCCTATATTGCCACGAATAAATACATTATTTCAGGGCCGCTTATAGCTGCGCCTTATCATCTTTGCGAATACCTTTTGCCACATCTGGGCCAAATATCATAATAATCACCGTTAAAATAATAGCAGGAATGCCTAAACAAGCTGAAAATAGAAAAAACGTCTCAAACCCCATTTTATTGGCCATGAGGCCTGTAAAGCCGCTTAATGTTTTACCAATGAGATTAAACATAGAGCTTAAAAAAGCATATTGTGTCGCGGCAAACCTAAGCTCTGTTAGGGAAGAGAGATAAGCAATGAATACAGTCGCTGCAAAGCCTGCTGCAAGATTATCCGCCCCAACCGTGACAAATAAATATAATGTTTTCGGATCGCTAATCGTCGCTAACCACACGAAGGCGCCGTTTGTAAGCACCATGAGTGTTGAGCCAATGATAAGACAGCGCATGAGGCCAAATCGTATAGAAATTAAGCCGCCTAAAAACCCACCCAAAACGACGGGCCACGGACCAAAGAAACTGGATACCAAGCCAATTTGCGTTTCTGTATAGCCTATATGTTGATAGAGCGGTTTCGCCATTGGCCCCATTGTCTTATCGCTAATAAGATAAGTTGCAACAAGAAGAAAAACGATCGGTGTCCATAGCCCTAAACGTCCAACAAAAGAGAAAAAGGGAGCGACAACATTTTCCTTAACTGCATCTGATAATGTTAAAGCTTTACGGCGATTTTCTCGTGAGGGTTCTTTAATAAAAAATATAACACATCCATTTAAAGCCATTATTCCTGCCATAAAGACATAAGCTATATTCCAATTAAATTGCCCTGCAATGATATAGGATAGCCCGGCCGCTATGATGGCGAGGCGGTAGCCGAGAACATAGGTGGCTGCCATGTTCGCTTGTTCATTATTTGGGGCGGCTTCAATTCGCCAAGCATCTACAGAGATATCTAGTGTTGCACCAAAGATGGCTAGGACCACAGCACCAAGTGCCAGACGTGATAAATTTTCAGATGGGTCTGAACTCGCTATCATCAACATACCGGTTATGGTGCCAATGACTGCCAACAACATCCAAGATCGGCGTTGTCCTAAGACTCCTAAAAGGCTGGGGAGTTTTATACGGTCAACTAGTGGTGCCCAAAAAACCTTGAAGGTGTAAGCGAGGCCAATCCATGAAAAAAATCCAATAACGGAAAGATCAATACTTTCCTTTTTCATCCAAAACGCTAACTCTGAATATATTAACATAAAGGGTAAGCCAGACGCAAAGCCAAGGCTCATCATCGCCAGCATTTTAGGCTGAAAATAGGTGCTTATGGCGTCCCGCCACTCGCTTGGAAGGCGCGATAATATTCGAGATATTTTGAATGATGAGCGCGCGTGATTCATAGCCGCAACCTGCCCGTATCAGGCCAGATTGTCTAGCAACAAACCCTCGCTAATTTGCTTATTACTTGTGAGTGATTTAATCGCCTAAGCTGCAGCAGCAGACGCGCTTTTTGTCCAAGTCTGTACCATTTGCTGTAATTCTTCGGCAGAGACAGGTTTAGTCATGAAATCATTCATTCCTGCGTCGAAACAGGCATTGCGGTCATCATCAAATGCATTGGCCGTGAGGGCAATAATCGGAACCCCTTTGGCTTCATTGCTAAGGCCGCGAATCTTACGTGTCGCTTCAAGGCCGTCCATATTGGGCATGCGCATATCCATCAAAATCATATCATATTGACTGGATTTCACAGCATCAACTGCCAAGCTTCCGTCTTCAACCACATCAACATAACAGCCATCTGCTTCTAGAAGCGTGCGGGTGAGCAGTGCATTAATGGCATTATCTTCGGCCAATAATATGCGTGGTAAATCCGGCGAAGCTTGCGGTTTAGCCGTTAAATTTGATTCCGGCGCAGCTATGGCGGAGACATCTTCCATCTTAGTGTCTTGATGAGACGTATTTTGCGGAGCCGCCGGTTTTTCATCTGCACCAACGGCTTTGGCAATCACCGCATCGCGCCAGTTGGTTCCAAGAATACTCTCATCATCTTCTATTGGTAGAGCACGGCGCTCAAAGTCACGTTCAGCTTTAGGTTCTGGTTCAGCGGCTGTTTCCATCTGGGGCGCAGGGGGCACAGGCTCATAATGCGCCGGCGCAGAGGCTTCGGCGTGCTCGCGTTCAACAGCAACATGTGTTTCTGTATCAAGAGGCGCTACAGGCTCATGGGGTGTTTCAATTTGTGGGGCTTCATATTGTGGAGCATCATTGAGCGGCGGAGCTGACATTTCAGCGGGCGGTGCATCATAGCTCACCGCGCTATGATGTTCATTAACGGGCGGCGTCCCAGCCACATCATGACCCTGAATGGGAGCAGCAGCTATTTGCGCCGAATCCGGTGGCGGCATTTGAGTTATTAAAGCCGTCACATTGCGCGATATGGCTAAGGCGCCGCCATCAGCCATTCCATATTCCAGCCAATCAAAAACTTGTTCACCCGCCGAGCTTGGCATACGGCTTTCGAAACGGGAAGGCTGTGGGCCTAAAACCGGGGCAGGCCAGCCATCTACAGCGCAGCCATGCCAATCTGTGACCTGACCGCCGTATAATTGCAAGAACGCAGCATTAACAAAGATAATACCCCCTTGGGCATTACGCTTTATGATCGGGTCCGGCCAAGGCCAGAGCTGTGCAGCTAACATATCGTCTGCGCTCATGGAAACTCCCTAAAATATTGAATCTCTTAACAGATATTATGAGGAATGAGTCTAAACAATATCTTACCAAATCCACAAAAACAGCTTAATTACAGTTATATTCGCCTTATTCTTAAAACAAACAGGGCTTATTTTAGTTAAGATCGTCCGTAAAATGATGATTTCTTCGTATTTTTTGCCACTTTATCCGTTTGGGACTGCCGGCGAAAGGAGAGGCTCTCTGCAATATGTAACCGGTGGATATTCTCTGACTGTGCAAGATCGGCCAAAGTCCGCGCCACCCTTAAAACTCGGTGATAACCCCGCGCGGTCAAGCCTAATGTTTCCGCCGCTTTTAAAAGTAAATCCCGGCCATCGCGGTCAAGTTCAGCTACATGTTCAAGGCGGTTCGCCCGCAGCTCCGCATTGGCAAGGCCGCCGTTACGCTCAACTTGCAGGGCCCTTGCACGGGCAACGCGGGCTGCAACTTGTTCACTCCCATCCTTTGAAGGCGGTAAAATAAGATCCGCAGGCGTCACAGCAGGAACGTCAATTTGTAAGTCCATTCTGTCCATAAACGGGCCGGAGACCCGGGCTTGGTAATCTGCCGCACATCGCAGCCCCCTGCGGCAAGCAATGCCATCCGCGCCGCCGCTACCGCAGCGGCAAGGGTTCATCGCAGCAATAAGCTGAAACCGCGCCGGATAACGCACATGAGCATTGGCCCGCGCCACAGTTATTTCGCCGTCTTCCAAAGGCTGGCGCAAGCTATCAAGGACTTGCGGCGTAAATTCAGGGAGTTCGTCAAGGAACAGCACGCCCCTGTGCGCCAAAGACGCCTCCCCCGGTTTCGCTCGGCTGCCGCCGCCGACCATAGCCGCCATAGACGCACTATGATGGGGGCTTCGGAAAGGTCGTCGCCGCGATAATTGCCCCTTTTCTAATAGCCCTGCCACAGAATGTATCATCGAGACATCCAAAAGTTCCCGTGCAGCAAGCGGCGGTAATAGCCCCGGTAATCGCGCAGCCAGCATGGATTTACCAGAGCCGGGCGGCCCCACCATGAGTAAATTATGTCCCCCTGCCGCTGCCACTTCGAGGGCCCGCTTAGCGGTTTCCTGTCCGCGCACGTCGCGCAAATTCAGCTCACTCTGCGGCTCAAGCATATCCCCGGGTTTAGGCGGGGACATAATTTGCGTGCCGCGAAAATGATTGATTAATTGCACAAGATTTTGCGGGGCGAGAATATTAATGTCCCCCGCCCATGCCGCTTCGGGGCCATTGGGATAAGGGCATATAAAGCCCAGTGCATTTTCATTCGCGCACATAGCCGCCGGCAAGACCCCCGGCACTTGCCGCAAACTCCCGTCCAAGGACAGCTCGCCCATCGCAATAAAATCAACCACCGCATCGGCGGGCACAGCTCCCATCGCCGCCATAAGCCCTAAGGCAATCGGCAAATCATAATGCGCGCCTTCTTTGGGCAAGTCAGCGGGGGATAGATTGATAACAATCCGCTTATAAGGCAAATCAAGTCCAATGGCGGCAAAGGCGGCGCGAACTCGCTCGCGGCTTTCGGCCACGGCTTTATCTGCAAGACCAACGATAGAAAAGGCTTGGCTACCAGGGGCAATTTGCACTTGAACATCGACCCGCCGCGCCTCTGCGCCGACAAATGCAACTGTGGTGATTGAAGCAACCATAAGACCTCCGCCGCGAAGCCTTATCAAAAATCTTGGAACAAATCAAGAACTTTAAAGTTTTGATCTTAGCGCGATAATCCTACGCAGCGAACGGCTTTAAAGGCCCGGGCATCATTTGGGAAGATTAAAGGCCGCTTAGATGGCCGTAAAGGATCGCGCATATGATAGCCACGTTCATCGCGGTGCAAAATCATCCCCCAATGAGACCGCCCACCAGGCAGGTCAAACCGCGCCAAGGGATAAAACCCATCCGCCATACAGCCTTCAATAATACTATCAGAGACTTCATTATAAAAGCGGGCCTGAGCCTTGCCGCCGGTCACATCACCGAGGGATGCCCATTTCAGCCAGCCCTGCCCTGTATAACCGTTTACATTTTTCAGGCGTTTATTTAAATCCGCTGGATTGGTCTCAAAGCCAAGATTAGCGAGTGTCATGGCCGCCGCCGTTAACAAGCATCCATCGCTTTCAAGCCGCTCCCCAGACCCGCCGAGCTTGTGATCTTTCCAGCGCGGGTCTTTTTGTAAAAAAACATGGTTATCCGCAAGAGTATAAGCCCCTTGAGGTATAGGTGTATAAAGACCGCCGCCGCTGCTGCTAATAGGCGCGCTAGAACAGGCCCCAAGGCTTAAAACTCCGGCCAACATAATAAGTCTAAAACTTAACATAGACATGTTTTAGCGTAAAAACCCTAACAGGCGGTTAGAGACAGAATATTCCCTATTAAATATATCAGGCAGCAAAGCTATCAGGCCGCTTTACCGCTTCTCCAAGGCGCGCCTCAATCGCTTGGCCTAAATTAATAAGATGGGCGTCTTCAAACAAAGGCCCCCATAGCACCACCGAATTAGGCACATTAGCCCCCGCGCCAGCGTCAGTTTGTTCATTACCAAAGAGCGTTCGGGCAGGCTGGCTAGAAAATCCGCTTCTAAGCACCATCGCCGGATGACCCGTATAATTCGTAACTTGCAATAATCCGCCTGCAAAAGGCGGGCTTATCAACACATCAACATCTTCAAAGGCCGTATGCATGGCCTCCATCGCCAAGCGGCGAATGCGGTCTGTTTGCACTAAATCTATCGCCGTTATAAAGCGCGCGGCGCGGAAACTATTAGGCCAAGCATTATCGTCTTGCCAGCGCAAATTATCATCCTGCCCATCAAGGGTGAGCCGTTCAAACGCGGCGGCCGCTTCGGCAAATAAAATATTTGATAGCGCCCCATAGGGCAGATCAGGCAGCAGGTTCGAGACTTGCTTAACCTTCACGCCGGAGGCCTTGGCCGCTTCAAGGGCGGCATTTTGGCCCGCGTCGGCATTTTCAAACCACACGGGGTCATAGCCAAGGGTGAGGCTAGGCAGGGCTTTTTTGCCATTATAATGAAACCCCGTTTGCAAACTACTGGGGTCTTTGGGGTCAAAACCGTTAATCATCTCCATCACCACCGCCGCGTCTTCTGCGCTGCGGATAATCGGGCCAATTTTATCCATTGACCAACATAAGGCCATGGCACCCGCTTTACTCACCCGGCCAAAGGTCGGGCGCAACCCTGCGGTGCCGCAGCGCGTTGACGGGGAAATAATCGAGCCTAAAGTTTCAGTGCCCAGCGCAAAACTACACAGCCCTGCGGCCACAGATGAGCAAGAGCCGGCACTGGAGCCCGAGGAGCCTTCTTGGGTATTCCACGGGTTTTTAGTCACCCCGCCAAACCAAATATCCCCATAAGCCAACGCACCGAGGGACGTCTTCCCAAGCAGCACGGCCCCGGCATCTCGCAGCTTGGTGATTAATGTAGCGTCCGCATTCGGCACGCGGTTTTTAAACGGCTCCGCTCCGTAAGTGGTTTTAATCCCCGCCGTATCGAGCAAATCTTTCGCCCCATAAGCAATGCCGTGCAGCCAGCCTTTATAGCGGCCCGCCGCAATGTCGCGGTCGGCTTGGCGGGCCTGCGAGAGGGCCGTATCCTTCGTCACCGTAATAAAGGCGTCTAATTTTGAGTTATATTTTTCAATCCGGGCAAGGTAAATTTGCGTCAGCCGCTCAGATTTTAGCGCTCCGCTTTTAATCCAGCCCGCTTGGTCGATCACAGAGCTAAAAGCAATATCAACATCCCTCTGCGGCAGAGGTTTTTCTATTGCGGGAATATCGACTTGGTCACTGTGCTGCGGGTATTCGCCCCTCCTAAGGCGCGGGTCAAAGGCCATAGCCGGGGCGAGGCTATTGGGCTTTTCAAAATCACGCAGGGCTTTAAGGGCGGTATTGGGCGTCTCAAAACTTGCTTTCATTTGCGCCCGTTCAGCGGGGGTAAATTCCACGTCAAATAAATCTTCGGCAGCCTTGATCTTAGCCGTTATATCATCACTTTCATTAGCCGCGCCGTCCGTCTCTACGGCTATATTTTCATTGCGAGGGGAGCCGCTATTTGAACAGGCCCCTGCCCCAAGCCCCAAGAGACTCATGAGGGCAAAATGACGGCGAGAAAGCTGCGTTTCAGAGCCAAAAGCGGATTTATCAGTCATAACGAAAATCTTGCGTTAAGTTATCTAATCATCATTCGGCACAAGACTGCCGTCAATCACCGTTTTATAGTCATAGGCTAAAATAGCGCTCACGCGGATGGTTTGCGGGCCAGAATGAAGGCTCATTTGCAAAGCGTTATTTGATGAGGTCGGGATAAGATCTTCATCACTCTCATCATCCACCGCAAATTGCTTATCGAGGTCGCGGCCATTGATTGTGCTTATGCGGCGGCCGGTAACGACGATTTCATCCGCAGATATCCCATCCCAACGGTCGACAATATTTGGGGCTCGGGGCGGAGGTGGTGACGACGTAAATGCGCCGCGAGACACAGTACGGCCACTGGATTTATTGATAATCGTTGGCTGCGGGCCAAAACGGCCTGTGCGGGCCGGGCGGCCCACATAAAACGCGGTAATATCTCCAAGCTCGGCTTTGGCATGACGGGCGATCATGTCCGCTTTGGCGCGGGCGCGGCTGACCGCCTGCGCCGCCGCCTGCTGATAAAGATCATCATAATTTGAAAAATCATAGCCATATAGCCGCGTTTCATCCGCGCCGTTATCGGCTAAGGCTTGCAAAATATCTCCGGCGGCATCAGGCGGAGCGACGCGGATAACAAGCTGAGTCCGGGCCTCAATGGATTGGACGTTACAAATTTTCTGCGCAATACGCGGTTTTGGCTCCCGGCGTTTGGTTTCCGTATCCCCGCGCTCATCGAGCCGCCTATTAAACCAATAATCATTATTAATTTGGTTATGGCGGCGGCGCGCCTCTTGGTTTTCAGATTGGCAGATAGCATCATATTGACGCGAGGTTTGGGAATCAACGACGCTAGTTTCGGCGTCAAATTGATCCACCGCTTTTTGTACCGCATTGACCCGCTCGGCGATAATATTCACCGCACGAGATTCCAGCGTATCTTTCTCGCGTATAAGCGCGGTAATCACAGCAATATCGGGTATGGCTTTAACTTCGCCTTTGCCCTTAACCTCCAAAGGCTGTGCTTTGAAAGGAACAGGCGGATCGCGCTCACCTTCTTCTTCAAGGAAATCAGCGAAATCTTCTGCATATTGCAGATCGACATAGTTTCGCGCGTCCCCTTGCCAACTCATATAACCGTAAAGACAGCCCGCCCCGATCAAAACCCCACTCAACGCGGGCCAAAATCCGCTTCGTCCCCCGCCCCTATTCATAGGTGAACTCTAGCTCTATAGCGGCGGAGACAATTTGCGGCCCCGCTTCAAGATTTAGGTCTGTGACCTCCACAGGCTCGCCGCTGTCCAAAAGCGCAGATGTTTCGCCTGCACCCGACAGGTTGACGCGCGGCGCGGTGGCCGCGCGTTGATCATAGGTTGCCTGATAGCTATCTAGGTCTAAGACGCCGGTAATACTCGCCCCCGCAGCGGCGGCTAAGCGGTCGGCTTTATCCCGCGCATTTTTAACGGCAATTTCTCCAGCCTGCAGCTCAATCTCATCAATATTATTAATCCGGTAGCCATCGAGGCGTAGCCGTATCGCGCCGGATTGAGAAAAGCGCGATAAGGCCGTGCCCGCCTGCTCCGGCGGCCCGCCCGTAAAAGTAAAACTAATCGAGGCTTGTTGAGACTGATCTTCACAGACCCGTTTTTTCACCCGCGGCTCTCCGGGGCGCAAGGTGGCATTGGTTCTATCAGCTTCTTGATTATATAAAAGACATTCTGGGTCTTTCACTCCAACGCTATTCACAGAAGCAAAGTTAAATTCGGAATCCGTCAGCGAAGATATATCCCGCGCCGCCGCTTGCATGGCATTGACGATATCGGCCACATCATTCATCGCGGCTTGGGCGGTGCCGTCTTGTTTAATCACCGCGCCCGAGAGGACAAAGCGGTCTGGGAGAACTTCAACTTCGCCGACTCCTGTGACTGCCAAAGTTTTGACCGTCTCTTCATTTAGCTCTGTTTTATTGCAAGCACTCAAGAGACATATCGCTGCCCCCAAAGCGGCTCTATTAAGCGTCTTGATATGGCGCATAAACCCTCCCTTTATGAATTATGTTTCCTCTACAACACGCCGCTTTTTATAGTAAAGCTTTAGCCCGTTAACCGTGCTCATGCTATCAGATTGGGTATTCATCACAGTCCGAAGACGGTCGAGGATCAGCGTATCTATGGTGATAATTAATCCCGTGACATAGGTCGCATATTCCGCCGAGACTCCTTGGCTGACGAGGATATCCTCGAGCAAGACAACCGAGGCAGACGGCGTCCCCGCTGCGGCCGTAGCAAAGACAAGGCTTTGAAGGCCGACGGTAATCATATCGGCAATGGCAATATCAATGCCGTAAGCCTTCATGGCATATAATGACACCAGTAAAAGTCCGATCACCGTACCGGTCATATTAACGGTAGCACCAATCGTAAAAAACGGCGTGGCTTCATCACCGTCCGCACCGAGGTCATCACAGGCTTGCTTGGTCGCCGGCAGCGTCGCCATAGAGCTAGAGGTGGAAAAGGCCACGACGGCCTGCGGGAACACGCCGCGCCAGACAAACCCAAAGCCCTTACCTTGAATACGTGTGGTGACGGCCATCATCACAATCCAGACAATGCCCATGGTCAAAAGATAAGGCATTAAGATCGGGAATAGATCACCCAAAGTCTGCACCCCGCCCGGCTTGGCGAGGGCAAGGGTAATTGAGCCAAACACGGCGAGCGGAATTGTATATTGCAAAAACTTACGAAAGCCTTTGATGAATAAATCAGAAATCGCATCCGCTTCACGGCCAATCCCAAGCCGTTTCAGCGCGCCGCCAAAAACAACACCCGCATAGATCGAAATCATCAGCGGCGAGGTCAGGACTTTATAGATTTTAATCGCGTAAGGGTCAGAGCCAACCTCCCCGTCCCCCGCGCCTGCACTGGCTGGGTCTGCAAAAATATTCAGGCCGGAAAAGAGGTTGAACATTAAGATGCCGACGGCCAATCCAGTCAAAGAAAATCCGACGAAGAAAATAATCACGCGGGAGAATTTCGCACCAAGCCCGCCCGTTGAAATCGCAATCGAGCTACCGATAGACATAATAATCAGCGCATACATAAGCGGTTTGAGCGGCACAAACAGCGCATCCTTGGCCAGCGCCGCAATGGATTTAGCAATCTGCATCTCGCCAACCATAATCGGCGCGGCCAAAAAGCTCGCTCCCACAGCCCAGCCTGCAAAAGCAAGCCCTGCCGCTATAACAACCAGTAGCAAGAGAGGAATATCGTGAATTTTACGCAGCATGGCTCATCCCGTCATTTATATGTTTTATAAAATGACTTTGGCGGCAAACTATGAATTAAGCAATGGGGCAGCGATAATTTTTACGGAAATAGGGCAAACAAAAACGGCCCCCAAAATGGGAGCCGTTTAAATTCAATCTTAAAAACACCTACTGCCCATCCTTCAATTTTTGGAACAAATAAGTATGCTGCAACGCTAAACGGCGGGCGCTTTCTTTAAGGTTCGCTGCCGCGCTATGGCCGCCGTCTATGTTCTCATAATAGAGGAAGTCATGGCCGTAATCTTCCATGCGTTTCGCCATTTTACGGGCGTGGCCCGGATGCACACGGTCATCCTTTGTCGAGGTTACGAAAAAGACTTCGGGGTAGTCCCCTTTGGGGTCGACATTATGATAAGGCGAAATAGAGCGCAGGAATTTGCCTTCCACGTCATCTTCGGGATTACCATATTCGCCCATCCATGACGCGCCCGCCAAAAGCGTATGGAAACGCATCATATCCAGAAGGGGCACAGCGCAGACAACGGCGTTAAATAAATCAGGCCGCTGGGTGAACATCACGCCCATTAACAGCCCGCCGTTAGAGCCGCCTTCAATGCCCAAATGTTTCGGCGTCGTCACCCCTTTATCAATCAAGTCTTCGGCCACCGCAATGAAATCATCATAAATACGCTGACGTTCTGTCTTCAGGCCGGCTTGGTGCCATTTCGGGCCATATTCTCCGCCGCCGCGAATATTGGCGAGCACATAAACCCCGCCGCGTTCCATCCAGAGCTTACCGCGGGTTGCGGAATAAGATGGGTTCAGCGAGATTTCAAACCCGCCATAGCCATAAAGCAAGGTCGGGTTGCTCCCGTCCATTTTTACGTCTTTTCCGCGCACAACAAAATAAGGTACTTTCGTGCCGTCCGGGGAGCTTGCAAAGAACTGCTCGGCAACCATGCTATCTGCGTCAAACCAGTTTGGGAGGGATTTAACTGGCGCTTTTTCCATTGTGGACGTATTAAATGTCCACAGCGTATCCGGGGTTAAAAAGCTCTCGGAGGAGATAAACGCAACATCTTCCTCATCATTGGTTGCGCCGATATTGACGCTGCCATTTTCAGGGAAATCAAGGGGTGCGGATGTCCAGTCTTTGCCGTCCCAATCAAAGGCATGGGCGCGGCTGGCGACGTCTTCAGAAATAGACATAAGCACTTTGGATTTTGTCACCCCATAACCATTTAAAGATTGATTGTCTTTTGGCGAGATCACAAGATTGACTTTACCAATCTCCCCGTCGTCCATGAAGTCTTTGGCCTTAAAAGAGACAAGATCACCAGACTTAAATCCGCGCCAGTCTTCTTGGAGGGACAGCAAGAGTTGATCTTTAAACCGGCCGCCAAGACTTGATTTTTCGGGCAAAGGAATCCGCACCGCATCGGACACTTCCATACCGCCTTCACGGGGCAACCAGTAATATTCTGTGGTATAAAAAGACGTCGCGCGAGAGATAACAATCTCATATTGGCCCGGCGCCACTTCTACCGTGCCCGGCCATACGCCCACATCGTCAGACTCGCCGCGCATGATTTCCTTGGCTGCGCTTAATGGTGTACCGCGCGCCCAAATCTTCGTCACCATAGGATAGCCAGAATCGGTCATAGTGCCGTCTCCGAAATCAACCCCGATAAGAAGATGATCCTTATCCAACCAAGCATTTGCACCTTTAGATTCCGGCGTCTCAAATCCGCCTTTCACAAAGCTTTTCGTTGTTTTATCAAATTCACGGCGCACCACCGCATCTTTACCGCCGTCCGAAAGGTTAAGCATGCAGCGGGTGTAATCCGGCGCAAGGCAGCTGCGGCCTTTATAGACCCAATTCGCATCTTCGGCCTTAGCGAGATCATCAAAATTGATAATAGTTTCCCATTTCGTGTCTTCACTTAAATAGCTATCAAGGCTGGATGTGCGCCACACGCCGCGCACATGGTCGGCATCTTGCCAGAAGTTTTGCACTTTACCTTTACGGTAAGAGACAAAAGGAATCTTTTCTTTGGAGTTTAATATCTCAAGGGCTTCTGCCTGCATTTTAGAAAAGCGCGGGTCTGCTTCTAACCGCGCAAGGCTGCGCTCGTTCCACGCTGTAACCTCAGCAAGAGCCTTATCACCCAAGACCTCTTCGAGATAAAGGTGGTCAGCATCCGTCTTTCCAACCTCAGAATAGTTAATAATTTTTTTTACCATTTTATCTTTCACAGCTTGCACATTTGCTCCAACGTCGGAGCTGGCACTGGCTACAACTGTTTCCGCCGCCGTATCAACTGCATTTTCTGCCGCTGAACAGGCTAGCACCGACAAAGCCGCCGAGGTTAAAAAAAGGGTTTTAAAAGGTCGAGTCATACATATCCCCTAGATAAGTCGCCATTACGCATGTAATTTTATGAAATATTTTGTGTAAACAAGCGAAAAACACGCGCTAGCGCAAGTAAAAAGCCTTTATTATCCTAATTTTAATCTACCCTGTGTGGTTTTTATAACATTGTCCTTACGCCCATCCACCCTTATATGCGGCCTATGAAGTTTTATATTATGAACGGTGCAGGCAACCGCTTTGCTATTTTTGACGCACGCAGCAAGATTGGATTTACTCTGCCCGCAGATAAGGTCAAAGCCATCTGCGCCCCCGGCAGTAATATTATGGGCCCAAAAGGCGCAGACCAACTTATCATTATGCGCCCGCCCACATCAGATGACGCCGATATTTTTATGGAAATCTGGAACCAGCAAGGTTTTGAGGTCAATGCCTGCGGTAATGCCACCCGCTGTGTGGCATGGCTTTATTTACAAGATCACAACAGTGAGGTCATGACCCTACAGACAAATGACGGCTTGCTGCATTGCCGCCAGACAGGGCCCCATGAAATTGCCGTGGACATGGGCCCGCCCAAGCTGGAATGGGATCAAATTCCAATAAAAGAAGCCATGCACACCCATCACATGGATATTAAACTTGGGCCGATTGATAACCCTGTTCTATGGAATCCCGGTGCGGTGAGCATGGGTAATCCTCACTGCGTGTTTTTTGTTGACGACTTTGACACGGCGAAGCCTGAAAAGGTCGGGCCCATGATTGAATATCACCCACTATTTCCGGAGCAAGCCAATGTCGGCTTTGCGCGGGTGGACGCCCCCGATAAAATCCGCCTGCGCGTGTGGGAGCGCGGCGTCGGCATGACGCTGGCCTGCGGCACAGGGGCCTGCGC